>CALMBO010000014.1 GCA_937860055.1 uncultured Verrucomicrobiota bacterium | reverse complement strand
CCCCAACCCCCCCCCCGCGGCTTTAGTCCAAAACCCCCCCCATTTCCCCCAACTCTTTGAAAACGAACCGGTCAACACGCCCCCCCCCCGCCCCCCCCCCCCCCCCCCGCCACAAATCACGTTAAATTCTTGTTAATTCACATCCCGGCATCAGGCTGCGAAAAATTCCGTTGCCAAGCATTTGCTAACAATCACGGTCCATTTTCACGGTCACGCCCCTCAGGTCCCGCTGTGTATTATTTTCCATCTTACTGTTCCATCTCCCTCTAAATGTTGCCCTCCCCTGCACTCCCGACTATCATCCTCCCCATGTTCCCCATTCCGTCCAGCATCCTCCGGGCCCTGCGCGCTGCCGTCCGCCGTCATCTCCTGCCTTGGTTCGCGAAGAATGCGCGGGACCTGCCCTGGCGCGCGGAGCCGCGCCCCCCCTACGCCGTCTGGATCTCCGAAATCATGCTCCAGCAGACACGCGTGGACACCGTCGTCCCCTATTTCCGCCGTTTCCTCGCCCGCTTCCCCGATCCCGCCTCCCTCGCCGCCGCCCCCCTCCAGGACGTCCTCAAGCTCTGGGAAGGCCTCGGCTACTACTCCCGCGCCCGGCAGATCCACAAGGCCGCGAAAATCCTGGTCCGCGACCACGGCGGGCGACTGCCCTCCGATCCCGAAGCCCTCGCCGCCCTTCCCGGCCTCGGCCCCTACGCCACCGCCGCCATCGCCTCCTTCGCCTTCGGCCTCCCTCTCGCCGTCCTCGACGGCAACGTCATCCGCGTCTTTTCCCGCCTCCTGGCCCTCCCCGACGATGTCGGCCTGCCCGCCACGAAGAAGAAGCTCCAGCAGCTCGCCGACGCCCTCCTCCTGCGCGACCGCCCCGCCGCGACCAACGAGGCGTGGATGGAACTCGGCGCGCTGGTCTGCACCCCGCGCAATCCCCGCTGCTCCGAATGCCCCCTGCGCCGCGCCTGCCGCGCCGCGAAAACTCCAAACCCCGAAGCCTTCCCCCACAAGAAGAAGAAAATGAAAGTGCCCCACAAGGTCGTCGGCGCCGCCGTCATCCTCAACGCCAAGAACCAGATCCTCGTCGCCCAGCGCAACCCCGAAAAGGGAATGCTCGCCGGCCTCTGGGAATTCCCCGGCGGCAAGATCGCGGAGGGCGAAACCATGCCCCAGTGCATCGCCCGCGAGCTGAAGGAGGAAATGGGCCTCGACATCGAGGTCGGCCCGCACCTCGTCACCGTCCACCACGCCTACAGCCACTTCACCATCGAGCTCCACGCCCACTTCGCCCGCATCCGTTCCGGCCGCCCCCGCCACCTCGAATGCGCCGGCCACGCATGGACCACCCGCGACCGCTTCGGCGACTTCCCCTTCTCCAAGGCCGACCACGAAATCATCCGCGCCCTCCGCGACTTGCCCGCCGCCCCCCGTCTCCGCGACTGTTTCCCGCCCGATGGCATCCGCAAAACCGCCCCCTAGGGCATTTTCACTTCTATTGCAGCCGCAGGATCCCGATGGTGGCCGGGTGCCCTCATCCGGCGAAATCCCGCCCGGTCAGGGGACCGGGCCTACAACCCGGAATTCAACCGCCAGAAAGAACGGATGCACAATATCCAAATCCGGTCTAACAGGATCGTAATTTGATTGTTTTTCCCCTCCCGC
Source organism: uncultured Verrucomicrobiota bacterium (assembly GCA_937860055.1). Lineage (GTDB taxonomy): Bacteria > Verrucomicrobiota > Kiritimatiellia > CAIQIC01 > Lenti-01 > Lenti-01. Next base: position 149,175 of record CALMBO010000014.1, on the reverse strand, counting down.
GTAGCATGGCTGTCCGCGATTCAAGCCATGGCCATTACCTACCAGATCGATCATGGGCGCCAGCGCATCTTTGCGACGGCTTCGGGAGCCATCGGGGCGCGCGACCTGTTCGCCTATCAGATGGAGATCGGCTCCCAGCCGGCACTGGCAGGCTACGACGAGATTTTCGACACCTCCCAGGTCGGCAGCCTGCTGGACATCAACCTCGACAACCTGAAGAAGCTGGCGCATCTGGCGGGCTCCACGGATCGGGCGGACAAGCCCTCCCGCTTCGCGATTGTCGCGACGAGGGATGTCTATTTCGGCCTGGGAAGGATGTACGAATCCTTCCGCGATTGCATCCCCCGCACAAACCGGGAACTGGCCACGTTCCGCTCCCGCGAAGAAGCGGAAGACTGGCTCGACGCCAAGGAAGCCCTGCAGGATTAGCCCCCTCTCCGGGCTTGTCCCGCCCCGCCTCCCCCGCTAGGCTTCTCCCATCCCAATGCACGCCGGAGGAGGATCCATGGATATCGCGACGCTCGCCACCACCCGCCACACCGCCAAGGACTTCGATCCCGGCCGGAAGATTCCCGGACCGGTCATCGGCCAGCTCCGCATCCTGCTCCGCTACAGCCCCTCCTCCATTAATTCCCAGCCGTGGCATTTTGGAATGGCGGGAACCGCCGCCGCCAAGGCGCGGATCGCCAAGGCCGCCACCGGCCCCTATGCCTACAACGCTCCCAAGATCCAGAACGCCTCCCATGTCGTCGTGATCTGCGTCCGCGCCGGCATGGACGATGCCCATCTCGACGCCATCCTCGCGCAGGAACAAAAGGACGGCCGTTTCCCCCTCCCGGAAGACATGGAAAAGCAGCGCAAATCCCGCCTGGCCTATGTGGCCCTCCACCGCGACGTCCGCCGCGACCTCCCCCACTGGATGGAGAAACAGGCCTATCTCGCCCTCGGCACCCTCCTCCTCGGCGCCGCCGCCCTCGGCCTTGATGCCTGCCCCATGGAAGGCTTCGACCCCGATGTCCTTTCCAACGAGTTCTCCTTCGGCTCCAAAGGGTTGCGGCCTGTCGTCCTGGTCGCCCTTGGCACCCGCGGTGCCGGGGACTGGAATGCCAAGCTCCCCAAATCCCGCCTCCTCGCCGAAGCTCTCTTCACCGAGCTCTGACAAGGTTCCGGCCCCCTCTTTCCCACGGGGGCGCACCCCTCATTTCCCCCAAGGGCCGTAAAATTCCCCGGCGCGCATCTTTGGAATTGACCTTCCTCCCCACAAATATTAATGAGTGATTAACGACTCGGTGAATTTTACTAAAATCGGCCATGACCCAGGACCATGGAATGACGATTGAGGCAAAGAAATCGGCGGAAATGCGCGAGAAAAACGGCGAAGCGCTGGCCCGTATCTTTGACCTTTTCGACCATGCCCCCGTCGGTTGCTGCCTCCTGGACGAAAACGACCGGATCCTGGGATCCAATTCCACCCTGCCTGCGCTCCTCGGCATGTCGCCGGCCGCGCTGCTCCACCATCCCCTTTCCCGCTTCATCCGCCCGGAAGACCAGGAACTCTTTGGCCGGTTCCGCCAGAAGCTCTCCGACTCCGGCGCCCCGCAGGCGACCGAGCTGAGGCTGGAAAAGAAGGACGGGACAATTCTCTGGGTGCATCTGGCGGCCAATCTCGGTCCAAAAGCCGAAGACGCGCCGACATGCCAGGTCGTCGTGAGCGACATCACCCCCTACAAGCAACTGGAACTGTCCCTTCGGCACCTCCATGTCGTCCTCGCCCAACTGAACCAGGCCATCGTTCAATTCCGGGACCGGAACGAACTCTTCCGGGCCGCCTGCCACATCGCCGTCAAGTTCGGAGACTTCCGCATGGCATGGGTCGGGCTGGTGGATGCCTCCACGGCGCAGATAAAGCCCGTCGCCCACGCCGGCTACGAGGAAGGCTACCTGAAGGCCGTCCACATCAACGTCAATCCCTCCAGCGCCTTCAGCCAGGGCCCCGGCGGCCAGGCGATCCTCCACAACCGGGTCGAGGTGTGCCGCGATCTCGAAACCGCCTCCCGCATGTCGCCCTGGCGGGACGAAGCCCTCCGGCGCGGTTACCGTTCTTCGATCGCCGTCCCCTTCCGCCTGAAAGACAGGCCGATCGGTGTCTTGAATCTCCACCTCGACCGCCCGATCGACCTCTCCGCCGATGAACTGGATCTGCTGAAACGCCTCGGCAACGCCCTGTCCTTCGCCCTGGACTGCTTCGAAATCGAAAGCGACCGCCAGCGCGCCGAAACCGCCTTGCGGGCCAGCGAAGCCCAGAACCGGGCCTTCATCCATGCCATCCCCGATCTCGTCTTCATGAACAAACGGGACGGCGAATATCTGTCGGTCCATGCGCCGGATGACCGCCTGCTCGCCGCCCCCCGCGAAGCCGTTCTCCATCGCAAGGTCGGTGAACTGTTGCCCAAGGGCGTCGCCACCCGCTGCCTGAAGGCCATCGCGGCCGCCTTGGATTCGCACGTGCTCCAGAAACTGACCTACACGCTTCTCCTCGACGGACGGAAACACCGGTTCGAGGCCCGGATCGCCCCCTGCACCGCGGATACCGTCCTCACCATCGTGCGCGACATCACCGAACTCAAGCCGGTCCGGAAAATCAAACGCCGGAAGAAGAAACCGGCCCCCAAAACCCCGGCCGCCCCTCCTTCCGCCTGACGCCTCCCTCCGGCCGGGGAAGGCGCCGGACGGGATTTTTCCACGCCGTGGAAAAAAGTTTTCCACACGGTGGAAAAATGCAAAAGTGCCCCCATGCGCGTCACCTTCCTCGGAACCGGAACCTCCTACGGCATCCCGATGCCGGGCTGCGACTGCGCCGTCTGCCGCTCGCCCGACCCGCGGGACCGGCGCTTCCGCACCGCCATCCTCGTCGAGGCCGCCGGACAGGTCCTGCTGGTCGACACCCCGCCGGACCTGCGCAGCCAGTGCCTCGCCCACGGCATCCGGAAAATCGACGCCGTCCTGATGACGCACGCCCACGCGGACCACATCTTCGGCTTCGACGACCTCCGGCCCTATACCAACCGCATGCCGGAACCCATGCCCGTCTGGGCCTCCGCCGGAACCGCCCAGACCCTCCGGAACATCTTCGACTATCTCGACAAACCCCCCATCCCCGGCACCTCGCTGGCGCGCATCGACCTGCGCATCGCGGAAGGACCGTTCGATTTCCACGGCATCCGCCTGACGCCCCTCCCCGCCGAGCACGGCCACGCCGACATGATCGGCTGGAAGATCGAGCACCAGGGCCGCTCCTTCGCCGCGATCCCCGATTGCAAGCAGCTGCCCCCGGACACCCTCGGCCTCTGCCGGGGCGCCGACCTCGTCGTCATCGACGCCCTGCGCATCCGCCCCCATCCCACGCACATGAATTTCGACGAAGCCATCCCCGTCCTCCGGGAAATCGGCGCCAGGCGCTCGCTGGTCATCCACTTGTGCCACGAGGTCTCGCATGCACAGGCCGGGCAGCTCCTGCCCGGCGGCATGGCGCCCGCCTACGACGGCCTCCGGATCGAGCTCTGACCGCCACGGCGCGGCTTGAATCTCCCGCCCGGATGCGATAAGGTGTCTTCCTTATGAAAACAAACATTTTTTCCGCGCTTTTCGTGTCCTCCCTCCTGCCCCTGGCCCTCCAAGCCCAGGAGCCGGCCCCCGCGGCCCCCGAAGCCGTGCTGGCGCCGAACATCGTCTGCGACGAACCGGTCTTCGACTTCGGCGAGAAGAGCAACACCGAATTCGTCGAGCACGACTATCCCATCCGCAACACGGGCACCCTCTCGCTGGAAATCCGCGACGTGCGCGCCTCCTGCGGATGCACCGCCGTCAAGCCCTCCCAGAACGTGGTCGAACCCGGCGGCGAAGCGTCCATCCGCGCCCGCCTCGATCTGCGGGGCCGGACCGGCTTCCAGCAGAAGAGCATCACCCTCACGAGCAACGATCCCGATACGCCCACCCTCGTCCTGCAGCTGAAGGGCACCGCCATCCAGACCCTGCGCGCGGAACCGTCCAGCCTCTTCTTCGGACGGATCGGGCCCGAGGCGGCCCACAACCGCACCTTCGACATCATCTCGGCCAACGGCCCCGTCCAGATCGTCGGCACCCGCACCGACAACCCCGCCCTCGTGGTGGTCCCGGTCGCGCCGGAAGCCGGCGCCGACGGCACGCGGCACCGCTTCGACCTCTCGATCGACCCCACGCTCCCCGAAGGCAACGTCAACGGAACCGTCTTCGTGAAGACCGACCGGCCCGACCAGCCCGAATTGGCCATCCCCGTCGCGGCCTATGTGGTCCCGGCCGCTCCGGCCCCCGCGCCGGCTCCCGCTCCCGAACCGCCGCCGGCCCCGGCCCCATGACCGGAAGGACGCCAGTCCGGCGCGGGGAAATCCTCCGGCTGGCCGGCGCCTGCGCGGGCCTCCTGGCCGCCGCCGTGGCGCTGGGAACCGCCGTCAACACCCTGCGCCCCGCATCCTCCCGCCTGCCCTGGGTGGGCGATTGGGAACACCACGTCGAATCGAAGGCCTTCCGCGCCGGCATCCCCGTCGCGTTCCTGGCCGGCGCGCGGGACCGGGTGGAGAATCCCGCCGTCGTGGTCTTCGACGCGCGGATCCGGGAACAGTACGAGGCCGGGCACCTGCCGCGCGCCCGGAGCCTCCCCCTCGGCGAGGCCGACCGGCGCCTCGGCGACTATGCCAGCCTGCTGACACCCGACACCCCCATCCTGGTCTATTGCGGCGGCGCCGACTGCACCGACGCCCTCGAGCTGGCCGTGAAACTGCGCGGCTACGGATTCCAGAAGCTGACGCTTTATCCCGGCGGAGTTGCCGAATGGACGGAATACGGCGGCAAGATCCGCGAGGGGGGCCAGCCATGAGCCGCCTCCATCCCGCCTACCTCTGGCTGGCGAGGATCGCCGTCGCCGGCCTCTTCCTCGCGGCCTGCATCGCGAAGATCCGCGACCCCGAGCTGTTCGCGCTGGCGGTGAACCGCTACCGCATCCTGCCCGGCGAATTCGTGAACCTCGTCGCCATCGTCCTGCCGTGGATCGAACTGCTGGCGGGCCTCGCCGTGCTGGTTGCGCCCGCGCGCCTCCGCGCCGCCGGCGCCCTGGTCATCACCGGCATGCTGTCGGTGTTCACCATCGCCATCTCCCTCAACCTGCTGCGCGGCATCGAGGCGTCGTGCGGCTGCTTCTCCACCCGCGCCGACGCGGCCGTGTCCGACGCCTGGAACCTGGTCCGCAACGGCGCGCTGATCTGGCTTTCGCTGGCGGTCTTCCTCGACGCCTTCCGGCGCGCCCCATCCAAGGAATCCCCATGACCCCTCGCCTTCAATCCATCTTCGAGGTCTATGCCATCGGGGCCGGCCCCTCCAGCACCCACAGCATGGGCCCCCAGCGGGCGGCGCGCCTGTTCGTGCAGTCCTTGCCCGCCGCGCCCGCGCGCATCCGCGCGACGCTGTTCGGAAGCCTCGCGGCGACCGGGCGCGGCCACTGGACCGACCGCACCCTCGTCCGCACGCTCGACCCCATCCGGGTGGAAGTCGTCTTCGACACCCAGACCGCGGACCTTCCGCATCCCAACACGATGAAGTTCGAGGCCTTCGATGCCACCGGAAAGCCGCTGAAGGACTGGACCGTCTGCAGCGTCGGCGGCGGCAACCTGCGCGACGCCGCCGGAAATTCCATCGCCCCCGCGCCGGCCGCGGAATATCCCGTCGCCAACATCGCCGAAGCGATGGACTACTGCCGGGCCAACGATCTGGCCTTCTGGCAGCTCGTGGAAAACAACGAACCCGACCTGTGGCCGAGGCTCGGCGACATCTGGGACGCCATGGTCGAAACCGTCAGGCGGGGCCTCGCCAGCAAGCAGATCATCCTGCCCGGCACGCTGGAGCTGGCGCGCCGCGCCGGCACCACGTGGCACCGGGCGAGCGTCCTCAAGGGCATGCCGCGCGACCTGGGCCTCGTGGCCTCCTTCGCGCTGGCCGTGGCCGAGGAAAACGCCGCCGGCATGCAGGTGGTCACCGCCCCCTCGTGCGGCGCCGCCGGCGTGCTGCCGGCCGTCCTCTACTTCTTCAAGACCGCCCGGCGCATCCCCCGGCAGAAAATCCTCGAGGCCCTCGCCACGGCCGGCCTCTTCGGCAGCTCCATCCGCGCCAACGCCACGGTTTCGGGCGCGGAAGCCGGCTGCCAGGCCGAGATCGGCTCCGCCTGCTCGATGGCGGCGGCCGCCGCCGCCCAGCTCAACGGCGCCTCGCTCAACCAGATCGAATACGCCGCCGAGATGGCGATGGAGCACAACCTCGGCCTCACCTGCGACCCCATCGAGGGCTACGTGCAGATCCCCTGCATCGAACGCAACATGAACGCCGCCCTCCGCGCCATCGAGTGCGCCGCCTTCACCCTCCTCACCGACGGCCGCCATCTCGTCAGCTTCGACGACGTGATCGAAGTGATGAACCGCACCGGCCGAGACCTGCAGGCGGCCTACCGGGAAACGGCCAAGGGCGGCCTGGCCCAGCTTTGGCGGCGCGACATCGAAAGCCGCCTCCGGAAGCCCCCCGCCCCATGAGCGCGCCGGCCAACGAATTCTCCTGGTCGCATTCGCGGCACGAAAGCTTCCAGACCTGCCTCAAGCGCTACTACTTCGCCTACTACGCCTCCTGGGGCGGATGGGAGGAATCCTCCCCCGCGCGCATCCGCGAGCTGTACCGCCTCAAGCGCCTCCACACGCGCCAGCAGTGGGCGGGCCACCATGCCCACCAGGCGATCGAATTCCTCCTGAAGAATGCGCGGCGCGACCCCTCCGGCGAAACCGCCGCCGCCGCCGAACCCCGCCAGATCGAACTGATGCGGAACGAATTCCGCGATTCGCGCGCCGGCGCCTACCGGGCCGACCCCGTCCGCATCCTGGGCCTCTTCGAGCATGAATACCGCCTCGAAGTGCCCCCCGAGGAATGGAAGGCCACCGTCGACCGCGTCTCCCGCGCCATCCGCCAGTTCCTCGCCTCCGACATCTGGAAGGAGATCCGGGGGCTGCCCGACGACGATTTCCTCGCCGTGGAACGCCGGGCCCATTTCCTGCTCGACGGCCTCAAGGTGTTCGCCATCCCCGACCTCGTGGTCCGGCGCGGCGGCCAGGTGCTCATCTACGACTGGAAGACGGGCTCCTCCGCCCCCTCGGAACACCGCACCCAGCTCGGCATCTATGCCCTCCTCGCGCTGGACCGGTGGACGGCCGCGCCCGGCGAAATCGAGGCCATCGCCTACAACCCCGTCCTCGACCAGCGCGAAACCTTCTCGTTTTCCGCCGACGACCTGGAGACCTTGCGCGAATTCGTCCGCGATTCCGCCGATGAAATGCTCTTCCCCCTCGAAGACCCCGAAGCCAACAACGCAGGCGACGGATCGAATTTCGATTGCACCGGCAGCGACGAACCGTGCAAGACCTGCCCCTTCCTGCGCGCCTGCCCCCGCTGGGGCGCCTAATTCCCCGAAGGCGCCGGCGCCGCTTCCCGGGCCTGTTTCCGCTCCAGCGAGCGGATGTTCATCTGGCTGACATCGGTTGCCACCCCGTCCTCCAGGTTTTTCCGAAAGACCTCCAGCGCCTCGGCGTCGCGGCCCATCCGGCGCAGCTGGATGCCGAGCTGCTCGCGGTAGAACACATGGCGGCGCTGGTAGGCCGCCGCATGGCGGTATCGCTCCAGCGCGGCTTCCCGGTCGCCCAGCGCGTTGTACACGCGCGCCAGGCCGAACTCCACGGCCATGTCGCACGGGTTCAGCTCCCGGGCGCGCCGGAAATGCCCCTCCGCCTCCGCAGCCAGCCGGGATTTCCCCAGCCGCTCCGCCGCCGGGTCCGGATCGCGGTACCAAAGCGCCTGCGCCGCCTTGAGCTGCCCCAGCCCCAGATGGGGCTGCCAGTTCCCCCCGTCCCAGCCGGCGGCCTTCTGGAAATCCGCCTCGGCCAGATCCCACTCCATCCGCGTCCGCGCCATCTCGCCTTTCAGGTTCCAGAGATAGGACAATCCGCCGGACAACGCCATCCACGCCCCCCAGCCGCAAACCGCCATGCCGGCGGCCGCCGCCCCCCATCGGAGCCGGCGGCGGCGCCCCTCCGAAGGTTCCCTCCCCTTCTCCTGCATGAACCAGACGCCCCACGCCACGCCGCCGATCCAGACCAAGGAATGGGGATTGGGAAAAATATGGAAATTGAAATCGAACAAGGCATGGACCAGCGCGGCAGCCAGGCTCCCCCCGGCCGCCGCCATCAACAGCGCCGCCTCCCGCGACCGCGCCGTCAGCACGGCCCGTACCATCGCTGCAACGCACCACAACAAGCCGGCCAGTAGCAGGCCCAGCCCCACCACCCCGTGTTCCAGCGCCATCTGGATGTATTCGTTGTGGGCGAAATCCCAGTTCAGGTGCTCTTTCACATGCCGCTGATAGGGCGGATAGGCCCACACGAAGGAGCCGCCCCCGAAGCCGAACACCGGCCGGTCGCGAAACATCGCGGGCGCATCCCTCCACATCTGGAGGCGGATGCCGCTGGCCTCGTCGGGATCCTCCAGCACCGCTCCGACCCGCTCCCGCACCGCCGGCAGCGTCTTCCATGCCGTCCAGCCCAGGGCCGCCGCCAGAAGCGGGAGGGTCAGCACGGCCACCAGGAGCCAGCCGCGGCTCTTGCGCCACGCCAGCAGCAGCCAGGCGGTGGCCAACCCGGCCAGCATGCCCAGCCAGCCGCTCCGCGACTGCGTCCAGTACAGCACGGGCGCCGAAATCACCAGGAAATAGACCGCCATCAGGCGGAGCGGGAAACCCGCCTCGGGCAGGAAAACCAGCACCAGCGCCAGCGGGAAGAGCATCGCGAGAATGTTCGCGAAGTGGTTCGGGCAAAGATAGGTTCCGCTGGCCCTCGTGCCATATTGCTCCGGCCGCGGCGCCCACAGCACCCGGGTCGAATGGCTCGTTTCCTGGACCACCGCGTAGAGGCTGTCGAGCGCCGCCGCCACCAGGAGGATCCCCAGCAGAAGCCGCCAGCGATGGGCCCACCCCCCCATCTGCGTCCAGGCCCATGCCGCCGCCAGCAGGCAGATCCACCGCAGCGCTTCCCATCGCGCGGCATAGGGAACTGCCGCCCAGGGAATGCCCAGGGAAACATAAGCCGTCAAGGCCGCGAAAATCCAGAATCCCGGAGGGAAGCGCCAGCGCGGCGTGTCGGAAAAAACCAGCGGACGGGCGAAGACCAGCAAGGATCCCGCGAAGGAAAGGATCAGCCCCGGCGCATATCCCCAGGTGCGCGTGGAGCCCAGCAGCCACATTCCCGCCGTGGCGGGCCACATCAACAGAAAAAGGGCGATTCCGTCATAGAACCGCCCCCACCCCGTCCATCGCTCCCCGATCCGTTCATCCAGGGATCGCATGCGGATCATTCCTTCCGGATCACCACAGGCTCCGCTTCACTTCGACGATGTCATCCGGCTCCAGCATGATGTCGTCTTCCGGCACGCGCTCCAGGCGGCGCGCATTCTTGATGACCTTGACGATCTTTCCCCCGCGCTTGATGTCCACGCGTCCGCTGGCGAATTCGGTGTAGCCCCCCGCCCCCGCGATCGCCTGGGAAACCCGGGTGGCCGACATGATCTGGAAGCGGCCCGGGGCCCGGATCTCGCCTTGGACGAAATAGTAGCGGGTGGGCACCACCACGTTCACGGTGATGTTGCGGTAGATGTCCTGGTCCAGATAGGTCTGGCGGATGTTCCGCTCCAGGTCGGAGGCGGCCAGACCGGCCGCCTGGATTTCATTGATGAAAGGCAGCGTGACCTTGCCGCCCTCGTCGATGATGTCCTCGATGACTTCGGGAGTGGGAATCCCGCGCAGGTAGATTTGCAGACCATCCCCTACTTTGAGCGTGTAGGCGCCTTCGGCGGAGGAGGTCGCCGCCGGAACCAGGGTGGACGAGGCAACGGGAGCGGGTTCCACCGCGGGGGCCGGCTGGACAGGAGCCGGCGGCGGCATGGAAACCGTTGCCGGAGCCGGCGCGGGAGCCGCAGGCGCAGGTTTCGCCGACGCGATGGGCGAAGCCACCGGCGGAGGAGCGACCACCTGGACAGGCGTCGTCTTGGCCGGCGCAGGCGGGGCCGCCGGAGCCGGCGCGGAAACCGGCGCGGGCTTCGTCGCGGGGGCGGACTTGACGGGCTGGCGCTCCATCGGATCGGCCTTCCTGGCCGGCGCCTTGGGGGCCGGGGATGAAACACTGCTTTCCTCCGCCGGGGATTGGGCCGAGCGGTTCCTCGCGGCCACCAGCTCCGCATAGCGGTCGTAAACCTTCCGGTTCTGGGCGGACGACGACGCGCAACCGGCCAGCAGGCTCCCCCCCATGGCCACCACCAGCCAGGCCAGGAGAATCCTAAAATGTCTAGCGGACCATTTCACGTCTAGGCTTCCGTCGCGTCGTCTTCTTTCTCGTGTTTCGTGCTACCATAATACTTCTTCGTCGTATAGTGGTAATAGTAATAATAGTCGTCCCGCATGATGTTGATGTTGTTCAGGACGGCGCCCATCAGGTGGCCGCCCGCGTTTTCGATCATGCGCTTGGCGCGCAGGGAGATGATCTTGGGATACTTGCGGTACTGCACGACCAGCAGCACGCCGTCGGCTTCGCTCGCCAGGATCGCCGCGTCCGTCACGCCCAGGATCGGCGGGGAATCCAGCAGGATGAAATCGTAGCGCTCCTTCAGGGCGTCCATCATCGCGCGCAGGCGGCTGTTGTTCATGATGCCGAGGGACCCGCGGCGCAGGCGGCCGCTGGTCATCATCCACAGGTTCGGCACGCCGGTTTCCTGGATGACCTCCTCGATCTTCAGCTCGCCGGTCAGCACGTTGACCATGCCCGTCCGGTTGGCCAGCCCCACCATCTTGTGCTGCACGGGGCGGCGCAGGTCGGAGTCGATGATCAGCACCTTGCTGCCCTGCTCCGCGCATACATAGGCCAGGTTGAACAGCGTGGTGGATTTGCCTTCGCCCACGCCGCCGCTGATGACGGTGAAGATCTTCTGCTTGCCCTCGCGCGCCAGCAACGCCAGGCTCGTCCGCAAAGCGCGGTAGGCCTCGCCCTGCCCGCTCGACTGGCCGGCCTCGGTCAACGGGCGCGACTGCTGCGGAATGACCGCCAGCACCGGCAGGCCGAGATACTTCTCGACCTCGTCCACCGTCTTGATCGACACGTCCAGATATTCCACGAAGAACGCCAGGCCGGTGCCCGCCAGAAGGCCCAGCACCACGCTCAGGAAGATGTTCAGCACCACCAGCGGGCTCGACGGGCGGTCCGGCGCCTCGGCCTCCTCGATGATCTCCACCGTCGTGCGCGGAACCTCCACCTCGATGCCGGTCTGCGTGATGCGCGCCCGCAGCGCCGTCAGAATGTCCCGCTGGACGTTCGCGTTCCGCTCCGCCCGGTCGAAGGGCAGGTAGTTCTCGCTCTCGGATTCGATGTCCGATGTCTTGATGTTGTTGAGCTCCTCGTCCAGCGCCGCATATTTCTGGCGGGCCACCTCGTAGTCGGCCCGCACGCCGGCCTTGAGGCCATCCAGCGCCGAAGCCAGCTGCCGGCGCAGCTCCTCCACGGCGCCTTTCAGCCGGAGCACGTCGGGATGGTTCTCCCCCACGACGCCGTTCTTCAGCATGAGCTGCAGGCTCACCTGGCTGTCGATCAGCTGCTGGCGGATGCCCATCAGCGTGGGGTCCTGCACGATGTAGGCGGCGGCGTCCATCAGCTTGTCGCCTTCCAGCCCCTCGAGCTGGTCCATGCGGGCCTTCCGCACCAGCATCTCGACCCGCGCGCCGCTCCGCTCGCTTTCCAGCATGCTCAGGCGCGTCGCCTCCGTCCGGATGCTCATGTTGCCGCGGCCGATGAGGGAGATGCCCCGCTCCTGGCGGATGCGCTCCAGTTCGGCCTCGGCCTCCTCGACCCGCTCCTGCTGCTTGCGGACTTCATTGCTCATCGCATCGATGGCGCGCTGGATCTCGCGGCGCTTGGCAAACAGCCGGCGGTCCCGGTAGACGTTGGCGACCTCGTTGGCGATCTCGGCGGCGCGCTTCGGATCCTCGCTGGTGGCGCTGATGTTCATCAGCGTCGTGTCGCGGTCCTGCTCCACGCGGAGGCTGCGCGCCAGGATCTGCAGGGCCAGTTCGGGGGAAATGGGCGACTTGTCCTCGTTGAGTTCGGCGCCCCACACCTTCTGCAGGTTCAGGTTGCGGACCACCTCCGTCAGCACCGGCCGCGAACGCATGATCTTCTCCTGCGTCATCAGGAAGAAGGGATTGTAGCCGATGCGGGTGGCCTGGCGCTCGTAGAAGGGATCCACGTCCATGGCGTCCTCGCGCACCTCGAGCTGGGTGGTCGCGGTGAACTTCTTCGGCATCATCAGCGTGTAGGCGGTGCCGGTCACGATGGTGAGCAGGGCAACCGCCAGGATGACCTCCTTGCGGTCGCGGATGACCCGCCAATAGTCGAGGAAGTGGAGGGCCGTGGTCTGGGATTCTTCTGCCATGGGGTCTTTGTCCTGAAATGCCTAGCGGGGCCTTGCCGCCCCGCCGGGTCCGTCTGTCGATGGGAGGACAGGGAAAAGGCGGCCGTCGCCGGTCGCCTTTCCCGTCCGTGCCGGACTAGAAGAGCTGGATCTTCCAGCCGATGTCAAACCGGTTCCGCTCGTAGCTCTCGCGATTCAGCACCTCGCTGTCCAGCATGACATACTGCCAGCCGGCTTCGATCCAGTTGATGCGGTTGACGCGGTAGGCCAGGCGCATGCTCACCAGATAGGCATTCTCGTCGGCATCGGTCAACGTCTCGTCCAGGGCGTAGTCCGCCTCGTAGGCGTTGAGGCTGTAGGCGCCGCTGATGTAGAAATTCAGCTTCGCGGTGATGTCATGCGCCAGGCTCAGGGACAGGTAGGTCCGGTTCTGGCTCAGGTACCGGTCCACGTCCGACTCGTAGATCGAGTAGGAAGCCGCACCCGTGATGCGGGTGGCCGGCGACGGCAGGAAGGTCATCGACAGCTCGCCGTACGGCTGGGTGTTGTCATCAAAGGCTTCGTCGTCGTACGAACGGCTCTCCACGCCGGCGCGCAAGCTGCCCAGCAGCTGCGGGCTGAAGGTCTGCTCCGCGCCGAGGCCGGCGAACATCGTGGTCGCATCGCGGTTGTTGGCCTCGTCCGCCTCGTTGTAGGTCAGCGTCTGGTAGCGGAGGTCGCCCATCAGGGTCGTGCGGCTGGCCATCTGCTGGCGCAGCGTCAGGCCGCCGACCACGCTGTAGTAGTCGCCGTTGTCCTTCGCAGGGGAATCGCTGTTGTAGATCAGGGTGATGTAGCGGCCCGACAGGTCCAGGCGGGTCTCCGGACGGAGGTTGTAGGACAGCGTCGCCAGGGCGGAATTGTAGTAGTTGTCGTCCTTCTCGCGGACGATGTAGTTCTCGTCCTGGAGCTCGGGCAGCTGGCTCGCCCGCAGGGTGTCGCTCAGCGACAGCGAAAGCACGGGGCTGAAGTTGTGCGTGAAATTCAGGTCCAGGTCGTTCAGGAAATCGGTGTCGTCCTCGTCCCGGTCTGAATACCAGATCACCGAAGGCCGGTAGCGCAGGCCCAGATAGGTGCGCTCCATGTTCAGGTTCACCAGCATTTCGATCTCTTCGATGACACGGAAGCTGTCCTTCTTGTCCAGGCCCGTGGCCGAATTGTCGTCCACCTGATACACGTTGTCGTCATAGCCCAGGCGGATGCGGTTGTTCATGTGGATGGGCGATTCCGCGGAAGCCGCCCAGACCATGGGGGCCAGCCAGGCCAGCAGCAGTCCCGCGACGATGAAAAGTCGAATGTGTTTCATATCTCTGTTCCTCTTCTCTTGTGGCTCTCTGGACCGTTGCTCAATAGGGAGTGGGGGAAATCGGGCGGAACTCGCCGCTGATCGTTTCCATTTCGCTGAGCACCCGGGTCACCAGGTCCAGGTCCACCGTGTACTGGATCGTACTGCCCGGCGCGAAGTTCACGTTCTGGACCAGCGGGTCGGTGGATTGCAGCGCCACGGCCTGCCCCATGCCTTCCGGAAGCGTCTCGACCGACTGGATGGTCTCGCTCAGGCGATCCAGCGAGATGCCCAGCTCCTTCAAGGTGTTGATCCACGACTGCGGGTCGTTCGGGTTCTCCACCTGGTCTTCCTTGCGCAGCGCCTGGACGATGACGCGGGACAGGTCCGCCTTCGTCACCACCGCATCCAGCAGCCAGCCGCCCTCGGGGCTGATGCCGTTCTGCATCAGGACATCGAACATCTGCTGCGCCGTCGGAGCCGCCGGCAGGAAGCGGACCAGGCCCAGAGCCTTGACCAGGAGATCGGCCAGCTGGGGATGCGTAACCGGCTGGGAAGCCTGCGCCTTGCTGGATTCGCCCTTTCCCTTGCCTTGGGCCATGGCGGCCGTGCCGGCCATCATCAACCCGACCAACAGAAACACGAGGATTCTCTTCATTCTGATCTCCTTGCCCGCGGGCGACAACCTGTCCTATGCATCCGGCCCGTCATGGGCCTTTTATAACCATGTTCGAATAATGCTTTACCAACTCCCGCCCGTCAACAGAAATTCGAGGGCAAAATGAGGTATCTTTGCAGTTGCCTTTCCAAAGGGGCGGAGGCAATATGAAACTTTCAGAAGTATGGTTTCAACCTAAGAGACGGAGAGAGTTTCCATGGCCAAACTCAACGGCATGTCTGGCGATTTCAAGGGACGCGAATACCCCATCGAGCAGGGAGAGATCACCATCGGCCGCAAGGCCGACAACACCATCCTGCTGGACCATCCAACGATTTCCAGCCACCACTGCCGCATCCTGCGGAATGGCGACTCCTGCGTCCTCCAGGATCTGGACTCCACCAACGGCACCCGCGTCAATTCCCGCGACGTGAAGGAATCCGCCCTGCGCCACAAGGACTTGATCCAGCTGGGCTCCATCGAGTTCCTGTTCGACGCCCCTGAATTGGCCTCCTCCGGCGCACGCTACACGGACGCCAATGCGGAGGTCGCCACCGGCGCCATGTCCGCCCCGCAGGACTTCGCCAGCATCTCCCCCTTCGGCGCCCGGCCCAAGGAGCGGCGCGGCATGTGGTATTTCGCCCTCATCGTCACCGGAGCTGTCTCCCTTCTGGCCCTCCTTTTCTTCTTCCTCATGTTCGCAAAGGCCTCCTAAGGCCCCCTGCCCGGACCGGTTCGGCCATGGATCCGGCACGTTCCAATGCCCGGAAATCGGGCTTCACCTTCGTGGAACTGATGCTGGCCCTGGCCTTGGGCGCCCTTGTCGCCGCCATCCTTGCTCTTCTCATCCGGGGGTTGCTCTCCGCCGGCGAGGGCCAATCCGCCCGCCTCCACGGCCCCTTTGCCGCCCGAGCCGCCGTCCGGACTCTCTCCCGCGAGGTCGCCTGCGCCTTCGCTCCTCCCGTGGAGAAGCTCGCCCCGCTGACGTTGTCCGTCTCCACCGAACCCGGCAAGCCCGAGGTCTCGCTCTCCTTCTACGCCCCCGTCCCCGCCGAACCGCGCGCCATCGGGGGCTACGACATCGAGCGGGTCACCTACGAGGTGGGACCTGAACGCGGCGGCCGCCGCGGAATCCAGCGCATCTCCGTCCCCTGCTCCGGCCCCGGCACCAACGCCCCCATCACCAACCTCCTGTTCGAAGGCCGCTTCGTCCTCGCCATCGAAGCCCTCACCAACGGCACCGCCCGCACCGATTGGCCTCCGCCCGGAACCGAGGAGAAGCCTCTCCTTCCCACCTCCCTGCGCCTCTCCCTCGCTGTCCCCGGCGAGGATCCGCTCCAGACAGAGGTTCTCATCCAGGCCGCCACCGGCATCCGTTGCCCCATTGAACGGAAGACCGCGGCCCCGGAACCCGCCGAAGCGCCCGAACCGGCCGCAAATTGATCTCCCCCCGCTGAAAACACTTGCGGGAGCGGGGCCGAATGCGTATCTTCCCGCCCAATTGACCACGAGGTCCATCCCTCCCGGTGCTCGGGTGGTGAAATGGCAGACACGCATGTTTGAGGGGCATGTGGGGCAACCCGTGGGGGTTCGAGTCCCCCCCCGAGCACCATCTTTTCCCGTTGCGCCCCCAGTCCGGGAAGGCACCGGCCGCTCCCCCAATCCCGGTTTTCCACACTGTGGAAAAATGTTTTCCACGCATGGAAAAATCCTGCGGGGCGCCTCCCCGCGCTGGAACAAGGGCCGCTTTCGGATTGACGGAACGCACTCCCGCATGCCAGAAACCGGCCATGGGCGAGTTTGTTCCATTGTGCCGGCAGGCGTTCCGCAAATTGCATGGCCTTCCGCCGGCAGCGCCCGCGCTTCTCCCTCCGCCGGAGGCGCGGGAACGCCTGGCGGCATGGGCCCGGCGACACCGCGTGATGGGCCTGCTGCAGGCCGGCCTGCCGGAAGCAGGCGCAGCCGCACCTTCGGCGGCCTACGGACAGGCGCGGCATACGGTGCACCTCGCGCATGAAGCGGAACGCCTCTTCTCCCTGCTCGCCCCCCGCTTGCGAAGGCTGGTGCTGCTGAAAGGCCCGGTGCTGGCCGTGCAGGCCTGGCCCGACCCCGGCCTGCGCAGCTTCGACGATCTGGATTTCCTGTGTGCGCGAAGTGATTTCCCGAACCTCGCCGCCGGAATGGAGGAAGCGGGCTATGCGCCGGAAGCGGGGAACTCCCGCCGGCTGTCCCACCTGTGGCACTATGGCTGGGGCGTGGCGTTCCGGCATCCCGAGGGCTTCACGGTGGAAGTCAACCATCGCTTTTTCCCGCCGCAATATCCGTGGCCTTGCTGTTGCAACCGGAGCTGGAAGGGATCCTTCATGGACCAGAAGCTGGAGGAGGAGGTCCGCGCGCCGGCCCCGGCGCTGCATTTGCTTCTGGCCTGCCTGCACGCGGTCTGGCACGGCTGGGCGCGGATGGCCTGGCTGGCGGACATCGCCGGCCTGCTGGCACGGCATCCGGGAATCCTCCCGCAGGCGCAGGCGCTGGCCCTGCACTGTCCGTTCGCGGAAAACGCCCTGGAGGCGGGATGCGGGGTGGCGGAGGCGGTCTTCGGTCCCGGCCTTTCCGGCGCCCCCCTCCCCCCGGCGCCGGATGCGGTGATCGAGGAAGCCATCGCCCTGCTGGAGGGAACCGCGCGGCCCATGGATGGCCACGAATTGCGCCGCTTCCACCGGCAATTCATGACGCCGGCCGAAGCCCTTTCGTACCGTCTCCGCCGGATCGCCATCCCCGGCGATGGCGACTTCCGGTGGATTCCGCTTCCCCGGCCGCTGCGCGGGTTGTATTGGCTGCTCCGCCCGGCGCGGGCGGCATTCTACGGAACATCCGACTCCTGAGGCGCCTCCCCCTCGACAAGTCCGGCCACGAGATCGACGAGCGGCTTCGAAACGCGCTCTCCGGCGAAGCGCTCCGCATTCTCCCGCGCCAGGGCCGAGAGCTTCTTCCATTCCGCCTCGTCTTCGATCAGCGTCCGGAGCGCCTCCGCGATGCCGGCCACGTCGTCGGGATCGCGGAACCATCCGCCGCCTCCGCAGACTTCGGGGATGGCGCAGACGGAGGAGCTGACGACGGGCGTGCCGTAATGCTGCGCCTCGATGGCGGGGATGCCGAACGACTCGCAGCGGCTCATCAGGCAGAACACCCGCGATTCCGCATAGAGCCGGTCGAGCCGGTCCCTCGAGACGAATCCGGCGAACTCGACGGAACCGGCAAGGCCCAGACCGCCGACAAGGCGGCGGATCCAGCGCTCATAGGCGGGATCGGGCCAGGGGCCGGCCAGCACGAGGCGGGCCTCGGGATGGCCCTGCGCGCGGACGGCATGGAAGGCGCGCACCAGCGCCTCGATGTTCTTGTGGGGCGCCATGACCGATACACTGGCGATCTGCGCCGGCTGGCGCGGGATCCCCGCCCCTTCCGCGGCGCGTGCGGGAGCGGGCCGGTCCACGCCCGCATAGGCGACGAGGCCGCGGCGCTCCCGGCATCCCGCATTCCGCCGATAGGCCTCCTTCAGATAGCGCGAAAGAAAGACCATCGCGTCGGCCATGCGCATGGCGCGGCGATAGGCGCGGCGCTGGAGCCACGCCTTGAACGCATCGCGCCGCCGGCGCGCGGCGGGAACCAGCGCCCACGGATTCTGGCAGAAGACGATCTGGGGAATGCCCAGCGGGTGCGCGGCGATGCCGCTGGGCGTGAAGTAGGCGCAGGCACCGTGCTTTTGGACCAGGCGCGCGAGATTCGCCCGTTCCCAGCACGCGCGGCGGAACCAGCCGCGCGTGGAAGCGGGCGCGAATTCCCAATCCGCGCGCGACCCCAGTTCCGCCCGGAGGCCCTCCAGGTCTTCGCGGCACACCACCACGAGGCGGACGCGGCCTTGCAACCCGTCCGCCAGGCGGTCCAGGTGCCCCCGCAGCACATGCAGGCCGCTGGGGTTGGTGACGGACAGGGCGTTGACCAGAAGCCTACGCATGGGCGGCGGGAGGGATCTCCGATTCGACGATGTCCCAGCGGACCATCCGCACGGGATGATCCGCCAGCATCCGGCGCAATTCCCCGATCTCGGCGCCGGAGACGGGTTCAACGAGATAGAGGACGCCGATGCGGTGGCGGGCGATGAGCGCCGGCAGTTCGCGGCAGGTGCCGACCACGCGGATGCCGTGCACCGCATGGCCCGTGATGGCGGAGTCATCGCTGACGAGGCCGGCGATCTCCACCGGCGTCCCGTCGATGGAGCGGAGTTCGCTCTGGCGCAGGAAAAGCGTGGTGCGATGCCCCGCGCCGCAAACCAGGGCGCGCACGGGCGCGGCCCGGGCCGGTCCGGTTTCGCGCGGGCGCCCCAGCATGAGATCCTGCACCACGCGGACAGCGGCGCGGGTCAGGACCACGGTGGGCGCGGCCAGGCCGGCCAGCAGCAGATATCGCAGCAAAAGGGCGAAGACTTCGTCCCTGCCCTGCGCCCCCAGCAGATGCACTCCGCAGGCCACGGCGTATCCCAGCGCCACGGCGATCCCCGTGGAGGCATATTCGGAAATCCGCGCCAGGTACCACACGCGAGAATACGAGCGGAACAGTAGCAGCGCCAGGAACGGAAGGACGACATCCGTCGGAACCGTGCGGAGCCAGATGGCCTTCAGGGCCGAATCCCGCACGCCATCCTGCAGATCCAGCAGCGAATGCCCCGCCAGCAGGACGGCGTTCAGGATCAGCAGGTCCCCGACGATGTAGAACAACAGGGTCTGGTTGCGCCGGACGGGACGCGAAAGCCCCTGCAAAACCACCTTCCCGCTTTCGAGCAGCTCGATGCCGGCCAGATGCCGGACCACGGTGTAGGCCGCCAGCAGGAAGGCCAGCACCAGGATGCCGAGCGCGCGGTCGTGGAACACGCTCGCGAGAAGGCCGACGGCCACCAGCGCCAGCGTGGCGACATAGAGCATCCCCGCCACCTGCCCCTGCCCGCGGCCCTGCCTCAGCAAACGGTGGTGCAGATGGTCCGCATCCGCCGTCTCCAGCCTGGGGGTCGGTCCGCTCCCGGAAGCGCGGCTCAGCACCCGACGCATGGAGCGGCGCCACACGGCCAGCAGCGTATCGAACAACGGCACGCCCACCGCCAGCATGGGAACGCCGATCCCGGCCATGAACGACGCCTTGGAATTCGTCGAGATCGACAGCGCCGCCAGGGCGAACCCGATGAACAGGCTTCCGGCGTCTCCCAGGAAGACGCTGGCCGGGTAGAAATTGTAGCGCAGGAATCCCAGGCAGGCGCCCGCCAAGCCGAGGAACAGCATCACATCGCCCGGAGCGCTGCGAAACACCAGCGAAAGGCCGATGCCGGAAGCGGCGATCAGCGCGATGCCGGTGGCGAGCCCGTCCACGCCATCGATCAGGTTGAACGCATTCATCAACGCCACGAACCAGAAGACCGTGGCCACGGCATCCAGCCACCCGGGAAACGCGAAACCGAGGATGTTCTGCAGATGGATTCCCGACTCGTAGGCGGCGGCGGCCAGCGCCACCTGGCCGGCCAGCTTGAGCATCGGCCGGAGGTTCAGCCGGTCGTCCAGCAGGCCCAGCAGCACCACGCCGGCGCTCAGGGGCAGGAAGCGGAACCACCACTCGATGGAGACCTGCCCCGCGAACGGCTTCCAGGGCACGAGGAAGACGACCGCGCATGCCACATGGAAGCCGATGAACACCGCGAGCCCGCCGCCACGAGGGACCGGCTGGCGGTGGACCTTGCGCTCGCCGGGCCGGTCCATGAACCCCCAGCGGGGCGCGAACCACCGCCAGAGCGGCGTCAGCAGCAGCACCGCCAGCAACCCCGCCAGGAAAACCGACGGATATTTCAGGATGGCTTCAAGGCTCATGTCCGATCCTTCGCGGCCTGTTCGACCCGGTCCGCGACTCTACCACAATTCCGTTCGCGGGTGAATTTCTGCTCAAAGAGGGAGAAGGCCCGGTGGCCCTTTTCGGCGCGGAGGCGGGCATCGAGGATGCCGCCCGCCGCCGCCTCGATGGCAGAGGCATCTCCGGGAGGCAGGATCCATCCCGCATCCGATCCGGACAGCCATTGCCCGACCGCGCTCCGGGGCGGGCCCGCAAACACCGTCGGCCGCCCCAGCGCGCAGGCCGCCGGAAACTTGCTCGGAACCACGACGCCCGTCCATTCCGGCTGCTGCGAAACCAGATGCACATCGGCGGCCAGCAGATGGGCTGCGCAGGTTTCTTCCGGCGCGGGCGGCAGGAATTCGAACCGGCTTCCCCATCGCCGCTCCCATTCCGCCCGCAACGGGCCGTTTCCGGAAAAGACCAAGCGGCAGCGGGGCGACCTTCCCTCCAGGCGTTCGGACAGCGCGGCGAATTCCTCCGCCCGGTGGGCGCGCCCCATGTTGCCGCTGTAGAGCAGGATGGTTTCGTCGTCGGCCCAGCCGCGCGAGCGGCGCAGGGCGCGGGCCTCGGCTTCCCGCTCCGGCGTGGCGACCCAATGGCTCCAGACCGGGATTTCATCGACAGGGAAGGCGCCGGAAGATTCCAGGAGCACCGCCATGTCCGGACCCAGCGCGATCACGCCGGAGGCGCGGCTCCGCTCCGTGCGCGCGATCCTTTCCAAGGCACGGAACACCGGGTTTCCCCGGCGCAGGATCCCATGCGCGGCAAGCGCCTCGGGATAGAGGTCCATGCACCAGAGCACATAGGGAACGCCTTGGCGCTTCCTTAGGTGCGCCCCGATCCATCCGGCAAACGGTGGCGTGGTCATGCACACCAGCGCATCCGGCCGGGGCCGGCGCGACAGTTCCCTCCATGCGCCCCGGAAAAAGGAAAGGTAATCCCCGAGCTTGGCCCCCAGTCCATGGCGATGGAGGCCCGCCCGTCCCGTGCGGACCACCTGCACGCCGGAGAAGGCGCCGTCCGCCGGGCCGGTCGCCGCGCCATAGTCCGCGGCGGACGCCAGCACCGTCACGGAATGCCCGCGGCGGACCAGTTCCCCGGCCAGGTCGCCGAGCAGCCGCCCCGTCGGCGCACGGGCGGGCGGGAAGAACTGGTTGACCAGCACGATGTTCACGGCGCCTCCGCGTCCCCCGCTCCGCGCAGCGCGGCATCGATCATGCGCTCGTAGGAAGCCATCGCCCGGCAGAAGCGCCAGCCGGCGGCGCCGTCGAGGAAGCCCAGCCGCAGCACATATGCATAGAGAAAGCGCAGCGCCGGCCGGCCGGGCAGCCGATAGGACAGCGCCCGCAGCGCGGCGCGCCGGACGGTCCGGTCCCTCGAAACGAGCGCCCGGAACGAAAAGGCGGCGGCGCCGGAACGGATGCGCGCCGCCTCCGCGGCCGCATAGCGCAGATGCCGGGCGCGCCATTCGGCCCATCCCTTGGAGAAATTGTAGTGCAGCAGCGGTTCTTCGAAAAAGACGGACGTCGCCGGCGCGACGGCCAGCGCCTCGCCGTGCCCGCGCATCGCGTAGCGCGGTCCCCGGCGGTGCACCAGGCGAGGCACGTACACCGGATAGTCCGCGCTGAAGCGGAGCCACTTCTCCCCCATCATCACCTTGCGCGCGAAGAATCCGGCGGATCCGGCCGGCATCGACGGGAGGAGGCGGCGGATCTCCTCCAGCGCGGCGGGGGTTGCGACCTCGTCGGCATCCAGATGCAGCACCCAGTCGTGGCGCAGCCCCGCGGAATCCATCGCCCAGTTCCGCTGGTCCGCGAAGGAAGAGAACGGATGTTCGAGGACGCGCGCGCCGCATTCGGCGGCGGCGCGCCGGCTGTCGTCCGTGCTGCCGTCGTCCACGACGACGACCTCGGCGCAGCCGTGCAGGGCGCGCAGGCAGCGCGGGAGATTGCCGGCTTCATTGTGCGAGAGGACGACCGCCGAAATGGGAACGGGATCCGCCATCGCTCACTCCGGGAGGTGCCGCATGCGGAGGAAGCGCGCCGGATTCCCGCCCACCACCTGGCCGGGCGGGACGTCGCGCAGCACGACGGCGCGCACGCCGGCCACGGCTTCTTCGCCGATGGCCACCCCCGGATGCACATAGGCCTCGGCGCACACCCATGCGCCGTCGCCGATCCGGATCGGCGCGGTCTTCAGCGGCATGCGGGGATGGTCGATGTCGTGCGTGGCCGTGCACAGGAAGGCGCGCTGGCTGACCGTGGCATGGGCGCCGATCTCGATGCGGTCCACGGAATAGAGATCCACGCCATGGCTGACCGTGGCATGGGCGCCCAGCGAGAGGTTCCAAGGCGCCCAGATCCGCACGGAAGGCATGATCTGCGCGCCAGTCCCCACCTGCGCGCCGAACACTCGCAGCAAGGCGCGGCGCGGCGCATGCCAGAACCAGGGCACGGGGCGGAACAGCAGGAGCCACGCCGCCTGCCACAGCAGGCGCGCCAGCTTGTTGGCGGAAGAATGCGGGCTGGGACAGGCCGCCCGATCCACCCGGATGCGGGAAGAGGATGTTTCAGGCATGGGTCTCCTTTTTCTCCAGCGCGTTCAGCGCCTGCTCGTACCATTCCATCAGGGATCGGCCCATCGAGGCAACGTCAAAAGCGGCCGCCCGCGCCTTTCCGAGCCCGATCATCCGCCGCCGCAGGGCCTCGTCCGAAAGCAGGGCGCGGCATTGCGCGGCCAAGGCATCGGGATCCGGCGCCGGCGCCGAGAGGGCCGCGCCGCCGGCCACCTCGGCCAGGGCGGCGGCCGTCGAGCAGACGACGGGACAACCCGCCGCCATGGCCTCGAGCACGGGCATTCCATAGCCCTCGTAAAGGCTTGGGAAGAGAAACAGCGACGCGCGGCGGTAGAGACCGTTCAGCCAGGCGTCGTCGACCGGGCCGGCAAAATGCACGCGCTCCAGCCGCGCGGCGGCGGCGCGCATTTGCCGCAGCGACGGAGGGCCGGCCAGGACGAGATGGAGTCCGGCGCAATCGCGCAGACGGGAAAACACCTCCAGCACACCGAGGCGGTTCTTGTAGGCCGCGTTGTTGCCGACGTGCAGGATGAAGGGATCGGACGGGCCCAGCCCCGGGATCGAAAGGTCTTCCGGCGACGGCAGGGGGCGCACCGGGACGGCAATGGCCGTCACGCCCTCCCCGATTCCCGTCAGCCGCGCCAGATCCAGCCGCGTGGCATGGGAATCCGTGCATAGGGCGGCAGCGGCGCGCAAGGCGCGGAGGCTGCGGCGGATGAGCCACCGGGCGGGAAAGCTCGGCCGGCCCGGCAATTCCCCGCGCCACTGCAGCAGCGGAATCAGGTCGTGGACGGTGACCAGGGAACGGCATTGCATCGCCGGGGGAATGAAGGCGGCCATCGAGCCGTCCAGCCAATGGTAGAGGTCGGCGGGATGTTCCGCGAGCACGCGCCGGGCATTCCGCCAGCGCCAGAGGTGGTGCTTCCACATGGAAGCGCCGCCGCACGGATCGAACAGGTCGCAAACGGTCATCTCCCATCCGCCGCTCCAAGGTTCCACCGCCCGGCGCACCAGGTCGAAATAGGCCGCCATGCTGCCCGGGATTTCCGGCGGCGCCGTGCGCACCCATGCCAGCCGCTTCATGCCCCACCTTCTTCCCGTTCGGAGGAGATGCGGGCCGTGGAAAACAACAGGCCGGCCAGGAACGCCAGGAACAGCGAAACGAACGGATCTCCAAAGATCTGGGCGGACACGACCGCCGACGTCAGATTGGCCGCCAGCATGGAGAAGATCCCTGCCGTGAGATAGAACGAATCGTCGCGCCGGCCTTGTTTCACGACCAGATAGGCGGTCTTGACGAAGAAAAAGCCCAGGACGAGGATCAGCAGGGAGCCCGGCACGCCGAATTCCGCGACCAGCTTGCCGGGACCGCTCTCCTGCCAGAGCTTCGGCTTCTCGGCCGGAATGTGGTGGACGCCCTGCTGGGACATGCCCAGGCCATAGCCCCAGAAGCCCGCCTGCCTCACGGTGTCCAGGACGGAATCGATGCCATGCCGCTGGATCTGCTCCTCCGCTTGCGTGAAAGCGGTGAGGTAGAATTCCTGGATCGCCACGTCGCGGTAGAACGAGGAGATGAAGTACCATCCCAGGCCGCCGATCATCAGCACCGTGCCCGCGATGGAGACCAGGCGGCGCATGTCCTTGAACCGGAAAAGAAGGAACAGGTAGCAGCCCAGGAAAATGGGGACCATCGCCAGCATCTTCCGGCGGCCGCACAGCCAGATGTTCAGCGCGCCCCAGACCGCCAGCGCGATCCAGGCCACCCGGGCCGCGCCGCGCGAACGGAACGCCATGACCGCGGAAATCATCAGGACCAGCGCGGCATGCCAGCCCATGACGTCGGGTCCCCGGAAGAAGCCGGCCAGCATGTGGACGGTCGTGCCGGTGCGATGCGTCACCCAGACGTGGCCCAGGGCCTCCGTGCCGATGGCGGCGAACCGCTCGCTCCATCCCAGGGCATCCAGGGGGCCGCCGACCAGCATCACCGCCGCGACCGCCACGTAGAACGCCAGGATCCGGCCCGCCGGATAGCCCGCGCCGGGATATCGCCAGCCCGCGATCAGCGCCATGAGCATGGTGGCATACACGAAGATGCCGAGCAGCGTGATCATCCAGCTGTTCCGGCCATAGCTGGCGGAAAGCACCGCGGGGACCGCCATGTAGACCACCCCCCACACGATCCAGCGACCCATGCGCGGGAAACATCCGAGGAAGCGCCGGATCGGCAACTGGCGGGCAAACGCCGCGGAAAGCATGGTTGCCAGCCAGACCGGCGCGGAAGCCATGGCCAGATAGCCGGGAGTGCCGGGAATCATCTTCCGCAACGGATCCTGCAACAGGCCCACCGCGATCGCCGCCGCAATGCCCCACCGCCAGTTCACCAGGGCGAGGACGCACCCCAGCAGGATCAAGGCCAGGACGAGGTTCAGCATGGCGGCACCCCTCCGGTCTTCCCTCCCCCGGCGGCGCAGGCCTGCACCGCCTCGGCGATTCCTTCGGCCGCCGGCCCATATCCAAAGGGCCGGACGCGTTCCGCCGCCGCGGCGCCTTGCCGCGCCGCCTGGCCCGGATCCCGCAGGTAGCCGTCCAGGATTGCCGACAGCGCCGCCACATCGCGGCAAGCGAACGAATGCCCTGTTTCCCCCTCCACGACCAGATCGGCGCAGCAGCCGGCGGCGCGGGAAACCACGGCCGGGCGCCCCGAAGCCATCGCCTCGTTCACGACGAGCCCCCAGGTTTCGCCGGCATCGGACGGCAGCACGAGCACATCGGCCGCGGCATAGGCATCGGGCAGGCGGGACTGGTTGAGGAAACCCGCGAAGGTCGCCGGCAATCCCCGTTCACGCGCCAGCCGTTCGCACTCGCCGCGCAAGGCGCCATCCCCCGCCACCAGCGCGTGGGCGCAGGCGCGCCGGGCCGCCGGCAGATTCGCCAACGCCTCCAGCAGGTCCAGCGGGTGCTTTTTTCCCTCCAGTTTTCCGGCGAACAGGAATACGCAGGCTTCGCGCGGGATCCCGAAGGCGGAGCGGAGTTCATCCCGCCGGCCGGCGCGCGCAGCCGCCTGCGCGGCGAAAAAATCGTTGTCCACCGCATAGGGCGCCCGGAAAAGCCGATCTTCGCGGCAGCGGTGGAAGCGGTAGAACTCGCGGTTGGCCGATCCGATGGCGAGCCATGCGCTGTATTGCCGCAACAGCAGCCGGTGGGCCGCATGCTTCCAGGCCGCGCGGGGCCGCAACAGGTTCGCTTCGCCGCGCACGAGACACGGAATGCCGAGACGGCGGCAGGCCCACAGGGCCTGCAGAGAAGTCTTCGTGCCCCATCCGTTCACCAGCACCGCATCCGGACGGTCCCGCCGCAACCGGCCGAAAATCCCGGGCGTGTCGCAACCGGAAAACGTCGTCGCGGATGGATGCCGGGCGCGGTTTTCCAGCACCTCGTGGCGGTATCCACCCAGGAGGGGGACATCCCACTCGAAGGAAACGCCAAAGCCCGCCCCCTGCTGCGCGGCATCGGGAATCATTGCATAGAACACCGTCAGGTCGATCCGCGGATCCGCCGCCAGTTTTCGGAACAACGGCGCCTTGTATTGGATCGGATGCGTCTCCACCGCGACCAGGCACAGGCGACGGCAGGTCATGCACCACCTCCCCGGCCAGACCGCCGGATCACCCGCCAAGCCCAACCCAGCGCACGGATTTCCGCAAACAGCTTCACCGGCAGTTTCCACAGGTGCCGGAGATAATACCGGTTGCACGTTTCGCGGACCAGTCGCCGCAACAGGTAGCCTGGACGCTCCGCGCCGCGAGCGTGGCGGAACGCAAACAAATAGTCCCCAAACGAATGCAAAGGCGACGGCCGTTCCAAATGATCTCCCTCGCTCCGCGTGCCGCCGGAGGGCAGGCGCAGGTGGCGCAGGGACGCTTCCGGGGCGAACAGAATCCGGTGCCCGGCCGCCACGAGCCGCCGCGCGAAATCCGTCTCGAAGCGGAAGGCGGAGCCGATGAATTGCTCGTCGAAGCCGCCAATGGACAAGGCAAGATCCCGCGACACGGACAGGTTGCCGGCCATGACATTGGCGATTTCCACGGGTTCCGTTCCGTTGAAGCGGAAATCGATATCGGCGCCGAACCCTTCGCCGCGGGGGTGCTGGTTCGCAGCCAGATCCGGAACTTCGCCAGGCTGGAGCACCTGTCCGCACACGGCGGCATGGGCTCCTCCATGCCGGGCGGCATGGGCCGCCACGAGATCCGGGGCGGGCTCGACGTCGTCGTCCAGGAACAACACCACCGCCCCCCTCGCCTCCCGGAGGCCGATGTTCATCGCGCGAGGGATCGAGGGGGGTGAAAAGCGGACAAGGCGGATGAGACCGGCCCCATCCAGCCGTTGCAGCTCCCGCTCGACCCCGGGCGGATGCTTCTCCGTCTGGTCCACGACGAGGATCTCCCCGGGCGGCGGATCGAGCCGGGAGAGAATCTCCAGCGTGCGCAGCAGGATTTCTCCGCGCCGGTAGGTCGGAATCGCCACGCTGATCTGCCGGGCGTCAATCGGCACGGCGCACCTCGTTCCGCATGCGGAGAACACGCGCGGGATTGCCCGCCACGACGGCCATCGGCGGCACATCGTGCGTCACCACGGATTGGGCGCCGACGACCGCCCCATCGCCGATGGCCACGCCGGGCAGGATGACCGCGCCGGCGCCGCACCACACATCGCTGCCGATCCGGATCGGCTTCGAGGCGCAGGGTTGCTCGTCGATGCGCCGGCCGGGCTGGATTCCATGGTTGTGATCCACGATCACGCAGCGGGGACCGAAAAGGCAATGTTCGCCGATTTCCACGCGTTCCAGCACGTTCACCTGGCACCCCTGGCCGAAAAAGGCATAAGCCCCCACCTCCAACCGGGACCGGGCCGACACCAGCTTGAGCCACACCTCGCCCTCCAGGGTGGCACGCTCGCCCATGACGATTCCGGCGGGCATCCAGAAGCGGCAGCCCGGACCGATGGACACCTTGGGGCCTGTTTTTGCGCCCCGCCGCCGCAACCACGCGGCGCGCAAACGCGCAAGGGAGAGTTCCCATGCCATGGACCACGATATCATGCATCCACCTCCTGAATACTCGCGCGCAACGCCTGCCGGCAAGCCTGCCGCCACCGGATCCAGGCGCGCAACGACCAGGGACGGAGTTCCAGAGCCAAATGCAAATAGTGGGCCGCCTTGGAGGGGTTTCCCTTCGCCAGCAGGCAGTTGCCCATGAAATACCAGGCCGGAAATCTGGAGACCGGTTTGTGCCTGCATTTGGCGCATCGCGTTCCCAGGCGACGGGCCCGTTCCAGAATCGCCTGATCCGAACGACCGGCTGTCCGGGCCGCCTGGCTTTGGAGAATCAGGC
The DNA here is from genome assembly GCA_937860055.1 of uncultured Verrucomicrobiota bacterium. Classification (GTDB taxonomy): domain Bacteria; phylum Verrucomicrobiota; class Kiritimatiellia; order CAIQIC01; family Lenti-01; genus Lenti-01. The sequence goes on along the minus strand of CALMBO010000014.1, from coordinate 120,733 downwards.
GGTAGAACGCCAGCGGCCAGCGGTTCTTGCGGCCGCTGATCGTGCCGGGGGCGAACTGGAACCGGTACAGAACGTCGGCCACGACCGCCACACGCCCGGCCTCGGCCAGGCGGATGGACAAATCCACGTCCTGCGCGTAATAGAATTCGGCACGGTATCCGCCAACGGCTTGGTAGGCATCCTTGAGGAACAACATGGCGCCGTGGGCCGACAACGTGCGCCGCTCCCGCAACACCCGGCGGCGGGCATCCTCCGGATCGTCCAAGGCGTCCGTTACGAACAAAACCTCTCCTTCCGGGGCGATGCACTCGGCCCGGCAGGAAACCAAGGCCGGCGCATCCGCCTGCCGCGCGCGGGCGAGCTGCGCCGCCAGGCGGCCCGGCAGCGAAACATCGTCGGCATCCTGCCGCGCGATCCATGGTGCGGCGGCCAATGCGCAGCCTTCGATGAGCGCGCGGGTCAGCCCCTCGTTCCTCTTGTGGAGGATCTTCAGGCGGGGATCCCGCTTCGCCGCCTCGTCCAGGAGCGCGGCGGAGCCATCGGTGGAACCATCGTCGACAACGATGAATTCCAGCTCCACGCCTTCCTGCGACAGGATGCTGTCCAGCGCCGCCGGCAAGGTGTCCGCGTTGTTGTACACGCCCATCACGACGGATATTTCCGGCGCCTTCATGGAAAGAGGACCTCCTTCCAGGCCGCAAGGCCACGCGCCCACTGCTCGCCCTGCGCGGAACCGGCATCCGGCGGAGGGCGGGACAGCGCTTCCGCCGCGCGGCAAACGTCGGCGGCGGAATCCGGATCGACCGGCAGGCAGCGGGCCTGTTCCTCGGGCGACAGGCGGGCATGCTGGCGAGGATGGATCAGCACGTGGCACCCGGCGGCCATCGCGTCGGCCACGGTGGTCTTGCAGCCAAAACCCAGGGGAGAGAGAACCGCCACGGCCCGGACCCGGACAAGCAACTCCCAGGGTTCCCCGATGCGGCCGAGACGCTCGACACCGGCCGGCCAGTCGTCCCGCGACGCATCCATGAATCCGTCGCTCGACTGGAAACGCCACGCGGACAATTCCGGACGGCGGGCCAGCGCCGCGAAACCGGCGACATGCCCCCGGCCGATCGTATCGCGCGTCCCCGCCAGGCAGGCGATGGCAGGATCGCGCCGCTCCCACGGCAACGGCTTCGTTTCCGGCATCAGGAAAGGCCAAGGGCTCGCATAGGGGACAAAGCGGACCTTGCCCCGGCCGGCCAGCCATCCCCAATAATGGACATCATCCCAGCGGCTGATGCCCGCCAGCACATCCGCGGCGCGGCAGCAGCGGCGGTCGCGGACCAGCAGGCGCAGGAATCCATAGACGTCGCGCGGCAGCCCCCGGATCCGGCTCCAGTCCTTTTCCGCGCGCGTCCAATGCTGGAACGCCTCGGCATTGACCGTGCGCAGGACGATCCGCACGCGAGGGCAGCGGGCCCTCATCTCCTCCATCTGCTCCGGCCAGAAGGTGTAGTACCAGATCGCCACATCTTCCGAACCGCCGATCCGCGCGGCCAATTCGCCCACGTTGTCTCCGGCGAACCGGAATTCGTCCCAAGGCGCACCCAATTGGCCAAGGACGAGGCGGATGCCCTGCAGATCCTTCCACTGGCCGGCGCCGCGCGCGCCTTCGTAATTCTCCGGAACGACCAGCCAGATCATGTCCGGGCCCCTTCGAATTGCCGCCGGCCCCTCTCGATGCGATGGCCGGCGGGTTCCTGCAGGATCTGGCGGAGCAGATCGTTGTTGCGATGGCCGCTTTGCTTCTGCTCCGCCGGAGGATGCCACAGGTGGATGGCGGGCAGGAACGAACCGGGATAGAGCTTGCGGGCCTGCAGGCGATCGAGGAATTCCAGATCCTCTCCTCCCCAACCCTCGAACCGTTCGTCGTGGCCGCCGATTTCAAAATAGGTTTCGCGGCGGATCACCGTCGCCAGTCCCGGAAAGTTCTGGTGGACATGCGCAATCGCTTCCAGGTTCTCCACGGAGGCATTCCGGACAAAGTCCCGGCTCTCTGCCTCGCCAAGCAGGAACAGGAACCGGACGGGCCGGACCGCCTCCCACCCCTTCGCCAGCACATCCAGGGAACGTGAGAGGAAATCCGAAGAAGGCACCATGTCCGCATCGAGGAGGACCAGCACCGGATGGCGCGCAGTCCGCGCGCCGGCGTTCAGCGCCCTGCTTTTGCTGAAGGCCTCCCCCTCCCGGACGGGAACGAACACGTGGCGGATGCCCGCCGGCCAGTCCCGGGCATATCGCGGCGAAACATCGTGCTCGCAGAGCAGCGTCTCCGATTCCGGCCCGGCCATCCGCCGCAGCGAATCCGCGACAAAGGCCACGGCGGGAAGCCGGTCCGTGCCGCGCACCGGGAGCAGGATGGAAACCGGAGGAACCGGAGGCGGCTCCATCCGGGGCCAGGCATGTCGCAGGAGCCCGGCGCCCGTGGCCGGGAAAAACCGGCAGGCAGTCAGGAACGAGGAATCCTTCCAATGGCAGATGCGGCCCATGCCGTCCTCGCAACGGCCGACCCTTTCATGGCGGTTGCAAAGATCCGGCCATTCCAAGCCCTCGCGACGGGCCCAGGATGGTGCGTGCAGCACCCATTCCAACCGCCAGCGTTCGTTCAGCCAGCAGCCGAGCTTCTGCCTGGAGGTCGGCCCGCTCATGTTCCCCTCCCCAGCAGTTTCCGGCGCAGGCCGGTGAGGGCGAAATAGCCGGGGATCAACCGGTGACGGGGCCACGCGGGGGAAAACAGCAGCGCGGGCCGGCACCGCACGGCCTTCCATGCGGCGTGGACGAGTTCGGCATCGGTCCACGGCCCGCCATAGCGGAATTTCAGCAGCGCGGCGCCGGCTTTCGCCGCCTGCCGGAGAGGCCACGGCGCGAACCGAATATCCGCAGAGAGTTCGATCATTTTCAGATAGTCGCGGTAGATCCGGTCGGTCCGGGCGTCGCGCTGGCCGGGGTGGGTGCGGCAGGCCGCCAGCGGGACCGCGCATTGGACCACCGCCGCGTGAAACGCGAGCCGGATCCACAGGTCCGTGTCCGGCACGTACGGAATCTCCGGATTCCAGCCGCCGAGGTCCAGCGCGAGACTGCGGCGGAAAAACGCCGCCGGCTGGTAGACGAACACTTCGCGCGCCAGCAGGCGGGGCAGGGAATACGCCGGCTGGCGCGGCGAAAACAGGGCCCGGCCATCGGCGTCTACGCGCTCGACGTCGCCAAAAACCAGTCCCGCCGCCGGATGTTCCCGGAACTTTCCAACCGCGGCGGCGAAGGCGCCGGGCAGATAATAGTCGTCCGAACTCTGGATGGCGGCGATCTCGCCGCGCGCCCGGTGCAATCCTTTGTTCACGGCATCCACCACGCCGCCATCCGGTTCCGACGTCCAGCGCAGTTCGGGGAGATCGCCAAAGGACTTCAACACGTCGACGGTGCCGTCGGCGGACGCGCCGTCCACCACGACGATTTCGATCGGCCGGTAGTCCTGCGCGAGGCACGATTCGATGGTCTGGCGGATGAACGCCCCCTGGTTGAAGCTGGGCACGACGATGGAAAGCAGCGGACGTTCCGGCAAGGACGGAAGTGGCGCGAGCGTCTTCATGGATTCGGCATCTGGCGGAGATCCGCCAGCCAGGCATCGACCAACGCCATTTCTTCCGGCGGAAAGACCCGTTTTTCCACCAGCGCGGCGTAGCAGGCGCGCAGGTTCTCCCCCGCCCGCCCCGCCCCCTCCGGCAGCGGGAGGCCGGACAGGATCTCCGCGATGCGCGCGTTCTGGAGATAGCCGGGAACCTCGTCCTCGAAATCGCGCAGATAGTCGTGGGGGTTGCGGTCCTGGAACACTTCCGGCGCATGGAAGGCCACGCCCGCCCCCATCGCCCAAAGGCATCGCTGCGCGACGAGGCTTTTCCAGATGTCGCACATGCGGAACGGGCAGAAACTCGGCACATAGAGCAGCGGATAGGCCGCCGGCCACCACCAGGTGCTTTGCGTGTTGAACGGGCACCATTGGCCAGGCCCCAGCCAAAGCGGCGCGCGGTCATCGAACTCGAACGGACGGTCCTGCACCAGGCGCCAGACGGCATCCACGTCGGGCGAACCGTTGACCAGCCCTTGCTGGACGGGGGCAAAGACGGGCTCGGCGGAATCCACGCAGGCCGGAACAGGCTCCACGAGCTTCTCCAGAGGAAATCCGCGCGGCCAGATCCGGGTGTCCGCGCTGAAATGGCGATAGACGTTCACCCATTTCGGCATCGCGGATTTTTCCGCCGCCGGGATGCGGCGCGCCTCCGCGACGGTTTCGGAACGCCGTTTCCAGCCCGGCAGCGGCGCATTGTCGTCGTCGGTCTCGTAGAGGCATGCCGCGCCCGCGCGGATGGCGCGGAAATAGCCGATGTTTTTCCGGGCGTAGTGCCCCACCGGCAGTTTCACCGCCAGGGCGAAACCGCTGGCGCGCTGCGCATCCAGATCCAGAAAGTCGCAGCCCGGCAGGCGGAAGGAGGCCGGCCCCTTCCGGTCGCCCGCCACGACCAGGCGCCCTCCCAGCTCCGTCAACCGCCGGTGCAGCTCGCGCACCGCCGCCGTCGGCTCCTGGACCGTGGTGATCACGGCGTAGAAGGCAGCCGCCGCGCTCATGGGTCATCCTCCACGCCTTCGATGGCGCATTCGCCCTGCACGGCGATCAGGCCTTCGCGGGCTTCGCCGCGATATCCGTTGCCATAGAGATCGGACTCGATCACGTCGAATTGCAGGACGCCGTCCACGCGGTCGATCAGGCGCACGCCGGGCTCGAACACCAGCAGATCCATCGAATAGGCGCCGGCCATCAGCGGAAGAGCCTGGATTTCGAGGCGCACTTTCTCCCCCGGATGGCGCGGAACCGGTCCGAAGCCGCCCGCCATCGCGGAATTGAAGTGGAAAATCTTCTGGTCGAAGACGGAGCGGACCGTGAGACCGACGACGGCGGAGGGATAGCGGTCGAACCCCTCCAGGCGCACATCCACCCGGAGGGCGCCGCCGGTCTGCGCGGAGGAAACCGGTCGTTCCTCCTCATCCACCAGCCGCGCGGCCTGCAACAGGAGCGGAGCCTGCGGCAGGACCGGCTGGCGGGGATGGAAAGAGACATAGCCCCGGCCATCCAGCGCGCGGCTGTCCTCCGTGCTGTGGATATAGGCCTGGATGACCTCGTCCGCCGGCCCGATGGCCGCCACCCGGCCCTGGCGCAACATCAGGACGCGATCGCAGAGATTGCTGACGGCCGCCATGTTGTGGCTCACGAACAGGACGGTGCGCCCGCCGCCGGCCACCTCCTTCATCGCTCCGAGGCATTTACGCTGGAAGGCGATGTCGCCGACGGCCAGCACTTCGTCGACGAGCAGGATCTCGGGACGCAGATGGGCCGCGACCGCGAACGCCAGCCGCACCTGCATGCCGGAGCTGTAGCGCTTCACGGGCGTATCCATGAATTTTTCAAGGCCCGCGAACTCCACGATGCGCCCGTATTCCTCGCGGATCTCGCGCCGGTGCAGGCCCAGGATGGTGCCGTTGAGGAACACATTCTCGCGCCCGGTGAGCTCGGGATGGAAGCCGGTGCCGACCTCCAGCAGGGAGGCGATGCGCCCCCGCAAAACCGCACGGCCGGACGACGGGTCAGTGATGCCCGCCAGTATCTTCAACAGGGTGCTCTTGCCGGCGCCGTTGGCGCCGATGATGCCAAAGACTTCGCCCTCCTCCACCGAGAAGTCCACATCGCACAGCGCCTGCAGAAGCGGCGCCGGCCCGGCATGCGCGCCGCGCCGGAACAGGCGGGCCGCCCAGTCCCGGTGGATCTCCCCCAGCTGGAAGGATTTTCCAAGTTTCTCTGCGACAATGATGGGCGGGGAGGCGCGGCTCATACGATGTCCGCCAGGGTGCGGTCCACGCGCCGGAAGTAGACCATGCCCGCAAACAGCAGCGCCACCGACAAGGCGCAACCGAGACCCATCATCCCCCACCCTTCCACCGGCTTGCCGAGCAAGGACCAGCGGAACCCCTCGATGACGCCCGTCATGGGATTCAACTGCAGGATCCACTGGAAGCGTGCCGGAAGCAGCTGCACGGCGTAGACCACGGGGGTGACAAACATGCCGACCTGGAGCAGGTACGGCACGAGATGATGGATGTCGCGGTAACGGACGGCCAGCGCGCACAGCCACAGCGACAACCCGCCCGCAAAGACGATGGCCGGCAGGAGGAACAGGGGGAAAAGCAGCATCTGGGGGCCGAAAACCATGTCGGCGCGGTACCAGGCCATCAGGCCAAACAGCACGGCCATGGCGAGCAGGAGATCGATCAAGCCGGTGAACAAGTAGGAAAACGGCAGGATCATGCGGGGGAAATACACCTTGTTGATCATGTTGCCGCCGGCCAGCAGGCTGCCTGACGCGCTGGAGATTGCGGAGGAGAAATAGGTCCAGGGCAGCAGGCCGGCGTAGAGAAACACCGGATACGGAACGCCATCGGACGGAAGGTTGGCCAGGCGCCCGAACACGACGCTGAATACAAGCATCTGCAGCACGGGCTTGAGGATGGCCCAGGCGATGCCGATCACGCTTTGCTTGTAGCGGACCGTCAGGTTCCGCCAGGCCAGGGCCGCCAGCAAGTCGCGATAGGCCCACAGCTCGCCCAGCGCCAGATCGAACCACCCGCGCCGGGGTTGGCGGATATATTCGAGCCTTTTATTGTTCATGCCGGCTCCATCCGGCCGGGACGGGTCCCGGCCCATACGCCGGCCCAGGCCGCCGCGATCAGCGCGATCAAGGGGACGCGCAGGGGAAAATCGATTCCGCCATGAAGCGCGCAGGCAAGCAAGCCCAGGAGGAAAGCCCGGCGTTCCAGATCCGCGAAAGGCGGAATCTGTTCCGCGCGCGGCGAACCGCCCTTTCTGGCGGAAAGCGCCAAGCCCGCCGCCAACACGAACCAGAGGCCGCCGAGCAGGCCGGATTCGGACAGGAATTGGACCGGTTCGCAATGCGCATGCAGGATGGCCCCGTCTTGATATGCTTCGGACTGGTAATACGGATAGGCAACCGAATATGTGCCGGGACCGGTGCCCCACGCCGGGCGGGATTTCCACATCGACATGGTATCTTCCAGGATTCCGGTCCGGAAATCCCACTCCTTCCGGATATCCCCGATCTGATGCCATTCGCGCGCGAAAGCCGCGATGGCCAGCGCCGCCGCGGCGACAACGGCCACCCCCGCCGCCCATTTCCCCCAGCCGCGGACGGGCACCCCGGCGAATGGATGGCGGCGGACGAGCCGGCGGCACAGGACCACGTGCGCCGCGACCAGCAACGCCATCACCAGTATCCCGGCCCGCGACCGGCACAGCACCACGGCCGCCGCCATCAGGACGGCGACCAACATGAACACCCCCGCCGGACTGGACGGACGGCCTTCCTGGACCGCGCGGAAATGCGCGCGCGACGCCAGGGCCAGCACCACGGGAAGAAGAAGATTTGAAAAGACGGCATAGTGGTTCTCGTTGATGAAAATTCCGGTGCGCTCGAACACGGGGAACGGCCTGGGCTCCAGCCGCTGTGCCAAGACGACCAGCGCCAGGGCGGCGGCACCCAGCATCGCCGCCATCTGCAGCCGCCGGACCTGGTTCTCGGAAAGCTGGAAAGCCAGCGCGCAGGAGGCCAGCATCGCCGCGGCCAGTCCCCATGCCTGCCGGGTCCCTTCGGGGAAAACCGAACCGGGAAGCCAGGAAACATGGTCCACCGGCAGCAGGCCGACCCCTTCGTTCCAGCGATGGGTGGGATTCCATGCATACAGCGCAATCAGCCCCAGAATGGCCGCGCCCCCCGCCCAGATCCGCGGAGGGAAGGAGCGGCAGACGATCAACGACAGGATGGCGATGCCGGGCAGTCCCCATTCGCCCCAAAGACCCGGCCCTCTCCAGGCGGCGGTGCCGAACATCAACAGGAGAAACAGCAGCGGAACTGGAAAGCGAATGGACTTCATCCGGCCGTGGGAGGAACAGGGCCTTCGGGCGGAGACTGGTAATGCCGATAGGCATAGCCGCCATAGCGCCGGTAGTAGTAATAGTTGGCCACCGAATCGAGGTTGACGCCGTTCATGATGCAGCCCAGGCACGGGATCCGGCTCTCCCGGAGCTTGAGAACCGCGTGGCCCGCGCCCATGCTGTGCGTGACGCCATAGCGGATCACGAACAACGCGCCATCCGCATTGGGCAGCAGCACCAGCGAATCGCTGACGCCCAGCATGGGCGGCGCATCGAGGATGATGTGTTGATAGATCCCCCTCGCCTCCTGCAGGAATCCGGCGAGGGACTTGCGGCCCAGCAATTCGGAGGGGTGCGACGGGACGCGGCCCGACAGCATCACATCGAGGTTCGGCACGTCCTGCGCGAACAGGGCGTCGGTCCATCGGATCTCGCCCTTGAGCACTTCGGCCAAGCCGGCCTTGCCCGGATCCGTCCCGAAGATCTTGGATAGCATGGGGCGGCGCAGGTCGGCGCCCACCAGCAGGACGCGACGCCCGTCCTGGGCGAGGCTGATGGCCAGGTTGGTGGCAACCAGGGACTTGCCCTCGCCCGGGCCGGCGCTGGTCACCATCAGGACGGCGGCATGGCGGCTCTCCTCCTTCAGCAGGAGGCTGGCGCGGAGCGTGCGGAACGTCTCGGCCACTTCGCCGGTCTGCTTCAGGTGCGAAACCATGCCCCGGGCCTGGATGGATTTGTCGGCGATCAGGGGCACCGTGGCCAGCACGGGCAGACCCAGCATCCGTTCGACCTCCTCGTTGCGGCGGAACCGGTGGTCGGCGTAATAGAGCAGGAAGATCGCGCCGATGCCGAGGATCAGGCCCAGGGCCGCCCCGCGCGTCATGGCCTGCCCGGGACGGGGCCGGAAGGGAGCCTTGGCGGGACGGGCCTCCTCCACCAGGCGGATGATTTCGGCCGGCATCGTCTCGGAAATGCTGGCCTCCTTCATCCGCGCGACGACCGCCTCGTGGATTTCCTGGTCAGCCTCGATGTTCCGCTTGAGCTCGTTGTAGCGGACCAGCTTGCGATCCAGTTCGAAGGACGCCTTTTCCTGCTCCTCCAGCGCCGCGCGGAGATTCCGCTCGCGCTGGACCAGCACCTTGTAGCGGTTTTCCAGCGCGTAGAGGGCGTCCGCGCAGGCCTGGTCGAACTGTTTTTGGAGCTTCTGCTCCAATTCGACAGCCTGCTGGAGATCGGGATGCTGTTCGCGATAGCGCTGCTGCAGGCCCGCCACCTCGCGCTGCTGGTCCTGCAGCTTCTGGAGCGCCATCTGGACCCCTTCATCGTTCAGCAGGGCCGCGATCTTGGTGGAGGGAACCTGGTCCCCGATCTGAGTCTGCACGGATTTCCACATCGTCTCCGCCTGGATGCGTTCCGTCTGGGCCTCGGTCAGCGCGCCGTTCAGGGCCTTGAGCTTTTCGATGACAATGTTCTGGTCGGCTTCGAGGGAGACCGACCCGGTCTTCTCGCGGTATTCCTGCAGTTCGATCAGGCCCTTCTCCAGCTTGCCGCGATATTCCTCGGAGCGCGCCCGAAGCCATTCGATCGCCTCCATGGAGGTGCCCATGCGCATGTCGAGATCCTGCTGGATATAGGCATGGGCGAGCGCATTGGCCAGGTCGGCGGCGATCCGGGGATCGGAATGCTCGACGGCGATGTCGATCATGCGGCTCTTCTCCACCGGCGTGATGGTGACCAGCCCGTGGGCGGCATCGATCTTGGCGTCCTTCGTCTCCAGATCCGGGAAGAAACCGGGGCGGTCGTGCAGCTTGGCCCGTTCCAGCGCCTGCGCCATCATGTTGCGGCTGTAGAGCGCGTTGATATGCGTATTGAAATATTCCAGGTTCCGCGTGTTGTAGGACAGGATGTCCTGGTAGTTCAGGATCTTGGGGATCTGGGCCTCCACCAGGAGGGTGGCCGTGCTGCGGTAGCAGGGAACCTGCCGGTAGGCGTGGAAGGCAAAAAGCAGGAAGACCGCGGCGGCGACCGCCGCGCCCAGCCATGCGCGCTCCATGAGGATGGCCACGCCCTCTCGCCAATCCGGAAGCCGGGAAAGGCCCCCTTCCGATCCTCCCGCGTCGCCGGCAATGTATGGGATCTTGTTCTGCATGCTTCACCACCCGACCCGCGCACGGGTCAGAACACCACCTCGGGGACCGTGATCACGTCGTTCGGCTCCAGCGGGATGTCCTCCTGCCGGCCCCGTCCGTCCAGGAGATCCGACACGCGGATCTTCAGCGTGGTCTGGCGGCCATCCGGCGCCTTCCGGACGATGCGGACGCGGTCCGGGCTGGCCAGCTCGGTGAATCCGCCGGCGTCGGCGATCGCCTGCAGCAAGGTCATCGTCTCGCCGAACGGAAGCGGATACACGCCGGGTTTCTTGACTTCGCCCATCAATACAATTTGGGAGCTCTGCGAAGACACCAGCTTGATGATGACCCGGGGATTGACCAGATAATCCTTGGCCAGCCGGCGGGTGAAATACGCCTCGGCTTCCTCGACCGTCTTGCCTGCCATGGGAATCGAACCCGCCAGCGAATGGCGGATTTCGCCCGACGGCCCCACCTTGAAGGTGCCGGACAATTCCGGCTCGCGATACACCTGGATGTCGATTTCGTCGCCCGCCTGCAGGACGTATTCCTGGGCAGGCGCGGCAGGAGAAACCGCCTCCGTTTTCCCGGCCTTCCCCTTTTTCCCGCCCGGAGCCAGGGCGTCTTCCGGCGGAAGCGGAGCGGAAGGATGGGCGCAACCCCATCCCATTCCCGCCACGAGGCCCAGCAGAACCGCGATCCCGACCCGACCCGACCTGGACAGATGCGATGCCATATCGTTTATCTTTAGCAGAAGCGCCATGGAAAAGAAATGCCAGAATGAGGCCGGAACTCAGTAATTCCAGCTGGCCCGCAAGGTCCAGCGGCCCTGTTCATACGAAGTTGCCTCCTGCGCCTCCGGACCGTCACCTCCATCGCCGTCGCGGCGCATGTAGGAATAGGCCAATCCGAAGGAAAACCGTTCCCGCGTCCACCAGTCCGCGCCCGCGGAAAACCCCCAGTAGCGGTCCGTCCGCCCGTCCTCGCCACCTCCGGAATAGTCGATCTGCCCGAAGGTGGCCGAGACATTCCCGCGCAGGCGTTCGACGAACAACCTCCGCGACGCCCCCAGGACGGCCTCCTGGTCGACGACATCGGTCGCGGACGAATCCGTGGACGGCCGGATGTCCGCATGGAGTTCGCCGGAGAAGGTCGCGAGGCCAAACGGCGTGCTCTCGGCCTCCAGCGAAGCGATCCAATGGGAATAATCCTCGCGGGCTCCTTCGTCGTAGGAACGCCACATGTAGCCGACGCGGCCGGTGGCATGAAACTTGGGCGACTGCTTCCCGCGCACGCCCAGCGACAGGTCGTAGAAATCGGCGGCGGAGGCGGCCTCGGCAGACTCCCGCGGATCGTCCCGCCCGATGCCGCCCTGGACAAACATCTGGGTCTTGGCCGAAACACGGTGATAAAGCCGGCCGGCGCCGTAATAGCGGTTGTAATCGACGTATTCGTCCGCGTCGAATTCGTGCATCTCCGCCCGGCCCTGCAATCCGGCGCTGGACTTGCCCGAAAGGCGATGCTCCAGCCCGAGATCTCCGATCCAGTCCCGCTTGGACACGCGCGCGCCCACCACCGTGTCCACGTCCTCCAGCCGGCGGTATCCCAACTGCCCCTGGATCTGGCTCTTGCCCGTTTGATAGTTCCCCCCCAGCCGCAACAGATGGCTGGGCCGGTCGTCCAGCTCCTCCGCGCTGTCGTAGAGCGGAAGGATCAGCCCGTAGTCCGCATAGAGATGGTTCCCCGCCGGCCGGCCCCAGATGCCCAGCAGGCCGGGAACCAGCAGAAGGGAGGTGTTGGCGGTTTCGTTGGTTGGATCGAGGAAGACGTTGTCGTCCTGCAGGACCGCGAGGCTCACGCGGGGAAGAAGCGCCCCCGTCTGGACCGACACATAGAACGGATCTTCGGTCGCGCCGCCCTGGTCGAGGTAGGAGGCGGCATCGACTCCGCGCGTGTAGAAACCGGAGGTGAAGGCGTCGCGGGCGGCCCGGGCCGCCGAAGGCATCGCCCAGACGGCGCCCGCCAGGAAAACTGAAATAGGGGCAATTCTTCTCACTGATTCGGGGATTCGAGGTAGCGGAAGCCCTGGATCAGTTCCACTTCCTTCTCGCGGTAGGGGGTGCCATCTTCCTGCAGCACATTCTGCTGCCAGAGATCCGAATCCTTTTCGGAGCGGTATTGCGCCTCCTGGATGTCCAGCTGGGTCCTGCCGGCCACCAGCCCGCAGTTGAACCACCCCACCCGGCGGGCGGCGAACACAGGCAGGATCCTCTCGAAATCATTTCCCGCCTGCCGCATCAGCCAGTCGGAACAGATGACCGGCCTCTGGTTGCGCTGAAGCATTTGTATCTTCGCTTCGATGTCGGCGGCGTCGCTGAAGTCGTGGAAGGTGACCAGGTCGGAACGCTCCAGCTTGCGGGCCGCCATGGCGCTCCCAAAATTTTTCCAGACAGCCACCGCCAGCGGCTGTGAGGGCTCCACCGAACGCGCCCAGTTGAAGGTCTGGTCCAGGAGGGGGATCGATTCCTCCCACAGGCCGCCGTTGCCCGCCGTGTTGTAGAGATCCCAGTACAGGACGCGGCCATCCTGCTTGAACCGCCCCATCACATCCTTCACGTATCTCTCCAGCGCCGGCCACCGGCGGCGGTCCTTCACCGCCTCCGCCGCGGGACTGGGCACCCACCGGGCGTTGTGGACGCCGGGAACCGGCGCCGGCTGCTCCCCGACCTGCGGGGCCGCGCCCGCCAGGTTCAGGTCGTCGAACAACACCGGGACGACGCGCAGCCCGTGCTTCGCCGCCAGCTCCAGCAACTTGTCCACGCGGCCGAGGAAACCCTCCGGATCGTCCTTCCAGACCGCGAACTGGAGCTGAACCCGGATGCTGGTGTAGCCGATGCGGCGGGCCCAGCCCAATTCTTCGTCGATCGTCTCGGGATCGAAGGTGTCCTTCATCCACATTTCGACCGAATTCACGGCGGTCCGGGGAATGTAGTTCACACCCTTCACCGGGCCGATGCTCTCGAACCAGTCCCAGACGCGTTGCTTGTCCCAGCGGCCGCCGGAAGCGCCTTCCGCCGGCCGGGGCAGGTCCGGCGAACGGGTGTCGGCAACCGAGGGACGGATCGTCGGGCTCACATCCGTGACCAGCGCACCCCCGTCCAGATCGAAGACCGGCCGCGACAACCCCATGTATTTCTCCAGGCCCGCCCGGTCGAATCGCTGTTCGCGGAGGACAAAAGGCTCCAGATCTTGGAAGAAGACATTGCACAGTTCGAACTGGGACAGATCGGGGTCGCCTTGGATCTTTTCGACCCGCCCCTCCCCTTCCTTCTCTCCGCCGGCCATCCGAACGGCCTCTCCCGCCTTCAGCCCGGCGCGGATTCCGTTCCGCGGGGTGACTCCCGCCTCATGCGCATCGACAAAGACATTCCAGCGGCGGCGGGCGTCCTGCGCCACCACGAACGAGCCGCCGGAGGCATCGATCGTCCCGGCAGGCGCCTGGACGGAGATGTCCAGCGTGGCGACCGGCTCTCCCGCCTGCACCCGGATCCGGCCCTTGTGAACCTGGAGGTGGATGCGCCGGATCAGGTCCTTCTCGCTCCGGGGAAGGCCGTCGGACGTGTGGCGCAGCCGGCGGATCGTAAACTCGGTGTCCGGCGCGATGCAGACGATCGCCCCCGGCGAGCAAACCATGCACAGGCGCCCGTCCCGGCCGGTCATGACCCGGCTGTTTTCCCCGATGGAAGCGCCTTCGAAGAGTTTCTTTACCTCCGTCCGTCCTTCGTGCACCGGCCCTGTGAAGATGCGCGCCTCGGCCTGGCCCGTCATCGCCGCCACGATCGCTTCGCCGGTATTCGGGGCCGCATGGGCGGCCGGGATTCCGACGACGCCGGCAAGGAGGACGGCCGCCCACCGGAGGATCCGGAAAACGGGACTTGTGTTGTTCATGGCTTGTACTACCTTTTCCATCTCAAGCATGTCACCATCCACGCCAAATGCCCGGGAAATCGTCGAAGCGCTTCTGCGTCACCATACACCCATCACGTTCCATGCCTTCGGTCCCAGCATGAATCCAACCATACGTGACGGAGAAAGCGTTTTCATCCGCCCTTTGGTCGGCGGCGCGATCCCATCTGGATGCATTCTACTATATAGAATCCACGACAGGTGTGCACTGCACCGTTATACATTTAACAAAAAACAAACAAATCTGCTTTTCCTGGTTGGAGATGCTGCCGTGGAAGGCGGCGATTGGATTTCCAGGGATGACATCCTCGGCGTGGCCGAAGGGGTCCGGCGCGACGGCCGGATCCGGCGGCTAGATGGCGCCGGAAGCCGGCTGGCCGGCCTGCTTCGATTTGTCTTCCGCCCCCTGCGGCGCGCGCTTTTCCGTTACCGCCAGACGCATCATGCGCAAACCCCCGACCGCTGGTGGTCCTGACCAGACACCAAGGCCCTCACCGCCGCCGGCGTCTTTGTGAAATGGAACCGGCGGATTTCGACTTCGCGAACGAGCCGGTCCAACCCATCCAAGGTCCCCTGCGCCCACGAATCCTCGAACCACGGCACCGCCGACACATCCAGCAAGGAGAGGCGGGCCTGCGCCGCCTCCAGCGGCTCCAGCCGATCCTCCGCCGCCTGCTGCAGGAAGAAGATTCCGCCCAGCGGCACCTCCGCCGCCGCGGCGAAGCGGCCCGACCCGTGCCACGGCGTCCCCGCCACCTTCCATTCGCTCCCGCGGCGGAACACCATTGCGCGGTCGTCGTTCAGGATCCGCCACCCCTCCGCATGGCACAGCGCCGAGAGCGTGGACTTGCCGGCCCCGCTGCGGCCGGTGAACACCCATCCGGTCCCGCCGCGCACCGCCACCGCCGCGTGCATCAGCGCCCCGCCGATGCGGGACAACAACCCCCACGACAGGATCTGGTCCAGCGGATAGCGCAGGGGCGACTCGCAGATCCCGCCGGATGTGGCGGCGGGAGAAATCCTCAATTCCGTGTGCGACAGGTCTCGTGCCGCGCGGCAAGCCAAGTGCACTTCCTCCGGCGCCTGCAGGCCGGCATGGAAAACCAGTTCGGGCCCCTCTTCCCAAACCGCCCAATGCGCCCCCGCCCGCCACAATGGCTCGCGGGCGGGAGGCGGGCCGGCCCGGCGGACCACGTCCACCGGCATTTCGATGAGCGGACACGAACCGGCACGGGCCGCGCCATCGGAGAAGAATCGCGCATAGGCCGGCATGGAGTAGCGCACCGCCTCCCCCGGTCCTGTCCGCAGCGCAAAGCGCAACGGACCGATGTCCAGTTGTCCGGCAACCCTCACGAGCCGCCTTCGTACGCCGTGACCGGCGGCCCCACGCAACCGCTGTCGGATTCCAATTTGCATCCCTGCGACAACGTCTCGGCCAAGGCCAGGTCCACCCGTTTCAGTTCCGGCGCCTCATAGGGCCGGCGGGCCGGCGAAGGGGTTTCCGGGGAATGCAGGGGCTCGGGGTTGGAATTCATCGGGATCCTCCGTCTGGGGTTCTCATCGCTGCTTCGAATCTCAAAAGGGTGGTTTTCGCCATGTAATCCGATTCCCGCTCTTCATCCCCCGTCTCCAGCCGGTTGAAGGCCGGACAGTGGGTGCAAGCGCCGCGCAAAGCACCGCGGGAACAGCCGCCGGCCTGGCGGCGGAGGCGCGTCCGGATTTCCGCCAGCCCGTCCGCCCACAGTTCGCGAAATGGTTGTCCGCCGGAGGGAAGGCTGAAGTTCGACGCCATCAGACAAGGCGACAAGGCGCCGTAGGGGTCGGCATGGAATGCGGTGAGCCCGGCCGAGCAGGTATAGAGGCGGGCGTCCTCCGGATGGGCGGCGGTCTTCTCGATCTTCTCGCGCCACATCCGGCGGCGTTCGGGCGTGGCCATGTCCGCCCTCACCGCTTCTTCCGGCGAAACGCGCAGGGCCAGCGGCGCCGCGGAACCATCGGCCAGGCGAGGAAAAATCGCCGCATCGTGGCGGAACCCCGCGCCAATTTCCGCGGCCTGCCTCGCCATCGCTTCGAATTCGTGGAGGTTGGCCTTCATGAGCAGGGTCTTCAACACGAGACGGATTCCTCCGGCCCGGAGGCGGCGGATGCCTTCCCATGCGCGGGCGTGGGAGCCCGGCACGCCCGTGGCGGCATCGTGGATCCCGGACGTCGCGCCATACAGGCTGATTTCCACCTTGCGCGGAGGAAGCTCCCGGAAGAGACCGACGACGGAGTCCTCCACGAGCGTCCCGTTGCTGAAGACCGTGACGACCATCCCCAGCTCGCGTGCATGGCGGTAGATCTCGGCGAAATCGGTCCGCAGCACCGGTTCACCGCCGGTGATCGTCAGATAGAGGCAGCCCGCTTCGACCCATTCGGACAGGGCGGCTTTCACCGCCTCGCTCGAAAGCTCGCGGTCCTTCTGCCGGTGGTGCCCGGCCTGGTCGCCCAGATAGCAATGGGCGCAGCGCAGGTTGCAGCGCCGCGTCAGTTCCAGCGTGACCGCGACGGGCGTGCGGGCCTTCGCGGCGCGGGCCCGGAATCCGGACGTCCATTCCGCCGTGGTCTGGTCGGCCATCGGACAGATCATGGCGCCCCCGCCTCC
This sequence comes from uncultured Verrucomicrobiota bacterium, assembly GCA_937860055.1. Classification (GTDB taxonomy): domain Bacteria; phylum Verrucomicrobiota; class Kiritimatiellia; order CAIQIC01; family Lenti-01; genus Lenti-01. The sequence continues at coordinate 103,956 of CALMBO010000014.1, read as the reverse complement.
AGCAGCTGCTGCGCCACCAGCTCGCCGGCAAACCGCCGGCAATCGGAACGCGCCTGCTCCAGCGGCACATCGAAGGCCCCGGCCATGGCCTGGGCGACTTGTTCCAGTCCCTCCCCCTTCGACAGCCGTTGCCAGATGAACTCCCCCGTCGCATTGACGGGAAAAACGCAGTTCTCCCGCGCGACCCCGCCCGACACCGGAACCAGCAGGCGATCCTCGCCGATCCGGCGCAGCACCACCCGGCCCTTCATCCGATATGTCGCGACCTCTCCCATCCCGGCTCCATCTCCGAACAGCCTTGGCGCCAAAGCCCATGATTTGGGCATCCGCCGGCTCCACAGCCATTATCCCAAATCCTCCGCCGCACACAACCGATAATCCGGCCCAAAAACCCGCGGATCCGCCGGACAACAAAATGCGCCGGGGGCCATGGAGAGGCTTGCCGGGCAACTTTTCATCCGATAGACTTTCCATGAAGCTCATGAAGGATTTCATGAATAGGCGCCGGGGAATCGGGCGGACAGGTCTTTTCCTGTGGCTGGCGGCGGGTATCGCAGCCTTTGCCGGAACAGACCCGGTGGTGCGCGTGGGGATCTATCAGAACGCCCCCAAGGTGGGCTTTTCCGAATCGGGCCGGCCGGAGGGGATTTTCATCGATCTGATCGAAGCCATCGCGGCGGAAGAACATTGGACCATCGAATACGTGGCGGGGACCTGGGCCGAGGGCCTGGACCGGGTGGCCACGGGGGAAATCGACCTCATGCCCGATGTCGCGTTCACCCGGGAACGCGAGGACCTGTACGCCTTCCACCGCGAACCCGCGCTGTCGGACTGGTTCCAGATCTACGCGCGGCGCGGAAGCGGCATCCGCTCCCTGCTGGATCTGGACGGCAAGCGGGTCGCCGTGCTCGACCATTCGCTCCAGCAGGAGTCCCTTGCCCGGCTCGCCGACGGGTTCGGCCTGAAGACGGTCCTGGTGCCGCAACCGGATTTCGACGACGCCTTCGACGCCGTGGCGCGCGGCGAGGTGGACGCCGTGGTCGCCAACCGCTTCTCCGGCGTCGCGCGCAGCCAGGATCCCCGGATCGAAGACACCTCCATCATCTTCAACCCGACCCGCGTCTTCTTCGCGGCGCCGCGGACAGGCGACCCCACCCGGCTCGACGCCATCGACCGGCAGCTGCAACGGATGAAAAACGACCCCTTGTCCGTCTACTATCAATCGCTGCGGCGCTGGACATCCGAGGACGTGGGCTTCCGCGTTCCACCCTGGCTCGGCGGCGCGGCCCTCGCTCTGGCGGCGCTTTTGCTGTCCATCCTCCTTTGGAACGCCGCGCTGAAGCGCCAGGTGGCCCTCCGCACCCAGGAACTGGAATCGCAAAGCGAGGAAAACCTGCGCATGTACAAGCGGGCACGGGAAAGCGAGGAACGTTTCCGGTCCTTCGTGGAAAATGCCAACGACATCGTCTATTCGCTGGATGCCGACGGAGTCTTCACCTACGTCTCCCCCAACTGGACGGAATTCCTGGGGCAGAAGCCCGGCGACGTCGTGGGAAGGCCCATTGGAGACTTCCTCCATCCGGAGGACCTGCCCGCGTACAGCGCCGCCCTGGAACAGGCCCGGAAAGGCGAAAAGCAGAGCGGCGTGGAGCACCGGATGCGGCGCTCGGACGGCACCTGGCGGTGGCACATGTCGAACGGCTCGTTCATCCGCGGCGTCAGCGGCCATGCCCCGGCCTTCCTGGGCATTTCCCGGGACATCACGGAACGCAAACAGACGGAGGAGCGCCTCCGCCTCCATGCCCAGCTGCTGGACAGCGTGAGGGAGTCCGTCGTCGCCTCCGACCTGGAAGGCCGCATCCTCTACTGGAGCCGCGGCGCCGAAACCATGTACGGCTACACGGCCGAAGAGGTCATGGGCAGGCCCTACCGCGAGTTCGCTGGCGCGGCCGAGGCCCCCGACGAAGAGGCCTTCCGGAAGGAAATCGCCGAAAAAGGCTCCTGGCACGGCGAACATGTCCAGAAACGGCGGAACGGCGAAACCTTCTGGACTTCGACCGTCATCTCGCTGGTATTGGATGGGCATGGCAAGCCCGCCGGGTACATCGGGATCGACCGGGACATCTCCGAACGCAAGCTGGCGGATGCCGCGCAGCAGGAAAGCCAGGCGCGCTTCGCGGTGCTGTTCGACGCCAATCCGGCCGGCCTGATGCTGGTCGACCGGGCCACCCGCACCATCGCACAGGTCAACGCGGCGGCCTCCGCCATGATCGGCCTCCCGGCGGAGGAAATCGTGGGGCGCACCTGCCACGGATTCATCTGTCCTTCCGAGATGTTCCATTGCCCCGTATGCGACATGGAACAGGTCGTCGACCGTTCGGAACGGGTGCTGGTCCGCGCGGACGGAAGCCATGTTCCCATCTTCAAGACCGTTGTCCCGCTCGCGCTGGATGGACGGGACTACCTGCTGGAAAGCTTCATCGACATCTCCGCCCGGAAAAAGGCCGAGTCGGAACGGGAAAAGCTCCAGGACCAGCTGGTCCATGCGCAGAAAATGGAATCCGTGGGCCGGCTGGCCGGCGGCGTCGCCCACGATTTCAACAACATGCTGTGCGCCGTCCTCAGTTCCGTGGAGCTGATGCTGGAGAACCTCGACCCGGCCCACCCCCACTATGGCGATCTCCAGGAAATCCGGAAGGTCGCCGAGCGCTCCGCCGACCTGACCAGGAAGCTGCTGGCCTTTGCCCGCCAGATGCCTTCCGATCCCCAGCGGCTCGATCTGAACTCGACCGTTTCGGAAATGCTCAAGATGCTGCGGCGCCTGATCGGCGAAAACATCGATCTCTCCTGGCGGCCGGGCCCGAATCCGGGCCTGGTGGAAATCGACCCCGCGCAGATCGACCAGATCCTGGTCAACCTGTGCCTCAATGCCCGGGACGCCATCGCGGGGGCGGGGACCATCACCATCGAAACCAGCCGCATCCGCTTGGATGCCGCCAGCGCCGCCCTGCCTTCCGGCCGCGCCCCCGGCGACTATGCGATGCTCGCCGTGAGCGACACCGGCGCCGGCATGGATGCGGAGACCCTGGACAAGCTGTTCGAACCGTTTTTCTCCACCAAGGGCCCGGGAGCCGGCCTGGGCCTGGCCGCCGTGTACGGCATCGTCCAGCAAAACAACGGATTCATCGATGTCCACAGCGAACCCGGGCACGGCACCCGTTTCCAGATCTACCTGCCCAGCCCCGCCTCCCCTGCCTAGCCGGGCGCGGCCGGAGTCCGCCCCCTACTTCCTCTTCGCCTTGATGCCGACAAAGACGCGCATGGAATCGGGACGCTTCACCTTCGTGCGGACGGTCTCCATGATCCCGTCGGGATCGGTTTCCACGCCGATTTCGGCCAGGTCGGGCGAATCCTCCTGCCACGTCTGCAGATCGCCCGACAGGAGCAGCCGGTAGTCGACATCCGAACGCATCACGCGCCGCTTCCAGCGCAGGATGAATCCCTGCTCTTCGGCCACCGCCTTCAATGCATAGCCGAACTCCGGCAGTTCGGCTTCAAGCGGCGCGCCGGCCGTGGCGTACTCGAAGAATTTCGCCTCCGTTGCTTCCCTGGTTTCCGGAACGGCCAGTTCGGCGGGAGCGGTCCGCTGCCAGCGCCATTGCGCGAAGGTCTCGTCGGAGGCATGGCCGGCGGTGTTGCCGGCGAGGCGCAGGGCCGGATCGCCCAGCAGGTTGTAGGTCGCAAAGGTGTCGCGGGCGAACAGGGTTTCCTCCATCGAGCGGCGCGCGCGCAGAATGGCCAGCCCAAGCGTCCCGGCCCCTTCCTGCAGGACCGCCCGGTAGAACGCCGCGCCCAGATCCTCCGCCGGCGACAGGCGCGGCAATCCGGAGGACATCCACGCCGCCACCGCCCCGCCACCGGCGCGTTGCAGCAAATGTTCCCCCAGGCACAGGCAGGCCGGACCGGGAACCTCGAAACGCCCCGCCAGGCAGCTGTAGGCCACGACCACCGGCGGACAGCGGTTGGTCATCGTCCGCACATCGTTCGTCGTCAGCAGACCCAGCGAGCTGAACCGGAGGGAGGTGCCGTGCCCCGAATAATGGACAAATCCCGCGCCGGCCTTGATCCGGCCGAGGAACGTCGTCCGGGCCGTGGCGATGGGGTCCACGTCCAAATCGACGCGCGCCGCCACATGGAAGGAACCCGTGGCCAGCCCCGACAACCGGGTATTGACCGCGGAGAAATCGCCGGCCGAAAAATCGAACTTGTCCGCCGCCAGCAGCACCTCTTTCTGCCAATCCGCGCCGAAGCCGGCTTCATAGTCCTTGATCTTGGCCACCATGGCGGCCAATTCCGCCGGAGTCCGTGCCGGCAGGCGTCCCACGGCGACATCCGGAAGACCGTCGCCATCGACATCCCCGGCCAGGCCGTCCGCGGCATACAAGCCATCGCTTGTTTCAACCAGCAGCGGCGGCAGGTGGTTCACCTCGTTGCTCATGGCTCCCAGATAGTCGTAATGCCCGTTCCCGGCCAGCACGAGCATCCACGGCGCCTCCGCCCAGTTCGCCGCCGCGCGGGACAGCAGCGCGGGGACGGCCTCCGGCGTGCGGATCCCACCGGCCATCTCGTCGCAAATGTCCTCGAAAACGGCCACCCCGGCGCGAAGCCCCTGCGAAGAACGGTAGTCGGCCAACTCCTGCGCCGCCGAGGCCAGTTCCCGCGATGCCACCACCAGATAATCGATGCGGTTGGTTGCCGCCAGGAACCACGGATCCGCCGCCGCCGGCTCGGGCGCCAGCATCGGAATGGTTGCGGCTTCGGCCACCGCATACCGGGCATCCGTTCCGGAAACCGCCCAGGCCTTGTCCGGCAGCCCGCCGGAGACGTCGGCGATCCATGTCGGCTCCCCGGCTTCGTCCAGCGCCATGACCGCAGGCTCGGCAAAGGCCGCCGCCGATACGCCGGGCGCCCCGCCCGGCTCGAAATGGAGGGTCCCCGCCACGGGCGCCAGCGAACGGAGGAAGAACGCCTCGAACCCATCCACCACGAACGAACTGCTCTTCACCCCCGGCGGCAGGACACCTTTCACCGACACCGTGTTCAAGCCGTTGGACAGGCAACCGGCCGGCACGGTGCATGAAGCCTCGAGGACCTGTTTTCCATCCAGGGTGAATGTCCCGGCCAGATAGCCGTTCACCCGCACCTCCGCGCAATGGTCGACCGGATTCGTCGTGCTGGTCCAGCCGCCCAGCCCAACGCTCAGCGCCAGATCTCCACCCGCATATCCGGAAAGGTCCATGGGGAAATCGCGCGTCCCATAGGTCGCATTTCCGGCGATGACATATTCCCAATAGAAGAAATCCCCGGACCGGTCCGGCGCGGCATCGAAGGGGTACCGGTCCACCTCGAAACGGGCCGCCACGGGAAACACCGATTCTCCCTGCCCGGCGGCGGGACTGCGACATGGCATGGTCCGCCCCTCCCCCCGGCGGATCAAGACGGCATTGTCGCGCGCGTACCAGTTGTCCGTCGGCCGGCCGTGGAACAGAATCCGGTCTCCCGCCGGATCCAGATGCGTGGCGATCGAACCCTCCGGCGCCCGGAGTTCCAGACCGCCGATGGCCGCCGTTTGCCGGACGTCATCCAAGGGAATGCCCATCCCGTCGGCGATGTCCTGCAACCGCACGCCATAGATCCCCTCCTGGCGGAACTTCACCTTCAAAACAGGAGAGGATTCGGAGACCCGGGGAATGGCCAACGTGACAGGCACGGAAGCGGTCGATGGCTCTGGAGGGAATGACGAAGCCGCCAAGAGGATTTCCGCTGGATAGGCCATGCACAAGAACCCCAGCATGTGCATCCATGGTTTCATTGTTTTCTCGCCGGATTTCACCCGGCAGGACCTGCGGCATCCACCCGCTCCTCCTGCCACACGAGAAACAATATATTAAGATTATGTTATGGCAAATTTAATTATTAGGATTTTGTTATAATCCCCATCCCGCCCCGCCCGATGGTCCGCTATTTTTTCCGGGCCTGGATGCCGATAAATACCCGCATTTCATTGGGCCGCTTAATCTTTGTGCGGACCGTCTCCATCACTCCATCCGGATCCGGCTCTATACCAACCGTCTCAAGATCCGGCGAATCCGCCTCCCAAGACGTCAAATCACGGGAAAGCAACAGCTGGTATTCGATGTCAGAACGCCTCACGCGCCGCTTCCAGCGGAGAATGAAGCCGGGTTCGTCCTCTTCCGCCGGCAGCGGATAGCCGAACTCGGGCAACTCGGCCTCGACAGGATGCCCTCCATCCATCGCATACTCGAAGAAATTCGCATCCGTCGCACCGCTGATTTGAGGGTCGGCCAGTTCCCCTGGGGAGAAGCGTTGCCAGCGCCACTGCGCAAAGTTGGCATCGGACGGCTGCCCGGCCAGGTTGCCGGCGATGCGAAGGGCCGGATCGCCCAGCAAATTGTAGATGTCGAACGTGTCTTTTGTGAACAGGTTGCCTTGCAGGCTTCGGCGGGCCTGCAGGATCGCCATCCCCAGCGTGCCCGCCCCCTCCTGCAGCACCGCCCGGTAGAAAACTTCGCCCAGTTCCACCGCCGGATCGTTCCGCGACAGGCCCGACGGCCCCCAGACCGCCGTGGCTCCGCCTTGCGCGCGGCGCATCAGCAGCTCGCCTATGCTGTCCACGCCCGGTGCCTCGAAGCGGCCCACGAGACAGCTCAACGCCACCACCGCCGGTTTGCGCGCGTTGGTCATCGCATTGACATCCGTCGCCAGCAACAGTTTCTTCGGGCTCCAGCTGTTGACGCCGCCATGGCCGGTGTAATGAATGAATCCGGCGCCGGTCTTGAACCAGTTCGTAAGGCCCGTCTTCGCCGCGGCGACCGGCGTGGCGTTCAGGTCGATGCGCGCCACGGGCCGGTCCGCGCCGGCCAAAGAGGCCAGCTTTTCGTTGGCCGCCGCAAAGTCGCCGGCCGAGGCGTCGTTGGTATCGGCCACCAGCACCATCTGGTTCTGCCAGTCGGATCCAAACTCCGCCTCGAACGCCCTGATCTTCGCCACCATCGCCGCCAGCTCGTTCGTCGTCCTTGCCGGCAGGCGCCCGATGGCGATGTCTGGCAGGCCGTCGCCATCGACATCCGACAACTGTCCGTCCGCCGAGAAGATCCCGTCCTGCGTCTGGAGCAGCATCGGCGGGAGATGGTTCATCTCGTTGCTCAAAGCCCCCAGGTAATCATAGTGGCCATTGCCGGCCAGCACCACCATCCACGGCGATTCCTTCCAGGCCGACGCCGCATGGGCCAGCAGCGCGGGGACCGCCTCCGGTGTGCGCAGGCCGCCCGTCATCCAGTCGCAGACATCCTCGAACGTGGCCACGCCCGTCCGCAACCCCTGCCCGGCCCGGTAGTCGGCCAGTTCCCGCGCCGCCGGTTCCAGCGTGCGCGAGGTCAAGACCAGATAGTCGATCCGGTTGGTTTCCGAAAGGAACCAGGGATCCGCCACCACCGCCTCCGGCTCCAGCATCGGGATCGCATCCGCCTCGGCCACCGCGAACCGCTCCTCCGGGGACTCCACGGCCCAGGCCCTGGACGGCAAGGCGCCGTTCCCGTCGGCGATCCACGCCGGCGTCCCCGCTTCGTCCAGCGCCAGCGCCACCGGTTCCGCAAAGGCGGCGGCGGAGACGGCTTCGGCGCCGCCGGCGAGGAAATGCGCCGTGCCGCCGGACAGCAGGGCCAGCTCGCGCTCGAACGAGGCCTCGATCCAATCCACCACGAAATAGCTGTGCGTGCGGCCCGGCTGCAGGACTCCCTTGACCGAAAGGGTGTTCCATCCGTTCGACACCAGTGCAAGGGGAACCGAAAGCCTCGTCTCCACGGCATCCTGCCCGTCGAAGGTCACCGAGCCCAGCAGTTGGCCATTGACCCGGAATTCTGCCAGATGGTCCGGATCGTTGGTCGTGCTCGACCAGCCCATCAACCGCACGTTCAGCGCCACGTCGCCCGTCCGGCCCGCCAGATCGAGCGCGAAGCTGCGGGTCGCCGAGGCATTGGTCCCGCTGATGACATACTCCCAGTAGTAGAAATCCTCGGGCTTCACCACCGAACTGTCGAAGGGATACTTGTCGACCTCGAAGCGGACCGTCGCCGGGAATACCGATTCGCCGGATGCCGCCCCCGGCTCGCGCCGGGCCATGGCCCGTCCCTCGCCCGCCGAAATCAGGAGGACGTTGTCCCGCGTGTACCAGTTGTCCGTCGGCTTGCCATGGAACACGAGGCGCGCCCGGGTCTCGTCATAGAAAAGCGGCACCGGAACGCCCTGCTCGGAAACCGCCAGCCGGTTGCCGGCAGCCAGCACCTGCGCCTCTTCGAACGAGATCCCCATGCCGGCGGCGATGGCCTGCAGGGAAATCCCGTAGATCCCCTCTTCCCGCAACGTTGCCTTCAACATGGCCGAAGGTCCCTGGGCCTTCGGCACGGCCAGCCGCGAAGGCTCCAGCACCGCCTTCGAGGCCCGCGCCGAGGCCTGCGCCTTCCGGGCCGCCGCCGGAGGCGCGGCGAAGGTCGCCACGTGGATCCCCAGATCCAGCGCGGCGCCCGACAATTCGATTTCCTCCAACCGGTAGGTTCGCTCGTCGCCTTCGGCGGCTTCCGGATCCGCCAGTTCGTAGACCGCCCCCGCTTCGTTGAATGCCGCCGGCACCAGCTTGTCGTCCAACCGGGTTTCCATCCCCGTTTCCGGATCGACTCGATAGACAAGGAATCCGGCCGTGTTCCATTCCGAGCTTGTGCGCCACGCCACGCGACCTTCCCCCTCCGTCCACTCGCCCCACACTTCCGCCACTTCGGCGCGGGTCGTTCCCATCGGCGCAATGCCCAGGTCGAGATCCAGGTTGGTCTGGGCTCCCTGGATCGCGACAGGGGTCGTCACGGCATATTCGCCCGTTCCATTCGTGATGCCGTCGCTGTCGACGTCGCCAGAGCCCGAGTGGTAAAGCGTCACGCCGACGGCGGGCGGAAGATTCGTCAGGTCCCAGCGAACGTAGTAGGTTCCCGGAGCCACGTTGGTGAAGAGATACTGTCCGGCGCCATCGGTCACGACGGTCTGGACCACGGTGTCGTTCGTGCGCATCAGGCTGACCGGCAGGTCGGCGAAGCCGTTGGTCTCGCCCGCGTCCTGGATGCCGTCGTGGCTGGCATCGTACCACACCCGGTCGCCGACCGTCGCCAACCGGTAGAAGCCCGCATCCGCTGTTTGGTCGGTCTGTCCGCTGGCCAGCGTGAATCCGCCCGTTCGCTCCGTCGCCGCCAGCGCGTCGCTGTCCGTCGCGTCGTCGCCCACGTTGGAGGTCGTGAACAGATAACCCGACGGCGGCGCGAATCCCACCGCGTAGGTGCCCGGCACGAGGTTCGTGAACGCATAGGCGCCGGCCGCCGAGGACGTCGCGACGCCCACGACGTTGGAAACGGCGTCGTACAGCGTCACCACCACGTTCGACAGCGCCGGCTCCCCGGCGTCCTGCTGCCCGTCTCCGTCCGAATCCTCCCAGGTGTAGTCGCCGACCGATGCCGGCAGGTAAAACCCGGCATCCAACGTGTCGTCCACCTGGCCGTCGATGAGGGTGACGAGCGCCGTGCGGTTGGTGTCTGCCATCGGATCGCTGTCGGTCGCGTCGCCGCCCGCGTTGGAAACCGTGAACCGGTAACCGGCCGGAGGGGCGAACGAAACGAAATAGGAACCCGGCACCAGGTTCGTGAATGCGTACGCGCCGGATGCCGAAGACGTCGTGACGCCGAGGATGTTGGAAGACGCGTTGCAAAGCGTGACGACCACGTTGGACAGCGCCGGCTCCCCGGCGTCCTGCTGTCCGTCATAATCGCTGTCCACCCAGGTGAAATCCCCGAGCTGCGCGCCGACAAGATCGACCGCCGTGGTCACGACCGATGTCACGGCATCCGGCTGCAGGTCGCTGGAGGCCGACGCGGTATTGACGACCTGCGTGGTGAACAGGGTGTCGTCCACGGCAACCTGGTAGGTGATCCGCACGGCTTCGCTGGTTCCCATCGTCCAGCCGCTCAGGAGATCGGGCGGTTCGCCGACCTCGTCGGTTCCGGGTTCCTTCACGGTTTCCACGTCCACATCGTCGAACCAGAGCTGGGCGCCGGTGTTGGTGTAGCCTGTCGTGCGGAAGCGCACCCACGTCTGGGTGCTCCGCCAGGCGGCCAGGTCGAAGTTGGTGGCGAGGGTGCCGCCGATGTTGCCGTTGGTGGAAAGGAGCGTCGTCCAGTCGCTCCCGTTGGTGGAGACCTGGACATAGGCGTAGTCCAGCGTCGTCTGCATCGGCCGCTCCAGCGCGATGTTCACGTTGTCCACGGTGAAGCTCTGGCTGGCCCAGTCCGTCCCGCCGGCGCGGAAGACAATCCGGTTGGAGGAAGACGCCGAGGCGCCCAGGTACGGTGTAAGGTCGAAGGTGGCCGTGCCCGACCCCGCCGCCGTGTAGCTGGCCAGCAGGAATTCGGTCGCGTTGGAGAGGATGTATACGTTCATCGAACGCGTGGCGGTCAGGCCGGAACCGGCGTAGTCGAACGTCAGGGTCGCATTGGTGTTGCCGGCATATTTCGCCCAGCGGCCGACTTCGTCGTTGGCCTCCAACCCGCTGAAGGACAGCACGCCGCCCGAGACCAGGATGTCCCCCGCCGCCGCCGAAAGATCGTCGCCGGTTTCAACCCAGTTGCCGGTCCAGGCGAGGGTGCCGTTGTTGTTGGTGTAGGCCGCGGCATTGAACTCGTCGCGGATGTTGTTCGTCCGCGTGACCGTGGCCTGGCGGAGGGAGAAGGAGAATTCCGCGCTTTCGGCCGAGGAGATGTCGACGGCGCGCGCCAGCGCGCGGGTCTGGCCGAGGCTGGCCCATCCGTTGGTCAGCACCTGCGCGTAGCCGGCCGACGCCCCGTCGCTCTCTCCCTCCTCCTGCCAAGCGCCCGTCCAGGGCCAGGCGCCATCCTGGTTCGTGTAGGCCTGCGCCGCGAACTCGTCGCGCGCGGATTCCACCGTGTCCGCCCGGGGCGGGAAGGAAGTGAAGGTGATGCTGCCGGGCACATAGATCGTTCCCGCCGGCAGCGGGTCGTGGATGACGACATTGGTGTGCACCCAGGGCCCGATGTTCGTGGCGGTGATCGTGTAGGTGATGGTGCCGCCGAACTCCACGAGGTTCGTGTCGGCGGTCTTGTACAGCACCAGCGGCGGCACGTAGATCCGCACCAGGGCGGAATCATTGGTGGCCACCGGATCCGGGAGATCCTGGGCGGCCACCGCTGCCGAATTGGTGATGATCGTGCCCAGTGTGCCGAAATCCACGGTCACGAAGATGTCCAGCCATGCATTGGAACCGGCCGCGAGCGCCCCCACCGTCCACGTGCCGGCGCCGTTGTCGTAGGAACCCTGGCTGGTCAGGTTCGACACATAAGTCACGCCCGCCGGCAGCAGGTCCGACAGCGAGACGCCCGTGGTGTCCGACGGCCCCAGGTTCGTCACCGCGACGCGGTACGTGACCGGATCCCCCTCGTCCGGCCGCAGGTTGCTGGCATTCTTGCTCACCGCAAGATCCGCGCCGCGGACCGTCACGGCCGCGGACGCCACGTTGTTGGAGGGCTGGGGATCCACCGGATCGGATCCGGACAGGCTGGCGACGTTGGTGAGCGTCGTTCCTCCCGTCCCGGCCGCCGCGGCCGCGATGATCGACAGTGACGCGCCGCCGGAAACGGCCAGCGCGCCCACATTCCATTCCCCCGTGCCGGAATCGTAGCTGCCCTGGCTCGGAGAGGAGGAGACGAAAGTCAGGCCGGCCGGAAGCAGGTCCCCGAGCGCGAGGACGTCCACGGCATCGGGACCGAGGTTGGTGACCGTCACCGTGAACGCCACGTTGCTGCCCTCGTCCACGATGGCCGCATCCACCGTCTTCCAGACGGCCAGATCCGACAACGCGGTGGCATAGCCGAAGTCCACATCGCGGATCGCCTCTCCCTGCGAGAGGGTGACGGACGCAACGTGCCGGCTGCCGGTTCCATCGCGGTCCCAGGTGGGGACGAGCCCCACCTCCAGCGTATTGGTGTCCACCCTCGCCGAATAGGTGTCCGGCGTAAGGCCGCCGATGTAGTAGAGCCCATTGGTATCGGTCGTCGCGCATGGTTCACTGGTCTGCCACTGGCCGTCGGTATCGAGATCGATGAACACGCGCACGCCGGGGATGGGCGGTTCGCCCGCATCCTGCGTGCCGTCGCCGTCGAGATCTTCCCAGATGTAATCGCCGATGCTGCCGAGCAGGTCCCAGACGTAGTCTTCCACTTCGCCGTTTTCGGCCGTGCCCGAAAACGCCAGTTCCGGCACGAAGGGATCTTCGGAAAGGAGGCGGAAACGCGCGTTCAAGGCCGTCGTCGTGGCGGCGTTGATCGTTCCCACGGGCACATCCACCGAAACCGGATAGGCCCCGTCGGAATCCGGACCGCCGGCATCCGACACCTCCTGGTGGACAACCATCTCGCCGGCATCCGCGAAGTCGCCGTCGGCGTTGAAATCGATAAAGCCGATCAACCAGCCCGAACCTTGGCCCACGGCCACCTGCAGCATGCCGCCGGCGACGCCATCCTGCCAGACGCCATCGAGCTGCACGCCATCCTCGTCGTCCGTGCCGGCAAGGTCATCGCCGTCGGCGGCCGCGGAGGGCTGGCCGTTGCCTTCGACGTCCACCGTGGAGCCCAGGTACAGGTTCGAAGTCGCCACCACGTGCCGCGCGCCGCCCGGCAGCAGCGTCTGGTAGCTTTCCGGCAGATCGCCATAATCGTAGTTCTTCGTGGAACGGTAGGCGAAATCCATGCCGGTGATCGCCGGCGCCACATTCACCGTCAGGTAGGCGGAAACGGTGTTCCCCGATGCGTTGGTCGTTTCGACCACGCCCACCCCGGAAATGGATCCGTTCGTGGTGGTCAGCTTGAGGTAGTCCTCGGGTGCCGAACTCGCCGCGATATACCGGTCGTCGCCGTCTCCGTTGGGCAGGCCCGCGAAGGAATAATCCCCGTTGGTCCCGGTGGCCGTCGACGCAATCGCGGCATATTCCCCGGCCTCGACGATCCCGTCGCCGTCGTCGTTCCACAGGTAGAGATAGACGGACACGCCGGCATAGGCCGACTCGTTGGTCGCCACGCCGCTGGCGTTGGTGCCGTTCAGCACGCCGTCGAAAGGCCCCGCGTCGTATCCGATCGTGCCGCTCAGGCTGTTGTTTCCCGCATAACGGTAGCCGAAATCGATCGACAGGTCGCAGCCCGTGCAGGGAAGTCCGCCGACCGAAACCACCGTTCCGCCGGAGATCACGATGTTGGTCGCGTAGTCGTCGAAGGTGCCGTCGGCCGTCCAGACATTGGTCAATCCCGCAGGGAAATCCGCATCGCCGGTGGCCACCTGCACGCCGTAGGTACCGTCGGGCAGGCCGCTGAAATAGTAGTAGCCGTCCGCGTCGGTCTCGTTGGTGGCGATGGCCGTGCCGTTGGAATAGAGCACCACGGAAACGTACGGCAGGCCGGATTCGCCCGCATCCTGAACGCCATTGGTGTTGGTATCCACCCACAGCAGGTCGCCGATCACGCCCGGCGGCGCGTAGCCGAAATCCGCGCCCATGAAGTTCTGGCCGTTGCCCAGATCGAGCCCGTACTGGTCGTCGCACGGCACGGCGTTGTTGGTGTCCGCGCAGGCATAGCCGTCCGAGTCCGGATCGGCCGACGGGGAAACGCCGAACAGCGGCCCGTTCGTGGTCACGATCCGGACGGCGTAGTTGGTCGGGAGCAGGCCCTCGAACAGGTAGGCGCCGGCGACATCCGTCGTGGCGCTGGCCGCCAGCGTCTCGCCAACGTCATAGGCGCCGTTCGCGTTCGCATCGTAATAGAGCCGGACCACGACGCCCGACACGCCGTCCTCGGAATAATCCTGCGTGCCGTTCCGGTTGGCATCCCAGAAGACCGTGTCGCCAATGGCCCCGTACGGCGCGAATCCGAAATCGGCGTCCAAATAGGCGCTTCCACCGCTGATCGTCACATCGCGGGAGACGGCCGTGCTGGGATAATAGGCGTTTCCGAAGGCGTCCGCCGGCAGGTCGGCGTCGGCCGGATCCACCACGACTCGGTATTCCCCGTCCGGCAGGGAACCGAAGAGATAGGCGCCTGCGGAACCCGTGTTCGTCGTCCGCAGGAGCACGTAGGTGCCGTCGTTGTTGAAATCGACGTACAGGCTGACCAGCACGTTCGAAATGCCGGTTTCCTGCATGCCGGACTGGGCGCCGTCTGCATCCATGTCCTTCCACACTGTGTCGCCGATCGAGCCGCCACCAGAGGGCTGGAACCCGAAATCCTGCAGGTAGTTGCTGGCGTTCGTGAGCGTGACCACGCTGCGCGCATCCATCGTGCCGTAGGGATCCCCGGTTACGAGGTAGTTCTCCGGCAGGTCCGGATCGTTCGGGTCCACGTAGACCAGATAGGTGTTCGTGGCGAACAGGTTGGTGAAGGCGTAGTAGCCATTGGACGCCGTGGTGGCCGAAGCGATGAAGGCATCCGCGCCGGTGTCGACCACGCCGTTGCTGTTGGCGTCCTCGTAGAGGTATACCGTCACATCGGCGACGCCTTCCTCGAAGGCGTTGCTTTGGATGCCGTTGCCGTCCCAGTCGTAGTAGAGCGTGTCGCCGATCGTGTAGTCGCCAGCCTGCCAATAGCTGAAATCCGCGCGGGCCACGCCGCCGCTGGCTACGGTGACGGAAACATGGCTCACACTGCTGGTCCCGTCGGTGTCCCACGACAGGTTCCAGGCGCGGTTGGTCATCATGCCCGTGTTGGTCGCCACCAGGATGGTGTAGGCGCCCGTGTAGCTACCCACGAAGCGGAAACTGCCGTTGGTCGCCGTCGCGTTCGTGGCGAGGGATGCCCCCGGACCGCATGGCGACGGGCTTGCGCACAGATAGACGACCACGTTCGTCAGCCAATCCTCGCCGGATTCGCGGTTGGTCTCGGCGCCCCGGTCCCAGTCGTGCCAGATCGTGCCTTCGATGGTCGTCTGCGTCTGGTAGCCGAAGTCCGCCGTCAGGTGCACGTTGTTGGTGTGGCCCGGCGCGGCGGCGGGATCCAGATAGACGGCCGCGACGCCGTCGTAGGCGCCGGATTCGTCGTAGGTGCTGGCGCCCGCGCCGCCCGGCAGCGTCGCCGCCACCACCCGCACCGTGTAGACGCCCGTCGCGGGAATCGACTCGAACAGGTAGTAGCCCGCCGCATCCGTCCAATTCGTGACCGGCACTCCCGCGCCGGAACCGAGGTCGATGCCCGCCGGCGGCGTGAGGGACACCGCCACGCTGGCGATGCCCATGTTGGTTTCGTTCTGGACTCCATCGCCGTTCAGGTCGCGCCACACGTAGTTGCCCAGCGTGGCCGCCGGAAGCAGGATCTCCGTGGCGGTGCTCGTCGCCGCGTTGACGGGCAATCCGGCCTGGATCTGGGCGTTCGTCGTCCAGACCGTGTTCGCCGACTCCGTTTCGGCGCTGTTCGGCGGCTCCAGCAGCTTGAAGGTCACCGCCACCGTCGAGGTGCCGCCGGGATAGATGGGCCCGATGTCGCCCCAGTAAAGGCTTCCCACCGAATCGGGGGCCGTCCCGTTGGTGGTCGCGGAGGCGGGGGCCGGCACCGCGCCGACATACTGCATCAGATCCGCATCGTATTGATCCGTCAGCGGCACCGGGTCCAGCGTCGTGGTGCCGCTCGCTTCGCCCGTCAGTTCGGTGCCCAGGATCTTGAACCCGACGGCGTCCAGCTGCAGATAGCCGGTTCCGGCCGCGCCGCCGCCCTTGTTCGCCGTCAGCGTCACCGTGTAGTTCGTGGCGAAATCCGCCCACGTCCAGGCGAACGTACCCGTCATCGGGATCGTCCACGTGCCGCTGACCAGGCTGGTGATGCTGTAGACCGACGAATACATCGTCGCCGCCGGCGAACGGCGCTGGACATCGACCTGCAGCGTGCCGGAGGGCGTGAGGTTCGGCGACGTCACGATGGGCAGCAGCAGCGACACGTTGGATATTCCGCCCACCTGCACGCCGACGGGGAAGTTCGACAGGACGAAGGTCTTCGAGGCGGCGGAAAACTTGTTGGAGGCGTGGATGCCGTCGGGCCCCGGCGGCGTATACACCGCAGGGTAGTTGATCCATTCCGTCGCGCCGGCCACGCCGCTGGTGGCCCAGGCGTAGTAGCTGGCCGGCGAACCGTTCCCGCTGCCATCGCCGGGGAGGCTGTTGGAAACGGTCAGGGTATAGGTCGCGTACTGTCCCTCGCGGAAGGCGTTGGTGCTCGCCAGCGCCTTGGTCAGCGTCAGGGCCGGCGCGAAGCCGAAGTCCGCCGTCAGATTCGTCACGGCATTGGCGTTCGTCCGGGCCGCATCGAGCGCGAGGGAGCAGTTCGTGGGCGTGGTGGGCGTGAAGCCGAAGGGGATATCCGCGTCCAAAGCCTCCACCTGCACGACATACTGGCCGTCCGGCAGGTTGGTGAAAACGTAGGTGCCGGCCGCATCCGTGTTGGTCAAGGCCAGGAGGAAGTCGGCCCCGTCGACCACGCCGTTGGTGTCGAGGTCGTAGTAGAGCCGCACGGCGACGCCCGCGAGGCCCGCCTCGGACCCATCCTGCGCCTGGTTGCCCAGCCATCCGCCTCCCGTGCCATCGTCGCGCCAGACCGTGTCGCCCAGCGCGTTGACGCCCTGCACCAGCGTGCTGGCTTCGTCGGTCAGGAACGGGATCGCGCCGCCCAGGCTCAGCCCCGCCACGTTCGGCACGACGGGACTGGCGTTCGTGTAGGGCGAATCCACCGCGACCGCAAAGCCCACCAGACCGGTCGTTCCCGGCTCGAAGGAGCCGCTCAGCCACCACTGCAGGTCGGTCACATTCGCTGCCGCCGCCGGTTCCGTCGTCGTCCAGCTTCCGCCGTGGTTCGTCGAATAGTACACGGTGTAGTTCGTCACGCCCGCCGGCAGGACGTTGGCGTTGGTGGCGCTGCCTGCCACGTAGACCGTTCCCGTCGGGATGGAATCCTGCACCACCAGCGGAAGGAAGATCTCCGGATGCCCCACCGCCACTGTCCCGGCGTTGGTGAAACCGATCGCATAATTGACCGTGCCTCCGGCCACCGTCGAGGCGGGACTCGCCGACTTGGCGATCTGCACCGCCGTCGTGCCGCTCGACAGCCCCTGCCCCAGCGTCGCCCCGTAGTCGCCGTTGAATTTCTCGTTGTCGTCGCCCGACGCCACTTCCTGGTACGGGGTCAGCGTGCTGGAGCAGCCTCCGCGCAGGCTCAGGAACTCGTAGCGGACGTACCCGACGGCCCCGTTGTTGTTTTCGGGAATGTTCTCGAAGTAGAGCTGGTCCTCCACGTTGTAGATCCGTTCCGTCCCGTCGTTGAGCTTCACGATCACCAGCGCATAGGTGTGGACCAGGCGGAAGCAGGACGGGTCGAACAGGTCCGCGTCGCCCACCGGCTGCAGCCACGCGTTGCGGTCGGGAATCAGGTCGCCGTTGTTGTCGAACCCCGCCCCCACGTTGCCAAGATCGTACCAGATGCCTTCGGTCGAGATCAGCGTGCCCGGCGTGCCGTCCTCCGCCGTGTTCGTCCAGGACGGCGTGTAGATTTCCAGCAGCGCCTTGTACTCGTCCGGCACCTTGTTGGCGCCGTTCGGGAAGATCTTGTTGGCCATCGCCGAAATCTCGTTGCGCATCGTCACCGTGCGCGATTCAACCGCCTCCAGCGGCGCCGCCCCGTCCCGCGCGGTGCCCCACACGTCGTATTCCAGCCACAGGTCGTCGTCCGGCTTCACGCTCGGCCCCCACACCGCGTCGCCGTTGTCGTCGACGTTCGGATAGCTCACCAGCCAGTAGACCGTCACGCTTTCGCCGGGGTCAATCGTCCCCAGATACCGCGTCGCGTCCGCCGTCCCCAGCGCCCCGCCCTCGTGCGTCAGCGCGAATTCATCGCCCGGCAGCGGGCCGTCCAGTGGCGGATGCGCCCGGCTTGGATAGGTTCCCGGCGTGCCGGCCGTGTAATCCCCGATGTACGCCCACACGTCCGTCAACGGATTCGTCCCGTCGTTGTGGTAGGTCGCGCCCAGATACGCCGCGCGCGGCGCGTAGGTCGAGGGCGACTCCACGTTCGAATCCACCACCAGGTTGTATGCGGCAATGACCTCGATCCGCAACGAAGCCTGCGCAAAGGCGGACGGCAACCCTGCCGCCGCCCAGCCTGTGTAAATACAGAGCAAGGCTAGGCGGGAAAACCCATTTCGGCTGGCTTGTCGACTCTCCATAATTATGGAAAGAAAAACGCTTCTTTCCTGAGAGTCCCATGCTATCCGCCTATCCCCTTATCATCAAACTATATACAGTTAAAAGAAAATTCCGATCATGTTATATTGGTATTAAGGCGCTGGAAGGCATATTGACCAGAATTTTCGGAAATTGCGCAGAACCCCCATTGCGGCTTCATGTTGCGCCTCTTGCCCCTTTGTCGGAGGAGGATCTAGCCGAATCCCCTCATTCTCCCGCCTAAAACAAAAAAAAGCCGCGGCAAATTTGCCGCGGCTTGGGGGATCATCCGAATGGATGAATTACTTGGCGCCGAGGATCGCGTCCTTCGCAGCCTTGGCCACGCGGAACTTGACGACCTTCTTGGCCTTGATCTGGATCACTTCGCCGGTCGCGGGATTGCGGCCCATGCGAGCCTTGCGGTTCACCAGGACGAGCTTGCCCAGGCCGGGAACGGTGAAACCGTTCTTCGCATTCTTGTACGCCAAAGCCGAGAGGGCTTCCAACGCAATGCCAGCCTGCTTCTTCGTGATCTCGGACTTTTCCGCAACCGCGGCCACAATCTGACTCTTCGTCATCGCCTTCGCCATAACCAGTACTCCTTGTTCTTCTGTTTCTTTTCGAGATGGGTTTTTCCGTTCAGATTCCCAATCTGGTTCGTGTTTATGCGTCAAACGGCGTGGAAATGCAATACTATTCCACTGTTTTTTGCGGAAAAATATTCGCGCCGCGGGCGCGTTCACTTCATCAGCGCAAGTACCGGCGCGAGGTCGTCCGCCGAACGGATGCGCAGCGAAATCGCGGAGGTCGGCACCAGCCGCGGAACGATTTTCGCATCCAGCATGGCTTCCAGGTCGTCCTCGTAGTTCTTCCGGCTCTTCGCTGCCTTCGGATAGGCCTTCGCCAGTGCCGCGCGCGGCCACGTCTGCGGCGAAACCACCGTCCACAGCCGCCCTTCCGCGTCCAGCCGCGAATCCAGCACGCCCTTCTTCGCGGACACCACCGCGTCCGGAATCTCCATCGCGGCCACGCCCGATCCATGGCGACGCGCGCTCTTCACCGTTTCCGAGATCAGGTCGGGCTTCACCATCGGGCGCGACGCATCGTGCACGCATATCCATTCGACGTCGTCGGCGATGTGCTCGAGGCCGGCGGCCATCGAGGCCGCCCGCCGCGCGCCGCCCACCACGATCTTCCGGACCTTCGAAAATCCGAACATCTGCACCATTCCCAGCACGCTCTCCGCCCGCTCGCGGCTGACCACCACGACGATGCCGTCGATGTCCGGGCACTGCATGAACGCCGCCAGGGAATAGGCCAGGACGGGCCGGTCGTTCAGATACAAAAAAGCCGTCTCGATCTCCGACGAGATCTGCTCGGCCTTCCCCGCGGCCATCACCAATCCCCAGGCTGTTTGTTTCATGCCATCGTTCCTCAGGTCGGAACCCGCGGCGCCAAAACCATTTTGCGCATCGGTTTCCACCTTTGAAGTGTGAGCGGGAAAAGGAGGGCCGTCAAGCCCCGGATGGCCGGAAATGGAGGATTTTTGCGAAAAACCGGGTTTTCGGCGCCGCAATCCTAGTACCAGGCAGGCTTGTACCCCCCGCTGGAGAACGGGGGCCGCCCCCCCTCGCGGGAGGAGGCCGGAACCACCGGCAGAGGAACGGGATCGGAAGGGGCCGCGAAGCGCGAGGAGAGCCCTCCCTCTCCGTTGGCCGCGGCCGATGCGTTCCAATTCCCCTGCCACGAGGAAACCGCCGGCGCGGCCATTGATCCCCAATCGCCGGAAGACCGGTTGCCAAGCATGCCCCGGTCGGAAGTTTTACCTGCAAGGGAAGACAAATCCAATCCCGACGAACCGCCCGGAACCGCCATGGCCCCGCCGGATTCCGCAGACGCACCCCCAAGGGCCTCCTTCCAGGAGGAAAGATCCGGACGGGCGCCGGCGGACCATTCGGAAATCATCTGGCGGGTCTGGCTCATTTCCGCCATGGCCGGCGCCGTTCGATAGCTCTTCCCGGCGGCCACGGCCCGGTCTTCGCCCACCAGATCCCGGGCGGCGGAATCGTTCCGGGCAAGGAGGGAATCCGACGATTTCTGCTCCCGGCCGTCCCGATCCGAAGGCATGGCGGAGGAGCGGACCGGATCTCCCTCCGGCCGGTCGGCGGCGCGCGCCGTTTCATACGGAGAAACACCTCCCGAAATCATGGCCTCCTGGGCGGCCAATGGATCGATTTCCTCCTCCAGCAGGCGGTCCCCTCCTTCCGCCACCTCGTCGGCCAGCCAGCCCCAGCTGGATTCCGAGGATCCGGCGGAAATCGCCGAGGCCGCCGCATTGCTCGACGTCTGCCCCAGGCTGGGCAGGGACAGGCTCTTGGCCAGCCAGTTCCGGCCCGATTCGCCCTTCTGGCGGCGGCGGTTGTCCTCTCCGCCGGCCGTCATCGGCGTCATCTTGCCGGTCACGGGCGCAGGCGTCCCAAATACGGAACTCCCCCCCGTCAGGGTCAGCGTCAGCACCGCCTCCTTGCCCATTAACGCTTCCTGCGCCTTCGAATCCCGCAGCGATTGGACCGCTTCCCGGTCCGGCGCGGCCGTCGGCATCCCCTCCTCGTCGTAGAAGGAAATGGGCAAGGTGTACTCGCGATAGACGGGGATTTCCCGCCCCGGTGCGCACATCGCCCACCCGAGCAGGCCGATCCACGCCGCCCGCATGACCTCGCATGTCCTCATCGACCGCGACCCTACGGCATCCCCCGCCGCTTTTCAATCCGCATCCTTGCATCCGCGCGGCCCCTTGTCCTATCATGCCCCGCATGAACCGGTTCATCCTTCCGTTGATCTTGATTCTCTCGGCCTCGACGTCCTTGGCGCAGGCCCTTCCGGCCTCCGGCATCCTCCTCGACAGCTATGCCGCCATCGTCAACGGGAAGGTCATCACCGTCGGCGACGTCCTGGCCGTGCTCCAGCCCGTCCAGGAACGCCTCGCCACCCAGTACGACGGCAACGAGCTCGAGCAGAAGATCCTCGAGGAGTACGATGTCGTCCGCGACAACCTCATCGAATCCGAGCTCATCCTCCTCGATTTCGAGATGCAGGGCGGCACCCTCCCCGACCGCGCGGTCGAGGACCACGTCAATTCCGTCATCCACGACAAGTTCCAGAACGACCGCACCGCCTTTCTCAAGGCCCTCGCCGCCGAGCGCCTCACCTTCGCCGAATGGCGCAAGCAGATGAAGGACCAGCTCATCGTCCAGATCATGCGGCAGAAGGAGGTCTCCTCCAAGATCCTCATCACCCCCCTCGACATGCAGAAGGCCTACGATGCCCGGCGCGACGCCTATTCCCTCCCCGAGCGCGTCCGCCTCCGCACCCTCGATTTCGGCCGCGGCGACACGAAGAAGGAACGCCAGGACATCCGCGAAAAGGCAGAAGCCCACCGCGGCCGCCTCCTGGCCGGCGAAGGGGCCTTCGAGACCTCCGCCCCCGAGGGCGCCGCCCTCCAGGACGACCTCGAGTTCATCGACTCCGCCAGCCTCAACGAGACCCTTCGCGCCGCCATCGCGGGCCTCGCCCCGGGGGACATTTCCGGGCCCGTCGAGATCGGCGACCACCTCTACCTCGTCCAGCTCGTCGAACGCCAGGAGGCCCGCGTGCGCCCCTTCAACGAGGTCGCCCCCCAGATCGAAAAGGAAATCCGCAAGGCCGAATTCGAGCGCCTCAACAAGGTCTGGATCGATTCCCTCCGTTCCAAGTACTACATCCAGGTCTTCGCCCACAATCTGTTCAGCTGAGCCTGCGCATGAAGACCCTCGCCATCGGACTCACCGCCGGCGACCCCAACGGCATCGGCCCTGAAGTCGCCCTCCGGGCCGCGTTGCAACCGCAGCCCGCCTGCCGCCGGATCGTCCTCATCGGCCATCGCGCCGTCTGGGAGCGCGCCGCCCGGCAGATCGGCCGCGCCCTTCCTCCCGAGGTGCCGACCCTCGAGCCCCCGCTTCCGCGCCGCTGCACCTGGGATCCCGACATGGCCCCGCCGCCCCTTTACCGTCCGGGCCACGTCCGCGCCGATGCCGCACGCGCCGCCTACGCCTACATCCTCTCCGCCGCCGCCGCCGCGCAGAACCGCCGCCTGGACGCCATCGTCACCGCCCCCATCAGCAAGGAGGCCTTCCATCTCGCCGGCATCCGCGAGCCGGGCCACACCGAGCTCCTCGCCCGCCTCACGGGCACCCGCCGCTACGCCATGATGCTCTTCGGCAACCGGATCCGCGTCGTCCTCGCCACGCGCCACCTGCCCCTGCGCAAGGTTCCCGACGCCCTCACTGTCGATTCCATCGTCGAAGCCGTCGAAATGCTCGCCCTCGCCCTGCCCTGGATGGGCTTCCGGCGCGCACGCATCGGCATCTGCGGGCTCAATCCCCACGCCGGCGACGGCGGCGCCCTCGGCACCGAGGAGCAGACCGTCATCGCCCCCGCCATCGCCCGCTGCCGCCGCCGCGGCTGGAACGTCGCCGGCCCCATTCCCGCCGACGCCATCTTCCACCAGCACCTCGCCGGAATGTACGACGCCGTCGTCGCCATGTACCACGACCAGGGCCTCGGCCCCATGAAGATGCTCTCCTTCGAAAGCGGCGTGAATCTCACGCTCGGCCTTCCCATCATCCGCACCTCCCCCGACCACGGCACCGCCTTCGATATCGCCGGGAAAGGCGTCGCCGATCCCTCCAGCACCCGCGCCGCCCTCGATTGGGCGGCCCGCCTCGCCGCCCGGAAAAACCCCTGGGCCTAGATCGGATTCGGATGTTCTGCAGCCGTTCAGCATATCGATTGAATTCCGGGTTGTAGGCCCGGTCCCCTGACCGGGCGGGATTTCGCCGGGTGAGGGCACCCGGCCTGCATCGGGATCCTGCGGCGGCAATAAAAGCGAAAATGCCCTAAAGCCTCCCTCCCGCGGAAAAACCGCCACCGCGGCCTTGACTTCCCGCTTTCCTCCGGCGTAGCGTTGGGTTCCCTGATTTCAACCTCGCATTGGGACCATGGCTCAAATCAAGAAAATCATCGACTCCGACCGGGACCTCACCACGCTGGTCTTTTCCGGGAAGGTCGCGCCCGAAGAAGTCATCGGCGCCCTGAAGGAATTCTACGGCGCCTCCCCCACTCTCAACACCATCTGGAATTTTTCCGACTGCGATCTTTCCGCCGCCCGCATGGAGCAGCTCTCCTCCATTCTTGTCGTCGCGAGAAGCTACGCCCATCTCCGCAAAGGCGGCAGATCCGCCCTCGTCCTCCCCGGCGATGTCGGCTTCGGGCTCGGACGCATGTACGAGGCCATGGCCGAAGGCAAGGACCATCCCGTCGAGCACGCCGTCTTCCGCTCCGTCGCCGAAGCCCTGAAGTGGCTGGATTCCGCCGCCGGCCAGGACTAGTCCCGGCCCCTGCCGTGTCTCATCCCGCCGCCGGGCGGTCCACCGTTACCCTCCGCGACTCCTCGCCCGTCCCCGCTTCCAGCCGCACATGCCAGCACTCTTCGGGCAGCAGCTCCGCCACCCGCTCCGCCCATTCGATGGCCACCACGCCGTCGAAATGGAAGAGGTAGTCCTCCAGCCCCAGCCCGAACGCATCGCCGGCGCCCCGGACGCGGTAGAGGTCGATATGCGCCAGCGGCTTCTTTCCCTTGTACTCGTTGATCAGCGTGAACGTCGGGCTCCCCACCGGGCGCCGGACCCCCAGCGCCCGCGCAAGCCCCTGCACGAAGCACGTCTTCCCCGCGCCCAGGTCGCCATGCAGGCACAGCACCGTCCCCGGCGGCATTTCCGCCGCCAGTTCCGCCGCCAGCGCCTGCGTCTCCGCCGCCGAATTCGTCTCGACCTGTCGTGTGATCCGGTCCATCGCCCGCCTACCACACCGAAAACCGCCCCCCTTGGCAAGCGCTCAATTTAGCAGTTTCCTTTCCGGCGCATTTCGTCCAAAATGGATTTCTATGGAAAAAGCGATCCGTCCATCGGCGCCCCCCGCCTTGCCCGGCTACGAAATCCTGCGCCCCCTCGGCGCCGGCGGCACCTCCACCGTCTGGCTCGCCCGGCAGATCTCCCTCGACCGCGTCGTCGCCATCAAGATCCTTTCGCACACCCTTCTTGCCGACGAGGCGGCGCGCGTCCAGTTCCAGAAGGAGGCCCGCGCCGCGGCCCGCCTCTCCCACCCCGCCATCGTCGGCATCCTCGACTTCGGCGAGCACGAGGGCACGCTCTACTACGTCATGGAATACGTCGACGGCACCAATCTCGCCGACTGGCTCGCCCGGAACCAGCGCATGGCCCATGGGCAGGTCCTCAAGCTGGCCGGCATCATCGCCGGCGCCCTCGACACCGTCTGGCGCGAAACCTCGCTGATCCACTGCGACATCAAGCCCGGAAACATCCTTCTCGGCGCCGACGGCGCCGTCAAGCTGACCGACCTGGGCCTCGCCCGCATCGCCGGTTCCGCCGCCACCCGCGAACCCTCCGAAAGCATCGAAGGCACTCCCACCTACATCGCCCCCGAGCAGATCGAAGGCCGCGAACCCGATTGCCGGACCGACATCTATTCCCTCGGTCTCACCATCTACCATCTCCTCACCGGAACGCCCCCCTTCGAGGGCCGCTCGCTCGACGCCATCCTCGACGCCCAGCAGACCGACTACCTCCCCGACCCCTGCGAAATCCTCCCCCACCTGCCCGTCTCCTATGGCTGGCTCCTCGCCAAGATGACCGCCAAGGATCCCGCCAAGCGTCCCGTCTCCTGGACGGACGTCCTCAAGGACATCCACCAGATCCAGTCCGGCAAATCCCCCCTTCCGCCCTATCCCGCCGATGACGAGAGCACGATCCTCCTCAACCCCCGCCATCGGCCCGGCGCCCGCGCCAACACCCTCAACCTCTCCGCCGCCGCCAAAAAGGCCATCACCCTCTCCGGTTCGGAAGCCCTCATCGGCAAGACCAAGCGGCCCTCCGCCTCGGCCGCCGCCTCGTCCGGCGGCGGGGGTTTCCTGCATTTCCTGTTCTTCCTTCTGTTCCTGGCCGGCGTGCTTGCCGCCCTGTGGTTCTTCGCCTTCAGGAGCCATCCCGAGCGCGTCGCCCAGATCAAGGCCGCCTTCTCCGGCAAGCCGGTCCGGCCGGGTCGCCAGGTCCCCGCACCCATCATTGGCGGCACCGTCCACGAGGCGGGAGAAACCACCGCGGCTTCCTCCACGGCCACGGCCGCCGCCGCAACCACTCCGGCATCCGCCACCGCCGCCGAACCCGGGCTCCCGCCCGAGCCCGAACCGCTCTCCGCCAGCGCCAACACCGTCACGCCCGGCGCATGGAACCATCCGGGCTTCATCCAGGCCGCCAACCTTTTCAACCAGACCTTGGCCGCCTACCAGTCCCATCTCAAGACCCCCGACCCGCAGGATCCCGGCCTTGTCGCCATCGTTTCCGACGCCCAATACGCCGCGCTCCTCTTCGAAACCATCCGCCCCCAGGCCCCCCGCAACGTCCCCATCGCCCTCTACGCCAACCAATGCTACCAGCTCGCCAACGATGCCCGCCGCGCCCGCCTGACGCTCAAGGACAAGAAGAACCTCTTCGCCCTCGCCCCCAAGAAACGCCATCCCACCCTCGCCCCCTATCCCACGCCGGCCTTCGATCCCGCCGACAGCTTCGCCCCGCGCCACATGCAATTCGGCTATGCCTGGGACACCCTCCCCGCCCCCGTCGACCGCCCCGAAACCTCCGAATTCATCTTCCTCCTCTCCGCCATCGCCGAATCCAGCCCCGACACCCGCGCACAAGCCGGCCTGTACATCCACGGCCCCCTCACCTGGCTCATGCCCCTCGCCGACGCCTGCCGCGCCCTGGGCGTCAAACCCGCGGAACCCCGCATCCCCATCGAAGGCGCCCCCTTCCCCTATGGCGGTTTCTTCCTGCACACCTTCCATGCCGGACGCCTCGGCGCCATCGGCCCCGGCCAGCCTCCCTATCCCACCCTGCGCCTCATCACCGATTGCGAGGATCAGCTCGTCGCCGTCCAGCTCATCGACGAAAAACCCGCGCCCCCCCTCCAGGCCTCCCCGATGTCCTTCTCCCCCGTCAACCAGGTCATGGACTTCGTCACCGGCCGCGCCATTCCCGAAAAGGGGGATGTGCGCGTCTCCCACCGCACCTTCAAGGGCGAGGGAACCCTCCGCATCGATTCCGAAGCCGCCGACTTCACCGAAGGCCCCGACGGAACGCCGCTTTTCCGCTCCATCCTGCTCCTGCCCCAGGCCGTCGCCAACAATCTCCTCTACCACCTGCTCGGCTCCGCCAACTAGTTCCGCCCCCCCTGCGGCCCGCCGCCCCTGTTATTTGATTGAAAAGGATTTTTTCCATTGACCTTGGGGCCCAATGGGGGCCCAATCGGATCTGAATAAACGTCTGCGCCGTGCCATAGGACAAGGACATGAAAAGCGAACAGATCACGTGGACCGGAAGTACCCGAACCTGGGATGCGCCTCCCCCTGGACGGCTGGCCGGATCCGCCCAGCTGGTCCTCCTGTTCGGGAACCGGGCCCTCTTGGAACAGGGAACCCCCCTGGAGGAATTGAGACGGGCCTACCCCCATGCCCGTTTCCTGGGCTGCTCCACGGCCGGGGAAATCCGCGGGAAAACGGTCAGGGACGATACGCTGGTGGCCACCGCCATCCACCTGGAACACTCCACCGTGGCGGGCGCGGCCGTCCGGATGCGCGACGTTCCAGACAGCTTCCAGGCCGGACAACAACTGGCGAAGGATCTCGAAGCCAAGGATCTGGCCCATGTCTTCGTGCTTTCCGACGGACTGGCGGTCAACGGCAGCGCCCTGGTCAAGGGCCTGACCGGCGCCCTCCCGCCCCATGTCTCCCTCACCGGCGGCATGGCGGGCGACGGCGCGGCCTTTGGAAAAACGCTGGTGCTGTGGGATCGGCAGATGGAATCCGGCATGATCGCCGCCGTCGGCTTCTACGGGAACCGGATCCGGATCGGCCACGGCTCCATGGGCGGCTGGGATCCGTTCGGCAGCGAACGCCTGATCACCCGCTCCAAGGGGAACGTGCTCTATGAACTGGACGGGAAATCCGCCCTGTCCCTGTACAAGAAATACCTGGGGGAATACGCGGCCGGCCTGCCCGCGACGGGTCTGCTCTTCCCCTTGGAACTGCGGTCGAAGGAAGGCAAGCCCGGCTTGACCCGCACCATCCTGGCCGTCAGCGAGGAGGAGCAGAGCATGACGTTTGCCGGCGACGTCCCGGAAGGCGCCTATGCCCGCTTCATGAAGGCCAACTTCGACCGGCTGATCGACGGGGCGGTGGGCGCCGCCCAAAGTTGCCGGACCGGCGAGGGCGCCCCCGCGCCCGACCTGGCCGTGCTGATCAGCTGCATCGGCCGCAAAATGGTGCTGGGCCAGCGGGTCGAAGAGGAAATCGAAGGCGTGGCGGAAGCGCTGGGACCCGCCACCCTCCTGGCCGGCTTCTATTCCTACGGCGAGATCGGCCCCTTCGCTCCGACGAACCAGTGCGAACTGCACAACCAGACCATGACCATCACCACCTTCCGGGAAACCTGATCCATGCCGGAATCCCTGCATAGCATGCTTGTCCGGCAGTTGAAGCGCTTCCGGAAAGGCCCCGAGGACCTGCCGGCCGACTGGATGCCTTTCCTGCAGGCCGTCGACAACGCCTATCGCGAATTCGACAAGGACCGCAACCTCCTGGAACGCTCCCTGGAACTGAGCTCCGAGGAATTGGTCCAGACCAACACCGACCTCCGCGCAAGCGAGATGCGCTACAGGACCTTCATCGACGCCTCCACCGACCTGGTGTTCCTGAAGGACGAATCCTTCCGCTACCTCATCAGCAACCGCGCCAACAACGCCTTCCTGGGCCGGCCCGAGGCGGACGTGATCGGCCGCACGGATTTCGACCTCATGCCGCAGGAAAATGCTGCGCGTTGCCGGGACAGCGACCAGGAAGTCCTTCGCCAGGGAACAGGCCTCTCCACCGAAGAGGCCGTCGGCGGAAAAATCTACCAGACCCTCAAGTTCCCCGTCCCCCTCCCCGGCGGACGCACGGGCGTGGGCGGCTATGTCCGCGATGTCACCCGGCGCAAGCAGATTGAACAGGCCTTGAAGGAAAGCCATGCCCTGTTCTCCCTGTTCATGCACCATTCCCCCATCTATACCTTCATCAAGGAAGTCTCGGCCACGGAAAGCCGGGTCCTGATGGCCAGCGACAATTTCAAGGACATGGTCGGCATCCCCGGATCGGAAATGCGGGGCAAGACCATGGAGGAGCTGTTCCCCCCCGAATTCGCCGCCAAGATCTCCGCCGACGACTGGGCCGTCGTGTCCAAGGGCGAGGTGCTGAAGCAGGACGAGGAACTGGATGGCCACTACTACGTCACGATCAAGTTCCCGATCGTCCGGCAGGGAACAACCCTCCTGGCCGGCTACACCATCGACATCTCCGACCGCCGGCAGGCCGAAGAGGCGCTGCGCCGCAGCGAGGAGAAATTCGAAAAGGCCTTCCAAACCTCCCCCTACGCCATCCTCATCACCCGGGCGGCGGACGGCCGCTTCATCGATGTCAACGACGCATTCACCTCCATCACGGGGTTCTCCCGGCAGGAGGCCCTCGCCAACACGACCCTCGGCCTCGGCCTGTGGCTCCGCGAGGAGGACCGGCAGCAGGTGGTCGGAACCCTCAACGAAGGGCGGCCCGTGGCCGGCATGGAATTGAGGTTCCGGGCCAGGAACGGCCGGATCCTCACCGGTCTCTTCTCCGCCCAGCTGATCCAGCTCGGCTCCGAAACCTGCATCCTCTCCAGCCTCGGCGACATCACCGAACGCAAGCAGGCCGAGGAAAAGCTGCGCGCCAGCACCGAGCAGTTCCGCGACGTCGCCTCCAACATCCCCGGCGTCATCTACCAGCTCCGGACCGGCCGCACCGGCTCGCTCGAAGTCCCCTACATGAGCTCCGGCTGCGAAGCCCTCTTCGAACGCCCCGTCGCCAACCTGGACTTCGCCGGACTCCTTTTCAACCACATGCATTTCGGCGACCGCGCCCTGTTCGAGCACTCCATCGATGCCGCCGCCAACCAGATGGAGCGCTGGAGCCTCGAATTCCGCATCGCCACGCCGGACGGCAAGACCAAATGGCTGCGCGGCTCCGCCAACCCCCGGCGCCTCCCGGATGGCCGCATCCTCTGGAACGGCGTCCTGCTCGACATCTCCGAGCAGAAGCGCGCCGAGGAATCCCGGCGCGAAAGCGAGGAGCGCTTCCGCCTGCTGGTCAAGAATTCCTCCGACATCATCGCCGTCATCGACGTCGACGGGATCGTCAAATACGTCAGCCCCGCCGAGGAATCCGTCAGCGGGTTCTCATCCGCGGAACTGACCGGCAAATCCATCGGCGAAATCATCCACCCCGAGGACATGGAACGGACCCTCCTCGCCTTCCGCGAAACCATCGCCCATCCGGAAAAGACCCATCGCGTCCAATGCCGCCACATCCACAAGACCCGGGGATGGGTGCCCGTGGAAATCGTCGGGCAGAGCTTCCTCGCGGAACCCGCCGTG
Organism: uncultured Verrucomicrobiota bacterium; assembly: GCA_937860055.1. Taxonomy (GTDB): domain Bacteria; phylum Verrucomicrobiota; class Kiritimatiellia; order CAIQIC01; family Lenti-01; genus Lenti-01. Next base: position 73,973 of record CALMBO010000014.1, on the reverse strand, counting down.
AAAGGGGTCATCGTCAGCGTCCGCGACGTCACCGAACGCAGGCAGACCGAGGAGGAAATGGCCCGGCAGATGGATGAGCTCCGCCGCTGGCACTCCGTGACCCTTGGCCGCGAAGACCGGATCGCGGAATTGAAGCGCGAGGTCAATGCCCTGGCAATCCGCCTCGGCCAACCCCCGCCCTATGTCGCGGTGGAAAACACCGGCGACCGGGAGAAGGCCTGATGACTCTCCCCCCCGCCAGCGGAATCCGCCAGGCGTCCGCCGCCCTCCGCCTCCTGCCTGTTCTGGCTTCCCTGGCGCTGATCGCCGCCGCCACGGTCTACGCCGGCCGCTACGCCGACCGCCAGCACCGCGCCGATTTTCTCCGGCAGGTGCGCATGGTCGCGCAGGCGCTCGGCAGAGAAGAAGCCTCCATGCTTTCCGCCTCCGGAACCGACCTCGACCGTCCCGCCTACCGGAGGCTCAAGGACCGCCTCATCGCCATCCGGTCGGCCAATCCCCAATGCCGTTTCGTCTATCTCATAACCCGGAAACCCGACGGCTCCGCGGTGTTTCTCGTGGACAGCGAGCCGGAATCCTCCGAAGACTATTCCCCTCCCGGCCAGGTGTATGGCGAAGCAACGGATCTGCTGCTCGCCGCGCTTGAAACAGGACAGGAAATCGTGGAGGGGCCGCAGCAGGACCGCTGGGGCACATGGATCAGCGCCCTGGTGCCCCTGTTCAGGCCGGAGGAGGGAGGCCACCCCGTCCTCCTGGGCATGGATATCGACGCCCGGGACTGGAAACAAACGGTCGCCTTCCTCGCCTCCCTCCCGTCGGCCCTGGCGGCCATTGCCGTCCTGCTGGGCCTGCTCGCCTTCTTCCTCCTCCAGAACCGCCGCGACATCCGCATGCGGCAGGCGGAACTGGAGGAAAGCGAGGGGCGCTTCGCCCAGCTCGCCGCCCAAAGCCGGACCTTCGTCTGGGAAGTGGATGCCCAGGGCCTCTTCACCCTTGCCAGCCCCGTCTCCGAAACCGTCCTCGGCTACCGCCCCGATGAACTCGTGGGACAGATGCACCTCCATGATCTGCACCCCGCGGCGGAACGCGAGGCGTTCCGGCAGGACATCCTCCGTGCGTTCGGAAGTCAGGAGCCGTTCGTGGATTTCGAAAGCCAGGCGCAGACCCGGGATGGCCGCATGGTCTGGCTCTCCACCAACGCCATCCCCCAGCAGAACCGCGACGGCTCCCTCTGCGGGTACCGGGGAACCAGCACCGACATCACCAAGCGCAAACAGGCCGAAGACGCCCGGCGAGCGAGCGAGGCGAAGCTGGGCGCCCTCTTCGATTCCATGGGCGAGATCGCCGTGATCCACGAACTGGTCTTCGACGGGAAAAGGAAGGCGGTCGACTACCGGCTGATCGAATGCAACGCCGCGTTTGCCCGCCTGATTGGAAAAAAAAAGGAAGATCTCCTCGGCAAATGCGCCACCGAGGTGTATGGCACCGCCAGCGCACCCTATCTTGATGTATATGCCCAGACGGCGGTTTCCGGAACCCCCTGCCATTTCGAGACCTTCTACGCCCCCATGGGCAGGTATTTCTTCATCTCGGCCGTCGCCCTGGGAGGCGGCCGGTTCGCCACCATTTCCACCGACATCACCGGGCGGAAGCGTGCCGAGGACCGGGTGCATGCCCTGCTGGAGGAGAGCAACCGGGCCCGGCAGGCGCTCCTGGGCATCCTCGAGGACGAAAAACACGCCCGCCAGGAGCTGGGCCGGCAGTCCCGCGCCCAGCAGCTGCTCATCCAGATTTCCTCGTCCTTCGTCAACCGTCCCCTCGAAACCGTCGACGAGGCCGTCTCGGATTCCCTCCGGAACCTGGCGGAATTCAGCGAAGCGGACCGGGCCTACGTGTTCGTCTACGATTTTCCGCGGCAGATCTGCACCAACATCCACGAATGGTGCGCCCCCGGCATCGAACCCCATATCGACCGCCTGCAGGAAATCCCCCTGTCGCTCATGCCGGACTGGCTGGAGGCCCATCGAGCCGGCCGGCCCGTCCATGTGCCGGATGTCCAGGCCCTGCCCCCCGGCCCGCAGCGGGAGGAGCTCGAACGGCAGTCGATCCAAAGCCTCGTCGCCGTCCCGCTCATGGAGGCGAATCGCTGCATCGGCTTTGTCGGTTTCGATTCCGTCCGCCAGCGCCGCGGCTATTCCGAACAGGACCAGAACCTGCTGAAGGTCTTCGCCGAACTGCTGGTGAACATCCGCATGCGCAAGGAAACCGGCCGCCAGCTGGCCGAACAGTCGGAAAACCTGAAGGCCCGCCTGCGGGAAACGCTGGAATCCCGCGAGGCCCTCGCCCATCTGCTGGCCGAGAACAACCAGATCCGGCAGGAGCTGGAACAGCATATCGCGGAACTGAAACGCGCCCAGACCGCCCTCATGCGCTCCGAGAAGCTGGCCTCCCTGGGCAAACTCATCTCGGAGGTGGCCCACGAAATCAGCAATCCGCTGATGATCATCTCCTGCAACGCCCAGCTGGCCTTGATGCCGGAGATCGGGGCGAGGGAAGCCGGCGACAAGCTCCGCATCATCGGCGACGAATGCCAGCGGGCCAAGGCGATCCTGAAGCGGCTGCTGCGCTTCTCCGCGCCCAGCAAAGGCCAGACACGGGAAGTCGACATCAATGCCAGCCTCGAGATGGTCGTGGGCATGATGGAACCGCAGCTGAAGTGGAGCCATGTCGAGATCCAGCGGGCCTATGCGGAACACCTCCCCCCCGTCTCCATCGATGAACCGCAGATGCAGGAAGTGTTCATGAACCTGATCAATAACGCGAGAGAGGCCATGCCGGACGGCGGCACCCTTTCCGTCTCCACCGCCCTGGTGAATGGACGGTTGAGATTGGACTTCCGGGATACCGGCATCGGCATCTCGGAAGAGGCCCAGAAATCGATCTTTGATCCGTTCTTCACCACCAAGGAGGACGGATCCGGGCTCGGACTGCCCGTCTGCTACGCCATCCTCAAGGCCCACGAAGGCGAAATCGGCTTTGAAAGCAAACCCCGTGCCGGAACCACCTTCACGCTTTGGCTCCCCATGGCCCGGAGCGGCCATCCCAAAACCCCGACAGGAGATGGAACATGAAATTCAAGATACTGTTGATCGACGACGAGGAACGGCTCTGCCAGGCCGTGAAGCAGGGATTGGAAATCGTCGGCGACTTCGAGGTGGCGTTTTCGACTTCCGGCAAGGAGGGCATCCAGATGGCCAGGCGCTGGGAGCCGGACCTCATCCTGCTGGACATCCGGATGCCCAAGATGGACGGCATCGAGGTCCTCCGCGCCCTGAAGGGGAAGTATCCCCTCTCCGACATTCCCGTGGTCATGCTCTCCGCCCTGCTGGACGAATCCACCAAGAAGGAGTGCAACTACCAGTATGGCGAGGAATACATCGAGAAGCCGGTGGATATCCTGGAGCTGAAGAACCGGATCGAAACCGTGCTGCGCCGGATCGGGAAGCTTCCCCCCGCCTGAACGGATTCCCGCCGCCGGCTCTGCGCCGGAAATGATCAGCGGCGCTCTTTCGCGCGGTAGCCCGTGTGCAGCAGTTCGTGCGACCGGTGCCCCAGCGGCTTGCCGAGGAATTCCCTGTAGAGCTCCTGCACCGCCGGATTGTCGTGCGACTTGCGCAGCTTCTTGGACTCGTCCTCCGCATAAATCGCCGAGATGCGCTTCAGGCGGACGCTGTCGTCCGTGAACCGCGGCTGACCGCCGCCGCCGATGCAGCCGCCGGGACACGTCATCACTTCGATGAAATGGTAGCTCGCATCGCCGGACCGGATTTTTTCCAGCAGTTTCCGCGTGTTGCCCAGCCCGTGCGACACCGCCACCTTCAGCTCGACTCCTTCCAGGAACGACCACGCCGGCTGCGTCCGCTCGATCTTGAGCGACGCCTCCTTGATGCCGTCGAGCCCCTCGATGGGCTTCACATGCAGGTTCTCGACCGGCAGCTCCCGCCCCGTCACGATCTCGTAGGCCGTGCGCAACGCCGCTTCCATCACCCCGCCCGTGTTCGCGAAGATGTCCGCCGCGCCCGTGGAGAGACCCAGCGGCGCGTCCATCTCGCCGTCCGGCAGCTCCGTGAATGCCAGGTTCGCCTGCCGGATCATCCGCGCCAGCTCGCGCGTGGTGAGGACATGATCGACGTCGCGTGCGCCGCTGGCGTTCATCTCGGGCCGCTGCGCCTCGAACTTCTTCGCCGTGCACGGCATCACCGACACCACCACGAGGTCTTCCGGCTTCTTGCCGATCTTCTGCGCGTAGAACGTCTTGGCCACCGCGCCGAACATCTGCTGCGGCGACTTGCAGGTGGACAGATGGTCGAGGAAGTTCGGATAGTAGTACTCCGCAAACTGGATCCACCCCGGCGAGCAGCTCGTGAACATCGGCAGCGCCGCCGTCTTGTCCTTGTCCACCAGGGCCCGTTTCAGGCGGGTCAGCAGCTCCGTGCCTTCCTCCATGATGGTCAGGTCGGCCGCGAAATTCGTGTCGAACACCGCGTCGAACCCCATCTGGCGCAGGGCCGTCGTCATCTTGCCCGTCACGCGCGTGCCGGGCGGATAGCCGAATTCCTCGCCCAGCGCCGCGCGGATCGCCGGCGCGGTCTGGACCACCACCGTCTTGGACGGATCGTCCAGCGCCGCCCACACGGCGTCGATGGCGCTGCGCTCGGTGATCGCCCCCACCGGGCAGATCGCCGCGCACTGGCCGCACTGCACGCAGGTCACGCCCGCCAGGTCGGCCGCGAACGCGGGCCCGATCACCGTGGAAAAGCCGCGGCCCTGAGGAAACAGCGCGCCGACGCCCTGCACCTGGTTGCAGACCGTTACGCACCGGCGGCATTTGATGCACTTGGAATTGTCGCGCACCAGCCCCGGCGTGCTCTCGTCCAGATGCGCCGCCGCGCGCTTCCCGCCGTAGGTCACCGTCCGGATCCCCATGTCGCTGGCCAGCTTCCGCAGCTCGCAGTCCTCGTTGCGCTCGCAGGTCTGGCAGTCGCCGTCGTGCTCGGACAGCAGCAGCTCGACCACCTGCTTGCGCGCCGCGCGCGCCTTGGGGCTGTTGACATGCACCACCTGGCCTTCCGTGCAGGGCGTCGAGCACGACGCCACCAGCGTCCGCGCCCCCTCCACCTCCACCAGGCACACCCGGCACGCGCCGACGGGTTCGCGCTTCTCCAGGAAGCACAGCGTCGGGATCTGGATGCCCGCCGATTTCGCCGCCTGCAGGATCGTGGACCCTTCGGCAACCTCGATCGCCTTGCCGTTGATCGTGACGTGGATCATGTCGCCGCTCCCCTCACCTTGCCGGTCTTGCCGTAGTCGCACCGCAGGCACCGCCGCGCCTGCCGCCGCGCCGTGGCTTCGTTCCACGGCTGCTCGACCTCGTCGAAGTTGTTCTTCCGCCGCTCCAGTTCGATCAGGTTGGGATCCTCGCGCGGATACGGCACCGGATCCGCCTCCGGATCGTAGTCCGTCGGCACGTCGGGATAGCCGCGCCAGAAGGCATGCTCCGCGCCCGTCAGCATCGCATCGATGCCGACCGCCGCGCGTTCGCCCGCGGCGATGGCTTCCACCACCGACGACGGCCCCGTGACCGCGTCGCCGCCCGCGAACAGCCACGGCACCGCCGTCCGGCCCGTCGTCGGATCGGCCTGGATCCAGCCGCCGGCCACCGCCGCCTCGACCTTGCCCAGCACCGCCTTCGCGTCGAGCCGCTGCCCGATCGCCAGGATCGCCTGGTCGCAGGGGATCGTCTCCATCGCCGAATCGTCCCCGGCCTGCGCCTTGCGCCGCCCGCTGCGGTCGAAATCGCCCAGCGTCATCCGCCGGCAAACCAGCCCGGTGATCTTCCCGCCTTCAACCTCGAATTTCTCGGGGGCGCACAGCGTCCGCAGGTGCACGCCTTCCTGCTGCGCCTCCTCGATTTCCTCGGCATAGGCCGGCATCTGCTCGCGCGTGCGGCGATAGACCACCGTGACGCGCTCCGCCCCCAGCCGCAGCGCCGTCCGCGCCGCGTCGATCGCCGCGTTGCCGCCGCCGATCACCACGACGTCCTTGCCCACCGGCGCCGAACCGCGGATGTTGTACTGCCGCAGGAAATCCATCGAATCCACCACGCCCTTGGCATCGCTGCCCGGCAGCTCCAGTCCCAGCCCCTCGGGCGCGCCCACCGCCAGGAAAACGGCCTCGCAACCGTCCTCCCGCAGCTTCGGCAGCGTGAAATCCTTGCCGAGCCGCTGGAGGGTCTTGATCTCGACGCCCAGCGATTCGATCATGCGGATCTCGCGCGCCAGCGTCTCGCGGGGCAGCCGGTAGGCCGGAATGGCCTGCACCAGCATGCCGCCCGGCCGCGGCTCGGCCTCGTAGACGACCGGCTTGTATCCCAGCCGCGCCAGGAAATACGCGCAGGTCAGCCCCGCCGGACCCGCGCCGACGATCGCCACCTTGCGCGCCGCGTTGGCCGCGTTCTCGAGCACCGCGGGCTTCACGATCGTCACTTCCTGGTCCACCATGAAGCGCTTGATGCCGCGGATCGCGACCGGCGCGTCCAGCGAGCTGCGCCGGCAGTGGTCTTCGCAGGTGTGGAAGCACACCCGCGCGCAGATGGCCGCGAACGGATTGCGCTCGCGGTGCAGCTTCAGCGCCTCCGCGTAGCGGCCCTCCCCCACCAGCGAGACGAATCCCGGCACCTGCACTCCCGCCGGGCATGCGCTCAGGCACGGCGCCAGCACCAGCGCCGGACACACGCCCGCCGCGCAATGCTTGTCGCGGATGTGCTGCACGTATTCCTCGCGGAAATGCCGGATCGTCGACAGCACCGGGTTCGGCGCCGTCTGCCCCAGCCCGCACAGCGACGACTCCTTGATGAACGCCCCCAGCTTCTCGAGGCGCTCGATGTCCGCCATCTCCCCGTCGCCGTCGCAGATGCGCTGCAGGATCTCGCCCATGCGCTTCGTGCCCACCCGGCACGGCACGCACTTGCCGCAGGATTCCTCCTGCACGAACTCGATGAAGAACCGCGCCACGTCCACCATGCAGGTGTCTTCGTCCATCACGATCAGGCCGCCCGAACCCATGATCGCGCCCAGCTCCTGCAGGCTTTCGTAGTCCAGCGGCACGTTCAGGTTCTGCTTCGGAATGCAGCCGCCCGACGGCCCGCCGATCTGCGCCGCCTTGTAGGCCTTGTCGCCCCGGATGCCGCCGCCGATGTCGTAAATCAGTTCGCCCAGCGAGGTTCCCACCGGCACCTCCACCAGCCCCGTGTTCTTCACGCAGCCGGCCAGCGCGAAGACTTTCGTCCCCTTGCTCTTGGGGGTTCCCCACTTCGCATACCAGGCCGCGCCGTTCAGCAGGATCGCCGGCACGTTGGCGTAGGTTTCCACGTTGTTGAGCACCGTCGGCTTGCCCCACAGCCCCTTCTGCGCCGGAAACGGCGGCCGCGGCCGCGGCTCGCCCCGCAATCCCTCGATGGACGCGATCAGCGCCGTCTCCTCGCCGCAGACAAACGCGCCGGAGCCCATCCGGATGTCGAGATCGAAATGGAAATCCGTTCCCAGCACGTGCTTGCCCAGGAACCCGCACGCGCGGGCCTGCTCGATCGCCTTCTTCAGCCGCGCCACGGCCAGCGGATACTCCGCGCGCACGTAGACATAGCCCTGCACCGCTCCGATGGTGAAAGCCGCGATCGCCATGCCTTCGATCACGCTGTGCGGATCGCCCTCCAGCACGCTGCGGTCCATGTAGGCGCCCGGATCGCCTTCATCGGCGTTGCACAGCACGTATTTCGTCTCGCCCGGCGCCCGCCGGGTGAACTCCCACTTCATGAAGGTCGGGAAACCGGCGCCGCCGCGCCCCCGCAGGCCGGAGCCCTTCATCTCCTCGACCACCTGTTCGGGCTTCAGCCCGCCCAGCACCTTCGCCAGCGCCGCGTAGCCGTCGCGCGCGACGTACTCCTCGATCCGTTCCGGATCGATGTGCCCGCAGTTGCGCAGCACGATCTGCGTCTGCTTCGTGAAAAAGGGAATCTCGCCGTCGGTCGCCTGCGGCTTGCCGCCGGCCTCGTCATGGGCGATCAGCCGGTCCACGACGCGACCGCCGGCCAGATGCTCGCGGACGATTTCCGCCGCGTCTTCGGGCTTCACGCCCTGGTAGAAGGTTCCATCGCCGAGCCGCAGCACCGGCCCGCGCACGCAGGGCCCCATGCAGCCGGCCGCGCGCACCGCGACCGTTTCCGCCAGCCCGGCCGCCGCCAGCTCCTTCCGGAACGCCGCCGCAATCTCCGGCGCGCCCGACGCCAGGCAGCTGCCGCCCATGCAGATCCGCACTTCCTGCGCGGTTTTTTCCGCCTTGCGCAGCTGGTCCCGCCAGGCCGCCAGCGCTTCGCCCGATTCGATCTTCTTCAGATGCCTGGTCACGGCTTGGCCTCCTGCGCCGGCACCGCCTGCGCGCGGTATTTCTCCAGCAATTCGCCCAGCTTCGCCGGCTTGACGCGCTGGTGCAGGTCGTCGTTGACCATCAGCACCGGCGCCATGCCGCAGGCGCCGAAGCAACGGCCCACTTCCAGCGAAAACTGGCGGTCCGGCGTCGTCCCGCCCACGTCGATCCCCAGCTTGTCCTTCATCGCCCGCAGCACTTCGTTGCCGCCGCGCACATAGCATGCCGTGCCCAGACAGACGCGGACGAGGTACTTGCCGCGCGGCACCGTCGAGAAGAACGAGTAGAACGAGACCACCCCCGCCACCTCGCTGTGCGACTTGTCGAAGGCCTGCGCCACCCGCCGCAGCGCATTTTCCGGCAGATATCCAAAAATGGCCTGCGCCGTCTGCAGCGCCGGAATCAATCCGCCCGGCTTGTCTTTCTGCTCGGCCAGAACTTCCTCCAGCCGTCCCATCAGCTCTTTTTCGTCCGGCGCGGCTTCCGCGCAGGCGCACGTGCAGGTCTTCGTCATCGCTCCGTCTCCCGTTTCCCCGCTTCCCCCCGCCGCCGACATCGCCTAGAACGTCCCTGTGATGTACTTTTCCAGGCTCTGGATCGTCGCTTGCTGGGCATCCAGCATGAATTTCACCACATCGCCGATGGAAATCAGCCCCGCCAGCTTCCCGTCCGCCAGCACCGGCAGGTGGCGATGCCGCCGCCCCGTCATCAGCGCCATGCACTCCTCCACCGTCTGGGACGGGGATACCGTCTTCATCTGCTTCAGCGGCGTCATCGCGTCCTTCACCCGGTTCGTCTTCGGCGACTTCGCCGCGGCGATCACCTTCCACAGGACATCGCGCTCGGACAGGATCCCCGACAGCTTGCCCGCCCGGGTCACCACCGCAAGGCAGCCGATGTGCTTCTCGCTCATGCGCCGGATCGCCTCCAGGATCGTCTCCGACGCCGAGATGGTCTCCACCTTCGCACCCTTGATCCGCAACAGATCGCCGACTGTCGTGCTCATGATCGCTTCTTCCTCCGGTTGGGATTCGCAGATGATAATTCGCCGTGGGGAACTTTATTCCCCTCCCCCTGTTTCCGTCAACGCCCCATTTCCCGCCCCAGAAGGGAGGAAAGAGCACCCGGCGGAGGGCCTCCGGATAAAATGCAACAAGGTCTTCTCCCGACTTGTTTCCTCCATCGGTTTGCGATAACCTCTTCCATGAAATGGGCACTCGTTTGAAGAAGTTCGCATGGGCTTCGATTGGCGGATTCAGCCTCCTGGCCGGGTTGGCATGTTTCTCCGTCTACGCCCAGAACGTCAAGACCCCCATCCGCGTGGGCCTCTACCAGAACATCCCCAAGGTGGCCTGGTCCGAATCCGGGCGCCCTCTCGGCATCTTTGTCGACCTGATCGAGGACATCGCGGCGAAGGAGAGCTGGGCGATCGAATACGTGCCGGGAACCTGGGTCGAATGCCTGGATCGGCTGGCCAAGGGTGAAATCGATCTCATGCCCGATGTCGCGTTCACGGTCGAACGCGAAACCCGCTATGCCTTCCATCACGAACCGGTGCTGTCGGACTGGTTCCAGATCTATGCGCGGCGCGGGTGCGGCATCCGGTCCCTGGTGGACCTGGACGGCAAGCGGCTGGCCGTGCTCGAAGGCTCGATCCAGCAGTCCGTCTTCGAAAACATGGCCAGCGGCTTCGAGCTGAACGTCGTCGTCGTGCCGATGCCGGACTATCCGTCCGCCTTTGCCGCCGTAACCAAGGGCGAGGTGGACGCGGTGGTCGCCAACCGCTTCTATGGCGCCATCCAGCCCCGGGGCGGCCCGCTGGAGGACACCGCGATCATCTTCAGCCCTACGCGCCTGTACTTCGCAACGCCCAAGACGGGCCGCCGCTTCCTCCTCAACGCCCTCGACCAGCACCTGGCGGAGATGAAGCGCGACCGGTCTTCCGTGTACTATCTTTCCCTGCAGCGATGGACCTCCGAAGAGCTGGAATTCATTTTCCCCGCCTGGCTCAAGGTTGCCGGCCCCCTGCTCGCCGCCCTCCTGCTGCTGAGCCTCCTCGGCAGCCTCCTGCTGAAACGCCAGGTGGCCCTCCGAACGCGCGAGCTCAAGGCGCGGAACGAGGAACTGCACCTGTTCAAGGCACTGGTGGAGGACTCCTCCGACGCCATCGGGATGGCCACACCCGCCGGAAAGCACTTCTACCAGAACCGGGCCTTCGGCAACCTGTTCGGCGACGTCGGCGAAAACCCTTGCGAAACCGCCTATGTGGACCCCGAAGTCGGACACCAGGTCTTCGCCGCGATCAAGGCGGGAAGAAACTGGCAGGGCGAAGTCAAAATGTTCAAGAAGGACAAGACCATCCTGGACATCCTCCTGAGGGCCTACGCCATCCAGAATCCCGAAGGCCGCATCCTGGGGCTGGTCGGCCTGCACACCGACATCACCAGCCTCAAGCGGGCCGAGGAGGAGCAGGACCGCCTCCAGGCCCAGCTGGCGCAGGCCCAGAAGATGGAACTGGTCGGCCGGCTGGCAGGCGGAGTCGCCCACGACTTCAACAACATGCTGGGCGCCATCCTCGGCTACACGGAGCTGCTGCTGGAGGATACCGGCCTGGGCCAGCCCCACCACGCCGAACTCAAGGAAATCCGCAAGGCCGCCGAACGCTCCGCGGACCTGACCCGCCAGTTGCTGGCGTTCGCCCGCAAGCAGACCATCCTCGCCCGTGTGCTCGACTTGAACACCACCGTGGACGGCATGCTCCACATGCTCCGCCGCCTCATCGGGGAGAACATCGATCTCGTCTGGCGGCCGGGACTGGATCTCGACCCGGTGAAGGCGGACCCCTCCCAGATCGACCAGATCCTCACCAACCTGTGCGTCAATGCCCGCGATGCCATCCACGGCGTCGGGAAAATCACCATCGAAACGGCCAACATCAGCTTCGACGAAGCTTTCTGCGCCGCGCATCACGGCTCCCAACCGGGCGACTACGTCATGCTCTCGGTCTGCGACACCGGCGAAGGCATGGACAAGACCACCCTCGGGAAGCTGTTCGAACCCTTCTTCACCACCAAGGCCATGGGCAAGGGAACCGGCCTGGGCCTCGCCACCGTCTACGGCATCGTCAAGCAGAACAACGGCTATATCGACGTGGACAGCGAACCCGGCCATGGCTCCACCTTCCGGATCTATCTGCCCCGGCATGCGGTCGAAGCCGAAGCTCCGAAACCCAATGGCCTGGCCGGCCGGCGGGCCGAGGGCCGGGAAACCATCCTGCTGGTGGAAGACGAACCCGCCATCCTCGCCCTCGGCAAGAGCATGCTGGAAAAGCTCGGCTACCGGGTCCTCGATGCCGCCACTCCGGGCGAAGCCATCCAGCTGGCCCAGAAGCACTCCGAAGCCATCCACCTGCTGATGGTCGATGTGATCATGCCCGAGATGAATGGCCGCGAACTCGCCGAACACGTCCTCGCCACCCACCCCCATCTCAAGTGCATCTTCATCTCCGGCTATACCGCCGACATCATCGCCCGCCATGGCGTTCTCGACGACGGGGTGAACTTCATCCAGAAGCCCTTCACCATGCTGGAATTGTCCACCAAGGTGAGGCAGATCCTCGACACCTGATTCCACTCACCTTCCGCGCAGCCAGGATTGGAGGAATTCCTGCGCGGCCGCCAGGTTCAGAAGGGCGGCGGCGGTCGGCGGCTCGTTCGGTTCCCACGCATGCCCGCGGATGGCCATCATCCACGCCGGCGTCCTCGCCCCGTAGAGCTCGGCCGCGAACGCCAGCACTCCTTCCGGCGCCATGGCATGGGTGGAAAAGGCGATCGCGGCCTGCGGCGCCAGACGGCGGAATTCAAACGGCCCCTCCCCTTCCCCCGTGGCATCCACGAATACGACGGCCCGGCTCTCCGCGACGGCAAGGGCGTCCTCGGCGTTGAGCTGGTAGTTGGAATCGAAAACAAGGCCGCCGATCTTCTCCGCCGCCGCCCAGCTTTCGAGGCGGTCGACGAGGGCGATGCCCAGCCCGTCGTCCTGCCGGCCCGGATTCCCGTAGCCGTAGACCAGGACCGGACGCGCGCTATTTCCGCCGGCGCGCGAGGAGCTGGCCCCGGTCGTCATAGAGCAAAACCTCCAGCGGCATCCGTCCGTAGGCATGGGTGGCGCAGCTCAGGCACGGATCGTAGGCCCGGATCGCCACTTCGACGGCGTTGAGCATGCCTTCGGTGATTTCCCTGGCCTTCGTCAGCATCGAGCGGGCGACGCCGTTCACGGCGCGGTTCATCGGCTCGTTGTTGTGCGTGGTGGAGACGATCAGGTTCGCCATCTGGATCAGGTCGTCCTCGCCGACCCTGAAGTGGTGGATCAGCGTGCCGCGCGGAGCCTCGATGATGCCAACACCCTCGGGCTGCCGCCGGCCCTTCACGACAAGGTCGCCGCCCAGGATGTCCGGATCCTGCAGCAGCTCGCGCATCTTTTCGGCGGCATGGAGGATCTCGATCAGCCGGGCCCAGTGCGTGTGCATGCACATGTTGTTGGGCTTGCCGCCCGTGGCAGCCTTGTAGCCCTCGAATTCCTTCTGCGCCAGCGGGGTCGGGATGAAGTCGGCCGTGTTGAGCCGCGCAAGCGGACCCACGCGGTACCAGCCGTTCTCCCTCCCCAGCGCCTTCAGGAACGGGAACTTCATGTAGCTCCAGGACTTCACCTCCTCGCGCAGATGCTGGAGGTATTCCTGGTAGTCCACGTCGTTCAGGATCCGCTTTCCGTTCGCGTCCACGGCGCGCAGGACGCCGTGGTAGAGGTCGAGCGCGCCGTCCTTGCGCACCAGACTCAGGTGGTTCGAGGGAAAGGAGGAGAATCGGTCGATGAAGTCCTTGTGCTTCCGGTAGTAATCCTTGAAGAGCTCCAGCGCGCCTTGCGCCCAGGCGACCATCTGGCCGGCGTTGAGCGGCCCGCCGTCCCCCTTGAGCAGGCGGTCGCGCTCCTCGGCGGTCAGGCTCTTGTTCACGCCGCCGGGAACCGCGCCCGTGCCATGGATCTTCTTGCCGGCGGTGGCGGCAATGACCTCCTGCCCGTATTTGCGCATCAGGACCGCCTGCGTCGCCAGTTCGCGGTTCGCCATGGCGATGCCGATCACGTTGCGCGTCTCGGGCGGGGAGTCGTAGCCGAACAGGAGATCGGGCGAGGCCAGGTGGAAGAAATGCAGCGAGTGGGACTGGAAGATCTGTCCGTAGTGCATGAGGCGGCGGATCTTCTCGGCGGTGGGCGTCAGCCCCTCCCCCGTCCCCGCGCCGACCACGACGTCCATGGCCTTCGCCCCGGCCAGATGGTGGCTGACCGGACAAATGCCGCACAGGCGCTGCACCAGCACCGGCGCCTCCCAGTACGGCCGCCCCTGCACGAACCGCTCGAAGCCGCGGAATTCCACGATGTGGAACCGGCTCTGCGCGACATTCCCTTCGTCGTCGAGGTGGATCGTGACCTTGCCATGGCCTTCGACGCGCGTGACGGGTTCGATGACGATTTTGCGGGTCATGGCGGCTCTCAGTCGAATTTGAAGGTCCGGTATTGCGGTTCCAGCTCCTTGCCGGTCACCAGGGCGACCAGCGCGTCCCAGATGAGGTCCGCGCTCGGCGGGCAACCGGGCAGGAAGTAGTCGATCTTCACCACCTCGTGGCAGGGATAGACGCGGTTCAGGATCTTCGGGATGTCGGGATCGTGCGGGATGATCCTCCCCGGGTTTTCGCCGGCCACCGTCGGCCCGTTCAAGTACGCCTCCTCCAGGCATTCCTTCAGCGGAAGGAAGTTGCGCAGCGCCGGCAGCCCGCCCATCAACGCGCACTCCCCGAACGCCACCAGCGTCTTGCAGTGCCGGCGGAATTCCGTCAGCACGTGCACGTTCTCGTCATTGCAGCACCCCCCCTCGATCAGCCCGATGTCGCATTCCTTGGTGAACGTCTTGATGTCGTCGATCGGCGACTTGTTGAATTCCACCAGCTCGATCAGGTCGAGGATCCGCTCGTCGATGTCGAGCAGCGACATGTGGCAGCCAAAGCAGCCGGCCAGCGAGGTCGTCGCGACGATCTTCCTGGCCCGGGGCGCCTTCGCGGTCATGGCTTCACCTCGCTCCCGATGGGCTCCCGGTCGTACCGGCGCCGGCCAATGGGCACGTCGAAGCCCTTGCCCTTCCGCAGGATCGCCCCGACGGGGCAGATGTCCATCGCCTGCTGCGCCAGCTCGTCGCCGATGTCGCGCGAGGTGTCCGGGTCGATGTTGATGACCACCTTGTCGCCGCGCTTTCCAAAAGCGAAGAGGGCCTTGCCTTCCGCGTTGTGGATGCCGCGGATGCAGCGCTTGCACTGGATGCACCGGTTGTGGTCCTTGACGAGCTTCGGATGCCACGCCTCCACGTCGCGCTTCGGAAACAAATAGGGGAAGTGCGGAACCGTCACGCGGTAGCGGTACGCCAGCGCCTGCAGCTCGCAGTTGCCGCTGCGCTCGCACGACGGGCACAGATGGTTTCCCTCCGCGAACAGGATCTCGACAACCGCCTTGCGGAACGCCTCCAGCTCCGGCGTGCCCGTCGTCACGTTCATGTCTTCGACCACCTTCGTCGTGCAGGCGGTCTGGGGAATCCCGTTGACCAGCACCGTGCAGATGCGGCACGAACCCTTGGGAGGGATTCCGGGATGGTTGCACAGCGTCGGAATGTACACCCCCGAGTCCCGCGCCGCCGCGACCAGCTGCGTGCCCTCCTCCGCCAGGCAGGTCTTGCCGTCAAGCGTGTACCGGACAAAGCTGGCCATGGCTCGCTCCTCCCTATCCTTTCGAGACCGCCGCCTCGTAGTCCTTCACCGCCGCCGACAGGTCGAACCCCGGCACGAACCGCGGATCGCCCGGCGCCAGCCGCGCGTCATACAGCGGCCGGAAGTTCCGGATCGTGCTGACAACCGGGTTCAGCGCGGTCTGGCCCAGGCCGCAGCGGTTGTTCCTCATGATCTTCTGCCAGGATTGCAGCCGCTCCACGTCTTCCGCCGTGCCCCGGCCCGCGATGACCCTCTCCAGCACGACCTGCGCCATCCCCGTCAGCGCCCGGCACGGCACGCACGACCCGCACGACTCCTCGCGGAAAAACCGGGCGAAATTCAGCACCACGTCTTTCAGCAGGTCGCGCGGCTGGCCGATGATGATGAACGATCCCCCCGTCGCCAGATCCTCGTAGGCCAGCACGCGGCCGAATTCGCCGGGCCCGATGCACGAACCGGACGGCCCACCGACCTGCACCGCCTGCACGTCCCGCGCGCCGGCTTCCTGCAGGATGTCGTTGACCGAAAAGCCCCATTCCACCTCGTAGATGCCCGGCCGGTCGCAGTCGCCCGACACGCACAGCACCTTGGTACCCTTGGATTTCTCGGTGCCGAGCCGGTTGTACCACTCCGCCCCCTTCAGCATCACCTGCACCGCCGAACACAGCGTTTCGACGTTGTTGACCACCGTCGGCTTCTGCAAATAGCCCTTCTCCACCGGGAAGGGCGGCCGGTCCCGGGGCTCGCCGCGCTTGCCCTCGGCGGACTCGATCAGCGCCGACTCCTCTCCGCACACGTAGGCGCCCGCGCCGAACTGCAGGCTGACGTCGAAATCGAATCCGGACTGGCCGCAGATCGCGGCGCCCAGCAGTCCCTGCGCGCGCATGTCCTCCAGCACGTGCTCCAGATAGGACCGCAGATAGCGGTATTCGTTCCGCACGTACAGGATCCCCCGCTGCGCGCCGACGGCATAGGCCGCAATCGCCATGCCTTCGATCACCATCTGCGGCCGCTCCGTCAGGATGACGCGGTCCTTGAAGGTCCCCGGCTCGCCTTCGTCCGCGTTGCAAAAAACATATTTCACGTCGCCGGCCGCCCGGCGGGCGAAATCCCACTTCATGCCCGTCGGGAATCCGGCGCCGCCCCGCCCCCGCACGCTCGCGGCCTTGACCACGCCGATCACCTCGCCGGAACTCATCGCCACCACTTTCCGCAGCGCCTCGCCGGGCTGGTAGTGGTCGAACACCATCACCCCCCGGCGCCGGATGTGGTTATGCACGAGCGCCCGGACCAGGGGATGGGCGTTCTGGCCATCGCCGGTCCGGCCGCCCTTGAGCTCCTCGACCGTTTTCCCGGCGCGCATGCCCGCGACCAGTTCGCGGGCCTTGTCCGGCGTCAGCGCCGGAAACACCTGCCCGTTGACCAGCGCCGCCGGCTCCTGGTCGCTCATTCCGATGCACGCCGTATGGAACAGCCCGACGACGCCGTCGGCCGTCACTTCCCCGAACCGGCACCCCGCGGCCTCCTCGAAGGCCCGCGCGACTTCCCCGCGGCCGCAGAATTCCGCCACTACGCTGTCGTTGAGATAGACCGCGAATTTCCCGCGCGGCTCGCGCGCGAAGAAATGGTAGAACGAAACCGTCTGTTCCACGTCCACCTGCGGCACGCCCAGCGTGTGGGCGATCCGCGCCGTCGTCACGTGGCTCAGGCAGCCCAGTTCATCCTGGACGTCGATCAAAACGTCCATCAGCCTCGTTGCATCTCCGCCGTACCGGGAGACGACCGTCTTCACCGTTTGCGCAATGCTGGAGGACATGGAAGGCTCTCCGCCGGCTCCCCTTCCCTCAGAAGGTCCCCGTGATGTATTTTTCCAGGCTGTCGATCGTCGACTGCTGGGCATCCAGCATGAATTTCACCACGTCACCGATGGAAATCAGCCCGGCCAGCTTCCCGTCCGCCAGGACGGGCAGGTGGCGGTGCCGGCCGGCGGTGATCAGCCCCATGCATTCCTCCACCGTCTGCGAGGGCGACACCGTATGCATCTGCTTCAGCGGCGTCATGGCATCCTTGACCCGGTGCGTCTTGGGCGATCCCCCGGCGGCGACCACCTTCCACAGGACATCGCGCTCGGACAGGATCCCCGACAGCTTGCCCGCCTGGGTCACCACCGCGAGGCATCCAATGTGCTTCTCGCTCATGCGCCGGATCGCCTCCAGCAGCGGCTCCGCCGCCGTGATGGTCTCCACCTTCGCGCCCTTGATCCGCAACAGATCGCCGACCGTTGTGCTCATGTTCTATCTCCTTGCCGCCGGATGCGCACCGTGTTTCTCCACTCCGAAGTGTAGGGGGCGCCCCCGCCCCCGTCAACGCTCCAAGCGCCCTCCGGATGATTATGTCCACGCTGTTTTCCCCTTCCTTTCCGGCGGGGATGCCGCTAGGCTTCCGGTATCTAGAGGGATCCGATGGAGCCGAAACCAGCCAGCGGGACACGGACGGGAGACTGGATTCCAGACGACCGCCGCCTCCAACCCCACCAGACCATCCGAAGCCAGGCGCCGGGGTTTCTCGTCTACGACATCGACCCCAGCCAGATCCCGACGGAAACCATTACGCACGGCGGGCACCGCATCCTCATCGACTCCACCGGCTCCCTCCGCGAAATCCAGCCCGAAGACCGCTCGCACTACGAAGTGATCGGAAAGATCAGCGAGGGCGGGATGGGGATCGTGTACAACGTCCAGGAAAAGACACTGAAGCGCGAGGTGGCGCTGAAGATTTGCCGCGTCGAGCTGCAGCCGAGCGCCGCCCCTACGCAGGAGGCAGGCGAGTTCACCAACGAGGCCTACATGACGGCTCGGCTGGACCATCCCGGCGTCGTGCCCATCTACGCCCTCGCCAAGGATGCGGACGGCCGCCCGTTCTTCGCCATGAAGAAGGTTTCCGGCACGAGCTGGAAGGACCTGCTCCATCCCGAGGCGGTCCAGGATCCGGCCCGCCGCGAGACCGTCGAGGCGCGGGCGCGCCAGATGGGCTGGAAGGACCATCTCGAAATCCTGCTGAAGGTCTGCGACGCCGTGGCCTACGCCCACAGCAAGGCCATCCTCCACCGCGACCTCAAGCCGGAGAACGTCATGCTCGGGGAGTACGGCGAAGTCTATGTCATGGACTGGGGCCTGGCACTGTATTTTGACGAGCGCAACGAATACAAGCGCTTCCCCGGATTGAAACCCCAGCTGGCCGGAACGCCCTACTACATGGCCCCGGAGATGGTGCGCGGCGAAATGACCGCGTTGGGCCCCGCCACCGACATCTACCTGCTGGGCGGCATCCTGTACGAAATCCTGACCGGGCGGCCGCCCCACGACGGGGCCACCGTCATGGAGATGCTCAAGAAGGCCTCGACGGGCGGCGTGCCTCCTCCGGAGAAGATCAGCCGTTCCCCTCACATCACTCCCGCCCTTTCCCGCATCGTGCAAAAAGCCCTGGCGCCCCTCATGGCGGACCGCTACCCGACCGTGGCGGAGTTCCAGCAGGACCTTCGCGGGATCCTGGCCAACTCCGAATCGATGGCCGTGTGCCGGCGCGCCTCCGAGCTGCTCGACTCCCTCCGGCAGGAGCTCCTGGCCGGCGGCCGCGCCTCGGCCACCTTGAAGGAGGTGGACAAGGAAGCTGCCGCCATCCGCTACGGAAAACTTTCGGAATGCATCGGCAGTTTCCGCCAGGCCATCGGCCTGTGGCCCGGAAACCAGGAGGCCCGCCGCGGCCTGCTGGACGCTTTCGTGCTGCAAATCAAGCTGGCCATCCGGCAGGACGACCTGATGCTCGCCCGGGCGCAGCACCGCCTGCTGGCGGAGATGAAGGCGGACTGCGCCGACTCGCGGCTGGCGGCGCAGGTGGAAGCGCAGAGCCAGGAGCTCGCGGCGCAGATCGGCAACCGGCAGCTCCAGCTCGACCGCGCCGCCCGGCATGCACGCGGCTGGAAGGCCGCCGCCGGCACCCTCTTCCTGCTTTTCCTGGCCGGACTCGCAGGCATCGTGGCCATGAGCGCCCGCCAGCGCGCGCTCGCCGTCCAAGGCGAACAAACCATGTTCGCCGCCTCCGTCGCCGGACGGGCCCAGATGCTGGAGCAATTCCTGGCCGGAATCGAGCAGATCGCCTCCCTCTACCGGCTGTCGGCGGTCGAATTGATGTCCGCCCCCGCCGAACGCCTCCCCTTCCGCGATCCCACTCCGGCCGGGCGGGATGGTTACTATTTCGACGAGGACTTCTACGCCCCCGAGACCCGTCCCGCCGTTCTGGAAAAGAAACCCCGTTACAATGCGCCGCTGTCCATGGACTATCCGACCGTCGTCCGATCGCCCTGGGCGCGGGATGAGGAACACCGGCCCGCCGTGGAAGAGGCGGCCGCCCGCCTCGGGCGCTTGAACACCCTTTTCTCCTATTTCCACCGGCTCCGGGACGACATCCAATGGTCCATCGCCGGTTCGGAAGCGGGCCTCCTCGTCGGCTTCCCCGGCTTCGGCCGCTACCGGGAAAAGCCGGACTACGACGCCACAAAACGCACCTGGTACCTGGCGGCGATCCAAGCCGGCGATGACCGGCCCGTCTGGGGGAACCCCTATGCCGACGCCACCACCCGCCTGATCCTGATGAGTTGCATGTGCCGCATCCACGCGGGCGGACGCAACGTCGGCGTCGTCGGCCTGGAGGTCACGCTGGCCTCCCTGCAAAAGATGCTGCTGGAATTCTCCCAATCCATCGGGGGCAAGCGGCGGGCCCTCCTGATCCGGCCCTTCGAGGAAACGGATGCCGGGACGGGGAAGGCCCGGATCGTCCACCGCATCGTGGTGGACACCCTCTACCGGCGTTCCGCGGAAGACTGGCAATCGCGCATGGAAATGGTGGACGTCGAAAAAGCCGGCCCGGAAATCTCCACCTTCGTCCGCCGGATTCTGGATGGCCGGTGCCGCCCCGGCCGCTGCCACGTAACCGGACCGTACTGGATGGCCTACGCCCCCATCCGGAACCGTGACTGGATCCTCATCGGCATCCTCGATCGCGGCGGATCCTTCGGTGCGCCATAGGCCGGTCGGCTCCCGGACAGCAAAAAAACGCAAGGGAGCGCAGGCTCCCTTGCGTTGCGGCGCGCCGCGGGGCGCGGATTACTTCTTCGCGGGAACGGGGGTCTTCGCGTACTCGATCGCGAAACCGGCGTAGAACGCGGCGGCGCGGGTCAGGTGCTCGATGTCGATTTCCTCGTTCGGGAAGTGGGCGAACTTCTCGTGGCCCGGCCCGAAGCCGATCACCGGAATGCCGTACATGCCGCAGATGGACACGCCGTTGGTGCTGAACACCCAGTAGGACACCACCGGATCCTCGTTCAGCGCGGCCTTGTAGCCGGCGACGGCGCTCGTGACCTGCGGAGTCGCCTCCTCGATGTGCCAGGTGGGATAGTATTTCTTGGTGGGATACACCAGGCCCGTCCAGCTCGGAACGGAATACTCCAACACGCGGACCGTCGCGCCGGCCTTCTGCACGCTCGGCAGCGCCTGGAGCTCGGCCACGCTGGTCTGCTCGTTCTCGCCCGTCGTCAGGCGGCGGTCGAGGTGGATCGTGCAGCTGTCCGCCACCGCGCACAGGCTCGGCGAGGTCGAACGGATGTGGCTGATGGTCACCGTTCCCTTGCCCAACGGCTTCGTCGGCGGCAGG
This sequence comes from uncultured Verrucomicrobiota bacterium, assembly GCA_937860055.1. Taxonomy (GTDB): domain Bacteria; phylum Verrucomicrobiota; class Kiritimatiellia; order CAIQIC01; family Lenti-01; genus Lenti-01. The sequence goes on along the minus strand of CALMBO010000014.1, from coordinate 52,974 downwards.
CGCTCGTTGAGCTTCTCGATGTCCTTGATGATGTCGGCCATCTTGTAGACGGCGTTCACGCCGCGCTCGGGGGCCGAACCGTGGCAGGAGACGCCCTTGGTCTCGATCTCGATCTCCATTCGGCCGCGGTGGCCGTGGTAGATCTGCAGGCTCGTCGGCTCCGTCGAGACGACCACCTCGGGGCGAAGCTTGCTTTCCTTGACGATGTACTGCCAGCACAGTCCGTCGCAGTCCTCTTCCTGCACGCTGGCGACCACCCAGATCGTCAGATCCTTGGGCACCATCCCCAGTTCCTTCAGCATCGCGATGCCGTAGACGGAGCTGGCGATGCCGCCTTTCTGGTCCGTGGTGCCGCGGCCGTAGACCTTGCCGTCCTGGATCACGGCGGGATAGGGCTTGACCTTGTTCCACAGGGTGATGTCGCCGATGTCCACCGTGTCGCAGTGGCCGTCAAAGGCGATCACGCGCGGCCCGTTTCCGATGCGGCCGAGCAGATTGCCCATGCCGTCGATGACGACCTCGTCGTAGCCCAGCTTCTTCATCGCGGCGGCCATGAACTTGACCACGTCGCCCTCCTGGCTGCTCAGGGAGGGAATGCTCACGATGTCCTTCAGGAAATTCGCGATCGCGCCTTCGCGCTTTTTGGCTTCGGTGTACAGTTTTGAACTCATTTTTCTTCTTCTCCTTCTTGGTTACAGGGATTTCAACAGGCCGGTGGCGGCGTTGAACTCGTTGATGAGCTGATCCCATTCGGCGACCTGCTTGGGATCGAAGACGCTCTTCCAGAAATCCTCGTCCCACAGCTGGCGCAGCTCTTCGCTGTCCTTGCCCTGCTGCTCGACCCAGGTGAAATACTTGAAGTTGTGGATCGCCTTCCGGTCGAAGTAGTTCAGTTCGCGGAACGTCGTGGGGTTGCAGCCCTCGAGGAAACGGCCGTAGTGGCGGGAGGCCAGATCCGCGTTGTAGGGGCCGTGCTGCTCGGCCATTTCGGCCACGCGCGAGGCGTACAGGTCCATCGAATCCGTCATCGGCAGGAAGATCACGTCCCGGCCGTCCATCTCGAAGTAGCGCGCCGTCCAGATGGCGCTGACGAGGTTGCAGATGCCCGAGATGCCCAGCGCCGGCAGCTTCGAAAGCACGTCGGCCTTGACGCCCTGCTTCTTCAGGTATTCCTGGCCGGCCTTCTCGTTGAAGAGGCGCAGGAGCTGCATGACTTGCTCGTCGTCCACGGCGCTGACGGCATCCGTGTTGCGCACGTTGTGGATCCACGGAATGTGCTTGTCGCCGATGCCTTCGATGCGGTGTGCGCCGAAACCGTACTGGTAGAGAGTCGGGCACTGCTGGGCCTCGGTGGCCACCACGCGGATGCCCGGGTGCTTCGTGCGCAGGAAATCGCCCGCCGCGATCGTGCCGGCGGAACCCGTTGCGCTGATGTAGCCGGACAGGCGGCTGTTGGCGGTCTTGAAGTTGTTCTCGTAGATTTCCTCGATGATCCCGCCGGTCATGTTGTAGTGCCAGATCGAGTTGCCGAACTCCTCGAACTGGTTGAAGATCACGATCTTGTCGCCGCGCTCCTTGCGCAGCTTCCAGCACATGTCGTAGATCTCCTTCACGTTCGACTCGGTGCCGGGCGTCGCGATGATCTCGTCGGTCTTGATGCTCTTGAGCCACTGGAAGCGCTCCTGGCTCATGCCTTCCGGCAGGATGGCGATGGCCGGGCAGCCCAGCAGGGCGCAGTCGTAGGCGCCGCCGCGGCAGTAGTTGCCGGTGGAGGGCCAAACGGCCTTCTGCGTCGTCGGATCGAAGTTGCCGCTCACCAGGCGGGGCACCAGGCAGCCGTAGGCCGCGCCGACCTTGTGCGCGCCCGTCGGGAAATACCGCCCCATCAGGCCCACGATCCGCGCGTCCACGCCCGTGATCTCCTTCGGGAACTCCAGCCAGTTGCCCTCGCCGAAACCGCCCGTCTTGGGATCGTTCTTCCACGTGATGCGGAACAGGTTCAGCGGATTGACGTCCTGCAGCTTGATCTTCTTGAGCTTCTCCTGGATCTTCGCCGGAACCTTCCGGGGGTCCTTCTGCTGGGCGAAGGTCGGCAGGATGACGCCGCGCTCCTTGGCGCGCTGGACGGCCCGCTGGAGGACCTTCTTGTCGATTTTGGAAATGATTTTCATGCTTCTCTGCTCCTTTTTGGAAAATAGGGGTACGTAAACGCCCGAAAGTCTGGCCTTTAGGCCCCCTCTCCGTCAAACCAAATGGCCCCCTCCAGGAAAAGCGTTTTAGCGGGCCAGGAGGATCCACAGGACGCTGGCGCCATAGAGGGCCACATCGGCCATCAGCGGGCCGTCCGTCAGCAGGATGTGCTCGGGCCGGTCGCCCTGGTCCTGGCGGTAGACCAGGTCCATGTAGCGGAACAGGCCGAATACCACGAACGGGATGGTCGCCCCCAGCCAGGCCGTGCCGAACTTGGCGACCGTTTCGGGCCAGAGCGTGTAGATCGAATAGCAAACCAGCGCGGAGGCCCCCGTCATCGTGATCAGCAGGTCGAGCAGGCGTTCATCGTAGCCATCCAGGGCTTCCCGGGTGCCCATCCCCGCCAGGTTCACCTTCTCGTGCCGCCGCTTGCACAGCCCCAGGAACAGCGCCAGCAGCAGCGCGCACAGCAGCAGCCACGGGCTGATCAGCACGCGGATGACCACCGCCCCCGCCAGCGCGCGCAGCACGAACCCGACGGAGATCACGATCACATCGACAAGGGGAATCCGCTTCAGCCAAAGCGTATAGAGCACCTGCAAGGCCAGATACCCCGCCAGGACCGCCAGCAGTTCCTCCCTCAATTTCCATGCGCCGCCGAGTCCCGCCGCCAGCAGGACCGCCCCCGCTCCGATGGCCAGCCGGGGACTCGCTTCGCCCGACGCAATGGGCCGGTGGCGCTTGATGGGATGCAACCGGTCCTGCGGCGCATCCCGCAGATCGTTGAAAATATAGACGGCGCTCGAAACGAACGAAAAAGCCAGCGCGGCGAGGCAGACCTTCCACAGCTCCCATGCGGCCAGGTTCTGGTTCTGGTCTCCCAGCGCAAAGACGAAGGCCGCGAACACGACGGCGTTCTTCGTCCATTGCTTCACCCGCAGCAGATGGACCAGCGTGCGGAGCTGCTTCATCCGGCGCTTCCCCCCGCCTCCGGCGCCTTCGGAGCCGCCACGCTCCGGGGATGCACGGCTTGCGGACGGCGGCGGTATCCGCAGCGCGCCAGCAGCTTCCACACCATCCACAGCGCCTCGTTGATGATCCCCCCGCTCATCTTCGACTGTCCCTCGCGGCGCTCTTCGAACACGATCGGCGACTCCACGATCCGGAAGCCCAGATGCCACGCCGTGTGCGTCATCTCGATCTGGAAGGAATAGCCGTTGGAATGGATCCCGTCGAGGTTCATCGAGGCCAGCACCTCGCGACGGAAGCACTTGAAACCCCCGGTGGGGTCGCTGAACGGCATCCCCGTGATCAACCGCACGTAGAGCGCCGCGCCCGTGCTCAGAATCAGCCGGTTGAGCGGCCAGTTGATGACGCGGATCCCCCCCACATAGCGCGAACCCAGCACCAGGTCCGCCTGCTGCGCCGCCGCGCGAAGCTGCGGCACCGCCTTCGGATCGTGCGAGAAATCGGCGTCCATTTCCATGATGAACCGGTAGTCCGGCCGCTCCAGCGCCCAGCGGAAGCCCGCCAGATAGGCCCGTCCCAGGCCTTGCTTCTGCTGCCGGTGCATCACATGGATGCGGGGTTCCGCCGCGGAAAGCTGGTCGGCCAGCTGCCCCGTGCCATCGGGGGAGTTGTCGTCCACGAACAGGATATCCGCCTCGGGACAGGCCGCGAGAACCGCCTTCGCGATGGCCGCCGCGTTCTCTTTCTCGTTGTACGTCGGAATGATGACCAGCGTATCGCTCATGGTGGGATCATCCTACTCCGGCCGCACAGCCCCGGACAACCCCAAATCCACCGACACCGTCGTCTTCTCCCCCCGGCGCCCCAGCTGCGCCCGCGCCATCCCCAGCGGGGCCAGGGCGTCGATCCAGGCCTTGGCCTCGTTCAGCCGTCCGCGAATGGCCTGGGAATTGCCGCCATTCAGGAACATCTGCGCCATGGACCAGGTGGCGATGGCGTCCTTCGCCACCTTGCCGCTCCGCGCCAGATCCAGCCAGATCGACAAGGCGGACGACCCCTCCACCTGCGCCGCCCAGACCGGCATTCCCCCCGCCCCCTCTCCGGAAGCCGCCTTTTGCGCCAGCTTCTTCAGCGCGTCGAGATTGCTCGACGCCAGCAGCCAGCCGTTCAGGACCGCATAGGCCGGCCGGTCGGATTCCGACAGGGAATCCACCCATTCGTCGCCTCCGGCGCTTTCCAGCACATAGATCGTCGCAGGCGGCATGGAAACCGGTTGGAGGATGAAGGCCGCCTTGTAGCGCGAATTGCTCGCATCCATCACCCGCTGGATGGCCGCCCGGGCATCCGCCTCGTCCTTTACCGGCGCTGCCGCCAGCAGTGTCGGCACCCGGAGCCCCGACAATCCCAGGGATCCCATCGCGCCCCATGCCAGCCGCCCGCCCAGGTCGCCGTCCATGGCCGCCACCACCACGCGGTCGGACGTCGCCACATCCAATGCCATCCGGAGCGCATGCCGGACATCCCGCTGCAGGCCCGGCTGCACGAGCACCTGCAGCAGCGCCTCGCGTTTCACCGCCGCCGCCGCGCACGGCGCATCTCCCAGCAACCGCGCCAACGGACCGATGTCCGACGCCGCCGCACGGTCCGCCGGCACCATCGGCACCCCCTCGCTCGTCGCCGACAGCGAAATGGCGTCGCCGCGAAGCACCGGCACATCCACGACGATTCCCGGCGAATCGGTCACCGTCCAGGCGCTCTCGTCGCGGATCCACAGCCGGTCCGGCAGGCTCCGGTCGTCGCCCGAAACCATCTCGGCGAACGATGCTTCCGCTTCCAGCAGGCGCCGGCCCCGGCCATCATAGGCGGCCAAGGCTTCCGCGATGGCCAGGGGATCCTCCGACAGGCAGGCCATGATGACGCCTTCTCCAAAGGCGATGGCCAGGACCTGGCCGGGCTCCAGATCCCTGGATTCCACTCGCCATACCGAACGGCCCGGGAATTCCTTCATCCGCTCGAATCCCGGCACGCGGAACAGCGTGAGCTGCCAGCGCAGCTTCTGGCTTTCGCCGCCCAGATGGCTCACCGCCATCCAAGCCGGCAGCCCCCCCATGCGCCCCGGAAGATAGGCCAGCGTGCCCTCGCGGCCCGCCAGCTTCTCAAACCATTTCCTCGATTCCGCGTCCGTCGCCAGCTCCGCCGCATCCCCGGGCTCGATCCCAGCCGTTCGCATCAGGGCCTGCGCCAGCGGATTCGCCAGCAGGTCGCCCCAGCGCGCCGGCAGCTGCAGATGCCTCCCCACCAGCGTGGCCGAGGCCGGAATGGGCCGGTAGATCGCCAGCGGATCGTACGGAATGTAGCCCACCCACCAGATGGCCACGGCCACCGAAACCGCCAGCAAGGCCAGCGTCAGCAACCGCTTGGGACGGAGATAGCGCGCTCCCATGGACTCAACCGGCCTGTTCCGGCTTCTTTTCGGGCGCAGGCTCGGAGGGCTTCTCGTTCATCGTCTCGACATAGTTCAGTTTCAGCTCCGCCAGCACTCCCCGGAGCAGCTTCGCCTCCGGATCGCTCAGGTTGCCTTTCGTCTTGGCTTCCAGCATGTCCAGCATGTCGATCGCGGACTGCGCCGCCGGCAGGTTCTTCTCGATCTTGTGCGTGACGGGATTCAGCGTCTTGCCCAGATGCTGCATCACGGCGGCGGCCAGCGAAATCACAAGCCCCTGGAACATCTCGCCATTCTGTTTTTCGTCGCTCATCGCCCAACTCCTTTGCAAAGCCCCCTTTTCTTACCCGAAGCCGCTCCCCCGTTCAATCCGTTTCCACCTCCAACCAAAAGGGCCGGGCGATGCCCGGCCCTTCCGCGTCCTGGAACAAGGACTTCTCAGTTCGAAGCCGGAACCGCCTCCTCCGCAGGGGCCGGGGCGGCTTCCCCCTCCGGCGCAGACGTCTCGGCGGGGATCTCCTCTGCGACAGGAGCCTCGGCCGCCGGAGCCTCCTCTGCAGCAGGTGCAGCAGCCTCTTCCGCAACGGGGGCCTGGGTCTCGGCAGGAGCTTCTGCGGGGGCCGCCTCTGCGGCAGGAGCCGCTTCTTCCGCCGCGGGAGCCTCGGCCACGACGGCTTCGGCGGGAGCGGCCTCTTCGGCGGCAGGCTGCTCGTCCACGATGACCAGCGGGGCCTCCGGCTCGATCACGCGCACATCGCTCTTCGCCGGCTTGTAGCGCTGTCCCTTCCAATACTTGCGCACCACCGTGCTGTCCGGAGGCAGGCTCTTGAATGCGCCCTGGATCTTGAAGCGGTAGATCATGTCCAGCTTGTCCTCCGCGCCGACCAGCTGGTCATAGACATCCCGAGGAACCTCCCGATAGGTCAACGTCTGCCCGTCCAGCAAGCGGAGGAACAAGCCCTGGTCCTCCTCCGAATAACGGATGAGCGAAAACATCTGCGACTGGCCGATCACCCGGCCCGGCTTCTCTTCCTCTACCGCTTCCGGCTCCGCCACCGGCTCTTCGGCAGCCATCTCCGGCTCTGCGGCAACGGCCTCTTCCATGACCACGTCTTCCATGGCCACGGCATCCCCTTCCTCTCCCGCGGCTTCGACGGCTTCGGGTGCCGCCGCCTGTTCCGTGGTGGCTTGCGCCTCCTGCCGGGCCGCTTCCAGCTCCGCCTGGAGGCGGGCGGTCTCCTCCGCCATCTGCGCCTTCAAGTCCTCGAGGGAAGCTTCCATCTCAGCCTTCTGCTTTTCGGCGGACTGCTTGGCTTCCTGCAATTCCTGGCCCGCCTTCTCCGCCGCCGCCTTGGCGGCCGCGACTTCTTCGCCCTTCGCCGCCAGGTCCTTGGTTGCCGCCTCCGCCGCCGCCGTCTGTTTCTGTACTTTCTGGGACAAGGCCGCCGATTCGGTCTTGGCGTTGGAAGCTTCCATCTGCGAAGCCGTCAGGGAATCCTTCGTGGTCGCCAGTTCCTGCTGCGTCACCTGGATGGCCGTCTGCAATTGCTGCACGGCGGTTGCCAGCACCGCCGTGTCCTTCAGCGCATCCGCCGTCAGCGGCTGCGCCGCCGCCGGGGCGGCGGCCGCCTCTCCTTCCGCCGGAGCGGCTTCGGGCGCCGCTTCCGCCGGCTTCAACTCCTGAACCCCCGCCGTCGCAGCCACCTGCACCAGCGCATCGCGCAATCCCGCCGCCTTGCCCGCCTGTTGCTGGCCCAGAAATCCCAGCACTCCCGCCGCGATGGCCAGAACCACCACCAAAACCCATGCCACGATGCCGACGATGTTGACCTTGAATGCCATTGGGGCCTCCTTGTGTAATCGGATATCCAACGCGGAATTGGAGCGAATGCGGCCCTTGTTGTCAAGGATTGTCGGCCTGTGCGGCCTCAGGTCCAGTATTGCCGGTCCAGGGAGCGGTACTGGATGGCCTCGGCGACATGGTCGGCGGCAATGTCGCCCTCCCCCGCCAGGTCCGCGATCGTCCGGGCTACCTTCAAAATCCGGTCATAGGCGCGGGCGCTCAGGTGCAGGTCGGCCATCGCGGCCTTGAGCAGGCTTTGCGCCGCATCGTCCAGCATGCAGTGCTTGTGCACGTCCTTGGCCCGCATCCCCGCGTTGCAGTGGATCGCATGCGCCCCCCGGCCCTTGGCGAACCGCTCCCGCTGAACCGCCCGCGACGCCACCACCCGCTCCCGGATCTGCGAAGAGGACTCCCCCTTCTCCAGCGACGCCAGCTGCTGGTATTCCATCGCCGGCACCTCGACGTGGATGTCGATGCGGTCCAGCAGCGGCCCCGAAATCCGGTTTCGGTAGCGCTGCATCTGGACCGGCGTGCACCGGCATTCCCGCTTCGCATCCCCGAAATGCCCGCACGGACACGGATTCATCGCCGCCACCAGCATGAACCGGCACGGAAACGTCACCGAAGCCGCCGCGCGCGCAATGGACACCACGCCATCCTCCAGCGGCTGGCGCATCACCTCCAGCACGTTGCGGTGGAACTCCGGCAGCTCGTCAAGGAACAGCACCCCGTTGTGCGCCAGGCTGACTTCGCCGGGCAGCGGATGCGTGCCGCCGCCCAGCAGCCCCGCATCGGAAATCGTGTGGTGCGGCGACCGGAACGGCCGACCCCCCACCACCGCCTGGTGCGCCGGCAGCACCCCCGCGATGCTGTGGATCTTCGTCGTCTCCAGCGCCTCTTCCAGCCCCAGCGGCGGCAGGATCGTCGGCACCCGCTTGGCCAGCATGGATTTCCCCGTGCCCGGCGGCCCCACCAGGAGGATATTGTGGCCACCGGCCACCGCCACTTCGATCGCGCGACGCGCGAACTCCTGCCCCTTCACGTCGGAATAATATCCCCTGTGGTGTAAACTGTAACCCATTGGTAATTCTATGTGTTAGATGCCATATTGGGGTTAGAGTGGTCTATACCTTATATAGAGTGATTGCAGATTAAGCCCCAGAAGGGGGTCTGTCAACCGACATTGGGACAAGGTTCCTGGTTAGCATACCCCGCCTGCCCCAGCGTCCATTCCATATGATTCTTCAGATCCCCTATGGGCTTCTCCTGGTATCTCCGCACGGTTTCCAGTCGGACATTGAACGACCACTTGTCGCCCCCGACGGGCCTGATATGGAAGGTCACCCACTCGGCGGAAACCTCGATTGACTCGATGAAGGTGCGGATGGCGTCCCGCCGTTTCTCCATGGGCATCTCCTGCCATCTTTGCAAGACATCCACGACCTCTTGAACCTTGTTCGGGTCTTCCGACTCGGCCATCTGGAGCAAAACGGATATCTCCTCTCTCGCAACCGACGACTTCGCCTGGTTCTTGTCCCTCAGACGAAGGTATTCCAGTTTCCCCATCTCCCCGGAGGCGAACGAATCCTCGATCTCCTTGTTGCGTGACTCGACGAGACGGACCCGCCCCCTCGCCGCCTCCAGCCTCTTGAGGGTCTCCTGGTGCGAGTCGGCGCCGATCTGCCTCGAATACCTGTCCAGGACATAAGGGACGATGGTGCCTTCGACAATGGCGTCCAAGGCGGCTTCCGGAACCCTGGGCGACTCGCAATGGAACACACCCCGGTTCTGGGACTGGCAGAAAAAATAGGCGTACTTCTTCTTCTCTCCCTTGGGGCCCTGCGTCTGGATGTTCAGGACCATCGCCGGATAGGCCCGTTCGCCCCTGCTCGCCTTTTCAGCGCAATATGAACAGGTCACCAGCCCGCTCAAGAGGTGCCGCTTGGATGGCGCCCGCTTGTGGGACCTGATGGCCAGCATCTCCGCCGCCGAGTCCTGCGTCTCCTTGGTCACCATCTTGGGGATCAACCGGGTCTCATGCACGCCCCGGTAGCGGATCTTGCCCACGTAGGCCGGGTTGGTCAGGACGATCTTGATCTGCCGGTGGGTCCACCACCTAGCCCCCCGCTTGCCCGGGACGCCGGCTCGGTTGAAATATTCGCTGATCTCGTTCATCGAGTCGCCCTTGAGACACATCCGGTACATCTCCAGGATCACCGCTTTTTCGGACTCCACCACATGGATCCGCCCCTTCTCGTCTCGCCGGTAGCCGTAGCATGGCCTGGGGATGAAGGTGTGTTCTTTCAGTTGGCTGTCGATGGAGGCCATGGACTTCTTGCGCTGCTCCGAAATCGCCTTACGGGAAAAGGCCATTTCGATGCCGAGCATGAAGAGCCCGTCATCGTTCGTGATGTCGATCGGGCTCATTACTCCATGGAGCTTGATCCCGTTCGGATAGAGGTATTCCTTGACGACCGCGTCCATGATCGAGTTGTCGCGGGCTAGACGCTTGGGCTCAAGTACGATGACCGAGTGGATGAGGCCTGCGTTTATGTCGGCAAGCAACCGCTGGAAATCGGGACGCCCCTCGTCGTCGAAGCCCGAAAGGTTGATGTCCTGATAGAGCCGGACGGCCCAGCCCCTTTCCTTGGCGTAGGCCTCGCACTTCGACTGCTGGACCCGGGCGGACTCCTTGGCCTCCTTGGGATTCTTCGCCCCGGCGTCGTCGCGGGAGATGCGAATGTAGACGGCCGACGCCTTCCCCTCAGGGTCACAGGGGCGGAAGTCCTGCCAAATGCCTCGCTTCTTTTTGCCTTTCTTCATGTCCATTTCTGCAGCCGTCGCCAACGGCCTTTTTCAGCCTCCGGAACCACCTAAACGCTGTTGTGGATTTTCGAAAAGGTCCGTCTGGGGGCTTGGGGCTGGAGGGTGCGGAGCATGGGTCAGGTGGCCTTCAGCTAGATGCCTTCCTGGGGCGGAATAAATCGCCATGAGGTGTACGGCCCTTCCTGAAAGGCATCATCCATCAGAGACGCTTCGTAATGTCCCACAATTTCGGTAAATATGATGCCGCGACGGGCGATATATAGCGCGGCAGACTGGACTTCCCCTATAAAGGCAATCAAGGAGAATGTCAGGTTCGGATATCTAGCCGAAATCCCCTCGATGAACTTAACAGGACACGACCGGGGAGTAAGGAACTCATAGACAAGCTGCCCTCTTCCATTTTCGTCGCAGAACAGGAAACAATCGACGTCTTCTGCAGACCGATGGCATCCCCAATGCTCCTCCTTCCAATCGTATTCATAATCCTTGATATCGAATAGGGGTTCCGGGACCGGCACTAGTTTGCTGAAGCAAAAGGGGGAAGCCTCATCACCCTCGGAAGACGCTTCTAGTAAAGCAGCGCTGTCGCGAAAGACTTCAAGGTCCTTGCGAAGGCCTGTGATGGTTAAGTGGTTTTCGCAGTAGTTAGGCATAATATTTCTCCTTTTGTTTTCTTATTCGATTATACCGCGTATAGGTTCGGGCCTTCTGGAGGCCGATTGGCTGGAGGGTGCGGGGGTATGGGTCAGGTGGCCGCGAGGCGGACGCCTTTCTGGTGGCGAACCCAATGGCCATATCATGCTGGAGGCGGACGGTCATTCAGGGTCGCCCTCATTGTGATTCGGCATAGGAGAATCTGGATTTTTGAACAGGCCTTCCATCCATGGGACCAGGCCGGGTCGATCTAGGTATTCATCGAGACAGTCATCGGGATCGATGTACGCCACCCGGACTTCATTTATTGGCTTCCCGGCCAAATATGTGACTTTTCCTGCACGGCAAGAATCTCCTACAGTATGAATGAGATGAAATTCCAGATCTGGATAAAGTTCAGATGTCTTCTGTAGGAACTCAATTGGTGCCCAATCCGAAGAGTCGAATTTAAAGTCCAGACAGCCAAAGCCGGACTTTGAATCTCTAAACCTGAGTCGGGTACCACCGACATCTCCGTAGCAACCAAAACATTCGCGCTCTCTGGCTGAGAGGACTGACAGTGGAATAAGTTTGTCCATGCGCAGATCGACGTGCGGATCGTCGTAGGACTTGAAGTTACAGGCTTCCCGCTTGAACCGGGCGAGGCCCGGGGTAGGACCTACGACTAGTATTTGATTTCTACATACATTCGACATATTAATTACTCCTTTTGATGATGACTCATTATACAGCGACAGATTTTTGTATATCTCGGCACATGGCCTGGGAAATGCTGGGCTGGAGGGGTTGGTTCATGGGGAAGACCTTGAGTTGGCCTCGTCGTCTGCCGACTGGCTCGGGCCGACATAGTCAAACGGCCACTCGCCACGGCAGACTTTGAGGTACAATGAAACGCAACGCAGGTACTCATCTGCCTCACTGGCACATAGTCCAGCTTCGCCAAGATAATCCATCGCCTTGGAGATCTCCCGGCTTTTCCCATGACTAACTTGTCCGACCACCCGAATCAGCCCAAGGGCTCTACTGATATCCACCGAGCGCCCAATGACGACCATGCGCCTGAGCGCCACTCCGGTCATCCAGGTTCTGAGATCCTTGCTATCGAATGGCCCATGTTTGTCAATGAAGGCCATAACCTCATTGAATGGGAATGGTCTTTTCGGATCAGCGTCCCACGCATCCTGGTTATCGAGGCAATGGCTATCCTTCAGCCATTCGTTGATTAACTCAGATACGAAGCATTGATTTGCAACAACCTCACAGGTTGAAAGCGCATATTTTAGACTATCAATCACATTCTGGACGGCTTGAAATGCGCTTTCTTCGCCGCAACCAATAGATGTCGTTGGAACATTCCGGAACAAGCCAAGAAGACGCTCAAGTCTTTCTTCCAGTTCTCCTACTCCAGCATGAATGTCTTTAGGTTTTCTTATCGCTTTGATGTCGGTCTTTGCACCCGAGTCCATGTTGGCGCTCTTTTTGTTTTTCATTTTTCTCCTCATTTTCTTTCTGACCTATTGGCAGACCGATGCAGAGTGCCGAGGGCGAGCTGTTGGGCTTTTCGCTGGCTTTCCTGCCTTAATAGATTTCTAAGTCCTTTGCATAGGCAGCGAAGAGGCGCCGGCCTTGAACAGCGGAGAGGCCAGTTGGCCTAGGGGTCCCATTGAGTCGAGATCTTTGCAGAGCCAACGACCCAATGGGGAGCTGGAGGTGCTTAAGGCCTCGGAGACCTTGCTTGCCTTCTCAAACATATTCCTTAGCCTCCGAATCCGAGTGTTCGACAAAATGAAGTCCATTGTCCGTAATCCAATACAACGCCAGCACTCCATCGCAGTTGCGAAGAACAACATAGTCGCCATCCACCTCCGAGAGCCCCTTGTCGGGCTGGCTGAATATTTGTCCATTGCGGAGGCAATGCTGGTAGTAAGCCTTTGTTGCCCTGTAGATCAGTTTCTTATCGCTCATGGATGGCCTCCATCAGAATCCATTGCCTTGTCATCAGATGTCTCGCTCGGGCCGACATACTTAAACGGCCATTCGTCGCTAATGACATTGAGATACAACGAGACGCTGCGGAGAAACACCTCGGCATCTTTCTCGTCCATCCCGTTGTCAACCAGGCGTTCCTTCGCAAAGGCATTCCCGTCGCTTTTCTTCAGACTGACCTGTCCGACCGCTTGAACCACGCAGCAGGTACAGAGTCCGGCAGAATGGCCAATTTCCATAATGCGACTCATTGCCTCTTGAACCATCAGAAAGCCAAGGTCACTGCCATTTGAAAGCCCCTGATGGGTGGTGAATTCTATGATTGCATTGAAACGGAACGGCCTTTTCGGGTCGGCATCCCACACCTCCATGGAGTCCAGGCAATGGCTGTCCTTCAGCCATTCGTCGAATACTACGGAGATGAAGCACTCGTCGGGAGTTGGCAGATTAGGTTCCTTGACCGTTCTGGCCATATTTCCTTTCGAATCAGGCGACACCAGCCAATCTTGCCAGCCTTTCCATCCTTCGTTGGCGTAAACCATGTCTGGTCTTGTCGGAATTTCATCGGGTATTTCGTGGGTTGCAATGAATGCATACCACGCCTGCTTACATTCTTCTTCCCGCTTCAACCAATCACCCAAGCGTTCACCATTCGCATCTTGCTTGCCCATACCATCCTCCTGTTTCTTGATGTTCATTGAGTTATTCATCTTTTTCGCATTTTTCTTTTTCATGGCTTCTCTTTCTGTCTTTTGGTCATCCCCTGAGTTGTCAGAGGTTTTGCTTCTTGTCTCCTGCCGGGAATCTCTCCCGTCCATAGTATTCATATGTCCAACCCTTTTATTGTCGGCCTTATAAGACCCACCACTTTCTTGATGGAGTCCTTGAATCGAATAATTGGGTTGTTCTTGAAGTTATTATACAGAGCCAGAATCCAGTCGTCGGTCTGCTCTGCCAGTAATTGGTTCGCCAGCGCTTTGATGCTTTCGTCGCCAGGACAATTGATCGCGATTGTCTGGCGGAGCCGATTGATCCGACCCAACCAGATCGAGTCGGTGACGAATGGCGATACGGCTTTGATGACTTTGCCAACCTGGGCATCCAGCATCGGTTCGCAGGAGACTGAAGTACCGTAGCCTAATGCGTAAGCGTGCTTGAGACATTTTAGCCTCTCGCCGAATGAGGATGCGTTCGGCTCCCATTTTGTGAGAATTGCATCGTCCGCTGAACCGATGGTGAACCTGAAGAGTATCTGTCGCTTATTGTTTATGAATCTGGCGCAGATGCTCTTGATGCAGGCTAGTTCGGGCTTGCTGACAACGAGGATGTCGTTACCGGCCTTCAGCAAACAATCCATGACCTGCAGACAGTCTTGGATGTTTTCGGGGCTGATGTCGTGGGTCGAGGGAAACATAACCCGGCCTTTCGACTTACCGTAATGCTTTTTTACCTTGGCCTCATCAACAACCTGGTCGGGCCACGATTCTGGTGTCGCGCGGCGGAACCGAACCGCCATGCATTTGGCATAGCAATATTTGCAGTCCCGGTTGCAGCCGGTCTGAATGTTGATGTTTTCCTCTGCCCATTCGCCAGTTCCGCTGGCGGGACGGGGGTGTACTTTCGATTCTTTGATCTGATTATGTGATTTCATCTCATTGCCTTTGTTTTAGTGGAGACCCCTGCGGAGTCTTGTCTGCAGGTATCCCCTATTGCTTTATGCATTCTTGATTTCGTTGCCGAAGTACTTCTCGTATGCTTCGCCCTTGTTGTGCTCTTCGAGCCACTCCTTGACTGCCTCATCGTCGAGGATTTCAATGGACTCTCCGAAGCCTCGCCCATCGCAGAGTTTGACCATATACTGGGTGTTGGCCCCGCCAGCCTTGTACACGAACCACCGACCGTTCTGTGTGCGGTAGAGTTGCTCTGTCCAGTAGTTGTAATTGCTACGGTCGTGCCCGTTGCAGTCTTCTGCGACAAGGGTCGCCGTTTCGGTGTCGTACTTGAGCCCGTCTTGTATCTTTTTCATTTCTTCCTCGTCCTTCTGGTTATTCGGCCTATGCCCTATTGGGCGTTTCTTCTTTCCATCGCTCTTGGACACTCGCCAAAGCGAAAATCGATTGTCAGACCCGACCCTTTCATTTGCGCTCCTGTTTGTTCCCCGTACTCGGAGACAATAGACGGCGGGAACTGGCCATTGATTCGAAACGACTGCGAATGCCTGAAATTTGTTTTTCAAGCTCGGCGTCTGGCGTACATATGATCAAGCATTCATAATTTTCGAGGGGAGTTGCCCTCTTGCGGTTGGTTGCCAGGGAGACCTTGTAACGCCGGATTTCGCATTTCCTGCCAAAAGACCGGACAATCCTGACAATCTCTTCGGGCTTAACGGGCGAACTTGTATTAATGGAAATCACCCAGCGCGGGATATGGTCGGACCCCAGAAGCAGCTTCGTCAGGTTGCCAATGTAGTCGATGCGGTTGTCGAACCGATGTTTAGGTTGAGCGGGGCGCCCGAATACCGGGTCGCCTGGCCGTTTCCCCTCGCAAAGATTGCAGATGTCCTCGAAGACCTTAAGGTCGGCAATATAATTTCCTATTCCGTATGGAAGATCTAAATATAGGCAGGATGCTGAAGGCTTCTTATCCTGCATAAGCGAGACGGCGTCTTCGTTGTAGATTTCGCAACCGAGGGTAATCCCCTTGGCGATCTCCGGATGCTTGACAAGGACCCATTCCCGCCATTCGGAGATAAGATCGGCATCCCTGAGATGTTCGTTCCCGGCGGCACCGCAGTCCCTGTTGGCCCCCCGAAGATGGTAGACGTTGAGGGCTCCGGAGATAGCCTGGAGGATGCCGGCTATCGCAATGATACGCTTCTGTTCGGCACCGGCACCGGCAAGACAACCCAGGTTGCGGATGATCCGGTCAAATTGCGTTGCGTTATTTTTGCCCAAGACTGACTCGAGCAGTTTGACTACGGGACCGGCGACAAGACCACCATGTTGGAGCAGTTCGATATCTTTGGCCCCGATAACCACCCCATCGCTGTTGAAAAAGGCCAGCCCCGTGTAATATGACGCCTTACGACAATCGTTGGCGATTACCCGCTTCCCGCAAATGGAATTCAGATGCAGGGATACCGCAAGACTCCCGGCGGTCAGGTCGATAACTCCTTCGGGACAATCGCCGATGGCTTCAGAAATGGCCTTCAGCAGAGATTTCTTGGTGCCGTCGGCTTGGACGCCGGTCTTATCCTTGTTGCCCATGTTCTTCGTCGATACATCGGGAATGTGTTTCAGCGATTTCATTCGTCATCCCCCTACTTAGGTCCGCCGTTGGCAATATCGTCCCGCAGTTGCCAGATATAGATTGCTAGGTTTTCCAGCAGAGCGATGGAACTACTGTTCTGCGCGGGATCGATTGAGCGAAACTCTTCATAATGGCCCAACAATAACGACCGGGATTCGCTGATAATCCGCTCGGCTGTTGCGATGTCCGATATGGCCCCCTCGCCTGCAGCATCGCCATCGCCGATCCCACTTACCCCCTCTCTCCCAAAGATACGATCCTTGAGCCCCCCGACTGTCAGTGAATGTTTAATCGCATATTCGAGATGTTCCCGCCGCTTCTCAATTGGGATGTCATCCCGGCTGACGGCTACATAGAAGCTGATAGAGATTTTGGGAGCCTTGCCTTTACCGCCAAGCGCCTTGCGGGTTTCATCGGAACGCATCCAGTCATAGATCGTCGAGGACGAGACATCCCTTATCCCTTTCTTCTGGAGGTACTGGGAGAGAGCCCGACAGACATAGAGTTCATTGGGTACGCGCGCGTCGGTCCCCCGCAATTCTTTTGTAGCCCCGCCAGCTTCCGCTCCGATAGAATACTTCCCGTCCTCGCTGTCGAAGTAGTACTTGTAGGCCTCTTCGCCATGCATGGCGATGATGTCGTCGGCATTCTTCTTCGGCAGACCGCTTGAGGCTGAACCTTCCAGACATCCAGAAGGTTTTACTTGGCGGGCGCGCTTCGTGGTCGCCGTCTGCCCGGTGGGCTCAGATGTCTTGCCGGCCATTTTTGCCGGCGCCGTCTTGGATGTCTTTTTCATGCCACAGTCCTTTAGTTAACTGTGGCTAATTTAATGTCTCTATATTACATAAGCGACCGGCACTAGGGGGAGATTGGGCACACGTCTGGCTTCACCCTGAGAGGACAATCAAGGCGAGAAACAGGAAACTTAAAGAGTCAGGAGTAAATGCGGGCGATCAGACAATTAGCCGGTATTTATCACGGTACAACCGGGCACATCTTCTTGAATCCTTGTAAAACGTGATGATGGCGTCGCCAGTTGGATTATGGAAGTCGTTGTATCGTTGAAAATATTCATACTTATCGCCGTATGGTACTCCTTCTTGGCACTTCAAATCCAGATCAAGGGCATCAAGATACCGCTCGTATTTGCTCTCGTCGGTCTTAACGCTTCTATAGTCCGACTCTTGTTTTGGCATTTGCAAAAGGCGAGACTCTCTTCCTTGCTCCGCAAAAGCAGTAATGTAGTTCGCCAACACCTCGGGAGACTGTAGGATGTTGATGTACACAGGCAATGAGGTTGGCGTTACCTCGACATTCTCTCGAAGATCATTATTGCCTGTTTTAGTCGTTGGCAATGATAGCGGCAGGACCGGCATCATTATCGGATGAGGCAATGAGAATTCCGCCATAGCAAATATCTCAAATGCCAACAGCTTGTTCCAAACTATTTTCAGCCAAATATGGTCGCTTTCTCCATAATTATGACTCGGTATTCCAGTTTTCCGATTCAATCTAATGTTCTCGCCTAAGAATGGCCTTCCCAATGGTGCAATGGGCAATATTCCATAGGATATAAAAAATGCGGAGAGATCTTTTTGGATATTTGATCCGTCCGTATTCTTCTTGGCCTTTCGATAGGCCTTGGCCAGAATATCTACCAACAGGCTTCCGTCTTGGGCCTCGAATGCCGAGAAGGACTCATGATTAGAACCCAGAGCGTCAATGATGCCCTCGCATTTATTTCTAACGACGGGATCCCTTCTGGCGAACTCATGGCGATAGTGGATGCCCCGAAGAATGTCAGCATACACCCTTATCATCAAATCATGACGGGAAGGTTTTGTTTTAGAAATCACAGGCGGGCTCCGTTCAGGATTGACATTGGATTGAGTGCATTCGAGATTGTACATATGCACAAACAAAAAGCCAGAGTTCCGGTGAAAGCCAAACAGTCTGGAACGCATCCCCTCGCCACCAATAACCCTTTCCTAGATCATCCAAATTCCGAGGCGGCCAGAACTTGGGAACTGCTTAATAATGGTCATCTTACATCTGATAAACTGACACTTATGGGTGCCAACGGCACAATAGATGTTACAATGTTCTATCTGGCCTTTGGCGTGGTGGCCAACCCCTTGCATCCCGACAACAATTGGCGGTCGGTGGTCGAGAAAATGGCCATCGGCAAGGATGTCTATTATCGACTTGCCACCGAAATTCCGATTTCCGTCATGGAATACTGGAAGAAACATGGACATCCTCCGGCATGCGGATGGGATATCTTTGATCCAAATGCATCGTTCGCTATAAAAGCGTCAGTGCAGGAATACTTGGAAAAGGTCCCGCCCGCCAAGCCTGCGAGAATGGCTCCCGCCAAGAAGGCCAAGCCGGTTGCCGAGAATATCCCAGCCAAAAGCAATCCCACCGAAAGCTCATACAAGGGAACTCCTGTGGCTAACCTGCTCCGTCACCCAAAGAATCCCTTCCGCCCAGGGTCTGGCTACGGCTTATTGGTGGACATCATCGCCTCGGAACGTCTCGGAATCCACAAACAAGCCCTTCTTAGTATGTATCGCATTTTCGCGAGCAAAACTGAGGCTCAAGCCGGATTCGACCTTGCGGTCATCGCTTCCGCACAACGAGGAAAACCCCGTAATAAGTCTTGCAGGGAAGGCTTCTTCACCATCAAGCAAGGGAATGTCTACTCGATCGAGTTCGAATAGGTAATCCCACAATATGCCGACATTGTGGCGAACTTTCCAGACATCTGGAAGGTTCTGTTTCTCGGTGCCAGGAGAAGGCTGGGCGTTTAGGATCTGACAGCCTTCAGCCTCACGAAGCCCCATGACGCGCTCTTCAGGCCATTCCGCCCTGACGCCCCCACCTGCCCAATCAACTTGCCACTCGCGCGCGGACTTGGACAAAAATCAAGCGATTCCCTAACCGGTTGAATGCAATTCAGACTCTGTAGCCCCAAAGTCCACCGCACCATCGTTGATCACGCGCATGCGGGCAAGTTCTGGCCATATGTTACTGGCTACCGTGTTCCAGACCAGTTCCTCCGTGCGGAAGCCGCAGAGCCATATGACCAGAAGAATGTTAACGCCATACTGCCGGGTTCTACTCTCCGGCACGTAATCGCTGTTCATGCAGGTGACAATTCCGACCTTCTGCATCCATTCCCACAAGTGCCTGTAATCCCTCGAATGGCCCCATATATGAGCGGCCTCTCGAAGCGCTCTGGATTTGATGCCTACAGTCCCCTGTCGACATTGGCGCGGCAGGCTCTTGATAAGAGGCAGGATGACCCGCTCGATGATTCTGGCGGCTTTCCTTGGCTCATTGCAGCCCATTCCGACCAGCCGGGTCTGCAACACCGCCCGCTTAGCATCGTCAAGATCTGGCAATTTGGTCACATCGGGCAGGTAGATCCCAACTCCATCTGTTGCTTTCCACGCCCGCAACATGTCTCTCCCCGCGCTTTTAACGGACTCAACGGTTGCTTTCGGATTTCTTTTGATTATTCGCCTCCATTCTCTGGCCATCTGAAGAATCGACCACCGATAGACCCTTGCCGCCTCGAAGAGCGTTCGATGCATACTTCGCCTTGTATGTCGGCCGGGCAGCCCGCTCTCTCGCAGGCGCCCGAAGTCGTCCAATACATCCAGAAAACTAGTTCCATGATGTTGGCACTGGCTATACGGGCCGATTATGCGCACAACATTAGTCGTGGCGGGGTCTCTATTCTCCCTAGTCTCCTTCAAGTCCCCAAAAGTCCCCAATAGTTCACAAAAAGACTCGGTTTTCGGATTTAATATTGAAAATGAATCATCATCATCTTGATTCGGTGATATCGACAATATCGACGACCTCACAAGCATCGAAGATTTCACAGATCCCCTCCAGTCCCAGGAGGCCATAGGGTTCATTTTGACAACTTCAGCCCTCCGGCCTGTTTTGCCATGCAGGAACCCCGGAACCCTCGATACCCTTGAGTGGTCATGGGCCGCCGCGGTGTCGATTTCCATTCCATGTTTATGAGCCTCAGCAATCCAGTAGTCCCCAATTTGCCTGTATTCGGCCCACGGAGCCTTGGTCTCGCCTTTGGGAAGTCTATAGGCCTCCCTCCATCCGACAGCCCCTGGATGCAATCGTGAAGGCTCTATGCGAACAAGGCAGTGGATGGACTTGCCACCGGACTGGACGGCCGAGATGATGTTGGCTTCGTATTCCTTCAGAAAGCGAAGTTGGGCGTCGATATCGCTGGTGTCCGATTCAACTAGAACGTGTTTCGCCATTGTGACCGTCTTCTGACATCTGCGGCGGCAGGACATAGGATTGATGGCGAAATAGATGTCGTATCCCTGCCGGTTTATTTCGTGGAGGGCTACGAGGTTCCGGGTCGAGGCGGAGGTCGGGGAACGGGAAAATGGATTGAGATAACGGCGAGGTTGGATGCGGCCTAGTTTCTTGCTGAAGTAGGTGGTTTCCCTTCCCCCAATCTCCTTTGGCCAGCCTTCGAGATTTGCACAGAGAGCCTTGAATCTCTCTGTATTCAGCCCCGGGACGATCAATACGGATTCATCGGGGTCAAAGAGCATGCTGAAGAACTCCTTCAGCATATTTGCGTCCGCGTTTAGTTTGGCAGAGTAGTCGGTTGATATTTGTTCCATTTTGTTTCCCCGGGAAGAAGGGAAACCATGTTCTGACGATGAAATAGTTATACGAAGGCGGTTTCCCGGTTGGTTTCTGCTATTCAGGCCTCTCTTGCGCGGGAGGCCTTTCTATTTCTAGCGGGGAACCGTCATGGCCGCGAAGTCCGCCTCGGGGTCGATGATGTCCGCCAGTCGAATCCGAATCAAGTCGCTGATGCTGGTCAATTCCATGGCCGCTCTGATCCGCAACCGCCGATATTGTTCATCGCTGACAACAGCCTGCACCGGTCTTTTACCCTTCATTCTTTCTGATGTACGCATTTTCCAGTCCTCCTATTTGTTGGATGACTGGTTATTCCGTGCTCACAAATATTTATCCTGTCCTTCCAGCGAAAATATTTCTTGGGGGATATTTCACAAATACTGAAGGGGGCAGATCGGCAGAATTATTGGGGTTTTCATGGGAATTCTTTGTTTCCCGCGCATCCGCATAACTATTTTACGCATTTTTTAAGGGCGGCCATTTTTCGATGTATAAAGATTCTCATAATCCAAAAGGAGAATCAGAATGAAGATACAAGCGAATGATAATATGGCGGGCGAAAGCCCAGCGGTCAGGAGAACGGTCAGGAGAGGTTGGCTATCCAACACCGTAAGCAAGAAGGGATGCAATGTACTGGCATGGTCGATTGGGATGCCCAACAACAGGTGTCCGTTTGCTTCGATAATATGCCGCCAATATTGCTATGCCTCGACGGGGCAGTTTCTTTTCCACCATGAGCGATACGCTGAGAATTACGACCTCACAACGAAGCCTGAATTCATCGAGACAATCACAACCGAGATTGTCCAGTTCACAGAGAACCATCCAGACGAACGGGTGTCCGTGGCCTTGCACGAAAAAGGAGAGTTCTACTCTGTCGAATACCTAAACAAATGGGAAGAGATCGTCTCGGCGACCGAAGATACGACGAATCTCAACTACTTCATCTACACCCGAGCATGGCGGAACGAGCCGTTCCGAACCACCTTGGAGGAATTGGCTGGGAAACACAATATGGTCAGGGTCAACCTTTCGACGGACAGCGACATGGTGGCCAAATATGGGATGCCGAATCCAATTGGCAACGGCCTGATCACCTACCTCGCCGAAACTGACGATGACATTCCGCCCCCTGGCGTTGATCTAGTCTTCAGAAATCTACGAATGCCTCACAACGGCACTCTGGAACGGTTGGGCGGCGCTCTGGTATGTCCATATGAGAGCAAAATCTATATAGCGCAAAACAAGAATGGGAGCCCCGCGCTGGGAAATGGCAAATGCAAGCCTATCCGCTGTATGGAATGTCGGCTCTGTATCGACCGCAGTATGGGCGAATGGGATTCCGTCAAGGCGCAATATGTCGGGACGCCAGGAGAACCGCCGAGCGTCGTCGAGGTTCCGCAGACGGGTCTTAATCAAGAGGAGAACTAATCCATGAAAAAAACAACCGCACTGGAAATACTACGAAGATACTCCAACTACTCAATTGCCACATTCGAATGCCAAGACATCTGCGAAGTTCTCGTCGATGCGAATGGCCAGCCCTTCTATGACCGGGTCAATCTGGTGTACCTATGGGCCCTCGACAAGGACGCTCCCCCGTTTGATAGCCCCGAGTCGAGTGAATCCCTAATTCGCGCCCATTTCACCTTGAAATCGTTTGCGGATTACCTAGAGGAGGAAAAAGCGGGAATGGACTTCTCTCCGTGGTCAGCGAGAGGCCACCTTGGTGGCGGTTTCACTGGAATGGTTAGGCTTCTGCCGTTCGATTTGGATTGGGTGATCTACCTGCTGAGCGGTGCGGTAATCAAAAGGCACATCCCGTGGACTCAAGACGACGATGCTGACGATCAGAAAGCACTCGGCAAGGGCGGGCTCTATGTGGACATGGGCGACTGGAGCCCTACGCGCATCGCATTTGACCCTGACATCCTTAGACTAGACTGGGACTGCGCGGCCAGCGCTTCATGCCGGGTCAAAGGTGTAGAAGGTGGGTTCGAAATCACATGGACGCTTCCCAAGGAGGGCGACGACCAAGTGGACATGGCGGCGGAGATGGGGGCGCTGTTGTCGGACCCAACGGCTCCAGAATCCAGCGCACAGATCAGGCTCTCTCCAAAAGATGCGGAGCAAAACAATGGCGGGATGGATAACGGCCATTTGCATTCAGATCAGGCAACCGCAACAAAGGAGGAAACAATATGAGCTACATACTATGCAGGGACGGAGAGGCGAAGGATTACTACATGGGGGGACAATGGTCTATGTTATTGCGTACGATGGAGCGGTTCGGATGGATTCCAAAGGGAACCCAATACTTCATAACCCCGGATGCCGCTGGTTTTCAATATGGCGCCGGGAAGGGCGCAGTCTATAGCGTGGACATGGATGAGCTGTATGATCGAACGACTCCGGAAGAACTCGCCGAACACGCTACCGGATGGAACGGCCAGACCTATGAGGAACTGCTTGCGGTTTACTCCGCCCAATGGGGAGGCGTCGATCCCATCGACATCCCATCTCGCCGCAATCTCGACTGGCGCGGGTCGTATTTGAGCAACGACGGTCAATATGTGGCGGCGGAAGATGCGCTGGGAATGTCCGCCGCACTCGAACAGGCGGCCGCGGAACTCGATAGGAGCGGCGCGATTGGATTACCCGAGGACCGGGCCGGATTGGCCTGCAAAGTAGCCGCTTCCATCTATCGCCTGGAAGACAAGGACCAGACGAACCAGAATCCCCGCGTCCTGGAGGGCGCCGAGGCTCTCCGAACCTTTGCGTCTTGGTTGGCGAAGGGCGAATTTAGGATCTACTGAGGGCGGTGAATCATCTAGGAGGCATAAATATGGAATAATCCCTGATAGAGTTCAACTGGAAGTTGTTTGCTCGGGAAACATGCTCCCGCCCACCGCCCTCGACCTGTTCGCAAAGGCATCGGCGTCCGACTCAGAGGGATGTTCGATTCGGCGAACGAGCCGGGGCAAATGATCGTTACGGCTGACAGCATGATGGGCAATTTGCGAGATCCACAAATGACGACATCAAGAGGAGAGACAATATGGAGGTAATTTTCACAGATGGCGGGCGAAGGGCCGCAGGCTATAAAGGTCACTGCGGCGACTGCGAAGTCCGCGCAATCGCGATAGCAGCTAAAAGACCATACAAGGCGGTCTACAAAGAATGTGCCGAAATGAATGCTAATTATTACAGCACATTCTTTCCTGATCACCGACTCGCAGGAGTGCAGACAGCGAGGAACGGGGTATGCACAAACCACGCCCAGTTTCTCCACTACATGAAAAACATGGGTTTCGTTTGGCATCCGCCTAGACGACGGGGAAGGGCTTGCAAATTGTATTTGGAAGAGGCTGACATACCGATGGGCAGATTGATAGTTACCCTCAGCAATTATTGGGTGGCGGTTATAGGCGGCTCAATATGCGACATCCGCGATCCTCGGAATGACTTAAGTAGATGGCCAAGGAGGCGAGTGTTCGGGTGGTGGATGCTAGAGAATTCCGAAGCCTTTAAAGACACATTGCGAATCATCCATAGCGAAAAGGAAATCAACCATGACTACGAAAACAGCTGACCATAATGCATCATCCAGCATGGACTATACCTGCATCCGATGGAGCGGTATCAACGGAAAATCCCAGGATCCTGCGAGCACATCGCATAATGCCGAGTATAGACGGCGCATGATCGACGGGAAGCCGTATTCCGGAAGGGACGGCTCAGCGCGGGGTGACCGACGACTTCAGGCCGATAAACGACGACACCGCCTGCCAAATAGTTATTCCGGACGGGTATTTCAATATGACTCCCAGATAGTTGTCCAGCCGGTTGAAATCAATCTGCATACGCGGAATTGGAACAACGTTCCCAGAAATCAACGGCATACCCGAAACTACTATTTGAGGTTTCTGAACTGCGGAGTCCGAGGCTCGGATGTATTCTCCCATGACAAACTGGAACATTACCTGAAAGATAAGAAAGAAATTCTATGAACCGCGATAATTCCAAAGGTTATGAAGCTCCAGGAACAGTAGAGATCTACACCGACGGTGCCTGCGAACCCAATCCGGGGGCTGGAGGCTATGGAGCCATCCTGATTCACGGCGATGTTCGGAAGGAACTGCATGGCGGCTTCCGCCTGACGACGAACAACCGGATGGAACTGTTTGCCGCCATCGCCGGGCTTGAGGCCCTGAAGGTACCCTGTCGCGTCCGACTCCACAGCGACTCCAAGTATCTGGTCGATGCGATGTCATTGGGTTGGGTTCGCCGTTGGGAGGGAAAGGGATGGTGGCGGACCAAGAAGGTGAAAGCGCTTAACGCGGATCTATGGAAACGGCTCCTGACAGCCTGCGACAAGCACCAGGTTGAATTTGTCTGGGTCAAGGGTCACGCAGGCCATCCAGAGAACGAGCGGGCTGATGAACTTTCTACCCTACTGCTCAAGCGGCCCGATTTGCCTGCCGATGATGGCTACGGTTTGAACCGGCAGCAGGATAGCTACGGCACCCCACCGCTGTTCCCATAACGGCCCGCGATGAACCATGGGTATGAGATGGCCCCATGGGTGTCCGTCTCGTCCCGGATGCCACGCGGGTCATCGTGAGGGGGCTGTGGGACATCGAGGGGCTGACAAGGCTATCCGAATCCCTCAAACGCATGGCGGAACGTCTGAACCGACACCCATTCGCCACATTTTCACTGATAATAGTTGCCTTGTTCGCACGGCCACCGCCACTGCCCAGCAACCTTATAATCGTCTATTTTTCCCGCAAACAATTGGCGATTTTTTGTGGTTTCAGATAACGAGATGTTGTAACATGCCCCAGAGTAAATGTCGGCGAGCAAAGCAACGGAAAAGCGCGGCATCGAAAGGCAAGGGCTCTGCTTGATCAACATGTACAGGCAAAGGCCGGCGCAACCAAAAAGAGACGAGTAGAAAAGGATGTCCTCGGACATCTGGATCAGGAAACCCTCAGCCTCTAAAGGGACGGGGACTTCTTTTTCTGACGATGCCGGCCATCAGCCTCGCCCAATAATGGCATTGGATTAGTTTCATATATGAACATTGGTGATTTGCCAAATCCAAAGGCCGCAGCTGACCTTATCCGGTCATTTCGGAAGCGATTTAGTGCCAAGAAATGCATGGCCCCCACGCAAGACTGCCAGGGACCTGTAATATCCGCTCATACTCTGTCGGCCGAAAGTATGCTCCGGCCCATCGCACGGGACGGCCATGTTTATGCCGTGGAAACGGACCTTTTTACCGCTAATGCAGATGGCGCAACCCGTCTTGTCCTTAAAGGCATTAGGGACACCTCCGTGTTCAATGGTTTCTGCGCGAAACATGATCGGGATCTATTTGCTCCAATTGAAACCGTAGCGTTTATGTGTACTCCCGAACAATGTTTCCTGCACGCCTATAGAGCGGTCGCTAAGGAATGCTACCTGAAGCGCAAGCAGGCGGAAACACAGCCTTCGCCAGAAACGATCAAGGCCATCCACAACTTGCCGGATGAATTGAACCTGCAGCCCTCTGATTTCGCACTTCTTCATCAAGCGGGATCTTTGCGTGGCGCAGAGGAAATCGAGCGACTGAAGGCTAAAATGGACTCGATATTCCAGCAAAACGATTGGCGCCGCCTCTGTACTACGATAATTCCGTTTGCTGATAGACCCGGGCTTGTGTGCAATTTTCTGTACGCGCCTGATTTCGATTTCAACGGGAATGATCTCCAGGATTTCGACAATGTTGATGTCGATCTCAGCCACCTGATGATCACGATTATCCCATCCAGCACGGGCAGTTTTGCCCTTTTGTCACATCTTGACACGGCAAATTCGGCACCAACAACCCTTGTCGCATCCCTTATAAATCAAGCGGACATCACCTCCGCACTTGTATGGCTTGTTGCCTGCCAAACGGAAAACCTTGCGTTATCTCCGGACTGGTTCGACTCTCTTGGGCAACAGAATCAGAACCTGTTCAGGAAAGCCTTTCTCTCAAATGTCGATCCTCTAAATATGTCCTTCAACCAATTGAAAGGGTTCCCCCTTTCCGTGCCGTCATGGCAACCTAATACTCACTTCTCCATTTAACACAACAAAAGGCCTGCCATATCTGGTCCAATCTGAACCGCGAGGTTCAAATTGTCGCGGGGAGTAGCAACACTTCCTACTATTGTCCATATTTGAAACAGTGTTCCCCGCCAAGAGAACTGTACCCCGGTCGGTTTCGAGAAGCGCCCCAGGAGTCCCTCGACAAAGCCGCCGCTGCAAAGCCCCATGGACATCCTTCCCTCTGGCCATTTTCGGTTTCAGTGTACCCGCCCCCTTTACCGTTGGATTTTCAGCTAAGAACTACGCCAGATGCCAAGGGTGAACTGATGGGAATTGGGGCTTCGTCCGTCACGCGGAAAACCGGCCTGCCGCCCAAACTCGATTTTGGCACCAGTGTCAGAATTGCCCCAGAAACGAATCACATGGTTCAAATCGGGGACGGATGCCGTCGCAAAATGCTTACCCCCTCTGCGGTGCCGCCGTTCAATCCAATTCCTCGTTGATCCACAGCAATGCAAACGCCTCGCCATATTCCGGCAATACTCGGGCATCCTCCATGAGCGAAGCCCGCCCGTCCGGATCCTGATCCTGCAGCCAAGCGCCAGCCGGCGTTTGGGCGGGTCCGGTCATCCCGGATTTTCCCCGAAGCAATTCCGACACGCCGGTGTACCTGTGTGGTACCCCGTCGCGTATGAAGAATTCAAAACTGTCGCTCTTCAGGGACCACTCGTATCTGCCTTGTCTGAATAGGACGAAGGCGCAGGGTTCGGCTGTGGTCTGGATGAAACGGATGGCGGCGGCCTGCCTGGAAGTGCGAAAGATATCGGCCATACTGTCGATGAACTCCAGGCTCGGGTTTTGCTTGGCAACCATTGGCTTGAACAATCGCTCCGGCATCAGCAGCTCGCTGGCAAACACGTTGGCCTCGGTTTCCTTCGATCCATTTGTCCAGGTTCGGAGATTCCGAAGGGTGTCGGTGGTCGCGCCAAGCCCGTGCAGGACACGATGCCCAATCTCATGGGCTATGGTAAACCTCTTCCGCCCCATGGGGCCTATTCCCGTCCGGATGCGGATAACCCCACCATTTTCCCCGGCAACAAGCCGCCCATCAGCCCCGGCCAAGGGACCCTCGACGATCTTGAGTCGCCGACCGCCAATCCAAGCCAGAGTCTCCAAATCGATTTCCTCCGGAGAGCCCACCATCAGCTCGTCCAGAACATCGTTAGCCGCCTTCCGGCAGAAGCTATCCCTGAACGTTAGTCCCATGCGAACCTTCGTCTCCGATAGATGCGATCAATATGTCTTCAGCAAGATTTCGAAGCTCTTCCTCTGTAGGATTAACTTCTCTTTGGTTCCGACAGGCGATAGCCAGTTCTCTCCCGACAGCCCCATATTTCCCGGCTGTTGCTTCCTCTATAATCCGCCTCACCTTTTCTATGGGGGACCGAATTATTTGCTGATGAACATCCTCTATCTGATTTCCCTGAACCGCGCGCTCGTTCTCAGCTTTCTGGCGAATATTGGCTTGGATACTCTTCCGCACAGTCTCCCCTATGCGCGCCAAGAACGACTCTGTGTCGACCCCCGCCTGCCGGAGATCTTCCAACACTTCTGCGTCGGTCAGGTCGCGATCATAGGAGAGAAGCTCCATCAACCCGTCCCATGCCCTTGCCGCTTCACTTGCGCTCATTGTCGCTCCTCCGTCCATCGCCCCATTTTTCCCCCGCCATTTCAGCCCGAGATGCCAGTTTTTTCAGCAATCCGTATACCTGCTTCGCTTCATAACCCGCCACTTCGGCTATGTCGCGCGGCTTGTAATAGCCCAGCCGAACAGCCGCCAGAACATTCGCAAGCTCTGGCTCGCCGGCCACCTCTTGTTCCAGGAAGGTGAAGGCCGCCTCCTTGTCCATGTCGCAAATGGAATCCTTCGGGAGGGCGGTAATAGGCACTCCCTCGCCGTCTACGATCTTCTCCTCATCCGCGTCCGTGAGCTCCCCAGCGGCGATGTCCTTTACAGTCGGCAACCCCTTGGAACCGAGCATACTGCGGAGGATGGAACGTTTCATATGAGTCAGCAGATCGACCCTTTCAGGGCGCCATTCGCGATCCCCGGCTATAAGACGCCGGAACGCCATCTGGACGACATCTTCGGCCTCGTGCCCCATCGGCAAACGCCGCTGGCCGATCCTATACATGACGAACCGAAGGAGCCGAGGCGCAACCCTAGGCCATTCTTCAGCTATCATTCTTAGTTTTCCATCTTCCACCCGCAACACTCCTTTGATCCTTCTTAGCCCATACGCGGCCAAAACCAAGATTTTTTGTGCCGACACGAAAAATAAAGATTTTTTTGCCGCGTACTGTTTGTAGAGGAGCATTGTATGCTCTGTGTGTAACCGAAACTAAAACGTAGAGAGGACCAACAGAATGAGCAACAACCAACACGTGGTTAAACGGGAGGACGGTTGGGCCGTCCGCAAGGAGAAGGCCGAGCGAGATACAATACGGCGCCCAACCCAGCAGGAAGCCATCGAGAAGGCACGGGAGATCGCCATCAACCAGCGCTCCGAAGTCGTCATCCATGGACGGAATGGGCTAATCCGCGACAAGGACAGCTACGGGAAGGACACATGTCCGCCCAAGGACACCAAACATTGATTTGCCCCTCCATCCTGCAATCCAGAACACAACCATGAGCGCCACATCAAAATCACGGCCTGTCAAGGCATCTGGCACTGCATCTGCGCCCACCGATGCAAGTTTTCTGCGCAAGGCCTTCAGGTCCGAACAGGAATGCTTGGTGGCAAACCTAAAATCCTCGGAGAGAATCACGCATGCCGGCGACCGGGGTGAGGTCAACGAGCAGCATTTCATTGATTTCCTGCGGAGATATCTTCCGAACCGATACACGGTCGAGAAGGCCATCGTGCTCGATTCGCTTGGAAATGTAAGCCATTCCATCGATGTCGTGATTTTCGACAGGCAGTACACCCCAGCCCTGCTTGACAACAACAAGCACAGATATGTACCGGCCGAAGCCGTATACGCCGTCTTTGAGTGCAAGCCCCGCATTAACAAGAAATACCTGAAGTATGCCGCCGACAAGGCAGCTTCCGTACGACGCCTGCACCGCACCTCGGTCGGCATCCACTCCGCCAACGGCATGCTTCCGGCCAAACAACCTGCGCACATCATTGCCGGCATACTGGCTATCAACATCGAATGGGACAAGGGGTTTGGCCCCGACTTCCAAGCCGCCCACCAAAGCCTAACGGGAAAGCGATTCTTGGATTGCGGGTTCGCCGCTGATGGGGGCTCGTTCGACGTCTTTGCCGGCCCGAAGCTCTATTCCTATAGTCCGACCGACAACGCGCTCGCATATTTTGCCTTTCGCCTTCTGTCCAAGCTGCAGACCCTGGCGACGGCGCCGGCGGTGGACTGGATGGCCTACGCCAAGCAGCTGAGCGACATGAAGGGGAGGTAAACCATGTTCGACTATTCGGAACGGATTGAAAGTTTTCGGGACAAGAAAGTTCGTCTGAGCGCGGAATTGCTCGACAAGCTGTTCGCCCACAGGAAGGCGAACAGGGATCGCCTGATTTGCAGGTTGCCCGACCAGATCGAGGGCCTGACCATCGGCGAATCCAGTTTCAGGCCACAAGGGTCCTCCGCCACGCAGACCATCATCCAGACCCGGTTCACCGAGGAAGAATACGACATTGATGATGGCTTGGTCCTCTGGCGTCACCAATTGGTCAAGCGGGACGGAACCGAATTGACGGCCGACGAGATGAAGCAGATCGTTCGGGAAGCCCTGAAGGACGACCGTTTCAGCAAGCAGCCGCGCATCTGCAGCAATTGCGTCCGGGTATTCTATGCCGACGAGGATGAGGAAAAGCACCATATCGATTTCCCCGTGTATCGAGGTTGGGAAAAGGAGAACGGCGACTCTCATCGGGAGCTGGCCGGGGAATCCGGATGGACGCCTTCCGATCCGACCCAGGTCAACGTCTGGTTTGAGGACCTGATCAAATCGCGGAACGCGACCACCGACGGCTGGGGAACCCAACTCCGGCAATTGATCCAACTGGCCAAGCGTTTTTGCCGGAGCCGGCCGGACACGGAATGGGACAGGCCCAACGGCATGAAGCTCACGATGCTGGTGGCCGAATGCCAGTCCTCGTACGACGCCAGGATTGATTGCGCCTTCCGGTCATTGCTGGAACGGCTCAAAGCCAGACTGGCATTCGACAAGGTCATCCGAAACCTGGCGCATCCCGACCGTCCGGCCATCACCAAAACGACTTCCGACGGAAACGTGGTGGAATTCCTTAAGCACATCGGGGAGGCGATTTCACAACTGCTTCCCCTGGACAGGACGGAGAATGACAACGAGAAGTCCGCCCGAGAGGCCTGGGACTGGATTTTCAAGAGCGACGGCTTCTTCAAGGAATTCGACGACCAGAAAAGGGAGAAGGACAAGAAGGACGCCCTGCTGGCGAAGGCAGCCCAGATCGGCCTGGGAGCCAAAACCTCCCCGTTCGGAGTGATTGGCTCCGCCGGCATCGCAAACATGGCCCACAAGTTTTATGGCGACTCACCCGATTCCTAGACGCGACAACGCCGTCATCTACCGGCATCATGTCGCCCAGAAGCATCTGGTCGAAAAGTACTTTCCATGTTTCAGGTGCCGTCTGCACAAGGGAATCCTTACATGTGTCGGCAACATCACCCCTTCGGAACATTGCAATACCTAT
The DNA here is from genome assembly GCA_937860055.1 of uncultured Verrucomicrobiota bacterium. GTDB lineage: Bacteria > Verrucomicrobiota > Kiritimatiellia > CAIQIC01 > Lenti-01 > Lenti-01. The sequence continues at coordinate 21,221 of CALMBO010000014.1, read as the reverse complement.
CGGATCGAAATCCGTCTGAACCGAGGGGGTGTTCCGATGGTACGGATTCTGGAACCGCGGATCCCGCCCGAGATCTGCCACCGAGTCCACATCTACAGGAACGGCACGCTATGCCTCTATTACCCCCGTGAGCGGCCATGGAGCAATCGGGACAATCTGCACGAAACCATAATCCCCTGGACGGCCGAATGGCTGGTCTATTATGAGTTGTTCTTGATCTCTGGAAAGTGGCATGGACCCGAAGCCCCGCATGGGGACCAGCCAAAGGAACCACAGGATAAGGTGAAGGCGCTCTGAAGAACCCATAGGAGATGACATGAAAAAGGGCAAACTACTCGTTTCGATCCGGGGTTCCGTCGAGGCCCTCGCCGCCGCCAAGGGCGGGGCGAAAATCGCCGACGTGGAATATCCCGCTTCGGCGCTCGGGACCCCCTACCCGCTGAACATCATGGCGACCAGACGGGCACTGAACGCCAACGGCTTCAAGAAAGTGCTGGTCTCCACCAACATCGGCGAGGTGCAGGCCGTCCGGGCTTCCGCCTGCCAAGCCGCCTTGGGCGTCGCGACAGCCGGGGCGGACCTTGTGAAGTTCGGCTTGGCGGGACAGGCCCCGAAGGCTGCCGCCTACCTGGCCAAGAGCATCGTGAGGACAGTCCGAGAACTGGGCCCCAGAGGGACGAAACTCTATCCGGCCGTTTTCGTCGACAGGGACATGCAGAGATTCTTCGACCCGTTCAAGGACAGCCCCGAACTGGCACGGGATTCGGGGGCGGACGGGGTTCTGATCGACACCTTCAACAAATTGATCGGGAAAGGCCTGCTCGACTATTGCGACCTGGAGGACATCGTAGGTTTCGCGAAAGCCATGCACCGGGCCGGCAAGGAAGCCTGGATAGCCGGCTCCATAACCTTGGAAGACCTTCCAGACCTCTGGAAGACCGGCGTGGACGTGATCTGCGTTCGCGGGGCTGCGTGCGAAGAGGGTTCCGGCAAGGGACGGTTCGCCAAGGTAACAGCTAAACAGGTCGCCTCGCTGGTAAAGGCGAAGTGATTCTTGTTGCTTCGGCAGTCCGCTGATCAAGTCTTCCGACTTGTCGCCTCCCGCTCCATGCGGAACAGCATGTTGAGCAGCAGGAACTCCGAGACCTGATCCCGCCGGGAGGACTTGATTTCCTTGTGCGCCCTCGGATTTCGACACGCCCCGAAGGCGGCCGAAAACAGGTTGAGCCTGCTTTCGGTCTCCGCCGGCGTCAGCCCCTTCCATACGAGAACGCCCTTCTGCGGATCGAACGCCTTTCGAAACAATTTCGCCCCATGGCCATCAACCTGGGCATGGGACCGAACCGCATCTTCCAAACCGCGGAATCCCTTCATCAGCGTCTCATCCGGTCGATTGAAGAATTCGAGGGCCAAATCCGCGAGACGGCCATCAAGTATCCCAAAGGGAATCACAGGGGGATACTTCCGCCACAAGTGTTCCGCGATATCCAACACCCCTTCCGCCCCGAGAACATAATCATTCCACCGTTGTGGCCGAAGCGGCTCCGCCTTGAAAAGGGCTTCGATATCGGCGCGCCTGAGCGCCGAACGATCCAGCCGGTCGATGACGGACCATTTCACCTCGTACTCCTCGATCTCGGCCCCGTGTAGCTCCAGGATTTGCAGGGCAACCGACAGGGTCTTGGGCCCCTCCCCTCCATATCCGGACCCGAATCCGGACTTCACGGCGACCCAGAACCGCTCGTTGACATGGAGCAGGAAGCAATGGCGGTTCTCGTGGGTCAAGAGCCGTGCATTGTTGATTGTGTCCCCGAATTGGAGAAACCGCAATATGGCATCCAGACAGACTGCCGATATCCCGGCGCGTCCGACGTACTGCAATCCCTCGAACTGTTCTTCGGCATTACTTTTCATGGCTGACCATCCTTTGGCCAAGGATAGCACTTTGCGTCCGGAGACAACAGGGGGAAGAACCCATGATTCTCCAGTCCATCAGTCTCCTACCCCTCTTCCCGGAGAGTTCACAGACAAAGGGAAATCGTCACTCGTCGTTGTACAAAGAGTTGGAGGGCGTGTGACATGGTACAACAGACAAAGACAAAGTATTTATCGCTGCGGATGACGCCGCAGACTTTCGAGATTCTACAAGCCGAGGCTGCGGATGCCAGATTGACGAAGTCCAGTTTCGTCAGGAGACATCTGGTGCAGGTGCTGAAGGAGCGGCGGTACAGGCGTCATCTCCTGGGACAGGATCGACCGAAGACGCCCCTGCCTCAAGTTATGGGCTAGTGTTCCGCCCATTCCACCTGACAGATCCACCGGCGAAAATAGGTCCAATCCGAAATATTCTGGCTCACAATTCGGTCAGTTTCACCTAACCGTCGGAAGAAATTGGACCCGTCTTGTGAGAAACTGGGGCAATTTCTATTGTTCTTGCCCGAGTTAGAACCCCTTCAGAAGGGTCAAGTGCAGGGGAATCAGGCCGTGATGGCTTCGGCGACACTCTTGTGTTTCGCCTTGCCCAGGGAGCCGAGGAGCTTTTCCATGGCGTTCATTCCGGAGATGCTCTGCTCCGGTGAAATATCCGCGTAAACCTGGGTCACGGTCAAAGACGAGTGACCTAGCTGCTTTTGCACGAGCCGAAGCGAGTTTGTGGCCTCGTAAAGCACCGTCGCGGCCGTATGTCGCGCGTCATGCAATCGGTGATTGGGAACGTATTTCTTCCAACGCTTGTAGAGCCCGCTCGGGGCGTACTTGGGACTCCGTTCTGAACGCAAGAAGAAGTCCTCAGGGGATTGCAACTCACCCCTCTCTACTTTCCACTTGAGATACCAGCGAACATCCGAGGCGTACCCCTTCGGCAAATGGACATGGCGGGTCTTTCCGCCCTTCCCCCGTCTGACCACCAAATGGCTGTTCCCCCCGAAGATCCTGAAGTCCCCGCAACGCAGTTCAGCGACCTCGAAACGCCTCAAGCCGGTGAAGAGAAACGTCCTGATGATCATCCAATCCCGAATCAACTGGGGACGCTTCCTGGCGATCCCGATGGTCTTGATTTCCTCTGCACGCAGAAGCAACCCCGTCAGTTCCTGCCGGTTGAGATACTTCTCCGGCGAAATCTCCCAGTTCGGGTTCATGATCCGACCTCCTGAGGAGTGGCGAACATCTCCCTGGCCCGCTCGGTAGCCACTCGTCCCCTGGGAGCCCGACGGAGGAGCCCCTCGCGAATCAGATGGGGTTCCATGGCCTGCTCGATGGTCTCCACTGTCTCGTTTAGAGCTGCCGAGACGGAAGCGAGCCCTAAGGGCTGGCCTGCTAGGATGAGCATCTCCAAATACCGCCTGTCCTGCCCCGTCAGCCCACAGGCGTCCACGTCCCTCATGGCAAAAGCATCCTGAACGGCGTTGATGTCTGGGGCGACCCCCAGGCCAGACGAGTACTCGATAAGCCAACGGAGGTGGCCGACTGCAATGCGAGCAGTGGACCGCGAACGCCTGGCAACCTCCATGGCGATACCGGGGTTGAGTTCGACGCCCATGGTCCTGGAAGCCCGGAGAACAATGCGGGCCAAGTCGTCGTGGCTATAGGGCTCCAAGATCAGTTCATGGGCGAATCGGCTCCTCAACGGACTGCTGACAAGCCCGGACATCGTGGAGGCGCCCAGTAGAGTGAAAGGCGGAAGGGCAACCATCTCGGTGGCCGGCTTGGCCTGGACGCCCAATGCCTTCATGAAGTCGGAGGATTCCGTTTTCACTATTGAAACGGTGCCGTCTTCCATTGCCGGATACAGAATCTCCTCGACTGAACGGGGCATGGCATGGATCTCGTCGATAAAGAGGACATCCAGGGGCTTGAGGGAACGCAAGAGGCCGCTCAATTGCTCCGGGGTCTGAAGGTTGCCCCCGATGGTCTCCACCAGCCTGCTGCGCATCTCATTGGCCACGATACGAGCCAGGGTGGTCTTCCCCAGTCCCGGGGGGCCGGAGAGAAGGGCATGGCTTACGGCCGCCCCCTTGGCCTTTGCTGACCGGCAAAGGATCTGGAGCACCTTGCGGACCCTCTCTTGGCCAATGAAGTCCTGAAGGCTGGATGGACGGATAGATTCCATATCTTCACCACTCGTCGATGTGTGTATTGACGTCCACTAAAAAACGGATCGCCGCAGAGGACGGATCACGATCTGTTTTCCTGAAAAGTGACAAAATACTCCCCCGGAAAACCTGCGTTAGGCCCGGGACGATTTGTATTGTCCATATTACCGGGTTATTTCCTGCCAGCCCAGTTGCCCCACCGATTGGTGCAGAAAACCCGTCCAAATGCTTCCGCCCCGTAGCCATTCGGGCTGATGAGCATCCCGATCCAATGCACTTCATGGCATTTGGGAGCACATCCGTGTCGAAAACTGCCGATATATTTTTTTTGAACCAGCATCGCCCGCATGGGGGTCTACCTCACTTATGACCCACTTCGCAGGGCTTCAGCCCCTCGATGGCCTTCCGGACGTCTCCAGCCCCGATGACCAATTCGCCCTTCCATTCATCGTAAATTCCGTTCTCTGCCAACGTCTGTAAGAGACTGCGAATTCCCCTGGCGTATGTTTTCGAAGAGTGGGCGTAGGCGCAGATTTCCATAATCGCCTGTTCGTCTGGTTTCAGAGTAAATCCCAGACTCGCCAAGAATTCATTGGTCCTCGATAGAACTCCTTGGGGTGCGAGGGCAATCTGGCGGAGCGAATCCATGCTTGGCGGCTTGATGTACAGGATGGTTGAGATCCTGTTGCATAGCTCAGGCAAGAAATACGTCGTCAGAGCCTCTCGGATGTCGGGTGAAGGAGGAGCCATTTCGATTCCGCCTCCGAATCCCAATGGATGCCTCTTGGAGGGACGGCTCTGACTTTCCAGTATTTGAGTGACTTGTGAAAAACATCCTGCAAGGCAGAACGCAAGCGACTCCGTGGAAAGCATCACTCGCCCACCCATGACGTTGCTCCGCCGGCCTCCGATTTGAATATCCGAGCCTTCGAGGATGCGAAGCAGCTCGGCCTGCAGGCCACCCCCCGTACAATCGAAATCGCCATTCCGGTCGTTGATTTTGCGCTTATCGGCTTCGTCGAAACAGACTATTCCCCCGATTACATCTTCAGCCCGTTTGGCCCCGTTTCGGAACAAACCCGCCATTATGTCCGATATGTCTATCCCCACGTACCCGGAGCTAGTGCACTCAGCCAGGTTCCCGATTGTGTAGGGAAGGCCGGAAATCTTGCAGAACTGTTCAATAATGAAGGTCTTGCCGACCCCGGACTGGCCCGCCAGCAAAACAGTTTGCACCGGCATTTTCACGTTTTTTCCCAGGCGGAATTGGCTGGCCCTACGGAGATGGATAGACATGGCCACGCTGAACCGGCGGAGGGTATCCGACTCATCCATTCCATGGACGGATTGGCGGAGGGCGTTGAAGATGGCCTTGGGCGAGTCGAGATTCCCAACAGCGACAGCATTCCCGGGAGGCAACGGGGCTGAAGGAGCTTGATTTGTTGATGGCGGCGAGAAGCCCTTCCGCATGTTGGCTCCCTTCTGCCTCTGCCGCTCTTCGGCCTCATGCTTGAGGGTCTCCTCGGTCCATACGATTTTGAGCTTGCCGCTCCCTCCCGAGATAAGCTGAACCAGTCTCGGTCCCATTAGGATCTCATTCTCTCCCCTGAAAACGAGGACATCCCTGGTGAGCATAAATCGTATGCATTGCCTCGCCCGGAGCATCTCCTCAACCGATCCAAGTCCTGCGGCCTGGGAAGTCCGGCTCACTGATGTGCCAACATCCCCGCAGGTCAGGCAGTGCCAGACCACAAAGCCAATTATCCGGATATCCAATTTGTCAGGGATCAAGTCTCTCCTGACATCAAGAACAGACCGGATATCTCGGTTTGCGGGATTGCAGGCGGCCGTCTCCACGACGCGTTCTAGCGTTTCTATCTCCTCCATCAGCCTCCTGGACTCATGGGGCCGGAGGATGCCGGTGAGACCTAGTTCACTCTTGGGATAAGTGAGTTCGTGGAGAGCCCGCCCTATACGCACAAGACTTTCAACGGCCTGCTGCATGGTCGGCTTGGGATTATCCTCAGCCATTCAGTCCCCCCATCCGCTAACTGACCAGCCAGACCAGCAGAAAGATCCGAAGGGTAAGATGAACCCCGAGGGCATAGATCATTTTCTCACCCATTACGTGGGCCTAGTCGAAGCGAATGCGAACGTGGTCGCCTTCCCGTTCGATATAGAATCCGTCCCGGCAGGACCGGTGACGCTCTCCGGTCGGCGTGTCCTTGGCCGTGAGGAGCACCTGGGTGTCAAACCCTGCTAATTTCAACGGCTTCCTGGCCGCCTTGGCGTAGCGTTCCCGCCATTCCGCCAAAGGGAGGCCGTCCTTGCTCGCAGCCAGGACGTCAAAGGCGAGCGCGTAATTGCTCCCCTCGCGGAAGGGGTTCTTGTCGCAACGCGGGTATGTCGCCTTGGAATTCTTCTTGGTGGTCTTTTCGGTCTTTTCCGATTTCGGTATAGTCGCCCGAGGCTTCTCCTCCGCCTCCCCCTCCGCGGCCTTGTTGCTGGCCAGACGCTCCTCGATGCCGGGCACCAGCTCCCGCATCTTCTTGGCGACGGAGCCCGACAGTTTCCCTGCGCCTCCCAGAATGCGGTAAACTTCGGTCAGGCTTTTCGGGCTCCGGGATTCCAAGGCAATGATGATCTTCTGGTAGTTGATTTCGACTTTCGGCATTGCAGACCTCCTATGGTTAAGAGGTGTGTTAGCGCGCTAGTGCGAATTCGAATAGGGCCTATTTGGTGCTTTTCCTCACATTTTCTGTGGAGTGGCAAACAGGCTCTCGATGGAGGCCTCAAGGGCCTGGCAAATCCCCAGTAGCTCGAAATCGTAAAGAATTCTTGTTTGTAATTCCACCTCTGCGATTTCGCCGGCACAAAGGATGACCGAGGGCGGCAAGGCTGACGCCAGTTGATGGACCGTCATACCCTTACTGATGCGAATTCGACGGATGTTCCAGCCCGTAATGTTCTTCCTGTCCATGTAAGATGGATAGGCGACCTGTGCAAACCAGGCTAGGGGGATTTTTGGACTATCGGCGTTTGGCCTTGGGGAACAGTTCGGCCACCCCTACCCCCAAGGCTAGGGCCAGTAGAAATGCCTCGCCGTCGGAAACACAACGTACCCCGGCCTCTATCTTGGCAAGGGTTCCCCTGGAGATATCCAGACCCACTCTTTGGCATTTGGCCGAGAGCTGCTCCTGGGAGAGGTCTTGTTGGCTTCTCAGCTTGCGAACCTGGTTTCCTGTGATGTTCGTGGGCACGCCATGCTCCATTTATGGAGCTTGACTCTAATGCACTGCTGGACTTGAATTGCTCCGTTAATGGAGCATCTTGCGGAGGCGGGGAATACCTTGCGAAGGCAATGCAAGTTCAATGGAGGAAGATCATGACCCACGGCAAACCAGCCTCTGCCATCCGGCATATCACAGGCCTTTCCCTGCTGATCCTGCTGATATCAGGCCAGATTCGTTCTTATGGCCAATCCGACTCCTCCTGGCAAAGGGATGCAGGAGCGGTAGCCCAGAGCCATGTTCAGGGAATGATCAACTCGGGCATGGGAGTCAGGGCCTCTCTCGTGGGCTACCAGCGGGGTTTGGGAGTTCCCCTCATCGCCATCTACAACTACGAGGGTTATACGACCGAGGGCTTCCTGAAGCGGACCATGATGTCGGTGGCCATGCGTCCCGACCAACAAGGCAACTGGCATGTCGTCGCGATCGAGGAGGCCGGGGTGTTCCAAGGGCTTCCCTTGCGAGGCGATTGGCGACAGGTTGGCCAGGACGGGGCTCGGGCGAATGATGTGAGACAACGGGGATACTGAAAGCAGGCAACATGAACTGGAATCGTTGGAAGAAACCCTCCTTCTGCCTGCTGATTGCAGGATTGGCCTCTGGATGCTTCGAGACCCAATGGGAGAAGGAGGTCGCAGGGAATTCCTCGGAGGCCAAGGTGTCGGCATCCGACCTATGCAAGGCCTTCGGCATGGACAAGTCCTCTGCCAACCAGTCGTACAAGGGCAAGGTCATCGAGGTCTACGGCCAAGTCCAGGAGACCTGGAACGAGGGCGAAAGGACGATGGTTGTCCTGTCGGGCGGGGACCTTGAAGTCCGATGCCTTGTATCTCAGCAAAGCGAACCCGATCTGGCCGATCTCAAGGTCGGAAGGCCTACGCTGGTCAAGGGCAAGTGCCGAGGGCTCGTCAAAGGCGATATTGCTCTGGGAGGTTGCGTCATCCAGGACCCGCTCCGGGGGCTGAAGGCCAAAGCCAGGTCGGGCGGCATGTCCGCCCAGTTCGACCTCGCTGGTTCGCTGTCCACCGCTTCCGAAGGAGTGCGGGATGTCAGGCGATCGTTCCAGATGTACTGCAAAGCCGCGGAGAAGGGACATGAGGAAGCCAAGGCTACGGTCATGATGGCCATGTCCGGGGCCTGGAGCCCAGAGACCAATTCCCCGGTCATATGGCAATGGCTCCGGGAAGAAGCGGAGGGCGAAAATGCTGAAGCCTGCTATCTGCTGGGAATGCTCTACAACGTTGATGAGGACTTCGGCATCGATCCAAAGGCTTCCGTCCCCTGGTTCAAGAAGGCCTCAGACGGCGGTCACCAGGAGGCCATGTTCACAATGGCCATGTTCAATTACAACGGGGAGTTGGTCCCCACCAACAAGTCGGAGTCCGCTCGCCTCCTTTCAAAGATAGACCACAAATCCATGCCCAGGGCTGCGGAAGTTCTGGGAATCATGACGCTTAATGGCGATGGAATACCTGTCGATGTTCCCAAAGGCTTGTCGCTCCTTGAAAACGCCGCCTTAAACGGAAGAGCCCATTCTGCCGGCCTTCTGGGCACCCTCTATCAGCGAGACGGGCTGGTTTCGCGGGACGCCAAGAAATCCCTTGATTGGTTCCTGAAGGCCGCAGAGATGGACGATGCCTTCGGGCAGGTGAAGGCGGGATTGATATTGCGAGACTCCTCGGAAGTGAACAGCGAGAAACACAGCAGAAATCTGATTTTCGCCGCCCTGAGCAACGACCAGCAAGTCGCCTATTCCGCTATCCTCTCCTATGCGTCTGATTTAGTGGAAGGCGAGATGGATTTCAACGGTTCCACCCTGAAGACGAACGGCTGGGTTGGAGCCCGCCGAATCAATGGAACGCTGATTCGGGGGGAATACGCCGGACTCGGCAATGGGGCGTTGAACCTGAAAGTCGGCACCAACCTGGTTTCTGTTCCCTGGGCCGATTTTGATGTGGAAGGCAGGAAAGAATACGACCCGGAGTTCCGTCAACTGCTGAGCCGTTCCTTGATCATGGAGCAGGCCATCAATCTGGTTCAGGGATTCACGCCGCCCACAACAGTGGAGCCAACAAACGACTGGAAGGCTGCGATAAGGACGATGGCGGAGGAAGGAGACCCCGACGCCCAAGCCTTGTTGGGAAGCGATCTGCTGGCTGGTTCAAAAACCATGCGGGAAGGCCTGGACTGGCTGAAGAAGTCGGCAGAAGGAGGTTCTTCCTACGGGCAGAACGCCATGGGCATGGTGTATTTAAGGGGCATCGGCCAGCCCGTAGACAAGACAGCCGCCTTCCGCATGTTCAGGCTCGCGGCCGACCAGGGAGATTCGGAATCTATGTTCATCTCGGGGCGGATGCTTCTGGCTGGCGAAGGCTGCGAAAAGGACGTGGTCGGCGGGCTCGGCCGCATCAAGCAATCGGTAGACGCTGGAGAGAATCAGGCCCTCCTGTTCCTGGGCCGCTACTATTACGGAGACCGCAATGGATCGCGTGACGCAGCCCAGGCCTTCGCCTGGTTTCGGCTGGGGGCCGTCATGGGCATGCCCGAATGCCAATACTGGTTTGGAAGAATGTACTACGAAGGCAAAGGCATTACGAAAGACTACAACCGGGCGATACAGTGGCTGACCGAATCCGCCAGCCAGGGATACAGGCCCGCCGTCGACCTCCTCAACAACGATGCCAATCAAAGGGAGGAGATGTCGAAAGCCAGGGCGGCCTACCAGCAGGAACTGGAGCGGCACGCCAAGACCCTGGAACGCATCCGCACAAACCCGAAGTACGACACGGTTATCTGCGGGAAAGTTCCCAGTTTCTTCCGAGCCGATGAAAAGGAAGCCTACTTGCGGTTCGCCGACAATTACATGCATGGCCGATTCAACAGCAACATCGCGAAATGCGCGGACGAGGCCTATCGCTATGTCAGCAGTGGCGGAGCCGGGCGAAGTTCGGGTTCGGGCAAAGTCATGGTGGTCAGGGCCGACACAAGCAACCCATATGCACTTGAGGCCATTCAAGATGCCATGATGAACGGAAAACCGTTGCCGTCTGGCGCCGAATGTATTGATTCCAGCCCTCTTTCTTACGACGGGGGCAACGCTGGAACCCTACCTGCCAATTCATTCAGTGGCGGAGGCCAGTGGATTGTTGGAGGCGATATCGGAAGTGATATGGGCTCGATGATGGACGCCTCTATGCGTGCATTTATGAATCGATGGAATGCCAGTGGAGGCCAATAGCCATAGAATACCCACAACGCATTATGACATCCTTCAGGTTTGTCCATATCGTTACGCTGTTTTTCGCCCTCCCCTTCCTCTTTGGCTGCGCTGAGTCTGCTCCGCCTGTAGTCCATATTCTCGAAGTCTCCACCCTGGACTACTATGGAGACCTAGGGGCGGAAGTGAAATGCTCCAATTCCGCATACCGCCCCTATTTCTACACCCTTCGAATCGAGTTCATGGATGACAACGGGATTGTGAAGGAGATCCAGGAGCCATACCTGCTCATCGGGGGCGGAGAAACCGATGACCCGGGTTTCAAGTCCAGCCATCCTGGAGTCACCAGGGTCAGATGCAGAATCAAGAACTGCAGCCCACAGTGGTTTGGATAAAACAGGAGAAACAGTCATGCTATGCCTAAATTGCGAAGGGAAGTCGAGTTCAACGGCAACGTCTGCCCCTGGTGCGGAGCCCAGAAAGTCCAGTCCCAGGTGACTCATATATATTCTTATTTCTGGGGTTTCCTGGGGGCAGGAGTCGGCGGTTTTATCGGATATCAAATGGAACCCGAAGTTGGATGGCTGATTGGTGGAGGAATTGGCCTGGTCGTTGGCGTCGTCTTTGGTTTCTCGAAAGGCTCGACCGCCCTGAACCATAATGTCAAATGTCCCGGTTGCGGAACCAACCTTGTGGTGGATAAAGCCAAAGGGCCGAACTACAACTGCCCCAAATGCGGGCAGTTATTTCATCTGAAGTGAGCCCCCCTCATCTCGCGGAGACCTTGGCCTACATGTCGTTCCCCCGTGAACATTGGCTGAAGATCCGCACGACCAATCCTCTGGAACGGATCAACCGGGAGATCCGGCGCCGGACCCGCGTGGTGGGCGCCTTCCCCGACGAAAACACGGCCGTTTTGCTGGTAGCCGCCCGATTGCGGCACATTGCTGGCACCCGATGGGGCAGCAAAATGTACAAGGACGTGAAACGGCTGGAAAACAGGAAGGAATCCGCCGCCTGACCGGCGAAAATTTTCCCCGGGGGGGATCCCCCCGGGGAAGGAAGAAGATAGCAAGCCATGCTTAAGCTGAGAACCTGCCTCAAACCAAAGTACGAAATATTCTGGACACTACCACGTCGTTCTCGAGACTCCGAACAGCCGACAAGTTCGGCAGGCGCTGAGATCGAACCATTCGCCGGCCTGGTCGACCAGTTCCCGACGCCGCCGGGGTTTCAGACTTTTTGACAGCACCTCCTGGAGGATGTGCTTGTCGAGGGTCAGATCGGCCACCAACCGCTTCAGGCGCTGGTTCTCGTCCCGCAGTTGCCGGAGATCCCGCAGTTCGCTAACGCCCATCCCGCCGTACTTCTTCTTCCACGCATAGAATGTCGGCTCGCCGACGCCCAGTTGCCTGCAGATCTCCTTGACGGCTGTGCCGGCGTCCGCCTGCTTGACCGCGTAGATGATCTACTCCTCCGCGTACCGCTTTCCGCTCATCTCCTGCCTCCCTTTCCGGGCTCCCAGGAGAGGGTCACACTAAAGGTCCACTTGTCCAGTTTTTGGGAAGGACATCGATTAAACACCTAATTCACCCCCCAATTAATCCCCACGAGTTCGACAATAGTATGAAACGGGCCGTCGGCACTATTTGTTAAGTCAAATTCCTTACTTTTTATACTCCAACATACGATGTAATTCGCGCCCGGGAAACGCACCCGAACTGCACTTCTCGCATAATTAATTTCAAATATCACATCGGTATTATTAAGATTCTCCTTTGGTACAGAATAGTGATAATCGCCCTTCTTTTCATTGCCGATGATTGCCAATTCCGCGAACGCCCCCCCCTTTGCATCGCCACGCGTTTTGGCTATGAACACAGCCACAGAACCGTCAGACATGCGAATTCCCTCTGTAAATATATCAACCGTACGATCGGTTTTTATGGGTGCAGCGGTATATACTAGCATTGAAGATACAATCCCAATAATAAAACCAGCAATCATATATATTCCATTTTTCATGCTAAGCAAATGACGGGCCTCCTCCTCCTCCCGGCCCCCCCCCGGGAGGCTCGACTCTATAATATAGATGCATTTGATATATCCACCTCGTGATGCCAGTTGGCGAAGAACTGTTTTGACCGTAAAATTTATACCCCGAACGGCTGCATATCAAGCACACTCTATAATAGTGGTTATATAATTCTAACTCTTCTTCTCGGTATACATCATACCATGTTCCCATAACATTAGATAATAGTGTCGGATCAACTATTTGGAGTAGGGCAAGAGACCTAATGATCGACTCACGATCCCTCGTATTCCCTGTAGGTTCCCATGAGCATCCCGCCCATACCCATGGAGTACACTCATCGCTCAACCCCATATAATCAATAACATTGACTCCCCTATTCCGCACAAAACAATATAGATTAACTCCCCCATACTCCTCAATCGGATCCCGACTTATCCAGCGACCTAAATACGGGTTATAGAATCTGTAGCCGTAGTAATAGAGCCCGGCGGAATCGATTGCCTCCTTTGAGCTGAACCGATAGGGCTGGCCGGCCAACGAACCAGAGGCCAAACGCGTAGCACCAAATGGGCCATACTCGTAATGGGCGGCATGCGCATCGTTTTCGCTGATCAAATCGACTACATTGCCGTTTCCATCATAGAAGTAGAAATAGCTGTTCGTCCCCGAGGCCTCATGAGTGGTCAGGGCCAGCAAGCCTCCTATGCCGCAGGCTCCCCCCATCGTCCGCGAGAGGTCCAAACCCCGGGTGATCGTACGGACGACCATGTTACTTTCGTCCAGTTCGGCGACTGGTAGCACCCCGTCGTAGAGATAGCGGATTGTCTTTGCCAAGACTCCATTCTCGTATTCCCGCTGCTCAACCTTCCAGCCCAGGCCGTCATACGCGAACTCTACTTGGCCGACCTCATTCGACACCGCAACAAGTCTATTCTCCTGATCCCATACATATGCCTGCTCGCCGTCGTCCAGAAGGTTTCCGTTCAGGTCGTAGGCCAGGACGGGTCTCGTCGTGGTGTTCGTGTACTGGTTCAGGCTATTAGGCCGATATGCCTCGGCCACGCCCCGATCGACGACCTGGGTGTAGTTGCCGATCAGGTCGTAGGCATACCTATAGGTGTAGTTCGTGTCGCCCCCCCCCCCGGCGAGGTATCCGTTGGCCTCGACCAGTTGGTAGGTTTCGTCATATCCGTAGGCGCGTCCGCTTCCGTCGGAATGCGCCTCATTCGTGCGAAGCCCGACCGGGTCATAGGAATAGGCAAAGCTGGAGACGACCGTCCCGGTCGAATCCAGATTCCCCTTGTATGTAAGGCGGCGCATAACGTCGTAAGCGTTCGTCGCCGAGGCCCCGGAAGGACAGACGACGGCCTGCACTAGGTCGGCATTGGGATGCCAGGCGTAGGTGAACACCCCCACCTCGTTGCTCACGCCAACCAACCGGCCGGCGACGTCATAACTGTAACCGGTTTGTACGCCGTTCACATCCATGGAGGTCCGGTTTCCTTCGACGTCATAGACATAGGACACCACCCCCCCGACCAACCCCTGCGTGTTGGTCACGACCCTTCCCGCGAGGTCATAGGCCCATGTGTTCGTGCACTGCCCGGCAACCATGGATGTCCGTTGCCCCAGGTCGTCATATGTAAAGGAAATATCGGCGTCGTTGGGATAGTCGATAAGGATCGGGAGTTTCTGGGCGTTGTAAGCATATAGAGTGGTTTCGCCCTTCGCGTCGTGACGGCTGGCCAGATTGCCGTTCCCGTCGTAGGCGTACTCGTAGTAACTCCCAGAGTCATCGGTCTTCCGCGTCACACGGCTTCTCTCGTCATAGTTCCAAGAGGTAGCGCTACCGTTGCCGTCCACCATGTTGGTCAGGTTGCCGGCAACATCGTACCGATAGGAAATCGGATACCGACCCGCCCCATAATGATTGGTGATCTTGCCATAGACATCATACTGTCGGATTTCGCTCTTGCCATTGGCATAGGTTATTGAAAGGAGCTGGCCGAAGTCATCGTAACTATACGCAGATGTTTCGCCCAAAGAGTTGGTCTGAACGCATATCCGCCCCAAGGCATCATAGCTCATGGTATTAGTCGCCTTCAGAGCATCAACAAACGCAATCTGGCGACCCATGGCATCATAATTGAAAGTTGTGACATTGCCGGCCCGACTCCGTTCCGCAACCTTTCGCCCATTAACATAACTGTTGCTCGTCACACTGTCATTAGGCCAGCGGGCAACCAACAGTTGTCCTATGCTGTCATACTCGTACGAAAGGGAAAGTCCGGCCATATCCACCATGTTTGTGACGCGCCCCAGGCGGTCGTACGAGTTGGAGGTAACGCCCCCTAGGATGTTGGACATGCCCGCCACTTGGTTCCAAGGATTGTAAAATGTTGTCTGAAGGATGACATTCGACGCGTTGACCTTCGATTTGGATGCCATTCTATTCAAATCGTCGTAGGCATACCACGCCGTATTGGTGTTGCCGTCCGTAACGGAGGTCTGGTTGCCGACCAGATCGTAGCCGAAGAGGTTTCTCGAACCGTCCGAATAGACGACCCCAATACAGCGGTTGTAGGCGTCGTAGACATTGGTCGTAGTATAGCCTCGACCATCCGTGACTGCTATCCGGTTCCCGTTCGCGTCGTATGCATAGGTCGCCGGATACATCCGGGAGCCGCTCACTTCTGTCAGCCTCCCCGCCGCGTCGTAGGCGAAATGAGTTGAGCTTCCGTCCGGCTGTACAATCTCGATCCGATCCCCCTTGGCATTATAACGGAAGCCTATGGTTCGCTCCACATCTGTCCCCGCCGCCTCTATCTGGTTGGTCAGCCTCCCCAGATAGTCGTAGCACATCGAGGTCTCCGTTCCCGCCGCATCAACGACCGAGGTTATGTTGCCCAAAGCGTCGAAGCCATAGGTAGTCAGCGCCCCGTATGGGTCCAGCATGGTCTTCCGATGGCCCGCGTTGTCGTAGGTATAGATCGTTCCATACCCGAGCGCATTCGTCTCGAAAAGCACATTGTCGGCGCTGTCGTACACCACGGACATCCAGCGTTGCGTCGCATTGGCGTCATCCAGTCGGTCGATCGAAATCTGCCTGTTCAGCCCATCGTATCCATATTGAGTCACACGGCCGGGAGTCGCCCCATCTCGCCCCGTCTCCTCCTCGACCAAAG
Source organism: uncultured Verrucomicrobiota bacterium (assembly GCA_937860055.1). Classification (GTDB taxonomy): domain Bacteria; phylum Verrucomicrobiota; class Kiritimatiellia; order CAIQIC01; family Lenti-01; genus Lenti-01. The sequence continues at coordinate 5,400 of CALMBO010000014.1, read as the reverse complement.
AGGGCCCGCTGTAGGTCCAGAGGTTCTCGTAGCCCAGGGCGTTCATCTCCCAGGTCTTCCGGCCCAGCTTGTCATACTCGGAATGCGTCTCCCGCCCCAAGGCATCTATGCAGTTCGTCAGGTTGCCCACGCTGTCATGCTGATATCGAGTCTGATAGGCCATATTGGTCGGATCGTATTCGCGGACCATGAAGCCGAACGTATCGTACTCATACGCCATCGCATTCCCACGGGGATCGATCTTCCTTTCAACCTGTCCATTAGAGTCAAATAACCATTCCGTCACCTGTTCGGTGGCGTCAGCCAACACATGCTTTTCCTTGGTCATCCGGTTCTGTGCATCATATTCGTACCGAGTGATGAAGATGTTGGTCGGCTGGTCTGTCTGCCAGATTTTCTCCTCGACCAGATTGTTGTTGACATCATAGGTGTTGGAATACGCTAGATAGACCCCGGGAGATACCGCCCGTCTAATGCTTACTTCATTATATCGGTCGTCATAAATGGTTTCGGTCTGCGCAACGCCATTGTCCAGTCGCTGGGTCACTTGGCCGAATCCGTCGTACCAATATTCGGTTGTGTTCGTCACCCCAAACCCATAGTCAATCGTCTCTTTTTGAAGTTTCGTGGAGCCAAAACCGTCGATGGTGAAATCCTGCGTCTCATTTCGGATGTGCAATACCGCACCGTCCGGCCCCCTGACCAAGAATGTCGCCACCGTCCGTTCGGGGCTTTGGTAATCCAGAATCATCTCCCGCCCCTGCACCCCCGCCCCCTGCACCTGGTTGGTGACATAACCATCCGCGTTGTAGAAGTCCTCCACCCGAACACAGTCGCTGCAGCCTAGGCCCTCGAAGGTCTTCAGCCGCCCCGGCTCGTCATAGGTACAGGTATAGGCGTTTCCCTCCGGGTCCAGTATCTCCAGCAACTCGCCTCCCGAACTATAGGTGAGCGACACGTTGCGGGAGGACTGGTCGGTAATGTTGGTGATGTGGCCTGTTCCGTCGTACGCAATGCTGTAGCCGCGCCCTGTCGCGTTGGTCCCGATATACTCATCGATATGGCTTAGTTGATAGTCTCGGGCAACCACCATGTTCGTGGACAGATTGGAATAGAGGGAACGGCCAATGATCGGCTGCTTGCCTCCAACATTATAGGTCAGGCGCAATTCAGCCCCCTTCCCGTCCGATATCGAGGTGAGCTTGCCGTCGGTGTCGAACACATACACCGAATGGTCCTTGTGAGTGACCACATAGTTGCCGTTCGTGTTGATGGTCAGGATCTCATATCTGGTGTCCCGCGAAATATATGAGCCGTCTCCCCGAGGCTCATACGAGATCCGCTCGGCCTCGCCATTTCGAACGACAAACGGGGCGTTGGTGTCAGCGACCTCGTACAGGCGCCATATGTAACTCATGGACCAGTTTTGGCCGACCTGGCTGTGATAGTTCCGTCGGGAAGCATAGGTGATGCGGATGCGCATGTCGAGCGGGCCGCCCAAACGCAGAAACTGTTTGTTTTCAGTCGATTCCCCGTTGAACAGACGAACGGGATTTCCCTTGGACTCCTTTATACAGTCCCCAGAACATGGGTCCCATTCAATGCAGTAGGGTTCCGAGGGCGGCGGGTTCGTCTCTCCTCCGTCGTGGCCATACGCAGTAAACCCCAAGAGCATGCATCCCGCCCAGACCGCCATCGCAATGCCCCATCCGCCCCGGAGCGCATCGCCCCCGAAAAACCGCATGCCCCTGTTTGTCATGGTTCGCCCCTTGGTTGTTCACTTTATATATATCTTATGCAGGCGCGAACAAGGTAGCAATCTCCATCTACACTTCTGAATCATCCAATTTCCAGGTCCAGACAGGCACCAAAAGAGGCAGAATCCTGAATGTCCGGCGGACTTCCTGTTGAACTTCCAAGCTCTATGCCAACGACATCCCTGCCGATTTTCCTGCGAACCCCCGAACCTACGAGACCCCCTACCGCAGTTGGAATCTGGAAGGCTCTGGGTTAGGAGGGAGTGACGCCTATACGAACCGCGAAGTCCTAACGCATTTTTTTCTTTAAGCCAGGATATTGTTCGCCCAATGCCCATCGATGAGTATATAGAAGAAGCTTCATGGGGAGGATGCGCATTCGCATTGTGTCGGCAATCTCTTGGCGACTTACCTCCCGTTCCTCCTCCAGATATTGTCTCGACCGATTAAGCCCACCGCCAAAGCCAAACAACCGATGATGGTCGCAACAAGCATCAAGCATGCGATGGCCACTTCCCCATATACGCCATAATGGAGCATGGTGAACATCCTGATCGGCAAGGTCGTCGTCCCCGGCGGGCATACAATCAACGAAGTGTCCAAATCCCCCAGGCACCAGAGGAATACGACAACTGTGGAGACGGCAAGCGGCTTGGCACAGATCGGCAAATAGACCTTGAACAGCACGTCGCGAAGGGTCGCCCCATCCGCAATCGCCATTTGCTCATATTGCCGAGGAACCGTCCGCAGAAAGATCCACAAGATCAGTATGCACAGAGGAAAATATCGCAGAAACTGCCCAATTACGACAATGGCGGAACTGTTGTAGATCAGGCCCAGCACGCCGGCTCGGTTGAACAACTTCACAAGCGCGATACCTGTAGCCGCGCCCGGCACCATGAGGCTGCACAGGGCGATTCCCATTATCCCCACCCCCCATTTCGTGCCGTGGCAAATGAGCACCAAGGGGAAGGCTATGACCGACGAGAGCGTTGCGGCTGCCGCTCCGATCCGTAGCGAGAAGAAATACTCGTCCGACAGATTGCACATCCCCTGCATCACTCCCCCGTAACGGAACAGCAGACGCACAAACGTGACAAGGGGTGTTCCGCAAATGACAATTATCGCGGCAACCACGACCAGGAAAATGCTCCATTTGATCACGGGAGGGGCCTTGTTGAACACCGCCGACTCTCCCGGATACACAGCCTCATCAGCCGAAAGATGTCCTGCTGCTCGCGCGCACAGGAACATCAACCAAGGAATCAATATGGGGGAGAAAACAAGGGTTCCCGCCGCCACAACGACTTGGGGATTCATTGTCAGTTGGAACAATACATAGGTCTCCTCTGCCAATGTGCGTATGCTCAGAATATCCGTTACGGCTATTTCCCCCAGGCACAGTCCAAACAGTATCGAACCGGCAAACACCATGCTTCCCCCGACATGACGCATAACCACATGCCAGAAGACCCCTGTCCGCGAGGTGTCCAACCAGGCCTCCTCCTCGGCTTCCGGGCGAATACCCCAGAGGGACAGGCCCATCAGCAATGTCGCCAGAGGCACCTTGGCCAATCCCCCGACAAGCACCGCATCCCACAACGCCCGCGCAGTTCCCGAGCCCCCGGCCAACTTGGGCAAAACGCCGGACGCCGTATGAATGCCCAATGCGCCGACCCATGCGGCCACATAAATATGCAAGGGCAATACAGCGCAACCCAAGACTGCCGCACCCAGCACCCGTCTCAAGGGCAGCCGTATGCGAGCCAGCGCGAAAGCCAACGGCACGGCCATAAAAAGGGCGCACATCGTTGTTCCAAGCGACACAATCAGAGTGTTTGCCAGCAAAAATCCATACGAGCTCCCCGCATATGCGCGGGCTCCGTCCACCCCACTTCCGGCCGTCCAACCGGCGGCCCCCAGCAAATAGCCTGCGGGACCAAGGCACAACAGCACTACCAATAACACGGCGCCAATCTTGTAGATTCTGTTTGCCCCAGTCATCGATGTCCGTGTACTATGAAACATGTATAACTCTTTGGAGTTACGATGGCAATGCATATGGAGGGTCTACCATGAAAATGAAATCCGCCGGATTGGTTTGCGCGATGATTTTCCTGTGCGCGATGGGCTGCGCGAATAAATCCGAGGTGATCGTTTACACCGCCCTAGATCAGGAATTCTCCGAGCCCATCTTCCAAGCCTTTGAAAAGGCAACCGGCATCCGCGTTTTGGCCAAGTATGACACGGAGTCGACGAAAACCGTTGGACTGGTGAACACCATCATCGCAGAGGGAGGCAATCCCCGCTGCGACGTATTCTGGAACAACGAGATCGTCAACACTATACGCCTCAAAGACCGGAACCTCCTGCAGCCCTGCTCGCCCGACAACGCCGGGTACTATCCTGCCGAGTTTCGCGATCCGGACGGCACCTGGTATGGATTTGCCGCCAGAGCGCGGGTCCTCATCGTCAACACCAATCTTGTGAGTGGTTCTGCAATTCCCAACTCCATCTTCGCCCTCACGGAGCCCGCCCTGAAGGGCAAAGTCGGCATTGCTAAGCCGCTGTTCGGCACCACCGCCACCCAGATGGCCTGCCTGTTCGCCGTCTTCGGCCCCGAAAAAGTCAAATCGTGGCTCATGGACCTGAAGGCGAATGGCGTCGCGGTCGAGTCGGGAAACAAAATGTGCGCCGTCGATGTCGCCCAAGGAAACATCGTCGCGGCATTGACCGACACCGACGACGCCATTGGCGAATTGCGCAATGGTGCCCCGGTCAAGATCGTCTTCCCCGACTCCCAAGAAAACGGGGTTGGAACTCTGTTGATTCCCAACACGCTGTCCCTCGTCAAGGACTGCCCCCACCCGCAGGAAGGAATGCGGCTCATCAACTATCTGCTGTCGCCTGAGGTTGAGGAGACGCTGGCAAGCGGAGACTCGGCCCAGATCCCCCTGAACTCCCGCTCATCCGCCTCTGCTCATCCATTGGCACCGTTGCCCAAATTCTGGATGAAGGTTGATTTTGGCGCCGCCGCGAAGCAGTTCGAGTCCGCTGCCCAGTGGATTCAAGAGACCTTCATGGCCCCATGAGAACGAATCAACATGCCCGGACTCTTGTGGCAGTCGCCCTGATGACCTTGAGTGGATATCAGACCACAGGGAATGCCGCTGATGGAACAAACGAGACGCTTTATGTAACCTGGCCGCCGATTGAACCTGATAAAGCCATCGCCGCCTGGCTGATCAAGACGTTTGTTAGCCCAGGCGCCCGTTTTGTCTTTGTCGAACGCGGGACCGCCGTTACGGAGGGAATCCCCTTTGATATTCCCGGATCAAAATTCATTCGAGACCAACGGCGATGCACCAGCGAAGCCATCATCGGGTCATTTAATATTCAGGATGAAAAGGCCACCCGGCTGGCCGCCCTGGCCCGGCAGATCGAAATTGCATATTGGGCGGCAAGTTTCACGGAAGCGGAAAACAGTTTGATCATTAAAATTGGGGCGACCTCTGCGGCAACAACAAATTATGAGGACGGCCTGACGCAAGCCATAAAACTAGTGGACGAATGGCCGCAATAAAATCCGACCAGTCGCAGATTGCAATACTTTATCTCCATCCCGGTATCCAACTGAAAGGCG
>CALMBO010000013.1 GCA_937860055.1 uncultured Verrucomicrobiota bacterium | reverse complement strand
GCCGAGGAAACCGAGAGTGGAATATGCGGGGGCGGTCTATCACGTGATGAGCCGGGGGAACCATTCGCAAAAGGTGTTCCGGACGGACGGGGATTGCGGGAGGTTTCTGGACACGCTGGGGGAAGTCTGCGGCCGCATGGGGTGGAAGGTGCATGCGTACGTGCTGATGGGGAACCACTACCACCTGCTGCTGGAAACGCCTGAGGCGAATCTGGTGGAGGGGATGCGGTGGTTGCAAGGCACCTACACCAAGCGGTTCAACGCGGGCCATCGCGAGTGGGGGCATCTGTTCCAAGGGCGCTACAAGGCGATTCCCGTGGAGGCGGGAAGCGGCTATTTCCCGGCGGTGGCCAGCTACATCCACCTGAATCCGGTCCGGCGGAAGGGATGGGATTTCGGGCGGGAGCGGCTGGAGGATTACCGGTGGAGCAGCTATCCGGCGTATGTCGGGAAGGGCCGGAGGACCGACTGGCTTGGCGTGGCGCGAGTACTGGACGGCTTGGGCCTGGCCGACACGGCCGGGGGCCGGCGGAAGTACGCGGAATACATGGCGGGGCGGGTGGAGGAAGTGCGGCAGAGCGACCAGCCATGGAAGGCCGACGAGAATTGGCAAAAGATCCGTCGGGGATGGCATTTGGGCGGGGAGGGGTTCCGCCGGGAAATGCTGGAACGGGTGGGGCAGACGCTGGACACCGGGCGGCGGGCATCGTACAGCGGGGACGAGGTGCGCGAGCACGGGGAAGCGTGCGCGGAGGAATGGATCGCCAAGGGACTGGCGGCGCTGGGGCTGACGGATTCGGACTTGGCGGGGCTGCGGATGAACAGTCCGGAGAAATACGCCTTGGCCTGGCTGGTGCGCCGCCATGCCGGGGTGAGGCCGGCATGGATCAAGGAGCGGCTGAAGATGGGAACGGCGACCGGCTTCGCCAGTTTTCTGGTCCGGCTGGAGGGGGCGCGAAAGGGGGATTGGGGTTATGAGGCTTGGGGCCAAGTGAAAAATCTGGTGAGAGGAGCCGGCCGCGAGTGAAAATTATAGATTATAGGACTGACCCCTTTCTTTTAAGTACTTTGGGGCGGCGTCCGCGGGTTATCTGGTGAACCAAGCGCTGCGTGCGTATTAGTGACAGGCCGCTCAACATGACTAGCCTTCCAGCTACAGAACGAGTCCGCACAGCGCTTCGTAACGCATTTCGTGATGTCCGTCGGCGCGAGGGGGAGCAAGTCAGTGCGGTGACGCACGCGGCATGCGTCGGCATCGCAGGAGATATCTGGCTGCTCACGGCTGAGGATATTCACTACTATATTCCACGGATTCTGGATGATCTTCTAGACTCGCACAATACTGACCCTAAAGCGTCGGAATACCTGTCCGCCGTAGTCGATCATCTTAACGTTATGTGCTGGACGTGCAGGTCCGGGGAAGGCGGGCGGGGATCCGAGACCGAAGGGAACGGTGGTTGGCATGGATCGGACGACTACCTTGCCAGCAGGAAGACCCTACTCTACAACGCATTTTCGACAGAACAGTGCTGTGCAATCGAGCAATGGTTGGTTCTCGCGCGGGAGTGGAAAGTCAGCCTCAGCTGTCTGGATGATTTCGACGCTGCGATCACGTACTGGCGACAACGGAAAAGGGGTCACCCATTAGAGGTTCCGGTCAAACACAAAAAGTCCCTTTGAGCCGGAATGGGGGCCTGTAATCTCCACAAGGGGCAGAAGCCTTTTGCGTTGTGGAGAAGGAGCGGGAGGGGGGGCGCTCGCAGGGATGAGGGAAAGGGGGAAGGGGAAAATCTGGGGGTCGGGTTGTTTTTTGTATTGCTTTGTAGAAACACGCGCCGCGAAGATGCCCCCCATATTGGGAGCGGGCCGGCGCGTCGCCCGTTCCGCGGCCCAAGGCAAAGGAGGTTGATCATGGTGCTGGGTATCGAGGATCCCGGGGTTTGGCTGGCCTATGTGCTCAGCCTGGTCAGCGCGGCATTGTGCGTGATCTTTGGAATCGCCAACTGGAACAAGGGCGAGGAGCCCGTGAAGAAGGAAGACACGGACTGGGCCAAGGAAGAGAAGACCGAAGTCGAGGACGCCCTGTAAGGGAGGAGCACACATGGATCTGATCAGCATCATCCTCGTCATCGTCTATCTGATGGTGACCGGCTATCTGGGGTATCTGGGCTACCGGCAGACGAAGACGGCGGCGGACTATCTGGTGGCCGGCCGCAGCGCGCATCCGGTTGTCATGGCGCTGTCCTACGGCGCCACGTTCATCAGCACCTCGGCGATTGTCGGTTTCGGCGGCGTGGCGGCCAACTTCGGCATGGGCCTGCTGTGGCTGACCGTACTGAACATCTTCGTGGGCATCTTCATTGCATTCATGTTTTTGGGGAACCCGACGCGGCGGATGGGGCACCACCTGGATGCGCACACGTTCCCCGAGCTGATCGCCAAGCGCTACGACAGCCGGCTGCTGCAGGTGCTGTGCGCGCTGATCATCTTCTGCTTCATGCCGCTCTATGCGATGGCGGTGATGGTCGGCGGCGCGGAATTCATGGCCCCGATCTTCCACATTTCCTACGACAGCGCGCTGTACATCTTCGCGCTGATCGTGGCGGCCTACGTGATCGCGGGCGGGCTCAAGGGCGTGATGCTCACCGACGCGCTGCAGGGCGGCATCATGCTGGTGGGCATGGCGATCCTGCTGGTGGCCACGTACACCTTGATGGGGGGAGTGACGGAGGCGCATTCCGCCCTCGGCGCGCTGAAGGACCAGGTGCCTGGGTCCTTGAAGGCGATCGGCCACCAGGGGTGGACGGCGATGCCGAAGTTTGGCTTCGCGGAAGCGGGGCTTGGGCCGAAAGACGGCGGGGTCGCCTACCACATGTGGTGGATCCTCGTGAGCACCATCGTGATGGGCGTGGGCATCGGCGTGCTGGCGCAGCCGCAGCTGATCGTCCGCTTCATGACGGTCAAGTCCAAGCAGTCACTGAACCGCGCGGCGGCGGCGGGCGGCATTTTCATCCTGTTCATGACGGGCGTGGCCTTCACGGTCGGCGCGCTGTCGAACGTGTACTTTGCGCAACAGGAGCAAATCTCCTGCCAGATCGTGGACGACTCGGCGCTGCTGGATCCGGGGGCGGACGGCAAGGGAAAACTGGCGCTCGTGCCGGCGAATGCATCCGACGAAATCAAGGCCCGCGCCAAGCGGTTCGTCGCCTTCCGCCTGCCTGGCGCCAGCGACGAGTCGCCGCTGAACTATGTGATGTGGACGGACAAGACCGAGATCGCGCGCGGGGAGGGGGGCGCGCCCGACCTCTTGAAGCCGCGCCTGATCGCCGTCATGCGGTCGGTGGGACTGGGCACGACGCTGCAGGGCAACACCGACACCCTCATCCCCGCCTACGTGCGCAGCGCGCTGCCGCATTGGTTCGGCGTGCTGTTCATGCTGACGCTGCTGTCGGCGGCGATGAGCACGATGTCCAGCCAGTTCCACACGATGGGCACCGCGCTGGGCCGCGACGTATTCGAGCAATTCGCGCATCACCAGCACGGCAGCAAGTCCATCCATGTCACCCGCTTTGCCATCATCGTCGGCATCGTCGTGGCGCTGGTGCTGGGCAAGTATGTGCGCGGAAACATCATCGCCTTGGCCACGGCGATCTTCATGGGCCTGTGTGCCTCCTCGTTCCTGCCGTTGTTCGTGTTTGGCCTGTTTTGGAAGCGGATGACCAAGCCGGCGGCGGTGGCCTCGCTGCTGGTCGGGTTCCTGACCAGCGGGTTCTGGCTGCTGTTCGTGAACGGCAAGACGGCGGCGGGACTCGGGCTGTGCAAGGCCTGGTTCGGCAAGGACAACCTGGTGCCGCCGACGTGGAGCCTGACGTGGACCGTGGTCGACCCGATCATCGTGGCCCTGCCGCTGTCGATCCTGACGGCGGTGGTCGTGGCGCTTGCGACCAAGCCCATGGACAAGGCCCACGTGGACTACGTCTTTGGCGGTCCCAAGCCGCCGGCCTGACCCCGCATTCTCCGGCGGCGGGGAAGGCGCCGCAGGGGGTTTTCCGCGCCATGGCCTATCCGGGTCATGGCGCGGAGGACGTTCCCGTGACAAGAGGAATGCCTGGCCGGAGCGGTCGTGCGGACGGGCGGGAATGCGGTTTACAGCAAGGGGGAGCGTGGCGTAAGATAAACAACCTGTGAAGCCGCATGCGGCGGCAAAGGAGAAATCCATGAAAAAGCTTCTGTTGGGCTTGTTGGCGGCGGCGGTGCTGGCGGCCGTGTCGGTATGGATCCTGAAGGGCGCCGGAGGGGCGGCGAAGCATCTGGTGGTGGGAACCCGCGCGGGGCTTCCTCCGTTCGAAATGCGGGGCGGGGAAGACGGGAACACCGTTGTCGGGTTCGACGTGGAGATCGCCAAGGCCATTTCCGACCACCTGGGGCTGCCGCTGAAGATCGAGGAAATGGAATACGACCGCCTGCTGCCCGCGCTGGTCGAGGGGAAGGTGGATCTGGTGCTGGCGGCCCTGCCGATCAGCGAAGAGCGCCGCCGGCAGGTGGATTTTTCGGCCCCGTACTACCAGGCGACGCAGGTGGTGCTGATTCTGGCCGGGGGCCCCGTGCCGCAATCGAAGGACGAACTGAAAGGGGTGCGGATCGGTGCACAGGCCGGCGCAGCCGGTTTCGCCGCGGCGGAGGAGCTCACGTCCGCCGACAAGATCCGCGCGGTTCCTTCGCCGATGGCCGCGGCGGTGGATCTGATGAACAGCCAGCTGGACGCGGCGATCCTCGACGAGGAGCCCGCCGCCCTGCTGGCGAAGCGGCATCCGGAGCTGATGCTGGTCCGCCCGGGGTATGACGAAGAGCGGTACGGCGTGGCCGTCCGGAAGGGGGACGCGGACCTGCTGGCGGGGGTCAACCAGGTGCTGGCGGCGATATCCGCGGACGGCCGCCTGGAGCGGTTCGTGGACGAGTGGGTGGTCCGGGCCGCGGCTTCCAAGGAATAGGCGCCCATGCACCACAGCCGATTCCACCTGGCGGCGCTCGCCTCGTTGTTTCTCCTCCTCCCGGCCGCGCAGGCGGGGGTGGAATGGGGGGGATGCCTGGTCCCGGGCCACAACCAGAACCTGCGCTTCACAGCTGGGTCCATATTGGAGTTCGAGGGGATGGTGACGGAGACGACGCGCAAGCTCTACGACGTGACCGGCTCCACCTGGAAGCAGTCGATGGCCGAGAGCTACGACCTGAACGATTTCAACCTGGACGGCCCCTACGGGACGATCGGCTTTTCCCTCGACATGGCGTGGGAATTCTTCCGGCTCCAGCTCGACACGACCTTCCTGAACCCGTCCGCGGACGCGACGGCGCGGCGGGACTACTACATCGCCGTCGGGGAGGACATCGAGTACCAGGGGCAGGACTACGACCACCTGATGATCCCGAAAGGGACGCGCTTCTCGGCCGACCTGGCGGGCAACATGACGGAGCTGAATTTCCTGCTGGTTCCCGTGGGGGTCAAAGCGGGCGACATCCTGCGCATCAACCCGTCGCTGGATTTCGGGGTGCTGCTGTTTGGCGGGAAGTACGACATCGACGCGGGGGAGCCGGCCGGGGTGAAGACCTACCAGGATCCGCCGGAGGATTTCGCGATCGGCGGCAGCTCCAGCGGATTCACGATCCTGGGCGCGCCGCAATGGGGGCCGGGGGTGGAGATCCGGCTGGGCAAGGCGGAGGGCCTGCAGGTGGATCTGCAGGTGCACTATCTGTTCGCCACCTACGATGGCAGCACGGCATGGCTGACCACGGCGGACCACCGGGAGAAGAACCTGGACTTCGACCACGAGAACCTCCGCATCCGGGGGCAAGTGGAGATCCCGATGAAGCGGATGTCGCTGAACTTCGGCGTGCAGGTGCAGATGATCGAGACGGATGGAATGGTGACCTCCACGGCGACGGACCCGGACGAAATCCTGGCGCTGCAGGAGCGGTTCGACAAGGAATTCTCCTTCAAGCTGAATTCCGTGATGGCCACGGTGGGCGTCACGTTCTAGGCCGGACGCGGGGAAAGGAGCGCGCATGCAACTGAACCTGACGGTCCTGGAGGCGCGCATCCTGGGCGCGCTGGTGGAAAAGGATCTCGCCACGCCGGAGTACTACCCGCTGACGCTGAATGCGCTGGTGTCGGCGTGCAACCAGAAGAACAACCGCGATCCCGCGATGCAGCTGACGGCGGACGAGGTGGCGCGCGGGCTGGAGGGGTTGCAATACAACAAGAAACTGGCGGGAACATATTCGGGCGCGGGTTCGCGGGTGGTGAAATATACGCACCGGCTGACCGAGGTGCTGGGGGTGGACACGCCGGAGCTGTCGATCCTCTGCGAACTGCTGCTGCGCGGTCCGCAGACGCCGGGGGAGCTGAGGGGGAGGGCCTCCCGGATGCATCCGTTTTCGTCGCCGGCGGAGGTGCGGGCGGTGCTGGACGCGCTGGCGGCGCGGAAGCCGGATCCCTACGTGGTGGAGCTGCCGCGGGCGGCGGGGTGCAAGGAAAACCGGTTTGCGCATGCGCTGGGGGATGCCCCGCCGCAAGCCATGGCGGCGCCGTCCGGGGCGCCGGCCGCCGCGCGGGAGAAGGCGCCGGAAGGCGGGCGGATCCAGGAGCTGGAGCGGCGCATTGCCGACCTCGAGGCGCAGATCGCCGCCCTGAAGCGGGGATGAGTTTTCCATGGTGTGGAAAAATGTTTTCCACACCATGGAAAAACGGTCTTCCGGGCGGGACGGTGCACGGCCGGCGCGTTGCCGCCGCCGGGCGAGATTTGGGAATTGAGGGACGGGGAGGGGGATGGTAGGGTGGCGGCCGGATGGCGTTCGTGGCCATCGAGGAGATTATCTATGAAATGGATGGGATTCGGACTGGCGATGGTGCTGGCCAGCGGGATGTCCGCGGCGGCGCAGGATGGAGCGGGCATGCCTCCGATCCCGGGGGCGGAGGGAACCGTGGTGATGGCGCCCGAGGCGGCGCCGGAGGCAGAACAAGCAAAGGAAACGGACATGGTGATCATCAAGACGACACTGGGCGACATCAAGGTGAAACTGGCGGCGGACAAGGCGCCGCTGACGGCGGCGAACTTCCTGGCCTACGCGGATGCGGGGCACTACAACGGGACGATCTTCCACCGCGTGATCGACGGATTCATGATCCAGGGCGGCGGGTTCGACGCGAACATGCGCCAGAAGCCGACGCGCGCGCCGATCAAGAACGAGGCGACGAACGGCCTGCAGAACAAGCGCGGGACGATCGCCATGGCGCGCACCGCGGTCGTGGACAGCGCGACCTCCCAGTTCTTCATCAACGTGAAGGACAACGGCTTCCTCGATTTCCGGGCGCCCACTCCGCAGGGCTTCGGCTACTGCGTGTTCGGCGAGGTGGTTGAAGGCATGGACGTGGTGGACAAGATCAAGGGCGTGCGCACGGGCGTGAAGGCGGGCATGTCGGACGTGCCGCTGGAGACGGTGGAAATCCTCTCGGTGGCGCGGGCCCAATAGGGAATGGACAAGGGAAGGGACGGCGCGCGCCGTCCCTTCCGGTTTCCGGAAGAAAGGTCGTCGGATCATGAACAGGCGCGGAAAGAAATTCTGGGTGGGGTTCGACCTGGGCGGCACGAAGATGATGGCGACGATCTACGACGGCTCGTTCAAGGCGCAGGCGTCGGCGAAGGCGAAGACACCGGTGAACGAGGGACCGAAGGCGGTGCTGGGGCGCATCCGCGAGACGATCGCCGAGGCGCTGAAGGAGGCGAAGGTGCCGCTGCGCGCGCTGTCGGGGATCGGGGTGGGATGTCCGGGCGTGCTGGACCTCGACCAGGGGGTCATTCTCGAGGCGCCGAACCTGGGCTGGAGGAAGGTGCCGCTGCGCGCGCTGCTGGCGGGCTGGTTCCATTGTCCCGTGGTGCTGGCGAACGATGTGGATGCGGGGACGTACGGGGAATACCGCTTCGGGGCGGGGAAGGGGGCGCGGACGCTGGTGGGGGTGTTCCCCGGCACGGGGATCGGCGGCGGCTGCGTCTACGAGGGGAAGCTGCTGCGGGGCAAGACGGGATCGGCGATGGAAATCGGCCATGTCCCCGTGCGCGAAAACGGACGGCTGTGCGGCTGCGGGAAGCGCGGCTGCCTCGAAGCGCTGGCGGGGCGGCTGGCGATCTCGGCGGAAGTGGCGCAGGCGGCCTTCCGCGGAGAGGCGCCGTACATCGCGGCGAACGCGGGATCGGATCTGAAAAAGATGAAAAGCGGATTGCTGGCGAAGGCGATCAAGGCGGGCGACGCGGCGGTGGAGCGGATCGTGCGCGATGCGATGCGCCTGATGGGGCGCGCCATCGGGGGCGTGGTGAACCTGCTGGCGCCGGACATCGTGGTGCTGGGCGGCGGGCTCGTCGAGGCGATGCCGCGGCTGGCGCTGGAGGAAGTGCGCAGCGGATTGAAGGAAACGGCGATGGCCTCGCTGGTCAAGCAGGTCAAGGTGCTGGAGGCGGAACTGGGCGACGACGCCACGACGATGGGCGCGGCCGCGCTGGCGGCGGAAGGGGGGCGTTGACGCCATGGCCAGGAAGGAACATCCGAATCCGCCGGAACCGGAACCGGTTCCCGCGGCCGCTCCGGCCGCGGCGCCGGCCGAGCCGGCCCGGCGCGTGGTGGCGGCGATCGACATCGGGTCGTCGGCGCTGCGGCTGGACATCGGCGAGGTGGGCGCGCAGGGCGGCGTGAAGCTGCTGGAAAGCCTGCGGCAGGGGGTGCGGCTGGGCAAGGATGTGTTCACGAAGGGGCGGGTCGAGCAGGAAACCCTGCGCCGGTGCGTGTCGATCCTGAAGAACTACAGCCGCCTGCTGAAGGAGTATGGCGTGACGCGCCCGGACCAGCTCCGGGCGGTGGCGACGAGTTTTGCGCGGGAGGCGTCGAACCGCGACATGTTCGTGGACCGCGTGAGCACGGCGACGGGCATCGACGTGAACGTGCTGGAGGAGTCGGAGGAGGCGCGCCTGACCTATCTGGCGGTGCGCGAAATCCTGGAAGCCACCGGCATCCTCGAGGCGGGGAACGTGGCGGTGCTCGAAATCGGCAGCGGGCAGACGATCCTGCTCTACATCCGGAACGGGCGGGTGACGGTGGCCCAGTCCTTCCGCTCCGGCGCGTTGCGGACGCGCGAGCTGGTGGAGTCGGGCGGCGGCGCCGGCCCGCAGATCAAGGGCGTGCTGAAGGCCTATGCGACGGAGCTGGTGGAGCAGATCTCGCAGGCCATCCCGCGGGAGAAGGTTTCGGCGCTGGTGGTGATGGGCGCGGGGGCGCGCTTCGCGTCGGAGCAGGCCGGGGCGGTCCCCGGGAAGGATCCGCGCATGGCCGTGGCGCCGGCCTCCGTGCTGGCGGAATTGGCGGACCGGGTGGCGGCGATGCCGGCCGAGAGCCTGGTGAAGGCGCACAAGATGACCTACCAGGACGCGGAGACGGTGGCGCCGGCGCTGATGTCGGTCGCGCAGGCGGCCCGGGCGCTGAAGGTCAAGGAGGTCCATATCGCGCAAGCGACGCTGCGGGACGGCCTCCTGCGCGAGATGGCGATGCGCGACCACTGGTCGGCGGGGTTCGAGGAGCAGGTGATCTATTCGGCGCAGACGCTGGCGGCGCGCTACGGGAGCGACGAGGCACACGCGCGGAACGTGGAGGCGGGGGCCCTTGCGCTGTTCGACGAGCTGAAAGAGGAGCACCAGCTCGGCGGCCACGAGCGCCTGCTGCTCCGCTGCGCGGCGATCCTGCACGACATCGGGCTTTTCGTGAACGCCCGCGCGCACCACAAGCATTCCATGTACCTGATCCTGAACAGCGACCTGTTCGGGCTGACGCGGCACGACATGCAGATCGTGGCGACGGTCTGCCGCTACCACCGCAAGGCGCTGCCGAGCCCCGCCCATCCGGAATTCGCGATGCTGCCGCAGGAAGACCGGATGACGGTCGCCAAGCTGGCGGCCATCCTGCGGGTGGCGGATTCGCTGGAGCGCACGCACCGGGAAACTCCCCGCGCCATGGAGTTCCGCCGGGAAGCCGACCGCTTTGTGATCCTGCTGCGGGACATGGAGGATTTGACGATGGAACGGCTGGCGCTGAAGGACAAGGGCAACCTGTTCAACGACGTGTTCGGCATGGTGCCGGAGCTGCGCGAGCTGCGGACGGAGCCGCCCGGAAGCGCGGCGGGATGAGGATGTTCGGGCCATGAGCAAGGACAAGAAGGGCAAGGAGGGCGAGTCCCTCTTCCTGAACCGGGAGCTGAGCTGGATCGAATTCGACTTCCGCGTGATGCAGCAGGCGGAGGATTCCGCGCTGCCGCCGCTGGAGCGGCTGAAGTTCGCGGCGATCACGGCGTCGAACGCGGATGAATTCTTCATGGTGCGGGTCGGCGGGCTGAAGATGCTGCAGCGGCAGGGGGGGGAGCGGCCGGATCCGGCGGGGCTGGCGCCTTCCGGGCAGCTCGCGGAAATTTCGGTGCGGATGCACGAGCTGGTGGAGCGACAGCATGCCTGCCTGCAGAAGGAGATCGAGCCGCAGCTCCGCAAGGGCGGGATCCGCCGCCTGCGGATGGAGGAGCTGAGCGCGGCGCAGCTGCGCCACGTGGAGGCGATGTTCGAGGATTTCATCTTTCCGGTGATCACGCCCGTGGCGGTGCCGCCGGACGGGGAGTTCCCCCTGCTGGCGGGACTGGGCCTGGCGCTGTATGTGCGGCTGGAGGGGGCGCCGGCGGAGGGGGGGGCGCGGCACGCGATCGTGGCGGTTCCGAAGGGGCTGGCCCGTTTCCTGACGCTGCCGGGGGAAACCGGATTCGGCTACATCCTGCTGGAGGAGATCATCCGCGCCTACGCGGGGCGGCTGTTCCCCGGGGTGAAGGTGGAGGAATGCGCGGCGTTCCGCATCACGCGCAACGCCGACATGAGCGTGCGCGACGATCTGGCGGGCGACCTGATGGCGCAGATGCGCGAAGTGCTCGTGGAGCGAAGGGAAAGCGATTGCGTCCGGCTCGAGATCGAAAAGCAGGCTTCGAAGGAGGCACGGGCGTTCCTGCGGACGGCGCTGAAGGTGGAGGACGCGGACGTCTATGCGGTGCCGGGGCCGCTGGATCTCGCCGCGTTCTTCCGGCTGGCGAACCTGCCGGGTTACGAGGCGATGAAGATCGAACCGTGGTCGCCGCAGGCGGTGCCCGAGGCGCCGCCCTCGGAACCGATGTTCGAGGTACTGAAGCGGGGGAACCTGCTGCTGCTGCATCCCTACGAGAGCTACGATCCGGTGCTGCGGCTGGTGCAGGAGGCGGCGGAGGATCCCAACACCCTGGCGATCAAGCAGGTGCTCTACCGCGTGAGCGAGAACAGCCCGGTGGTGGCGGCGCTGATGCGCGCGGCCGAGCGCGGCAAGCATGTGACGGCGCTGATCGAGTTGAAGGCGCGCTTCGACGAGGCGCGCAACATCGACTGGGCGGATGCGCTGGCCCGCACGGGGGCGCAGGTGATCTATGGCGTGAAGGGATACAAGACCCATGCGAAGGTCTGCGTGGTGGTGCGCCGCGAGCCGGAAGGGGTGGCGCGCTATGTCCACTACGGCACCGGCAACTACAACGAGAAGACGGCGCGGCTGTATTCGGATGCCAGCTTCCTGACGCGCGAAGAGGATTACGGGGCGGACGCCTCGGTGTTCTTCAACACCCTGACGGGCTATTCGCAGCTGGCGAAGTTCCGCAAGATCGAGGCCGCCCCGCTGGGCATCCGCCCGCGCCTGCTGGAGCTGATCGAGGGCGAAGCCGTGCGGAGCGCGCAGGGCGAAGCGGCGGCGATCGAGGCGAAGATGAATTCCCTGGAGGATCCGGAGCTGATCAGGGCCCTCTACCAGGCGTCGCAGGCGGGGGTGAAGATCCGGCTGAACGTGCGCGGCATCTGCTGCCTGCGGCCGGGCGTGAAGGGACTGAGCGAGAACATCTCGGTGCTCAGCATCGTGGACCGCTATCTTGAGCATGCGCGGATCTTCCGTTTCCTGAACGGGGGGGCGCCGAAACTGTTCCTTTCGAGCGCGGACTGGATGCCGCGCAACCTGGACCGGCGCATCGAGCTGATGGTGCCGGTGGAGGACCGGGCGTGCGCGGAGAGGCTGTCGCAGATCCTCGAGACATGCCTGGCGGACACGAAGCAGTCGTGGCGGCTGCTGGCCAACGGGACCTATGAGCGGCGGTTGCCGGATGCGAGGCATCCCGCGCTGCGCTGCCAGGAGGCGTTCCAGCGGGGCGCGGAGGCGCGCGCCGCCGCGGCGGCGCAGCAGCAGGCGCCGGTGTTCGAGCCGCAGCGGCCGGCGGAACAGAAAAAGCAGGCCTGAGATGTCCCGGCGCCCCCCTCCGAGAAAACCCGTCCGCCTTTCCCGGAAGGAAGCGGCCGGGACGGCGCTGCGCCGGCATCTGGCGGAACAGCGGACGGTGGTCCTGCAAAACGAACGGAAGGCGCTGGACGGTTCCGTGGAGGCCTTGCACGACATCCGGGTGGCGCTGCGCCGCATCCGGAGCCTGGCGGCCACGTTCGCGAAGCTGGACGAGGATTTCCTGGATGCGCTGGACCGGCGGATCTCGAAGGTCTGCGATCGCATGGGCGAGGCGCGCGACATGGATGTGTGGATCGAGCTGTTCCGGGATCTGCTGCGGGCGGGGGGGCTTGGCGAGATTCCGCCGCGGGACCGCCGGGCCGTGCTTTCGATGCTGAATCGGCAGCGGACGCATCTGGCGACGGACGCGCTGACGTGCGGGCTGTTCCGGCGCGTCAAGCGGATGCTGGGGGAATCTCTGCGTCGAGGCCATCCGCGGGGCCGGAAGAAGGCCGTGGCCGCCCATGTCTTCGCGGCGCGGCGGATGCTGGTGGTGAGGGAACTGATCGAGGAGCGCCACCGCCGGGTGGGCAACTATTCGAAGGGGCCGGCGCACGACCTGCGGCGCGCGGGGCGGCGGATGCGGTATCTTTCGGAGTTCTTTGCGGAGGGGCTGGGTTCCGCCAGCGTGCGGGCGGGCCGTTGGATCACGAAGGCGCAGGCGGCGCTGGGCAAGGTGCACGATTGCGACAGCGCGCTGGAACTGTCGAAGGATCTGCCGTCGGGGGTGGCGCGGGCGCAGGTTCGCCGGGCGCTGAAGAAGCGCCGCGCGGCGCAGCTGAAGAAATTCAAGTCCGCCTGGCGGCGCTATGCCGACCGGCGGCTGCAGAAGGCCTGGCTTTCGCAGCTCGAAGCCGCGGCGGAGTGAAGATCCAAAAGAAAACCGCCCGGGCTCCGGGGAGCATCGGGCGGTTCCGGTTCCGGCACGGGGCCGGAGGCGATTACATCTGGGTGAACACGAATTCCGCGCGGCGGTTCAGGCGCCAGGAATTCTCGTCGTGCTCGAAGGCGACGGGGCGCTCTTCGCCGTAGCTGCGGGTCTGGACCCGGGCGCCATCGATGCCGGCCGAAATCATGGCGGCGCGGACGGCGAGGGAACGGCGCTCGCCGAGGGCGAGGTTGTATTCATTGCTGCCGCGCTCGTCGCAATGGCCTTCGACGACCACGCCGTGCGTGGGGTTCTGCTGCAGGTAGGCGACGACGGCGTCGATCTTGCCCTGCTCGGAGGGATTCAGCTGCGGGCTGTCGTAGTCGAAGAAGACGGCTTCGAACTGACCGGCGCCGATTTCGGCGCTGTCGGTGCGGCCGGCGAGGGCGTCGGCGGGATTGCCGTAGATCGGATTGCCATTTTCGTCATAGCCGACGATCACCTGGTCCCCGAAGGGCGCGGCGGTGTCGATCGCCTTTTTCTTTTTCTTGATGCAGCCCGTCGAGCCGATCATGGCCAAGGCCAGCAAAATCATCAAAGCAGTCATCCAGCGGCGTGTCATGGTAATCCTTACTCCTCGTTTATTTTTTAAATTCCGGACCCTGGGGGTCAATGGCTCCACGCGGGTGCGTACCAATCACCCGTTATTGTCAAAGCTACGGGTTTATCGCCCATGGTGTCAAGGAGGTAAACCGAGTACTTGTAGTTGATGGAGCGGGACGCGGCGATGTGGCGGCCGTCGGTGGCCCAGGAGGGATCCTCGTAGGCGGCGTCGAAGGGGGTGATGATCCGTTCCTGCTTGACGGCGGGGTCGATGATGGCGATCTGGAACTTGCCGCCGGTGAGGGACTGGTAGGCGATCAGGCCGTTCGAACCCCAATCGGGGGCGACGTTCTGGGTTCCGCGGAACGTGAGGCGCTCGGGGGCTCCGCCGGAGCGGGAGAGGAGGTAGATCTGGGGGGAACCGGTGGAATCGGAGACATAGGCGATTCGGGAGCCGTCTGGCGACCAGCAGGGGGAGCCTTCGACGGCGCGGGGGGTGTTGGTCAGGCGGGTGAGGCGCTTCGAGGCCATGTCCTGGATATAGAGGTCGGGATTGCCATCCTTGGAAAGGATGAGGGCCATGGAGCGGCCGTCGGGCGAGATGGCGCCGCCGGAATTGACGCCGGAATAGGACGCCACGCGGTTGCGGGCGCCGGTGGCCAGTTCGATGGTATAGACATCCGGATATCGTTTGAGGAAAGAGGTATAGGAGATGAAGCGGTTGTCCGGGCTCCACCGCGGCTTGAGGGCGATGGACTTGTCCTGGGTGACCTGGCGGACATCCTGGGCGGTCGCATCCGAGAGGTAGAGTTCCTTGGCGCCGGCCCGGGCGCCGATCATGACCAGTTTGGCAAGGAAGTATGTCGGCTTGCCCGTGACCTTGGAGACAATGTCATTGGCGGCCTGATGGGCGGCGTAGATGGCCTGGGCGGCGGGCTGGCTATAGGTGGCGTTGACATAGGTCTGGCCGGCGGCGTCCACCACCTGGCAGGCGAACAAGACCTGGCCGCCGGATTCGGAGATCGAGCCGCGAACGGCGATGGCGCCCTGGCCCGGGGCGGCGACCTGCATCCAGCCCGAGCGGGCGATGTCGGTTTCCAAGGTCTTGCGGACGGCCATGGCGGCGCCGGGGCCGGCCTGGATGCCAGAGAGGTCTACGCCCACCTTGTCGGTGGCGTTTTTGACGACCTTGACCTGGGCGGAGGCGGCTCCTGCGAGCAAGGCCACGATTAGAAATGCGGTTTTCAAGATGTGTTTTTGCACGGCGAAATCCTCTGGAGTTGGAATAACGCGGGGATGCTATCCAAGAACGGCGAGGATGCAACAAAAGAATGAAGAAAAAAGCCGGAGGAAAGGGGCGGCGGAGGCGCCGGACAAGCACGGGAATCCAAGCCTTCCCGTGTCATCCCAGGCGCAAGCCGCCCGGAAATCGACGCCTCTGTTCTTCAAGCGCGGGCCGCGTTCCCGGCAGAGGGGAGGCGGGCCTAGTCTTCGGCGGGGGCGGCGACGGTCTTGGCTCCCACTTCCTTGCCGGAGGGCTTGGAGCCGTGTTCGGCGTGCTTGGCGAGGACGGCATCGCGGATTTTGGCGAGGAGGGCGGGATCCTGCCGGAGGTTGTCGCGGGCGGCGTCCCGGCCCTGGCCGACCTGCTGGCCGTCGAAGGAAAGCCAGGTGCCGCGCTTGTCGAGCAGGCCCAGGTCGTTGGCGGCATCGATGACGGCGCCTTCCTTGGAGATGCCCTCGGCGTAGAGGATGTCGAACTCGGCCTCGGTGAAGGGCGGGGCGACCTTGTTCTTCACGACCTTGACGCGGGTGCGGTTGCCGACGACCTTGCCGTCGCCGGCCTTGATGGCGGCGATGCGGCGGATATCGAGGCGGACGGAGGAATAGAACTTGAGGGCGCGGCCGCCGGGGGTGGTTTCGGGGTTGCCGAACATGACGCCGATCTTTTCGCGGATCTGGTTGGTGAAGATGCAGACGGTCTTGGACTTGTCGAGGATGCCGGTCATCTTGCGCATGGCCTGGCTCATGAGGCGGGCCTGGAGGCCGACGTGGGAGTCGCCGATCTGGCCTTCGAGCTCGGCGCGGGGGGCGAGGGCGGCGACGGAATCGACGACGATCACATCGAGGGAATTGGAGCGGATGAGCTGGTCCGCGATGATGAGGGCCTCTTCGCCGGAATCGGGCTGGGAGACGAGGAGGTTGTCGATGTCGACGCCGATTTTCTTGGCGTAGCCGGGGTCGAGGGCATGCTCGGTGTCGATGAAGGCGCACATGCCACCGTTCCTCTGGGCTTCGGCGATGATGTGGAGGACGAGAGTGGTCTTGCCGGAGGATTCGGGGCCGAAGACCTCGATGATGCGGCCGCGGGGCACGCCGCCGATGCCGAGGGCGAGGTCGAGGGTCAGCGCGCTGGTGGAGATGGCCGGGATTTTGGCGACGGCGCCTTCGTTGCCGAGGCGCATGATGGCGCCTTCGCCGAATTCCTTCTGGATCTGCGCCAGGACGGCGGAAAGCGCCGGGGGCAGGTTGCTGTTGGGGTCTTTCTTGGCGGCGGCGGGCGTTTTGGGGGCCATGGCGTATCTCCTGTATATGAACGAATGTTCAGCAATCTAGCACGGGAATCCCGAAAGTGTCAACTGGGCATTTTTCGCATAAAGCCGGGGGCGGTTCAAGCGCGCCGAAACGGCGGAATCCCTTCGCCTCCGCCGGGGAGGCGCCTGCCGGCATGGAGGTGGCCAGATCCGGGGACTTCTGCTAGATTGTCCAAAACAAAAGGGGTTTCATCTGTGATTGGGATGGGGCCTCGAAACAGGAGCAGCATATGAACCGAATCGCGATCGTTTTGTGTCTGGCGGCCGGTGTGGCCGTGGCGGGCTGCGGCAAGAAGGCCGAAGAGAAGCTCACGGAGAAGCTGATCGAGAAAAGCCTGTCCCGGGACGGCGTGACCGCCGACGTGGACCTCTCGGGCGACACGATGTCGTTCACGACGACGGATGCCGACGGGAAGAAATCCAACGTCAAGATGAGCGGTGACGAGATGACCATCCAGGGGCCGGATGGCCAAACGACCTTCCGCGCGGCGGGCGCCGGCAAAATGCCGGAGGATTTCCCCGCCGACGTATACGTGTATCCCGGCGCGAGCGTTGTCTCCTCGTTGAGCTATCCCGGCGGATACAACCTGGTGCTGGAAAGCTCCGCCGCCTCGAAGGACGTCGTCGCCAAGTATTCGGCGGAGATGAAGGGCAAGGGGTGGGCCGAAAGTTCATCGATGAACACGCCGGAGATGTCCATGTCGGCGTTTGCGAAGGGCGATCGCACCGCCAACCTGATCGTGCAGGCCGAGGGCGGAACGACGACCCTCAACCTCACGGTGGTGACAGAACAGGAATAAGACTCGGCGAACCGCCGGGAGGGGGGCGGTTCATGGGAGGCGGTTCTGCGTTGTCCCGCTTTCAGGCGGGGCGGCGTCAATGCAGGAAGTGGCGGCAGCCGGTGAAGACCATGGCGATGCCGTGCTGGTCGCAGGCGGCGATGCAGTCGGCATCCTTCTTGGATCCGCCGGGTTCGACGATATAGCGGATTCCGAAGGCGGCGGCGGCCTCGATGTTGTCGGGGAAGGGAAAGAAGGCGTCGGAGACGAGGATCGTCCTGGCGAGGACCTTCTGGGGATCGAGGCCAAGGCGGCCGATGTTTTCGCGGGCTTTCTCGATGGCCAGCTTGCGCATGGAGTCCACGCGGTTGGGCTGGCCGGCGCCCATGCCGAGCACGGCGTATTGGCCGGGGGCGCATTCCCACGCCAGCAAGATCGCGTTGGACTTGAGATGCTTGCAGATGCGGATGCCGAAGTCGGCGACGGGCCGCAGGGAGTCGGGGATGGCCGCCTTCGTGACGGGATTCCACGCTTCGGGCGCACCGAGGTCGGCATCCTGCGTCAAAGTGCCCCCGTTGATCCGGCGGACCAGCTTGCGCGGGAGGGGTGCGGCCAGGGGGCGGTCGAGGGAAATCAGCCGGATATCCTTGGACTTGGCTTTCAGGAATTCGAGGGCGTCGGGTTCGAAGGAAGGAGCGATGAGGGCTTCGACGAAGCGGCCCTTGAGGACTTGCGCGGTGGCCAGATCGACGGGGCGGGTGAGGGCGATGACAGAGCCGAAGGAGGAGACGACATCGCCTTCCCATGCGGCGGCCAGCGCGGCGGCGAGGGTTTCGCCGGTGGCGGCGCCGCAGGGATTGGTGTGTTTGATGATGACGGCGGCAGGGAAAGCATGGAGTTCGCGGACGGCCTCAAGGGCCGCATCCCCGTCGACATAGTTGTTGTAGGACATTTCCTTGCCGTGGAGGATGCGGGCGGCGGCGAGGTTGGCTTCGGCAGGGAGGGGGGAATCGGGGCGGAAGGTAGCGGTCTGGTGCGGATTTTCGCCGTAGCGGAGAGGAATTTCGGGAGCGGTGGCGCCGGCGAGCCAGGCGGAGATGGCCGCATCGTAGGTGGAGGTGCGGGAGAAGACCTTTTGCGCGAGGGTTCGGCGGCGATCGAGGGGCAGGTCGCCGCCGTCGCGAAGGGCGGCAAGGACGGGGGAATAGTCGGCGGGATCGGTCAGGACGATGACGTCGGCATGGTTTTTGGCGGCGGAGCGGAGCATCGAGGGGCCGCCGATGTCGATGTTCTCGATGGAGGGGCTTTGTTCGAAGGGGTAGAGATTGACGCAAACAAGGTCGATGGGATGGAGGCCCATCTTCCGGCAGGTTTCCATGTCATCGGGGTTGCTCCGGCGCTGGAGGATGCCGCCGTGGACCTTGGGGTGGAGCGTTTTGACGCGGCCGTCGAGGATTTCGGGATGCCCTGTGAAGGTGGAGACTTCGACGACAGAAAGCCCGGCCTCCCGCAGGGCGGAGGCGGTGCCGCCGGTGGACAGGATTTCGATGCCGAGGTCGGCGAGGCCGCGGGCAAAATCGATCAAGCCGGTTTTGTCGGATACGCTAAGGAGAGCTCGTTGGATTTTCATGACGGGGCCGCATTCTCCCATAGGCGCCGGAAAATGGGAAGGGCTTTTGGCCGCGGCAGAGCGGCGGGGCTGCGGCGTCAACTGGAGCGCGGTTTTCCCGTGGCTTTGACGAGTTCCACGAGGCATTTAGCCAGAGGATGGGCGGGGCGGGGCGCGCGGAAAATCCGGTTGTTTTGCCGGATCAGGAATCCCTTCTGGAGGAGGGGGAGGTGGCGATAGAGGGATTCGGGGGGGATGCGGGTGGCTTCGCGGATCATGGGAACGGTGCGGGAGCCAGCCAGCAACTCCTGCAGAATGCGGATGCGACGGGGATGGGACAGGGCCGTGGCGATGAGCATGATTTGAACATCTTTCGCGGGATTGAACCGGGAAAAGGCATCCTTGAGCGCCGCCAGAAGGAGGGATGCCTCCGGCACTTGCGGATCCGGAGCGGGGAGGTAGTGGACAAAAGATCCCTTGCGGACGGCTTGAATCAGGCCTCTGGATTGCAGCCGCCGGAGTTCTTGGCTGGCGAGAGAAAGGCCAATCTCCACCTCTTCGGCCAGGCGCGAAACCGTTTTGCCGGGGGATTCCACCACATGGCGGAGCAGGGCCAGCCGTGTTTCCCCTGCCAGGACCCGGCATGTTCTCCAAAGGGTGGGATGCAATTCCATAGAAAACCTCCGATCTGATCTGCAGACTTTATAAAGTGTGCACATGGCATTCCAAGCCTATTTATTGGAACTTTGCATGGATTTCATGCGAGACCAGAGGCGGATCTTCATCCGATCTCATGCAGACTTTATAAAGTGTGGTCATGGTCTTATGGCGTGGGGGCAGGCGGCAAAGACAGGGGGAGGGCGAAGAGGGGCGCGGGGAAGGGATTGATTTCGGGGGGGAATTTCAATAGCGTGCCTCTGTTTGAGTCCCCAGGAAGCAAGGAGCGTTGTCCATGAAGATTTCGGTGGTAGGAACAGGGTATGTCGGGCTGGTGACGGGCGCGTGTTTTTCAGACGCGGGCCACGAGGTTCTCTGCATCGACAACGATCCGAAGAAGATCGATCTGCTGCACAAGGGGGTCATGCCGATCTATGAGCCGGGGCTGGATGAGATCGTGGCGCGGAATGTGAAGGCCGGCCGGCTGAAATTCAGCACCTCCATCGCGGAGGGGACGGCGTTCGCGGAGGTCATCTTCATCGCGGTGGGGACGCCTCCGGGCGTGGGCGGCGAGGCGAACATGACCTATGTCGAGCAGGTCGGCCGCCAGGTGGCGGAACACATGACGAGCTACCGGCTTCTGGTCGAGAAGAGCACCGTTCCGGCCAAGACAAGCGAATACCTCAAGCGCACCGTCCTGAAGTATCTGCGCGAAGACACCGATTTCGACGTGGCCTCGAATCCCGAGTTCCTGCGCGAAGGGACGGCGATCGAGGACGCGACGCATCCGGACCGCATCGTGGTGGGGGTGGAAAGCCAGCGCGCGGGCGACCTGCTGGAGGAGATCTACCGGCCGATCCTGAAGAAGGGCGGCGGGCAGTTCCTGCGCATGAGCGTGACGAGCGCCGAGCTGACGAAGCACGCCTCGAACTCCTTCCTGGCGATGAAGATTTCGTATATCAACGCCGTGGCGCGCATCTGCGAGCTGGCGGGGGCGGACGTGCAGCAGGTGGCGAAGGGCATGGGCCTCGATCCGCGCATCGGCCCGCGGTTCCTGAGCGCAGGCGTGGGCTACGGCGGATCGTGCTTCCCGAAGGACGTGGACGCGTTCGTGCGCCTGGCCGACGCGCTGGGACACGATTTCAAGCTCCTGAAGGAAGTCCAGCAGATCAACAAGACCCAGCGCGAATACGTGATGAAGAAGATCAAGCAGGAGCTGTGGGTCGTGCAGGACAAGACCATCGCGATCTTCGGCCTGGCGTTCAAGCCGGAGACGGACGACGTGCGCGAGGCGCCGAGCCTCTACTTCGTCCCGAAACTGCAGGAGATGAAGGCGAAGCTGCGCGCCTGGGACCCGGTGGGGGAAGGCAAGTTCAAGGAAATCCATCCCGAGCTGGAGTGCGTGCAGGATCTCTATGAATGCGCGAAGGACGCGGATCTGGTCCTGATCCTGACGGAATGGGACGCGGTCAGGAAAATCGACCTGAAGAAGCTGAAGGAGGTCATGGCCTGTCCCGTGATCGTGGACGGCCGGAACATCTTCAATCCCGAGGAGATCCGCGCGTTGGGATTCACCTACCACAGCGTGGGCCGCAACTAGGCCCCGGCGGCAACGCCCGAACCCTTGCGCCCGGCGCGGAGGAATCCGGCCGGGCGTTTCCCGTTACGGCGAGAAGTCCTATCGTTTCGGGGGCGCCGCCTCGCGGACGACGGCGCCGAAATCGCCGCTGAGAATCAGCAGGGCGAGCCGGGCGGCGTTGTCGACCTCGTTGGTGTTGAGCGAGGCGTAATCGAAGCGGCCGCGCAGGTCGGTGTAGCCGTCCTTGAGGAACTTGACTTCGCCGTTCTGCATTTTCGCATAGACCTTCACGTAGGCGCCGGGCACGGGCTTCTGCGTTTCCGCGTGCGTGACCACCAGCTGGCCGTAGGCTTCGATCACCTGCACCTTGAGCGTGTTGGCGTAGTAGGCCTGGGCGTCGCGCAGGCCGGCGCCGAGCGCCTCGACCATCACGTTGCGGGTCTTGAACTCGGCCGGCAGGTCGAGCGTGAACGGTTCCGGACCGGCCGGGAGATCGACGGTGCGGGTCAGCACCGGCTGGATGAACGAGAACTGCGCGGCGCCCTCCTGGAGGAACGGATTGCGCGAGAAGAGCAGCTCGATGTCCATCGGATAGAAGTTCAGGGTGCAGGCCTTGAGGTTGCGGGTGTCGAGGCGGATTTTGCCCGCTTCGACCTGGAGGTCGAGCGCCGGTTCGGCGGCCGCGAGCGCGCCCTGGGCCTGATCGCGGTTTTCCGGATCCGCCGCGGCGGCCGCGCTGCCGCCCGCGATTTCATCCAGCTGGGCCAGCGCGGTTTCGAAGCGGGTGCGCCAGCGGTCCACGGGATCCCCGGCGTGCTTTTCGGCGAGGCGCCGCGCGGTTTCGGTGTCGCCCCGGCAGAATGCGAGGTAGACTTCGAGGTAGTCGCACTGGAGCTGTTCGGGGACGGCGCGGCGGTCGACGCGGGCGTACCAGTCCAGCGCCTCCGCCACGCGGTCCTGCAGGACCATGTAGTAGGCCACCGCCAGTTCGTCCACATCGTCCAGCGCCGCCTTGTAGCTCAGGGTCTTCATGAACTGCCGGTACTGGGCGAGGAAGCGGGAGTTGAGGATTTTGCGCTTGGCGCCGACGGAATGGGCGCGCGGATTGACCAGAGGGGCGTATTCCAGGTGCTGGTAGTCCAGGCGTTCGACCGGATCGAGCGCCAGGAGCGGCGAGACGAGATGCAGGCCGCAGCGGTCCGCGATGGGGGAATGCTCCAGCCAGGCGCGCAGGGTTTCCCGGTCGTTGTGGAGCAGGCTGTAGGACCAGAGAGTGTCGTGATAGACATGGCGAGACTGGAGGAGAGCGGTCACCGCTTTGAAATATTCTTTGTCCTTCATGCGCCAGGCGATTTCGTTGAGATCGAGGCGCAGGAGGTTGGCCTGGTCGAGGAAGGTCCGCACCTCCTCCGGCGAGCCGTTCTGGGAGATCCAGGCCCAGCTGGTCTTGTCGATGTTGCTCAGCTTTTCCACGACCTGGAAGGTGAACGGCGCGGCGCCGCCTGTGACCCGGTCGTTCTGCGCGAGGGTGACGGGGTAGTGCGGGTACGTGCCGGTGGCCGGGAAGTAGAAGAAGTATTCGATTGTCCGGGTGGCGTGCGGCTCGAGGGCGACATGGACGCCGCGGGTGTAGAAGCCGCTGCTGACGGGGATGGCGCCCATGGGGATCTGCAGGAGGACCTGCAGGTTCTGCCGGCTGCCGGTGGGGTTGGTCAGCAGCACCTGGGCGCCGTAGACCACGTGCGGCAGGAATTCGTCGGTCACGTATTTGTCGGACTTCTCGTTGTTTTCGTAGTGGTAGCGGTCGTCGGCGCGGAAGAAGTGCTGGGCCACGAGCACGGTGCCGGGTTCGTCGGCCCGGGCGGCCTCGAGGATTTCGCGGTGGAAGATCACGAGCGGGGAGGCGGCGGACAGCTTGTACTGCAGGCCTTCCAGCTGCTCGGCATGAGCGCCGGCTTCGAACGGCAGGTCCAGCACCGCCAGCGCCATCATCATTTCGGTGAAATTGCGCGAGGCCTCCATGAAATGCAGCGAGAGGAAGGGCTGCTGGGGATCGCGGGCCGCGTAGTCGGCCCAGAAGGCGCCGGCCGGAACCAGGTCGGCGTCCTGCTGCTCGATGGGCAGGTGGTAGTAGTTGTTCTCCGCCAGTTCCTTCGTCTGGTCCAGCTTCTGGAAGAACCGGCGCTGCGCCTGCTCCCGGGAGACGGATTCGTCGCCAAAGAAATAGCCGTCGTCGGGCAGTGCTTCCTCAGGCGTTTCGGTATCCAGCCGGAATTCGACCGCATGCGTCTGGCCGGGTTTGGAATTGGCCCTTCCGCGATTTGCCATGGCTGACGGGGCGAGATTTTTCATGACGATGGGCGAAACGGCATCGGAGGCGACCGTTGCAGCGTCCATCGCTGGAGAAGCGGGGGCGGCTTCCAAGCCTACCGCTTTGCCGCCAGGTCCCATGGCGACTATTCCTTCCAATCTCTTCTTTTGTTTCTCGCCCTCGTTTTGGCGCAGTTCGCTGATGGACTCCCGCATTCCGCCGCCGAGGTCGAGGCCGCCGGACTGGAGGGCGGTATCGAAGCGGCGGTTGAAGTCGTCGATGTCGGGCGGGATGAGGTCGGCGCGTTCGCGGGCGTCGCGCACGAGGGAGGCGGTCTGTCCGGGGAGGCGCTGGCCGAGCAGGATGCGTTCGACGGCGTTGAGGCGTTCAAAGCGCCACGGTTCGAGATACTCCTCCAGATCATCCTCCAGCAACCAGTGGTCGAGGAAGGTCTTGTCCTTCTTGTTCTTCAGGTAGGGCGCAACGACTTCGCGGAAGAACTTCGGATCCTTTTCGTGCAGGAAGAAACTGAGTTCGTGGCAGGCGTACTTGGAATAGAGGAGGCGCTGTTCCTTGGCATCGAGCGACGGCCAGGTGGTGATGAACGAAAATTCTTCGAAGGTTGGATTGCCGCCGAGCGTAGCAAGAAGGCGGTAGGCCTTGGCGACAGTGTCGCAGGTTTCGAAGCGCGCGGTGGTGGCGTCGGCGATGGCCAGGCTGGCCTTGGCGGCGAGGGGAGTGATGATTTTCTGTTCGGCGAAGGGCTTGGCCGGGTCGAGGCCGGCCGCCTGGCGGAGTTCGCGGGTGGCCACGGGGGAATCGTCCAGCGCGGCGTTGCGCAGCGCGGACGAGACGGGATCCGTCGCGAGGATGCGCAGATGGGGGAGGCCCTTTAGGTCCGCGCGCGGGATGCGCACGACGCCATCCTTGCCGGGCTTGAGGTTCCAGAGGGTGACGGCCGGCTGCCGGAGGAAATCCAGGTTGGCGAAGCCCGCCTGGTCGCCGCCCGCCCCGGCGCCGGCATAGGCTGCGGTTTCGGCGGCGGGCATGGCCGCAGGGCGGCTGGCGTAGTCGCTTTGGGCGGCAAGGATTTCGGGTTCGGCCTGGGTATCGCGCAGAGTCCAGGGATTGAGCAGGAGGCCGGGGCGGTCGAGCATGTTGCCGGGGAATTTCGGCGCGGCCTGGCGGTCGAGGATGTAGCGGTATTCGTCGCCGATGTCGCGGCCGGACTCGTAGAAGGTGCGGGCGGGGAGCCAGGGCTGGCGGAGGAGGCCGGGGGCGCCGGTGGAGCCGAGGCGCGCGAAGAGATCGTAGGCGGGGAGGTAGCGGGTGGCCAGCACATGCACGCGGGTGAAGGGCGTGGCATTGGCGAGGCGGATGTCGACCGAGTCCTTGCCGGCGGCGACCTCCTGCACCTGCAGGGGGGCGAGGAGGGGGCGTTCGAGCGCGCGGCGGGCGGAGAGGATGTAGCCGCCGTGTTCCTCGCCCTGCGTGACATGGATGGAAATTTCGCGCTGGAGCGGCTTGAGGAACAGGGAGAAATCGCCGGCCGGCAGGCCGGCAAGTTCGATGAAGCCGTTGGTGACGGAGACGGCGGCGTGCCAGTCCTTGACGAACTGGCCTTGGCGCTGCTCCAGCAGCGAGAGGTTGGAGGGGAGATCGGTGCAGCCCGGCAGCGCCGGAACGCGCAGGACTTCGTCCGTGCGGCCGTTGAGGTCGGGCGGGAGGGTGACGGCATCCGTTGCGGGGGACCCGGAATGTTCGGTGCCCATGGGTTCGCGGACGCGGAACAGTTCGATGCCGGCCAGGTCGCCGAGGGCGGCGCGGCCCCGGGCATCGGTCTTGAGTTCCACGTAGATTTCATGGCGGAAGCCGCGGCGCTTGAACCAGCAGGAAAGCGGCTCGCCGGGGCGCGGCTCGCCGTTCCTGCCGCGCAGTTCCACGAAGAAGCCCGCGGCCGTGCGGCTGACGTGCAGGTCCTGGACGGAGGTGCCGCGGTCGATGCCGTTGAGTTCGAACGTGGCCTGGCTGGCGAGGTCCTGCTTCTGGTTGAGGCTGATGTTCCGGACCCTGGCCTTGAGGGAAAGGGAGACCGACACCAGGTTGTCCGGCACGGGGAATTCCTGGATGGTTTCGGCGTCTTCGTGCAGTTCGAGGCCGGGGATTTCCTTGACGGTGGCGACGCCCTGGAGATCCACGGCGCGGATTTCGAGGCGGGGATCCTCCAGCAGCTTGAGGCTGGCGGGGCGGCCGTTGACGAGCAGGACGGGGCGGAGGGCGAGGCGGGCCTTTTCGCGGCGGAGCAGGGATTCGCGATCGAGGTAGAAACCCGCCTGCAGGGTGTACTGCTCGGCCTGGTGCCGGAATTTCACCAGCGCGGCGAAGCCGTCCGAGCCGACCACGAGCGATTCGGGGCCCGGGGCGGTGCTGAAGGGGATGACGAGGCGGCCCTGGCCGTCGGGGGTGAATTCGCGGCCGCCGAGCCAGGCGCGGGCGTCGGCGAGCGGACGGTTGTCCTCGTCGAAGACGGAGAAGGCGTGGCCGGCGGCGGTGATCTGCTGCAGGACGCGGAGGCGGCCCTTCTGGACGAGGGCGCGGCTGCTCTTTCCGTTGCCGATGAGTTCGACGACATAGGCGCCGCGGCGGTCGAGCTCGGGGAAGTCGAAGGTGCGCAGCGTGCGCCGTTCCGGTGGGTCGGAGAAAGCGAGGCGGCGCTCGGCGGAGGCCACGAGGCCGTCGAGATTGAGGGCGAGGTCGAGGGGGCGGCCGGTTTCGCGGTAGTAGTTGAGGGTGTTGATTTCGTAGATCTTGACGATGAGCGCGGGGACGTTTTTCACGAAAGCGGAAAGCCGGACGGGATCGGCGGAACCGAAGACCTCGGGATTTTCGGGGGCGAAATCGATGTCCACGCGTTCCTTGAGGCGGCGGAACTCGTCCGGGGAGAGGAGCGGGGCCCACTGGTCGGGCGAGCCGGCGCCGGCGGTGATCTTGGCCTCGGCGAAGAGGCGCTTGAGGAAGTCGTCGCGGATCCAGGGCAGATAGGCCTTGTAGTCCGGGGCGGCGGCAAAGAAGTGGAGGAGGAAATCGCGGACGAGCGGTTCCTCGTCGGCCACGGGGGGGAGCTGGAGCAGGCCGAACGCCTGGCCCAGCCGGGCCATGTGGTCGCCGCGGGGGAGGGCGCGGCGGACCTCGTCGTTCAGGTAATAGACATCGCGGGGGAGCTGGATGTATTCGCGGAAGCGGGCTTCGTCGTAGACGCCCTGCCTGCGGTCGAGGAGGAGGCGGCCGTAGAGCACGTTGGCCTTGAGCGAATTGTGGACGGGGTCGAGGGTTTTGACAAACGTCCAGACGCGGTCGAAGTAGGCCTGGCGTTCGGCGAGATCGGTTTCGAGATCGACTTCGTCGGGCGGAGCGAGCTTGGCGAGGTAGGCGTTGACGAAGGCCACCTGGTTGAGGAGGCCGGGGCGTTTCTGCAGAAGTTCATCCAGCTGGGCGAGGGTGAGGCGGCGGTGGATTTCGTGGTGGCCGAAGCCGCGGCTGTCGCGGTAGTCGAGGTCGGCGAGGATGAGGTCCACGATGCCGGGGTAGTCCGGGCGGGCGAGGCGGGCGAGGAGGCTGCGGCGCTGGTCGGGATGGAGGTCGCGGCCGGCGACGAGTTCCAGGCCTTCGTCCTCGAGGCGTTCGAGGCTGCGGGGTTCGTAGACGAAGGCTTCGGCGAGGAAGGCTTCGAGGGAGATGAGGCGGGGATCGAGGACCGAGGGGGCGGAGCTGACGCGTTCGCCGGTTTTGCGGGCATGGCCGAGGAAGGGGTTGAGCTGGTCGCGGAGGTAGGCGAGGGTGGCGGCGGGATCGCGTTCGTAATCGAGGAGGGCCTGGCGGTTGAGCAGTTCGCGCGCGGGTTCGGGGGTCGAGCCGTTGCGTTCGCGGATCCAGCGTTCGAGCAGTTCCTTGAATTCCTGCTGTAGGCCGGAGTTCTGGGCGTGGAGGGCGTGGAAGTAGAAATAATCGTCCGTGCCCGGCACGAGATCGCGGAGGACCTCGGCGCGGTTGGTGGCGAGGGCGAATTCCTCGATATAGCCGATTTCCTGGGCGGCACCGGCGGCACCGGCGGCAAAGACGAGGAATCCGAGGACCAGGCAACGTTTCATGGGGCATTCTCCTTCCAGGCGGGCGCGCACATCGCGTGCCCTACCTTGTAATACGGATGGCGGGAAGAAACATTAGGCTGCATTTTTTCCGGGCGCCGGGGGGCGTCCGACCGCGGGGCGGGGGGACGGGGCGGCTTTCCAGGCCGAGGATATGCCGGGGGGCATCGGGGAAGCAAGGGAAATGGGGGGCGTTTCGGCCGCCGATTCAGGCGAGGAGCACGGCGTTTTCCGCGTGACCGGGCTCAGGCGGCGCCTTCCCGAACCGGAGGCCCCGGAGGGGCGGATTTCAGGTTTTGGGGGCGGGGCCGGCGTTTTCGGCGAGGGGATGTTCGTCGGGCGGGGCCTGGTGGGGGGACTCGGCGGGGATGAAGTGGGGATTTTCCTCGGGGATGTCGGAGTCGTCGAAAGGGGTTTCCTTTTTGAGGAGGTCGAGATAGTCCCGGGGGTTGACGCGGGCGGGGGTGGCGTAGGTGAGCGCCTCCTTGGCCTCTTTTTCGAGCTTGGCGGTCTTGACCCAGAAATCGGGCTGGCGCTCGGCGAAGGCGATGGACTTGGCGCGGCGGACGAGCCGGTCGAGGTCCTCGATGTAGCGGGAGAGGTAGTAGCCGCCGATGGGGGTGATGCGCTTGTCGCGGGCGGCGCCGGCGAACTCGGCCTTGGCGTCCATGGACTGGATCATGTAGGCGTCGCGGGCGCGGAGGATCTCGAGGGCGGTGTTCTGGAAAGCATTGGAGTCGGGGTCGAAGGACCGGGCCATGAGGCAGACGACATGCTTGGCGGAGCAGAAGAGGGTGAACCAGATGCGGAAGATGTCTTCGGGCAGGATGGCGGCGGCGATCTTGAAACGTTCGACGGAGGTGTCGCCGATGTGGGTGAGGTGGTCGCCGATCCGCTCGATGTCCTTCATGCAGCGATCGAGGTGCTGGAGGAAGAGGGTCTGGCGGCGGGAGAGGTAGTGTTTCGTGAGGTGGCCGAGGTAGTCGCCCATGGATTGGCGGACCTCGTTGATGATGTCCTCGTTGGAGAGGAGGCGGAGATAGGTCTTGCGGGTGGGGGCGAGGATGAGTTCGCCGTTGAGCATCATGCTGTCGACGCAGACCTCGGCCATGCGGCGGAGTTCGCGGATGACGGCGGCGAGGGCCTGCTCGGGCTTGGCGAGGAGCTTGTCGTCGAGAAAGGAGGGTTGGGGGACGGGCTCCTTGGAGGGGGTGACGAGGCGGACCAGGCGGGTGAAGAGGGCGATGAAGGGCAGGAAAAGCAGTGTGGCGGCGGCCATGACGAAGGTATGGAGATTCGCGGTCTGGCGGACGAGGTCGCCCGGGGCCGAAGCGGTGCAGGCCCAGGTGAAGAAAGGCCAGGCGGCGAGGGCGAGCGAGACGTTGAGAAGGTTGAATGTCAAGTGGGCGATGGCGGCCCGCCAGGCGCCGATGCGCATGGGGAGGGCGGCCATGATGGGGACGATGCACGTTCCGATATGCGCACCGAGGACGACGACGGCGACCTGGTCGAACCGGGTGAAGACGCCGGCTTTCACGAGCGCGAAACAGAGGCCGATCATGGCGCCGGAGGAGGTGATGAGGGCCGTGAGGAGGGCGGAGATGCCGACGCCCAGAAGGCGCCAGGTCCAGACGTCGCCGCGGATATGGGCGAGATAGGGGGCGAGGGAATCCTTGTGGGGGGCGATGCCGGCGGAGATGGTTTCCATGCCCAGGAAGAGGAGGCCGAAGCCGATGAGGGCGATGCCGAGCTTGCGCCAGCGTTCGGAGGGGATGAGGGCGTCGAGGAGGAAGCCGATGCCGATGGCGGCCCAGCAATAGTCGGCGATGTGGAAGGAGACGAGCTGCATGGACAGCGAGGTGCCGATGTTGGCGCCGAAGACGGGGGCGATGGATTGCTCGAGGGTCATGACGCCGGCGTTGATGAATCCGGCCAGCATGGCGACGGCGGCGCCGGAGTGGGCAAGGAAGCCGACGACGGTGCCGAAGACGGCGCCATGGACGCGGCTGTGGGTGGCGCGGGCCAAAATGGCACGCAGGGAGCTGCCGGCGGCGGTGCGGAGGCTGCCGGTCATGATGTGCATGCCGTAGATGAAGAGGCTCAGGCCGCCGAGGACCTGGAACAACAACATGGAGATTTCAAACGTGCTCATGGATCGACTCCCTTGCCGCCCCACCGTTTGGGCGTTGGCCGCAAACCCATCAATATGCAACTACGGGGCTGGAAAAGGCAAGAAAATCGGAAAGGCATCCGGGTTCGAAGACCGAGATGTCCCAGGCTTTCCGCTTTTCTGATCGGGCGGAATTCCGTGTGGAAAAAATGCAGACTTTATAAAGTCTGCAGTATGAATGGAAACGGGCCCGGGAGGTGCCGGAAAAAGGAGATTGGGGGGACGGGGGAGGTGTGGTAGATTCTTTTCCTGAAGAGAACCCTTTCACGGAGGTGTCATGATGAAAGAACGGAACGAAGAGGTGCGGCGCAGGGATGCGGGCTTCACGATGATCGAAATCCTGCTGGTGGTGGTGATCATCGGCATCCTGGCGGCGGTGGCGGTGCCCCGGCTGACGGGCAACGTGGAGAAGGCGCGGAACAATGCGGCGAAGCAGGGAATCGCGGTGATCGAGGGGGCCATCGACGTGTACGAGGTGGACAACGGGAAGCTGCCGGATTCCCTGCAGAACCTGATGACCAAGGGCAACGAGCCGAACTGGGACGGGCCGTACCTCCGGAAGGCGGAAGGGCTGAAGGATCCGTGGGGAACGGAATTCCAATACACGAAGCAGGGCAAGACCTATTCGGTGGTGTCGGCGGGGCCGGACATGAACTTTGGCGGCGCGGACGACATCAAGTAGGGCGCCCGGACGCCGGACAGGAGAAGGTCCCGTGGACAGGACGCGTTTGCGCGCAGGGTTCACGATGCTGGAGATCCTGCTGGTGGTGGTGATCATCGGGATCGCGTCGGCGGTGGCGGTGCCGTCGTTCGCCCGGTCGTTCCGCGGGGCGAAGCTGCGCAATTCGACGCGGGCGGTCCTGGGGATGCACCGGAATGCACAGGCCAAGGCGGTCCTGGGGCAGCGGTACATGGCGGTGCTGTTCGACGCGCGCAAGGGGACGATGGAGCTGGTGGACCAGGGGCAGCCGGGGGACCGGAAGGACGCCTTCTTCTCGGATCTGAACGGCGGCGCGGAGCCGTCGGCGGAGTCCGCGGCAGGGGAGGGGGGCGAAGCGGCGGCCACGACGGCGGTGCTGGCGCGCAAGCTGGAGGACGGGGTGAAATTCGTGTCGTTCCGCGGGGGGCAGGAGATCGACGAGATCTATTTCGTGAGCTACTACCCGAACGGGATGTGCGAGGCATACGACGTGACGATCGGCGACGACGAGAACCGGACGGCGCAGATCCATGTGGATGCGGTGACGGGGAAGGCGAAGGTGGAGCGTGAATAGGGACCGCTCCCGCCGCGCGGGGATGACGCTGATCGAGGTGATCCTGGCGATCGTGATCCTGGGGCTGGCGCTGGGGACGCTGATCGAGGCGTCGTCGCGGGCGCTGGCGGTGGTGCGGCAGGCGCGGAACTACGAGATGGCGCGGCGGATGCTGGGGCGCGTGGACGCGGAGAATCCGCTGCGGCTGAAGGAGGAGATCGAGGCGGGCCAGGAGGCGGGGGGATTCGAGGGCGGGCCGGAGGGCTGGAGCTGGACGCGCACGATCGAGGACCTGGGCGAGGCGGACGAGCAGAAGGAGGGGCTGTTCCGGCTGACGACGCGCGTGACCTGGGCGCAGGGCGAGCGGCGGAGCACGGAGGAAACCGTGCAGATGCTTTATGTTCCGGAAAACAGCGACGGGGTCCGCACGCTGAAACCGAAGGTGCTGTGACATGGCGCCGCGCCGGAAAATGGGATTCACGCTGATCGAGCTGCTGGTGGCGCTGACGATCTTCAGCCTGGCGACGGCGCTCGCGGCGGGGGCCTTCTGGAGCGTGATGAAGGCATGGACCCGCGGCGGGGAGATGCTCGAGCAGCTGCATTACGGCGAGTTCGCGATGGAGCAGCTGGTGACGTCGCTGCGGGGGGCCGCGTGGTTTCCGTCGAAGCCGTCGGCGTTCGGATTCTGGATGGAGGCGGACCAGGCCAGCTGGGTGACGAGCGGCACGGCGTTCCTGCCGCCGGAATCGCCGCTGCGGAACGGCCTGCACCGGCTGTCGGTCTCGGTGGACACGGCGGGCGGGGAGCGGGGGCTGGTGGTGCGGGCATGGCCGCATCTCTCCGAGGACATGGACGAGAACGATGCGAAGCCGTGGATGATCAGCTCCGAGGTCCAGGAGTTTTCCTGCGAGTGGTACGACTTCGACCTGGAGACCTGGAGCCAGGACTGGGAGGAGACGAATTCGCTGCCGAAGCTGGTGCGCGTGACGCTGACGATGAAGAAGCGGAAGGATTTCGACGAGAACCTGGAGCTGCAGCGGCTGGTGGAGCTGGAGGTGGCGCCGGAAATCCCCGCGCGGGAAAGCCGCGACCGGACGACGGAAACCGGCGGCGCGGCGGCTTCGGGGGGCGCGGCGGAAGCGGCGGCCGGGGAAGGCGCCGCCGCCGCGGGCGGAGCGCAGGCCGAGGCCGGCAAGACCGGCCGCGTCACCATCGAGGGCGGGGAGAAGGGGGGCGGGCGATGAGTTTTTCCACACAATGGAAAAACTTTCCGTCCATTTTCCACGCAATGGAAAAACTTTGGCCCGGTTTTCCACACTGTGGAAAAAAGTTTTCCACGGTGTGGAAAAACGGCGGGCGGCGCCTTCCCGCGGCGGAGGGGGCGGCGCTGATCGTGGTGCTGTGGACGGTGCTGATGCTGAGCCTGCTGATCAGCGGGATGGCGTACGACATGCACATCGAGGCGGGGATCACGTCGCATGCGCGAAAGCGGCTGAAGGCGCAGGTGGCGGCGCGCGGCGGGGTGGAGTATGCGAAGTTCCTGCTGGCGAAAAGCTTCGAGAGCAACGCGTTCGAGGAGAGCGACGAGGAGAAGGAGGCGCTGCGGGTGCTGGCGAAGAACCTGGAGCGCGGCATCGGCGTGTCGGGGACCCTGGTGGAGCAGGGGGATTCGACGGCCAAGGTGGACATCCTGCCGGAGGCGGGGCGGCGGAACGTGAATACGCTGGGGGACGAGGACTGGGAGGAGCTGCTGGACCAGGCGGGGGTGCCGGAGGAGAAGTGGCCGGACCTGATCGATTGCTTCATGGATTGGACGGACGCGGGCGACGAGCACCGGCTGAACGGGGCGGAGGAGGGCGATGCCTTCTACAAGGAGCAGGGATACGTGCCGAAGAATGCGCCGCTGGACACGGTGGACGAGCTGCTGCTGATCAAGGGCTTCACGCCGGCGGTGGTGTATGGCGGGCCGCCGCCGGATCCGAAGAGCGAGCCGCTGCGGGGGATCGCGCACCTGCTGACGACGTTCGGCGACGGCAAGGTGAACGTGAACACGGCGTCGCGGGAGGTGCTGCTGACGCTGACGACGGGCGACGGCAAGATGATGGACGACTGGGTGGTGGACGATCTGCTGAAGTACCGGCTGGGGGACGACGGGCTGCCCAACACGAAGGACGACGGATTCGCCAGCGTGCAGGAGGCCATCAGCAAGTCGGGGATGGACCCGGCGCTGGCGGAGAAGCTGTCGGTGTCGGACCGGCGGTTCGTGCGGGTGGTGTCGATCGGCGAGAACAACGGCGTGAAGAGCGGGGTGTGGGCGGTGTTCGAGGTGGGCGGCCAGAAGGTGACGCCCGTCTACTGGCGCGAAGAACAGATGCAGTAGGCGCCGGCGATGAGGAAGGACAGATCCATTCCGCCGGTCCCGGAGGGCTCCGCGTGGGCGGCGCTGGGGGTGGTTTCGGCCGGGGCGGCGTTCTTTTATGTATTGATGGAATGGGTGTTCTTCGCGACGAAGCCGTCGTTCATGAGCACGTTGGGGGGCTGGGAGCGGGCGAGGATCTTGCTGCTTTCGCCGCTGCCGCTGGCGGGGGCATCGGTGGCGGTTTGCGCGGCGCTGGGAGCGGCGGCGCGGATCGCGCCGCGCGCGCGGGGGGGAATGGCGCGGGCGGGCGCGCTGTGGCCGGGGCTGATGCTGGCGTCGGCGTTTTTCCTGATGCTGGACAACTTCACCTACACCCTGTTCCGGATCGGGGTGCAGACCTCGGATGGATTCTGGCGGTTTGGCTACCTGGGGATTTTTCTTCTTTTCTGGGCATGGGGCTGGCGGCTGTCGATGGCGATGCTGCGCGGGGTGCTGGCCTGGCGGCGGCCGGTCCGGGGGACGGTCCTTTGGGCGGCGGCGCTGGCCGCGCTGCTGGCGGGCCTGCTGGCGACGGGGTCCGCGCGGGCCCGGGGGGTGCTGGCGGGGGCGGAGGGCGCGGCGGAGGGGGGGGGGGGGGGGGGGGGGGGGGCGGCGGATGAGGGGCGCCTTCCGAACATCATCCTTTTCGGGTCGGACGGGATCGGCGCGGAGCATCTGTCGCTGTACGGCTACGAGCGGGAGACGACGCCGATCATGCGGACGTTCCGCGAAGGGCGGACGCTGGTGTGCGAGAACGCATTCGCGAACTCGCTGAATTCCGGCGGCTCGATCGCCTCGCTGCTGACGGGAAAGCAGCCGACGGCGCTGCGGATGTACTATCCGCCGGAGATCCTGACGGGGCGGAACGCGTACGAGCACCTGCCGGGCATCCTGCGGCAGCACGGCTATTGGAACGTGGACATCAGCGCGCGGCAGTTCGCGGACGCGTACGACCTGAACATGCTCCATTCCTTCCACGAGGCCAATGGGCGGTCGGAAGGCGGGAGCCGGTGGCAGGAAGCCGCGGCCGGAATCCTCGGCATGCACACAGGGTATTTCCTCGGGGCGACGTGGGAACGGCTGCGGGACCGGCTGCTGCATGCGGCGGGGGCACAGGATTTCGAATCGGCCTACGAACAGGTGGCGGGGGAGGCGGCGGGAACGGAACAGGACGACGAGCCGCGGATCGGGCGGCTGCTGCGGGCGATTGCGGAGTGCGGCGACCGGCCCTTCTTCGCGCATGTGCACCTGATGGAGACGCACGGACCGGCTTTCCATTTGGAGCATCCCGTTTTTTCGAAGGGGCGGGAGCAGAAGGAGGCGTTCGAGACGGATTTCTACGACGATTCCATCCTGGAACTCGACGCCGCGTTCGGGAGGATCGTCGGCGCACTGAAAGACGCCGGGCAATTGGACAACACGGTGCTGGTCCTTTCCACCGACCACGGGAAGGGGTGGGGCAGCGGGCGGATCCCGCTGGTATTCTGGTTTCCGGGCGGCGCGCATGCGGGGCGCATCCGGACGAATGCGCAGAACGTGGATCTGGCGCCGACCTTGCTGGATTACCTGGGCCTGCCGGTGCCGCAGTGGATGGAGGGGGTGTCGTTGCTGGATGGCGATCCGCCGGCGACCCGGCCGATCTTCCTGACGGCGGTGGATTCGCGGCTGGTGAATCCGCGGAAATGGCTGTTGGACGAATCCCGGCTGAAGCCGCCGTTCTTCAGTTTGGGATCGATGGGCATGCGGGTGGGCGACCGGAGCTACATGCTGGATCTTCGCACGGGGGAGCTGGGCATGGAACCCGTTCCGGGGCATACCCATCCGCTGGCCGAAGGCGAGGCGCCTCCGGAGGCGGAGGCGCGGCGGATCCTGCTGGGCCATCTCGAGGAGAACGGGTACGAAATCCCCGCCTCTTTGAAGAAGGGGGACGGGCGGCCCTGAAAAAAACGGGAATTTCTGGCATTTGCGTCTGGAAAAGAGTAGAAAGATCACAGGTGGTGGAAGACGGCCGTTGACCGAATAGATGGGTGGCGGCCGGGAAAGAACAGGCGGATGGGCAAGTGCGTGGCACGTGTGCTCCTGCTGATCGCCGCGGGACTCGCGATGGGGACCGGGGCGGAGGGGAAGTTGTTGCCGGGGACTTCGAATTCGCTGCCGAGGATGGTGTCGAAGCGCGGGGAAACGTTTGTGCTGGGGAAGAAGCCGTATCCGCCGGGGACGCGCACGCAATGGATCGCCGAGGGGCGGGTGCTGGCGAAGGCGCCGGCGGGATATCTCCGGCACCGCAAGGCGCTGGCCGGGGCGGTGGACAACCGGGGATACCTGCCGCCGATCCGGAGCCAGGGGGCGGAGGGATCGTGCGTCCATTGGGCGGGGGCGTACTACACGAAGACGGCGAACATGAAGAGGCGGAATCCGGCGTTGAACATGGGGGCGACCAGCAACCAGTGTTCGCCGCGGTTCACCTACA
The DNA here is from genome assembly GCA_937860055.1 of uncultured Verrucomicrobiota bacterium. Classification (GTDB taxonomy): domain Bacteria; phylum Verrucomicrobiota; class Kiritimatiellia; order CAIQIC01; family Lenti-01; genus Lenti-01. The sequence goes on along the minus strand of CALMBO010000013.1, from coordinate 95,321 downwards.
ACCTGACCAACGGAGGCGAGGACAACGGGGCGTGGGGCCACGAGCCGTTCGAGATCGCCATGCGGTACGGATGCGCCTCCCTGCTGCAGAAGCCGTATGTGGCGGGGCAGTATACGGCCTTGCCCGTGGTGGAGGATTTCGTGGAAGGGCTGCACCGGCGGACGACGAACTACGTGTGGGTGTGGGAGTGGGGCCCGACGGCGGAGCAGATCAACGAGCTGAAGGCGTTCCTGGACGACGGGGGGGTGGCGGCCTGCGCCGTGTATGCCGAGAACACGTTCGATGCCTGGGGGCCGGGCGATGCGCCATGGTACGGGACGGAATGTTCGAGCGCCGACATCAACCACATGGTGACGGTGTGCGGCTACGGGCCGGGGTATTACCTGGTGGCCAATTCATGGGGGACCTGGTTCGGCAGCAACGGGTACATCGTGGTGGATTCGGACTATTTCGAGAACTATTTCAGCGATGTGATGTATCCGCTGGAGGGGACGTGCGAGCCGGCGGCGAACTATGCCCGGGTCCAGATCCAGCACGGCCGGCGCAGCGACATCCGCAGCCTGTCGTTCTCCGTCAACGGCGCGACGGTGTGGAGCAATTCCCCGCTGCCGACGACGGCGCCGCTGGGGTGGGGATATTTCGCGACCGACACCCGGTCGAACTGGGCGCTGGCGGTGGACCTGTCGGCGGCGCCGTGGGGGGCGGCGAATGTCGTCACCGCCCGGTGCATGGACAAGGTGCTGGGGACCGCCGGGGCCCTGACGAATTTCACGGTGAGGTTCAACGGCGCCAGCCATGTTTCCGACCAGACGCCGGTCGCCATCCCCGACAACACGGGGGCGGCGGCGGCCCGGGTCGTCTTCGCGGCCGCCGCCCCCCGGCCCTGGCCCGACACCAGCCAGCGCATCGTGCCCTTCGCCGACCAGCTGCCCGGTTTCCTGACCGCCACGCAGCGGTGGTTCGCCGCGACGCGTTTCGCCGGCACGCAGAAGATGCTGCGGTCCGAGATCCGGGAGCTCCGGGCCTACAACCCGGACTTCCTCTGCCTGCACTACCAGCTGGCCGTGGGCGCGGGACCCGCGGCGTTCGTCATCGGCGATTCATGGAGCACCGATTGGCCGCAGGTGGATTCGCAGACGAACTGGTTTCTCCTGAATGGAAGCGGGGAGCGCGTCCACCAGACGCAGTGGGATTGGAACGTCATGGATGTGCGCCATGCCGGAGGAGAGGCGGTCTCGGGTTTTCCGGCCTATTGGATCAGCAACTGCCTGGCGCGCATCCGCGCGGCGGAGGACGACGGCGTCTTCGCCGACAGCTTCACGCCGGACGGCTACGGGTTCGGCCAGTGCGATCCGACCCATCCGTGGCTGGAGGACGTGGACCAATGCCTCGCGAACTGGGTGCCATCCCTGGAGCAGTTCGGAGCCGAGGCGCGGGATGCGCTATCCGGCACCAACGGCTTCGTCTTTTTGCCGAACCTCGGCGGCCTGATCACCTCGTGGCTGGACATGGACTATGGCGTGGGCCATGGCGGCATGGTCGAATGCTTTGCGTTCTGGGGGGCGGGCAGCTATTTCGACCCCGCCGACTGGGAACTGCAGATGGAGCGCGTGCTGGAGCTGGTGAGGAGCAACAAGATCGTGATCTGCCAGTCCTATCCGGCGGAGGGAAACGCGCAGGAGCGGATGTTCGCCACCGCCAGCCATCTGCTCATCAAGGGGGCGCGCACCTATCTGAACCTGCTGTCCACCAGCGACGTCGCGCTGGAATACTACCCGGAATACATGATCGACCTTGGCGGCGCCATCGGGGCATTGCCTGGCGGCATCGATGCGCTGTGGGATGCAGGATGGGGAGTGTACCGGCGCGACTATTCCAACGGCGTGGTGGTGGTGAATCCGTCCGGCGCGCCGGTGGACATTCCGAGCCTTGGCGCGACCCGCTGGCGGGTGCTGCCGAGCGGCGGGGGCGTGGTCGACGAAAGCGGCAGCCATGGCGGCACGCTCTCGGCGGTCGCCGCGACGAGCCTGGCGTTGCCGGCCTATTCCGGCGCGGTGCTTTACAACTTCGATCCCCTTGGTTCGCTGGCCATTTCGCCGGCGGCCACGAACGTGGCGGCTGCCGCGTCGGGCGGACAGGTCGCGGTGATGGCGGAAACGGCGTGGACGGCACGGACGAACGCGCCGTGGCTGAGGATCACCTCGGGCGCATCGGGGGTGGGCAACGGCACCGTGTCCTATGCGGTGGCGGCCAATGCGGGAACGGCCGCCCGGACGGGTGCGATCACGGTGGCGGGCGGAGGCATCGTCCTCACCTGCTCGGTGGTTCAGGCGGGATGGTCAGCGCAGCAAGCGTATCCATCGGGGATGCCGTGGGCGGTGCCGGGGCTGATCGAGATCGAGAACTACGACATCGGGGGGCAGGGCGTGGCGTACAACGACACGACGGCGGCGAACCAAGGCGGCGCCTATCGCTTGTCCGAAGGCGTGGACATCGCGGCGATGGCCGGGATGGGCAACGGCCATGTGCTGGGGTGGTCGCCGGCGGGGGAATGGATGGAGTACACGGTGAATGTGGCGTCGTCGGGGACCTATGCGCTGGAGGTGAGGTATGCGGCGTTGGGGGCGGGCGGCCAGATCCGGGTGCTGGTGGATGGAGCGGACCAAACGGGGGCGCTGGCGCTGCCGAACACGGGATCGTGGGCGAATTACCAAACGCTTTCCAAGGCGGGGGTAGAACTGGTGCCGGGGGTCCACACGGTGCGGGTGTCGCTGGCGACGGCGGGTTCGAGCGGCAGCGTGGGGGCCTTCGATTGGTTCCGGTTCACCGCCGCGCCGCCGGCGCCGGCGCAGCAGGCGTATCCTTCCGGCGTGCCGTGGGCGGTGCCGGGGCTGATCGAGATCGAGAACTACGACATCGGAGGGCAGGGCGTGGCGTACAACGACACGACGGCCAGCAACCTGTGCAAGGACTACCGCCCGGCGGAAGGGGTGGATATCGACGCATGGACGGGAACGGGGAACGGCCATGTCGCGGGGTGCATCCTGCCGGGGGAGTGGATGGAATACACGATCAACGTGGTGTCGTCGGGGACATATGCGGTGGAGGCGCGCGTGTCGGGGGTGGGAGCGGGGGGGCAGTTCCGGATCCTGGTGGATGAAGCGGACCAGACGGGGGCGATGGCCGTGCCGAACACGGGGGCGTGGACCAGCTTCCAGCTGGCGCAGAAGGCGGGGGTGGAGCTGGCGTCGGGGATCCACACGGTGCGGGTGTCGATGGTGTCGACAGGGCCGAGCGGCTACGTGGGGATATTCGACTGGATCCGGTTCACGGCCGCGGCGCCGGCGCCGGAGCAGCAGGCGTATCCATCGGGGACGCCGTGGGCGGTGCCGGGGCTGATCGAGATCGAGAACTACGACATCGGGGGGCAGGGCGTGGCGTACAACGACACGACGGCGGCGAACCAAGGCGGCGCCTACCGGCTGTCCGAAGGCGTGGACCTCGCGGCGATGGCCGGGATGGGCAACGGACATGTGCTGGGATGGTCGCCGGCGGGGGAATGGATGGAATACACGGTGAATGTGGCGGCTTCGGGGACCTATGCGCTGGAGGTGAGGTATGCGGCGCTGGGGGCGGGCGGCCAGATCCGGGTGCTGGTGGATGGAACGGACCGGACGGGGGCGATGGCGCTGCCGAACACGGGATCGTGGGCGAATTACCAGACGCTTGTCAAGGCGGGGGTGGAACTGGCGTCGGGGGTCCACACGGTGCGGGTATCGCTGGCGACGGCGGGTTCGAGCGGCGCGGTGGGGGCCTTCGATTGGTTCCGGTTCTCGGCGGCGGCGAAGCGGGCGGTCCGGGCCGGGGACCCGGCGGCGAAGTTCTCGTTCTCCGACGATGGCGAGGCGCCGGGGCCTGCGGCCTGGGTGCGGCAGGGGCAAGCCGGTTGGATTCCGGCGCCCGAATTGGTGGACGGCGACTCCAATACGGTCTGGACCGGAATCGCCAGGGTGTATCCGTGCTCGATCGCGATGGATTTCGGAGAGAGCCTCGCGTTGCGGAGCCTGGAGATCGATTTCGAGGGCTTGCCTTGGCCGGAGATGGCCGGGATGGGGACCGAGGACCTGCGGGAATGGTTCGATCTGGAATCGATGCCGCCGGGCCCTGTCCGGTGCCGGGCGCTGTATTTCGATCTCCGGGACGGGGGTTCCGGCGCCACCCCCGCCATCCGCGAAATCCGCTGGGAAGAAGACTACTAGGCCATGGTCCGGGCAATCGCCGGATCGTCCGGGGGGCCGCTGGCGCTTCCTTGCGCGCCGACGAGAGGGAGGCAGGGCGAGAATGGGGGGTTGACAGGCGACCTGAAAAACAATAACTTTTACAAAATCATAAAAGTTCGAGCCATGGAAACCAGCATGAAACAACCCGGTGGCGGCGCGGCGGTGAAGTCGCGCCTGGTGGCGGCGGGCGGCCGCCTGGCGCAGGAATTCGGATTCAACCGGGTGGCGGGGGAGGTGCTGGCGTGCCTGTACCTGACGGAGGGGGAGGCGTCGCTGGACGCGCTGGAGGCGGAGCTGGGGCTGAGCAAGGCGGCGGTGAGCCTGGCGGCGGCGCAGCTGGAACGCCTGGGGCTGATCCACCGCGTGCGCAAGCCGGGGGACCGCAAGCGGTACTATCGGAGCGCGGACGACATCGGCTCGGCGCTGCGGCACGGGATCCTGAAGTTCGCGAGGGCGCGGATGGCGGTGCTGGAAACGGAACTGGGCCGCGCCGACGAGGCGCTGGCGGACCTGAAGAAGGACGCCGGCGCGAAATTCCTGGAGGGCCGCGTGGCGCGGCTCCATCAATTGAACAAGCGGGCGGGGCGGTTGCTGGACAACCCGCTGGTGAAGCTGTTTTCGAAACTGGGATAGGGCGAATGCGCAAGACGATCATCCAATCCGGTTCCCCGTGGTGGCGGATCGATTTCCGGGAAATCTGGGAGTACCGGGATTTGCTGGTCCTGCTGGTGAAGCGGGATCTGACGGCCATCTACAAGCAGACCGTGCTGGGGCCGCTGTGGTTCGTCATCCAGCCCCTGGTGACCACTGTTGTCTTCACGATCATCTTCGGCGCGGTGGCCAACATCCCCACGGAAGGCGTCCCCCACTTCGTTTTCTACATGAGCGGCATCGTGTTCTGGAACTATTTCCAGGGCGTGCTCAACCACGGGGCGGGAGCGCTGGCGGCGAACACCAACGTGCTTTCGAAGGTGTATTTTCCCCGCCTGATCATTCCGCTGTCCGGGGTGCTCATCCAGTTCGCCCATTTGGCGCTCAATTTCATCCTGTTCCTGGGGTTCTACGGCTGGTTCTTCTTCCGGGGCAGTGAAATGTCGCCGAACGCCTGGCTCTTCCTCCTGCCGGCGCTGATCCTGCAGTGCGGACTGATGGGGCTGGGCTTCGGGCTGTGGGTTTCGGCGCTGACCATCCAGTACCGCGACCTGCGGTTCGCCCTGCCGTTCCTGATCCAGCTCTGGATGTACGCGACGCCCATCGTCTATCCGGCCTCGCTGGTGGTGCGTCCTTCGCTGAAGCTGTTGCTTTGGTCGAACCCCATGACGGCCGTGGTCGAGTTCAGCCGCTACGGTTTCACGGGCCAGGGGACCGCCGACCTGTCCGGCCTGGGGCTGAGCTGGGCCGTCACGCTGGTCGTGCTGCTTTCCGGCCTGTTCCTGTTCAACAAGGTGCAGAAGACGTTTGTGGATACGATTTAAGAATTGAGGGAATGCGGGAGTGAGAAAGTGCGGGATTGCGGGAATGCAGAATTGCAGGATAAAGAGAACATAACATGACGGAGCGGATGACCAAGGAGGAGTTCAAGAAGTGGCTGAAGGCCCGGACCCGGACGTTTGCCGTACAGGTCTTCAAGTTTGTGGACGAATTGCCTAGATCCACTTCGTCGCAGGTCATTTCTTATCAATTGGCCAAGGCGGTATCCTCGATGGGTGCCAACTATCGCGAAGCCACCCGGGCCGAATCCGGCGCGGACTTCGCCCACAAGATCGGCATTGTCGAGAAAGAGGCCGACGAAACGCTCTTCTGGCTGGAGGTGCTCGCGGATCTGTATCCGCCGCCGCACAAGCTACGCATGGCGTTGGATCCTTTGTTAAACGAGTCGGATGAACTGCTCCGGCTTTTCATTTCAATCCATAAGGGATGTAAGAAAAATTAATCAGCCGGTTTTGCTCCAAACCATCACGCCATCATGCAATCAAGCACGCCCGCAATTTCAATAAAAAACCTCTCCAAGTGCTACAAGCTCGGGACGATCGGCCGCCACACGCTGGTGGACGAAGCGCAGTACTGGTGGCACAAGATCCGCGGCCGCGATCCGCGGGAATATTTCGGCAAGATCGGGCACACGGCCACGGAAAAGCGGAAGGCGGAGGCCGAACGGGAGGGTAATCCGGAATTCTGGGCGCTCCGGGATGTCTCCTTCGACGTGCAGCCGGGGGAAGTGATCGGCATCATCGGGCGGAACGGCGCCGGAAAGTCCACGTTGCTCAAACTGCTCACGCGCATCACGGAGCCCACCTCCGGGGAGATCGTCCTCGACGGGCGGGTGGCCTCGCTGCTGGAAGTGGGGACGGGGTTCCATCCCGAGCTCACGGGCCGCGAAAACATCTACATGAACGGCACCATCCTCGGAATGAAGAAGCGGGAGATCGACGGGAAATTCGACGAAATCGTTTCCTTTTCCGAGATCGAGAAGTTCATCGACACGCCGGTGAAGCGGTACTCGAGCGGGATGTACGTGCGGCTGGCGTTCGCGGTGGCGGCGCACCTGGAGCCGGAGATCCTGCTGGTGGACGAGGTGCTGGCGGTGGGCGACGCGGCGTTCCAGAAGAAGTGCGTGGGCAAGATGGGCGACGTGGCCCGGCAGGGCCGGACGGTGCTGTTCGTCAGCCACAACATGGCCGCCGTGGAAAATCTCTGCGGCCGCGCGATCTGGCTGGAAGGCGGACAGGTCCGGATGGCCGGGGAAACCGGGGATGTCGTGGAGAAATATCTGGGGGAGAGCCAGGCGGCGGCCCGGTGCGCAACCCTCCGGGAGCGACGCGACCGGCAGGGATCCGGCCGGGCCCGGCTGGTCGATTTCTACATCCTGGACGAGGAGGGCCGGCGGCAGAACCGCCTGCGGTCGGGCGACACCTACCGCTTCCGGCTGGTCTGCGAACTGGGGGCCGGCGAAAACGTGCTTCCAAACGTATCCGCCGGCATCAGCCTCTTCGATGCCCGCGGCGAGATCATCTGGCTCGTCAACTCCCATTTCACCCATGAAACCCAGCGTTTGGCGCCGGGCCTCACCGAACTGGAATGCCGGGTTCCCGATTTCAACGTGGCGGAAGGAACCTATTGGGCCGGCCTCGCGCTCGGGATCGGCACGACCGAAGTCATCGATTTCGTGGCCAATGCCGTCGAGATCGCCGTCGAGGGGGGCGATTATTTCGGAACGGGGTCCAAAGGCGCGCCGATGTTGTGCAAGACGCTGACGCGGGCCAGCTGGAGGACGGCGCCATGAGCCTCGGCGCGCCTCCGCGGCGGACAGGGAAGAAGGGAGCCATCCGTCATGCGAAATAGCCTGATCCACGTCCTGTTGCATTTTTTCGCCGAATGGGAGGCGCTGTTCATGCACCTTACCCGGCCGCGGCTGAACACCTTCGCCTGGCGCCGGCGGGAGCTCCGGCACATGGGCGTTGCGCACGGGAAAGAGATTTTCGTGGGGCGGAACCTGTTCATCCTGCGCCGCGGCGGCGTGACGCTGGGCAACCGTTGCGCGCTGGGAAGCCATGCGCAGATCGTCAATCACGCCCCCATCACCATCGGCGACGATTTCCTCGGGGCCAGCGACCTGATCCTGAATTCGGGATCGCACGATCCGCTGACCCTCCAGCCGAAGGGGGCCGCCATCACGATTGGCGACCGCGTCTGGACCGGCGTTCGCGTCACCATCCTGGCGGGGGTGAACATCGGCTCCGACGTGGTGATCGGGGCGGGAAGCGTGGTGACTCGGGACATCCCCTCCGGATGCGTCGCGGCCGGCGTGCCGGCGCGCGTATTGCGGAAGATCGACCGGACAGGCGTGAAGGTGTGGTCGAGCTTCGATTGAACAGAGGGCGCATGGACGGCATTTCCAAATTCTGGGCATGGTGGCGGGGTCGGGACCGGATGATGGCGGGTTCGGCGGAGATCGAAGAGGATATCGCCCGCGTCCGAGCCTTCACCATGTTGACGCATCCGCGGCTGGTCAATCTTCATCGCCAGGTGGAGACGTGCGAAAAACGGAAGATCCCCGGGGCCTTCGTGGAATGCGGGACCTGGAAGGGGGGGGCGGTTGGCCTGATGGCCCTGGCCAATCTACGCCACGGCAAGGCGCGGCGGATACTCCATCTGTTCGATTCCTTCGAGGGCATCCCCGAGCCGGATGCCGCGGTCGACGGATCCCTGGCGGTGGAGCAGGTCCGCTCCGTCCAGGGCGGCGTGGACGGCCGGCTGGTGGCGGTGCAGGGGCTGTATGAGAAGTTCGCGGGCTCGGTGGGAACGCTGGAGGACAACCGGCGCCTCCTGGAAAAGGAAATCGGCTATCCGGCCGAATTCATCCGCTATCATCGCGGCTGGTTCCAAGAGACGGTTCCGGCCGATGCCGGAGCCATCGGTTCCATCGCCATCCTGCGGCTGGATGGCGATTGGTATGCGTCCACGAAGGTCTGCCTGGACCACCTGTATCCCCGGGTGGTGCCCGGCGGCTTTGTGATCGTGGACGACTACGGCACCTACGAAGGCTGCCGCAAGGCGGTGGACGAATACCGCGAGGCGAAGGGCATCCGCAGCGCCCTCGGGAAGATCGACAGCAGCGCCTATGCCTGGGTCAAAAAGAAATGAGCGCCGGGGACCGGATGAAAACCACCTATCTCAACGTGGGCTGCGGAAAGAGGTTCTGCAAGGGGGAGCCGTGGGTCAATCTCGACGTGGGATCCGCCGACGCCTCGGTGGTGCCGTGGGACGTGCGCGCCGGCCTGCCCATGGAATCGGAGACGGTCGATGTCGTCTATCTCTCGCACGTCTTGGAGCATTTTTCCGAGGAGGCGGGCGCCCGGTTGGCGGCCGAATGTTGCCGCGTGCTCAAGCCCGATGGAATCCTGCGCGTGGTGGTTCCCGACCTGGAAGGGATTTGCCGGGAATATCTCCGGCAGCTCGAGGAGATCCGATCCGCGCCGCCGGGGCATCCCGACCGGCTGGCCTGGATCAAACTGGAACTGCTGGATCAGTGCTCGCGGCATGAATCGGGCGGGAGCATGAAGACTTTCTTCCACGAGCGCGGGCGGGATGATCTGGATTACGTGGTGGATCGCATCGGAACGGTCGGCATCCAGCTGGCCAAGGCGTCTCCGGCTCCGGCCGGAAAGGAGGGCCGCCACGAGGAACGAAGCCGGCTTTCGATTCGGGAGCGCCTGCTGGAGGCGCTGCTCCGTCCGGAGGAGGCGGAGGCGCTCCGGGTCGGGCGATTCCGGTTGGGCGGAGAAGTCCATTTGCACATGTACGATTCGTTCTCGCTGGAGCAGGTCCTCAAGGGCGCGGGCTTCCGGCGGGTGGAGTTCCGCGATGCGGACACTTCCCGAATCGCGGATTGGTCGAGCTACCATCTGGACCGGGACCCGGACGGTCGGGAACATGCGCCGCATTCCCTGTATGCCGAAGCGGGGAAGGGGCCGGCATGAACCTTCTGCACCTGTCCACGGCGGATCTTCACGGCGGCGCCGCCCAGGCCACCTATCAGATCCACGCCCTCCTGCGGGAGGCGGGGCACCGGTCGGTGATGGCGGTCCGGCGGAAGGATTCGATGGATCCCGATGTGGTTCCCGTGGGCGCTCTGTCCTTGTGGAAGTGCCGCTGGCCGGAACGGGCCGAACGCCTCCGGACCCGTTTCGCCGGAGGGCATCGAGTCCAGTCACGTCCCTTGTATACCTTCAACCGGAATCTCGCGCCGGTTCCCGATTGGGAGGCCGCCTTGGAGGTCCTGCCGAAGCCGGATGTGGTTTTTCTCCATTGGATCAACCACCTGATGACGGCGGCGGATATCCGGCGTCTGGCGGAACGGCTGGCCTGTCCCATCGTCTGGGTCCTGATGGACATGGAGCCGATGACCGGCGGCTGCCATTATCCGGGCGCCTGTCCGCGCTTCCGGGACGCATGCCGGGATTGCCCGCAGCTGGAGGCGGCGGGCCGGTGCGATTGGGCGGAGCGGACCTGGCGCGAGAAGCACCGCCAGCTGGCCGGCCTGCCGATCACCTTCGTGGCGCCGACGCGGTGGCTGGCGGAACGGCTGGCCCAGAGCGGACTTTTCCGCGGCCATGCCATCGAACAAATCCCGCTTCCCGTCAACATCCGCATGCAACCCCTGGAAAAAGCGGTTGCCCGCAAGATCCTCGGCTTGCCTGCCGACCGGAAAATCATCCTGGTCGGCAGCCATAATCTGAAGGATTCCCGCAAAGGGATGGAGCCGCTGGTCGAGGCGGCGCATCTCCTCGCGCAAGGAACGGTCCCGTCCGGCGGGCGTCCGGCCGGGCGGGAGGACGTTCTGTTCCTGCTGGCGGGATCCAATGGTGCGGAACTGGCCGGCCGGCTTCCGTTCCCCTCGCAGGTGCTGGGATATGTCCGCGACGACATCGTGCTGTCGCATGCCTATCAGGCGGCCGATGTGTTCGCCTGCCCCTCCCTGGAAGATGCCGGGCCCATGATGGTTTCCCAATCAATGATGTGCGGAACGTCCGTGGTCGCCTTCGACACGGGGATCGTTTCCGAATTGCTTGCCTCGGGCGGGGGCTACATGGCGCGGCTGGGGGATGCGGAGGATTTCGCCCGCGGATTGAAGGCGATGCTGGGCGATGACGGCTCGGCCGGTCGCCGGGCCGCGGAAATCGCGGCGCGGCACCACGATCTGCACCGGATCGCGCAGGCCTATGGAACCATGCTGGACCGGCTGGCGGATGGCAGGAGGACCCGATGAAGAACCTGGTCAAAGGGCTGGAAATGGCGGCCGATACAAGATCCCTTGCGGAGCGGGCGGTTGAAAACCTGTCTCCTGCGCAGGCGGCGTATCGCATCTCGCGAGGAAGAGTCCGCCGTCCCGTGGACTACATGCGATATGCCGAATTCGAGGCCCTCCTCCGGGATCTTTCGCCTGCCGCCGGCATGACCATATTGGACGTCAGCAGTCCGCAGTGGTTTTCCCTGTGCCTGGCCAGCCGCCATCCGGATGTGGAGTTCCATTATGCCAACATCTGCGAGGACGAGCTGGAACCTTTCCGGGATATTGCCCAGGCACTGGGCATCCAGAACCTGAGGTACCAAAAGGAGGATGTCCGGGAAATGCGGTTTGCCGCCGGCACCTTCGACCGGGTGGTTTCGATTTCGGTGGTGGAGCATGTGTATCCCGAAGATGGCGGCGACGTGAACGCCCTGCGCGAGATCCACCGCGTTTTGAAGCCTGGCGGTGAATTTCTGTTCACCGTTCCCTACAAAACCAAGAGCAACATCGTGTACAAGGAGGGGGCCGTGTACGAGAGGAAGGCGGAAGGCCGGAATTTCTACGCGCGCGAATACGATGAGGGGACGTTCAGGGAGCTGGTGGAAAAGAGCGATTTTGCTTTGGCGGGATCATGGGTCATCTGCGAAAAAGGGGGCGTTTTCCCCGTCGATTATTATGAATGGGGCCCCGGACGGGACAGGGCCTGGGCCAAGACGCTTGTGGGGTTTCGGAAAGTCCTGGAGAGAAAACTGGGGAAATCGCTGGACGAGGCGCTGGCAAGGCATTATCTCCAGGTCTCGCGGGAGGTCGTGGGCCGGCCCGTGAACATTGCGGCCCGGATGCTGAAGAAATAACGGAGAGCCGGCTTTGAATGCTTTCGCCCATCTATTTCACCGTTCGCCGGATCCGCTGAATTCCGCAAGGAAAGAATGAGAAGCCCATGAAGCTCTCCATCATCACCGTGAATCTGAACAACGCCGCCGGACTGGCGAGGACGCTGGACAGCGCGAAGGAGCAGACATGGCGCGATTTCGAGCACATTGTGATCGACGGAGGGAGCACGGACGGGAGCCGCGAGGCCATCGAATCGCGCGCGGCGCAGATCGCCCATTGGGTGTCGGAACCGGACGGGGGCATCTATGCGGCGATGAACAAGGGGTTGCGCGCGGCGCGCGGCGAATACGTGCAATTCCTGAACAGCGGCGATTGGCTGGCCTCGCCCGGCGTGCTGGAACGCGTTTTCGGCCGGAATGAATTCGCGGAAGACCTGCTCTATGGAAATTCCCTGCGGCCCGATGGCGCCGGGGGGTGGAAGGAACTTCCCCAGCCGGATTCGCTGACCGTGGCCCGGTTCTGGGGGATGGGGCTTTGCCATCAGACCGTTTTCTACAAGAGGGAATGGTTCGGCCGGCTGGGGGGATACGACGAGCGCTACCGGATCGTCGCCGACTGGGATTTCAATTTCCGGGCTTTGCTGGCGGGGTGTACGACGCGGCACCTGCCCTTTCCTGTGGTGCATTACGAAGGAAGGGGCATCAGCGCCACCCAGGTCGACCGGATGGAGCGGGAGAAGGAGGAAATGCGCCGGCATCGGCTCCCCGACGCCATCTACCGCGACTATGAACGGCTGATGTTCCTGGAAAAAGAATGCGTCCGGCTGAAGAAGTTCGAGGACTGGGCGGCCCAGATCCGGGCGCGCAATCCGCTGCTCAACTATGCCATGGCGACCAAATGGTTCTGGGAGAAGTTCCGGCCGCGGGCTGCGCGGCGCGGAGAGGGGGAGGGAGAATGAAGATTCTCTTCGCGTTCAACCAGGATCTGAATCCCTATGTGGCTGTGCTGATCCGCGGGCTGGAGGCCGCCGGCTGCCCGGTGGACACGGGAACGGAAAAATTCTGGGCCGCCGGGCCGTTCGAGCCTGACATCGTGCACATCCAGTGGCCGGAGACGCTGTTCGATTGGCGGGTGCCCAGCGCGATCGAAGTGGAATTCCTCCGGCGCCGGCTGAAGGAAGTCCATGCGCGGGCGAAGATCGTGTATACGCGCCACAACGAAGTGTCGCACCATGCCAACGAGGGCAATGCGGCGATCCTGAAGGAGCTGTATTCACTGGTCGAATCGGAATGCGACGTGATGGTCCATCTGGGCGAGGCCAGCCGGAGGGAATGCGCGGCGCGGCCGGAGCTCGCCGGCAAGCGCCATGTGGTGATCCCCATCCCGGTCTACGATGAGCTCTATGCCCCCTATCTCGGCATGGATGGGGCAGAGGCGCGGCGCCGGCTGGGACTTCCGCCGGACCGGAGCATCGTGCTGGCCTTCGGGAATTTCCGGTATGAGAAGGAAAAGCGGCTGGTGGCCGGCGCGGTTTCGGGGTTGCGGGGGCGCCGGGTCTGCCTCGTTGCACCCAAGTGGCACAAGGCGCGGGAATATTCCTTCTCCCCCTGGCATCCGATGCTGGCGCTCCGTTCGGCCCGGAAGGCGGTCTGGGCATGGGGGCGGGGCATGAAGCTGGGCGCGAAGAAAACCATGTTCGACGAAGAGGTCGCCCTGCATTTCGCGGCGGCAGACGTCGTATTCATCCAGAGGCTGGATGAACTGAATTCAGGCAATGTGCCCATGGGATTCCTGTTCGGGAAGGTCGTGGCGGGGCCGGATGGAGGAAACATCGGCGAATGGCTGCGCGAGACGGGCAATCCGGTCTTCGACGCCAAGGATCCGGACTCGGTCCGGACGGCGCTGGAGAAGGCGCTGGAATTGTCGTCCGGCGATCAGGGGAAAAAGAACCGCGATTTTGCCATGGCGAACTGGACGACGCGGAAGATTGGCGAAGAACTGGCACGGCTGTATCGGAGCATCTGTGAGTAAGGCGGGGAACAGCCTGTCCGCGATACCGCCGCTTTCGGTTGTGATTCCAACCTACAACTACGCGCGCTTTTTACCGCAGGCGATCGAAAGCGTGTTGGCGCAAACGGTGCCGCCGTTGGAAATCCTCGTGGCGGACGATGGCTCGACGGACGACACGGCGGAGATTGTGTCGCGCTACGGGAATGCGGTGAAGTATAGGCGGTTCGACCACATCGGCGTCTATGCCGTCCGGCAGGCCATGCTGGCGGAGATCCGCGGCGACTGGTTCCTGAACCTGGACGCGGATAATTGGCTGGAACCGGATTTCCTGGAGAAGATGGCGGCCGTGATCGTGGCGAACGGGAACGACGACCGGTTTGCGTTCGCCTATCCGGACATGGAGCTGTTCGGGGAATCGGCGGGGCGGGTGGAGCGGCCGGAATTCGACGTTCAGCGGCTGAAGACGGGCAACTACATCGACATGAACTCGGTGATCCGGACCGGGGTGGCGAGGCGGGTTGGCTTTGATCCCGCGTTCAATTCGGGGCAGGGGGATTACGACTTTTTCCTGACGCTGGTGGAAAACGGATATCGCGGCGTGCGCGTGCCGGAGGCATTGCTGCATTACCGGGTGCATGGCGGCAGCATTTCGCAGGGGGTGGGCCGGAAGCGGAACCAGCGGAAGATCATGGGCCGCATCGTGCGGAAACACCGGAATTTTTTCCGCCCGGAGGAGGTGCGCGAGGCCTTGGCGGCGGCGGACAACCGGACCCTGGTGGCGTTGATCGGGAGTCGTTCTCCGTTCGCGGGATTCGGGCGGCGGCTGGCCGATTGGACGCGGTTTGCGCGCGCGGGCTGGCGGCATGCGGAATTCCTCAAGCAGACGGCCTATTGCTTTTGCCCCGGCCGTTTCTTCCGGAGCGCCACCGCCCCGGCGAACGTGTTCTATCTGTTCCGCGACACGCCGGACCGGCGGAACCTGGTGCGGCGGGTCGTGCAAGGTGGCGAAAGCGGCCGCGGGGGCGGCCAACTGTTCGGGTTCGAAGAGATGGGGAAGAAGGGAATCCCGGTGGATTGCAATCTGCGGTTTCCCCGCACGTCCAGCATGTGGGAGGGAATCTGTGAATGGGGGAATCGGCATTATTCGCCGAAAGACGGCCTCGGATGGGGCGATTTGCCTGGCGTCTGGGCGCACCTGGGGCAGATGAACCGGGCGAAAGTGGTGCTGGCGACCTCGGACAACACCGCGCTGCCCGCCGCGCGCCTGAAAGAACGGGGCCTTTTGCGGGTTCCGCTGGTTTATGTGAGCATCGGGTTCCCGGAACGGTGGATGGCCGCGGCGGGGAAGAATCCCGCGAGGGGGGAGCGCTACCGGAAGCGCCTGTCGCGCGTGGAGCGCTTCGTGGCCTATGGACATGCGGAAGCGGAATGGCTGCGGCAATGGCTGGGCGACGAGGCGAAGGTTTGCTTTGTGCCGTTCGGGGTGGATGCGGAGAAGTGGCATCCGGTGGAAGCCGCGGCCGACACGGTGGACGTGCTGGCCATTGGTTCCGATCCGATGAGGGACTTCGGGCTGCTGGTGGATTACGCGCGGCGGCATCCCCGGGCGAGCCTGTGCCTGGCGACCGGGCCGGAATGGGCGGCGGACCTCGGCACGCTGCCGCCCAACATCCGCCTGAAGATCCATGTTCCCATCGAGGAACTAATGCAACTGATCGCGGGAGCAAAGGTGATTGCCCTGCCCGTCAAGGAGAACACCTACAGTGGGGCAACGACCACCTTGCTGCAGTGCATGGCGATGGGCAAGGCCGTGGCGGTGTCGCGCGTCGGCGCCATCCGGGAGGGATATGGTTTGGAAGACGGGGTGAACATCCGCTGGATGGAGCCGGGATCACGGGAAAGCCTGGAGGCCGCCGTGGACGACCTTCTGGCGGATGGCGCCCGGCGGGAAAAACTGGGAAAGGCAGCCCGGATGCATGTGGAAGCCCATCTGGGGTGGGATCGATACATCCAGAAGATGGCGGAGGCGATAGGGGATGCGGCCGCGGACGGATCCTTTGTTTTCGCGGGAGCGCATGGCGGGAAACAGGAAGGTCGGTAAGGCATGTCGAAGGAACATCATGATGAGCGTGCCGCTCGCGGGCGGGTGGAGCAGCCGGACAAAACGTGGATCACCGAGTGCCTCCGCCTGTTGAAACCGCATGTGGCGCCGGGCAGCCGGGTGCTGGACATCGGCTGCGGCAACGGAGAGACCGCCGATCTTCTGCGTGCGGAAATGGGCTGCCAGATGACCTGCCTGGATTATGCGCCCAGCCATCTGGCGCGCGTGCAGGCGAAGGGCCATGAAACCATCTGCTGCAATCTCGACCGGGAAGAGGAAGTGCGGCAGGTGGAGGACCAGCGGCGCGGCCAATACGATGCCGTCACCAGCCTGGAGGTCGTCGAACACATGTTCGAGCCCGACACGCTGTTCCGGTTGGCGCATGCGGTGCTGAAGCCGGGAGGCGTTTTCGTGGTGTCTACGCCGAACATGGCCTATGTGGGATATCGGCTGTATTCGATGTGGAGGGGGAACCTGCCGCCCAGCCAGGGGCACCATATTTCCTTTTTCAATGCCCGCCGGCTATGGCAGCAGATGGTCATCTGCGGGTTCGACGTGGAGAAAATGGAGCATTTCGGCGCCGGCGAGTTCTACCTGGACCGGGCCATGGGCCGGCATGGCGGGCTGTTCCGGCGCGGATGGATCCGGGCGCTCTTCTGGGCGGGACTGCATGCGGGAGGGGCTTCGCTGCGGCATTCCGGCCTGATCGGCATGGGCCGGAAATCGGCGGTCCAGCCGCTGGGTCTGAGCGGCGCGGTCCGGGAAGACGCATATGCCCGGATGCCGGTCCCGGACCGGCGGGAGGCCTTGGCGAGGATCATGCCGCTTTTGCCGGCCGGAAAATTCGATGAGCATCCGGATTTCATGCGGTTCTGCGAGGAAGAGTGGCGGAAGCTGGAAAACAAGGAAGGATGAAATCCGTGGAATCCCCATGCCTTCGGAATCCGCCGGTCTTTGCGCCCCGCGTGACGCTGGGATTCGTGAGCTGCGAGCGCGGCCATTATCTGAAGGCCGCGCTGGAATCGGCGCGCGAATGCATTGAATATCCCGACCTGGAATGGATCGTGGTGGACGACGATTCGGCGGAGCCAGGGTTGCGGGAATACATCCGCGGATGCGATTGGATCCAGCACAAGGTGTTCCGGCGCCAGACGCACGCCGAAGCCATGAATCAACTGCTGGAAATGGCGACGGGCGAATTCATCCTGATCTGGCCGGAGGATGTGCAGTTCATCACGCGGGGCGATTGGCTGCGGGACCTGGTGGAGATCCTGCAGGCGAATCCGGATATCGGCGGAGTCTGCCTGGATGCGCAGAGGCTTTGCACGCTGAATGCCATTTTCCATCCCTCGCTGCGGGAGCGGTTCGCGCGTCTCCGCGCGGAAATCCGCCGGTTCGGCTGGAGGGGCGTCCGGCGGCAGCGGAAGATCGAGAACGCCCGGGGCTTATCCTTGTGGACCTATGGCGCCTATGGCGATGGCGTGGTCGGTTCGGGGATTCCTTCGCTGATGAGAACTTCCATCTGGCGGGAGCTGGGGCCCTGGCGCGTGGCGAAACCGGATGCGCGCCTGATCGATTCCTCGCTCGGGGCCGAGGACGACATGATCGACCGCGTGAGGCAGAAGGGAATTCGCCTCCAACTGGCGATTACCCGGATCCCCATGGCGGCGGACATCATCAATGACGACACCGGTTGCAAGGCGAAGGTGCGCAAGGGGGTTCGCTATGGGATCTATTCGCCCCCGCCCGGCGGGGGGACGTATTATTACCGCATCCGCCCGGTTGAAGAACGTTTACAGGCGGCGCGTCCGGATCGGCCGCTGAGCTTCTCGGAATGCGTGGAGCCCATCGGATTTGAAATTCCAAAGGATGCCCGCGGGGATCGCCTGAAGGCCTCTTTCCGTGACCAGCCCCGCTACGATGTCCGGCAAGACGAGCGAACGGGGGCGAAGACATGAGCGCCATCCGGATCCACGAACCCGAGTTGATGGTCCGCCGGGGATTCAGCGGGTTCTACCGGCATTTCCTGTCGGCGCTGGCCGAGCATGCCGGCGCGCGGGGCACGGGCGAACCGCGGCCATTGCCGCGGATGATCCATCCCCGCGAGCATGAAAGCTGCTGGGTGCGCTGGAAGGGGCATGGGGTGTTTTTCGACATGAGCGACCATGTCCAGCTCTTCGATCTGGAGGCGCTGAAAATTTGCTCGGCCTATTTCAAGGCGAACCTGCACCGCGGCATTGCCGGGCGCGTCCTGCGCGAGGCGAACCTCTCCGGGCACGAATCCAAGCTGGCCCCCTTCCTGTTCTTCTCGGAAGGACTGGGCGATTTCGAGCGGGATTTCCGGCGCCGGCGCTTCTGGCGGCTGGACAAGCCAAAGTACGACGTGTGCTTCGTGATGGGCGTGTACGAAAATCCGGTCCGCGACGGGGGGGCGTCGCCCTTCGAGAACGCCGGCGTTCCCATGACTCCGGCGGCATGCCATTTCTGGATCCGGTGGCATGCGATGCAGGTGCTGAAAGAAGCGGGAATTCCCGGCTTCTACCGTCTGACCAGCCGTGCGAACCGCGAGCTGGAAGACGGCGTGAACGTATGCGGCAACCTTTTCCGCCGCGAGTTTTCGAGACGCATCAGCGACGGCCGGATCACGATGGTGTGCACCTTCCCCCATGCGCTCTTCCCGTGGAAGGCGTCGGAAAGCTTTGCGCTGGGACGGCCGATCCTGGTCGAGCAGGCGCCGCTGACGGAAACGCCGGCGCCTTTCATGCCGGTGGCCGGGGAACATTTCCTGGAGTGGCTGCCGGGCGCAGGCGGTTTCGACGCGGCGGCGCCGCTGTCGGATTCCCGGAGCTACCGCGTGCTGGCGCGGATTCCCCCGGGGAGGTTCCGCGAACGGGCGGAATGGCTCCGCGGGGTCTTGCAGGATCGCGGCCGGCTGGCGGAGATGGGCGAGGCGTGCCGCCGGTTCGCGGCGCGCGCCTACGACAAAAAAGCGGTGGCCGAGTACATTTGTGCGGAAGTGGAAAAGAGGATCGGATAAGGTGGCCGCGGCATGAAATCGTTCCCGGGAAAAGGCGTGATGCAGCGGGCCGGCCGGCGGGCGGGCCGGATCGCGGCGCGCGCCGCCGCGCCGTTCCGCCATTTCGACATCGCGATCTTCCACGAGTTCGCCCCGCCGCCGGCGGGGGGCGGGCACCAGTTCCTTCGGGCGCTGAAACGCGAGTGGGAGCGGCGGGGCTTCCGGGTGGAGGCCAATTCGGTCTCGGGAAGCACGCGGGCCTGCCTGCTCAATTCCTTCAATTTCGATGCGGATCGCTTTCGTTTCCTCCGTCGCGGGGGGTGCCGGACGATCCATCGGGTGGACGGGCCGCTGGCGGTCTATCGCGGGTTCGACGACGGGACCGACCGCCGGATCGCCGAATGGAACCGGGAATTCGCGCAAGGGACGGTGATGCAGTCCCGGTTCAGCCTGCAGGCGCACGGGAAACTGGGTTTGGACTTCCGCAATCCGGTGGTGATTCCCAATGCGGCCGATCCGGAACTCTTCTTCCCGCCGGAACGGCCGGGCGATCCCCGGGGCCGGAAGCTGCGCGTAATCTCGGCCAGCTGGTCGGACAATCCAAACAAGGGCGCGGAGACATACGCGTGGATGGACCGGAACCTGGATTTCGGGCGCGTGGAATATACCTTCGTGGGGCGCTTTCCCTCGGAATTGAAGAACATCCGGGTGCTGCCGCCCATGCCGTCCAATGAACTGGCGGATCTGCTCCGGAACCATGACGTGTTTTTGACCGCCAGCCGGAACGATCCCTGCTCCAATTCCCTGATCGAGGCGTTGAGCTGCGGGTTGCCGGCGGTCTATCTGGACAGCGGCGGGCATCCGGAAATCGCGGGGGAAGCGGGATTGGCCTTCCGGTCGGCGGAGGAGATCCCCGGGTTGCTGGAGCGGATGGCGTCGGAAATCGGCGATTTCCGCGGAAGAATCCGCGTGCCGCGCATCGCGGACGTGGCGGAGCGGTATCTGGAAATCCTGGGTTTGGCCGCCGGGGAGGCATCGCGATGAACGGGCAGGTGATGCGCCACATGCTCCGAAGCGCGGTGTTCCGGGCTGCGGCGCCGCTGGTGCGCGGCTGGCGCGATTACTCGCGGCTGATCCTGGCGGGCGACCAGGGGGGGTGGGTGCTGGACGAGGAAATCCGCGATCTGCGTTCGACCTGCCGCGCGGAGGGCCTGCGGACGGCGTGCGGCGGATGGGAGGCGGTGTCGCGCCGGCAATGCGTCTTCTACGCGAGCCAGTTTGTCCTGCTGAATCCTCCGGAAGATCGCGGGCACCGGATGTGCTTCGCCTATTTCCACGGCAAACCCGGCAGCGGCCCGGCGGAATTCGACGAGGTGTTTGGAAACCTGCGCCAGACGCGGGAGCGATGGGCGCGGATCCAGGTGAGCCATTCGGAAATGCGCGACATCGTGCTGTCGAGCGGCATCGCGCCGGACCGGGTGCGCGTGATCCCCATCGGCATCCGGCTGGGGATGTTCTCGGCGGCCACGGCGGAAACCCGCGCGGCGATGCGGAGGCGCCTGGACATTCCCGATGGCGCCTTTGTCGCGGGTTCGTTCCAGAAGGACGGAAACGGGTGGGGCGAAGGGCTGGAACCCAAGTGGATCAAGGGCCCCGACGTGCTGGTGGAGACGCTGCGCGCGCTGAAACCGCGCATCCCGGAGCTATTTGTGCTCCTGTGCGGACCTGCGCGCGGCTACGTGAAGCGGGGGCTGGCGGAGGCGGGGATCCCCTTCCGCCATGTCTTCGCCAGGCGCTACGAGGAGATTCCGCCGCTCTACCACGCGCTGGACGCATGCCTGGTGACCTCGCGGCAGGAAGGCGGTCCCAAAGCGGTATTGGAATCGATGGCGAGCGGAATCCCCCTCGTGACGACGCGTGTGGGGCAGGCGATGGATCTGGTGCGGCCCGGCGAAAATGGATTCATGGTCGCGGTGGAAGACATGGAGGGGCTGGCCCATTCCGTCGAACAGGTGCGGGGACTGGGCCGCGAGGCGCGGCAGGCATTGCTTCGGGCAGGACGCGCGACGGCCGAGGCAAATTCGTGGGATCGGCAAGGCGGCTTGTGGAAGGATTTCTTCGCGGGGGTGATGGAATGAGCGGATGGGCGGGCAAAGTTGTCCGCCGCCTGGCGGCGGAGATTCGCGAATTCCGCCGCTGGGAGGCGCTGCGCGGGGCGGACGACATCCGGGTCTACTACGGAATGGATCGCCTGCCGTCGCGCGAAGAGACGGTATCGGGCGGCATCGTGAAATGCCTGGACCTGGCGGAACGCTTTCCCCATTCGCCGGACAAGGCCAACCTGCTCTATCTGGTCAGCAGCGCGCTGCCGGAACGGCGCGAATTGCTGGCGCGCGCCGCGCAGCGCGCCGGGGGACGGTTCGTGCTGAACCAGAACGGCGTGGCCTATCCGGCCTGGGCGGGGGCGGATTGGCGGGAACGGAATGTGCCGAACGCGCGGGTGCATGCGGCGGCGGATTTCGTCGTGTACCAGAGCGAATTCTGCCGGCGCTGCGCGGAACGGTTCCTCGGGGCGCGGAAAGGCCCCGGCGAGGTGCTGTACAATCCGGTGGATACGGAGGCGTTTTCGCCGCGGAAGGATTTCGACCAGCCGGTCCGGTCCCCGGTGCTGCTGGCGGCGGGAAGCCATCATGACGGCTATCGCGTGAAGACCGCGATCGATGCGCTGGCCCTCGTCCGCCGGTCCGGGACGGAGGCGCGCCTCATCGTGGCGGGGAGGCTCGTGTGGGGGCCGGAAGCCGAAGCGGAGGCGCGACGCTGGGCGCGCGAGGCGGGCGCGGAGAAGGCCGTGGAATTCCAGGGGGCCTATCCGCAGGCGGAGGCGCCGGCGTTGTTCCGGAAAGCGGATGTGCTGGTCCACCTGAAGGTGCAGGATCCCTGTCCGCGCCTCGTCGTGGAGGCCATGGCGTGCGGCGTTCCGTCGGTTTATTCCGCGACGGGGGGCGTGCCCGAGCTGGTTGGCGTCGAGGCCGGCGCCGGAATCCCGGGTCCGGAAGACTTCGAGGAAATCCATCCGCCGGCCGCCGAGGCGGTGGCCGATGGCATCCTGCGCGTGCTGGCGGACCGCGGCACGCTGGCGCGGCAGGCGCGCATGCGCGCCGTGCGCATGTTTTCGGCCCGTGAATGGGTGGATGCCCATCAACACCTCTTTGAGAGGCTGGCCGGGGAGGACGGCCGATGAGCGCGCCGAAGGTCACTATCCTGATGCCGGCGCTGAATGCCGAAGCTTTCCTGCCGGAAAGCCTGGCGAGCATCTTGGGGCAGACCTTCGGCGATTTCGAGCTGCTGGCGGTGGATGACGGATCGACGGACCGCACGCCGGAGATTCTGTCGGCGAGCCGCGATCCGCGCCTGCGCGTGCTGCGGAATGAAACGCGCCTCAAGCTGTCGGGCGCGCTCAACCGGGGCCTGGCCGAGGCGAGGGGCGAGTTCATTGCGCGGATGGATGCGGACGATCTCATGCGGCGGGACCGCCTGGCCCGGCAGGTGGAGCATCTGGCCCGGAATCCCGAAATCGGGTGCTGCGGCGGATGGGCGCGCACGTTCGGGGTGAAACCGCGCCAGACGCTGAGATTTCCCGTTGGCGCGGAAGAAGCGAGGGCGTTTTCCCTGTTCTACGCGCCGTTCGCCCATCCCTCCGTGATGTTCCGCCGCGAGTGGTTCGAGAAGGAAGGGCTTCGCTACGACGGTTCATTCTATCCGACGGAGGACTACGAGCTCTGGTCGCGCGCGATCCTGCGGTTTCCTTGCGACAACCTGCCGCGCGTGCTGGTCGATTACCGCATCCACGGGAAAAGCATGACGGGCGGGGAATGGTCCGACATGGATGCGCAGACCGTGCGGGTGCAGCGGCGCATCCTGGCGCAACTGGGGATCGAACCGTCGGAAGAGGAATCCCGCCTCCACCGCGCCGCTTCCATGGGGAAACTGTCCGCCGCGCCGGAGTCGTTCGACCGGACCGAGGCCTGGTTGCTGAGACTGGAAGAGGCGAACCGGGGCGCGCGCGCGTTCGATCCCGTGGCGCTGGACGACATGCTGAACTACGTCTGGTTCCGGATGTCCATGGCCGTGGTGAGAACCATGGGAGGCGAAGCCTGGAAGCGGTACCGGGGGAGCCGGCTGGCGGTCCTTGGCCCCCGCGCGCGCCTGCGCCGCTGGACGATGGGGCTGGCGGCGGCGAAGGCCGGTCTTTTTGGGGGCGCCCGATGAGGGTGATGCTCGTCAATGCCTATGCCCGGAGCGGCGGCGCGTCAGTGGCGGCGCGCCGGCTGTGCAAGGCGTTGAACAGCGCCGGCGCGGAAGCCCGGTTGCTGGTCCAAAACGCAGAAGGGGCCGAAGACGCCTCCGTGTGGACAACGGGCGACCCGTGGGCGCGGCAAAGGCCCTGGCTGGACGCGGTGCCGGTGCTGCCTTGGCGGAACCGCCGGAGCCCGCACTGGGGCAATGCGTGGATCGGCAACGGACGGACAAGAAAAGCCATCCGCGATTTTGCGCCGGATGTGACCCATCTGCATTGGGTGAACCATGGCATGCTGTCGCTGCGCGACGTGTTGCGCCTGAAGGGGCCCGTCGTGTGGACGTTGCACGACTCGTGGGTCTTCACCGGTGGGTGCCACAGCCCGCAGGATTGCTCCCGATACCGGGAGTGCTGCGGCGGGTGCCCGGAGCTGAATTCCCGCTGGGAACATGACCTGAGCCGCTGGAACTGGAACCGGAAGCGCGCGGCGTGGGGGAAGGCGGATTTCACGGTGGTGGCGCCAAGCCGATGGCTGGCGGACATCGCGAAGAGTTCCTCGCTGCTGGAGGAAAGGCGCATCGAGACGATTCCCAATGCGGTGGACCTTTCGGTCTTCCGTCCCATGGACCGGGTCGCCGCCCGCCTGGCGCTGGGGCTTCCGGAAGACGTTCCGCTCTTCCTGTTCGGTGCGCACGGAGCCTCGACCGATTGGAACAAGGGGATGGATCTGTGGCGCGCGGCGCTGCCGATGGTGGCCGATGGATGCCCCGGCGCGGAGGCCGCGCTGGCCGGCGCCTCGGCCGGGGCGCCGGGCCGGCCACCCCTCCCGGTGCATGAACTGGGCGTGCTGCCGCCGGATCGGCTGGCGATGGCGATGGCGGCGGCGGATGCGGTGGTGGTGCCGTCGCGCATGGAAAACCTGCCGAACATGGTGGCCGAAAGCCTGGCCTGCGGAACGCCGGTGGCGGCGTTTTCGGTCGGAGGGATTCCCGAGATGGTCCGGCCGGGCGAAACCGGGTTCCTGGCGAAACCGCACGACGCGGGGGAGCTGGCCGGGGGCATCTGCGATCTGCTGGCGCGGGGCGGCGCGATGCGGGCGGCCTGCGCGGCGTTTGCCCGCGAAACCTATGCTCCGGAAACCGTTGCCCGCCGCCATCTGGAGCTGTATCGTTCGTTGCTGGAGCCGGCATGAACCTCCCGTCCATCAGCGTCGTCACCGTCTGCCGCGATTCGAAAGGCGAATTGCCGGCGGCGGCGGCATCCGTCCTGGCGGCGCTGGGCGGAGGGGACGAATGGGTGGTGCAGGACGGTGCCTCGACCGATGGCTCCGTGGAAATCCTGCGCCGCCTGGGCGATCCGCGGTTGCGGATGGAAAGCCGGCCGGATGGCGGGATCTACGAGGCCATGAACCGCGCCGTGTCCAGGGCTTCGGGCGATTTCCTCCTGTTCCTGGGCGCCGACGACCGCCTGCGCATCCGGATGGACGACGCGCGGCCGTTTTTGAAGGCTGCGCGGACGGTGTATTACGGCGATGTGCGGCGCGCGGCCACGGGCGACCGCTATGCGGGCGCCTTCGATGGAGCGAAGCTGGCGCGCACCAACATCTGCCAGCAGGCGATCTTCTACCCGCGCGCGGCGTTCGGCGGGCGCGGGTTCGACGTCCGGTACAAGCAGCAGGCGGACTGGGTGTTCAACATGGATTGTTTCGCGGATCCGTCGCTGCGGTTCGAGCACCTGCCCCTGCTGGTGGCCGACTATGCGCAAGGCGGAGCCAGTTCCCTGCGCATGGACGAGGCGTTCCAGCAGGACTACCGCCGCCTGCTGAAAAAATATTTTTCGTTCCGCCAGCGTTGGCGGCCGGCGCTGGCGAGCGCGCTGGCGGACATCTACCGCGCGTTGCCCGGCGTGCCCGCCCCGCGACAAACTCCGGCGAGGAACAGATGAACTCCCGGCGTTTTTCGAAAGCATGGTGGTTGCCGGGATTTGCTTCCCTGCTGGTCATGCACGCCATCCTGGCGGGCCAATACCGGGTGGCGATGATGATTCAGCCGGCCTGGTTGGCCTATGCCTTGATGGGGTTGGCCATGGTGGCATGCGCCCTGCCTTGGTGGCCGCTGCTGCGATGGAATCCGCATGCCAACGGGGGGGGGGCCAACGCGGCGGCTGACCACATGGATGCGCCGGGACGCTGGACCGTGCGGATGGCCGGTGCGGCGTTGATCGCATTTGCCGTCGCGGGCCTGGTGGCGCGCGGGTGTTGGATCCACCGATTGCCGATTGCGCCCGAATTGGGCGACATGCTCCCGCAGATCCAGCAGGCGATCCATGATTGGATGTCCGGTATATTTCCCTACCGGGTGCACTTTTTCCCGTGGCCGATTCATCTGCCGTATCCGCCCGCATTGTGGGAGGCATATATTCCGGCGACCCTGGCGGGCGTGGACCTGCGGTATACCACGCTGGTCTGCCTGGCGATCATGGGCGCGATCTGGTTCATGCAGTTCAGGGGATTCGCGCTCCGCCGCATTCCGGTTTGGCAACTCTGGGCCTGGACATTGCTGGCGGGGATGTTTTTCCTTTCGCCGCTCATCCTGCGGTTCGTCATTCAGGGCCACACGGCGCCCTACTGGCTGGCATTGACGGCGTTGCCGGTCCTGCTTCATTGCCGGCAGAATGCGGCAAGCGCCGTGGTGCTGGGTTTGGTCTGTGCGATGCGCCAGCCGGCCATTCTGTTCGTGCCTATCCTGGGGTGGTATTGGTGGCGGGCGTTTTCCTGGCGCCGGGCGGTTCTTTTGGTGGGCATTGCCGCAGCCACATCCTTGCTGATCTACGGCCCGTTCCTGGTGAAGGACCCGGTTGCCGTCTTGTGGACTCCCATGCGGCAGTATGCCACCGTGGGCCGGGAAACATTCGAATTCAACCCGGCCATGATCCTGGAGTGCATCGGATTCAGCAATCTGTTTTATCTCGCGGGCCAGGACCGGTTCCTGACACTTGCGGCACTTGGCGGATTTGCCATTGTTCTGGCCGGGAATGCAAAACGGATGAAAACGCCGGCGGATGCAACGCGGATCATGGCCCTGGCCACCCTGGGGTTCGCCTTGTTTTCGCCGATTCCCTTCTACTATGAATACATTCCGGCCTTGATCCTGTTCATGCAGGCATGGTGGCAGGAGGTCGCGGCCTCCGCCGGTCCGCTCCCGAGCCCGCAACCGGCGGTGAAGCAATGAATCCGCTGCTGGGCATCAGCATTCCGACCTACAAGCGGCCGGAGCAGCTGCTGGAAACCGTGCGATCCATTGCCGTGGCGGGCGGCCGCGAGTCCGGGATACCCGTTTTCATTTCCGACGATTCGATGGATGGCACCAACGATGCGGCGCTG
Organism: uncultured Verrucomicrobiota bacterium; assembly: GCA_937860055.1. Classification (GTDB taxonomy): domain Bacteria; phylum Verrucomicrobiota; class Kiritimatiellia; order CAIQIC01; family Lenti-01; genus Lenti-01. Next base: position 68,611 of record CALMBO010000013.1, on the reverse strand, counting down.
GAAGTCCTGAAGGCCGAATATCCGTTCGTCCACGTGTCCCGCAACGAGAAGAACCTGGGGATCGACGGCAACATCCTGCGCTCGGTGGACGTGAACACGTGCCGCTATGCCTGGCTGCTGGGCGAAGACGACCGGCTGGTCCCCGGCGCCGTGGAGCGCGTGTTGCGCATCCTGGAAAGGGAAGACGTCCCCTTCGTCTACGCGAACTACTCGTCGGTCAACGCCGATTTCAGCAGGACGCTGAAACCCGTTTCGCTTCCGCTGCGCGCGGATGCGAGGATGCCCGCCGACCGCTTCTGGCGCGAGTGTTCGTGGTCCATCGGCTTCATCGGCGCCTGCGTGGTGCGGAAGGCGGACTGGGAAAAGGCGGACCGCCGCCGCTATCTCGGCACCTGGTTCGCGCATGTGGGCGCGATCATGGAGCTGTGCCGCGGGCGGGAAATCCCGATGATCGCGAAGCCGCTGGTGCGGAACCGATGCGGCACGACGGAGGTATTCACCTGGACGTCGTCGCTGATGGATGTGCTGGATGGCTGGCGGCGCCTGTGCGCGCTGCTGGAGCCCGTCTATGGCGCGGAAGCCTGCCGGGAATCGCTGCGCTCGTTCCGCCGGGCGCACGGCCTGGGGACGGTGAAATTCCTGGCCTATGCCCGCGCGGGCGGCGCGCTGACGCCGGAAGTGGTGCGCGAGCAGATCCTGCCGGGCGGGGAATCGGCCTGGTTCAAGGCGTGGGCCCGGGTGATGGCGCGCCTGCCGTCGGGATGGTTCCGCGCGCTCCAGCGATGGAGGCATCGCGGATGAGCACCATGCTGCTCCATGCGGCCCAGGTGGCGGCCCTGCAGGCGATGCTGTATTTGCTTGTACCGGCATGGGCGTTGGCGCGAATGAAATGGCGTTCCGCCGGCGAATGGCTGTTTGCTTCGATGGTGGCGGGCCTGGCGTCCGCCGCCTTGCTCGGCAGCTTGTGCAATGGTTCCCGGATCGGCGCGGGAGCGGCGCTGGCGATCTGGCTGGCGGCGTGGATCGGCGGGGGCCTGCTGGCGCGCCGGAAAATCCGGACCGCGCCGCCGCCGTCCTGGGATGGCGCGCTGCTGGCGGTCCTGCTGCTGGCGGGAGCGGTCCGGCTGATCCATCCGTTGCAAACGTGGGCGCTGGGTCAATCGGATGCCTATAGCCATCTGGGTTTCCTGCGCGATGTGCTGGAACAGGGACGGGTGGGCAACGGGGACTATCCGCCAGCCTATTCGTGGGTGCTGGCTTTTCCCGCATGGCTGCTGCAGGGGCATCCCTATTGGATGGCGCGGTTCGGCGGCGCCTTCTTCGGCATGGGCTTGGCCCTCGGCGCCCATGTGTTGCTGGCGCAGGTCCGGGGCCGGGTGGCGGGACTTTCGGCGGCGGCCCTGGTGGCGGGATGCCCGGTGTTCTGGCTGCTTCAGAAAACGGGCGTGGGCTGTTTCGCCAACCAACTGGGGCTCCTGCTGATTCCGGCGGCGCTGTGGGCGTATTCGTCCGGCCGGCGGGGATGGCTGGCGCTGGTGCTGGCCGCGCTGGCGGTTTCGGTGCCGATGATGTTGCTGCACGCGCTGGTCCTGCTGGCGGTCCTGCTCCTCCTGGACCGGGAGGCGGGGCGTGGACGGTGGATCCTGCTGGCGATCCTGGCGCTGGCGTTTGCCTTGGCGCTGGGCATGGCCTTCCGCCTGCCGCCGGCGCGCGGCATGGTGATCGCGTCGATGTTGACCGGCCAATACGGGTTGATGGAGCAGGCCGGTGCGGGGTGGGGCGACGTGTTGCGAACGCTGGCGGCGGACTTCCTGTCGATCAAGCGCACCGGATATGCGTCGGGAATGCTCGACGCCCTGGCGCTGGCGACGACCGTGGTGTTCGTCCTGGCGCTGGTTGGCGGCTGGCGGAAGCGCGAGGCGGCCTGGCGCGTGGTCGGTGCTTGGGGTTTGCTGACGAGCGTCAATGTGCATCTTGGGTTGTTCCAGTTCACAAACTACCAGCGCGAAGGATGGAGCCTCCTGCTCGCGACCGCCTGCCTGGGCGGCCTGGTTTTCGATGTTCTCTGGAACAGATGGAACACCCGGAAAGGGCATGGGTTCCTGGGCGCGGGGCTGGTGTTGGCCTCGGCGGCGGGGTTGGCGCTTCCTCCCGCGCATCTTCCTTCGGGCGGGCCGGCGGAATCGGATGTGGCGAGGTTCCTGCTGGCCCTGGATCCGGCGGCGACGGTGCTGGCCCGCCCCATGTCGGGATTCGCCTCGGGGCAGGGCGATGTGGTCCGGTCGCTGCATCCGCGGACGGTTTCGGAGGTGAAGGACATCCCCGCGGCGGCCGGTCCGGTGTATTTCCTGAGGGACCGTCCGCAGTTTTCGCCTCCGGTCTCGTCCGTGATGCGGATCCTTCAGCCGGCGCTGGCGGCGGAAAGCGAGCGGGCGAGGGAAAGGGCGGAGGAGGACAATCGGGACTTGGAAGAACAACTGTCCGGGTATGAAATAGAGACATGGAGGTTTTCGCTCTATCTGGATATCTGGCAGGTGGGACGGAAATGGTGAAATGCGGTTGTGGATGACCATCCTGATGCTGGCGACATTGCTGCCGCTGGCGGCATTGCTGGCCTGGACGTGGCCGGCGCTGGCTGCGCGCTGGCGCCAAGCCGGCCGCGCCGCCCGGGCCGGCCTGGTCGGCCTGTGGCTGCTGGGCGGGGGATGGCTGGTTTGTTGTCCGCACGACGACAGCTTCACGGGGCTGGACAACATGACCTACCGGCATTTGGCGCAGGCGTTCCTCGACGGGCGCGGATTCCATGATCCGGATGCCGTGCTGGCGGAGGCGCCTCCGGAGCTGCGGGAGAATTTCCTGCTGCACCGCGGGCCGGTGGGGCGGCCGACGCGCGACCGGGTGTTCCAGTTGTCGGGCTGGCAGTCAGTGGAGGCGCAGCCCTTCTTCATGCCGGTGCTGTCGCTCGCGGCGGCGGGGATCGCACCGGCGCTGGCGCCGGAACGGTTCGTGCCGCTGGTCGGCGCGCTGTGGCTGGCGCTGGTGCTGGTGTCGGGATTTTGCGCCGGCGGCGGGCGCGGCCTGGCGACAACGGCGGCGCTGGTGTTGGCTACAGCTTGGCCGGCCTGGTTCCTGCGCGGATATTATGCGGAAGGCGTCGGTGCCGCTCTGGTGGCGGGGGTTGTCGCGACAGCTACCGTGCGTCCCGTGAAGGACGGCATTGCGCTGGTGGCGGGTTTCGCCCTGGGATTGGCGGTCAGCTACCATCCCACGCTGGTCGTGCTGGCGATACCGGTGGGGCTGGGCCTGATGCTGGAGCGAAAGGATTGGAAATCGGCGGCGGCGATGGCGGCGGGAGGGCTGGCGGGAATTTTTCCCGCGTGGGCCATGACGCGCTGGGTGTGCCAGCCCTACGGGGATTGGACGCGCTGGCGCACGTTGAAGCAAATCCTGTTTTCCGCTCCCGAGCACCAGGCCGTCGGATTTGCACTGGCGATCCTGCTGGCGGCCTCCCTGCCCGCGCTGTGGGCGGGATTCCGCGAGCCGGTCCGCGCGTGGCTCCGGCGGGTGGACGGCCGGGCGACGCCTTGGGGTTGGCTGGCGTCGTGCCTGCTGCCCGGCGCGGTGATCATTTTGCTGCCGGGTCCCGCCGGCGAGATCCTGCGAAAGGGTGCCTCCACCACATGGGACGGAATCGGCTGGCCGTGCGCCGGACTGGCGCTGGCCGGCGCCGGGGCGGTGCTGGCAAAGGGGCGGCCGATCCGGGAACGTTTCTGGCTGATGGCGCTGTGCTGGGGAGCGCTGTTTTTCCTGTTCATCAAGGGCACGGAGATTCCGGTGGGATTGTGGAGCCAGCGGCGGTTCCTGCCGGTGGCGTTGGCGGGCGTCACCTTGCTATCCGCGCCGCTGGCGGCGGGGATGGCCGGAATTTCCCGGCAAGGCCGGGCGATGCTGGCCCTGGCCCTGGCGATCGGGGCGGGCGGGGCGAACCTGGTCCGCTGGCCGGCCGCCTATGCGGGAATGAACGAGCGGGGCGCGGCCGGCTGGGTCCGCGCCGTGGCGGAACGGATCGGGACCGACCGCCTCGTGGTGTTCGATTACTATGCGCACAGCATTCCCTATGCGGCGGGACTGAAACACCGCGTGCTGGGGTTGGGGGAAGGCGGCGCGCGGGACCATTGGCCGGAGGTGGCGCATTGGCTGGGCGGGCTGGCCGCGAGCCAGGAAGTCTGGGTGGCGACAAGCTGGTCGCCCACCACGCTGGAAGAGGGGCTGAAACTGGAACCGGTTCATGCCGCAACCGGGAAGTTTCCATCGGTGAAGGCGAAGAACTTCTTCCCGGCGGAAGGCGGGTATCGCACGGTGGAGAACGCCTTTTCCCGCCTCGTCCCCCTGGGGGAGGTGGAAACCTCCGGCCAGATCAAGGCGTTGGACGGGAGTCCGATCGGCCTTCGGGGACCGTGGGGGCAGATCCGGGACGGTGCGACGTGGAGCCGGCAGGGAAGCGGCATCATCGGGCCGGTGCCGCCTCCGGGCGGGAGCGTGGCATGGGAAGCCCGCTGCGGCTGGCGGCCGCCGACACCGGATTGGGCGTCGCAGGAGCTGCGGATTGCGCCGCCATGGGGCGGCGAACCGCTGCGGCTGGAAGTGGCGGAGGGAACCCAGGCGGTCCGGGGAGTCCTGCACCGTCCGGCGGAGGATGGGCCGCGTGCCGGGACCGGCATCTACACCTTGAGCGTAAAGCGGCCCTACGATCCGGCGTCGCAGGGGTTGCGCGGCTACTCCGCCGACCTCGGGGTCCTGGTGCGGCAGATCATCATTCGAATTGAACCGGACGGCGGTTCCGTGCCACAGTGACCGGTGCTATGGACAACTCCATCCAGTCCTTCCTTGCGCGAACGCTGGTCCTGATTCCCGCCTACAACGAGGAAGAAGCCTTGCCGGGGCTGCTGGCGGAGGTCCGCGAACATCTGCCGGGCGCCGCGGTGGCGGTGGTGGACGACGGCTCGGCCGACGGCACCGCCGCGGCGGCCCGGGCCTGCGGTGCGCGCGTGCTCCGCCTGCCGTGCAACCTGGGGGTGGGGCCGGCGGTCCAGACGGGGTTCAAGGATGCGCTGGAAAGCGGCTACGACTACCTGCTCCGGCTGGATGCGGATGGCCAGCATCCGCCGGCCGAGGCGCGCAAGCTGGTCGAGGCGATGCTGCGCCATCCCACCGACCTGGTCGTGGGCACGCGCTACGGGGAAGGCAGCACCTACCATGGCAACTGGCTCCGGCGCCGGGTGCTGAAGGGGCTCGCGCTTTTCGTGTCGATCATCTGCCGGAAGCGGATCACGGATCCCACCTCGGGATTCTGGCTGGTGTCGCGGCCGCTGCTGCAATGCTTCGCCCTCCATTATCCATCGGATTATCCGGAGGCCGAGGCCATTGCGCTGCTGCGGCGGCAGGGGTTCTCGCTGGAGGAGGTGCCGGTGGCCTTCAAGCCGCGGCAGGCGGGCCATTCCTCCCTGCGCGCGTGGGGGACGGTGAATTTCGCGGCGAAGGTCTTCCTGGCGCTGTTCGTGGACCGGCTCCGTTCGGTGGATCCGCGGGGCTCGGCGGCCTTCATCAAGAAGGGAGGCGCGGGCCGATGAAAAGATTCTTCCTGGCGCTGGCGGCGTTGCTGGTTCTGGCCGGGGCGGGCCTGGCGGCCGCCCCCTGGCTGGCGGGCGCGACCCAGATGATGCGCATCCGCGCGCTGATGGGCATCGTCAGCGTGGGGGTCTTCCTGATCACGCTGCTGGCGATCCGCGGATACAAGCTGCGGGAAAAATACGCCGTGCTGTGGCTGGCGACGGCGGCGATGATCACGCTGGCCGCCTTCTTCCCGCAGGTGATGGACGCGGCCCGCGAATGGTTCGGCATGCAATACGTCACCTCCGTGGTCGCCGTGGTGTTCGTCTTCCTGGTCCTCGTGTCGTTCCATTTCTCGATTGCGCTGTCGGCTTTGAACGACAAGGCGGCGGCGACGGCCTCCCGGTGCGCGATCCTGGAGGCGCGGATCCACGAGCTGGAGCGCCGGCTCGGTTCGCTGCCGCCGGCGTCCAAGGAGAGGGCCGATGACCGCCCTGCGGCTGGGCGTTAACGCGCTCTTCTATCTTCCCGGCGAGGTGGGGGGATCGGAAACCTATTTGCGGGAGACCCTCCGCGCGCTCTTGCGCTTCCCGGACCGGCCGGATCTGGTGCTGTTCTCCAACGTGGAAAACGACGGGCCGCTTCGCGGGGAGCTCCCCGGCGCGGAAGTGGTGGAGACGGGAATCGCCGCCACGAACCGTTTCGCGCGCATCCTGGCCGAGCAGATCCAGCTGCCGCGGCTGGCGAAGCGGGCGCGGGTGGATGCGCTGTGGTCGCCGGGCTACACGGCGCCGGCGGCGTGCGCGTGTCCGCAGGTGGTCTCCATCCTCGACATGCAGTACAAGCGGTTTCCGCAGGATGTCTCCTGGCTTGCGGCGCGCACGATGGATGTGCTGTATCCCGCCGCCGCGCGCCGGAGCAGGGCCATCGTGGCCATTTCGGAGTTCGCCAAGTCGGAGATCGTCCATTTCCTCGGCGTGCCGCCGGAAAAGGTGGCGGTGACGCTGCTGGCGGCCGATCCGGCCTTCGGCGTGCCGGACGGGGCGCCTCCCCGGGAGGTGGAAGGCGCCCCCTATCTGCTGTGCGTGGCGCATACCTATCCGCACAAGAACGTGGCGCGGCTGGTGCGTGCGTTCAACCGGATCGCGGCGGAAATCCCGCACCGGCTGGTGCTGGTGGGCAAGGCGCGCCTGGGAGAGGCGGAAGTCGCCGCCGCGCTGGAGGAATCCCCGCCCGGCCGCGTGGTCCGGTTCCCGGGCGTTCCGTGGCACGGGCTGATCGCGCTGTACCAGCACGCGGACTGGTTTGTGTTTCCGTCCCTCTACGAAGGCTTCGGCCTGCCGGTGCTGGAGGCCATGTGCGCGGGGACGCCGGTGCTGACGACGCGGGAGGCCTCGATCCCCGAGATCGGCGGGGACGCCGTGCGCTATGCGGACGGGCGGGACGAGGCCGTCCTGGCGGCGGCGCTGCGGGAGGCGATCGTCTTGCCGCGGATGGAGCGGGACCGGCTGGCGGAAGCGGCGAAGCGGCGCGCCGCAGGTTTCACCTGGGCCGCCAGCGCGGAAAAGCTGTGGTATGTTCTGAAACAGGTGGCGAGGTGAACCGATGAGCCAATCCCTGACCATTGTGTTGTTGAGCCTGCTCTGCGGCGCCTTGTTCGCGGGTCTCCTGCTGCTGCTCCGGAAGAAGGGGGGAGGCGGAGGGATGGCGATCCGCGCCACGGCCGCCATCGAGGAACTGAAGGCGATCGGCGTGCTGTCGGTGTTCAAGGCCGTGACGAAGGAAATCGTGACGGCACGGGACCATTCGCTCGGCGACCTGGGCAGGCGCTATCTCGAATGGCTCATCACATCGAAGAAGATGGCGATGATCTTCGAGTTCGACATCGATTTCCAGTACGACCTGCGGGATCCCTCGTTCGCGGTGCAGGAGGAGGGGCCCGGCCGCTTCCGCCTGCAGATGCCGCGCTGCGACTACGTGGTCCATGTGCGCAACGTGACGTTCTACGACGAGCAGGGAGGAAAGCTGCTGCCCATCATCCTGCCCGACGTGGTCAACAAGATCCTGGGCGGCGGCTTCAACGAGGAGGACCGCAACAAGCTGATGGACGAGGCCAAGGCGCAGGCCGAGAAGCTCGCGCAGAACCTGGCCCACCGCCTTAGCTCCGAGGTGCAGACCTCCGCGCGGCAGACGATGGAAATGCTGGCGAAGGGCTTCGGCGCCCGGTCCGTGCAGGTGGTGTTCCCCGACGCCGAGCCCCGCAAGACCCAGCTGGTGGAAAGCGCCGCCTCCGCGGCGTCATAGCCGGAGGATTCGGAATCCGTTGGCCAGGATCCGGAGGGGGCCGGCCGGAACGTCCTTGCCGGTCCAGAGGTCGCGGGCGGCTTGCGGCAGGTCGATTTCCGCTTCCTTGCTTCCCTTGTGGATGGCGCAGAGGATGGTTGTTCCGGCGAGGCCGCGTTCGAAGACGAGGGTGGAATCGTCGGGGGAGGGCCGCCAGCGGAACGAGCCGCGCCGCAGGGCGGGTTCGGATTTCCGGATGGCGATGAGGCGCTGGTAGAGCGAAAACAGGTCCATGTCCGGCGCGCGGGGGAGCGGGACGGGGAGGGGCGAGCGGAAGCCCATGGTTTCGTCATCGTAGGCGAGGTCGCCCCACAGCATGGGCTGGCGGTCGCAGGGATCGTTTCCACCCCACATGCCGACTTCGGTGCCGTAGTAGATCATCGGCGCGCCGGGGCCGGCGAACTGCCACGCGGCGGCCATGGCCAGCGCCCGCTTGGCTTCGGGCCCGGGGCGGTGCGTTTGCAGGCCGGGGTTGTCCGCCGCCTTGGGCCAGTTGAAATAGGGATTCCATTCCGTGAACGGGGGGCAGGCGCTTTCGAACAGGGTGAGGATGCGGCCCGTGTCGTGCGAATCGAGCAGGTTCTGCATGATCAGCGTGCTGCCGGGATCGTGCCGCGCGTGGAGGACATCGATGCGGGCGCGGAATTCCGCCGCGCCGATGGAGGCGGGGTTGGTGGTGAAGAACGCGATCGTCGGATAGGTCCACTCGTAGTTCATCACGGCGGAGAATTCGTCGGGTTTGATCCAGTCCTGGGCGGGGGTGACGATTTCGCCGGTCGTATAGGCCTCGGGGTTGATCGAGCGGATGAGGGCGTGCCATTCGCGCCAGAAGCCGTGCGGCACGCAGAAGGCGACGTCGAGCCGCCAGCCGTCGATGCCTTCGGCCGGCCGGCCCTGGCCGGAGGGATCCATCCAGCGGCGCGTGCAGTCGAAAATGTATTTTTTGATGCCGGGGTTGAGCGTGTCGCCGTTGCGGCCGAAATTGGGCAGGCTGCCGGTCCCGTCCCAGCTGGCGTAGTCGAAGGTGCCGTCGCCGTTCCACTTGGTGATCTGGTACCAGTCGGCGTATTTCGAGGCCTTCCCGCGCTTCTTCAGGTCCTGGAAGGCGAAGCAGCGGGTGCCGGAATGGTTGAAGACGCCGTCGAGGATCACGCGCATGCCGCGGGAATGGAGGTCGGCGACGAGGTCGAGGAAACAGCGGTCGGCGGAGGTCCAGATCCAGGTGGAGGGATCCTCGGTTTCGTTCGCGGCGGCCAGTGCGCGCAGGTCGCCTTCGCGGTCGGGGCCGAACGCCGGGTCGATGTGGTGGTAGGCGGTGGCGTCGTACTTGTGCAGCGAGGCGGCCTGGAAGACCGGATTGAGGTAGATCGCGTTGACGCCGAGCTTCTGCAGATAAGGCAGTTGTCCGCGCAGGCCGACGAGATCGCCGCCAAAGCGGCGGTTGAAGACGGTGGCCCAGAAATCGTCCGCGTGCGGTTTTTCCCACTCATCGCGGCCGTACCACTCCATGCCCCAGGGCGAGACCCGCCAGCCGGGGATGCGTCCGGCGAAATCCTCGGGGCGCGGATCGGACTGCGGCGCGCCGTTGCGGAAGCGCTCGGGAAAGATCTGGTACCAGATGGCGTCCTTGGCCCAGTCGGGCGTGGCGGCGGGATTCTGCTGTTCCATGGCGATGGCCGGGGGAGGGGGAGGCATGCTCATGTTGCGGTGCACAGGGATTTGAGCCAGGCGAGGTATTCGGGCACGCGCGGATCGCCCTCGGGAGGGGCGAAAGAGGCTTTTTCGGCGGGCGCCAGCGCCCGGTAGGGGCCGGACTTGGCCTCGAAGAAGAGGGTTCCGTCCTCCAGCGCGCACCAGGCATGGAACGTGTTCCAAGGCACATCCACGACCATGCCCGGCCGGATGGCGGCGGCGGAAACAACGTTTCCCGCATCATCGAATTCCACGACGCCCATCCTGCCGCGCAGCAGCACGACCGTCTCGTCCTTGGACGGTTCGGAATGGCGGTGCGGCTGGACATAGGTGTCCGCGCACATGGCGTTGAAGAAGCGCTGGCAGGGATACTCCGGCGCGGCGTGCAGGTTGAAATTCTTGCGGCGGCGCGTCGTGGCGGCGGCTTCGGCCGCGAGCCGGTCCAGGAAGGGGGAATCGATGATGCGGATTTGGGTCATGGTGGAACGACCCCTAGCAAAAACAGAAGCGGACGGAAAGGGCAAACCCCTTCCGTCCGCCGTCGCGGGCCGGGACACAGGTTCCGGCGGCTGGTGGTTGGCTACGCCTGGACCTGGATGGCCTTGGAGGACTGCCAGACACCGTGGATGTTGCAGTAGGCCACCGCCTGCAACGTGCCCGGCTTGGACAGCTTGAGGTTGGCGATCATGTTCGGGTTGGTCAGCGCGGGGCCGGGGACCTCCGTTGTGGAGTCGGCATGAGCGGAGAATTCGGCGTGCGCGAGCTGGATGGCCAGCTTGGCGCCTTCGGGAAGGAAGTAGAGCGACATCCAGGCGATGTGATGCTGGGGGGTGTTCGGATGGGCGATGGCCTTGCCCAGGCTGGCCGAGACCGTGAAGAACTCTCCGGCCTTGACGGAATCAGGCGCCTCGATGACGGGGGCGTGCTTTTCGGTTTTCCAATCGGCCTGCTGGATGGTGCTGCTGAATTCAGACATGTGATTCTCCTGTTTGGGGTTGCGGGCCTACTTTAGCACGTCCGGGACGGAACCGCCAGCCGGCGAGGCGAAAAAGATGCATTTGGAAAGGAAAGGGGGTTGACCCTCCGTTGTTTCTTCTGAAAGAATCTGCCCATCAAACAAAAGAAACACACCCAAGGAGGCCCTGAGTGAGAAAAAGTTGGATAGCCCTTGCCCTTGCCATTGGTTTCGCTGTTCCCGCCCTCGCCATCGAGGTAACCCTCAAGGATGCCGGCGATCTGCGGCTGCAGCTCTACGGCTATATCAAGGCCGACTACTCCTATGATACCCAGGAAGCCGCCCCGAAGGGGGATTTCACCTTCTACGTCCTTCCGGAGAGGGATGGCGAGAAGGATGGCCAGACGCACATGGGCGCCCGGGAAAGCCGCCTCGGTCTGAACGCCTTCGGTCCGGATGTCGGAAACTGGAAAACCATGGGCAAGATCGAAATGGACTTCTATGGCGGCGACAAGGCCAATTCCTACAATCCGCGCATGCGCCTCGCCTACATCGACGCCGCCCATTCCTCGGGCCTGTCCCTGCGCTTCGGCCAGGACTGGGACACCTTCTGCGAACTGACGGCCCGCATCGTCAACTTCGCCTATCTGGCGGATGCCGGCGCCCTCGGCCTGCGCCGGCCCCAGGCCCGCGCGACGCAGGAACTGAAGTTCACCGACAACACCAAGCTCGTGCTCAAGGTCGCGGCGGCGCAGACCGTCGGCGAAGACCTCGACGGCGGCGGCTTTGACGACGGAGCCGATGCCGATTTCCCGACCGCCCAGTTCAATGTCGCGCTGCACCAGAAGCTGTGGACCGAGAAGATGGCCCGCATCGGCGTGTCCGGCCACTACGGGCAGGAAACCCTCGACGGCGTCAACAGCAACAAGGTCATCACGGCGGAGGATGCCACGGACTACGACACCTGGTCCGTCCAGGGATCCGTCTTCCTGCCGCTGACCAAGTGCCTGGCGGTGCAGGCCAACCTCTGGCAGGGCGCGAACCTCGACACCTATTATGGCGCCATCGGCCAGGGCGTGAACACGGTCCTGGGCGAGGAGATCGAGGCCGTCGGCGGCTTCGCCCAGCTCCTCTACGATCCCACCGAGAAGCTGGCCTTCGGCCTGGGCTACTCCATCGACGATCCGGAGGACGAGGATCTGAACGCCGGCATGCGCTCCAAGAACACGCTGGCCTGGATCAACGCCGCCTACAAGTTCACCGCCGCCCTGACGGGGATGGTGGAATACAGCCAGATGACCACCGACTACCTGGAAGGCGAAGATGCGACCAACGACCGCATCCAGCTTTCCGCGAAATACACGTTCTAAAGCGCGGAACGCGCCGTGCAGAAGGGCTGTCCGGGACTCCGGGCAGCCCTTTTCTTTCAGGGAATTTCCGGATGGGACCGGGCCATCGCGAACAGCAGGCCGGAGAGCCGGTTGAGGTAGGCCAGGGCCGGCGGGAAGATCCGTTCCGGATGGGATTTTCGCGCACGGACCAGTTCGCGCTCCGCGCGGCGGCATGCCGTGCGCGCCGCATGCGCCCGGGCGGAACGTTCATCGGCTCCCGGCAGGACGAATCCGTGGAGAGGGGGCAGGGCGGCGTTTTGCCGGGCGAGTTCGGCCTCGATCCTGGCGACGTCTTCCGTCCCGAGCGCCGGCTTCCCCGTAGCCAGTTCGCTGCCGATGCGCAGCAGGTCGCGCTGGACGGCTTCGATCCGCGCGGCGTCCGGTCGTCCGGCGGGCAGGACCCGCAGGAGCCCCAGCGCCGCGTTGAGCTCGTCCAGGCTGCCGACCGCGCAGATGAGCGCATCGGATTTTTCCAGGCGCAGGCCGCCGGGCAGGGAAGTGTAGCCGTCGTCGTTCATGCCGGGTGGAAAATCGCAGAATCGCCCGGCGCAAGGCAAGCCCCGAGGATTTGGAATATGGCTTTCGGGGAGAGGGAGTGCTAAGGTCGGGGCGAATCATGGCCAGACCATTCGAAGAACTGGATTATCGCAAAACCCGCCTGGGCGAGCTGGTGCTGCAGCGCCGGAGCGTTCTGGCCCTCGACGGGGCGGAGGCGGTCGAGGTCAAGCTGAACGGCGAATACCTGATGTCGAGCCTGTTCCATGTGGCCGAAGAGGATCTGGCAAACCGGGGGCTGGCCCCTTTGGCGGGCCGGGACTGGGAAATCGTGGTGGGCGGGCTGGGGCTCGGCTACACGGCGGCGGCGGCGCTTGCGTTTCCGCAGGTGGCGCGGCTGGTCGTCGTCGAGGCATTGGAACCGGTGATCGACTGGCATCGGCAGGGCCTCGTACCCAACGGGCGCCAGCTGTCCGGCGATCCGCGGTGCTCCTTCCTGAACGCCGATTTCTTCGCGCTGGCGCGCGGCGACGGCTTCGATCCGGCGCGTCCGGGGCACCGCTGGGATGCGGTGCTGCTGGACATCGACCACACGCCGTCGCAGCTGCTCAACGGCGCGCATGCGGATTTCTATTCGGAGGAGGGGCTGCGGCGGCTGGGGCGGTTCCTCAAGCCGGGCGGCGTGTTCGCGATGTGGTCCAACGACGAGCCGGGCGAGGCGTTCCTGGGCCTGTTGCGGAAGGTGTTTGGAAGGGCGGAGGGCCACATCTCCCTTTTCGAAAATCCGCTCACGCAGGGGACGTCGTCCAACGGAATCTATCTGGCGCGGATGCCGGAGGAGGCGCGGGCGTGAGGCCGGGCGGCGATTCGATCTGCCCCCTGTGCGGGACGCCGGGGCCGTTCGAAACCGTCGTCGACGTGCGGAAGCGGCGGCACCTCGTGTGCGGGCGGTGCCGGCTGATCTTCGTGGAATCCGGCTTCCTGCCGTCGGAGGCGGCCGAGCGGGAACGGTATGCCAAGCACCATGACGGGCCGGGGGATGCCGGCTACGTGGCTTTCCTGCGGCAGGCCATCGACCCCGTCCTCCCGCGCCTGGATCCCCGGATGCGCGGGCTGGACTTTGGCTGCGGGCACACGCCCACGCTGTTCCGGCTGCTGTTTGCGGAAGGGTTTCGCTGCGAGAACTACGATCCCTTCTTCTTCCCCGAATGGCCCGAGGGGCTGTTTGACTATCTGTTCGCCACCGAGGTGGTCGAGCATTTCTTCCGCCCCGCGGTGGAATGGGGGCGCATGTCGTCCCTGCTCAAGCCCGGCGGCATCCTGACGGTGATGACGGCGCCGTGGGAGGATCTGGAATCCTTCCGCACATGGGGCTATGCCAGCGACGAGACCCACGTGGTTTTCTACCACCGGAAAACGCTGGATTGGATCCTCGGCACCTTTGGATTCGAGGCGCTGGACTTGAGCAACCCGCGCGTCAGCGTGCTCCGCAAGCGCTGAAAGAGGACGGAACGGAATGAAAACGAATGTGCAATGGGACGAATCGGTACCGGCCGGGCGCGATTTCGGCGACCGCGCGGTGGTGGCGGCCTACGACGAGCAGCACCGGCGGTTCCGGGATGTCGACGGCGAGAACGCGGCGATTTTGGCGCGGCTGGACCTGCCGCCCGACGCGGTCGTGGGGGATTTCGGCTGCGGGACCGGCGCCTTCGCGCGCGCCTTCGCGCGGCGCTGCGGCACGGTCTATGCGATCGACGTGTCGGCCGCGATGCTGGATTTCGTGCAGTGGAAGGCCCGGGAAGAAGGGCTGGCGAACGTCGTCTGCCGGCAGGGCGGCTTCCTGACCTATGTCCACGACGGACCGCCCTTCGACGCCATCCATTCGAGCCTGGCGCTGCACCACCTGCCCGATTTCTGGAAGCAGAAGGCGCTGGACCGGCTGGCCGGGTGGCTCAAGCCGGGCGGCCAGTTCCACTTGATGGACGTGGTGTTCCGGACGGAAAACATCGACGCAAACATCGAGGCGTGGATCGCGCAAACGGCGGCCCAGGGCGGGCCGGAGGTCGGGAACAGCATCCGCTCCCACGTGGGCCGGGAATTTTCCACCTATGCCTGGATCATGGAGGGCCTGCTGGAACGCGCCGGGTTCCGCATCGATTCCGCGGATTCCAAAGGCGGCGTCCTGGCGAACTACTACTGCACGAAGGCGTGACGGCGGGTTTTGCCTTGCCGGCGGGGGCGGGGGCCTCTAGCGTACGGGGCATGGACAGGCTGAAGGTCATCTTGATGGGATCGGGCGCGCTGGCGTGTCCCCTGCTGGAGGGCATCCTCGCGGCGGGACGCGACGATCTCGTCGCCGTCGTGACGCAGCCGGACCGCGCGGGGGGGCGCGGAATGCATTGCCAACCGTGCGCGCTGAAACCGCTGGCTGTGGGGCGCGGCCTGCCGGTGTTCGACCCGGCGGATGCGGGCGAAGAAGGATTCGTCGCGCAGCTGGCGGCGCTGGAGCCGGACGTGATCGTGGTGGCGTCCTACGGGCAGTTCCTGAAGAAGAAGCTGCTGGCGGTGCCGCGGATCGGGACGATCAATGTGCATCCCTCGCTGCTGCCGAAGTACCGCGGCGCGAGCCCCATCCAGTGGGCGCTGGCGAACGGCGACCCCGAGACAGGCGTGAGCGTGCTTTATGTGACGCCGAAGATGGATGCGGGGGATGTCCTGGCGCAGGAGAGGTTCCCGATCTCGCCGGACGACGATTTTTGCTCGCTGGAGCCGAAGCTGGCCGCGCAAGGCGCGGAGCTGCTGGTGCGGGTGCTGGATGGATTCCGCGCGGGCCGGACGCAGGGGGTGCCGCAGGACGAATCGCGGGTGACGCTGGCGCGCAAGCTGTCGAAGGAGGACGGCCTCGTGGATTGGAGCCTGCCGGCGGAGGCGATCCGGAACCAGCTGCGGGGATTTTCGCCATGGCCCGGCGCATACACGTTCCTGCCGGGCGGCCTCCTGCTGAAGATCCACGAAGTGAAAGTGGAAGCAGGCGCTTCCGCGCCGCCCGGAACGGTCCTGGAGGCGGCGGGCGCGGGACCGCTGGTTGCCACGGGCCGGGGCGCGCTGCGGCTGACGCAGGTGCAGCCGGCCGGAAAGAAACCGATGCCCGGCGCGGCTTTTTTATGCGGCTACAAGCTGGCGCCCGGCGCGCGGTTGGGCGCTTGAGCCGGAAGGGAACGACATGAATTTCGATTGGATGAAGGAAGCGATCGGCTACGCGGCGTCGCTGATCATTCTGGTTTCGCTGCTGATGACCAACGTGTTCCGGCTGCGGCTGATCAACGGGATCGGCTCGGTGCTGTTCGGGGCGTACGGCTGGCTGATCGGGTCGTGGCCGGTATGCGCGATCAACCTGGTGATCGCGGGGATCGACGGGTGGTATCTGCTGCAATCGATGCGATACAGCGCCTATTTCGACCTGGCGCCGGCGACGAGCCTGGGCGCGGAATATCTCCGGCGCTTCTTCCTGTTCCACGAGCGGGAGCTGATGGAGTTCGCGCCGGGGCTGACGCTCGAGGACCTGCAGGAGGCGCATACCTGCATCCTGTTCCGCAACATGCTGCCGGTGGGCCTGTTCTCCTACCGGCAGGCGGGAGCGGATGCGGACATCGTGATCGATTTCCTGATTCCGGAATACCGCGATTTCAAGGCGGGGCGCTATCTCTACCGGACGAAGCGGATGTTCTTCAAGGAGCAGGGGATCAAGCGGTTCCATGCGGTGGCGCGGCACCCCTCGCACCCCCGCTATTTTTCGAAGAACGGGTTTGTCCGCGAGGAAGGCAAGGCCGGCGGATTCGTGAACGCGCTATGAGGCGGGAATGACAACGGCATTTCCGGTGAGGGGGGACGCCGCGCTGGTGCTGGAAGGCGGCGGCATGCGCGCGCACTACGCCTCGGGGGCGATGGATTTCTTCCTGGAGGCGGGCATCCGCTTCCCGTATGTGATCGGGGTGTCGGCGGGCATCAGCAACGCGGCGTCCTATGTGTCGGGGCAGTTCGGGCGGAACCGCCAGGTCTTCACGCGGTTCGCGGGGGACCCGCGCTATTTTTCGTGGTGGAACTGGTTCCGGGAGGGGAATCCGTTCGGCATGGATTTCATCTATCGCGAACTGCCGAACCATCTGCCTTTCGAATTCGCGGCGTTCGAGTCGGCGCCGACGCGGTTCCGGGTGGGGGCGACGGATTGCGAGACGGGCCGGGCGGTGTATTTCGACAAGGGCGACGCACCCTTGACGGAGGCGCTGCTGGCGAGTTCGTCGCTGCCGATGGTGGGGCGGATGGCGCGGGTGAACGGCCGGCTGTATCTGGATGGCGGCATCGCCGATCCCATTCCCTTCGCGCAGGCGGCGGCGGACGGGTTCCCGCGGCGCGTCGTGGTGCTGACCCGCAACCAGGGGTTCCGCAAGCCGGCGCCGGGTCCGGCGATGCGCGCGGCGATCCGCCTGAAATACCGGCATTTTCCCGGGCTGGCCGAGGCGGTGCGGCGCCAGCACGAGACCTACAACCGCCAGCTCGACGAACTGGAGGCGGAGGAGGTCGGCGGCCGGCTGATGGTCATCCGGCCTTCGAAGCCGCTGGCGGTGGGGCGCTACAGCCAGGACCGCGCGGAACTCGAATGCCTCTACCAGAACGGCCATGCCGACGCGGCCGCCTGCGCGGACCAACTGCGCGATTTCCTTTCGCCATGAATCCGGGTAGGATGTCCGCGTGAGTTCGGCACCGGCAACGCCCTGGATTTCGCTGGAATCGGTGGAGGTCCGTTTCCCGATCCGGCGCGGGGTGCTGGCGCGGACGACGGGGCATGTGCGCGCGGTCGATGGCGTCTCGCTGGAGATCGCGCGCGGCGAGACGCTGGGGCTGGCGGGGGAGTCCGGCTGCGGCAAGACCACGCTGGGACGCGTGCTGGCAGGGCTGGAGCGGCCCACCGCCGGCGCGGTGAAGATGGACGGCAAGATCCTGTTTTCGCCCGCGCGCCGGAAGGCCCTGGCCAAGGACCAGCGGCGCCGGATCCAGATGGTCTTCCAGGATCCGATGGCGGCGCTGAATCCGCGCATGGCGATCTGCGACCTCCTGACGGAAGGGATGGCGGAACACCGCCTGCTGGGGGGAGAGCCGCGCGAGGCGGCGGCGGCGCGCCTGCTGGCCGAGGTGGGGCTGGACGAATCCGCGTTGTGGAAATATCCCTTTGAATTCTCGGGCGGCCAGCGGCAGCGCATCTGCATCGCCCGCGCCCTGTCGCTGCGCCCGGACATCGTGGTGTGCGACGAGATCGTCAGCGCGCTGGACGTCAGCGTGCAGGCGCAGGTGATCAACCTGCTGATGGAGCTCCGGCAAAGGCACGGCCTGGCCTATCTGGTGATCGGGCACGATCTGAGCGTGCTGCGGCATGTGTCCCACCGCCTGGCGGTGATGTATCTCGGGCGGCTGGCGGAAGTCGGCCCGGCGGATTCGATGGTGGAGGGGGCGAAGCATCCCTACGCGCAGGCGCTGGTGGAGGCCGTTCCCGTGCCGGGCGCGAAGCGGCAGCGGAAGGCGCTGCCGGGCGAACCGCCCTCCGCCGCGAATCCGCCGCCGGGTTGCCCGTTCCATCCGCGCTGTCCGAAGGCGATGGCGATCTGCCGCGCGGAAGCGCCCGCCTGCCGCGAGGTGGACGGGCACCGGGTCTGGTGCCACTTGTACTGACGGACGCCGGTCCCTATTTCCGGGACGCCGGGCGGTGCTTGAACGCTTCCGGCCGGCGGGGATAGAGCACGACCATCTTGATGCGGTTGGAAACGCAGAGCTTTTCGATCATCTCGAGCTGGCGGCGGCTGTTTTCCTGGAGGCGGGCTTCGCCGCGGGCATAGGAAATGACGGCGAGAAGGCCCTTCTTCCCGGTGGCATCCGCGTAGTGGAGGGCCTGCCCGAGGCCTTCGTGCCATTTGTGGGGAAACTCCACTTCAATGGCGTACCGGTCGGTCACGACATCAACGCGGCCGCCTTCGATCTTCTGCTCGATCTGGCCATCCCATCGCTTGGCGAGCGCGTCGCGCCAGAGGCTTTCCCGGCCGCCCGAAGGCAGATCGAACGTTAGGCTGTCCCACGCCAGGACGCGGGGAGCGGGCAGGAGGACGGCGGCCAGAAGGATCCATCGCCTAAAGTTTGCCAACATGGAAGAGAGAATACGGCAAATCCGCGCAAACACAAGCCGGGCGATCCACATCGAAAACGAACTGGCCGAAAAGGGGGCGCTGGCCTAGACTGGGCGCACAAGTCATGGCGTTTGCAAAGGAGCCGGAACGGTGAAGGGATGGAAATGGATTGGAGCGGCGCTGGTGTGGGGCGTCGCCACGTCGCCGGTGCGCGGGGAGACCTGGGCGGACTGGCAGGGGGCGCCGGAGAACGCGCCGGTGCGGGCGGAGTTCCAGCCGGACTGGGTGGTGGAGCCTGAACAGCGCAGCACCTATTCCGAGGCGGAGGATTACGTCGAGCCCAACCGCGGCTACGAAGGGGCGCTGGTGTTCTGGGTGACGTCCGGCGTGGAGGCGCCGAAGGGGCCGTTGACGGTCCGTCTGCTCCATTCGGTGGCGCCGCCCGGCGACATGAACTGGCCCGAGGGGGACGACATCCCGACGAATTTCATCCCGGGAGTCCTGCCGCAGGCGGTGCCGCGCCGCGCGGTGTCGGAGGAGACCTGGACGCTGCCGGCGGAGTTTCCGCTGCGGGTTCCGGTGATCCTGCCCCGGAACTGCCAGGCGCCGATGTCGTTCCGGAACCGCAAGCCGGCCGCGCTGTTCACCCGCTACGAGGTGCTTGATGCGGCGGGGCACCGGCTGTGCCGCGGCATGCTGCCCGCGCGCAAGCTGTCCGAAGACTCGCGTTCGCTGGCCGGCATGGCCAATGCCGACGAGGCGCTGGAGCAGGTGGCGAAGGACCTGGGTTCGCTCGCGCGCGTCGGCGACCTGCCCGATGAGATGGCGGCCTACCGGCAGGTCCGGGGCATCTGGTTCACCGAATCGCTGTGGAAGAAGATGGAAGGCCGCGAGGCGCTGCTGCGCCGCCTTCTGCTGAGCGGCGTGCGCCTGTCCGGGGAGACGGCGCTGGTGGAGCGCATCCGGGGGGCGCTGGGCACGGGCAAGGACGGCCAGGCGGTTTCCGAATCCGTCGAACCGGGGAACTGGTGTTCCAAGGGCGAATTCAGCCTGCGCGAGCTGGACCTGTATCCCTCGAAGGCGGAAGCGGACCTGGAGGAGCACGAACGGTCCGGCCCCAAGAAGAGCGTGCTGGACAACCAGGTGAATCTCTTCAAGGACGACCTGGATTCCTATCTGGTCTGGACGCTGGCGGGACTGCTGGTGTTCACGGCGGGCGTGGCGGCGATCCTCGGCGTGGTGTTCATCCGCCTCAAGGGCGAGCGGCGCGTGGCGATCTGGTGGACCCTGCCGGCCTGGACGGTGCTGTGCTTCGCCTCGATCTGGGCGGGCGGGACGCGGGTGCTGGAAAGGAAGCCCCGCGTGGACGTGACGGAATACCGGCTGGCCATGGCGGGCTGGCCCGAGATGCATTGCCGCGCGGTCGCCACGGCGATGACCTTCGAGTCCGGCCGTCCCGAATGGACGTTGCCGGCCGGCGCGGCCGTGCATGGCCGGAGATACGAGCGTCTCGACGGCTGGTGGATGCGCGACGACGCGAAGATCGCGGCGGAGGGCATCCGGCTCCGGCTGCCCCGCCGGCCGACGGGTTCGGCGCTGGAACTGGAGGCGGGCTGGTTCGAGCCGGCCTCGTTGCCGCTGGTGCCGGAGGATGGCACGGTGGACGCGCCCGGCCGCCGGCTGGTCGCGGTGGCGGATGTGGATGCCGCGTATGTGCTGGCCGAGGGCGAATGGCGGGAACTCGGGGCGCTGAAGGCCGGCGACCGGATCGATCCGCTGGCGGCGAAGAAGGTCGAGGGCAACGTCCTGTCGGGCCTTCCCTCGGCGCTGGACGACGAACTGTCGCAATGGGAAAAGAGCAACCCGTGCAGGAATCCGGCCCACCACCATCCGGTGGAGGCGGAATCGCCGCCGCCCCGCCACGACTGGGTGGTGGTGGCGCTGAAGCGCGACGTGCCGCCGCGGGTGGCGCCGATGTGGGAGGATTCGCTGACGAAAGGGCGCGTGATATGGGTGATGCAATGTCCGTGAAAGCCCATCCGGGACCGGCGCTGCTGCGCCTGGAAGGACTGAGGAAGCGCTACCCCAACGGGGTGGAGGCGGTGAAGTCGATATCGCTGGACGTCCATCCGGGCGAGGTGTTCGGCCTGGTGGGGCCCAACGGCGCGGGAAAATCCACGCTGCTGAAATTGATCGCGGGCCTGCTGCGGCCGGAGGCGGGGACCGTGCACCTGGACGGGCGCGACCTGACGGGGAATCCGACGGAGGCGGCGCTGGCCATCGGCCTGATGCCCGATCCGCTGGGCGTCTATACGGACATCAGCTGCCGCGAATACCTGCGGTTCTTCGCGATGGTCCACGGGCTGGAAGGGCCGCGATTCGCCGAGCAGCTCGAGCGGGCGGTGGAAGTGCTGGGCCTGGGGCCGTGGCTGGAGGCGGAGGTGGAATCGCTCTCCGCCGGCTGGCAGCGGCGCCTCGCGCTGGGGCGGATGTTGATGCTGGATGCGCCGCTGCTGCTGCTGGACGAGCCGGCGGCGGGGCTCGACGTGAAGGCGCGCGCGGAGCTGCTGGAGATCGTGCGCGGCCTGTCGGGGATGGGGCGCACGGTGGTGATTTCGTCGCACATCCTGCCCGAGCTGGAGGAGCTGGCGGACCGGTTCGGCATCATGGACCAGGGGCGCTGGGTGGAGGTTTCGGCGGGGAGGACGTTCTTCGACCGCCGCGAACTGAAGGACGGGCTGGGGAGCTGCCGCTGGCGCGTGCTCTGCGCGCACGCGGCCCTCGCGCGCGAGGCGCTGGCCGCGGCCGGCGCCTCTCCGGTCCCGGTGGAAGGCGGCGTGGAATTCGCGGCGCGCACCGACGAGGAGGCCTCGGCCTGCCTGGGCGCGGCGGTGCGGGCCGGCGCGGCGGTGGTGGATTTCCGCCGCATGGATACGGGGCTGGCGGACGTGGTGCTGCGGGTGCTGGAAGAAGGGAGCTCGCGATGAACGCGCTGTTCTGGCTGGATTTGCGGGTGCGGGTGCGCGAGCGCCGGCTGTGGGTCATCGCGGCCTTCTTCCTGGCGATGCCTCTGCTGATCTGCGGGCTGAGCCTGATGTCGGCCCTGCAGGGGCGGGAGGTCGTGGATCCGGGCGATGTGGGCGCGATGGTGGCGATGTGCGCGATCTACTGCCAGGCGGGCCTGCTGGTGATCCTGTCGCCGCTGGCGGCGGCGCAGCGCATCTCGCAGGAGCGCGAGCAGCGGACCTACGCGGCGCTGGTGAATTCGCCGCTCGGGCCGGGGGCGATCGCGCGCGGAAAGCTGCTGGGCGCGTGGACCTTCACGCTGTGGCTGGGCCTGCTGACCTTCCCGTTCATGGCGGTCGCGGCGCTCTGGGGCGGGCTGGCGCCGTGGGTGCCGCTCGTCTGCTTCGGGCTGAACCTGCTGGCCGGCCTGGCGCTGTCGTCCCTCGCGCTGGGGCTGTCGGGCCTGTTCGGGCGGTCGCTGAGCGCCTATCTGGCCTCCGGCGCGGTGCTTTTCCTCTGGTGCCTCGCGCTGCCGATGATCGGCGGGCTGACGATGGGCCTGGTCGAGGGCGCCCAGAATCCGACGCTGGCGATGACGCGGGCCATCTTCTGCGGATTCTTCCTGCACCATCCGCTGGCGCCGCAGATCTGGATGACCATGCGCGGCAGCGGGGCGGCGGTCACCTACATGGACTGGGGCGTCTGGGTGCCGCTCTATGGCGCGGGCGTCTGGCTCCTGCTGATGTGGATGGGCTTCCGGATGGCCGTGCGCGGCCTCCGGCGCGAAGTGTACTGAGTCCCGGCCGGTCCTCCGCCTCCGGCGAGGGAAGGCGCCGCCTGCTTTCCGGGGCCGATTTTTCCACGGTGTGGAAAACCGAGGAAAAACGGCCCGCGGGGCGCCTAACCGCATGGGGAACAAGGGGTTTTGCGGGCGGGAAAACGGGATGGAATCCGCTTGGATTCACGGGGGCGATGGGCTAGAAGAATCGGGTACGCTTTTTCCGGAAAGAGACGACCTTGGAACCGAAATTCGCCCATTTGCATGTGCACACCGAATACAGCCTGCTGGACGGGCTGTGCGCGCTGGACCGGGGCGAAAAGCACCGCAGCCCGATCATGGAGCGGGCGCAGGAGCAGGGGCAGGTGGCGCTGGCGATCACCGACCACGGGAACCTTTTCGGCACGGTGCATTTCTACAAGGCGGCGCGCAAGCACGGCATCAAGCCGCTGCTGGGCTGCGAGATCTATGTCACCCCCGGCGACCACCGCGAGAAGGTGCTGGTGAACGGGCGCCAGGCGAACCACCTGGTGCTGCTGGCGGAGGACAACCGGGGCTTCGAGAACCTGAAGCGGCTGGTGAGCCTCGCGCACCTCGACGGCTACTACTACAAGCCGCGCATCGACCGGGCGCTGCTCGCGCAGCACCACGAGGGGCTCATCGGGCTGTCCGCGTGCCTAAAGGGGGAAGTGGCCGAGGCGCTCCTGGACGGGCTCGAGGACAAGGCGCGGACGCTCGCGGGCGAATACGCGGAGATCCTGGGGAAGGACCGCTTCTACCTCGAGGTGCAGGACCACGGGCTGCCGGAGCAGCGGGACGTGAACCGGAAAATGGTCGCGCTGGCGCGGAAGCTGGGGCTGCCGCTGGTGGCGACGAACGACGTGCACTACCTCGCGCCGGAGCACGCGGAGCCGCACGAGATGCTGCTGTGCCTGCAGACGCAGGCGAAGTGGAGCGAGCCGGACCGCATGAAGTACGGCTCCGACCAGTTCTACCTGAAGAGCGAAGCGGAGATGCGCAAGCTGTTCAAGGACCTGCCGGACGCGATCGAGAACACGTGGAAGATCGCCGGGCGCTGCAACGTGGAGCTGGCGCTGGGCGGGCAGAAGAATCCGCATTTCCCGAACTACCAGTGCCCCGACGGGCTGACGCACAAGCAGTACCTGACGAAGATCGCGGCGGAGGGCATCCGCCGCCTCTACGGCGTGGAGGACCTCGAGCACCCGAAGGACGCCCGCGAGAAGACGATCGCCGACCGGTTCCGGCACGAGCTGGGCGTGATCGAGAAGACGGGCTTCCTGAACTATTTCCTCGTGGTGTGGGATTTCATCCACGCGGCCAAGCAGATGGGCGTGCCGGTGGGCCCGGGGCGCGGATCCGGCGCCGGCAGCCTCGTCGCCTACGCGGTGGGCATCACGGGCATCGATCCGCTGCGCTACGGACTGATCTTCGAGCGCTTCCTGAACCCGGAGCGCGTGTCGCCGCCGGACTTCGACATCGACTTCTGCCAGATGCGGCGCGGCGAGGTGATCGAATACGTGCGGCGCAAGTACGGCGCGGACAGCGTGGCGCAGATCGTGACCTACGGCACGCTGGGCGCCAAGACGCTCATCCGCGACATCGGGCGCGCGCTGGAAATCCCGCTGCCGGACTGCGACCGGCTCGCGAAGATGGTTCCCGAGGTGCCGGGCACCACGCTGGAAAAGGCCTTCAAGGAAAGCGTCGATTTCGCGCAGGCGTGCAAGCGCGAGCCGTTCGCGAAGGAGATCATGAAGTTCGCGCCGCCGCTGGAGGACATGCCGCGCCAGACCGGCACGCATGCGGCGGGCGTCGTCATCGGCGAGCGGCCGCTGATCGAGCTGATTCCTCTGACGAAGGACAAGGACGGCAACGTCATTTCGCAGTGGGAGGCGGTTCCGCTGGAGGAATCGGGCCTGCTGAAGATGGACTTCCTGGGGCTCAAGACCCTCACGGTGGTGCGCGAAGCCTGCGAGAACGTGAAGCGCACGACGGGCGCCGAGCCGGACCCGGACAACCTGCCGCTGGACGACCCGAAGACCTACGAGCTGCTGGCGCGCGGCGACACCGTGGGCGTGTTCCAGGTCGAATCCGAAGGCATGCGCGACCTGCTGCGGCAGCTCCAGATCAACCGGATCGAGGAGCTGATCGCCATGATCGCGCTCTACCGGCCGGGGCCGATGGGCATGATTCCGTCGTTCATCGCGCGCAAGCACGGGCGCGAGCCGATCGAGTATCCGCATCCGCTGCTGGAGCCGGTCCTGAAGGAAACCTACGGGATCATGGTGTACCAGGAGCAGGTGCAGCAGGCCGCCGGCATCCTCGCGGGCTTCAGCATGGGGCAGGGCGACATCCTGCGCCGCGCGATGGGCAAGAAGAAGCCCGAGGAGATGGCCAAGCAGCGCCAGGCCTTCGTCGACGGCTGCGTGAAGAAGAAGACGTGCACCGCCGCCAAGGCGGGGCAGATCTTCGACCAGATCGCGGAGTTCGCGTCGTACGGCTTCAACAAGTCGCATTCGGCGGCGTACGGGATCGTGACCTTCCAGACGGCCTACCTGAAGGCGAACCATCCGGTCGAGTTCATGGCGGCGATGCTGTCGTCGGAAATCGGCAACACGGACAAGCTGCCGGTGCTGGTGGCCGAGGCGCAGAAGATGGGCATCCAGGTGCTGCCGCCGGACGTGAACGAGAGCGGGCTCCGCTTCACGCCGGTGAAGGGGGCGATCCGGTACGGCCTTGCCGGCATCAAGGGCGTCGGCGCGGGGGCGGTGGAGGCGCTCGTGAAGGAGCGCGAGGCGAACGGCCCGTTCAAGGGGCTGGTGGATTTCTGCGAGCGCATCGAGAACGGCGACGTGAACAAGAAGACCATCGAGGCGCTGGTGAAGTGCGGCGCGTTCGATTTCACGGGGCTGATGCGCGGCCGCCTGTTCGAGGGGATCGAGACGGCGATGGGCTATGCCGCGTCGGTCCGCAAGGACCGGGCCGCCGGGCAGTCCTCCCTGTTCGACCTGCTGGGCGGCGAGGGGACCGCAGGCGTGCACATGAAGGACGCGGACCTGCCGGCCGGGGAGCCGTGGCCGCAGAAGCAGATGCTCGCGTTCGAAAAGGAGCTGATCGGCTTCTACATCTCGGGGCATCCGCTGCTGGCCTGCACGTGGACCCTGGAGAAATACAACCAATGCGACGCGGAGGGCTTCGCGAAGCTGCCCGAGCGCACGCGCACGCGCCTCGGCGGGCTCGTCGTCAACGCCCAGAAGCGGTTCACGAAGCCGAAGAAGCCCGACGAGGTGCCTCGGGCGATGATGTCGTTCCGGCTCGACACGCTGGACGGCTCGATTTCCGCCGTGGCCTTTCCAGAAGCCTACGCCCAGTACGGCATCCACCTGCAGCCCGACGCCGCGGTGATGCTGTGCGGCGCCGTGCGCAAGGACAACGGCGGCGGCGCGAACACCCTGACCGTGGATGAAATCTATCCCATCGACGAAGTCCCCGCGCGCTTCACGCAGGGCCTGACCCTGCATGTGAACGTCGGCACCTGGACGGAAGAGCGGATGAACGAGCTGAGGGACGTGATCCGCCGCCATCCGGGCCAGACGCCGCTGAACATCTGCCTGCTCTATCCCGACAACGCTAAGGTCCACCTGCGCGCCGGCAGCCACCTGACCGTGCGCATCTCCGAGGCGCTGGTGAAGGATTGCGAGAAGATCGTGGACAGCCTCTACGTCGCCGTCCGCAAGGAGGCGGGGCTGCGCGCCGCGCCGGAACCCCGCTGGAAGCGCAGCGGGGGCTGAAGAATCCCGGCCCGCGGCGGGGGAGGCGGCGGGTCAGGAGTCGAGGCCCTGGCGGAGGTCGCGGATCTTGGCGGCCATGCGCGCGGGGAGGTCGGAGGCGCCGGGGGCGTCGCCGATGACGCGGCAGAGGGCGGAACCGACGATGACGCCGTCGGCCATGGGGGCGAGCTGGTGCGCGTCGGCGCCGTTGCGGATGCCGAAGCCGAGGCAGACGGGCAGGGGGCTGATTTTCTTCACCTCGGCGGCATGGCGGCGGATGGCTTCGACGTCGAGGCCGCCTTCGCCGGTGGTTCCGGCCTTCGTGATCAAGTACAGGAATCCGCCGGTTTCATGCGCGATCTTCTGCACGCGGTCGGGGCGCGTGGTGGGCGCGACGAGGAAGATGATCTGGATATCGGTGCCTTGGAGCGCGGCGCGCAGGGGGCCGGCTTCCTCGGGCGGGAGGTCGACGACGAGGAGGCCGTCGACGCCGGCCTTGTGCGCCGCCTTTGCGAGTCGGACCAGGCCGTATTTGAAGAGCGGATTGTAGTAGCCGAAGAGCATGATGGGGATGTCCGACTCGCGGCGCAGACGGGCGGCGAAGTCGAGGGTCTGGGTGAGCGTCATGCCGGCCTTGAGGGCGCGCTGGGAGGCCTCCTGGATGACGGGGCCGTCGGCGGTGGGGTCGGAGAAGGGCACGCCGAGCTCGAGGATGTCGATGCCGGCGGCGCAGGCGGCGCGAAGGATTTCGAAGCTCGTCTCGGGGGTGGGGTCGCCGGCGGTGAGATAGCCGACGAGGGCCTTTTTCTTGGCGGCGGCGAGGCGTTGGAAGGTGGCGGTGATTCGGTTCATAGGTTAGGGGGCAGGGTTCAGGGTTCGGGGTTCAGGGGGAAGCAGACGATTGAAAGTTTTCCACAGTGTGGAAAAATCGCGGCACTTTTTTCCACGGTGTGGAAAACTCTGGCGGGGCTAGGGTGCACCGTGCTCTTTCATCCAGCGGGTGACGTGGTCGAGGTCCTTGTCGCCGCGGCCGGAGAGGTTGACGAGGATGTTCTGGGCGGCGGGGCGTTTTTTCGCTTCGCGGAGGGCGGCGGCGAGGGCGTGGGAGCTTTCGAGGGCGGGGATGATGCCCTCGTATTGGCAGAGGAGCTGGAAGGCGGCGACGGCTTCCACATCGGTGACGCCTTCGTAGCGCACGCGCTTCAGGTCGTGCAGGAGGGCATGTTCGGGGCCGACGCCGGGGTAGTCGAGGCCGGCGGAAATGGACCAGGCCTCGTGGATCTGGCCTTCGTCGCTTTGGAGGAGGTAGGTCAGGGCGCCGTGGAGTTCGCCGGGGGAGCCGCCGCAGAGCGAGGCGGCGTGGCGGGGCGTGTCGAGTCCGTCGCCGGCGGCTTCGGCGCCGATCATCTCGCACGGATCGTCGAGGAAGGGATAGAAGAGACCCATGGCGTTCGAGCCGCCGCCGACGCAGGCGACGAGCAAGTCGGGCAACTTCCCGCATTTCTCCAGGAACTGCGCGCGGGCTTCGTCGCCGATGACGCGCTGGAAGTCGCGGACCATTTCGGGATAGGGGTGGGGGCCGGAGACGGTGCCGATGACGTAGAAGGTGTCCTCGCTGGCGCCGGACCAGTAGCGGAGGGCTTCGTTCATGGCGTCCTTGAGGGTGGAGGTGCCGGAGGTGACGGGGACGACCTGCGCGCCGAGGAGTTCCATGCGGCGGACGTTGGGGGCCTGGCGGCGGATGTCCTCCGCGCCCATGAAGACCTTGCAGTCGAAGCCGAAGCGGGCGGCGATGGTGGCGGTGGCGACGCCGTGCTGTCCGGCGCCGGTCTCGGCGATGACGCGCTTCTTGCCCATGCGGCGGGCAAGGAGGCCCTGGCCGACGACGTTGTTGATCTTGTGTGCGCCGGTGTGGGTGCAGTCCTCGCGCTTGAGCCAGAGGCGGGCGCCGCCGGCGTGGGCGGAGAGGCGTTCGGCGCAGTCGAGGGGGGTGGGGCGGCCGGCATAGTCGCGGAGCATGGCGCGGAAGGAGGCCATGAAGGCGGGGTCGTTCTTGGCCGAGTGCCACGCGGCTTCGACGTCGAGGAGGGCGGACATGAGGGTTTCGCCGACGAAGCGTCCGCCGTAGGGGCCGAAGTGGCCGGTGGCGTCGGGGTACTGGCCGATGAGTTTTTTCATAGGGGGAGAGGGTTCAGGGTTCGGGGTTCAGGGGTCAGGCCGAGCGGGAGGATCCGATTACGTTCTTGAGGCGCGCATGCGCTTCGCGGAGGAGGGATTCGGTGGTGGGCCAGTCGATGCAGGCATCGGTGACGGAGCAGCGGGGATTGAGGAGGGCGGGGTTGGCGAGCATGGGCTGGCTGCCGCCCTCGAGGTTGCTTTCGAGCATGAAGCCGCGGATGGAGCGGTTGCCGGCCTCGATCTGGGAGAGGACGTCGCGGAGGACGGGGCCCTGGCGCTCCGGCTTCTTGCCGGAGTTGCCATGGGAGCAGTCCACGACGATGTTCGGCGGCAGATGGGCTTCGCGAAGGGCCTTTTCGCAGGCGGCGACGCTTTCGGCGTCGTAGTTGGGCTTCTTTCCGCCGCGGAGGACGACGTGGGGATAGGAATTGCCGGTGGTGGAGAATACGGCGGGCAGGCCGTCCTCGGTGACACCGAGGAAATGGTGGGGGCCCATGGCGGAGCGCACGCCGTTGATGGCGGCGTCGAGGGAGCCGTCGGTTCCGTTCTTGAAGCCGATGGGCGTGGAGATGCCGCTGGAGATTTCCCGGTGGGTCTGGGCTTCGGCGGTGCGCGCGCCGATGACGTTCCAGGAGACGAGGTCGCCGATGTACTGCGGCATGAGGACGTCGAGCAGTTCCGTGCCCGCGGGCAGGCCGAGTTCGGCCACGCGGAACAGGAAATGCCGCGCCATGCGGATGCCTTCCTCGATGTGGAAGGTGTCGTTCATGTAGGGGTCGTTGATGAGCCCCTTCCAGCCGAGGGCGGAGCGGGGCTTCTCGAAGTAGACGCGCATGACGACGTAGATGGAGCCGGCGATTTCATCGGCGAGGGCCTTGAGCCGGTGCGCATATTCCTCGGCGGCGCCGAGGTTGTGGATGGAGCAGGGGCCGACGACGGCGAAGAGGCGCGGATCTTCGCCATCGAGGATGCGTTCGAGGGTTTCGCGGCCGCGCGCGACGGTGGCGATGGTGGCGCTGGTCAGGGGGATGGCCTTCTTCATCTCGCGCGGCGTGGCGAGCGGGATGACGGATTCGATATTGATGTTTTCGAGGCGGGGATGGCTCACGACGGGGTTCCTTTCCAGGCGAAGGGCCGGGCGGGGACGGGGAGTTCCCGCGCGACGCGGAGGAAGGCGCGGACGGCGGCCTCGTCCTTGACGCCGGGTTCGGATTCGACGCCGGAACTGGCATCAAATCCCGCGGCGCCGCTTTCGCGCGCGGCGGCGGCCAGATTCTCCGCGTTCAGGCCGCCGGCGATGGCGAAGGCGCGGAACTGCGCGAGCGGCGCGGCGTTGCCCCAGTTCCAGGCGGCGCCATTGCCGCCGGGCAGGGCGCCCCGGCCGCATTCGACGAGGATGCCGGCCTTCGGAGGCAGGGCGCGGGCGGCTTCCAGCAGCGCCGGCCCGGTGCGCTTGATGGCCTGCACGACGTGGAAGCCTTCGCGGAGGACGGATTCGATCTTCTCCGCCGTTTCCTCGCCATGCATCTGGACCGTGTCGAGGCCGGCCTGGCGGGCGGTCCGGAGCATGGTGTCGACGGAGGCGTTGACGAAAACGCCGACGCGGGCGATGTCGCCGGGGAGGCCCTTGAAGAGGTCGTGGGCCTGGAACGACGTGACATTCCGGGGGCTTTTCTCATAGAAGACGGCGCCGAGCGCGCCGGCGCCGGCTTCGGCGCAGAACAGCGCGTCCTGCCGCCGGGTGATGCCGCAGATTTTGACGTGGGGGAGGAACATGGGGTCCAATTAAGAATGAAGAATTAAGAATTAAGAATTTGGGGTACCGGAAGAGCAATCCATTGGCGCAACAGGGCGGCGGGATCGGGGGCTTTGACCAGGGTTTCGCCGACGAGGAAGCGGCGGATGCCGGCGGCGAGGGAGCGCTGGATATCGGATTCGCCGCGGATGCCGCTGGCGGCGACGGCGGCGGCGCCGCGGGGCAGAAGGGCGGCGATGCGGGCGGCCCGGTCCGTGTCGATCTGGAAACGGGCGAGGTCGCGGTTGTTGATGCCGACGACGGGGACATCGAGGCCGGCGATGCGCTTGGCGTCTTCCTCGTCGTGGATTTCGACGAGCGTTTCGAGGCCGATGCCATGGGCCAGGGCGAGGAGGGATTGCAGCTGTTCGTCGTCGAGGATGCGCACAATGAGCAGCATGGCGTCGGCGCCCATCGCGGCGGTTTCATAGACCTGGTAGGGGTCGAGGATGAAATCCTTGCGCAGGACGGGGAGTTCGACGACATCGCGCGCGCGCTTGAGGTCCTTGGCGGAGCCCTTGAAGAAGGCGGGTTCGGTCAGGACGGAGATGGCAGCGGCTCCGCCGTCCTGGTAGGCCAGCGCAAGGTCGCCGGGATGCAGGTCGGGGCGGATGTCGCCGAGGGAGGGCGAGGCTCG
This sequence comes from uncultured Verrucomicrobiota bacterium, assembly GCA_937860055.1. Lineage (GTDB taxonomy): Bacteria > Verrucomicrobiota > Kiritimatiellia > CAIQIC01 > Lenti-01 > Lenti-01. The sequence continues at coordinate 37,770 of CALMBO010000013.1, read as the reverse complement.
CTTGATTTCGGCGATGACGCGCACGCCGGGGCGGGCGAGGGAAGCGGCGAAGCCGCGGAAATCCTCGCGGGCGGCGGCGAGCTTCTCCAGCTCGGCCTGCGGCTTGAGGTTCCGGGCGGCGGCGATCTCCGCCTGCTTGGCGGCCAGGATTTGGTCTAAAAAGGACATAGAGTTCAGAGGTCAGGGTTCGGATGGTTGGATGGCAGCGGCATGTTGCATGGTTCATTCCGGGCGAAGGTTCGGCCTGACCTCTGTTGTCTGACGTCTGACCTCTCCTCAGGTCTTGGAGAATGCCACCAGCCGCTCCAGTTTGTCGAGCGCGGCGCCCGAGTCGATGGAGCGGGCAGACTGGCGGATGCCGTCGGCAAGGTCGGCGCAGCGGTTGGCGGCGAGGAGGGAGGCGGCGGAATTGATCAGGACGATGTCGCGCTTGGGACCGGTGATTTTGCCCTCGAGGATGCCGCGCGTGATCTTCGCATTGTCGGCGGGGGCGCCGCCTTCGAGCTCCTCGTTGGCGCAATAGCTCTCGAAGTAGGCGGCGGGGTCGATGTCGTAGGTTTTGATCCGGCCGTCCTTGAGCTCCGAGCAGCGGGTGGTGGTGGTGAGGGTGATTTCATCCATGCCGTCGTGACCGTGGACGACGAGCACGCGGCGGGAGCCGAGCTTCTTGAGCACTTCGGCGAAGGTTTCGGTGAGTTCCGGGGCGAAGACGCCGAGGAGCTGGCAGGGGGCGCCGGCGGGGTTGGTGAGGGGGCCGAGCAGGTTGAAGAGGGTGCGCACGCCCATCTGCTTGCGGACGGGGCCGGCGAAGCGCATGGCCTTGTGGAAGGAGGGGGCGAACATGAAGGTGATGCCGATTTCGTTGAGGGCCTGCTCCATGATTTCGGGCGCGGCGGAGAGGTTGAAGCCGAGGCATTCGAGGCAGTCGGCGCTGCCGCTCTTGCCGGAGCTGGCGCGGTTGCCGTGCTTGGCGACGACGGCGCCCGCGCCGGCGGCGACGAAGGCGACGGTGGTGGAGATGTTGAAGGTCATGCCGCCGTCGCCGCCGGTGCCGACGGTGTCCAGCGTGTCGGGCGCGAGCGACTGGAGGCGGGTGGCGGCGGCGCGCATGGCGCGGGCGGCGCCGGCGATTTCGTCGATGGTCTCTCCCTTGGCGGACATCGTGCCGAGGAAGGCGCCGATCTGGCCTTCGGTGAATTCGCCGGAGAGGATGCCGTGGATGGATTCGAAGGCCTCGTCTTCGGTGAGGTCCTTGCGGGCGATGAGTTTTTTCAGCAGGGCGGGGATGTTCATGGGGGGCCTCGATAGGGTTCAGGGTTCGGGGTTCAGGATCGGCAGGCTTGGAGGTCGGGATTTCATTTTTCTGAACCCTGAATCCGGTCCTCTGAACCCTCTGCCGCAGGCAGGGAATTCTTGAGGAAATTCCGCAGGATGCGCTTGCCGACGGGGGTCATGATGGATTCGGGGTGGAACTGGATGCCTTCGACGGCGAACTGCCTGTGGCGGATGCCCATGATTTCGCCGTCGTCGGTGGCGGTGGCGGAGATTTCGAGGCAGTCGGGGAGGGAGGCGCGTTCGAGGGCGAGGGAGTGGTAGCGCATGGCCTTGAAGGGGCGGGAGTCGAGGCCCTTGAAGATGCCCTTGCCGTCGCAGGCGACCTCGGAGACCTTGCCGTGCATGAGCTTCTGCGCGTGGACGACCTTGCCGCCGAAGACGAGGCCCATGGCCTGGTGGCCGAGGCAGACGCCGAGCATCGGGACCCTGCCGGCGAAGGCGCGGAGGACGTCGCAGGAGATGCCGGCGTCCTCGGGGCGGCCGGGGCCGGGGGAGATGACGATGGCGGCGGGGGCGAGTTTTTCAATGTCGGCGACGGAGAGGGCGTCGTTGCGGAAGACCTTCACGTCGGCGGACATCTCGCGCAGGTACTGGACGAGGTTGTAGGTGAAGGAGTCGTAGTTGTCGATCATGAGGATCATGGGAGGGCCAGGGTTCAGGGTTCAGAGTTCAGGGTTTCAGTTCGGCTTTCTGGGCGGTCTGGAGCAGTTCGATGGAGCGGGCCATGGCGCCGGCCTTGTTCTGGGTTTCGCGCAGTTCATAGTCCGGGTCGGAGTCGGCCACGATGCCGGCGCCGGCGCGGATGGTGAGGCGTCCGTGTTCGGCGACGGCGGTGCGGATGCAGATGCAGAAGTCCATGTTGCCGTCGAAGGAGACGTAGCCGACGGCGCCGCCGTAGGGGCCGCGGGGTTCGTCCTCGAGGCCGGCGATGATTTCCATGGCGCGGATCTTGGGGGCGCCGGAGAGGGTGCCGGCGGGGAACGAGGAGGCGAAGACATCGAAGGCGTCGTGGCCGGGCTCGAGGTCGGCGGTGATGTTGGAGACGAGGTGCATGACGTGGGAGTAGCGCTCGACGATCATCAGGTCGGTGACCTGGACGGTGCCGGGGATGGCGACGCGGCCGAGCTCGTTGCGGCCGAGGTCCACGAGCATGAGGTGTTCGGCGCGTTCCTTATCGTCCTGCAGGAGGCTGTCGGCGTTCTTGCGGTCCTCCTGCTCGGTGGCGCCGCGGGGGCGGGTGCCGGCGATGGGGCGGAGGGTGGCGGTGCGGTTGTCGAGGCGGATCATGGTTTCGGGGGAGGAGCCGATGAGGGTGCATCCCTGCGCCTTGAGGAAGAACAGGTAGGGCGAGGGGTTCACGTGCCGCTGGGCGCGGTAGAGGCTGACGAGGTCGTCCGGGGCGGGGCCGACGAAGCTTTGCGAGATGACGCACTGAATGATGTCGCCCTCGGTGATGTGTTCCTTGACCTTCGTGACCATGTCCTTGAAATGTTCGGGCGGATGGATGGCCTGGGGCTTGCGGATGGGGGTTTTGCCGGTGGGCGAGCCTTGGGGAACCGGCTGGGCGAGCGTGGCGAGCAGGTCCTGCACGCGGGCGGAGGCGGCGTCGAAGAGGGCATCGGGATCGCCGTCCTCCTTGAAGGCCAGGGCGACGGCGGTGAGGGTGTGGTTCACGTTGTCGAAGATGAGGAGGGTGTCGGGGATGACGAACTCGGCCATGGGGCGTTCGGGGGGGAGCTTGTTGGGGACGCGCGGCTCGAAGAAATGGATCATTTCGTAGGCGAAGTAGCCGACGAGGCCGCCGCAGAAGCGGGGCAGGCCGGGCAGGTGCGCCAGCTTGTAGGGTTTCATGAGGCCGCGGAGGACGGCAAGGGGGGCACCCTGGTGGGGAATGCGCTTTTCCTCGATGCCCTGGCGGACGACGACATCGTTGCGGTAGACGGTGACGGTGGCGCGGGCGGAGACGCCCATGAAGGAGTAGCGGCCCCAGCGTTCGCCGCCTTCCGCGCTTTCGAGGAGGAAGAGGTGGGGGTGGCGGGGGGCGAAGCGGGCGAGGACGGAGACGGGCGTTTCGGTATCGGCCAGGATGCGCGCGCCGACGGGCACCACGGAGGAGGAGCCCAGGAGGGCGCGGAACTCCTCGCGGGAGGGGAAAGTCTCGAGCAGCATGTGTTTTCCTTGGGTCATCGGATCTTCTTTGGACAGCGTTTCTGCATATAGAAACACCTTTTCCGGGGATTGTCAAGTGCCGGAAGGAAAAATTTTCGAGCGCCGGAAAATGCGGATGTGGAAAGGGAGGGGAGTCGGCGGAGGGGAGAGGGCCTTGTTCACCCATGGCGCAAGGCCATGGGGGTCCCGGAATGGAAAACCGAGGCAAGGTCAGGGGGACGGAGGAGGGGAAGCAACCTTGTTCACCCATGGCGCAAGGCCATGGGGGTCCCGGAAGGACGACTAGGCCATGGGGGGCGAAAAGCGCAAGGCATGGGGGGACGGAATGGAGAACCGGGGCAAGGGGGGCGGGCGGCCTGTGGCGCATTGACTTTGGGGCGGCGAGAGGGTAGGTTTTCACGCTTTAGGAAGGATTCTGTCCCGTTTCATGAAGTCTGATCAAGTTGGTTTGGAGACGATGCGCCACAGTGCGGCGCACGTGATGGCAGCCGCGGTCCGCCGCCTGTGGCCGGACGCCCTGTTTGACATCGGGCCGGACACGGCCGAGGGGTTCTACTACGATTTCGACCTGAAGCACCGGCTGACGGTGGAGGATTTCCCGGCGATCGAGGCCGAGATGGCGAAGATCGTCGCCGAGAACGCGCCGTTCGTTCGCGAGGAGAAGACGCGCACGGAAGTGTGGGAGCTGATGAAGGCGCGGGGCCAGACGTACAAGCTGGAGCGCTTGGCGGACATTCCCGAGGGCGAGACGATCAGCCTGTACCACAGCGGGGATTTCACGGATTTGTGCCGGGGGCCGCACGTCAAGAGCACGGGCGAGATCAAGGCCTTCAAGCTGACCTCCGTGGCCGGCGCGTATTTCCGCGGCGACGAGAAGAACCAGATGATGCAGCGCCTGTACGGGACGGCGTTCCTGTCGCAGGCCGACCTGGACGCGCACCTGAAGATGCTGGAAGAGGCCAAGCTGCGGGACCACCGGACGCTGGGGCGCGACCTGGACCTGTTCAGCATTCAGGAGAGCGTGGGCCCCGGGCTGGTGCATTGGCACCCGAAGGGCGCGCGGATCCGGTCGATCATCGAGGAATTCTGGCGGCGCGAGCATTACCGCGCGGGCTACGAGATGCTCTACACGCCGCACATCGGGCGGGCGGGGCTGTGGGAGACCTCGGGGCACCTGGGGTTCTACGCCGAGAACATGTACGCGCCGATGGAGATCGACGAGCAGCGGTACTACATCAAGCCGATGAACTGCCCGTTCCACATCCAGATCTACAAGACGCACAAGCGGTCGTACCGCGAGCTGCCGCTGCGCTGGGCGGAGCTGGGCACGGTGTACCGCTACGAGCGGGCGGGCGTGCTGCACGGCCTGATGCGCGTGCGCGGGTTCACGCAGGACGATGCGCACATCTATTGCACCGAGGAACAGGTCGAGAGCGAAGTGCGCGAGTGCGTGCGGTTCGCCATCGCGATGTGGCGGGCGTTCGGTTTCGAGGACATCACGGCGTACCTGGCGACGCGGCCGGAGAAGGCGGTGGGGGATTCCGCGCGCTGGGAGATCGCGCAGCGTTCGCTGGAGGCGGCGCTGAAGGCGGAAGGCATCGCCTACGAGATGGACGAGGGCGGCGGCGCGTTCTACGGCCCCAAGATCGACCTCAAGACGCGCGACGCGATCGGCCGCGAGTGGCAGATGAGCACGGTGCAGTTCGACTTCAACCTGCCCGACCGTTTTGACATGGTCTACACGGGCGCGGACGGGCAGGAGCACCGGCCGTACATGGTGCACCGCGCGCTGCTGGGCAGCTTGGAGCGGTTCTTCGGGATTCTGATCGAGCATTACGCGGGCGCGTTCCCGCTGTGGCTGGCGCCGGTGCAGGCGGTACTGATTCCGGTGTCGGACAAGCAGGCGGCGGCGGCGCGGGAAGTCGCGGCGAAGCTGCGGGCGGAGGATTTCCGGGTCGTGGTGGACGAGCGCGCCGAGAAGATGGGCGCGAAGATCCGCGACGCGCAGATGCAGAAGGTCCCGTACATGCTCGTGCTGGGCGGGCGGGAGATCGAGAACGGAACGGTTTCGGTCCGCGGCCGGGTGGCCGGGGACCTGGGCGCCATGCCGCTGGAGGCGTTCATCGGGAAGATGGACGCCGAGCGGCAGGTGGCGCTGAAGTAAGAACGCCAGGCGGAGCGGCGCAGAGCTCCCAACCCCCAAGGAACGAATGGCCCTACCGACAAATCCCCGGGATCCGCGCGGCGGATTCCCCACGCGCATCAACCAGAGAATCCGGGTTCCCGAAGTTTTCCTGATCGGTCCGGGCGGCGAACAGCTCGGGGTCGTGGCGACCTACGAGGCGCAGAACCAGGCCCGCGCGGCGGGGCTGGACCTGGTGGAAATTTCGCCGACGGCGCGTCCTCCGGTCTGCCGGATCATGGACTACGGCAAGTTCCAGTACGACAAGAGCAAGAAAGAGAAGCAGAACCGGCGGAACGCGTCGGCGACGCGGGTGAAGGAAATCCAGCTGCATCCCAGCGTGGGCGACAACGACTACCAGGTCAAGATGCGCCACATGAAGGAATTCCTGGAGGACGGGCACCGGGTGAAGGTTTCCCTGTTCTTCCGCGGGCGGGAGAACGCGCACAAGGAGCTGGGGTTCGAACTGATGAACCGCGTGCTGGCGGACGTCCGCGAGATCGGCGTCGTGGAGCAGGCTCCGAAGCTGCTGGGCAAGAACATCCTGATGGTGGTGATGCCCAATCCGAAGGCCCGGCAGCACGCCGCCAAGCCGGGGGCGGCGACCCCGCCGGCCTGAAAAACGGAGGAAGGCGGCGGATTTGGCTGGACGGGAGGGGGCAAATCCCGTACAAGTCGCCGTCTGTTTTGAAAAGGTTGGAAAGAGGAGCGGGCGATTCCGCCCGTTTCCGGACGCGAGGACAAGGGAACCATGGCTACGAAAGTGAAGAAGAAAACGCGCAAGGCGGTTGCCAAGCGCTTCAAGAGTTCGGCATCCGGCAAGATCTTGCACAAGAAGCCGGGGCGGCGCCATCTGGCCGCCAGCAAGACCCGCAAGCAGAAGCGGCGCCTGCGCCAGAGCGTGCAGGCGGGTGGCAAGTTCGCCAAGTCCCTCTCGCTCGAGTTGGGCGTCTAACCCCCCACGGATATAGGAGAAACCCATGCCCAGAACCACCAATGCCGTGGCGAGCCGCAAGCGCCGCAAACGCCGTCTTGAACTCGCCAAGGGCTTCTACGGGGCCCGCAGCAAGCAATTCCGCCTGGCCACGGAGGCCGTGGACCGCTCGATGGTCCTCAGCTACACGCACCGCAAGGACAAGAAGCGCGATTACCGCGGCCTGTGGATCACGCGCCTGGCGGCGGCCTGCAAGCTCAACGACATCAGCTACAGCCGGTTCATCGAAGGCCTGCGCAAGGCCGGCATCGAGCTGAACCGCAAGATGCTGTCCGAGATCGCGATCCACGACGCCGAAGGCTTTGCCTCCATCGCCAAGATCGCCAAGGCCAAGGCCACGCTGTCCGCGAAGAAGAAGTAGCTTCCAGCGGCAGGAAAAAGACGCGCGGAACTTTTGTTCCGCGCGTTTTGCTTTGTCCGGCGCCTTCCCGCCGCGTAGAGGAGGGGGCTATTGCCGGCGGTGCTGCTCGTACCAGGCGATGGTTTCGCGGAGGCCCTGCTCGAAGCCGACCTTGGCCTTGAAGCCGAAGAATTTTTCGGCGCGGGAGGTGTCGAGCATGCGGCGGGGCTGGCCGTCGGGCTTGGTGGAATCCCAGACGATCCTGCCCTGGAAGCCGGTGAGCTTGGCGACGAGGGGGACGAGGTCCTTGATTTTGATTTCGAAGCCGGCGCCGATGTTGACGGGTTCGGAGCCGTCGTAGCGTTCGGCGGCGAGGACGATGGCCTCGGCGGCGTCGGCGACGTAGAGGAATTCGCGGGAGGCGTTGCCGGTGCCCCAGACGACGATCTCGGGCGCGCCGGCATCGCGGGCCTCGATGCACTTCTTGATGAGGGCGGGGATGACGTGGGAGGAGGCGGGGTTGAAGTTGTCGCGGGGGCCGTAGAGGTTGACGGGGAGGAGGAAAATGGAGTTGAAGCCGTATTCCTGGCGGTAGGCCTGGGACTGGACGAGCATCATTTTCTTGGCGAGGCCATAGGGGGCGTTGGTTTCCTCGGGGTAGCCGTTCCAGAGGTCTTCCTCGCGGAAGGGGACGGGGGTGAACTTGGGGTAGGCGCAGATGGTGCCGAGGGCGACGAATTTTTCGATCTTGCGCAGGCGGGCTTCCTCGAGGAGGAAGAGGCCCATGGCCATGTTCTTGTAGTAGAATTCGCCGGGGTGTTCGCGGTTGGCGCCGATGCCGCCGACGACGGCGGCGAGGTGGATGACGAGGTCGGGGCGGAAATCGGCGTACATGCGCTTGACGTTCTCGTGCTCGACGAGGTCGTAGTCCTCGACGCGGGGGATGAAGACGTCCGTGCATCCGCGGGCGCGGAGGGCGGCGGTGACGAAGCCGCCGAGGAAGCCGGCGCCGCCGGTGACGACGATGCGCTTGGATTTGAGGTCGATCATGGGAATCTCCTAACGGGATGGAAAATAGACCAAAAGGCGGGAGGGGGCAACGGGAAAGCGGAACGGAAGGTTGCGCGGCGGGGGCGGGTTGGAGCATAATCCGGGGATTATGAAGACACATTTCAAGGGATTCCGGTGTTTCCGCTGCGGCGCGGAGCAGGGCGTGGATTTTGGCGGGTACGTGTGCCCGGCGTGTGGCGGGAACCTGGAGGTGCGCTATGCGTGGCCGAAGTGGGGGGTGGAGAAGTGGTGGTTCGACGACGCGCGGAAGGACATCTTCCGCTACCGGGCGCTGCTGCCGGTGTCGAAGATGGAGCTGGCGTCGCCGCTGCGGGTGGGGATGACGCCGTTGTACGAGGCGCCGCGGCTGGGGGCGAAGGCGGGGCTGAAGAACCTGCGGCTGAAGGACGACGGGCAGAATCCGAGCGCGTCGTTCAAGGACCGGGCGGGGGCGGTGGCGCTGGTGCGGGCGCGGGAGACGGGGGCGAAGGTGCTGTGCGGGGCGAGCACGGGGAACGCGGGCAGCTCGATGGCGTGCCTGGCGGCGAGCGTCGGGATGCCGTGCGTGATCTTCGTGCCGGAGAAGGCGCCGGCGGCGAAGATCGCGCAGCTGCTGGTTTTCGGCGCGAAGGTGTTCGCGGTGAAGGGGACGTACGACGATGCGTTCGACCTGTGCATGGAGGTGTGCGCGAAGCGCGGATGGTTCAACCGCAACACGGGGCACAACCCGTTCACGCGGGAGGGGAAGAAAACCGCGGCGTTCGAGATCTTCGAGCAGCTGGGGAAGGTCCCGGACTGGGTGGTGGTGCCGACGGGGGACGGGAACATCATCGGCGGCATCTGGAAGGGTTTCTGCGACCTGAAGGAGGCGAGGATTACGAACCATCTGCCGAAGATGCTGTGCGCGCAGTCGGCGGAGAGCCGGGCGATCAGCGAGGCGGCCTGGAAGCTTCAGAAGGCGGGGGGTGCGCCGGACGACTGGAAGGCGGTCGAGATCGCGCCGGTGGCGGCGACGACGGTGGCGGATTCGATATCGGTGGACATTCCGCGGGACGGTTTGGCGGCGGTGCGGGCGGTGATCGAGTCGGGAGGAGCGGCGGTGGCGGTGCCGGACGCGGACATCCTGGCGGCGATTCCGGAGATGGCGCGGGGGGCGGGGGTGTTTGCGGAGCCGGCGGCGGCCTGCGCCTGGGCGGGGCTGAAGAAAGCGGCGGCGGACGGAGTTGTAAGCTCTGACGAGACAGTGGTTTGCATGTGTACGGGGAATGGATTGAAGGACGTGGCCAGTGCACGGAAGGTGGCGGGGGATCCGATACCGCTGGAGAACAGCGTGGAGGCGGCTCTGGCGGCGACGGAGGGGCTGGGCTGAGGACGGCTGGGGGGGGCTGGAAGAAGCACGGATTTGGATACACGGGGCGGCGAGACGGCCGGGCGTGATTTTCCGTTCCGCCGTCTTTTTGGGGGCGATGTTGTGAGGAACCGCATCCCGCTTGGATAGAGGGGAATGCCTTAGAGCGGATTGGGATATTCTGAAGCCATTCATCCTGGCGGTTGGATTTCGGGTTGCAGGCCCGGTCCTCTGACCGGGCGGGATTTCGCCGGGTGAGGGCACCCGGCCACCATCGGGATCCCGTGGCTATAGCAAATCGAAAACTGCTTTATTGATTTTAAGGGGATTCCTGTTCAGATTTCGTTCGACTTCAAGGGGGGTGGAGGGTAGGTTTATCACGTAGAGGCGTGTGCCTTTGCCAAAGAGCGCAACTGGACGGACGGCAATGAAAAGAATGGACAGGTCTGCACGGGGTTTCACCTTGATCGAGCTGCTGGTGGTGATCACGATCATCGGATTGCTGGCGGCGATCCTGGTGCCGTCGATTGCGGGGGCGCTGAACGGGGCGAAGAAGGCGCGGGCGATGTCGCAGATCAAGGATCTGGACGGGGCGGTGAAGAGGTATTTCGCGGAGTACGGGAAGATGCCGGTGCCGGCCGGGCACAACGGGGGGGCGGACCGGCACTACACGGGGGCGGACCAGGCGCAGGTGATCGAGATCCTGCTGGCGGTGAACACGACGCTGAACCCGAAGCAGATGGTGTTCCTGGACATCGATCCTTCGGCGTTCGAGGTGAAGACGACGACGGAGATGCTGACGAAGCTGGCGAGCGGAACGGCCTATCCAGACCCGTGGGGGAACGACTACGGGATCATGATGGACCTGAATTTCGACGAGAAGATCACGGGGACGCCCTACGGGGAGCTCCAGGCGAAGGTGGCGGTCTATTCGGGCGGCGAGCATGGCAACACGGGCGATCCGCCGTACAAGACGTGGTAGCCGGGCGGCAAGCATCCAGGAGTCAGGAGCCAGAATGAAAGCGATATCCAAGGCGAAACCCAACGGCTTCACGCTGATCGAGATCCTGGCGGTGATTGCGATCGTGGGGATCCTGGCGGCGATCATCGTGCCGGTGGCGGGCGGGGCGAAGGAGACGGCGCTGAAGCGGCGGGCGGCGACGGAGATGCAGAGCATCAAGGTGGCGGCGCTGCAGTTCTACGAGGACCACCGCTACATGCCGTGGCCGGACGCGGTGAAGGTGGGCGAGGACAAGTGGACGAGCGGGACGGCGGACCAGGCGCAGGTGATGGATCTGCTGACGGGGGCGAATCCGATGAAGAAGCTGTACCTGCAGATTCCGGAGAAGTCGCGGGGTTCCGGGGGGCAGGTGGTGTTCAACGATCCGTGGGGGCAGCCGTACCAGATCGGGATGGACCGGAACATGGACGGCGTGGTGCAGGTGCAGGGCACGGGGACGTGGGACGGGAACACGGTGGTGGAGCGGGTGCTGGTGTTCTGTCCGGGGCCTCCGGGCAAGGGGAAGCCGATGAAGACGTTCGACATCAAGTGACCGAGGAGAGGCGACCATGAAGAGAAGCGAGACGGGTGGATTCACGCTGGTGGAAATGCTGGTGGTGATCGCGATCCTGGGCATCCTGATGGCGATGATGGTGCCGGCGGCGGGGCTGATCATGAAGCGGGCGAAGATTTCGAACACGAAGAGCGACGCGGGGGTGGTGGCGTCGGTGATGATGAAGTACCAGACCGAATACAACCGGTGGCCGTCGACCTATGCGTCGGGGCGCGACACGACGGACGGGGACTGGGTGGACATGATGGCGCCGAAGCCGGGGGACGTGGTGCCGACGAATCCGAAGCGCATCGTGTTCTTCGAGCCGGGCGGCGGGGCGCTGAACGCGGACGGCGCCTTCGTGGACACGTGGGGCCATGCGTTCCGGTTCCGCGTGGACGAGACGGGGACGGGGGAGGTGGCGAATCCGGACGCGGACAGGGGCGGGATGCTCCGGGGACGCGTGGTGGCGTGGTCGGCCGGCGAGGACGGCGACTACGAGACGTGGGCGGACAACGTGAAGAGCTGGGAGTGACCATGGGCTGGAAAAGCAGGATAGGCGGATTCACGCTGATCGAGCTGCTGGTGGTGATCACCATCATCGGCGTGCTGTTCGCGGTGGCGCTGCCGGTGTTCGAGAACGCGGGGCGGAAGGACACGGACCGGGCGGCATTCCAGCTGATGTCGACGCTGCGCCTCGCGCGGCAGAACGCGATCGCCAAGCGGCAGTGGACGATGGTGGTGTTTCCGACGACGGACGGGGGCGCCTATTCGGATACGGATATCGGCAAGTGCCTGAGGGGCTATGCGGTGGTGGCGGCGCGGAACAACCTCGACGGGCAATACCGCTTCGATTCCTCGAAGCGGGATCCGTCGGTCAGCGACATGGACCTGGTGTTCGTTTCCGACTGGAAATACCTGCCGGAGGGAATTTATTTCGACGACGACGTCACGTTGTCGGGGAACTACGTGTTCGGGGCGCTGAACGGATCGCAGGCCACCTATACGGGGGCGTTCCGGTTCCCGCTGGATCCGGCGGATCCCGACGGATCGATCCGGCCCATGGGGGCGGTGCTGTTCAAGCCCAACGGGCGGGCGTATGTGATGCACGACAGCCAGGCGACCGGAAAGTACTGGCAGGACGCGGACTATTCGAAGATCTACATGACTTCGACGAAGTACTACGAGCCGTCGGGCGGGACGTTGACGGGGCCGACGGAGGTGCCGGGGACGAACACGGTGGTGGAGATCCGGAACAAGACCGGCCAGGTGCAGATCTGGAGCGGGGCGAACTAGGGAGACGGGCATGATGCGGAGTCGGCAGGAGAGAAGGCCGGACGGGCGCCGGGCGGGATACTCGCTGGTGGAGGTAACGCTGGCGCTGCTGGTGGTGGCCGTGGGGCTGACGGCGACGTTCGCGCTGTTCCCGGAAGGGTTGCGGGCGACGCGGGCGGCGGTGGACGACTCGGAAATCGCGATGTTCGCCGAATATGTCTTCACCACGCTGGACCTGACGGCCGGAAAATACGGCGGCAACTACGGGCCGGGCTGGAACATCAACGACACAGACGATTTCATTTCGCTGATGCTGTCGAGTTCGGCGTCGGACAGCAATTTCCAGCTCCGGGCCGGCGGGGGGGAGGAGCATTTCTACTGGATTCCGGACTATTACGGCCTGAGTTCGGGGGACTATGCTTCGGGCAATTTCAGCGACTTCTGGACGTCGGCGTTCACCTATACGCTGGATCTGGCGTTGGCGGGGAGCGGCGGCGTGCCGACCTATGCGGTGCTGAAAGTGTGGCCGGGCGAACACAAGGGCCGGGACGAAGATGCGCGGATCTTCTACCGGGAAATCCTGCCGATCCGGTGAAGGGGAATGTCATGAGAATTCAGGAGCCAGAGTTCAGGATTCAGGAGTCGGAATGGAGGCGGGGGGAGGAACCGCCCGGTCGTCTCGGCGTGCCGCGGAGAGTTTGCGGTTTCACGCTGGTGGAGGTGCTGGCGGCGATGGCGGTGCTGGTGGTGCTGGTGCTGGCGCTGACGCGGATGTTCGTGCAGGCGAGCTCGATCACGCGGGGCGGGACGACGTCGCTGATGCGCAACAGCACGGCGGAGACGGCGATGGAGACCCTGCTGCAGGACGCCGAGGGGATGACGGTGAACGAGCGGCTGGCCTGCTATGTGGAGGCGGACACCGTGGACAGCGGGGCCAACGGATTCGGGTTCGACGACGTGTGGTTCATTTCGACCTCGGGCGACCAGGACGACGACATGCCCTACGAATATTTCCACTACTTCGTCAGCGAGAGCACGATGACCAACGCGCAGGGGGCGCCCTACAAGCGGTTCGACCTGACCAAGGAGCGCATGATTTTCGCGGTGGGGGACGATGGCCGGACCCGGCCGTACCGGTTCTACGCGATGGATACGAACTACACCCGCTGGTGGGAGAACGCCTCCCTCTTTTCGGGCACCACCTGGGACCGGCAGGTGCTGGCGGACCACGTGGTACGGTTCGACATCTACTGCACGGGCTGGGATGGTTCCGGATGGATGGGCGGTTATTCGGGCATCCACCAGTTCGACAGTACGCGGGGGCCGAACGGGGCGGATCCCAAGAACGTGTCGCCGGCGGCCTTCGACATCTACCTGCAGATCACCAGTCCGGATGTGGCGATGGAAGCGGGGATGGGACTGGTGGACGGCGTGGATTCCGGGACGCAGCTGAAGGCGCGGGAGATGATGATCCGGGAATCGTCGTCGCTGTTCGGGCGGGCGGTGCCCATCACGGGGGCGGCGCGATACAACGCCGTCACGGTCTATGGCACAAACAACACGGCTTATTACACGGACTAGGGGCCTCGGGCCAGGAGTGGATCGCATGAAACGGGTACAAGACAGGGGGCGGGGCGACGGGCGCCAGGGCGTGGCGCTGATCGTGGTGCTGGGCTTCCTGAGCATCATGCTGCTGATGGCGGTGGCGTTTCTGACGCAGGCCCGGATGGAGCGGATGGTGGCGGGATCGACGTTGGAGGCCATGCGCGGGCGGCAGATCACGAGGACCGCGGTGCACGCGGCGATGAACGACTACAGCCGCTTCCTGTGGGAGGAAAACCTGGTCATGCCCATCGCGACAAACGGGGAGAAGGTGTTCGTGTCGGATTCCTCGGGGGCGCAGAGCATGGGGGGGAGGACCATCGGGGACGACGACATCCAGCTGCTGCTGGGCGAGGTGGAGGACTGGATCCCGCGGGCGTACATGACGGTCGCGGTGAGCAACATGGTGGAGGATGCGGAGTGGGTGGTGGTGCGGGAGAATCCGAACAGCGGCAGCAGCCGGATCCTGGGGCGATACGCCTATGTGTGCTTCGACATGAGCGGGGGCATGGACGCCAATCTCGCGGCGCGGGAGAGCGAAGTGGCCGGGCACGATGCGCGGTCGGCTTCGAACCGGGTGAGGCGGAGCGTGCGGCAGGTGCCGATCCGGATGCTTCCGGAAGTGCTGGATGCGGGGCAGTTCAAGTCCTACCGGAGCGGGTGGAAGGGATTCGACAGCCTGTACGCCCTGATCAAGCTGACAGACGGGGTGCCCAACGATGGAAACGAGAATTCCTGCGCCCGCTGGCAGGACGAGCGGAAGGAATGCGCGCCCGGGGCGGCGCTGGCCTCCAATCTGGTGAGCGAACTGACGCCCTTCAGCTTGTCGGCGTATCGCGGCGGAAGGTATGACCGCGGTTCCGGCAAATGGACGGCGCCATCGCTTTGCGGCGGCGCCCTGCCCTGGGCGACCCTTTTGAGTCCGATCAAAACCCAATTTCCGCATGGGGAACTGCCGGACTGGATCAACGATGCCCTCTACGACTACACCCACGACAATGTGGTGCCGTATCGGCAGGATCTGGACTATCCCTCGCCGAAGAACGTCCCGATGTTCAACGAGATCGCGGGGAGCTACCGGCTGGTCGAGACCGAAGACGCCTCGAATCCCGGTTTCAGCACCTACAGTCTGCGGCTGACGCTGGGATTCGAGTTTTGGTATCCCTTCCCTTCGGCCACCAACCGGATTGTGGTTGATACGTTCCAGCTGCCGGCTCCGACGGTAGGCGGGAGTTTTGCCACGAGCGGGGATGCGCAGCTCTGGTTCCGCCTCGTGCTGCAGGGGATGGGGACGGAACAAGTGGAAATGGCTTCTCCCGCCGACCAGTCCATCGCTCCGGCTTCGAGCAATCTGACGGTTGCCGCGAGCTGGAGCGGCGGAACTCCCTATGTGCCGACGGATCCGCGAACCAATTTCATCTACACCATCCCCCTGCGGCGGCCTCCGGGGAACACCAATGCGCTGCCTTCGGGGATGACGCTGCGGGTCCAGGGCTTGAAGGTGCTGGCTCCCGTCTACCTGAAAGGCCCGGGCGGCAATGCGGACATGGTGCCCGTCGACCTGAGCTTCCCCGGCGCGAATCTGACCAAGGATTCGCAGCCCAAGATGTTTGCCAGCGCGGTGACGGATCCCCGGATGAACCATGAAGTCGGGCAGTGGGTGGCCAACGAGGGGGGCGGCAACGGAAGCTTGAACGGCATGAACGAGTGGATCAACAATGCCGCGGCCAGAAGGCGCTTCCTCGCGGAAGGGACCAATCTCTATTGCCGGAACGGCCCCATGGAGACGCCGGCGGAGCTGGGCTTCATCAGCACGGGAGGGGCGGAATGGGAGACGATCGATCTGTTTTCGGATGACGCCGTGGACATGCTGGCCAGCCTGGTGGCGGACTCGAACCTTTTCTATTCGGCGACGCATGGTTCCCACACCTGGACGGTCACCAATGTGTTCTACACGAACGGGACCATCAATCCGAACACGCGCAGCTCGAACGTGCTGACGTCGGCCTTCATCGATCTGGCGACCCACGAGGTGCCCAATGTCTATTCCAATTACAACATCGCGGCCAATCCGCTGAACGACGACACGGTGGGGGGCATGGACATCATTTCCCGCATCGTAGGGGAAATATTGGATGAGACGGAGGAGGGGACCTTTTCCACGGCATTCCAGGCGGGAAGCGATTGGGTGCGCATCCCGTGCATGGATCAAGGCGGCGCCTTGTCGGTGATGGATCTTGATAATTCGGGCGTCGGGTTCAACAACAACCAGCGCGAGCAGTTGCTCCGGAACACATGGGGACTGTTCAGCCCCGACAACAGCCTGTTCACGGTGGTGGTGGTGGGGCAGGCGATCAAGGAAGGTCCAAGCGGCGTAGGCATCTGGGACGAAGACGACGATGCCATCACCGGCGAGCGCCGGGCGGTGGCGCTGGTGTGGCGCGATCCGTTCAAGACGGGCAGCAACCTGCACCACGAGATGTTCATCCGGATGTTCCGGTACCTGAACGACTAGGCCGGCGGGGAATCGTTTACCACAGAGGCACAGAGTCCACAGAGGGGGCAGGATTTCTTGGGGGGCATCAGCCCAAAGCCATCGGAAGTCGGAAATGGATAAAGGCAGGGGTCCGTTGACGGAAAAGGCCATCGGCTGTGCGATCGAGGTCCACCGCGCTCTGGGGCCGGGCCTGCTCGAATCAGCGTATCAACAGTGTCTGGCTCGCGAGCTCAAGCTCAACGGGATCTCCTTCCAATTTGAATATCCGGTTCCGGTCGAATACAAAGGAATCCGGTTGGACTGCGGTTATCGGATCGACATCTTGGTCGATGGCCAGCTGATCCTGGAGTTGAAATCCGTGGATGCGATCACGGGCATCCATGAGGCCCAATTGCTGACCTATATGAAGTTGATGGGCATTCGGACAGGTCTGCTGATCAATTTCAATTCGGGCAAACTGGTCAACGGAATCAAGCGCTTCCGGCTCTGACAACAGGCCGATTCTGATCTTCCTTTCCCGCACGAATCCATGGCCTCCGGGCTTCCGAGTAGATATTTCCCGGCTGCTGGATGTTCGCCCCGAGAAAAAGCCTTCCTCTGTGAACTCAGTGTCTCTGTGGTGAAGGGCTGCCCGGTCGTCTACGGCCAGAGGGGATTGATGCGGTAGTAGAGCTTGGGCCGGTTGGTGGGGGCCTGCGGGATGGTGAAGGTGAATTGGCCGTAGATGTTCGAGACGGCGGTGACGGTGCCGCTGTTGGTCCGCCATTCCTGGGTGGGGGTGAGGAGATTGGTGGAGGTGCGGATGGCGAAGTGGGTGAGGGGATCGATGGGGTCGTTGCCATCCGTCTGGAAGACGACATTGCTGGAGCTGACCACGAAGTTGGTGATGACGATCGGGTCGGCGATGGGGACGAGATAGGTGAAGGGGTGTGCTTCGGCGGCGGCGAAATTCGTGTAGATGGTGCTGATGTTCAGGTCGTTGGAATCGGAGCCGAGGTAGACGGCGTCGATGCCGGTCGTGTTGGGGTTGACCAGGATGACGTATTCCACGCTCTGGAGGCGGCGGTAGGTGTAGGCCGGAATGGTGCCAAAAACGTAGGTGTGGCCATCGGCATCGAGGGAGCCGTCGCGGATATCCATGGATTCGGAGGACCAGACGGCGGCGATACCGCCTTCGCGGTGGTAGAGGGTGCCGCTGGGGTTCGGATAGATCCCGTTGGTGTAGCCGTAATAGATATCGATGTCCTCGAAGTGGCCGGCCTGGGCGGGGTCGAGCATGTAGAAGGGCGGGACGTCGTTGGTGTTGAGGGGCATGATCCGGCTGGTTTGGAGGTGCCAGGCATAGGCGTAGATGTTCGTGTCTTCCGGCGGTTCGACGAGGATCTGGCCGCTGTTGACGGTGCCGATGGTGAGGTCGTCCATGGCCCAGGTGAAACCAACGTAGGTGTAGTTGCTTCCGGAGAGGCCGATGCTGTTGGTTTCGCCGAAGGAAGACTGGCTCTGGGGGATGCGGTCGGAGCCGGAGGCGTATCCGTTGTAGGAGAGGGAGTAGACGAGGTTGCTGTACTGGTTCAGGAGGCGGACGACGCCGGCCCCGGAGCTGCCGTCGTAGATATGGTCCTTGTCGGTGATGGAGAAGGGCTGGACATTGGTGGGGACATAGACGGTGAGGTATTGGTCGACGAGCCCGTTGGTGGCGAGTTCCTGGTCACCCAGGACATAGAAGCTGAAGCCGTTGGTCTGGTTGGTGAAGACGGTGTTG
This sequence comes from uncultured Verrucomicrobiota bacterium, assembly GCA_937860055.1. Lineage (GTDB taxonomy): Bacteria > Verrucomicrobiota > Kiritimatiellia > CAIQIC01 > Lenti-01 > Lenti-01. The sequence continues at coordinate 19,663 of CALMBO010000013.1, read as the reverse complement.
GTGGGGATCTTGTAGGAGGCGTAGACGGGCTGGTTGGAATTGGCGGCGATGTCGGCGGAGGAGCCGAAGGCGAGCTGGATGGTCCAGCCGCTGACATCGGAGCCGGCGAGGCCGCAGAGTTCGATGAATTCGTGGTTATAGCCGTCGAACCATTCCTCGCCGTAGGGGGCGTAGAAGATTTCATTGATCCAGACGTTGCCGAGGGGGACGGTGGAGACGTAGTTGGTGAAGATGGCGGAAACGTAGGTGTTGGTGGTGTAGGAGGTGGAATTGGAGGCGGCGCCGATGCCGGCGTACTGGACCCGGACGAAATAGCGGATCATGGTGCCGGCGGCCTGGGCGGGGATGTTGGAGACCGAGGCGTAGGAGCCGAATCCGACGCTGGCCATGGGCAAGGCGTTGGTCGAGCCGGTGGCGATGCGGTAGTAGCCGGTGACGGAAAGGACCGAGGCGCCATATCGGGCGACCACGTCGGCGAGGAGGGTCATGGGGTCGTCGACGACGGGGTTGGCCGGGTCGAGGCCGGGCGCGGCGATGATCTCGGGCCGGGGCTGGGGGACGCCGATGCGGATGTCGTCGATCAGGACGCGGGCGGAGCCGGCGCTGTGGTAGAAGCGGACGAACCGGTTGGTGGTGTCGTAGAGATAGAAGGAAATCAGGTCATAGTTGGTGGAAGTCGCCGAGACGTTGGTTAGGGTGGTCCAGCCGACGCCGTTGGGAGAGACCTGGACCTGGAGGGTGTAGGCGGCGTCGCTGGCGGACCATTTGGCGATCCGGAAGCTGAGGTTGCCGATGCCGCCCGGCAGGTCGGGGCTCAGGACAAAGTTGCCGACGGTGGTGTTGAAGCGGGCGACTTGGCCGGCGTAGGCCAGCTGGGAGTCCACGATGCAGTTGGTGACGGTCCAGCCCTGGTGGGAAGCGGTGCCCGTCGTGTACTGGGTCTTGGTCGGCCAGGAATCGAAGTTCTGGTTCCGGTAGAGGGCGGGGAGGGCGATCTCGATGTTGTCGACGAGGGCATCGCCGGAGCTCTGCGCGGGATCGAAGACGATTCTGGCCTTGGCGTTGCTGTTGGTGAGATAGAGCCAGACGGAAGAAGTGGCGCCGGTGGTGGCGGTGATGGACGCCTGGCTGGTCCAGTTGGAGCCGCCGTCGATGGAGGTCTGGAGGAGCAGGTAGGCCGGCTCTTCGGCGTCGTTGGCCTTGGCCCAGAAGGTGACTTCGCCGACGCCGCCCTCGAAGGCGGGGGAAAGGACGGCTCCCGACGGCGGCGAAATGAGGGCGGCACGGGTGTTCAAAACCCCGCTGGTGGTCGCGATGTTGCCGTCCTGGATGGACCAGCCGAAGCGGGAATAGTCGCCGGGGATGGTAAAGGAGGGATCCGTCCATTCGTTGAAGTCCTCGATGCGCTGGGTGGAGGAGACCTCGGTGACGGTGACCTCGTCGATGCGGAAGCGGTTGGTGGCGCCGCCGGTCTGGCGGATCCGCAGGTAGGAGTGGTCGGCGCGGTTGATGGCGACGACATAGTAGGCGAAATTGCTGGAGGCGACGCCGGAGAGGGTGGCGTTGGTCGTCCACGGACCCACATCGGTGGCGGCGGTTTCGATGACCATGGTGACGGCGGGGGACATGGATTCCGTGCGGTACCAGAAGCTGACATCGCCGATGCCGCCCGACATTTCGCCGCTTATGAGGGAGGCGTTGGTATTCATGACGAGGCTGTAGCCGGCGGGGGTGTAGGGTTCGTTGGGGTCGAGGTAGGAAAGGTCGTGGATGCCGAGGCCGTCGAAGGTGTCGCTGTCGGAGATCGTCCACTCGTTCGACAGGGAGAAAGGGGTGGTGACGGCATCAAGGCGCCCGGTGAAGATGTTGGACTTGCGAGTGAGCGTGTGGTTCTTGGCGCTACGGCTCCAGATGGAGCCGGTGGCATTGGTGGAAACCTGCCCGATGCGGTCCTTGACGGTGCCCGCCGCGCCGCCTTGGCGGAGGACGAGGACATCGTCGCCGTTGAAGGTGACATATTTATTGGTCGACAGGTTGGCGAGGCCGGAGATGGAGGTGTCGGGGGCGTAGTTGGTGGGAGTGCCGGGCCGCGCGACGACGAGGCAGGCGCCGGCGGCGATTTCGCCCGAAAGGGCCATGGTGACGGAGGCCGTCAGCGAGCCGTTGTCATATTGCTGGAGGACGTAGTTTTGCGCGGAGAGATCGAGGTTGGACAGGGTTCCATTGAAGATTTCGACCGCCTTGTTGTTGCCGGTTCCCTCGACCATCTGGGAGATGAGGACGCCGCCTTCGGGGCGTCCGGGGGGGACGTTCCAGACCGTCTTGCCGCTGGTGACGGACCAATCGGGGGCGAAGGAGCCGAAGGAGGAGAGGGCGCCCCAGGTGTCGAAGTTCTGGGTGCGGCCGGCGACGGCGCGCATTTCCGCATCGTCGATCTGCATGGTGCCGGTGGTGCCGGCGCCGGAGCAGAGGAAGACCACGTGGGCCTTGGCCGCATTGAGGGGGGCGGCGCCTTCGACGGAATACTTGATCCAGCGGTTGGTCAGGGGGGGGATGTCGACGGTGTCTTCCAGGCCGAGGGAGCCGTTGGTGGCATCCAGCCATTCGATCTTGATCTGCATCGTGCTGGCGGACCAATCGGCGGAGGCCTTGAACCAGGCGGAAGCCTGGTAGGTTTTGCCGGAGGTGACGAGGACATCCTGGGCAAAGGAGCCGTAATCCGTCCATTCAGGGAACAGCTGGCCATGGATGGCGCCGCACCAGTTGCCGGAATGGGGGGAATATCCATCCGCCACGCGCTTGGGCCAGGCCTGCCAGCTGCCCCAATCGACGGCGTCGCCGCCGGAGGGGTCGGTGGTCTGCTCGAAGCCGGGGTTTTTCAGGAGATTGATGCCGGAGGCGTCGGTATAGCTTCGCAGGAAGTTGAATTCGCCCGTGATGTGGTTGAAGGTGATGCGGTAGCGCCCCGTGCTCACGTTCAGGATCTGCACATAGTTGGTGAGGGCGGCGGCCAGGGTTCCGGAGGCGGGGAAGGAGAGGGCGGCCGCGCCGTTGGTGGTGCCCCAGCGGCGGACCCCGCTGTTGGCGGAGAAGCGGAAGGTGATGGTGCCGTTGTTGGTGATGTGGTGGTCGGACTCCCAGATGGTGGTGTCGCCCACCTGCACCATGTTGGGAAGGGGATTGTTGGTGCCGATGAAATTGCCCTGGACCGTCATGGTGCCGATGGTGAAGGACTGGGTGGCGGTCTGGGTAACGGTGAAGAGGTTGTTGCTGGTGTCGAGCTCGAACCGGAACGTGCCGGGATCGAAGCCGGAGAGGGTGAAATCGGACCTTCCGCAGGCGCTGTTGGTGACGGGGGCGTTGAGGTTGGTGATGACAATGGTTGAAGCGACGGGGGCGCCGAACTGGTTGCTCCAGGTGCCGTCGGGATAAAACTGGAAGGTGGTGGCGCTTTCCAGATCGATGGATCTGCTCCAGAGATTGGTGTTGCCCGGGCTGTTGGTCAACTGGCCGGCGGCGGAGGGGGTCCAGCCATTGAAATCCCCGACGAGGTACAGGGTGGCGATGGACGGGAGGGGCAGGGGGGAGGCGCCGGCCCATTCCAGGCGGCATTCCAGGGTGGAATCGTTGAACGTGAATCGATAGAGGCCGTTGGAAAAGCCGGAATACCCGAGGTTGCCGCCCCCCAAATCGGGGGCGGAGCCCTTGGCGGGGACACGGATGAAGGAGGCACTTCCCCCCCAATTGACCGTCCATCCGTTGTTGGCGGCGAATTTGAAGCCGCCGCTGGCGGAGGAGAGGGTCTGGGTGCAGACCCACGTATTGTCGGCGACGAGAACCATGGTCGGGGTGGTGCTCCACCCGTTGTGGTCTCCCGGAACGGCCATCGAGGAATAGGGAGACGTATAGGCATGGGCGGACAACACCCACCCTGCCAAGCCCGCTCCGACGATTACGGCTTTCATCCTCATGGCCACCTCAAGTTACGGGGGAGAAGGATACCGACTCCGGCCCAACGAAAACATACCGCGTCCGGGAGGGGCTGGCAAGGGGGCAAAACCCCTTGCGGGCCTTCTTTTTCGGAAGAACGGGCAAGGGAAAATCGAACATTTGGACTGGCTGGTTTCGCCGGGAAACGGTAGGTTTCAAGCGATGAGGTCTGTACCGGGAGCGCAGCGATGAGAAAACCGACGATTCTGGGCATGATGGGCCTGCTGTGGGCGGGGACCGCCGCGCTTGGACAGGCGACGTTGCCGACCTTCTATTCCGGGGCATGGGGCGGGACCAACGTGCTGCCGACGGGATGGACGAAGGTCGGTCTCGGGACCGATTATTCCTCCAACTATGACGGGGTGGACGGAACGGCGGCCAAGTTCGACAGCTCCGGCGATTCGATCCAGATCTATTTCAACAGCGCGCCGGCCACGGTGTCCTATTGGGCCAAGGGGAACAGCTTGTCCGGGGCCTATGTCTACAAGGTCCAGGAGTCCGTGAACGGGTCGACCTGGACGGATGTGGCCACGTTCGACTCCACCAACCTTCTCAACAACAGCGTGGCGGTTCAATATACGAACAACCTCCAGTCCGCTTCCCGCTACGTGAAATTCCTCTATGTGACCAAGGTGGCGGGCAACGTGGGGCTGGACGGCGTCCGGGTCGCGGGGCCGGGGGTGCCATCCGTCACCTTCAACCCCTCGGGGAGCCAGAGCATCGCGGCGAGCAACACGCTGACGCTGGCGGTGTCGATCGCGCCTTCGGGGGCGGGGATGCAGAGCTGGAGCCTGCTGCCGGCCTATGCGGGATCGGCAAGCCTGAGCGGCGGGACGTTCTCCTTCACGCCGGCCAACAGCGACAGCAACAAGACCTTCACGCTGTCGGTCATTGCGACGAACTCGGTTGGAACGAGCACGGGGACGGTTTCGATCTCCGTGACGGGCTATGTGCCACCGGTGCCGGTGATTTCGTTCAGTCCGGCGGCGCCCTACAGCATCATGGCGACCTATACACAGCGGCTGGGCATCGGCGTGTCGCCGGCGGGCAGCGGCATCGCGAGCTGGACCTTCCTGCCGTCGAATTATTCCGGTTCGGCCACGCTGGCGGGGACCAACTTCACCTATGTGTCGGCCCAGGCCGACGGGCCCGGCGACTACACGTTGACGGTCATCGCCACCAACAGCTTCGGGCCATCGACGGGGACGGCCTCCATCGCGGTGACGGAATATGTGGCGCCGCCGCCGCCGGGGGCCTACACGGTCAGCTTCGAGGACGGGACCAAGACGAGCTATGCCTCCGCGGACGTGACGCTGAGCAACAAGGTGTGGAACCTGACGGGCATCCTGATCGGCACCGATGCGCTGGACCTGAAGATCGGCACGAAGGCGGCACGCCTGAAATACGACCCCACCGACGGGGAAGAGACGATGACCATCCAGACCAACGTGCTGGCGAACGGGATTTCGACGATTTCGCTCTGGTATGGCCCGTATGGCACCCATGGGGCCGAAGCGCCGACGCTGGCGATCGAAATCAGCGAAAGCCTTTCCTCGGGCTGGGTCGAGGTCGGGGAGGTCTATGCCGGCGGCGTATCGAACCTGACCTATTATTCGGCGGACGTCTATGTGAGCACGCCGATCTATGTGCGCATCCGGGGCAAGAGCGGCGTCACGGGGAAGAGCGCCAACTTCGACAACATCACGATCTCCCCCTATTCGGCGCCGAGCTATTCGGCCTACGACGCCTTCCTGCTGAAGTACAACGTGACTCCGGGGGATCCGGGCACGGCGGCGGGCGACGATCTGGACGGCGACGGCGTGACCAACACGAACGAATTCAACGCCGACACCAATCCCTACGACGAGGCCATCCATCCTTGACGGGTGGACCTCTTCGGATTTGACTCCGCTCCCGTTGCCGGCCTAGTCTGCGGCCCATGAAACCCATGTTTTCCGCCTTGTTTTGGACCCGGTTTTCCTGCGCCGCCCTGTTGCTGGCGGGGGGCGGGACCGTCCTTGCCGCCGGGACGAATGAAACGTCCGCGGGGGAGGAGTCGGCGATTCCCGCCGCGACCAACGAAGTCGTCCTTCCGGGGGGAGAGGATCTGCCGGCGGCAACGAATGAAATGGAGGCCGTGGTCTCCGTTGCTTCAACCAACGAGGTGCCCTCGGGGGACGGGATTTCCACCAACGGGGCCGAAACTGTCGAGGAGGAGCCGGTGGAGATGCCCTCCAAGCCCGCCCCGGTCTATCGCGGTTCCGACATGCGCAACGCGTTTGGCGGCGCCGGGAGTTCGCGCTTCGGCGTTTCCGGCCGGGTGAACACGATCGCCCGCAAGCCGGGCAAGGAGCGGCCGGACGGGGCCTGGCGCCGGAACCTCGAGCTGGGGATCAACACGTCGCAGGGAAACAGCGAAATGCTGCGGTTCGATGGTTCGATCAGCGGGAGCAAGGAGACGGAGGAAAACACATTCTTCCTGAAGGCCGGGGGGCGCCATGGCGAGAGCGATGGGGAAAAGGACACGGAGAACGCCTCGGGCGAGGCGAAGATCCAGCACCGGCTGTCCGGGCGGATGTATGCGGCGGTGGACGGGAATATCTATCATGACGCGATCGCCGATTTGTCCTACCGGGCGCAGGGGAGCCTTTCCCTGGGCCGGCATTTCATCCGGACGGGTCGGACGGCGCTGAGCGCGGAGATCGGTCCCGGCTACGTGGCGGAGAAAAAGGGAGGGGAGATCGAAGGATTCATGGCGGGACGCGCGGCGCAATACCTGGAATTCCTGGTGACGCCCACGCTGCAGGTGTGGGAGTCGGTGGAGTTCGTGCCCAACCTCGAGGATTCGGCGGTGTACTACGTGAATGCCAAGGTGGGCCTGGACACCGTGCTGCTGGCGGACTGGAGCCTGCGCTTCACGGTCGAGGACCGCTACGACAGCCAGCCTGCGGAGGACAAGGAAGGCAACGACCTGCTGACAACGACCTCGCTGGCGCTGGATTTCTAGCGCCGGGGAGGCGCCTACCAGGCGACGGGGGCGTAGATGTCCGGCTCTGCGTCGCGGGATTGTTTCCGGGGCGGGGGCGCAGGCCTGTCGCGGGCGACATCCGGATGTTTCTGCGCCGGGGGGGCGGCGGAGGGCTTGGCGGCGGCTGCCGTCGGTTCTCCGGCGGGCTTTTCTTCCGCCGCCTTCCCATCGGTTTCCGGGACTGTTTCCGCGGTTTCGGCCGCAGTCAAATAGGCAAAATGGACGCCGACGGGGAAGTGGTCGCTGTAGCCGCCTTCGTAATCCTCCATGTTTTCGAAGGTGGGGACCGGAGCGCCTTTGTCCTGGCCGTGCTCCTCGACCATGAACGCCGGCTTGTCGACCCAGAGCGACACTTCGCTGCGGCGCCCGCCGGTGTTCCGGAGGAGGGCTCCGGAGGCCATGATCTGGTCGTACATGCGCCATTCCACCTTGCCCTCGAAGGAATGGTAGAAGGAGCCCATGCCTTGCTTGGCTTTGCCGGAGGCGAGGTTGTAGATCTTGGCCGTTTCGTATTCGCCGGAGGGGGAAGGGAAGAATTCCACGTCGAGGACATCGCGGATGGAGCGGTCGGAGGGTTCGTCGTTGAAGTCGCCGAGGATGACGATGCGGGCGGCGGGTTCGCGCTGGAAGATGCGGCCGATGGACTTGGCGAGCGTCCGGGCGGCCACGACCCGCTTGGGTTCGGAGGCCTCGATGCCGCCGCCGCGGGAGGGCCAGTGGTTGACCAGCACATGGAGCTTGTCGCCGCCCCGGTCTTCGAGGACGGCGTGGAGGATGTCGCGCGTCTCGCCCCATTTCAGGGGGATCTTGTAGGCATGGAATTCCAGCAGGGCGAAGCGGTCGCGGTTGAACAGCATGGCCGTGTCGATGCCCCGGGGATCGGGCGAATCCACGTGCGCGATGCCGTAGGGCTTGAGCGGAAGACGATCGGCCAGGTCGCGGAGGACGTCTTCGTTCTCGACTTCCTCGACGCCGAGGATGTCCGGTCCCTGGCCGTTGTTCATGCCGGAGATGACTTGCGCGAGGTTGTCGAGCTTGGTTTCGTAGCGGACTTGCGTCCAGCGGGTGGTGGGGTTGTTGGGCAAGAACTCGTCGTCGCCGTCGTTGTCGGGGTCGTCCACGGCGTCGTAGAGGTTCTCGACGTTCCAGTTGGCCACGAAGAAGGGGGCGGCCGGGGACGGGTCTTGCGCCCAGGCCGCGCCGGGAGAGGCGATCCCGAGGGCGAGAAGGATTCCGAAGAGAAGCGGGCGGCGGGTGTTGTTCATGGGAGTTTCTCCGGTCAGATGCGTTCGGGGGTGTCGATGCCGAGCAGCGAGAGCCCGTGGCGGAGGACCCTGGCGACGAGGTCGCAGAGGCGCACGCGGCTTTCGCGGATGCCGGCATCGGCTTTCAGGAAGGGGACGTTCTGGTAGAAGCTGGAATAGACCTGCGAGAGGTCGTAGAGCGCGTCGGCGAGGAGGGAGGGTTTTTCCTGGCGGGCGGCATCGAGGACGGCGTCGGGGTAGCGGGCGAGGCGCAGGGCCAGGCGGCGCGCATGGGGGGAATCGAGGGCGATGGGGGCGCGGCGCCAGTCGCATTCCGGAAACCGCTCCGCATGCTTGTCGATGACGGAGGCGATGCGGGCATAGGCGTACTGGAGATACGGCGCGGAGTTGCCGTCCATGGCGAGGGCCTTTTCCCACGTGAACGTGACGGCGGATTGCGGGTTCTGCGAGAGGTCGGCGTATTTGACGGCGCCGATGCCGACGGCGCGGGCGACGGCCTGCTGCTGGTCGGCGGGCATCTCGGGGGAGGCCTGCTTCACAAGGTCGAGGGCGTGCTTTTCGGCCTCGTCGAGGAGGAGGTCGAGCTTGATGGCGGTGCCCTTGCGCGTGGAGAGGAGCCCTTCGGGGAGGCGCATCAGGCCGAACCAGATGTGGCGCAGGTGCGTTTTCGCGCCGGCCTTCTTCGCGAGGGCGAAGAACTGGCGGAAGTGGAGCTGCTGGCGCTCGTCGGTCACATAGATGATCGCGTCGGGATGGAATTCGTTTTCCCTGGAAAAGACGGTGGCGAGGTCGGTGGTGGCGTAGTTGAAGCCGCCGTCGGACTTGCGGACGATGCAGGGCGGGAGCTTCTCGTCCTCGAGGAAGGCGACGAGGGCGCCTTCGCTCTCGCGGACGAGGCCGAGGGCCTGGAGCTTTTCGACGACGCCGGGGAGGGCGTCGTTGTAGAACGACTCGCCGCGGACGAGCTCGAAGGAGACGCCGAGGCGGGAATAGATGCGGTTGAATTCGGCCATCGAGAGGTCGATGAATTTCTGCCAGAGGGCGCGGTTGGCGGGATCGCCCGCCTGCAGCTTGACGAGCTCGGCGCGGGCCTGGTCCTTCCACGCGGGGTCTTCCTCGCATTTCTGGTGGGACAGGACGTAGACGCGCTGGAGCTCGTCGACCGGCGCCGCCTCGAGCGCGGCGGAATCGAGGAAGTTCCGGTAGCCCATGATGAGGATGCCGAACTGGGTGCCCCAGTCGCCGAGGTGGTTGTCGCCGAGGACGGAATAGCCCAGGGCGCGGTGGATGCGCTTGAGGGCGTCGCCGATGACGGTCGAGCGGATGTGGGCGACGTGCATCGGTTTGGCGACGTTCGGGGAGGAGTAGTCGATGATGAGCGTCTTGCCGGCGCCGGGCTGCGGGACGCCGAGGAGGGTGTCGGCCTGGGCGGCCTCGAGGTGGCGGGCGAGGGCGGCGTCGGACAAGGTGAGATTAATGAAACCGGGGCCGGCGATCTCGGCCTTGGCGATCAGGCCGCCGGCCGGCAGCTGCGCGACGGCCTTTTCGGCGATCGCGCGCGGCGGCTGGCGCAGGATCTTGGACGCGGCCATGGCGGCGTTGCACTGGTAGTCGCCGAAGGATTCGTCGCCGGCGGGGGTGGCGTCGAGGGGGAGGGTGGAAAGATCGGCGCCGGGGAAGGCGGCGGCGAAGGCGCTGCGGATCTGGGCGGACAACATCTCTTGGATGGTTTGCATAACAGCCGAAAACCTTTAACTACGAATCACACGAATGGCACGAATGGGGTGGAGCCAGAAAGCGCTCGGATTCCAATTTGGGATAATGCCCGAAGTTCACCAATAAAGCCAGCGGCTTGCCAGTGGCCTTGAGATAGTTGATCACTTGCGCGCGGTGTTCATCGGCCAGGTTCCTTGCCGATTTGATCTCGAGAATGATTTCATCGAAACAAAGGAAATCCGGCTGATAGGCCTGTTTCAGCGGCTTGGCTTTATATTTCAGCTTCAGGTGAGGTTGCTCGACAAAGGGGATGCCCTGTTCGGCGAATTCCAGCGCCAGGCATTCCTGATAGACCGCCTCCAGGAATCCCTGCCCCATGCCGTTGTAGACTTCAAAACAAGCGCCAACGATTTTGAAGCTTTCTTCCTTGAAGACGATTCCGGTTTTCATTCGTGCGATTCGCGCCATTCGTAGTTTGTCTTCCGGCTGTTCACCACTCGGCGAATTCGCTGGGGCGGTCGGGATGGGTGGCGAGGACGCGGACATGGCCGAGTCCGGCGGAGGCCAGGTGGGTGCGGACGATGTGGAGGGCCAGGTCGAGCTTGTTGCATTCCCGGCTGAGATGGGCGAGGAAGACCTGCCGGAGGGTGTCGCCGGCGATGTCGGCGAGGAGGGCGGCGGCGGTTTCGTTGGAGAGGTGGCCCTGGCGGCCGAGGATGCGCTGCTTGAGGGACCACGGGCGGAAGGAGCTGTGCACGAGCATCTCGTCGTGGTTGGCTTCGAGCACGACGGTCTGGCATCCGCGCAGGCGCTCGCGGGCGAGCTGGGTGGGCATGCCGAGGTCGGTGGCGATGCCGAGGCGGGCGCCGCCGCAGGAAAGGACGAATCCGACGGGCGCGTAGGCGTCGTGGGGCAGGGGGAAGGGCAGGACTTCGATGTCGCCGACGGGGAAGGGGGAGCCGTCGGAGAACAGCTTCCAGGGAAGATGTTCGGCGCCGCGGACATTGCGGGCGGTATCGCCGTTGGCATAGAGCTCCAGGCCGAGCTTCTTGTGGAGCTGGGCGATGCCGGCGACATGGTCGGTGTGCTCGTGCGAGACGCAGATGGCGCGGAGCCGGGCGGGATCGAGCCCGGCGGCTTCCATGCGGCGCAGGGTCTCGCGGGCGGAGAGGCCGGCATCCACGAGGAGGGCCGTGGCGGCGCTTTCGACGTGGATGCAGTTCCCGCTGCTGCCGGACGCCAGCACGCAAACGCGCAACTGTGAAGGAGCCAGGGACATCGGAAACGGTCAGGAGGGGGAGGGCACGGGCGTGGCGGAGGCTTCTTCCCCGGCCGCGGCTTCGGTTTCGGCGGGGGCTTCGCCGGCCTTGCGCCGCTTGAGGAATTCGCGGGCGAGCTGGCGATAGGCGGCGGCGCCGGTGCAGTTGGCGTCGTAGGCGATGATAGGCAGCCCGTGGGAGGGGGCCTCGGCGAGGCGCACGGAGCGGGGGATGAGCGATTCGTAGATCTTGTCGGGAAAATGGCCCCGGATTTCGCCGACGACCTGCTGGGAAAGGTTGGTGCGCAGGTCGTACATGGTCATCACGATGCCTTCGACGGCAAGGCGGGGGGCGGCGCCGGAATCGTGCAGCTTGTTGACGAGGTTGAGGATGACGCTGATGCCCTCGAGGGCGTAGTACTCGCACTGCATGGGGATGAGGAGGCCGTCGGCGGCGCACAGGGCGTTCATGGTGAGGATGCCGAGGGAGGGGGGGCAGTCCACGAGGATGAAGTCGTAGATTTCCTGCGCCGCGAGGGGTTCGAGGGACATGGTCAGGCGCTGGAGGTAGTGGTCGGCGCGCGCCACGTCGATTTCGGCGCCGGCGAGGTCCACCTCGGAGGCGACAAGATCGAGGCGGTCGTTGGAGGTTTTCTGGATGATGTCGGCGAGGGGCTTGTCGCTGAGGAGGATGTCGTAGATGCTGGCGCCCTCGGTTTTGGCGAGGCCGAGGCCGCTGGTGGCGTTGGCCTGCGGATCGAGGTCGATCAAGAGCACCTTTTTGCGCCGCTCGGCGAGGCAGGCGGCGAGATTGACGGCGGTGGTGGTCTTGCCGACGCCCCCCTTCTGGTTGGCGATGGCGATGATGGGTGTGGGCATGCTCGGATCCTTCCGTGAAATGGTTGGGGGCATTATAGCGGCCGGCGGCGGCGCGCAAACCTTTTTCGGAGACCTTCCGGGGCGGAGAATCCGCCGTTTCGGCGCCGCCGGAAGGCCGGCCGCGGGTTTTCCACGGCGTGGAAAAGTTTTTTCCACGGTGTGGAAAAAATCGCGGGCCGCGATTAACCGCGTGGGGGAGAGGGGGTTCAGCGCACGAGCAGGACGGGCATCTGGCCGCTGGAGACGACATGGGCGGCGACGCTGCCGATGAGGTGGTCGTAGATCCAGCCATGGCCGTGGGAGCCGAGCACGATCAGGTCGCAGGCCGCCGCGGCGGCCTGCTCCATGACGCGGGTGGCCGGCGCGCCGACGGCGGTGATGGCCGCCGCGGCGCAATTGTGGGCGCGGGCGATGCTGTGGGCTTCGAGATTGGTCTGCTGCGCGCGGACGAGATCGCCCTCCGTCTCGGCCACGGAGAGGATGACGAGCGGGACCTTCAGGGCGTTGGCGAGCCCGATGGCTTCGCGCAGGGCGTGGCCGGCGGAGGGGGAGCCATCCACGCCGACCAGGATCTTGCCGATGGGCTTGAAGGCGGCGGGGGTGACGAGGCAGGGGCGGTCGGCGCGGCGGATGAAGCGCTCCATGGTCGAGCCGGTGATGTCGGGCGCGGTCTTCGAATGCTCCCCCTGCCGGCCGAGGACGACGAGCTCGGTGCGGGACTGGATGTCGGCCAAGACCTGCGCGGGATGGCCGAACTCGATGGCGGTGACGAGATGGATGCCGGCCTTTTCGGCGCGGGCGGCGGTTTCCTTCAGGAGGGTTTCGCCGCGCGCGCGCAGGGCCTGCTGGAGGCCGTTGACCGCGCCGGGGCTCCAGGTGATCACGCCCGCCTGCGGGGCGACGAGGGGGAATTCGAGCATGCGGGAATCGACGATGTGGACGGCTTCAAGGCGGGCGTCGAGCCGCAGGGCCAGATGGATGGCGTAGTCTCCGGCGATCTCGCCGCCGGGCGAACCATCGACGCCGAAGAGGATGTTCTTGATCATGGGGCGCACCTCGCTGCTGTCAACTGCCGCCATGATGGCGCGTCCGGCGCCGCTTGGCAAGGCCGGAGTCGGAGGTTAAACGAGATGGAAAAGCGCGTGGCGGAGGGCGTCGGGAGTCCAGGCGCGGTAGAGGAAATCGGCGCGGGGAAGAAGCGGCACTCCGGGGGGGAGGGGGAGGGCGGCGGGTTTTTCGAGAAGGGTGTAGAAGCGGCAGCGGCGGTTGACGGTCCTGACGGCTTCTCCGGCCTTCGAGACAAAGGATTGTTCGGTGAAATCGCAGTTTGCGGGTCCCGGGCAGCGGCCGAGGCGCGCGGCATGCGGGCAGGATTCGGAAATGAACAGCGGCGGATCGCGGTGAATGGTCCAGACCAGGGAGAACGGATGGCGCGCGGCAAGGGCGGCGATGTTTTCGGCGGTGTCCTCGGGCGAGGCGGTGAAGCGCGAGACGCCGCGTTCGCGCAGTTCGGCGAAGGCGGCGGAGTTGAGGGTGTAGAGCGGCCAGTCGGCGGAGAGATCGAGGTCGCCGGCGCGGGGGAGGAAATCGATCGCGGAGAGGTTCGCGGCCTCCCAGCGGCGGTGGCCGGCGTCGAGGAATCGGCGGATCTGGGCCAGCAGCTCCTCGCGGTCCCACGAGCGGGTGATCATTGGCAGGGCGAGGCGGACGGCGATCCGGTCCGGAAGCTGCGCCAGCGCCGATTCGATCTTCTCGACGGGCTCCCGCCCGAGTTCGACGATGAGTTCGGTGACGCGCGGGAGGTCGCCGCCGGGGAAGGCGGCGAGGAGGGAGGAAGGCTGGTCGGTCTTTAGCAGGAACGCGGGCGCTTTGGGTGAAGAGGTCGGAGTGCAGAGGTCGGAGGTCAGGAGGGAGAGGGAGGAAATGGCTTGTTCGACGTGCTTTTCGCGGGCATCGCGGAGGGATTGTTCGAGGGCGGTGGTGAGGTTGCGGCGGAGGGCGTTGAGTTGCGAGGCGGGGATGAACAGGGCGGGGCCTTCGCAGGCGAGATCCTTGAGCTCGAAGGGAGTGTCGCCGAGCTTGGAAAAGGCCGTCCGGAGCGCAGCGTCCATGGCCGCCGGGTTCCTGGCGGCGGCGAAGGGGCCGTCGATCGCGGCGGAGGCGGAGAGCGAGTACCCATCGGCTTCGGCGGTGGCGGCGGCTTCGGCGCGGGATTCCGACAGCGCGAGCCGCACATCCATGTTGAACCGCCGGCGCAAATCGCGCGGATTGGGGATGTCGAAGCGGTAGCGGCGCTTGACGGCCTGCGAGGACGCCAGGAAGAGCTCGGTGCCCCGGGGAATGCCGGGCGATTCGGGCGGCAACGGAACCTGGACGAGGGTCCGGGCCGGCGCCTCGAAGACGCGGCGGCCGTTGGACAGCAGGATCTCCTCGACGGCGAAGCCGAAGGGGCGCGTTTCGCCGGGCAATTCGATCTGGAGGCCGTCGTGGACTTCGAGCGGGAGGGAGGTCCGGAACTGGATGAAATCGCGGCCGGAATTTTCGACGCGGCCGACCGGCGTCCCGCGGTGGCCGGTGGCATCGGGATCGATCACGTCGCGGCGGGCCTTGGACTGGAGATAGAGGCCGGTCCACGGCCGCGAGAAGATGGTGCGCAGGTCGTTGGCGCACTGTTCCTGCTCGCCGGGCTGGAAGGCGCGGTCGAGGAGCTTGCGGTGGTAGTGGACGGCGGCGGCGACGTAGAGGGGGGATTTCTTGCGGCCTTCGATCTTGAGCGAGGCGACTCCGGCGGCGGCCAGGTCGTGGATGGAGGCGCCGGCGGCGAGATCCTTCATGGAGAAGACGAGGCCCGCGGCGGCCGGGGCGGCGCCTGCGGAGAAAACGGGTTCGAAGGCGTCGCGGCAGGGATAGGCGCAGGCGCCGCGGTTCCCCGAGCGGTCGCGCAGGAGCGCGGAGTAGAGGCAGAGGCCGGAGTAGGAATAGCACAGCGCGCCGTGCAGGAAGGTCTCGATCTCGGCCGGCGCCTGCTTCGCGATGGAACGGATTTCGTCGAGGGTGAGTTCGCGGGCGAGCGTGACGCGCTTGAAGCCGAGGCGGGCGGCGGCGCGGACGCCTTCGAGGTTGTGGAGGGCCATCTGGGTGGAGGCGTGGAGGCGGAGGGCGGGAAAATGCCGGCGCGCGAGGCGGGCGACGCCGAAATCCTGCACGATGACCGCATCGGCGCCGGCCTCGGCGCAGAGGGCGAGGGAGCGGACAAGCTCGGGCAGTTCGGCCTCGCGGACGAGGGTGTTGAGCGTGACGTAGACGCGGCGCGGGCGCGGGAGGGAATGGGCGCAGGCGGCGATCTCCTCGAGCTCGCGCGGGGAGAGGTTGACGGCCTCGGCGCGGGCGGAGAAGCGAGGCAGGCCGGTGTAGACGGCATCGGCGCCGAACGCGAAGGCGGCGTAGGCGGCGGCCTTTTCGCCGGCGGGAGCCAGGAGTTCCGTGGCGGGGGCGGGCCGGCTCATGGGTTTTCCTCGGCGTCGGCCCGCAGGGCGGCCTGGACGTCGCGGGCGATCTGCGCGGAAGCGGCCGCGGCATCGGGAAAAGGCACATGGCCGCGAAGGCGCCGCGTGAAGGAAATCCCGACCTCGATGTCGTAGAGGTTGCGGGACAGGCCGGGGACATGGATTTCGACGACCTTGCCGAAATGCGCCTGGGCGGGATCGGCCGGATCGGGCACGAACGCCGCGCCGGGGCGGGGGCCGTCGTGGAGAAGGAGGCGGGCGGCATAGATGCCGGGAGCCGGCCGGATGGGCAGGACGGGCCGGATGTTCGCGGTGGGGAAGCCGATGGCCCGGCCGGCCGCGCGGCCATGGACGACCGTGCCGACGAGAGAAAAGGGCCGGCCCAACATGGCCTTGGCCAGCGGCATGTCGCCGGCCGCGACGGCGGCGCGGATGCGCGTGCTGGAGATGGGGGCGCCGTCCAGCTCCACATGCGGGACGATCTGCGCGCGGAGCCCCAGCGCCTGCGCGAGGCGCGGCAGCGTGTCCCGGTTCCCCGCGCGGTCCTTGCCGAAGGTGAAATTTTCCCCGACGACGATTCCGGCGAGGGCTGGGAATTCCATTTTCAGCAGGGAGAGGAATTCGTCGGGGCCCACCGCGGCGAATTCGCGGGTGAAAGGGAAGGTGTGGATCTGCTGGATGCCGCAGGCGCAGATGAGCGCCTGGTTCTGTTCGGGGGTCGCCAGCAGGAGGGGGGCGCGGGAAGGATCCAGGAGCTGCGCGACGTGGGGGGAGAAGGTGAGGCAGCCGGGGACCCCCTTGTGCTTCCGCGCGGATTCGACGGCGGCGCGGAACACGGCCTGGTGGCCGCGATGCACGCCGTCGAACTGGCCGAGGGCCAGCACAAGGGGTGCGGCCGGCGCGGAACTATGCGAAGAGGATGGCATGGGGAACATCCTAGCACTCCCTCAACGGGGAGAAAAGGGAATCAGGTCAAAAGGGGCAAAGCGGCGGCGAGGGGGATGACCTTGCCGCCGAGGGAGGGCCGGGCGAGCAGATCGTCGAGGGTCGAGGCGTTGGCGACGTCGAGCCGGCCGATCTTCGTGCGGCGGAGCTGCACGAGGTGGGCGCCGACGCCGAGGGATTGGCCGATGTCGTGCGCGAGGGTGCGGACGTAGGTTCCCTTGGTGCATTCGACGACGAAGCGGACATCGGGCGGCGCGAACTCGAGGAGTTCGAAGCGGTAGACATGGATGAGCTTGGGCGTGCGCTCGACCGTTTCGCCCTTGCGCGCGAGCTTGTAGAGCGGAACGCCGTTGAGCTTGATGGCGGAGACCATGGGCGGCATCTGCATCTGGTCGCCGAGGCGCGCCTTCATCTGCGCCACGACCTGTCCGGCCGCGATGGCCGAGGCGTCCTTTTCGGCGACGACCCGCCCGTCAGCGTCCTGCGAATCGGTTTCGATGCCTAGGCGGAGCGTGCCCTCGTAGGTCTTGTCGTGGCCCATGACGCGTTCGGAGATCTTGGTGCCCTTGCCGAGCAGGATGACCAGCAGGCCGGTGGCCATGGGGTCGAGGGTGCCGCCGTGGCCGACCTTGGGAATCCGGAAATGGCGGCGGATCTGGGCGACGATGTCGTGCGAAGTGGGGCCGGAGGGCTTGTCGACGAGCAGGAGGCCGTCGTTCGGACCGAGGGAGGCGAGGGAGGGGGCGGCCATGGGGGTCAGGCGGGAGGGGTGTCGGTGTCGGGGGCGTCCTCGCTGCCGAGGGCGTCTTCGCCGGTATCAGGTTCGACTTCGCCGGCGGCTTCCATCCGGCCGAGGATCTGGAGGACGTGGTCGCCCTCCTCGACGGAATGGTCGAGGACGAAATGGAGCTGCGGGGTGTAGCGCAGGACGACATTCTTGTGGATGGCTTCCTGGAAATCCGCGCGGTGCCTCCTCAGGATGGAAAGCATGCGCTCCTGCCCGGCGGGTTCGCCGCGGATGGAGACGAGGACACGGCAGCTGCGCAGGTCCACCGACGTGATCGCGTGCGTGAAGGTGACGGCGGCGGAGTCGAAATCCGGCCGGTTCACGACGCGGTAGAGCTGGATGCCCAGTTCGCGGCGGATGAGCTCGTTGACGCGCGTGATTCGGTCGGCTTTCATGGGGCGGCCCGTCCGGAGGCGGATCAAAGCTCCTGGGCGACCTTCTCGAGTTCGTAGGATTCGATGATGTCGCCTTCGGCGAAGTTGGTGAAGCGGTCGAGGACAATGCCGCACTCCTGGCCTTCGCGGACCTCGGACGCCTCGTTCTGGAAGCGGCGGAGGGTCTGGATCTTTCCCTCGTAGAGGACCTCGTCCTTGCGCTTGACGCGGGCGCGGCCCTTGACGGTGACCTTGCCCTTCAGGCACATGCAGCCGGCGACCTTGCCGCGCTTGCCCATGTCGAAGATCTGGCGGATGGCGGCCTGGCCGTTGACGTGCTCCTTGACGATCGGCTCCAGGAGGCCGGTCATCAGGTTCTTCACGTCGTCGAGCATCTCGTAGATGATGGAATAGAGGCGGATTTCGACGCCCTTGCGCTTGGCTTCGGCGCCCGCGCCGCTGTCCTTGGCGACGTGGAAGCCGAGGATGACGGCCTTGGAGGCGGAGGCGAGCAGCACGTCGTTGACGGAGATGTTGCCGGCGCCGGTGCCGATGATGGCCAGGTCGACCTTCTCGCTCTTGATGCCTTCGAGGGAGCCGCGGATGGCCTCGAGGGAGCCGAGCACGTCGGTCTTGAGAATGACGTTGAGCGTGCGCTTGTCGCTGCCGGTCTTTTCCTGTAGCAGTTCTTCGAGGGTGAGCGGCGCCTTGGGCTCGGCGCTGCCCCCGAGATCCTTCAGGCGTTCGGCGGCGGCGCGCTCCTCGGCGATCTGGCGGGCTTCGCGGTCGTTCTTGTAGACGTGGAATTCGCTGCCGGGCGACGGCACGCTGGTGAGGCCGAGGATCTTGACGGCGGCGGAAGGGCCCGCGGTGCGGACCTTGTTGCCCTGGTCGTTGATCATGGCCTTCACGCGGCCCCAGCAGGAGCCGGAGACGATGGCGTCGTTGAGCTGGAGGGTGCCGTTGGTGATCAGCACGTTGGCGGTCGGGCCCATGCCGGCCTCGAGGCGCGATTCGATCACGTAGCCCTGCGCCTTGCGGCGGGGGTTGGCCCGGAGTTCGAGGACGTCCGCCTGCAGCAGGATCATTTCGAGCAGATGGTCCATGCCGTCGCCCTTGGCGGCGCTGACGGGGCAGCAGATGAGGTCGCCGCCCCAGTCTTCGGGGGCGAGGCCCATCTGCTGGAGCTGGCGCTTCACGCGGTCGGGGTTGGCGGTGCGCAGGTCGCACTTGTTGATGGCGATGATCATGGCGACCTTGGCGGCCTGCGCGTGCTGGATGGCCTCCTTGGTCTGCGGCATGATGCCGTCGTCGGCGGCGATGACGATGACGGCGATGTCCGTCAGGTTGGCGCCGCGCGCGCGCATGGCGGTGAAGGCCTCGTGGCCGGGGGTGTCGAGGAAGGTGATCAGGCGGCCCTGGTGCTCGACCTGGTAGGCGCCGATGTGCTGGGTGATGCCGCCGTCCTCGCCCGCGGCGACGTGCGCCTTGCGGATGTAGTCGAGGAGGGAGGTTTTGCCGTGGTCGACGTGGCCCATGAAGGTGACGACGGGCGGCCGCGGCTGCAGATCATCCTTGGCATCCTCGGCCGCGCCTTCCGGCTTGGGTTCCGCCTTGACCGGCGGCGGCGGCGGGGCGGCCTTCTTCTCGTGTTCGAGGACGAACCCGAGATCCTTGGCGATCTGTTCGGCCGCCTTGAAATCGATCTTCATGCCGATGGAGGCGAAGATGCCCTGCTTCATCAGCTTGGCGATCAGCACGTTGGGCTTGATGCCGAGCAGTTCGGCGAATTCCTTGACGACCACATGGCCCTTGATGGCGACGACCTTGGGGGCGGCCGGTTCCTCGGGGGCGGCCGCGGGAGCCGGCGCCGGAGCGGCGGCGGGGGCGGGCTCGCCCGGGGCGGCGGGGGCGG
>CALMBO010000012.1 GCA_937860055.1 uncultured Verrucomicrobiota bacterium | reverse complement strand
ACTCCGCCGAACGATACTTCCCCTCCAGTTCTTCCGCCGCCAACAGCACATCCTCCGAAACTCCCCCCCGCTCCCAGCGCACCCCCCATTCCCCCGCCAAACCCCGCCGGATCGCCTCCTCCAGATCCTCCCGCCCCCGCGCCCCCGCCACCTGCAGCGACCCCTGGTACAGCACCGTCTCCCCGTACCGCCGGATCGCCCCCCCCAGGATCTTCCCCCCCTCCGCCAAAATATCCAGCGCCACCGGCTGCACGAAGCACCGCGACGCCCCTCCCGGCCCGCGCGGCGCCGCGCTCCCGCCCCGGACGCACAGTTCCGCCTCCAGCCCCGCCTCGCGCAATCCCGGCAGGATCGCCGAGTGGAGCCGCCGGTAGATTTCCGCCGGCCGCAGCACCCCGCCGGCGGGAAAGACGCAGGAAAACGTCAGGTCGTCGAGGTGAGGCACGATGCCCCCGCCCGTCGGCCGCCGCGTGTAGAAGCCCCCGATGCCCTCCGGCAGCGCCTTCTCCACCTCCCGGATCCGCTGCGCATAGCCGAATGTCGCCCCCATCCCCTTCCATCGGAAAAACCGCAGACAGAACGCCTCTGGGCGGGATTTCGCCAGCGCCTCGTCCAGCGCCATCTGCCCGAAGACATCGAGCGCCGCGGATTCTAGAAGAAAGCCAAGCATCGGGTTCAGGGTTCAGGGTTCAGGGCGGAACAACGGACAAACGAATGATCGGACGGTTTCCATTTGGATTTTCCTGAACCCCGAACCCTCTTCCCTGCCCCCTCACCCCCACGCCACGTTCGGATTCCGCGCCGCGCCCAGCTCGTCCAGCCGCTTCACGGGCAGGGTGTGGGGCGCCGCATGGACCTTCTCCGGATCGGCGAGCGCCTCCGCGTGGATCGCCCGCAGGGCGGCCACGAAGGCGTCGAGCGTCTCCTTCGTCTCCGTCTCCGTCGGTTCGATCATGATGGCCTCGTGCACGATCAGCGGGAAGTAGATCGTCGGAGCGTAGAAGCCGTGGTCGAGCAGCCGCTTGGCCACGTCGAGGGTCTTGAGGCCGTTCGTCTTCTCCGGCTCCGTCCGCAGCACGCATTCGTGCATGCAGGGTTCGTCCACCGCCGGGGGGAACAGGTCCTTCAGCTTCGCCCGCGCATAGTTCGCGTTCAGGATCGCGTTCTCCGCGATGCTCCGGAGCGTTTCCGCGCCATGCCCGCGCAGGTAGGCGTAGGCCTTGATCGCCACGCCCGTGTTGCCCGCGAAGCTCCGCATCCGCCCGATGCTGCCCGCCGCCTTCGCCTGCAGCGCGAACGTTCCGCCCTTCTCCGCGATCCGCGGCACGGGCAAAAACTTCTCCAGCGCCGCCGCCACGCCCACCGGCCCGGAGCCGGGCCCGCCGCCGCCGTGCGGCGTCGAGAACGACTTGTGCAGGTTCAGGTGCAGGATGTCCACGCCGAAGTCCGCCGGCTTCGCCAGCCCCAGCAGCGCGTTGAAATTCGCCCCGTCCATGTAGAGCAGCGCGCCCGCCGCGTGGGCCGCGTCCGCGATTTGCCGGATCTGGCCTTCGAACAGGCCCAAGGTGTTCGGCACCGTCAGCATCACCATCGCCGTCTGCGGCCCCAGCGCCGCCTTCAACGCCTCCATGTCCAGCCGCCCGTCCGGGCGCGAGGCCACGGTCCTCACCGAAAACCCGCCCAGCGCCGCCGACGCCGGATTCGTGCCGTGCGACGAATCGGCCACCAGGATCTCCACGCGCTTCCGGTCCTTGCGCGAGCGGTGGTAGGCCGCCGCGACCAGGATGCCCGTGAACTCGCCATGCGCGCCCGCCGCCGGCTGCAGCGTGAACGCCGCCAGTCCCGTCAGTTCGCACAGCAGCTTCTCCAGCCGGTGCAGGACCTCCAGCGTCCCCTGCACGGCGGAATCCGGCGCGCACGGATGCGCCCCCGCGAACCCGTCCAGCGCCGCGATCTCCTCGTTCGCGCGCGGGTTGTACTTCATCGTGCACGAACCCAGCGGATACAGGTGCGTATCGAGGCAAAAATTCAGGCGCGACAGCCGCGTGTAGTGCCGCACCACCTCGAACTCGCCCATCTCCGGCAGCCGCGGCGGCGCCTTCCGCAGCGCCCCCGCCGGCAGGTAGGCCGATGCAGGCTTCGCCGCCTTCGCAAACACCAGCCCCCGGCGCCCCGGCACGCTCTTCTCGATGGAAATCTTTTCGGAAAGGTTCATTTCGAAACCCTCCCCAGCGCCGCCGCGTACCGGTCGATCTCCCCGTCGGTGCGCGTTTCCGTCGCGCACACCAGCAGGCTGTTCTTCAGGGCCTTGTCGAAGCGCCCCAGCGGCACGCCGGCCAGGAGGCCCTCCTTCAGCAGCGCGTTGCGCACGCGCTCCGCCGGCACCGGGCATTCCAGCACGAATTCGTGGAAGAACGGCCCCTCGAACCGCAGGCGGAATCCCGGCACCGCGCAGGCCTTCTCCGCCAGCCGGTGCGCCTTGTCCACGCACAGCTCGGCCACCTCCTTCAGCCCCTCGGGCCCCAGCAGGGCCAGGTGGATCGTGGCCGCCAGCGCGCAGAGCGCCTCGTTCGAGCAGATGTTCGACGCCGCGCGCTCGCGGCGGATGTGCTGCTCGCGCGCCTGCAGGGTCAGCACGAAGCCCCGCTTCCCTTCCGCATCGGTCGTCATCCCGCAAATGCGGCCGGGAATGTGGCGCATGTGCGCCTTCTGGCAGGCGAACAGCCCCAGGTACGGCCCGCCGTAGTTCAGCGCATTGCCCAGCCCCTGCCCTTCGCCCACGGCGATGTCCGCGCCCCACTTCCCGGGCGCCTCCAGCACGCCGAGGCTGACCGGATCGGCGGCGGCAATCAGCAGCGCGCCCTTCGCATGCGCCCTTTCGGCGATGCCCGCGCCATCCTCCAGGAGGCCGAAGAAATTGGGCGTGGCCACCACCACGGCGGCCACGGTGTCGTCAAGGCGCCGCTCCACCTCGGCCGGCTCCAGGCGCCCCGACGGACAGGGGATCGTCTCCAGCACCGGCTCGCCCCGCGCCCCGAAATAGGTCTTGAGCGTGTCGCGCCATTCCGGATGCAGCGATTCCGGCAGCAGGATCTTCTTCCGCCCCGTGATGCGCGCGGCGGCCGTCGCCGCCTCGGCCAGGGCCGTCGCCCCGTCGTAGAGCGACGCATTCGAGGCGTCCATGCCGTACAGGGCGCAGACGGAGCTCTGGAACTCGTAGATCGCCTGCAGCGTGCCCTGGCTGGCCTCGGCCTGGTACGGCGTGTAGGCCGTCAGGAACTCGCCACGCTGCACCAGCGCCTTCACCGCCGCCGGCACGTGGTGGTCATAGGCCCCGGCGCCCGCGAAGCAGGCCAGGGCCCGGTTCTTCGCGGCCAGGGCGCGCGCATGGGCCATCCGTTCAGGCTCGGGCAGCGCCGCCGGCCAGTCGTAGCCGCCCGCGCGCAGTTCCGCCGGGATCTGCGCCAGCAGCTCGTCCATCGAGGAAACGCCGATGGCCCGGAGCATCTCGGCGCGGTCGTTTGAAGTGTGGGGGGAGTACGTCATAGGGGTCAGAGGTCAGGGTTCAGGGTTCAGGAGGCGGAAACAGGAAGTCGGATTCCGGAACCGGGAAATCGAATCCTGAACCCTGACACCTGAACCCTGGCCCCTCATTGGATGGTCTTCCGGTAGGTCTCGAACTCCATCAGCGCCGCCATCTCGGCGGGCTTGGACATCCGGATCTTGAAGAACCACCCGTCGCCGTGGGGCGACTGGTTCACCAGCGCCGGGTTGTCCGCGATCGCGTCGTTCACCTCGACCACCTCGCCCGAAACCGGCGCGAAGAAATCGGCCGCCGCCTTCACCGACTCGATGACGCAACAGGGCTTGCCCTGCTCCACCTTCGCCCCGGCCTTCGGCAGCTCCACGAACACGATGTCGCTGATCTCCTTCTGCGCGTAGTCGCTGATCCCGACCGTGGCGACATCCCCCTCCGCGAACGCCCACTCGTGGCTCTTGGCAAAACGGCAACTTGTTTCGTTGTACATGGCAGCTCCTTGGATAACAGGGTTCAGAGTTCAGGGTTCAGGATATGCATATCGAAGCTGGACAACAAAGGACCGGGGGCAAAAATCCGGAGGATCGGCCTGATTCACCTGAACCCCGAACCCTGACCCCTGTGCACTCGTTTTCATACCGCGTTCTTCCGGAACGCCCCCCGCACCGTCTCGGCCTCGACCCGCTTCCCGTGGATCTCGACTTCGACGCGGGTGCCCGCCTCCCACGCTTCGGGGGCCAGATAGCCCACGCCAATCCCGGTGCCCAAAGTTGGCGCGAACGTCGCGCTGCACAGCTCGCCGATCTTCCGGTCCCCCCTCCAGACCGCGCAGCCATGCCGCGGCACGCCCCGCCCCGGCAGGCGCACCCCCGTCAGCTTCTCCTTGAAGCCCGCTTCTTTCCGGCGGATCAGCGCCTCCCGGCCAACAAAATCGCCCTTCTGCAGCTTCACCACCCATCCGCAATTCGCCTCGTACGGCGTGCGCGTCTCGTCCGCGTCGGCCCCGTAGAGCAGATAGCCCGACTCCAGGCGCAGCGTGTCGCGGCTCCCCAGCCCGCAGGGAACCAGCCCGTGCCGCCCGCCCCGCGCCATCAGCGCCTCCCAGAACGCCAGGACGCCTGTCGGCGAGGCCGCCACCTCGAACCCGTCCTCGCCCGTGTAGCCCGTGCGCATCACGAAGGCCGCCTCCCCCGCCCACGGCAGCTCCGCGATCCCGAACCTCGGCAGCGCCAACGCCGCTGGGAAGATCTCGCCCACCAGCGCCGGGGCCGCCGGCCCCTGCACCGCCAGCATCCCGTAGCGCGCGCTGGCATGGTCCAGCGCCACGTCGAACCCCGCCGCCTGCCGCTGGAACCACGCAAAATCCTTCTCCGCCGTCGCCGCGTTCACGATGGCCAGGAAACGTTTCGGCTCGAGGCAAAACGTGATCGCGTCGTCGAGGATGCCCCCGTCCTCCGCGAGGATGTGGGCATAGGTCCCCTTGCCCGGCTCCGCGCTCATGCGGTTGCAGTTCACGCGTTCCACGAACCGGTGCGCGTCGGCCCCGGAAATCAACACCTGGCCCATGTGGGAGACGTCGAAGACGCCGCAGGCCGTCCGCACGGCCTGGTGTTCGGCCAGGATCCCCGCGAACTGCACGGGCATCTCCCAGCCATGAAAATCCACCATCCGGCCGCCGGCCTTGGCCAGCACGCCGTACAGCGGGGTTCGTTTGAGGGGCGAGTCCACCATGGGAGGGTAGCGTAGGCCGGAAAACCCGAAAAGACAAGTCTTCAAATCCCGCCGGGTGAGGGCACCCGGCCTACGACGGACGATGCGGAATGGATTGGCTGTAGGCCCGGTCACCGACCGGGCGGGATCGGGATCGCGCCGGGTGGGGTCACCCGGCCTACAAGGGGCGGAAAGATCCTGGGTTTGATGTAGGCCCGGTCACCGACCGGGCGTGTCTTCGTCTCCCCCCGCCTCAAGGCTGCGTAGCTTCGGCGGCGGCGATGTTCTGGAGCAGCACCGGCGCGTCCGGCGCATACTGCAGGGCCTGCCGCCAGTAGCCGATGGCCTTCTCCCGCTCGCCTTCCTGCATGGCCACGGCGCCGAGGTTGTTGAGCACCTCGGGCTGCGCCGGATTGATCATGAGGCTCGCGCTCCACTGCTCCAGCGCCGGCCCCACGTGCCCCTCCCGCACCAGGATCATCGCCGCGCGGTTCCGCGCCGCCACGTTCTGCGGGTGGAGCTGGATGATCGCCGCATACGAATCCAGGGCGCCGGCCACATCCCCCGCCAGTTCCTGCGCGTGCGCCAGGTTCGTCAGCGCGTCCTCGTGCCCCGGCGCAATCTCCAGCGCCTTCCGGAAACTCCGCACCGCCCGCGGATAGTCCTTCTTCTCCGCCGCCCGGATCCCCGCCTGCATCGCCGCCGAGAACAACCCGGTCTTGTCCATCCGGACCACCGGCGCCAGCAGGTTCTCCACCGGCGCGAAATCGTCCGTCAGCACGCACACCCCGTTCCGCGCCTCCAGATCCTGGAAGTTCGCCTCCGTCAGCACGAACCCCCGGAAATCCTCCGGATGCCGCAGGGCGGCGGGAACCCCCTCCTCCCGGATGGGCGAAAACCCGGCGGCCCATACGGTCGTGTCGCGCTGGTCCAGCTCCTGCACGGTGGAAATGGCCGCCACGTGGGGGAACGCCTTCCGCAAGGTGTGGTTCACCGCGTTCATGAATTTCCCCGAATCGTAGATGTCCACCGTGTTCATGATGAACATCCCGTCGGGCTTGAGCAGGGCCTTCACATCCTCCACGAATTCCAGCGTCGTCAGGTGGTACGGCACCGTGTAGTCGCTGATGGAATCGCAAATCACGAAATCGAACAGCGGCACGCTGCCGGGCGTCTCGCGGTTCTTCCGCACCGCGTCCGCGACGTAGTTGCGCGCGTCCATGTGGTGGATCTCGATCGGCGCGTCCGCCGACAGCCCGAAGGCCGCCTGCGCCGCCTTCGTCACGACCGGATCGATCTCGACCGCCACGATCTCGCTGCCCGGCCGGGCGACGAACAGGTGCTGGGGATAGGCATACCCCCCGCCCCCGAGGCACAGCAGGCGGATCGGATCGGCATTCCGGCCCCGCGCGTTGTCGACGTAGCCCTCGTAGAGACGGTGGTAGGGATATTGCAGCTCCTCGGGATGGGCCAGGTCGATTTCGCTGTGCCGCAGCTTGTCCTGGAAGAAATTCCGGTGCGAGGGCCGGTCGGCCTCCGCCGTCACCGTCAGGATCTGGTACTGCGTCTCGGCGAAAAAGATGGCATTGGGCTCGGCGGGGCCGTCGCGGAGCTTCAGCGCCTGCGCCACGCCCGCGACACCCTCTCCCGGCAGGACCGCCAGCAGGAAGAAGCCCGCAAAGACCGCCAGCCCGGCGGCGGCGCGCGCCGCCGCGCGCGGCCCGGCGCCGGAACCCCGCCGCGCGGAAAGCGCATAGAGCAGGCCCAGCACCGCCAGTAGCACCGCCATCGCCACCACGATCCGCACGCTGCCCATCCACGCCGTCAGGTAGAACCCCGTCAGGAACGTGCCGGCGATGCTCCCCACCGCGTTCCACGCATAAAGCGTGCCGATCGCCCGCCCCGTCTGCGCCGCCCGCTCGATCGCCAGCTTCGCCACCATCGGGCTGATCGTCCCCAGCACCGTCGCCGGCAGCAGGAACGCCCACGCCATGTGCAGCAGGATCCGCATCGGCCACGACAGCCCCATCAAAAATACAGACGAGCCGGCCCATGCGTTCAGCCACAGGATCGCCAAACACGCCGCCGCGCTCGCGAAGAACATCGCCGCGATGCGCCCCGGCAGGTTCCGCGCCCCGTCCGCCATCCGCCCGCCCAGGTAGTTCCCCAGGCTCATCCCCGCCAGGATCACCCCCATCACCCCCGTCCACGTGTAGAGCGAGGATCCCAAAAAACGCGCGATCAGGCGGCTGGCGACCAGTTCGACGGTCATCAGGCCCGCGCCGGTCAGGAATACGGTGGCGTTCAGCCAGCAGGTGCGTTGCGGTGTGCTCATGGACGGGAACAATAGCGGAAAGCGGAACAACAGCCAAAGACATTCAACGCCGATGTGGGCTGTCCGATGCCGTTGTGGGCCGCATGACCCCATGCGGCGCGATCCCGATCCCGCCCGGTCGGTGACCGGGCCTACAACCAATCCATTCCGCACACACGGACCGAATGACCCGCTGTAGGCCGGGTGCCCCCACCCGGCGCGATCCCGATCCCCGCCCGGTCGGTGACCGGGCCTACATTCAAACGCCGACCGCAAACACCTACAAAAAAACCGGCCGGGAAAACCCGGCCGGTCTACATTCGCCATTCGGCGAAAATTAGGCGCGACGACGGCGGATCGCCATCACCAGCGCGCCCAGGCCCAGCAGGCCCATCGTCGCCGGCTCCGGAACCGCCGGAATCTGCTGGTCAGGCTGGAAACCAGCGGAACCTGTATCCACGAAGAAATCCTGGGGAAGTGCGGGAGAACCGGTGTAGCCGGTGTTGAGCGCCAACAGACCGGTATCGAAATACCAGCTCAAGGAAGCCGGGTCGCCCTCGTAGATGCGCTGGTATACAGAGCCTGCGGTGCTCCAGCCCAGATCCTCATAGACCGTGTCGCCGGAAGCCCAAAGCATCCAGTCGTCCCAGACCGTGCTGTCTTCGGGCGCGGTGCCGCCGCCCAAGGTGATCGAACGGGTGGCCCACACATCGTCGTCGTCGGACACATAGCCGTTCGCGCCGTTGGCCAAATCCACGGGGTCGATCGCGTTGTCCGCGCCCGCGTAGATGAGCTGCCACGTCACGTTGTAGAAATCGAGCAACTGGTAGGAGGAAGGATAGTCCGTCACGTTCGGCGCATCGTGCGTATAGGCACCATACACGGTCGTCCAGTTGATGCCGACGCCGGCGAAAGCGGAGGCGGCCGCGAGAGCGAGAACCATGAGAGCAAGGAGGATCTTCTTCATGTGTTTTTCTTTCGTGTTTCTTTTTAAAAGGGATCTGCCGGAAAACCGTTCCAACAAGTAAGCGCGAAGATACGCGAAGGCAGGGGCCAAGCGCAAGCGGAAAAGTGGAAAAATTAAATTTTAATTATGAAGGCGGGATTCCGTTCGTCCCCGCCTTCCCGGCGGGCTGTTTCCTCCCGTTGTAGGCCGGGTGCCCCCACCCGGCGCGATCCGAACCCAAACCATTCCGCATCGTCCGTTGTAGGCCGGGTGACCCCACCCGGCGCATTCCCGATCCCGCCCGGTCGGTGACCGGGCCTACATTCAAACACCGACCGCAAACACCCACAAAAAAACCGGCCGGGAAAACCCGGCCGGTCTGTTTCGCCATTCGGCGAAAATTAGGCGCGACGACGGCGGATCGCCATCACCAGCGCGCCCAGGCCCAGCAGGCCCATCGTCGCCGGCTCCGGAACCGCAGTAATCTGCTGGCCAGGCTGGAACCCGGCAGCGCCAGAATCCAGGAAGAAATCAGTCGGGGGTTGCCCACCACCAACATAACCGGTATTAAGAGCCTGCAGGGGACTCTCAAAGTACCACGACCCGTCGGCCGGGGTGCCTTCGAACACGCGCTGATACACGAAGCCCGCCGTGACCCAGCTCAGGTCTTCGTAGGTCGTGCTACCAGCCACGTACAGCATCCAGTCGTCCCACGTCGTGCCATCGCCCGCCGCGCCGCCGCCCTGGGCGATGTTGCGTTCAGCCCAAACCGCATCATCGCCGAAAACATAGTTGTCTGCAATGCCGGCGCCACCGAGGGTCGGAACAGTGCCATTCGGGATCGGATTTGCGACATTATCCGCACCGGCGTAGATCAGCTGCCAAATCGCGCTGTAGCTGCCCAGCATGTTGTTGGCCGACGGATAATCCGTCACATTGGGAGCGCTGTGTGTATAGGCGCCGTACACCGTGTTCCAGTTGATGCCCACGCCGGCGGTGGCAACCGTCGTCGCGACGGCCAAGGCGAAAATCGCCATCAGGAATTTCTTCATTATTCTTCTCCTTGAGTTTCTTTTTAAAGGTTCAGCCGTGGCTCTGGTTTAGGGCCAGGTGTAGGGCTTGGTGTTCGTCCACGAGGTAACCGTGCTGGCTTCCTTCAGGAAGAAGCCTTCGGCTGCAAGAACCACGTTGCTGTAGATACCAGATGCCCAACCCTTGCTGCTCTTGGCACCGCCACTCCAGACCTGAAGCGAGGAATTCCAGAAGTAAACAACGGAATTCACCGAGGCATTCGAAGCCAGAGAGGATTGACCAAACATGAAATCCACGGGATACGGATTCGCAATGGTGCCCAGCGCCAAGCTTCCTGGAATGGAACGAGACAGAGTGGCATCCGCCGGCACTTCGCCAGTGATTGTCACTTCAATATCGCTCACACCAGCGGGGTCGCCCTTCAAGAAGAATGCTTCGCCCGAAGCAATTACGCGATTGGAAATGCCGGACGCCCATCCTTTGGTACTCTTGGCGCCGCCACTCCAAACCTGAAGAATGGGATCCCAGAAATACACCACTGCATTCACCGGCGCTTCCGCCGCAACGGAGGTGCGGCCGAAGACATTGGAGGCCTCGGTCATGTTGTTAAGCGGGATGCTCAACGCGGTCAGCTTGCCACCGGCGGGGAGTGTCTTCTTGATGTAGCCGACGGCATTGGCGCTCAGGACTTCCTGGGCGGACGCAGCGATGACGGAAGCGGCGAGCGCTCCGGCAATCGCGATCCACAGTGTCTTCTTCATGGCATTCTCCGTTTGTTTTCTTTTTTAAATCGATCCGGAAGAGATCCACTCCTCTTCCACTGTCGAAGAAGATACGGGAACCGGCCCATAGGTGTCAATACCTAGGTGCGATTATGGTTGAAAATCTTTCCGGATCGCATTCCATTGCCGCGCAAGGGATTGGGATGCTTCAAATCCGTTTTAC
Source organism: uncultured Verrucomicrobiota bacterium (assembly GCA_937860055.1). Classification (GTDB taxonomy): domain Bacteria; phylum Verrucomicrobiota; class Kiritimatiellia; order CAIQIC01; family Lenti-01; genus Lenti-01. The sequence goes on along the minus strand of CALMBO010000012.1, from coordinate 127,338 downwards.
GCAAAATCGGACGAAATTCCGCATGAAAAGGATGGCATCCATCCGCATGGATGTAGGCCGGGTGCCCCCACCCGGCGCGATCCCGATCCCGCCCGGTCGGTGACCGGGCCTACAACCAATCCATTCCGCACACACGGGCCGAATTCCCCGCTGTAGGCCGGGTGACCCCACCCGGCGGGCTGTTCTCCGCCGGCGCGGCGAATTTCGCCGCTTGGCAATGCCGGCGCAAACGCGCTAGTGTTCCGCGCGGTGCCCGTGGAGAGATGGCGGAGTGGCCTATCGCGCCGGTCTTGAAAACCGGATCCCGCGCAAGCGGGACGGGGGTTCGAATCCCTCTCTCTCCGAATCCCCTCCCCCTCGTCCCCTTTCTCAATTCTTCATTCTTCATTCTAAATTTTTAATTCTCAATTGCCCCATCCCACCTCCGGACACATTTAATGCAGATCGACGGTTCGCTGTCCGCAGGACGTGGCAGCAGGGGATTTCTTTTGGATTTGGACGGGATCTCACATGAAAATAAACCGCGGGGTTTCCGATGAGGACGCTTTGCGCCCGACCCGAGCAGGATACGTATCCGCGAGCGGTCGGGCGCGGAGCGTCCGCGCGGAAATGACGCGGTTTGGTTTTCATGCCGTCCAAATCCAAAAGAAATCCCCTTCTTCTCCCCTCCCGCCCCGCCCTTCCCCCACCCCTCCATCACCCGCTAAAACGCTTTCTCCCCCTCCAATTCTTCGTTCTCAATTTTCAATTCTCAATTGCCCATTCTTAATTCTCAATTGTCTCCCCCATCCCCGCTCCCGATTCTTCATTCTTAATTGCCAATTCTTAATTGTCCCACCCCCGCCCCCGTGCTACATTTCCCCACCCATTCGAGATCCCCAAACCCGGAGCCCCCCATGGCAAAATTCAAATACATCGGCCAATCCCTCGTCCGCCCCGACGCCATCTCCAAAGCCATCGGCAAGGCCCAATACCTCGACGACCTCCGCCTCCCCGGCATGCTCCACGCCGCCATCCTCCACCCCGAGCACGCCCACGCCGAAATCCTCTCCATCGATTCCTCCGAGGCCGAAAAAATGCCCGGCGTCGTCAAGGTCGTCACCGGCCGCGACTGCAAGACCCTCTATGGCGACAACATCAGCGACATCTCCCCCATGGCCGTCAAAAAGGTCCGCCACGCCGGCGACCACGTCGCCGCCGTCATCGCCGACACCAAGCACAACGCCCTCGCCGCCCTCCCCAAGATCAAGGTCCAGTACAAGCCCCTGCCCGTCTATACCGACGCCCGCGCCGCCCTCGCCAAGGACGCCGTCCTGATCCACGACCACGCCGAGAACTACTGGCACCTCCCCGGCCTCGGCGCCGTCCCCGGCACCAACATCGCCAATACCTACCGCCTCCAGAAGGGCGACGTCCAAAAAGGCTTCGCCGAGGCCGACGTCGTCGTCGAAGGCGAATTCGTCTATCCCCACGGCTCCTGCGCCGCCATCGAGCCCCACGGCGCCATCGTCCGCTTCAACGAAGACGGCACCATCGACGCCTGGTCCTCCTCCATCTGCCCCTTCATCATCCGCGACGACCTCGCCCACGCCTATCACAAGCCCTCCTCCATGGTCCGCGTGCGCATCCCCGAAATCGGCGGCTGCTTCGGCTACAAGTCCGACATCACCGTCGAGCAGACCGTCGCTTGGATCGCCTCCCACGTCCCCGGCCGCCCCGTCAAGTGGGTCGCCTCCCGCCGCGAGGACTTCACCAGCACCCTCATCGGCCACGGCTTCCGCCACCACATGAAGATCGGCGCCAAAAAGGACGGCACCCTCGTCGCCATCCAGGCCGACATCCTGCATTCCACCGGCGCGTTCTCCGACACCGGCATCCACGTCTGCAACGCCGCCACGCACAACTGCACCGGCCCCTACGAATTCCCGCACGCCCTGCTCGAATCCAAGTGCGTCTACACCAACACGCCCCCCGTCGGCGCCTTCCGCGGCTACGGCCACCAGGAAGGCCACTTCGCCGTCGAGCGCCTCATGGACATGCTCGCCCGCAAGCTCCACATGTCCCCCTTCGATCTCCGCGCCAGAAACTACCTCGGCCCCGGCAAGCAGAACGCCGCCGGCGAACGCTACTACGAAACCAACGGCTCCGTCCTCGAATGCGAAGCCAAGGTCAAGGCCGCCGTCTTCTCCGGCGACAAGCCGAAGGAGGACGAGAACTATTTCCACGGCCGCGGCTTCGCCGCCCTCATGAAATCCCCCAAAGGCGCCCCCTTCTCCTCCAAGTCCTGCTACCTCAAGATGAACCCCGACGGCTCCGTCGTCGTCAACATGGGCGGCGCCGAAGTCGGCCAGGGCCTGCGCATGGCCGTCCAGCAGATCGCCGGCGAAGCCCTTCAGATCGACCCCGCCAAGATCCGCGTCTACCAGGAAATCGACACCCAGTACTGCCCCTGGGAATGGCAGACCATCGGCTCCATGTTCACCACCCAGGGCGGACGCGCCCTCGTCCGCGCCTGCAACAAAGCCATCGCCATGCTCAAGGAGACCGCCGCCAAGGCCCTCCTCGTCGACCCCGACCACCTCGACTACGACGGCCAGCGCGTCTTCCTCAAGCACGACCCCGACCTCGGCCTCCCCATCCAGCGCCTCATCCACGGCTACATCACCGAAACCGGCATCACCATCGGCGACGTCGTCCATGCCGTCTCCGACGCCCGCCTCCCCCGCTACTCCAACCCCGACGCCGACGGACGCGGCGGACTCGGCGTCGAATACACCTTCGGCGCCCAGGCCTGCCAGATCCGCATCGAAAAGAAGACCGGCAAGATCCTCGTCGACCACTTCGCGTCGTCGTTCGACGTCGGCACCGTCATCAACCCCAAACAGATCCGCGGACAGATCGCCGGCGGCGTCATGATCGGCATCGGCGCCTCCCTGCACGAGGAAATCAAGTACGACGCCGACGGCAAGATCCTGAATCCCTCGTTCGGCAAGTACCGCTTCCCCAACATCAAGGACGCCCCCGGCAAGCAGACGATTGAGTGCGTCGAAAACCCCGGCGAAGTCGGCCCCTTCGGCGCCCGCGGCATCGGCGAACATCCCGTCGTCGGCGTCGCCCCCGCGGTGCTGAACGCCATCCACGACGCCATCGGCGTGGATTTCTTCGAAATCCCCGTCACGCCGGAGAAGGTCTTGGCGGCCTTGGCGGCGAAGAAATAGGGCTTGGTCTTTGTAGGCCAGCCTTGCACGGCTGGCGGGCTGTTCCTCCCCGTTGTAGGCCCGGTGACCCCACCGGGCGGGCTGTTGTTGTAGGCCGCCCTTGTACGGGCGGCGGTCTGCCAATCCCCCCACGGCCCCGCGCCGCGGGTGAATCCGTTTGCGGTCGCCGCGCCCCCCGGCGCGACCGTCCCCCTTTTGACTACTGAATCCTGACTCCTGAATACTGCGCCTCCCCGGCGCCCCCCTTCTGAATCCTGAATTCTGGATACTACGCCCCTCGGGCGCAACAGACGGAGATGCCGCACAGGCGCCCGGAATTCACGGAATTTTAACTCGCTCCCGTCGCCGGAATTCCTATTATTCCCTTTGTAATCGCCGGCAACCTGCCGGCCGGGCCGCGGCCGCCGGACGGCGCCGCGAACAGAAGGAGGCGCGACGTGAAACGAGCAACATCCATCTGCGGGATTTTCCTTTTGACGGGCCTGTTCCGCGGGGGAATGGCCGCGCAAGCCGCCAGTCTGGACGTGGATTACGGACAGACCGTCGTCGTTTCGAACGGCATGAACTACGACTCCGCGGTCGTGCGAAACGGCGGCGTGCTCATCCTGGACGGGGGCGCCATCGGCACCAACGCCATGCCCAGCGTGAACGTCGAAGCCGGCGGCCGGTTCGTCGTCTACGACGGCGCGATCAACTACTTTGAAAACCGCGGCATCGTCGAGCTGTACGGCGGCCGGCAATCGACGGACTCCTCCGAAAACCGCGGCTATCTCCGGATCGCCGGCGGCGATCCCGGCATCCAGATCGTCCACATGGACGGCACCCTGGACCTCTATTCCACGGTCACCAACCGAACGGCGTGGGAGATCGATTCCACCACAACGAACGGCAATCCCAAAATCCGCCTCTACTGCGTTTCCAACACCCTCGCCCCCGGCACGTACACCTACGCATCGCTGACGCCCGCCAGCTATTACTCCTTCGGCAAGGTTTACCATGACCAGGCGCGGTTCTGGCCCAACACCCAGATCGTGGCCCAGGTGGACATTGCGGTCGACTCGAACTGGCCGGGCCTCGTCTATTCCTATGCCCATTCCGGGCCGAAATCCCCCGTGCTCCGCACTCAGCCGGCCATCCAGATCTCGTGGGCTTCGCAAACCGGCCACACCTACCAGGTGCAGCGATGCACGAACCTGGTCGGCGCGATCTGGCGCAATTTTGGCCTGCCGGTGTACGCCACGGGCACGAATTCCTCCGTCCTCGACACCACGTCCGACACCAACACGGCCTATCGGCTGCAGCTGCTGAATTGAACAAACCGGCTCCGGCCGACGCCGAATCCGCGCCACGCCGCTGCGCGACAGGCCGAAGGCTGAGAAGTCCAAAGGCTGAAGGGATGCCCCCCCTGCTTCGTCATCGCCCCCCCTTGGCGGCCTTGGCGATCTTGGCGAGCACGGGCTGTCCCGACTCTCCGATTCCGGACGCCTCGGCGAGGCGTCCCTACCGGCCGATCCCATTCGCGTGTATTCGCGTCCATTTGCGGTCAAGAAAGCGTGGTCACCCTATAATGCGACCCGGCCCCGGTTCCTCCCGCGGCGAATCTGCGCCCCCCCGCCCCCTGTTTTTCCTGTCCCTGCTTTTTGTGTTTTGGTATGGAACAAGTTCTCTGGATAGGAGGATCACATGAACTTGCCCGCAGCCGCCCGGACCCCATTTCGCCTCATCCTCCTGACCGTCCTTGGCCTGCTCGCCTCCTCCCCGGCCGCAACGGCCCAGGACGACGAGCCCTCCCTTCTCGCCACGGCCAAGGCCTCCTACCAGCTCAAGCTCGAATCCCTCCGGCATTCGCACGCGCAGGAAAACACCATTGCCCTCTCCAACAAGTACTGCACCCTCCTCACCGATTGCGCCTCGGCGGCCCGCGCCGAGGGGAAGCTGTCCGAATATCTCGCCGCCCAGAAGGAACTGGAACGCTTTCAGTCCTCCGGCCGCATCGAGGAACAGGACATCAACGGACAGCACCCCCGCATTGCCCGGACCCAGCGCTCCGCCATGAAAGCCATGGCCGCCGATCAGGACAAGCTCCGGCTGGCGGAAACCGACCTTGCCAATTCCTACCTGCAGCATCTGGAACGCCTGAAGGCCAACCTGACCCGCCAGAATCAAATCGACCTTGCCCTGGAAGTGGACCGGGAAATCAATGCCTTCCGCCTCGCCCAGGGCGCCGGTGCCCCGGCCGCGCCCCAGCCGGCCGAACACACGCCTCCGGCTCCCGCCCGTCCGGCGGATCCCGCGCCCGCCTCGCCGCCCCTTGGGGCGCAATCGGTCCCCGATGACCATCTGGTGGTCGTGGCCTCCGATGAAAACGGCCCCGCCGCCGGGGTGGAAATCGTCCTGCGCTCCCATACATTCAACAAGACCTTTCGCGCCAAGACCGACCGCAAGGGCCGCGCCGATTTCGCCATCCTGCCCGAACTCGACTACTGCATCCTTGTGCTGGATGCCCGCTACGAGCCCTTCATTCTGGAGCACTGCGGCGGCGGCGCGGCATATCCCGCCGGATTGACGACCCGGGAGGACGGCTTCCAAGCGGTGGAAACCGGAATCGCCGGGGATGTCCAGCTGCCCGGCCTTTCCGTCATCCGCATAACCGGCAGCTATGCCGGCGGCAGCGGCTCCGGCATCCTGCTCCAAACCAGCTCGCCCCGGACCGAGTTTGAAGGCCTGTCCACCGAACAGGACCGGATCCGCCTGAACTACGACACCCTCACCACCGTCACCGAACGCTCCCGTCGGATCGAACTGAAGGTGCTCTCTCCCGTTCCGGAAATCCGCCTCTTCCTCTACCGCGAACTCCCCCCGGATCCGACCCAGGCCGCCTCCTCCCGGAACAATTCGCGCCTGCTGGTCGAAGCCCGGAGCGGCGGCTACCCCGTCCAAGGCGTCATTGTCGAACTGCTCCCCGCCGTCGGAGGCAAACCCATCAGCGCCAAGACCGATCGCAGCGGCAAGGCCGAAATCACGGTCGATCCCTCCCCGGAATACACCCTTCTCGTGACCGACAGGCGGTATGTCCCCGTGATCCAGCCCAATCGTGTCGGCGGGGAAGCCTGCACCCTTGACCTGCAACCCATGGTCGATGGCATGGGCATGCTCACCGCCGACAACGGCGGCGAATTCAAGCTTCCCGGCATCTCCCCCATCCGCTTCTACGGCTTCAGCCACGCCCCCGGCAAAGTCTTGTCCGTCGGCATGAAGCCCTCCAGCCCCAAGACCATCTTCGAGGGCCATCCGCCCGCCACCGAACGCCTGGATCTGGGCATCGACACATGGATGAAAGTCTCCGAAGGCTCCAAGAGCCTGGAATTCATGGTCCTCGCCCCCGACCAGACCCGGCGCATCATCGTCTACCGCAAACCCCTTTAGCCCTCCTGAAAAGAGGTCCAATCATTTGCGGCCGGATTCCCGGTTCCTCCCGTGGCGATTCCGCGCCGCGCCGTTGCGCGGCGGGCTGAAGGCTGAAGACTAAAGGTTGAAGGGTTGATCCCCCCGCCCCGCCATCGCCTCCCCTTGGCGGCCTTGGCGTGCTTGGCGAGAGACGGCTGTTCCGGCTCTCCGATTCCGGACGCCTCGGCGAGGCGTCCCTACCGGCCGATCCCTTTCGCGGGTTTCGTGGTTGCCCTCTTCTCTCAACCGCGGCCGCGAAGGCCTGAGCGGGGTCAGATCTCCAGGTTTTTGGAAACGAAATCCAGCCGGTGCTTTTTGGAGATCAGGTTGGCCGCGATGCGACCCGACTCGTAGATCGTGGGCAGCCCGCTGCCGGGATGGGTGCCCCCACCCGCCAGATAGCAGTTGCCGACCTCCTCGAACTGGTTGCGCGGGCGGAAATAGAGCATCTGCCCGATGTTGTGGGCCAGGTTGAAGGTGGCGCCTTCGAACACGCCGTATTCGTGCTTCCAGTCATCGGGCGCGAGGATCTTCTCCTCCCGGATGCTCCCCCGCAGGCCGGCCATCCCCGCCCGCTGCTCCAGGGCATTCAGCACGGTCTCGCGGAATCTGCCCTGCCGCGACCAGTCGATGCCGCTGCGCGTGTTGGGCACCGGCACCAGCACGTAGATGGCGGAGTGCCCGGCCGGCGCCAGCGTCGGATCCGTGGCGGAGGCGTTGCGCACGTAGAACGAGATATCCTCCCCGGGCATCTTCCCCTGGAAGATGCCGTCCACGTTGGCCCGGTAATCATGGGCGAAATAGATGCTGTGATGCGGGAGATCCCACTTCCGGTCGGTGCCGAGATACAGCATGTAGGTGGAACAGGAGAGCTTCTTCCGGGACAGGTTGGCGGGGGTGTATTTCTTCAGGACGCCCGGCTCGAACAGGTGCGTCATCGCATGCCCGAAATCGGCGTTGAGAACCACGTCGTCGGCTTCGATGCGTTCCCCGCTTTCGAGTTCAACCCCGCAGGCCCGGCCCGACTTCACAATCACGCGCTTCACGGGCGCGGAACAGCGGATGGTCGCGCCGCGCCGGACGGCCACTTCGGCCATGGCATCGGAGATGCGGCTCAGCCCGCCGGTGACATGGAAAATGCCCAGGCCGTGCTCGATGTACGGAATCATCGCGAACAGCCCCGGGCAATCCCACGGCGACATCCCCAGGTACTTGGACTGAAAGGTGAAGGACAGCGCCAGTTCCTCATCCCCGAAGAGGCCGAACACCACGTCATACAGGGAGCGGCCGAGCGAAAGATGCGGCAGTGCGCGGATCATGTCGGGATGGAACAGGGTCCGGAAACGGTGGTAGGATTTCTGCAGGCAGGGATACAGGCGCTTGAACCGCTGCTTTTCCTGGACGAGGAACCGGTCGTAGCAGGCGCCCTTGCCGGGAAAAACGCGCTCGATTTCCTGCCGCATCCGCGCGTGGTCCGGCGTGACCTTCAGGACCTTGTCGCGAAACACCAGGTGGTACATGGGATCCAGGGCCCGGACACCCAGCACCTCGGCCGTCGCGGCTCCGGACTCTTCGAACACCTCGTCCAGGATCTGCCGGAGCATCAGAAAAGTCGGACCGGTATCGAAGGTGTACGGTCCCAGGCGGATGGCGGCGTTCCTCCCCCCGACCTGCGCCTTCGCCTCGAGAACCGTCACCCGGAGCCCCCGGTTCGCCAGCATCATCGCGCAGGTCAATCCGCCGGGGCCGGCGCCAACGATCACCACATGTGGCTTCCTGTCCTCGCTCATTTCAACCTCCGGCTTTTTGACACCTCATCTGCGCCATGCTACCCTTTGTTCATGCACAAGACAAGCCACCATAGCCGCCCCGGCGATGATTCGCATCCCCGTCCATGAGCGCGCTGCATTCCCTGATCCTGGGCTTGAACCGGCTGCGCAACCGCTTTCACAACGGGCGGGTCCGTCCGGCCAACCTGCTGCTGCTGGTTCCCCATTGCCTGCAGCGGTGCACGTGCGAATCGAACATCACCCAGGATATCGACCGGTGCAACCGCTGCGGCCGGTGCAATGTGGCGGACATGCTGCAGTTGCGCGACGAATTCGGCATCCGGTGCCATCTGGTCTCGGGAGGGCGCGAGGCCATCGCCGTGGTCCGCGATCCCGCCGTGAAGGCGGTGGTGGCCGTCGCCTGCGAAAAGGAGTTGGCGGACGGCATCCGCGCCGTGATTCCCAAGCGGGTCGTCGCCATTCCCAACGAGCGCCCGAACGGCCCGTGCAAAAACACCCGGGTGGACATCGGGGCGGTGCGCGCCGCCATCCTGGACCTGCTGGGAACCTCCGCATGAACCGGCCGGGCCGGGTCTGGGCAATCCTTCTACTGGCCGCTGGGACCTGCGCCGCCGCCGATCCCTCCACGGGTAACCTCCGCGTCGCCGTCCACCTGCCGCCGGGCGCGACCGGGGAAGTGCGGGTGGCCCTCTGCTCCTCCCTTTCCGAGTTCCTGGATCGAAAACCCCCGTCGCACGTTGCCAGCCAAGCCGCCGGAGAATCCTCCGTGTTGCTGTTCACGAATCTTCCCCCGGGAACCTATGCCCTCAAGGCCTATCTGGATCTGAACGGGAACCGGAATCTGGACCGGGATTGGCGGGGACGCCCCCGGGAGCCCTGGGCCATTTCCAACGGCGTCCGGGCCAAACCCGCCCGGACATCCTGGAAGAAGGCAACCTTTCCCTTCCAGCCCTTCTCCTCCCAGCCCACGCCTCCCCCCCGCCTGGATCTGAAAATGTGACCCCGGGCGCACCGCCCCCCCCCCTCACGCGTCCCGGTATTTTCACCAAATCCTATTTCCGGTTTCCTCTCCTCGCGGCTCCCTCTCTGCGCCCTCTGCGGCAGACCTCCTATGCCCGATTCCCGTTCGCGCCATTCGTGCATTCCCGTCCGGGAAAAGCCGGGATTTCTATCTCGGCCAATGGGAATGGAGGGTCTGGGCGGTGGATGCCAACGGAACCGCAGGCCCCCACAGCTCCCAATTCGACTTCGACGTCCGGCCGATGCTGATGCCCCAACCCTGATCCTGCGGCGATCCGCTGCGCGCCGGCCGCCCCGTTCCCGAAATCCTTGCTATTGAGTTTGCCTGGATTCCCGGTTCTGGAACGCGGTGGCGCTCAAATCGGCGCGGCTGAAATACGCCGCAAAATACGCGGCGATTTCCGGATCGCGCATCACCACGCCGGTTTCGTTGCGGCGTTCAAGGGCATCCTTGCCCCAATTGACGGAGCCGATGACCACGGCGTCGTCCGCCACCACCACCTTGGCGTGGGTGGTGGTCTTTTCCGGGTCGTCGTACACCGCCACGCCGGCCCCGGCCAGGTATTCCTTGGCCGGCCGGTTCACCTTGTTCAGCATGGCGTTGTAGTCGCTCAAATCGACGGCCACGGCGACATCCACGCCGCGGCCGCGGGCGGCCGCGAGCGCCTCCACGAGCTGGTTCACCTTGCTCCCGGCGTATTTCGGCGCGTAGTTGATGCCGTACATGACGACCCGGATCCGCTGCGTGGCCGCGTTGAAGAGGCCGAGGACCTCCGGAAAATACTGGCGGTTCACGAGGGTCTTCACGGCGCCCGATTCCACGGACGGCAGCTCTGGCTCCGCGGCGCTGTCGGCCCGCAGCGCTTCGATGTAGCGCCCGAAGAGCGCGGCCAGCGCCGGATCGTCCAGCCGGACGTTCGTCTCATGGTTGTTGTCCATGGAATTGCCGGTCCAATTGGTGGAACCCAGCAGCACGATCCTCCCGTCCACGACCACGAGCTTGCTGTGGGTCATCTTGGCGGGCGTGTCGGGCTTCACGTCCACCCCCAGCGCCCGCAGCCGCTCCACGGCGGCGGCGTTGAAATCCACGCCGTCATCCAGGATCCCGCGGACGGCGACCCCGCGCTTCACGGCTTCGGCCAGGGCGGCTTCGATGCGGCCCACCGTCCGGTCGCCATGGCATTCCAGCTGCACGAATTCAATGGTGTTCGTCGCCCCCGCCACCAGTTCCAGCAGGGCCGGCAGATAGTCCCGGTCCACGACCGGTTTGACTGCCGCGGCCGCCCCCGGCCCTCCGGCGCAAACCAGCAGGAAGATCAACCCGACACCGCGGAAGAGGGGAATGTTCATGGCGGCGATCATACCCGTCGCGCGGGCGGATCGCCATCCGGAAAGGCGGCCGCCATTCCGCCCGGTATCCATTGCCCCGGCCGGAAAGCCCTTCTCCGCCTCCCCCGAAAATGCTAATCGTGTCGGGAATATGAATCCCGACCTCGAACGCAACCTCGGCGAGCAGCCCCTCGCGCGCCTCATGGCCGACCTCTCCCTCAAGTCCGGCGATCTGGTCGAAGCCTCCGCCGGGTCCCTCACCTACAAGATGGTCGTCCGCGCCTGCAAGGGCCGGCGCCTCACCCCCAACGTGCAGGGCAAGATCCTGCGCGCCCTCAACGCCGCCACCGGCAAGGAATTCGCCTTGGCGGACCTGTTCACCTATTGAACCGTCCGCGGTTCTGCCGCGCCCCCCGCTTTTTCATCCCCGCCTCTCTTGCCATGCCGGCCGGGATGCCCCATATTTACGGGCAATGAAGGATCCTGCCATGCCTGCGGCCCCGTCCACCCCGATGCCCGGCGCCGGTTCCCCGGCCCTCTCGCCTGTCGTGGCCTTGTCCATCGTCCGCGGCGACATCCTCCAGGCCGCCAATCGCACCAAGACGGCCGAGATCCTGCTGGCGGTGCGGCATCCCGATTCCAACCCGACCCATCCCAACGTCGTCAGCGTGCCGACCCTGCGCGTGCCGCCGGTCCTGATGCGCTCCCTCGTCGATTCCCTGGAAAGGGTCGAGACCTGGCCCAACGGAGTCGCGTTCTACCGGTTTCCGGAAGTCCGCTCCGACCGGGACAACGGCCACCACCCCGTCGTGTTCATCGCGGAAGCCCTCCTCGCCGGCAAGCTGGGCATGGCCGAACCGCTGGAGCAGGGCCGGCTCGTGTTCTCCAGCCGCCTCTTTTCCGTCACCGTCGGCACGGCCCGCTACACGACCGAAAACCCCTACGGCAGCTCCGAACCCATCGCCATGGGCAACCTCCTCGTCTCGGTCCTGGAAGGCTTCGACCTGTTCCCCCGGACCAACGCCAGCTATTCGGAAATCTTCCCCGCCACCCTCGCCGCCCTGGAGCGCGCCAAAACCGCCGGCGACCTGTCCGGCCTGCCGATCCGGCTCGATCCCGCCATCCATCCCATCGGCGGCCTCTGCATCGAATCGACCCTCAACATCATCCGCCACCTCTTCCCGGCGGCCGGAGATCCACTCGCTTCTTGAATCGCGGCCCCGGCGCCCTATACTGCCGGCATGATTGCATTGGAACTGATGGCGATGCTGGTGACGATCTGCGGCGGCCTGCTGGCCGGGGCCTATTGGCTCTATGCCCGCATGAACGCGCTGCGCAAGGAGAACGACGAGCTCCGCGCCTATGTCGCCGGCCTCCAGACCGCCCCGCGGCAGCCGGACGGCGCCGACTACCTCCAAAACGAACAGGGCGAACGGCTCTGCATCCGCTGTTTCCATTCCACCCAGAAGCAATGGAAGCTGATCCGGGACGGGGCCCACTGGCGCTGCCCCGTCTGCGGCGCGGAGTCCGTCCATCCCGCCGCCGCCCGCTCCCCCTGAGCGGCCCGCCGGCCCCTACGCGTCCCAGAAGGACGAATCCTTCCACGTCAAGACGGGGATCCACGGAACACCGCAGGTGTCGATCAGGGCCGTCAACAGCGCGCAAACCCCGACGGGCACGCTCCCGAAAGCCATGAAGCACGCCCCCGCCTGCAGCAGGGTTCCCACCACCGGAAGGCCCGACACAAAGCGGAATCCCTCCAGGGATCCGCCGTGGCGCCGGCGGTAGAGCCAGGGCTTCACGAACAGCAGGTGCATGTTCAGGCATCCCACCAGGCCGGAGAGGACGACCAGGACCATGGCCACCCGCACGATCGGTCCGGGAACGGGCCGCCGCCAGACCGCGCAGGCAACCGCCAGCCACAGGGGCAGGGAACACAAGGCCACTCCGATCGTCCGCCGGAGAATGTTTTTGGGGGGCGCGGGTTCGTCCATGGATGCACCTGCCTTTGGACCGGATGTTGGCCGATAGTTTCCCTCATTCCGCCCGTTTGGCAAGGCGGATCGCGCCGGACGCGCCCCGGCCGTTTTCCGGTGTTTCTTGTTTTCCGGCCATCTGCTTTACTCCCCCCATGCGCAAGCCGCCCCATCGCATCCTGGTCTCGGACTTCGACGGCACGATGACCCGGCACGACTTCTTCGATCTCGCCCGCCGCGACCTGCCTACGGCCGCCGACCATGATTTCTGGCAGGACTACGTCGATGGAAAAATCACCCACTTCGAGGCGCTGGCCGGCATCTTCGCCGCCATCCGCACCGACGGGCCGACGATCGATGCGCTGATCGACCGCATGGAACTCGATCCCGGCCTGGCCGGCGCCGTCGCGCGCCTCCGCGCCGCCGGATGGGAGATCGTCGTCGCCTCCGCCGGCTGCAGGTGGTACATCCGCCGCCTGCTGGACAAGGCGGGCGTGGAGCTGGAAGTCCACGCCAACCCCGGCGTCTTCTCGCCCGAGACCGGGCTCGTGCTTTCGCTGCCCGCCGGATCGCCCTACTTCAAGCGCGAAACCGGCATCGACAAGTCCGCCATCGTGCGCGCCGCCCTGGCCCGCGATCCCCGGGCCGTGTTTGCCGGCGACGGCCGGCCCGACCTCGCCCCCTCGTCCCTCGTCGCGCCCGGCAACCGCTTCGCCCGCGGATGGCTCGCCCGCCACCTGCGGCAGAACCGCGAGGAATTCCACCCCTTCGAAACCTGGTCGCAGATCGCCGATGCCCTCCTGGAGAAACCGCCATGCTGAACCGCACCCAGATCTCCATCCCCAGCCTCGTCCGCGTCAAGCCCGGCGCCATCGGCCGCGTCGGCCTCTACGCCCGCCGCAACGCCTTTTCCGAAATCGTCGTGCTCCACAGCGAAGACCTCGGCGCCGACCTCATGGGGCACCTTTGCGACGGCCTGAAGGCGGAGAACATCTCCGTCCTCCAGCGCTGGCCGGTGAAAAACGCCTCCTTCGAGCAGGCCCGCGAATTCTTCCCGCAGCTCCCCGCCAGGACCCGCGCCATCGTCGGTTTCGGCGGCGGCAAGGCGCTCGATGTCGCCAAGTACGTCTCCTTCCTCACCCGCATCCCCTACCTCGCGGTGCCGACGTCCCTCTCCAACGACGGCTTCTGCAGCCCGCAATCGAGCCTGACCCTCGAAGGCCGCCGCAAATCCCTGCCCTCCGCCATGCCCTTCGGCGTCGTCATCGACACGGAAGTGTGCCTCGCCGCGCCCGAGTTCCTCTGGCTCTCCGGCGTGGGCGACCTCGTGGCCAAGCTCACCGCCGTCGCCGACTGGAAGCTGGCCTTCAACGCCGTCGGCACCCTCGTGGACGATTTCGCCGCGCTCCTCTCCGACGCCACGGTCTTCCAGTTCATCGCCCGCCCGCAGCGCGACCTCGAAGGCGTGCGCCTTTTGGGCACCTCGCTCATGCTCAACGGCATCGCGATGGAGGTCTGCGGCTCGTCGCGCCCCGCCAGCGGCAGCGAGCACCTCGTCTCGCACGCGCTCGACTCCCTCGGCGGGCCGCCCCGGATGCACGGCATGCAGGTCGGCGTCGCCACCTATCTCGTCAGTCTCCTCCAGGGCCGGAATTCGGACCTCATCGCCGACCTGTTCGGAAAAACCGGCTTCTGGCTCGCCATCGAAGCCCAGCCGTTCAGCCGGGCGGCATGGCTGCAGGCCCTCCGCCTCGCCCCCGGCATCAAGCAGGACTTCTACACCGTGCTCTCCTCCCGCGACTGCCTCCCCGAGGCCGAGGCCCATCTCCGCACCGATCCGCACCTGCGGAAGTGCTTCGTCGATTAGCGGGCTCCCGCCATGAAAATCGATTCCAAAACCGATTTCGGCGCCCGCGAATGCCCCGGTTGCGCGGTCGAGGTGCCGGCCAACGAGAACCGCTGCCCCGTCTGCGGCTATGAATTCCCCGCCCGAGGTCCCCTCCACCGGAATCTCATCTGGATCGTCCTCCTCTTCCTCGCCCTGCTCCTCCTCCCCCTCCTTTTTTCCCTGATCTAGGACCGGCCCTCCATTCCCGCGCGCCGGATTCGGGTATCCGCCCTTTGACAACCGGCCGGCGCGCAGGTAGGCTGTCTCCACCATCCAACATCCACCGACGGAGCCCCGCCATGCGCCCCATCCCCCGCAGAGAGTTCCTGAAGTCGTCGGTCGCCATCGCGGCCGCCGCCTCCTTCGCCCCCCGCCCGCTGTTCGCCCAGGCTTCCCCCGCGCCGCGCGTGGTCGCCGTGCATGGCACCGACATCGCCCTCATGCTGAAAACCGGCATCGAGGCCCTCGACGGCTGGGGCGCCTTCGTCAAGCCGAAGGCGCGCGTGACGCTGAAGCCCAACGCGGGCTGGGCCTCCACGCCCGAACAAGGCGCCAACACCCATCCGGCGCTGGTCGAGGAATGCGCGCGCGCCTGCCTCGCCGCCGGCGCGGCCTCGGTCGTCCTCCCGGAAAAATCCTGCTCCCCTTCCGCCAAATCCTTCGAAATGAGCGGCATCGCCGCCGCCGCCAAGCGCGCCGGCGCGCGGCTCTACGCGCTGGAAGACGACCGGGATTTCCAGTCCGTGGAACTTCCGCAGGGCAAAAAGCTCAGGCAGGCCGACGTGGCCCGGGACGTCCTCGACACCGATTGCCTCATCAACATGCCCGTGGCCAAGACCCACGGCGGCGCGCGCCTGACGGTCGGCATGAAGAACTGGATGGGTTCCGTCCGCGACCGCGGATTCTGGCACCGGAACAACCTCCACCAGTGCATTGCGGACTGCAACACCCTCATCCGCCCGCACCTGACCATCGTGGATGCCATCCGGATCATGGTCGCCAAGGGCCCGCGCGGCCCCGGCCCGCTGGAATATCCCAACCAGATCGTCTTCGGGACCGATCCCGTGGCCGTGGACGCCTACGCGGCCACGCTCTTCCAGATGGACCCCTTCTCCATTCCCTACATCCAGATCGCCCATGACATGGGCATCGGCTGCGGCGACCTGTCGAAGATCGACATCCAGCATCTCAAGACATGAAGCGCCTCCTCCTTCGCGGGTTCCTCTTCCTCCTCGCCGCCGGGCTCGCCCTCCAGATCCTGCCTTGGCGGGAAGCCGCCATGGCCTTCGCCTCCCTCAGCCCGATCCTCAGCCTCCTCGGCGCGGCGGCGGCGCGCGCGGCCACGGCATGGACGCTCCTGGGGCTCCCCGTCCTCGTCCTCGCCTTCCTCCGCAGCCGCTGGTTCTGCCGCTACGCCTGCCCCGTCGGCCTCGCCACGGAAGCCGTCGGCCGGCTGAACCGCAAGGGCCGCGGCCGTTTCGCGAAGTGGCCGCACCTCGGGCGCTGGCTCTTCCTCCTTCTCCTCGGGGGCGCGGCGGCGGGATACCCGTTCTTCCTCTGGCTCGACCCCCTGTCGCTTTTCAGCGGCTTCTTCAGCGCGTGGAAGGCGCCGCTTGCGCGGACTTCGCTTGCGCTTGCCGCCGGCTTCCCGCTGGTCCTGCTGATCAGCTGGATCGCGCCGCAGGCGTGGTGCCACCGCCTCTGCCCGCTCGGCGCGATGCAGGATCTCCTGTCCATCGCCCGCCGCAAGCTTCATCCGGCGCCTTCCGCGGCCCGGGCGGCCGGCCCCTCCCTTGGCCGCCGCGCCTTCCTCGGCGTGGCGGCCGGCGGAGTCCTGGCGCTGGCCCTGCGGCGCCTCCTGCGCGACAAGGCCCTGCCGGTGCGCCCGCCCGGCGCCCGGCCGGAGGACCGGTTCACCGGGCTCTGCGCGCGCTGCGGCGCCTGCATCCGCGCCTGCCCGTCGCACATTCTCCGGCCGGACACGGGCGACAGCGGCCTCGACGGCCTCCTCGCGCCGGTCGTCGACTACTCCCAGAACCATTGCTTCGAATACTGCAACGAATGCTCCAAGGTCTGCCCCACCGGCGCCATCGAGCGGCTGGCGCTCGATGCCAAGCGGAACCGCGCCATG
Organism: uncultured Verrucomicrobiota bacterium; assembly: GCA_937860055.1. Taxonomy (GTDB): domain Bacteria; phylum Verrucomicrobiota; class Kiritimatiellia; order CAIQIC01; family Lenti-01; genus Lenti-01. The sequence continues at coordinate 110,539 of CALMBO010000012.1, read as the reverse complement.
GGCCTGGCCGAGGTGTATCGCGGAAAATGCATCGCCTGGAGCTACGGCCAGTACTGCATGGTCTGCCACGAATTCTGCCCCTATCTCGCCATCGATGCCGTGGAGCGCCGCGGCGTCAACTGCCCCGTCGTCAAGGCCGACATGTGCCGGGGATGCGGCGCCTGCCAGGTCAATTGCCCGGCCCAGCCGGACAAGGCCATCGTCGTGCAGGGCATCCCCCAGCGCCCCGCCCGCCCGATGGAAGACGCCTCCGGACCGGCCTGACGCCGTCGGTCCCGTCCGCCGCCGCGGCCCGGCCCTCCCGAAGCCTTTTCCGCCGGTTTCCCGCATCCGCACCTTGACCCGGCGCGCCCCGCTGGCATACCCTCGCTGGCACAAGGAGACGCAACCTATGGACATCGAAAAAGGCGCGGTCTGGATTCCCTTCCCCATCCTGGAGCGCTTCATGCGCGACGTCTTCATCGGCCTTGGCGCCCCCCGGGCGGATGCCGCCATCTGCGCGAACGTTCTCATCGCCGCGGACAAGTTCGGCTTCGACTCCCACGGCATCTCGCGCCTCAAGCCCATCTACTACGACCGCATCAAGCAGGGCATCCAGCTCGCCCGGACCCGCATCCGCGTCGTCAAGGATTCCGCCGGCACCGCCGTGCTCGACGGCGGAAACGGCATGGGCCACGTCGTCGCCCACCGGGCCATGACCCTCGCCATCCGCAAGGCGAAGAAGCACGGCCTCGGCATGGTCGCCGTCCGCAACTCCACCCACTTCGGCATCGCCGGCTACTATCCCCTCATGGCGGTGAAGGCGGGCATGATCGGCATCAGCGGCACCAATGCGCGGCCCTCCATCGCGCCCACCTTCGGCGTCGAAAACATGCTCGGCACCAATCCGCTCACCTTCGCCATGCCGACCGACGAGAAATTCCCGTTCCTCCTCGATTGCGCCACCTCCATCGTCCAGCGCGGCAAGGTCGAAATCTACGCCAAGCTGGGCAAGCCCATGCCCAAGGGGTGGGTCATCGCCCACGACGGCTCCTCCAAGACCGATCCGCACGCCGTCCTCGCCGACCTCGTCGCCGGCACCGCCGCGCTCCTGCCGCTGGGCGGCGCGGGCGAGGACCTCGCCGGCTACAAGGGCTACGGCTACGCCACCGTCGTCGAGATCCTCTCCGCCGCCCTCCAGCAGGGCGCCTACCTCAAGATGCTCAACGGCGTGGACAAGAAGGGCCGGAAGACCCCCTATCCCCTCGGGCATTTCTTCATCGCCATCGACGTCGCCCGCTTCACCCCGCCCGCCTCGTTCAAGAAAATCGCGGGCCGCATCCTCCGGCAGCTCCGCGCCTCGCAGAAGGCCCCCGGCCAGAAGCGCATCTACACCGCCGGCGAAAAGGAACACCTCACCTGGCTCGACCGCCGGAAAAAGGGCGTCCCCGTCAACCGCGAGACGCAGAAGGAAATCCTCGCCATGCGCGACGAACTGGGACTGAAGAAATACCGGTTCTCGTTCGAAAAATGAGAAAGGCGGATTCGCATCCGCCCATTCTCAATTCTTAATTCATAATTCTTGATTGAATTACAGCGGCGGAAAATCGAAGTGCGTCTGGAACAGCTCGACGAGGCGGTCGGCCACGGCCACCTCGTTCTCGCCCATGACCTCGATCTTCACCTTGCTTCCCTGGTGCATCTCGAGCGAAAGCAGCTGCATCACCGAGCTCACGTCGCACGTGCCGCTGGCGTTTGAAATCCGGATCCGGCCGGAATATCCCATGAACTCCTTGACGATCAAGGCCGAAGGACGGCAGTGGATCCCCTGGGCGTTCGCGATGATGGCTTCTCTGATTTGCATCTTCCCCTATGAACAATAAAGCGGCGGATTCAGCCAAAACCCTCCCCCCCTGTCCAGTATAAAACGCGCATCCCCTGCCGCATCCGCCGGCGCCGGCCCCTCTCCCCCTTGCGCCTCCGCCGGTAGAACGCTACAATCCGCGCCCATGAAAACAAACCCCTCTTGGCTCTCCTCCGCGATCATCTACCAGGTCAACCTCCGCTCCCTCGCCGCCCGCGAGCCGCGCAACGCCGTCGAGGCCCTCTCGGAAAAACCCCTCGCCGAATCCCCCCTCGCCTACCTCGCCAAGCACCTCCCGCGCCTCCGCCGCCTCGGCTTCAATGTCCTCTACCTCCTCCCCCCCTATCCCATCGGTCACTTCGCGCGCAAGGGCATCGGCTCCCCCTACGCCTCCCGCGATTTCACCGCCGTCGAACCCGAATACGGCTCCAAGGCCGAAATCCTCGCCCTCATCCGCCGCGCGCACGAACTGAAGCTCAAGGTCCTTTTCGACATCACCCCCAACCACACCGCCCGCGACCACGTGTGGATGACCGAACACCCCGACTACTACGTCAAGGCCGCCGACGGCTCCGCCTTCTTCGACTGCGACTGGTCCGACACCGCCAAGCTCGACTATACCAATCCCTCCCTGCGCCAGGCGATGATCCAGGTCTACGACCATTGGCTCTCCGTCCTCGGCCCGGATGAAAACGGCCACCCCGATGGCATCGACGGCTTCCGCCTCGACATGGCCCACTTCATCAACGACAAGTCTTTCTGGGACGAGGCCCTCCCCGTCCTGCGCGCGCGCCACCCGAGGCGCAGCCTGCTCTTCATGGCCGAATGCTACGGCTTCGACAACAACACCGACCTCTTCGCCCGCGGCATGGACGCCGCCTACGACGACGACTTCTACAAGCTCTGCCAGTATGCCTACGCCGTCGACGAGGCCGGCCGCTCCCGGATCCGCCTCTCGGGCGACGCCCAGCACAACCACGGCTTCCACTCCATCCTCGAAGCCTGGCAGGACGGCGGCATCGCCGCCGCCGCCGCGCGCGTCCTCATGCAGTACGAGGAGGCCGCGCCCCGCTTCGCCGGCCCGCATTTCACCGCGCGCTACACCGACAACCACGACGAAGGCCGCGGCCTCTACCGCTTCGGCCCCGGCGGCTTCCGCGCCATGAACACCCTCGCCTTCCTCGCCCCCCGCACCCTCCCCTTCCTCCTCACCGGCGAGGAATTCGGCGCACTCGACCGCCCCTCCATCCATGCCCGTTGCCAGCCCTGCGACAAGGGCCGCCGCATCCTTGGCGCCGACGGCCGCGAGCGCCACCAGGAAGGCGTCGAACTCGAAGCCAACCTCTTCGACCGCGGCCTCGAAGCCCGCCAGCACTGGTATGCCTTCTTCAAGGAACTCGTCGCCCTGCGCAAGAAAAACCGCCCGCTCACCGACGGTTCCTGCGTCCTCCTCGACGCCGGCGAAGACGCCCCCGCCGCCGGACGCACCGTGATCGCCTTCGACCGCAAGCTCGGCCGCCAACTCATCCGCTGCGCCGTCAACCTCGGCGAGGAACCCCGCACGCTGACCCGCGCCCCCAGTCTCTTCGTCGGCACCCCCCTCTATGGCGCCCTCGAGCCCGGCGACGTCCTCCCGCCCTTCGCGGCCGTCGTCGTCAAGGTGTCGTGAAGATAGAATTCAGAAGTCAGAATTCAGGATTCAGAATGTCCCGAATCCGTTTCCCATTCTGAATTCTGACTCCTGTCTCCTGAATACTTCTGCCCTTGCCATCCCCCCGGCCCTGCGGCATCATTCTCCAACTATGAGAATCCTCCTCTGCAACGACGACGGCATCCAGGCCCCCGGCATCCACGCCCTCCACGGCGCCGTCAAGGATCTCGGCGAAGTCTCCGTCGTCGCCCCCGACGGCGAGCGCTCCGCCATCAGCCACGGCATCACCCTCACCAAGCCGCTGCACACCCGCTCCTGGCCCCTCGGCGGCCCGCCCTTCGGCACCGCCGTCAGCGGCACCCCCGCCGATTGCGTCAAGCTGTCCATCAGCCTCCTGCTCGATCCGCCCCCCGAGCTCATCCTCAGCGGCATCAACCTCGGCCCCAACGCCGGCATCAGCGTCCTCTATTCCGGCACCGTCTCCGCCGCCACCGAAGGCCCCATCATGGGCATTCCCTCCATCGCCCTCTCCCTCGACACCTTCCACGATCCCAACTGGGATACCGCCGCGCGCGTCAGCCGCCACCTCGTCGAACAGGTCGTCTCCGGACGCCTCCGCATCGCCCCCGACATCTTCTGGAACGTCAACATCCCCAACCTGCCCTACGAAAAACTCGCCGGCCTGCGCATCACCCGCATGGGCTCCTCCCGCTTCGTCGAGAAATACGAGCGGCGCGAGGACCCCTGGGGCAATCCCTACTACTGGATGACCGGCGAGCTCTACGAGAAGGGCGACATGAACGGCACCGACCTCGAGGCCCTCCGCCAGGGATTCGTCTCCCTCTCCCCCATCGGCCTCGACCACACCGAACACGCCGCCATCGACGCCCTCGCCGCCCATCCGCCGCAATTGCCGAAATAAATGGCTTTGTTCTTCTTCATTCCGAATCCTGACTCCTGAATACTTCCTCCCCGTGATCATCGATTTCCACACCCACGCCTTCGAGGACTCGCTCGCCGCCAAGGCCATCCCGTTCCTCGAGCAGGAAGGCAACATCCAGGCCTTCACCGACGGCCGCGCCTCCGGGCTCCTTGCCTCCATGGACCGCGCCGGCATCGACCGCGCCGTCGTCTGCCCCATCGCCACCAAACCGTCCCACTTCGACGGCATCCGCCGCTGGGCCCGCGAGGTCCGCGCCGCCCAGCCGCGCCTCGAAATGCTCCTGTCCATCCATCCCGACGACCCCGATGCGCTCGCCCACGCCGATGAAACCGCCGCCGAAGGCTTCAAGGGCCTCAAGCTGCATCCCTATTACCAGCGGTTCACCATCGACGACGAGCGGATGTTCCCGCTCTACGAGCGCATCGCCGCGCGCGGGCTCCTGGCCGTCTTCCACACCGGCTTCGACATGGCCTACCCCCTCGACCGCATCGCCGATCCCGTCCGCGTCCGCCGCGTCATCGACACCTTCCCCAAGCTGAAATTCGTCGCCACGCACCTCGGCGGATGGCGCGACTGGGAAAACTCGCGGAAGCACCTGATCGGGCAGCCGGTCTACATCGAAACCTCCTATTGCCTCCACGAGATGCCCGCCGCCGAGGCCCGCGCGATGATCCTGGCCCACCCCGCCGACCGCATCCTCTTCGGCACCGACAGCCCCTGGAGCGACCAGGCCGGGGAACTCGCCCGCTGGCGCGCCCTCGGCCTGCCCGGGGACCTCCTCGCCGCCGCCCTCGGCGGCAATGCCGCCCGCCTGCTCCAATGATCTGCGGCAGGGTCATCCCGGCCCGGTTCCAGGCGCTTTTCCTCGCCCTCCTGTTTCTGCTCCCGCTCCTCCACGCGGCCACGCATTTCGACCGCGAAACCGGATTCACCTCGCTCATCCTTTTCGGCCCGGCCTTCGATGCACAGGCCCTGGACGAGGTCCGCGCCGCGCCCCATCCCCTTGTCGGCGAAGTGGGCTATGACGGCCAGTTCTACGCGCAGCTCGCCATCGACCCGACTCTGCGCCATCCGCAGCTTGCCACCGCGCTCGACAATCCGCGCTACCGCTCCGTCCGCATCTTCCTTCCCGCCCTCGCCCATGTCCTCGGCCTCGGCCGCCCGCCGTGGATCCTGAATGCCTACGCCCTGCTCAACCTGGCCTTCTTCGCCCTCCTCCTCTGGGGGTTCGTCCGCTTCCTGAAGCCCCGCACCCTCGGCCATCTCCTCTGTATCGCCGCCGCCGCATGGTCCACCGGCGCCCTGGCCTCCGTGGAGCGGTCGCTGACCGACCTTCCCGCCGCGACGCTCGCCTTCCTCGCCGCCGGCATGGCCGGCGCCTCCGCCTCCTTCCCGGTCCTCGCCGCCGCCGGCCTCTGCCGCGAATCGGCCCTCGTCGGGATCTTCTCCGTCGTCTGGCCCCGCCGCTTCTCGAAATACGAATTCGCCCGCGCGGCGCTGGGCGGGCTGGCGGCCGTCCTGCCGCTCGCCGCCTGGATGCTCTACGTCGAACACGTCTTCCACGGCGCGGGCACCACCACCCCCGGCAGCCTCGGCTGGCCGTTCGCCGGCCTCGCCGGTCATCTGCGCACATCCATGCTGGCCTTGTGGAACGAGCCAAGCCGGCTCACGCTGTTCTCCCTGCTTTCGGCGCTTTCCCTCCTCGTCCAGGTCGCCTACCTCTTCGCCAAGCCGCGCTTCGGATCCCCCTTTTGGCGGATGGGCATCGGATTCGCCGTGCTGTTCTTCTTCTTCGGCGAGCCCCTGTTTGCGGAGCCGCTCGCCACCTGCCGCGCCGTCCTCCCCCTGACCCTTGCCTTCAACGCCCTCCTGATCGCGCACGACGAACGGAGGTTCCTTCTCTGGTTCGCCGCCGGAAACGCCGGCATGGCTTTCGGCGCCCTCCAGATGGGATGGCTCCTTCTCAAGCCGTGATCCGCCGGAAGGCCGGAAACAAAAAAATCCGCCCATTGGCGGACATCGGGAAAAGTGGTCGGGGCGCCGGGATTTGAACCCGGGACCTTTTGCACCCCAAGCAAACGCGCTACCAGTCTGCGCTACGCCCCGACCGGGCGTCCTGCGCCGGTTCCGACGCAAGTCTTGTTGGATGTACCATGCAGGATGCCCTCCCGTCAACGGCGGTTTTCCCGCGGGCCCGGGTTGACAGTCCGCCCCTCCCCCGCTATCTTTTCCTGCGACTTGAATGGCGCGGTAGCCAAGTGGTAAGGCGAGGGTCTGCAAAATCCTTATGCATCGGTTCGATCCCGATCCGCGCCTCCAGTTCCGTTCGAAGTCCTGCGCCGAAAAGGCGCATTTTTTGTATTGGGAAACCGAAACCATGAGTTCTCCGCACACGAAAACCGTCGAGGCCATCCTGGCCGGGCTGCGCACCTCCCCCGACGGTCTTTCCGCCGGCGAAGCCGCCGCGCGCCTCGCCTCCCACGGCCCCAACGAGTTGCAGGAAACCATCTCCCGCCCCGCGTGGAAGATGCTTCTCGCCCAGTTCGTCGAGCCCATGATCCTCATCCTCGTCGCCGCCGCCCTCCTCTCCTTCGGCCTCGGCGACATCACCGAGGGCGTCGCCATCCTCGCCATCGTCATCCTGTTCGGCATCCTCGGCTTCATCCAGGAGTACCGCGCCGAAAAGGCCATGGCCGCCCTCAAGCAGATGTCCTGCCCCGTCGTCCGCGTCCGCCGCGGCGGTTCCCTGCTCGAAATCCCGGCCCGCGAACTTGTTCCGGGCGACATCGTCCTCCTCGAGGCCGGCAACATCGTCCCCGCCGACCTGCGCCTCGCCGAAAGCGTGAACCTCGGGATCATGGAAGCCGCCCTCACCGGCGAATCCGAAGCGGTCAAGAAACAAACCGGCGCCCTCCCCGATGAAAAACTGCCGCTGGGCGACCGCAAGAACCTCGCCTTCATGGGGACCCTCGTCGCCCATGGCCGCGGCACGGGCGTCGTGGCCGAAACCGGCATGCGCACCGAACTGGGCCGGATCGCCGGCATGATCCAGGAAATCGACGAAGGCCGGACCCCCTTGCAGCGCAAGCTGGCCCAGGTGGGCAAGCATCTGTCCTTCGCCGGCCTCGGCGCGGCCCTCGCCATCCTCGCCATCGGAATGATGCGGGGCGAAAAATTCACCGACATGCTCCTCACCGCCGTCAGCCTCCTCGTCGCCGTGGTGCCCGAAGGCCTGCCGGCCGTCATCACCGCCACGCTGGCGCTGGGCGGCCGCCGCATGCTCAAGCGCCACGCCCTCATCCGCAAGCTGCCCGCCGTCGAAACCCTCGGCGCCGTCACCGTCATCTGCACAGACAAGACCGGCACCCTCACCGAGAACCGGATGACCGTCACCCGCCTCCACACCTTGCATCGCGACCTTTTCCTCTCCGGGGACCGGGCCGAACCTTCCCTTCCGGACGCCGGGGACGAACCGGAGCTCTTCCCCCTCCTGCTCTCCGCCTCGCTCTGCAACGACGCCCACCTCGTCTTCGAGGAATCCGGCAAGCCGCCGCGCATGATCGGCGACCCCACCGAGACCGCCCTGCTCGTCGCCGCCGAGCGCTTCGGCATCGCCACGCAGTCCCTCGTCGACGAACTGCTCCGCATCGCGGAATTCCCCTTCGACTCCGACCGCAAGCGGATGACCACCCTCCATCGCGGCGACGAAGGGGATTTTCCGCTCCCCGACGCCATGGCCGCCCCCGTCCTGGCCGCCGTCAAGGGCTCCCCCGACGGGCTGGCCCAGCTTTCCACCCATGTCCTCGACAACGGCCGCATCGTGCCGATCACCGACGACATCCGCCGCAAATTCCACGCCGACAACGAGCGCATGGCCAACGACGGCATCCGCGTCCTCGGCATGGCCTTCCGCCTCTTCGATGCGCCCCCCGCCGTCCACGCCCAGGCCCGCGACGTCGAATCCGGCCTCGTCTTCTGCGGCCTCGTCGGCATGATGGATCCGCCGCGCGCGGCCGTCCGGGCCGCCGTCGCCAGCAGCCATGCCGCCGGCATCCGCACCGTCATGATCACCGGCGACCATCCCCTCACCGCCGCCGCCATCGCCCGCAACCTGCGCCTGTCTCCCGAAGGCGGGGAACCGGTCGTCATGACCGGGACCGAACTCGCCGCGATCTCCGACGGGGAACTGGAGAAGCGGGCCGAACACACCGCCGTCTATGCCCGGGTCTCGCCCGAGGACAAGCTGCGCATCGTGGCCGCCCTGCAGAAGCGCGGCCACATCGTCGCCATGACCGGCGACGGCGTGAACGACTCCCCCGCCCTCAAGCGCGCCGAAATCGGCGTGGCCATGGGCATCACCGGCACCGACGTCGCCAAGGAATCCTCCAAGATGGTCCTGCTCGACGACAATTTCGCCACCATCGTCGCCGCCATCGAGGAAGGCCGCACCATCTACGACAACCTCGTCCGCTTCATCAAGTATTCCTTCGGCGGAAACCTCGGCAAGGTCCTCGTCATGATGCTCGCCCCCCTCGCCGGCATCGGCGCGATGGCCCTGCGCCCCCTGCACCTGCTGTGGCTCAACCTGCTGACCGACGGCCTGATGGGCCTCGGACTCGGCCTCGAATCCGCCGAGACCGACGTCATGAGCCGTCCCCCGCGCAAGCCCGAGGCCGCCATCCTCGACCGTCCCGCCATTGTGCATGTCGGCTGGATGGGCCTGTTCATCTGCTTCGCCTCCCTGCTGCTCGCCGGAGCCTGGTATCGCTTCGGCTGGGGCGGCGGCGAGTGGCAGACCGTGCTGTTCTCCGCCATCGGCTTCGCGCAGATCGGCCAGGCCTGGGGGCTGCGCGCGCTCACGGGGAAGGCCTTCCGGTTCGGCCGCAACCGCGCGCTGGCCGGCCTCACGCTCGCCACCCTGCTCCTGCAGCTCGGCGTGATCTACGTCCCCGCCCTCGCCCGGGCGTTCAAGCTTTCCCCCCTCTCCCCCGCCGGTCTTGCCGCCACCGCCGGACTCGGGCTGTTCACCTTCGCCCTCGTCCACCTCGAGCGGTTCGCGCGGCGCCGCGCCTAAAGCATTTTCGCATGTATTGGGGCCGCAGGATCCGGATGTAGGCCGGGTGCCCTCACCCGGCGGAATCCCGCCCGGTCAGGGGACCGGGCCTACAACCCGGAATTCAGCCGCCCCCGCGAGCGGCTGCAGAATAACCCAATCCGCTCCAGGCGATCCCCCGCCCTACCAATACTTCCAGAAGTGGTGCACGGGACCGTGGCCGTGGCCGATGCGGTACGCCGCGCCGGCGCGGATGGCCTCCGTGATGTACTCCTTCGCATGGCGCACCGCCGCCTCCACATCATCGCCCCGGGCGAGGTTCGCCGCGATGGCCGACGACAGCGTGCACCCCGTCCCGTGGTTGTTGCGCGTCTCCACCCGCGCGCCCGGCAGCCGCACGAGGCGCTTCTCCGGCCCCAGGTACAGGCAGTCGTCGCTGTCTTCCCCCTCCAGGTGCCCGCCCTTCACCAGCACGTTCCGGCACCCCAGCCGCGCCAGTTCCGTGGCGGCGCCGGGCATCTCGCCCAGCCGGGAGATCTTCCGGCCCAGCAGCACCGAGGCCTCCGGGATGTTCGGCGTCAGGACCTCCGCCAGCGGGACTAGATGGGTCTTCAGCGCCTCGACGGCGTCGTCCTGCAGCAGCTTGTCGCCGCTCTGCGCCACCATGACCGGATCCAGCACGATGCGCGACACGCCGTATTCCCGCAGCTTCCGCGCCACCGTCTCGATCAGCTCCGGCGAAAACAGCATGCCGATCTTCACCGCGTCCGCACCGATGTCCGGCAGCACCGCGTCGAGCTGCTGCGCCACGAATCCGACCGGCACCGCATGGATGCCCGTCACGCCCTTCGTGTTCTGCGCCGTCAGCGCCGTGATCACGCTCATCCCGTAGCAGCCGTTGGCGGCGAACGTCTTCAGGTCGGCCTGGATGCCCGCCCCGCCGCCGCTGTCCGACCCCGCGATCGTCAGCACACGCCGATAGGTCTTCATTTCCTGCGCGCCCATTCCGTTCCTCCTCTTCCCGCCTCGATCTCCCTCCGCAGGGCCGCCGCCGCCTCGCGCGGCGAATCCGCCGAGACGATGGCCGACACCACCGCCAGACCGTCCGCCCCCGCGCGGACCACCTCCCGCGCGTTCGCCATCTGGATTCCCCCGATTGCCACCAGCGGGATTTTCACCGCGGCGCGGATCTTCCGCAACCCCTCCAGCCCCAGCGGCGGCGCCGTGTCCGTCTTCGTTGGCGTGGCAAACACCGGGCTGACGCCGATGTAGTCCGCGCCGGACAGCTCCGCATGGATGGCATCGGCCGGCGATTCCGCCGAAACGCCGATGATCCACCCCGGAGGACACAGCCGCCGCGCGTCGGCGATCGGCATGTCCTGCTGCCCCAGATGCACCCCGTCCGCGCCGACGGCCAGCGCGATGTCCACGCGGTCGTTGACGATCAAGGGCACGCCCAGCGTGCGCGTCACGGTGCGCAGCACGCGCGCCTCCTCCAGGAATTCCCGCGTGCCGCAGCTCTTTTCGCGAAGCTGCACGCAGGTCGCGCCCCCCGCCACCGCCTCCTGGACGACCTCGATCGTCGTCCGGCCCCGCGACAGCGAACGGTCCGTCACCAGATAGAGGGAATAATCGATGGCGCCCATGTCCGCCTCACCCCGCCTGGATCCGGCATCCATGCCGCACTTCCTCCAGCGTCAGCGCGTGCAGCGCGTCCAGGAACCGGACCATGAAGGAGCCCGGCCCCGCCGCCCCGTCCGCCGCGTGCTCGCCCGCGAGTCCGTAGTAGGCCAGCGCCGTCGCCGCCGCCGAAACCGGATCGGCATCCACCCCCGCGAACGCGCCGACGATCGCCGTCGCGCCGCAGCCCGTGCCCGTCACGCACCCCATCAGCGGGTGGCCGTTGGCCACGCGCACGACGCGCTTCCCGTCCGTGATGAAATCCACCGCGCCGGTGATCGCCACCGGCACGCCCAGCTCCCGCGCCAGCCCCACCGCCCGCTCCGCCGCCGCGTCCACGGAATCGGCGGAATCCACGCCCCGGATCTTCGCGGCCGCGCCGCCCAGCGCCAGGATCTCCGACGCGTTGCCGCGCACAATCGAAACGCGCGTCTCCGCCAGGAGGCGCTTGGCCGCCTCCGTGCGCAGCTTCGTCGCCCCGGCCCCCACGGGGTCGAGGATGACCGGCACGCCCAGCGCCGACGCCTTCTTCCCCGCCTTGACCATCGAGGCGATCCAGGCGTCGTCCAGCGTCCCGATGTTCAGCACCAGCGCCCGGGCGAAGGACACCATTTCCTCCACTTCGTTCTCCGCGTGGGCCATCACCGGCGATGCGCCCGCCGCCAGCAAAATATTCGCGGTGAAGTTCATCACCACGTAGTTCGTGATGTTGTGCACCAGCGGCCGGGTTTCGCGGACCTTCTTCAGGTTTTCGGCCGCCTGCGCGGCCAGATGGGTTTCCGGGTTCATGCTTTTTCCCTCTTTCCAAAGGAGATTGCCAGGTACAGCGCGGCCGCCGCGGCCATGGAGGGGATCGACGACCCTCCCGCGAATTCCGTTTCCACGCACCATCGGTAGAGGGCGAACCCGGCGGCCCAGGCGGCCATGGCCCGCCCGTTCACGCCGCCCGTGTACCAATACCGGCCGCGGCGGAACAGGTCCTCCGCCTCGTAGCGCCCGCGCTTGAGGATGAAATAGTCCGCCAGCACCACGCCGAACAGCGGACAGAACGCCGCGCCGATGAACAGCAGGAAGCCCTCGTACTTCGTCGCGTCGAAAAAGAGCGCGATCAGCGTCCCCGCCAGGCCGCCCAGCAGGACCAGCGGGCGCGTGCCGAGCTTCGGGAACAGGCTTTGGGCCGACACCGCGTTGGAATAGATGTCGAGGAACGTCGTCGTTGCCGTGGACAGCAGCACGATTCCCACCGCCGGGAGCCACAGCCGGTGCTCGCCCATGAGCTGCATCAGCATCGTTTCCGGCGCGCCCGAACCCGTGGCGACCGAGGCGACGAGCCCCGCCGCGAACATCCACGAGCTGACGAGGAAATACCCCCACCACGTCCCCCGGATCCCCCGCCCCGGCACCGCCGCATAGCGCGCGTAGTCGGACACCAGCGGCATCCACGAGATCGGCATGGCGATGACCAGGTCGAGCCCCAGCATGAAGGGCATCGAAGGCGCCGCCTCCGCCGCCACCAGCCCGCGCCATCCGTAGGTCCACAGGGCCAGCGCCGTCATCCCCACCGACAGCACCAGCAGCAGCACCACGCCGATCTTCTGCAGCGTCCTCCAGGCCCGGTTGCCCGCCAGCGCCCACAGGGTCGTCAGCACCCCCAGCGCCACGATCCACCACCGGGCGCTCTCCGCCCCGCCCGCCAGCCCCGCCGCCGCCTGCCCGCCGATCCACAGCATGACTCCCGTCCAGCCGACGAGCTGGACGATGTTCAAGACCGCCGGCAGCATCGAGCCGCGGTTCCCCAGCGCCCCGCGCGTGCCCACGATGGCCGGCACGCCATGCCGGCTCCCGATCAGCCCGCCCAGCGCCATCGGCGTGTTCCCCGCCAGATGCCCCAGCAGGATGACCCCCAGTCCCGCCAGCAGGCCGAACGACGCCAGCAGGCCGCCCGCCCAGATCTCCGACAGGGAAATCGCCGCCCCCGCCCACAGCAGGAAGAAATCCCATTCCCTCAAATTCCGCTCGTTGCCGTCCACCGGCCCGTTCATCGACATGCGCGCTCCTGGGTTGCCGGACGCCGGGGAGCCTGCCGCGGCCAAACGAAAAACCGCGGTTCCATCGGGGAAACCACGGTTCTGATCAAACGATCCGCTGTCCCTGCGCTGGAATGATCCAACAGGTTCCAAGGGTTATCCCGCAGCACGGGAACTCTCAGCCCTCTCGATCGAGGACACCCCTAGCGACCAAATTCAGTTGTCGCGCCAACCATATCACCCCGCCCGCCCCCGTCAAGCTTGCGCCCCGGGAAAATCATCCGGGCGGCTGGAGCGCCTTCTCGATGGCGGCGGCCAGCCCCGGATCCTCCGGCTCGGTGCGGCTGCCGTAGCGCGCCAGGATCCTCCCGTCGCGCCCGACCAGGAACTTGTTGAAGTTCCACGAAATCGCCCCGCCGTGTTCCGGGTGGAGTTCCTTCGACGTCAGGAACGCATAGAGCGGATGGATGTCCTTCCCCTTGACGGAAATCTTGGAGAACATCGGAAAGGTCACGCCGTAGGTCAGCGTGCAGAAGCTCTTGATTTCAGCCTCGGTGCCCGGCTCCTGCCCCATGAAGTTGTTGGCCGGGAAGCCCAGCACCACGAACCCCTTGTCCGCGTAGGATCGGTACAGCTTCTCCAGTCCGGCATATTGCCGGGTAAAACCGCACCGGCTGGCGACGTTGACGACCAGCAGGACCTTGCCCTTGTAATCCGCGAGCGGCACGTCCTTTCCGTCGATGTCCTTCATCGTGAAGTCATAAACGCTTTTCACGGGCTCCTCTCCCTCCGCGGCCGCGCCCCATCCGAGGCCCGCCGCCAACGCTCCGACCGCCAACCATCTTCCCTTCATTCGCGCCTCCATGCTGGAATCCAAACCTACCCCACAATCGCGCAAGGGCAAGCGGATCGCCCTTGTCCCCGCCCCTCGCCCGGCGCTAAACTTCCGTCCAGAGGGAAAAAACGCAAGTCAAGGAAAAGGCCATGAGAAAATTCCGCTGGATCGTGCCGCTATGCTGGTTGGGATGGGCCGGAACCGGATGCATCAGCATGCCGAAGATGCTTCCGGCGGAATACTTCGAACCCATGCGGACGATCTCGATCGAGGTGGCGGGCGGCCTGCCGGCGCCGACGCTGAGCACTGACCAGCCGCAGGGACGGATCGCCGGCGCCACCTGGCTGGCGAGGAACGAAGCCATGAAGAACCGCATGGAAGGCATCACCCCGGCCATGATCCACGACGCCGTCGGGAAATCCCTGGCGAAGCAGCTCGGCGGCATCTTCACCGTCGTCCAGCGCAACGCGGCGATCGCCTTGAAGGTGACGGTCGACGACTGGGGCTGGTACGTGCCCACGGGCCGATTCGGCGAGAGCACGGACATCCACTACTTCCGCATCGGCGGCACCGCCTCGATCGTCGATCTCGATCCGGCGAAGAACGGGCAGGAGGTCTACTTCACCTACAACAGCACGGACACGCCGCTGGGCGACCACCTGACGAAGGAGAAGTGCGAAGCCGCGCTCCCGAAGGCGGCGGAGGATTTCGCCGCCCAGATCGTCCGCTTCATCCTGAAGGGGAAGCCGCAGTAGATCCGGTTTTCCACGGCGTGGAAAAAAACTTTCCACACTGTGGAAAAAATAATGGGCGGCGCCTTCCCGCGCAGGAAAAGCGGAGGTCAGCGGACCTTGAACCAGTCGTAGGTGGCGCGAAGGCCGGCGGCGAAGGTGTGTTCAGGCTTCCATCCGAGCACGCGGCGCGCGAGCAAGGCGTCGGCCTGCGACTCGCGGACGTCGCCGGCACGCGCGGGGGCGTAGGCCGGCGCGAAGGGCTGCCCGGCCAGCGCGGCGATTTCGCGCGCGAGGTCGTTGATGGACACGCGGTCGCCGTAGGCGACGTTGTAGACGCCGCCGGCGGCGCTGTCCGGCGCCGCCAGACACCGGAGGTTCGCGGAGACGACGTCCTCGACGAAGGTGAAGTCGCGCGTCTGCCCCCCGTCGCCAAAGATCGTCGGCTGGCGGCCGGAGGCGTAGGCGCGCATGAACAGGGGGATCACGGCGGCATAGTGCGAGGCGGGATCCTGGCGGGGGCCGAAGACGTTGAAGTAGCGCAGGGCGAAAAATTTCAGCCCGTAGAGGCCGTGGAAGATCCTCCCGTAGTGCTCGCCGGCGAGCTTGGAGAGCGCATAGCCGGTCAGCGGCGCCGGGAGCATGTCCTCCCGCTTGGGCATCTCGGGGGAATCGCCGTAGACGGAGGCGGAAGAAGAAAAGACCACGCGCTCCGCGCCGGCATCGCGCGCGGCGAGCAGGACGTTCAGCGTGCCGGTGACGTTGATTTCATGCGTGGCGGCCGGATCGTCCACGGAGGCCTGCACGGAAGCGAGCGCGCCGACGTGGAAGACGTTCCGCGCGCCGCGCGCCGCCTCGCGCACCGCCGCGGCGTCCCGCAGGTCCCCGCGGATGAATTCCACGGATTTCTCCAGCCCCTCCAGGTTCTCGAGATGCCCCGACGAGAGGTCGTCGAACACGCGGACGCGCGCCCCCTGCCCCGCCAGCCGGCGGACCAGGTTGGAACCGATGAAACCGGCCCCGCCGGTGACGAGATGGTCTGCGCCCATGGAGACCTCACCCCCCGCCCAGGGCGCTGAAGAAGCCCGGGATGGCCAGCGGCCAGATGCGGAACCAGATGGTGTAATCGTCGTCGCCGTCCGCGGCCGCTTCCGGACGGATGCGCACCCCGAGCCCGATGCCCAGGCAGCGCGTGCGGCGGATGAGATAGTAGGAATGCTCCTCGACGTTCGAGCCCTCGATGTCCATGCGGGCATAGACGCGGGCGGACCAGGGCTGCTCGGGGAACAGCGTCAGGTCGCCGGCGACCGCCTCGCGGAGTTCCCGCGAATAGCGGTAGTCCACGCCGAGGAGGAAAATGTCCTCCTGCTTCAGCTGCACCTGCGTGGTGAAGGTGTCCAGTTCGCCCTCCTGGACGTTGTAGTCGCCGTCGAAATCCCACGAGAACCAGGACCAGGGGCGCCACTCGGTCTTGAAGCCGATGTCGCTGAACGACTCCTCCCCGTCCTCGGGATCGACCAGCAGGGTGGTGAAGACATCGGCGAAGACGAGGTCGTGCGCCCCGCCGCCGCGCTTGGTCTGCAGGTAGTTCCGCATGCCGAGGGTGAGGTCGTTCCGCTTGTCGAGCTCGTCGAGGGAATCGAACTGCCAGAGCTCCTCGGGGAGGACGTTGGGCTCGAGGCGCAGCGTGTAGTCGGCGTAGGGCTCGGCGATGTGCCGCAGGTCCTCGTCCTCCTCGATGCCGGTCGGACCCTGGTAGAGGTCGCCGAAGGCCTTGAAGGAGGTTTCCATGCCGATCTCCGGCAGGCTGCGCCACACGGCGGAGCCGTCGCGGACGAGCTCCTCGACCTGGTTGGTGGTGCCGATCACGTCGCCGGACCCGTTGGTGACGGCAACAACATTGGTGACGATGCGGCGGTCGATCGTCTTGGAATAGTAGGTGCCGCGGTAGCCGGCGCGCGGGATCACGCTCAGGAAGCCGAACTGCCGCGTGGGCCAGTAGGCCATGTGGTAGGTGTCGAAGCGGAAGGCCTCGTAGCGCTCCTCCTCGGAATCCTCGGGATAGACCCGGCCCAGGTAGCTCAGCGTGTTCTCGCCCTCGTAGTAGAACGGCGTCTCGAAGATCTGCTGGCGGTTGAAGTCGAGGAACACCTCGGGCAGGCGGTCCACGTTGCCGTAGAAATCGTTCAGCCGCATGTTCAGGCCCACGCCCGCCGTGTAGCGGTCGCCGCGGTGCGAAAGCGTCACCCGGTTCTCCGGCTGCACCTTCTTCTGGTATTCGTCGTCGAAGAAGTCGCTCAGCATCCACGGATCGCTCACGTAGTTCAGGCCGGTGATGAGGTAGTCCCGGTCGGTCACGTTGTGGCGGTCCTCCAGGTGGAGCCAGTAGCGGTCGCTGTCGATGAGGTCTTCGCGCTCCAGGCGCTGTTTCTCGTCGTGCCAGGGCTCCTGGTCGGCCGCGTAGTACAGCCGCAGCTTGCCGGCATAGTCGGCGCCGTCGGGATCCTTCCACGACAGGTCCTCGCCCAGCCCGACGCCGCGCTTCTCCCGCAGGTCGAGGTGCGTGTGGGTCTTGAAGACGTCGTTCAGCGGGTAGTTGTAGGCCGTCAGCAGGAAGACGCCCATGTCGGAGCTCGCGCCGGGGGTGACCTCGAAGTTGGCCAGCTCCTCGATGTCCGCCTTCATGTAGGGGAACCAGAAGAACGGCACGGGCCCCAGCTGGAACCGGATGTTCTTCGCGCGCAGGAGGCGGTTGTCCTCGAGGGTGGCGGAGCTGGCGCGGACGGAATACTGCGGATCGTCGGGCTCGCAGGTGGTCAGCATCAGGCCCTTGAGCTCCATCTTCCGCGGCGACAGGCGGCGCGAATCCGTGGCGGTCAGGTGGTACGGCGGCGCATAGGCCTCGAAGGCGCCGAAATCGCCCTCGCCCGTCTTGAAGTTGTAGGTCGCCTCCTCGCCCTTCCAGGTGTTGCCCAGGTACTGGATCAGGATGTTCCCCTTCGCCGACACCTGCTCCGCGGCGGTGTCGACCTCGGCGTAGTCGGCCGAGACGGAATCGGTGCCGCGCGAAACCTTCACGTTGCCCTTGGCGATCACCAGATGCCGGACCGAGTCGTAGGACAGGTCGTCCGCCTGGACGTCGATGACGCCGGCGAGCGTCGGGACCGAGGCCAGCGGATTGCCGGGCCTGGGAACGGCGACCGGCTGCGGAGCCTCCACCGGCGGGACCGGCGCCGCCGGCTGCTGGGCCGGGGCCGCCACGGCCAGCCACGCCAGGCAGGCGGCCGCCGCGCCGAGCCCTTCCCCCATCTTCCGGCCGGTTCGACGATGAAAAAGAGTGTCCATGCGGGGCCAATCTAACAGCGGCGCGCCGCCGCCGCCAAGCGCAAACTCCGGGACGCCATCCTCAGCCGCCCGGCGCCTGCGGCGCGGCGGTTTCCACGGCCTTCGCCTGCGCGAGGCGACGGACGGCCGTCGGCATCCGCCGCAGCAGGAGAACCTGCCAGGCGGGCGCATCCACCGCGAAGGGTTCCCGCTCGAATTCATGCCGCAGGCACGACAGGAGCGCCTCCGAACCGCCCGCGTGCCGGAGGGCGAAGCGGTCGGCGCGCAGCTCCACGCGGCGCACGACGGCATGGGCGACCACCCCCGCCGCCGCCGCCAGCGCAAACAGCGCGACCACCCAGAAGGGAAACGCCTCCAGCGCGGCCACGCCGGGAAGTCCCCGGACGCGCGCCGCCCCGTCGGCGATCCGCGCGGAACCCAAGAACACGCCGGCCGTCAGCGCCACCTGCAGCGCCTGGACGGCGATGGCCGAGCCGTTGCGGTGCCACCCCATGTGCCGCGCCGCCAGGAACACCTGCTCGCGGCGGCCGAGGGTGCGCCAGGCCCGCGCCGAGAAAACCACCCGGCGACGGAGGCCGACGCCCGTCAGCCGCACCTCCTCGAGATCCTCCTGGTGCTCGAAATCCCACCAGGCCACGCCGGTGATCTCCATCCCCGCCTCGCGCCCCACGCGGCGCAGCTCCCCCTCGAGGGCCTCGTCGGCGACCGCCACCGGAGGGCGCACGCGCGGCAGCAGCCACGACGTCCCGACTTCGCCGAGCCCGCCCACCAGCAGCGCATACGCCGCCGTCGCGAACAGCCACCAGGTCGACGGAAAAAACCACATCAGCACATACAGCCCCGTGAAGGCCGATGCCATGAGGCCGATCTCCAGCAGCATCGTCACCGCGAATCCCCGCAGCCAGGCGCCGAATTCCGCGTCGAGCCGCCCGTAGGCGCGCTCCAGCGAATAGTCGGCCAGCACCGACAGCGGAAACAGGACCGCCTCGTAGCCGAACACCGCCAGCCCCGTGAAGGCGGCGCACACCAGCGGCCACGCGAACGGGAACGAGAACCACCCCTCCAGCCCGGCCGCCAGCGCCCGCGACCACCCCGAAATCCAGAACAGCTCCGCCAGCGCAAACAACAACGCGAACCGCAGCAGGAACAGGAGTCCCTGCGCGCGGTCATAGGTCCGCGCCTGAGCCTCCCGCCGCTCGTCGTACCAGGCCGCCATTCCGCGGCTCCCCATCAGGCCAGATCGCCCAGGTTCAGCGTCTCCAGCAGGCGCGACAGGTCCTCGTTGTCGAAGAACTCGATCACGATCCGGCCCATCTCGCGCTTGCCATCCGCCAGCAGGCGCGACGGCGACAGCATGACTTTCGTCCCCAGCTCCTGCTGCAGCCGGTCGGCGAGAAACTTCAGCTGCTTCGCGCTCTTCCCGTCGGCCTCCCCCGCCGCCTTCTTCGACTCTTCCTTCTTGCCGCCCCGGGGCTTGCCCAGTCCCGCCACCAGCTTCTCCAGCGCGCGGACGGAAAGCCCCTGCGCCACCACGCGCGCCGCCAGCAGGTCGCGGTCCTTCGGATCCACGCCCAGCAGCACCTTCGCATGGCCGGCGGACAGCGCGCCCTCGGCCAGGGCGCGCTTGATGGCGTCGGACAGCTCCAGGAGGCGCAGGGTGTTCGCCACCGTCGCGCGCGCCTTGCCGAGCCGCTTCGACACCTCTTCCTGCGTCAGCCCCGCCTCCCGCATCAGGTCGCGGTAGCCTTCCGCCTCCTCGATCAGGTCCAGGTCGGCCCGCTGCAGGTTCTCGATCAGCGACATCTCCCGCGCCTCGAGCTCGCTGACCTCGTGCAGCAGCGCCGGGATTTCCAGCAGGCCCGCCGCCTGCGCCGCGCGGAAGCGGCGCTCGCCCGCGATCAGCTCGAAGATCTCCCCGGCCCGCCGCAGCCACACCGGCTCCAGCACGCCCTTCTCCCGGATGGAATCCGCCAGCTCCTTCAGCGCGTCCTCCGCGAAGTGGCGCCGCGGCTGCCACGGCCCCTTCTGGATCTGGTGCACCGGAACCAGGTGGACGGCGCCCTTGCCCGCCGCCGGCGGCGGCTTCGGATGCGCGGACGCCGCCGGCCGGGCGGCCTCCTTCGGCGGGGCCGTGCCCGGCCGCGTCGCGCCTCCCTTGATCAGCGCATCCAGCCCCCGGCCCAGCCCCCTGTGTTTCGGTTGTGTTGACATGATGGGTTTTCCTTTACCCCAAACGCCCCCAACAATCAATCCCCGCAATTCGGCATTGCCCAATTCGCCGCCGCCTTCTATTCTCTCCGCCCATGAATACGTCCAAGGCAATCCTGTTCGGCGCGGCCCTGTTCGCGGCCGCCGCCTCCACCCTCCCGGCCCAGACCCCCGTCCGCGTCACGGCCGACAACGTCAATCTCCGCGCCAAGGCGCTGCTGACCTCCGAGGTCGTCGCCCAGGCGAAATACGGCGACCAATTCGTCGCCCGCACCATCGGCGACGAGTGGGTCGAGGTCGCCGCCCCCGCCTCCGCCGGCCTCTGGGTCATGAAATCCTACGTCGTGACCCCCGGCAACACCATCGGCGCCAACCGCGTCAACCTCCGCGCCGGCCCCAGCATCAACTACAACATCGTCGACACCCTTTCCCTCGGCGACAAGGTCGAACCCCGCGGCGAAGAAGTGCAGGACTGGATGAAGGTCGCCCCGCCGCCCACCGCCCATCTCTGGATCAGCCGCGAATATGTCGAGATCCTCTCCGGCGGCGCCCCCGCCGCCGAACCGGCACCGGAAATCGCCGACGCCGAAAAGGCCGGCGCCACGGAGGAAATCGCCGGGAAACCGGCGAAACCCGCCTCCGAAGAACCCAAGACGGCCGGAAAGACATCCAAGAAGCGGAAATCCAAGGCCAAAACCGGGGAAATCCCCGAGGAAACCCCTGCTCCGGTTCCCGCCGACCTGCCGACGCCCCTCGTCTCCCCCTCCGTCCCCGAGAAGGATGCCCCCGTCGCCGTGCGCGAAATCCCCGTCCCCCCTCCCGCGAATCTCAAGCTGATTCCGCTCGAAGGCCAGGGCCGCTACACGGAAGTCGAAGGCGAACTGCGCGCCGCGCCGCTCATCAACGAGGCCCCCACCCGCTACCGTGTCGTCCGCTGGCAGGAAAACCGCTGGCAGATCCTCTGCCACGTCTACGGCGAAGCCTCCAAGTTCCGCAGCCTCCAGGACAAGCGCGTGCACCTCAAGGGCCGCGAATACTGGATCCAAGGCGCCGCCGCCCCCGTCCTCGTCCCCGACCAGGTCCAGGAAGTCGCCCCCGTCGATCCTCCCGCCCCCCAAACCGCGGACGACGCCGGCGATCCCGTCGGGCAGTAGGACCCGCAGGCCGCTCCGCGGCCCCCCATGCGGGAAGGCGCCGCACGAGTCGTCCGCCATGAATCTGCTGGCGCATCTGCATCTTTCGGAAGGAGCCCCGGCGGGAGTCGCGGCGGGAAACCTGCTGGCCGACTACATGCGCCGCCTGAACGCCACCGCCCCCGACCGCGATTTCGAAGCGGGCCTGCGCCTCCACTACGCCATCGACGCCTTCGCGGAGAAACATCCCCTCGCCCGCGAGGCGCGCGCCTGCATCGCGCCGCCCCGCCGCCGCCTCGCCGGCATCATCGTCGATGTCGCCTTCGACCATGTCCTGTCGCGGGAGTGGCGCCGCTATTCGCCGGTTCCGCTGGAATCCTACGTCGCCGCCCGGCTGGAAACGATCCGGTCGCATCTGGAAAGGCGCCCGCCCCCCCTCCACGACCTCGTCCGCCGGGCCATGGAGGAGGAATGGCTGCTGGAATACGGGACTCCCGACGGGCTGCGCCGCACCTTCGACCGGATCGCCCGCCGTTCCCCGGCCGCGGCGGGCCTGCGCGGTGCGGAGGAGGAGATCGATCGGCACGGCGAACGGTTCCTCGAACTCTTTTCCCGGTTCTATCCGCAGCTTCTCGCCCGCCATGGCGGCGGCGGCGGAAATCCCGCTCCCCGCACCCCTCCGGCATGAGCCGGCGTTTTCCCGCATCGGGAGGGCGGATCGGGAGTTGCGCCGATGCCGCGCCGCCGCCCCCACAAGGGATTGCCCTCCCCCCCCGTTTGCGATAGAAAGAAAAGCCATGAATCAGGAATTTGCAGGCTACTCCATCACCCGCTCGATCACGGGCGGCGGACTGACCAAGCTGTATGTCGCCATCGACGCCCAGCAGACGCGCTACGTGATCCGCGTCCTCGACGCCGTCTCGGCCAAGGACCGCCACGCCCGGAACCGCTTCTTCCACGGCGGCGAGGTCATCGCCCGCCTGAATTCCCCCCAGCAGCACCCCAACATCGTCCCCTTCATCAAGGCCGGCTACGAGGGCAAGACGCCCTACATGGTTCTCCAGTATGTCGAGTCGCGCACCCTCCGCGACCTCATCCTCTACCGCGAACCGCTGCTGACGGAAAACGTCATGGTCTTCATCCGCCAGCTCGCGAACGTGATCCAGTTCGTCCACTCCCGCGGCTTCTTGCACCTCGACATCAAGCCGGAGAACATCCTGATCCGCCCCGATGGCGTCCTCGTGCTGATCGATTTCGACCTGGCCCTGCCCCGCAAGCGCTTCTTCAAGAAGCTTTCCACCGTCTCGGGCACCACGGCCTATGTGCCGCCCGAGACGCTCCTCAACCGCACGGCCGACGACCGCGCCGACATCTACGCGTTCGGCATCTGCTGCTACGAGATGCTCACCTTCCACAAGCCCTACGAAGGCGAGAAGATCGACCAGGTCCGCGCCGCGCAGATCGATCCCAAGACCCCCCCCATGAACATCCGGCAGTACAACCCCCACGTGCCCGCCGCCTTGGCCAACCTGGTCATGAAGTGCATCGCCAAGAATCCCGAGGACCGCTATCCCGACATGGTCCTCGTCCTCCGCGACCTCAACAAAATCGCCTGATTTCCCGGATCCGCCGATGCAACAGCCCAATCCCGCCCCCGACATCTATCTCATGAAGCGCGAGAAGTCCCGCGCCGGATGCATGACCGTCCTCATCGCCACGCTGGTCGTGGCCGTGCTCGCCGCGCTGTTCGGCCTCGTGCACTGGTTCAACAACCGGGGCGCGGAACCGGCCGAACCCGTTGAATTCCCCGAGGCTCCCGTCCAATCGGAAATCCCGCCCGTGCAGATCCCCGACACCCCGATGCCGGTGCCGGTCGAGGCCGCCCCCGCCCCGCAACCGGTGCCCGTCGTGCCGGCGCCCGCTCCGGAACCGGTGAAGACCGTGGAAGCCCCGGCGCCGGAACCCGCCCCCGCCCCGGCACCCGCCGCCCCCCCGGCGGCACCCGGCGATGCCACCGCCCTCTTCGCCCAGGCGCGCGAACGCCTCCAGGCCGGCGACCACCAGGCCGCGCGCCAGGCCGCGCTCGACGCCCTCGCCGCGCGCCCCGGCGATGCCGGAATCGAAGGGTTCCTGAGCGAACTCGCCATGCCTCTCCTGGCCTCCCAGCGCCCCATGCCGGAAAAGGTCGAGCATGTCGTCCAGTCCGGCGACTACCTCGGCAAGCTCGCCGCCACCTACAACACCCCCGTCGCCCTCATCGCCAAGGCCAACAACATCCAGGGCGCCAACATCCGCGTCGGCGAGACCCTCCGCCTGGTCGACGGCAACAACCACGCCTTCTCCCTCACCGTGAGCAAGAGCCGCAACGACCTGGTCGTGGCGCTCGACGGCAAGTTCTTCAAGCGCTACCGCGTCAGCACCGGCGAAAACGCCAAGACCCCCGCCGGCACCTTCAAGATCGTCGACAAGATCGCCCAGCCCGCCTGGCACAAGCCCGGCGGCAAGGCCATCCCCTATGGCGATCCCGAGAACCTCCTCGGCACCCATTGGCTCGCGCTCGATCTGCCCGGCTACGGAATCCATGGAACCTGGGAACCCGATTCCATCGGCAAGCAGACCAGCGCCGGCTGCATCCGCCTCCTCAACTCCGATGTCGAGGAGCTCTACACCATCCTGCCCAAGGGCACGCTGGTCACCATCATCGAATAGAAGGCATCACCGTGGCTTCATACACCCTCCCCTTTGAAAAACCCCTGCTCGAGCTCCAGAACAAGATCGAGGAGCTCCGCCGCTTCTCCAGGGAGCAGGGCATCGACGCCCCGCAGGACGCCGCCCGCCTCGAAACGGAGCTGGCGGACACGCGCCGCAACCTCTACTCCTCCCTGACGCCCTGGCAGAAGGTCATGGTCGCGCGCCACCCCCGCCGGCCCTATACCCGCGACTACATCGCCGCCTTCGTCCGCGATTTCAACGAGCTCCATGGCGACCGGCTCCTCTCCGACGACCAGTCCATCGTCGGCGGCCTCGGCTGGATCGGCGACCACCAGGTCATGGTCATCGGCACCCAGAAGGGCCGCGACACCAAGAGCAACCTGGCCTGCAATTTCGGCTGCCCCTTCCCCGAGGGCTACCGCAAGGCCCTGCGCCTCATGCGCCTCGCCGCCAAGTTCAACATTCCCATCGTCACCTTCATCGACACCCCCGGCGCCTTCCCCGGCATCGAGGGCGAGCAGCGGCACGTCGCCGAAGCCATCGCCGTCAACCTCCGCGAAATGTTCCGCCTCCCCGTCCCTATCATCGCCGTGGTCATCGGCGAGGGCGGCTCCGGCGGCGCCCTCGGCATCGGCGTGGCCAACCGCATCCTCATTCTCGAACACTCCTATTACTCCGTCATCTCCCCCGAAGGCTGCGCGGCCATCCTCTGGAAAAACCGGTCGCATGCCGATACCGCCGCCGCCGCCCTCAAGCTCACGGCCCCCGATCTCATCGAACTCGGCATCGCCGACGAAATCATCCCCGAACCCCTCGGCGGCGCGCATTCCGATCCCGCCGCCGCCGCCGACAACGTCCGCGACACCCTCATCAAAAACCTCTCCGAGCTCAAGAAGCTTTCCCCCCGCCAGCTCCTCGACCAGCGCTACAACAAGTTCCGCGCCATGGGAGTCTTCAAGGAGGGCGAACTTCCGCCCTTGACGCCGCCCCCCCTTCCGAATGATAATGAATAATGTTTGCCATTATCTCTATATCTACTTAACCCATAGGAGAAAAGAATGAAAAGCATCAAGGGAACCCGTACCGAGAAGAATCTCCTCGCCTCCTTCGCCGGCGAATCGCAGGCCCGCATGCGCTACAACTACTTCGCCTCCGCCGCCCGCAAGGAAGGCCTGATCCAGATCTCCAAGATCTTCGAGGAAACCGCGGACCAGGAAAAGGAGCACGCCAAGCGGTTCTTCAGCTTCCTCGAAGGCGGCATGGTCGAAATCACCGCCGCCTATCCCGCCGGCATCATCGGCTCCACCCTCGACAACCTCAAGGCCGCCGCCGGCGGCGAACACGAGGAATGGACGCTGCTCTATCCCGAGTTCGCCCGCATCGCCCGCGAAGAAGGCTTCGAACAGGTCGCCGTCCTCTGGGACAAGGTCAGCATCGCCGAAAAGCAGCACGAAAAGCGCTACAACGATCTCTGGAAGAACCTCTCCGAAGGCCGCGTCTTCAAGCGCGATGGCGTCGTCGTCTGGCGCTGCATCAACTGCGGCTACCTGCACGAAGCCAAGGAAGCCCCCAAGCTCTGCCCCGCCTGCCTGCATCCCCAGTCCTTCTTCGAGATCTTCGGCGAAAACTGGTAGGCCCCCTCTAAAATAAAGCCACCGAAAGGAACGGAACACATGAAAGCCACTGTTGATGCTGGAACCTGCACGGGCTGCACCCTCTGCTGCGACATCGCCCCCGACGTCTTCGCCATGGGCGATGACGGCCTGGCGCATGCCAAGGGCGACACGGTCCCCGCCGCCGCCGAAGCCTCCGCCCAGGAAGCCGCCGGCAGCTGCCCCGTCGGCGCCATCACCGTCGGCTAATCCCCCGACGCGCCGCGAACGGCCGCCGCCCCTTCGGACGGCGGCTTTTTCTTCGTTTGAATGGCTGTTTCCTGAACCCTGACGCCTGAACCCTGTCCCCTCGCCCATGAACCTCCTGCTCGGCATCGGAAATCCCCGCCACGGCGATGACGGCCTCGGCCCCCTCTTTGCCCGCGCCTTCCGCCATCCCGATTGGCGCTGCATCAACGCCGCCACCGCGCCGGAAAATTTCACCAGCCTGGTCCGGCGCCTGCGCCCCGGACTCCTCGTCCTGCTCGACGCCGCCGACATGGGCCTGCCGCCCGGCACCCTGCGCCGCCTGGAACCCGCCGAGATCCGCGGACGCGACTTCGGCACCCATGCCCCCTCCATCGGCCAGCTCGCTGATTATCTCTCCGATTGCGCGGGACGCGTCGTCCTCCTGGGCATCCAGCCCGCCACCACCAGCCCCGGCGCCCGCCTCTCCCCTCCGGTCCGCGCCACCCTCCAGGCCCTCGGCCGTTCCCTCGCCCGGAACCAGATACCCGGCTGAACCCCGAATCCGGCGCTTGCCTCCGGCTTCCATTCGCCGTAGGCTTTTCCATGGAAGGAAAGCACACGAACCAACCGGAGGGTGCACCCATGAAACTGCTCGCCGCCCTGGATTTCTCCACCGCCACTCCCGCCGTGCTTCGCGAAGCCCGGACCTGGGCCACCCGCCTGAATGCCAAGCTCTGGCTCATCCATGTCGCCGAACCCGACCCCGACTTCATCGGCTACAAGGCCGGCCCCGACACCGTCCGCGACGCCATGGCCCGCAAGTTCCACCGCGAACACCGGGAAATCGAAGCCGCCGCCCAGGAACTGCGGGAGGCGGATGTGGACACCACCGCCCTGCTTCTGCAGGGGGCGACCGCCGAAACCATCCTCCAGGAAGCCGACCGGCGCGGCGTTGACGCCATCCTCATGGGCACCCATGCCCGCGGCGCCCTCCGCGAATTCCTGCTCGGCAGCGTCAGCAAGCAGGTCCTCCACCAATCCAAGCGGCCGGTCCTGCTCGTCCCTCCCCACGACGCCGCGCCCTGACCTGGGTTTCCACGCCGTGGAACATTCCTTCCCACGGCGTGGAATCCCCGAAACGCGCTAGAATTTCCAATCGGCTTGCACCACCAGGTTGCGGCCCGGTTCGTTCACCCCGGAACCGTGGATGCGGTAGTCCTCGTCCGCCACGTTTTCCAGCGCCACCGTCAGGCCCAGGCCATCCAGCACCGTCGTGCCGCCGCGCAGCGTCAACACCGCATAGCCCGGCGTTCCGCCCGGCGGAATCCGCTGCGTGTCGCGCTCGTCGTCCGCGGAAAGCCGGTCGGCTTTCTCCGCCGCGTCCACGACCGCCTCCAGCCAGAAGGCCTCGCCCGCCGGCTGCCACCGGACCGCCGCCTGCCCCGTCAGCGGCATCAGCCGGCTCAGGTAGTCCCGCACCTCCACCGGATCCGATGTCGGATACGCATCCACCTTCCCCTCCATCCACGAGCCCGACGCCCGGACATGCCAGTCCTCGGCCACCTGCCACCCCGCGCTCAGCTCCACGCCGGTCACGTACCCGTTCCCAGCGTTCTTCTTCGTCACTTCCTGCATGTCGTCGATGACCTCGCCCGTCGGCGCCCGCACGATCATGTCTTCGATCCAGGTGTAGTAGGCCGCCACCTCGGCGGTCACCCGTTCGCCGCCGAAACGCGCCCCCGCTTCCGTCGTGATGAAGCGCTCCGGATCCAGCTTGTCCACCGGCGTCTCGATCTCGTCCGTCCGCGCCGCGTCCAGCCGTGTCAGGTCGGAGAGGTTCGGCGCGCGGAACCCCTGCGACACGCCCGCGTAGAGCGCGTGCTGCCGCGCCGCCCCCAGCGGCGCCAGCGCCCGCAGCGACCCCACTGCGCTGTCCCAGTCGTCTTCCCGCGAGGTCTCCTCCCCGCTCACCGGATCCAGCACCCGGTCCGCATCCAGCTGGGCCCGCGTGTAGCGGACGCCCGGCGTCAGCTCGAGCGCCCCGCCGGCCAGGGGAATCGTATCCTGCAGGTAGGCGCCCGCCAGATCGTACGCCGCGTCGTCGGCCACCGGCCCCTGGATATCCGTCTTGCCCGGCGTCCCGTCGGCCTTGTAGTGCCGGCCGAAGGACTCCACTTCGTCGCGGCTGTATTCCGCCCCGTACACCCAGTGGCCCCAGTCGGTCTCGCTGTGCAATTCCAGCGCGGCGCCCCAGGTCGTCACATCCACGCCCGTCTCGTCGCGGCGGCCGTCCGCCCGCACCCGGTGCAGATCCTCGTCCTGCGCCTGCCGCGACAGGGTGAGGGTGTACGCACTCGCCGGCCCGTGCAGGTCCTCCGCCGCTAGCCGGACATAGGTCAAATCCCGCAACTGGTCGTAGGAACGCTTCTGGTCGTCCCCCTTCTTGAGCCCCTCCCATTCGATCCCGTAGAATGTGCTGTGCGTGCGCCACGCGTCGTCCTGCTCCACCTGCTGATGCGCCAGGGTCAGGACGGTCTTTTCGTTCAGGTCGTAGTCGGCTCGCAGGTCCCAGTCCGTCTCGTCGTAGCCCGTATGCCGCTGCCGGCCGACGTCATCGCCGCCGCGCACGTCGTTGAATTTCTTCCAGGTGCAGCCGGCCGCGATGCCCAGCCGCTCCGTCACCCGCGCCCGGATCCCCGCGCGCGCCTGATGCGATTCGTCCGCCGTCGCGCCGCGATAGCCCAGTGTCCGCTCGTACACGGGCGCGCCCGTCCATTCCGGCGGCGCCAGCGTCAGCGCATTCACCGCCCCGCCGATCGCGTCGCTCCCGTACAACACCGATGCCGGCCCCATCACCGTCTCGTATCGCGCCACCGACCACGGGTCCACCGTGTTCCAGTACTGGTTCGGCCCGTCGCGGAACGTGGAGTTGTTCAGGCGGATCCCGTCCACCATCATCAGCGTGCGGAAGCCCGTGAATCCGCGCAGGTAGGGCGATCCCTGCCCGTAGCCCGTCTTCTGAACCATCACCGACGGCAGTCCCCTCAGCGCGTCCGGCGTGGTGCGCGGGGAGGCTTCCTGCATGGCTCCGCGGTCCACCACCGCGCTGGAATAGGGCACCTCGGCCAGCGCCGTCTCCGTGCGCAGCGCCGTCACCACCACCTCCGGAAGAACCGCGACCTCCTCCCCAATCCCGGCCGGCGCCGCCTCTTCCGCTCCTGCCGGATCCGCCGCCATCGCCAGGCCCGCCGCGGCCATCCACCACCATCTGCGCCATGCCATGAAGAATCCTCCTTGGTTGAACTGGACGTTCAAGGAGGGAAACGCGCCGGAAGCGGAAAAGGTTCAGCCCGGCAGGGAAAAAGTTCAATCCCCGTTCTGGGCGGGGCGGAAGTCCTGCAGGTGCAGCTGGAGATACTCCTGCCCGTTGTAGCGGTTCAGGATCAGGTTGAAGGCGATGTCGAGCGGGCCTTCGGGCACCTCGCGGTCGCCCATGCCGAAGCCGATGGCTTCGCGCTGCTTGCCGCCCATCGAGAAGAGAAGCTTGAGATGCTTGCCGCCGATGACCCGCGCGGGGAACAGCGGCGTGACGTTCCTCACCGCCCATACCGGCAGCGGATTCGAATGGCCGAACGGGCGCAGCCGGTTCTGGTCGTGGTAGAGGTGGTCGTTGATGTCGGTGGGCGAAATCCACGCGTCCACCATCAGTTGGCGGCGCTGGTCGCCCTGGCTCAGGGTCGCGGCGCAAACCTCGTTGAAGCGCGCGGAAAATTCGGCGATGCGCGAATGGTCGACCTCGAGGCCCGCGGCCATCGCATGGCCGCCGTAGCGCCGGAGCATCGGCGAGCATTGCTGGAGATGGCTGAGCAGGTCGAAGCCGGGAATGCTGCGGCACGAGCCGCGGCCGACGCCGTCGTCGTCCATGCCGATCACGACCACCGGCCGGTTGTAGCGGCTGGCGATGCGCGAGGCCACGATCCCGATCACCCCGGCGTGCCAGTTCGGATGCGCCACGACCAGGCCGAAATCCTTCTCCGCGTCGAAGCGCCGGTCGAGATCCTCGCAGGCCTCGCCCACGATGCGGTCCTCGATCTCCTGCCGCTTCCGGCTGGCGTCGTCGAGCTGCTGGGCCAGGATCTTCGCGCGCGGCTCCTGCTCCGTCAGCACCAGCTCGAGCGCCGCGTCGGCGTTGCCGAGCCGCCCTGCCGCGTTGATGCGCGGACCGATCATGAATCCGATGTGGTAGGTGTCCACCGGCCCGGTGATGCCCGCCGCCTCGATCAGCGTGCGCAGGCCCACGGACTGGGTCCGGTTCAGCAGCTGCAGGCCGTGGTACACGAGAATGCGGTTTTCCTTCAGCAGGGGCACGATGTCCGCCACGGTGCCGACGGCCACCAGCTCCATGTAGGTCTTCAGGTCCAGCTTCTCGGCGGCTTCCATCTTGCGCTGGCGGGCGGCCTTGATGAGGCCGTGGCAGACCTTGAAGGCCACGCCCACGCCGGCCAGCATCCGGATGTCCTCGGGACAGCCGCCCAGCTTGGGATTCACGATGGCGCAGGCCTCCGCCACGCCTTCCGCCGCCGGCTCGTGGTGGTCGGTGACGACCACGTCGATGCCGAGGCGCGCGGCCTCCTTCACCGCCTCGACGGAGCTGGTTCCGCAATCGACGGTGATGATGAGGTTGGGGCGGTACACCTCCACGCAGCGGTGCAGCGTCTCGACGCCGAGGCCGTAGCCGTCTTCGATCCGGTGCGGCAGGAACGGCGAGGCGACCGCCCCCAGCCCGCTCAGCACCTGGATCATCAGCGCCGTCGCCGTCACGCCGTCCACGTCGTAGTCGCCGTAGACGAGGATGGAACTGCCCTGCTCGATGTGCGAGAGGATCAGCTCCACCGCCTTCTCCATGCCCGGCAGGGCAAAGGGATCCGTCAGGTCCGCCAGCCGGGGCTGGAGGAACTTGTCGATCTCCGCCCGGTCCACCAGCCCGCGCGCGACCAGCGCCCGGGCCATCGCCCGCGAAAAGCCGTAGTCCGTCGCGATGCCGTCCGCCACCTCCGGCGCGGCCTCGGCCGTCGTCCAGCGCTTTTCGGAGCGGACCATCGCGGAACTACTTCCCGGCCGGCGCGGCCGACACCTTGGGACGCACCGCCAGCATGATCGGCGAGGCGATGAAGATCGACGCGTAGGTGCCCGCGGCCACGCCGACGAAGATCGCCAGGGCGAAGTCGAAGATCGCCCCGCCGCCGAAGACCATCAGCATCGCCACGCTCAGCAGGGTGGTCAGCGAGGTCAGCAGCGTGCGGGACAGCGTGGCGTTGACGCTCTCGTTGACCACCGCCGCGTCCAGCCGCCCGTTGCGCAGCTTGCGCATCTCGCGGATGCGGTCGAACACCACGATCGTGTCGTTCACCGAATAGCCCACCACCGTCAGCAGCGCGGCGATGCTCGTCGTCGTCAGCTGGCGGCCGAAGAGGAAGAAGACGCCGAGGGTGATCAGCACGTTGTGGAGCAGCCCGACGACCGCGCCGATGGCGAACGAGAACTCGAAGCGGATGGTGATGTAGATGATCATGCCCACCAGCGAGAGGCCGATGGCCATCAGTCCGCTGCGCTGCAGCTCCCGGCCCACCTGCGGCCCGACGGTGTCTTCCTGGATCAGCGTGAAGCCGCTGCCGGCGAACTGCTCCGACATCACTTTCTGGGCGGCGGCGCCTTCCTCGACGGTGGCGACCTTGACCACGAGCACCTCGTTCTGCTCCTCGCCCGCCCCCGCGCGCTGGTACTGGATGCCCACGTCGCGGATGCCCGCGCCGGAGAACGCCGCGCGCAGGGTGTCCACATCGGCCTTCTGCGAGAAGTCCATCGAAAGCTGCTGGCCGCCCGTGAAGTCCACGCCGAAGTTCTCCTGCCCGCGCTGGAAGCCGACGAACACGCCGGCCGCCACGACCGCGAGGGACAGGACCGCCGCCACCTTCCGGAGGCCCATGAAGTCGATCTTCGTCTCCTTCACCCACTGGGTCATCTTGAGGTTGTGCAGCCATTCGCGGTGCTCGAGGTACTCGAACACCATGCGCGTCACGACGATCGCCGTGTACATGCTGGCGATGATGCCGGCCGTCAGCGTGACGGCGAAGCCCTTGACGGGGCCCGACCCCTGCCAGAACAGGATCACGGCCGTCAGCAGCGTCGTCAGGTTCGAATCGAAGATCGTGGAAAACGCCTTCTCGTAGCCCGCCACGAGCGCGGCGCCGAACCGCTTGCCCGTCCGCATCTCCTCGCGGATGCGCTCGAAGATCAGCACGTTGGCGTCCACGGCCATGCCCACCGTCAGCACGATGCCCGCGATGCCCGGCAGCGTCAGCACCGGCAGGGTCGTTCCGGAACTGCCCATGCCCGCCCCGCCGATCAGCCCGAAGAAGCCCGCCGTGAGGATCATGCCCAGCGGCAGCAGCACCAGGTTCAGCACCAGCGCCAGCACGGCCACGAGGCCGGCGAAATGGTAGTAGACGGCCATGAAGAGCGCCACGGCCACGAAGCCGATCCAGGCCGCCCGCCAGCCGCTCTCGATGGAGTCCACGCCCAGCGTCGGATCCACGCTGCGCTCCTCCAGCACCCGCAACGGGGCCGGCAGCGCGCCCGCCCGCAGCACCAGCGCCAGGTCCCTCGCCTCCTCCAGCGTGAAGGCGCCCTCGATGACGGCCTCGCCGCCGGGGATCGATGTCCGGATGAACGGCGCCGAATAGAGCGTGCCGTCCAGCACGATGCCCAGGTAGTGGCGCCCGTTGGGATCGGGGTTCTTCGCCCCGCCCGGCGCGTGGTCGGCCGTCACCTTCGCGAAGATCTTGCGGCCCTTCGCATCGAACGAGATCTGCACCACCTTCTGGCCGAACTGCTGGTAGTCCACGCTGGCGGACTTCAGGCTGTCGCCCGTCAGCTCCGCCTTGCGGCTCACGTAGTAGGGCATGAAGTATTCCTTGCCCTGGACCACGTTCTTCTCGAGCAGGAGGTCGTAGCCGGCCTTCTCCTCGAACCGGCGCAGCGCCGCGCGCTCGGCCTCGGTGGGCGGCGGGCCCTTGCGCACCCAGCAGTCGCCGTTCTGGCGGCCAGGCAGGACGGCCGCCTCGTAGCCTTCCGGCACCTTGCGGTCTTCAAACAGGTTGCCGATCAAGTCGTCGTTCTTCGGATGCACCATCCGGAATTCCAGGAACGCCGCCTTGCGGATGTTCTCCGACGCGCGCACCCGGTCCTCGGCCTTCATGCCGGGAATCTGCACCACGATGCGCTTCTCCCCGTCCGGATAGATCGTCGGCTCGGCCACGCCCATCGAGTCCACGCGGTTGCGGACCACCTCGAGCGCGCGGTCGCGCGCATCGGAGACGGAGCCTTCCAACCCCTGGGAATCGTCGATTTCCAGCGTGTAGCTCGTCCCGCCCTGCAGGTCGAGGCCCAGCTTGACCTTTTCCTTCGGGGGCGTCACCAGAGCCACGCTCCATGCCGTCACCACCACCAAGATCAGCCATTTCCAGATCGATGCCTTCATAGTCTTTGTTTCCCGTGTTGCCCGGCGGAATCCGCCGGAAATTCCGTTGCGCCTTCCGGCGGCCTAGCCCTGCGCGTCCTTCTCGGGGGTGTCGCCCTTCTCCAGCACCTGCGAGACCGCGCCCCGCACGATCTCCACCTTCACGCCGTCGGCGATCTTCACGACCAGGGTCTTTTC
This sequence comes from uncultured Verrucomicrobiota bacterium, assembly GCA_937860055.1. GTDB lineage: Bacteria > Verrucomicrobiota > Kiritimatiellia > CAIQIC01 > Lenti-01 > Lenti-01. The sequence continues at coordinate 76,820 of CALMBO010000012.1, read as the reverse complement.
CTTGACGTTCGCCACCACCCCCAGAAGCCCCCCGGCAAAGAGGACCCGGTCGCCCGTCTTGACGGCCTCCAAAAGCGCCTGGCGCTCCTTCTCCCGCCGCTTCTGCGGACGGATCAGCATGAAGTAGAACAGCGCCACCATCAGGCCCAGCCACACGAACATGAACATGCTCGACTGCGGGGCCGCGCCCTCGCCGCCTGCCGGGGCCGGCGCCATCGCCAAAAATCCAAACCAGTTCATCGTCTTCTCTCCTCCTGCCGCTAGGCTCCGGCCGCGGCTCCCGGTCCCGCCGCCGACGGCCCGTACACCCGGGCCGTCTCCGCGCGGAACGCTTCGAAAGTTCCGTCCCGGAGGCTCTGCCGCATCCGGGCGATGAAATCAAAATAGGCCTGCATGTTGTGCAGCGCCGTCAGGCGGACCCCGAGGATCTCGCCCACGTTCAGCAGGTGCCGCACATAGCCCCGGCTGAACCGCCGGCAGGCCGCGCACGTGCAGCCCTCTTCCAGCGGGCGGTCCTCCAGGCGGTTCACCGCCGCCCGCACCGAATAGCGCCCGTTCCGCGTGAACACCGTCCCGTGCCGCGCCAGCCTCGTCGGCATCACGCAGTCGAACATGTCCACGCCGCACGCCACCGACTCGGACATCTGCCAGAACTGGCCGACGCCCATCAGGTAGCGCGGACGCTCCCTCGGCAGGAGATCCACCGTCATCCGCACGCCCGGCATGATCAGGTCCTCCGGCTCGCCCACGCTCACGCCCCCGATGGCATAGCCATCGAACGCGCCGAGCGCCAGCAGGCCCTTGGCGCAGCGCTCCCGCAATCCGGGATACACGCCGCCCTGGACGATGCCGAACACCAGCTGCCCCGCCGCGCGGGGCTGCTGGGCACATTTAGCCGCCCAAGATAGGGTCCGGTCCACCGCTTGGCAAGCGTATTCCGGGGTGCACGGACACGGCGGGCACTCGTCGAAAACCATCGCGATGTCCGACCCCAGCGTCCGCTGGATCGCCATGCTCTCCTTCGGCCCCATGAACATCTTCGTCCCGTCCACGTGCGACTGGAACCACACCCCCTCCGGGGTCATCTGCCGCAGCTTCGTCAGGCTGAACACCTGGTAGCCCCCGCTGTCCGTCAGGATCGCCCGCTTCCAGTCCTGGAACCGGTGCAACCCCCCGAATTTCTCCATCACATCCATCCCCGGCCGCACGTTCAGATGATACGTGTTCCCCAGCAGAATCTCGCAGTTCAGCGCCTCCAGCTCCCACGGCGCCATGGATTTCACCGTCGCCTGCGTCCCCACCGGCATGAACACCGGCGTATCCACCGGCCCGTGCGCCGTCCACAGCCGCCCCAGGCGCGCCTTGGACCCCGGATCCTCGTGCAAGACCTCGAATGTGCCGATTTCGGACATGAAGGGCGCACTTTACTCCCCTTCCCCCCTCCTTGTCGAGGCCGGGAAATCGTCCTTTCCCCAAAAAACCAAGCGATTTAGATGACATTTCCGCCTTCCTGTGCTAGGTTTCCGGCATCAAAACCGCGGAAGCCCCGGCTCCCCTGCGGAAGTGGATACACAGAAAGGATAGACAACATGATCAGCAAGAAAATGGCCCAGGAAATCAACGCCCAGATCAACCGCGAATTTTTCTCCGCCTTCCTCTATCTGGCGATGGCCAACGACGCCATCGAAAAGGGCTTCCTCGGCACCGGGAAGTGGATGAGCATCCAGTTCAAGGAGGAGCAGGAACACGCCCTCAAGTTCTCCAAGTACCTCCAGGACCAGGGCGCCAAGGTCGAACTCGCCGCCATGGAAGCCCCCAGGACCGAATGGAAGGACATCCTCGACATGTTCAAGGACGCCCTCCTCCACGAAAAGAAGGTCACCGCCTGGATCAACGACCTGAACTCCCTCGCCATCGCCGAAAAGGACTACGCCACCCAGAGCATGCTCAAGTGGTTCATCGACGAACAGGTCGAGGAAGAGGCCCAGTGCAACGAGGCCATCAGCGCCCTTACGTTGGTGGGCAGCTCCGCCGGCTCCCTCTACATGGTCGACCGGCACATCGGCAAGCGCGGGGAATAACCCCTCCGTCCACCGGCGGGAGGCCTTGGCCTCCCGCTTTTTTGTTTCCATCGCCCGCCCAGCCGTTCCGCGGCCCCCGGGTGCGGGAAGGCGCCGCCTATTTCGCCGGCGCCGCGGAATCTTCCTTGGGCTCCGGTTTCGGCGGCTTCACGTATTTCGGATCCAGCGCCTCGTTCAGCAGGAACGCCAGCCGCACGCCGGCCTTCTGCAGTTGCTCCTGCGCCATCGGCAGGCGGGAATCGATGTAGTTCTCGCTCGTCAGGTCCATGCCCGGCCGCGCCCACTTGTAAGGCAGGTTCTCCCCGTTGGTCCAGCGATAGGCCTGCTTGCGCGCCCGCCAGTAGCTGTCCGTGGCCCAGTCCATCGGCTTGCCCTGGCTCCACCATTGCATCTGCTCCGGCCCGATGCCCTCCAGCAGGAACTTGGCAAAGGCCGAACGGCTCCGCCCCGCCATCAGCTCGAGAACCATCGACTCGTCCCATGCGCTGTGGATGCTGGGCGGATAGTCCATCGGCGTCTGGGGCCCGAAGGAATAGTTCTTCCCCTTGAAGGAATTGACCGGAATCATGTTGCCGCCCATGTCGCCGCAGCGGAACGCGCAATGCAGCGGCTGGTGCATGTCGCCCACGAAATGGACCAAAAAGCGCAGCGCGTCGAGCTTCTGCGCCGGAGTGGAGTCCTTCGCCCCCAGCACCTTCTGCCAGCGGACGATCTGGTCCACCACGTCCTGCCCGTCCGCCGGCGGCTTCAGCTCGAAATCCTCGTCGTAGTGCATGAAGGTGTCGAAATCCACGAAGTGCCACAGTCCGTTGTCGGGATAGAGTTTCTCGTAATCCTTCGATCCCTTGATTTCATCCGCCCAGCAGGAGATTTCGTAATCGCCGAGCCGCCGGTTCTTGTCCTGCAAAAGGACGCGGACCTGCTTCTGGGCGCGCGGGGTCAGGTGGCGCGCGGCGATGTCGCCGACCACCGCATGCCCCTCCGGGCCCCAGGCCCAGGCGGCCCCCGGGACGGCCAGCGCCCACATCAACATCGTTTTCAGGATTGCACGTTTCATCCGCAGCCTCCTATTCGGAAGCGGAGAGGCTACCCCACCCCCTCCCCCGCGTCAAACCCCCTCCGCGCTTTTCATCCTGCGCGCTTGACCGCCCCTCCACGAAGGGCGAAAGTGTGCGCCAGGAGGAAGCATCATGAACGTCGCCGTCCTCGGTGCCAGCAACAAGCCCGAACGCTACAGCCATCAGGCCGTCGTCCTGCTGGCGAAGAAAGGCCACGCCGTCTTCCCCATCCATCCCGCCCTCCCCGAAATCGATGGCCACCCTGTCTTCAAGCGCCTCGCGGATGTCCCCGCGCCCCTGCACACCGTCACGATGTACGTCTCCCCCTCCCTCTCCACCGGCATGGCCGGCGAACTCCTCGCCGCCCGCCCCGCCCGCGTCATCTTCAACCCCGGCACCGAAAATCCGGAGCTGGAGCGGAAACTCGCCGCCGCCGGCATCGACGTCGTCCGCGCCTGCACCCTCGTCCTCCTCCGCACCGGACAGTTCGAACCGTCAATCCCTTCCTGACAAATCCCCGGAACTGGGGTAGATTCCTCCCTCTCGGAATGGAAACCACATGAATGAAGTCTGGATGGCCCTGGGTTTGACCGTCTTCGCCGGCATGGCCACCGGCATCGGCAGCATCATCGCCTTCACGGCCAAGCGCACCAATTACCGCTTCCTTTCCGTCGCCACCGGCTTCTCCGCCGGCGTCATGCTCTACGTCTCCTTCGTCGAAATCTTCTTCAAGGGCTCCCGCGCCCTCGCCCTCCGCTACGGCGATCCCCTCGCCAACTGGATCAACGTCGCCTCCTTCTTCGGCGGCATGCTTCTCATCGGCCTCATCGACAACCTCATCCCCGCCGCCGAAAACCCCCACGAAACCCACGCCGAGGAGGAAACCAAGCCCCTCCACGACCCCAAGGCCCCCCTCCCCGATTTCGAACACTTCGACGGCACCCGCCCCAAGGATAGGGAGTTTAACGTCCACGACCACGCCCACCACCACCACAAGCTCATGCGCATGGGCCTCTTCACCGCGCTGGCTATCGCCATCCACAACTTCCCCGAAGGCCTCGCCACCTTCCTCGCCGCCCTCCACGATCCCTCCCTCGGCGTCGCCATCGCCATCGCCATCGCCCTCCACAACATTCCCGAAGGCATCAGCGTCTCCGTTCCCATCTTCTACGCCACCGGCAATCGCCACAAGGCCTTCCTCTACTCCCTCCTCAGCGGCCTCGCCGAACCCGTCGGCGCCTTCATCGCCTACCTCGCCCTCCGCCTCTTCATGGGCGGCGCCAACGGCGGCTTCCCCCCCCAGGTCATGGGCATCCTCTTCGGCGGCGTCGCCGGCATCATGGTCTACATCAGCGTCGACGAACTCCTCCCCACCAGCCGCGCCTACGGCAAGGGCCACGACAGCCTTCTCGGCCTCGTCGGCGGCATGGCCGTCATGGCCGTCAGCCTCCTCCTCATGCAGTAGCCCCCCTCCCTCCCTGCGCGGCGGGAAGGCGCCGCCGGAGGCGCCCTCCAAAGTTTTTCCATTGTATGGAAAATCCGCTGAAAGTTTTTCCATTGTGTGGAAAATTCGTTTTCGCTCGCCTGTCCGCCGCCTGGAGCGCATGATTCCGCGAAATGAACGGATTCGGAAAGGGGTTCTCCGGATGATCTCTCGCCTGTCGCTCTGCCTCGTCGCCTGTGCTCTGCTGTCTTTTGCTCCCCCCGCCGCGCCGGCCCAGCCTCCCGCCGGCCCCCGCCCCCCCGGCGAACGCGGCGCCTCCCTCCTCCAGCGCTACCAGACCCTCCTCCGGGAGGCGCAGGCCCGCGGCGAAGACACTTCCGCCGCCGAAGCCCTCGCTGAACAATCCCGCCTCGCCATGCGCCGCCAGGACCGCGCCGAAGCCGACCGCCTCATGCGCGCCGCCCTCGAGAAACTCCAACCCGGCTCGGCCGCCGCCTCCCGAACCCTCCCCGCCGGCCACGACCCGTTGCCCGCGCCCCCCACTTCCACCGCCTCCTCCGGTCCGCGCCAGCCCGTCTTCTTCCTCGCCTTCACCCACCACTACAACGGCCCCGGCGGCTACTACCCCTCCGCCGCCGAAATCCGCGCCATGGGCGAGTTCTTCGTCAAGGCCAACATCCCCGGCACGCTCTTCTTCGACGGCATCCTCGTCGAACGCCTCCTCCAGGAGGACCCCGCCCTCATCGACCAGATCCGCCGCTGGGATCTGCCCCTCGGCTACCACGGCGAGGAAACCCACGGCCCCTATCCCGTCGCCTCCGAACTCCTCGGCGAAATCCATACCCTCCGCGAAGCCCAGGGCTACGCCGGCCCCTGGTCCCTCACCACCAGCCAGGACTGGGACTCCGCCGTGAAACTCGTCGAGGAACGCTACTCCTTCGCCCGCCCGTACACCATCGATGAAACTTCCCGCATGCTCGACCGCCGCCAGCCCTCCGCCACCGACCGCTCCCGCGCCGGCGGCCTCAAGCTCGTCCAGCAGGCCTTCGGCAAGGATGTCTCCATGATGCCCAGCCACGCGCTCGAAAGCGCCCCCGAAGGCTACGCCTTCCGCCGCATGAGCAGCTTCGGCTTCGACCAGCCCGCCGTCCCCGTCGCCCTCCACGCCCTCAAGATCTTCCGCATCGGCGAGGTCGCCGACCGCGTCATGGCCATCGCCGGCGAAAACGAAAGCATCTTCTGGTACATGGGCCGCCTCCACTGCAAGGGCGACGACGACGGCGAGGCCGGCTACCGCCTCGGCCCCCTCCGCCGCTCGCTCGAACTCCTCGACCGCTCCCGCCCCCGCCTCCTCCTCGTCGGCTTCAGCAAGGTCGACGAAGCCGCCGGCCTCGAAACCGCCCGCTATCTCCGCGAACAGTTCTTCCCGCAGAATCCCGGCAGCCGCTGGGTCACTGGAAATACCCTGGTCGAGCAGTTCGAACCGGAAAAGGCCCACCGCCCCTCCGCCGCCGAACAGACCGCCCTTGCCCGCGCCCTTGTCTCCAACTGGCAGGCGCGCCCGCCCGACCTCCTCGCCCTCGGCGATCGCGCCTGTTCGCTCGCCGATGCCTTTGAAACCCTCGCCCGCGCCCTCGCCCGGCGCGACGCCTCCGGCGCCCTCCCCGACGCCGTGGACCTCCATCCGCTCTACGGCCCCGTCACTGAAAGCGGCGCCCCCCTCCTCAAGCAGGAAACCGCTTTCTCCGTCTCCGCCATCCAATCCGCCGCGCGCGCCATGCTCGACAACATGGACCGCATCCCCGGCGACCGCTTTGTCCCCGCACGCGTCGCCGTTGGCCGGGCCCCAGGCGTGGAATTGAACGCCTCCGAATTCCTCTACGCCCTTGCCGCCGCCGTCCTCGCCGCCCCCGGCGACACCGTGCGCGTTCCGCCGTCCAGTCTCTTCCCTCCCTACGCCGATTTGCTCCAGTCCGTCTTCCGGCCCAAGGCGCCCCAACCCGTCTGCTATACCCAGGGCCAGCTCTGGACCGTCAAGCCCGTCCGCCTCAAGAATGCCTCCCCCGCCGCCGCGGTTCCTGCAGCCCCGGCGACCGCCCTCGCCGCGGCCGATGATCTGCCCAAGGCCATCCGCGTCGTCTTCGCCTCCAACCTGGAAAGCACCGGCGGCTGCCATCGCGAAGACCCCTCCGGCGCCGATCTCTTCCGCGTCGATTTCGACCTCGCCTCCGGAACCGCCTCGAACCTCAAGCAATTGACTTCTCGCTCCGGTCCCGACTGGTTCCCCGCCCTCCTCCCCAACGGCCGCGTCGTCGCCTACGACCGCACCGAAACCGCCGGCCCTGCCGGCCGCGCCCGCCACGACCTCTTCCAGATCGACCTCGCCAGCGGCCAGGATCGCCTCCTCGTCGAAAACGCCCGCTTCCCCGCATTTGGTGCCGCCGTGGACTACCTCTACTACTCCCCGCAGCTCCGCGGCGGCGACCACCAGCTCCTCCGCGCCGGAATCCGCCCCGCCACCGATGCCGTCCTCCGCCTCGGCACGCCGGAGCTGGTTGCCGACCAGAGCGCCGGCTCGGAACTGGTGGAAGATCCCGCGCCCCTGCCCGATGGCTCCGCCGTCGTCTTCCACCGCAAGGAAGCCGCCCAGGGCGCCGGACTTGCCCTCATTCCGGCCGGCGGCGGCGAGGCCCAGGCGCTCACCCCCTTCGACGGCTCCGGGCATGCCTCCGTCAGCCCCGACGGCCAATCTATCGCCTGCACCCGCTCGCGCGACGGCCGCATCGCCGTCATCTGCCGCTCCTCCACCGGTTGGGCGCCTCCCGTCGACCTTCCCGTCTCCTCCGATCCACGCGATTACGCGAACGATGATTCCCGCTTCGCCTCCGTCCGCGAGGTCCGCCACAGCTATGTGGAATGGATCACCCCGCGCCTCCTCCTCGTTTCCACCCACGGCGCGGACGGACCAAAGGATTTCCGCTTCGCCCGTCTCTATCTCTTCGTTCTCGGCGCGGACGACCGCACTCCTCCGCGGCGCATCGACCTGTCCGCCGCCATCGAAGCCGTCGCCGGCAAGCGCAACAAGGATTTCTGCTCCGCCGACGCCGTTGTCCTCGCCGCCTCCATCCGCTAGACTGCCAGGCATGGAACAGAACCCTTCCGCCAAACCGCGACGCGCCCTGCCCGGCAGCATCTGGACGCTGGGCATCGTCTCGCTGCTGATGGACACCTCCTCGGAACTCGTCCACAGCCTCCTGCCCGTCCTGATGTCGACCGTGCTGGGCGCGTCGGTCGCGACCATCGGCCTCATCGAAGGCGTCGCGCAGGCCACCGCGGCCATCGGCAAGGTTTTTTCGGGCGCGATCAGCGATTACTTCCGCAAGCGCAAGATCCTCGTCCTCCTCGGCTACGGCCTGGCCGCCCTGACCAAGCCGGTCTTCCCGCTGGCGCATTCCATCGGCTGGGTGTTCGCCGCGCGCTTCATCGACCGCATCGGCAAGGGCATCCGCGGCGCGCCGCGCGACGCGCTCGTGGCCGACATCGTGCCGCCGGAAATGCGCGGCGCCGCCTACGGCCTCCGCCAGGCGCTCGACTCCGTCGGTGCCTTCGCCGGCCCTCTCTTGGCCGTCGTCTTCATGGCGCTGCTCGCGGACAACATCCGGACCGTCTTGTGGATCGCCGTCGCCCCCGCGCTCCTGTGCATCCTCCTGATCGTCTTCGGCGTTCGCGAACCCGACGACGCGAAATCCACCGCCCCGCGCAAGCCTCTCGCCTTTTCCGACACGCGGCGCCTTCCCCTCCGCTACTGGCTCGTCGTCGCGCTCGGCGCGGTCTTCACCCTCGCCCGCTTCAGCGAGGCCTTCCTGATCCTGCGCGCGCAGGACGTCGGGCTCGCCATCGGCTTCGTGCCGCTGATCATGATCGCCATGAATCTCGTCTATTCCGCCGGCGCCTATCCCGCGGGCGCCGCCGCCGACCGAATGTCCCCGCGCACGCTGCTGGTCGCGGGACTCGGCATGCTGGTCGCGGCCGATGTCCTCCTGGCCGCCGCCTCGTCGCCGCTCCTGGCGTTCCTCGGCGCGGGTTTCTGGGGCCTGCACATGGCCTTCACGCAGGGGATCCTGCTGAAAATGATCGCCGACTCCGCGCCCGGCGAGCTCCGCGGGACCGCCTTCGGCGTGTTCAACCTGGTCAGCGGCGGCGCATTGCTTCTGGCCAGCGCCATCGCCGGCGCCCTCTGGACTCTCCTCGGCCCGCCCGCCACCTTCTTGGCCGGCGCCCTTTTCGCCGCCCTCGCCGCCGCCGGCCTGCTCGCCTTCCGCCCCCGCCCCGCCGGCCCGCCGGCCGGTACCGCCGCAGTCTAACGCCCCCGCCCCCCCGGAAATGGATTCCGAGGACGCTTGACAAAATAATCCAATGTTGTATTATCCTATCTCGAATAAATTGGAAAGGGCGCCATGACCAAGTCTGCACATCATCCGGATCTCCTCTCCTTCCGCCGGGAATGCCCCCCTCCGGCGGGTCTTCCCGCCACCAGCATGCTTCCCCTTTGGCGGCGCATCCATCAGGAGCTGATGATCCACGGACAGAAATGGGGCCTGCCCATCAATGTCTCCATGGTCCTTGTCCATCTGCATCTCCATCCCGAGGACTCCGAACCGGCCGCCATGGCCGCCGCCAACTACTTCCCCCGCCAAACCATCACCTTCATCCTCGACGTCCTGGAGAAAAAAGGCCTCGCCGCCCGCAAGCCCCACCCCAACGACCGCCGCCGCAAACTCGTCCAACTCACTCCCATGGGAAAAAAGAAGGCCGAGGCGATGTTCCAGGACATGCTCGCCTTCGAATCCGCCGCCCTGCACAAGATCGAAGACGTGGACCTCCCCCGCCTCCAGTCTTTCCTGGCCCGCTATGCCGACGCGCTGGCCGCCCAGAACGACCTCGATTTGAAACCTTGAAAGGATCTCCCATGCCCTCCCGCTCCATTTTCCGTCCGCTCCTCCTCGGCCTGCTGCTGCTGGCCCTGGCTTCCGGCTGCCGCAGCTTCGAACCCTCCCGCGCCCGCCGCGAACATACGGCGGCCTTCTCCTCGAACCTCGCCGCCCGCGTCCAGGCCGAGCTCTCCCGCCCCCTCTCGCTCGACGACTGCATCCGCATCGCCATGTCCAACAATTACGAGGTCCGCAAGGCCGACCTCGACCGCGAACTCTACCGCATCGGCAAGAACGTCGCCTTCACCGCCTTCCTTCCCAATGTCGCCGCCTCCGCCGGCTACAGTTCCTATGAAAAGGAAATGCCTCAGCAGCACGAACAGCGGTTCGGCACGGCCGATCTCACGGCCACCATGCCGGTCTTCATGCCTTCTACCTGGTTCCTCTACGCCGCCGCCCGCCACGGTTACGCCGCCGCCGGCACCGCCGCCCACTACGTCCGCCAGGGCATCGTCCTCCAGACCAGCGTCGACTACTTCAACGTCCTCGTCCAGCAGGACACCATCGCCGCCCTCGAAACCCAGCTCGAAGCCGCCCGCCAGACCGCCGCCCGCGTCTCCGGCCTCGCCGACGAAGGCCTCGTCGCCCGCTGGGAGGGCGACCAGGCCCGCTTCGCCGCCGAACTGCGCGAGACCGAACTGGACAAGGCCCGCCGCCAGCTCGCCGTCCTCCGCGGGGAACTCCTGAAGGGCCTCGGTCTTCCCCCCGGCGCCGCCATCGAACTGTCCGGCGAAACCGGCGACGCCGCCATGCCCTCCGGCTCCATCGAGGACCTCGTGCTTCGGGCTCTGGAAATCCATCCCGAACTCGCCATCGCCGACCGCCAGGTCGTCATCCAGGACCACCAGGTGCGCCAGGCCTTCTGCAATTTCCTCCCGACGATTTCCCTCTTCTCCACCGGCTCCTGGACCGGCAACGACCTCGCCGCGCACGCCGAAAACTGGGTCACCGGTTTCAGCGGCGCATGGACCCTCTTCGACGGCCTCGCCAACGTCGCCCGCTACAAGGCCGCCAAGGTCGAGCGGCAGCAGACGCAGCTGGAGCGGGAGAACACCTTCCTCTCCGTCATGGTCGGGGTCGTCGCCGCCGAAGCCGCCGCCCGCGACGCCGCCGAGGGTGCCCGCGTCCGCCAGCGCGCCTACGAGGTCGCCGCCGCCAAGTGGGCGGACTACGACGCCAAGGCCCGCGAGGGCCTCATCCCCCTCTCCGACGCGCTCGACGCGCGCGGCGCCATGGACCTCGCGCAGGTCGCCATGGTCCAGAGCCGCTATCAGGAGCGAATCGCCATCGCCAACCTCGAACTGGCCATGGGCCTCACCCTTGTCCCCGAAACCCGGAACGAAACGAAAGCAGAGAAGTAATCATGAAAACCGATCGCACCGCCCTTCCCCTCCTCGCCGCCGCCCTCGCCGCCGCCGCCCTCGCGGCCGGCTGCGGGAAAAAGGAATCCGCCGCCGCCGAATCCGTCCGCAGCCTCGCGGTCCGCACCCTCCCGGCCGAGTCCCGCACCTTCGAACGCCGCCTCACCGTCCAGGGAACGCTCGAAGCCAAAAACTACGCCAACGTCGCCTCCCGCGCCGATGGCAACCTTGATGAAATCTGGATCGACGAGGGCGATCCCGTCGTCGCCGGCGAAACCGCCCTCTTCCAGATCGATGCCGCCAACCGCGAAAACTCCCTCGCCATCGCCAGGCAGGTTCTCGCCGTCGCCAACGCCTCCCTCGAGGTCGCCAAGGCCTCCGCCGGGAAAACCGAAGCCGAGGCCCGCAAGGCCACGCTCGACTTCCAGCGCTACGAACGCCTCCGCCAGGAAGACAAGGTCAGCCCGAACGAGTTCGAGGCCGCCGAGGTCGCCCATGCGCAGGCCCGGGCCGGCATCGCGGTCGCCAACGCCCAGGTGGATCTCGCCGAACGCCAGGTCAGGCAGGCCGAAGCCGCCCTCGCCATCGCGGAGAAGAATCTCGCCGACGCCAAAATCGTCGCCCCCATCTCCGGCGTCGTCAGCTCCCGCTCCGCCGAACCCGGCGAGCAGATGTCCGTCGGCCGCGTCGTCCTGCGCATCGACGACCTCTCCGTGGTCGAGGCCGCCGCCTACCTCCCCGCCCAGTACTATCCCGATGTGGCTCCCGGCAAGACGACGTTCCGCCTCGGCATCAATGGCCGCGAAGCCGGCGCACATGCCGTCACCTACCGCAGCCCCACCATCGACCCGACCCTGCGCACTTTTGAAATCAAGGGCAAGGTCGAAGCCGCCGGTGGCCTGGCCATTCCCGGCCAGATGGCCGACCTGACCCTCGTCTTCGAGACGCGCCAGGGCCTCGGCGTCCCCGCCGCCGCCGTCCTCGTCCGCAAGGACAAGCCCGCCGTGTTCGTCGTGCAGGACGGCAAGGCCATCGCGAAGGAAGTCCGGACCGGTCTCCAGAACGACGGCTGGACCGAAATCCTCTCCGGCCTCGGGGCCGGCGAAATGGTCGTGACCGAAGGCCAGACCCAGCTCCGCGACGGCATGCCCGTCGAAGTCCTCTAAAAGAACAGCCATGAACAGCCCAACCTCTCACAGAGATTCACAGAGACCCACAGAGAAAGATTTCCCGTTTGGTTCTCTCCGTGAACCTCTGTGGCCCTCTGTGAGAGACACCGCTTTCGGCTGTTCGGATTTTCTTTCCAGTTGCCATTCATAGAATAGGAGTCTTTCCATGTTCCTCGCCAATGCCTCCACCCACCGCCCGATCGCGATGAGCTGCCTGCTCATCGCCCTCGTCGCCCTCGGGCTCAATTCCTATCGCAAGATCTCCATCGAAAACATGCCGGCCGTCGACATCCCCTACATCGCCGTCGTCACCACCTGGGTCGGCGCCTCCCCGGAAGACGTCGAAAAGGATGTCAGCAAGTTCATCGAGGATGCCGTCTCCGGCATCGACGGCCTCAAGCACATCGAATCGTCCAGCCTCGAGAACGTCTCCCAGGTCGTGCTGGAATTCAACATGGCGGTGGACGTGGATGTCGCCGCCCAGGACGTCCGCGAAAAGCTCGACGGCATCCTCGCCGATCTCCCCGAGGACGCCGAACGCCCCGTCATCCAGAAAATCAACATCAACGCCCAGCCCATCGCCAACATCTTCCTCTCCGGCGAGGCCCCCATCGACGACATCTACGATTACGCCGACAACACCATCGCCGATCGTTTCGCCACCGTCCCCGGCGTCGGCGAAGTCCAGGTCATCGGCGGCAACGAACGCGAGGTCTGGGTAGAGCTCGACCGCGCCGCCCTCGCCGCCGCCGGCCTCACCACCGCCGACGTCGCCGGCGCCCTCCAGAAGGGCGTCCTCTCCCTCCCCGGCGGCCGCATCCGCGAGCAGGGCAGCGAGTTCGCCGTCCGCTACGACGCGGAATACCAGGACGTCGCCGACATCGCCGGCCTCGAAGTCGTCAACCGCGACGGCGCCCGCCGCAAGCTCGGCGACCTCGGCACCGTGCGGCAGGCCACCGCCGAGGTTCGCCAGCGCGCCATCCTCGACGGCCGGCAGGGCGTCGTCATCAAGGTCGTCAAGAAGGCCGAAGGCAACATCGTCACCATCGTCAAGGAAACCCGCAAGCGCTTCGCGGAAATCCAGAAAGCCCTCCCCGGCGGCATGGAGCTGACCTGGGTTTCGGACGAAGCGGAAAACATCCAGGCCTCCGTCGATTCCGCCATCGAAAGCGTCTGGCAGGCCGTCCTCCTCTGCGCCTTCATCCTCTTCGTCTTCCTCGTCAATGTCCGCACCACCGTCATCGTGGCCATCACCATGCCGGTCACCATCGTCATCAGCCTCTTCTTCATGCGGCTCGCCGGCCAGACCCTCAACACCCCCACCTTGCTCGCCATCGGCCTCTCCACCGGCGTGCTGGTTTCCAACTCCATCGTTGTCCTCGAAAACATCGTCTCGAAGTTCGAAACCATGGACGACCATTGGGCGGCCGCCGGCCTCGGCGCCTCCGAAATGACCGTCGCCGTCCTCGCCTCCGCCGGCACCAACGTCATCGTCATGCTGCCCATCTCCATGATGTCCAGCCTCGCCGGCCGCATGCTCACCCCCTTCGCCATCACCACCCTCATCGTCAACGCCTCTTCCATCCTCATCAGCTTCACCCTCACCCCCATCCTCTGCGCCCTCCTCCTCGAACCCGCCTCCAAGCGCAGGGACAACGCCTTCGCGCGGTTCGGTAAGCGCTGGGACGCCGGCTTCCAGAACTTCGCCGTCCGCTACACCAACGGCCTCCGCCGTCTCGCCTCCAAAAAGCGCTACAACCTCCCCATCGTTCTCGGCTTTGTCCTCCTCTTCTTCTTCACCATGAAGTTCGGCGGCGGCCGCCTCGGCTTCACCTTCTTCGAAACCGCCGACCGCGGCCGCCTCTTCGTCCGCGTCGAAACCCCCGCCTACTACGACTTGGAGAAAACCGTTGCCCGCCTTGGCGAAATCCAGTCCCGCCTGCTCGGCTTCTCCGACCTTGATCACGTCCTGACCACCGCCGGCAAAGCCGAGTCCATGAGCGGCCAGGCCAGCGAAGGCGTCTACATGGGCCAGATCGAACTCTTCTTCAAGCCCAAGACCGAACGCGCCTGGCCCATCTCCGGCCGTCTTTCCGAAGTCCGCGCCTTGCTCAGGAACGAAACGGATTGCATGGTCTCCGCCTCCGTCCCCGGCATGATGGGCGGTCAGTCCTTCCAGATCGAACAGAACCTCTCCGGCGACGACCTCGACGTCCTCGATTCCACCGCCCTCGCCATCCAGGAGGCCGCCCGCGACCTCCCCGGCGTCGACCAGCTCGAAACCACCGTGCGCGACACCAAGCCGGAGATCCGCGTCCTCCCCCGGCGTCCCGTCCTCTCCGATCTCGGCCTCTCCCCCTCCCTCCTCGGTGCCATCGTCCGCGGCAATATCGAAGGCATCGAGGCCGCCAGCTACAAGCGCGGCGACCGCACCTACGACATCCGCGTCAAGCTCGCCGAACAGTCCGGCAAGGACCAGATCCGTCAGTTCCTCCTCCCCGGCGCCGATGGCCGCCCCATCCCCCTCGATACCGTCGCTGACGTCGTCGATGCCCGCGCCAAGACCCAGATCTACCGCGTCGACAAGCAGCGCACCGTCAAGATCCTCGGCGACACCCGGCCCGGCGCCACCATGAGCGGCGTCGCCGGCGAAATGGCCGCGACCATCGCAGATCAAAACCTGCTGCCGCCCGGCTACGCCCTCCGCAACGCCGGCCACAGCGAAATGATGGCCGAAACCATCGCCGACTTCGGCGAAGCCATCCTCCTTGCCGCCTTCCTCACCCTCCTCACCCTCGCCGCCATCCTCGAATCGTGGAGCCGACCCGGCTTCGTGCTCCTGACCCTCCCCATGGGCCTCATCGGCGTCATCTGGTCCCTCGTGTTCGCCGGCAAGGCCATCACCATGCTCGTGCTCCTCGGCATGCTCATGCTCATCGGCATCGTCGTCAACGCCGCCATCCTCATCGTCGACAAGATGGCCCAGCATCTCCGCGAAGGCGTCTGCCGCCGCGAAGCCATGCTCACCGCCATGGTCGATGTGTTCCGCCCCGTGCTGATGGTGGTTCTCGCCTCCGGCCTGGGCATGCTCCCCATGGCCGTCGGCACCGGCATCGGCTCCGAAAACCGCGCCGGCATCGGCATCGCTTCCGTCGCCGGCGTCCTCGTCGCGGGACTCCTCACCATGACCGTCCTTCCCCTCATCTACACCCTTTTCACCGGCAAACCCAAATCCGGTGACGCACTTGCCAAACCCTGCCAGGACTGATCCCCATGCCGGGTTCATCCATGCCCGCCGCTCCCCGGACCCCGCCGGATGTGATCCTCAAGGAGGCCCTCCACTGGGAACTCCTGCGGACCCGCCGCGCCAGGGAAACCGTGCGCTCCGTGTTCCGCGTCGATGCCCGCTACGTCGTCAAGAAATTCGAGATTCCTCTGGAAGCCCGCCGCTTCCGCCGCCCCTGCTGGCTCGCGGAAGACGACTGCCTGCGCCGCCTCGCCGGCGACGGCACCCCCCGCTCCTTCGGCTGGTTCGAGGAAACGGAACGTCGAAGGGCCCTTCCACTTCCGCCATACCCTCCCAAGACCCTCGCGCTGTATGGGCGCCCCCTGCCCGCCAGGGCGGAGACCGGCGGCTCGTGAGCCGGCCGCGCCTGCCCCTGTCCGTCGCGCTCGCCGCCATGCTCGCGGCGGCGCTTCCGGCTCCCGCACACGAATGGTTCGCGAAGGATCCACCTCTGCTCAGCCTCGGCGCCGGCGTCGCCCAGATCTTCGACAGTCACCAGGAAGTCTTCTGGGGCGTCGAATACCGCCCCGCTTTCCGCCTCTTACACGCCGGCCCCTGGTTCCTCTTTGGAACCGGCAAAAACGACGAGTTCTACGCCGCCGCCGGCGTGCTCCTCAACCTCGAACTCGGCCGCGGCTGGGTGCTCACGCCCGGTTTCGGCGCCGGCTACTACAACGCATCCAGCGGCCTCGATCTCGGCTTCGACGCCGAATTCCGGACATCCATTGAACTCGCCCGGCGCCTTCCCAGCGGCCACAAGCTCGGCCTCTGCTTCGCCCACCTCTCCAACGGTTCCCTCAGCGACAGGAACCCCGGCACCGAAACCTTCGGTCTCTCCTACTCCCTTCCCCTCGATTTCCTCTTCCGCCGCCCCCCGAACCCCGTCCCCGTTCCCGAGTTCCCGGAGTAGGACTTCTCATTCTTTGCCCTCCCGCGCCGGATGGGGTATAGTGCCCTCTCGCAAATGGTCTTTTTCTTCCAGATCCTGTGCATCCTCGGCCTCGTCGCCATCGGCTTCCTCGCGCGGCGCCGCGGCATGCTGTCCCCCCAGGGCACCAACGACCTCGCCCACGTCGCCCTCTCGCTCGTCTATCCCGCCCTCATCTTCGTCTCCATCACCGAGCTGTCCTTCGCCGACCTGCGCGCCAACCTCTCCTTGCCTCTCCTCGTCATGGCCATCGCCATGGTTGGATTCGGCCTTGGTCTGCTCGCCGTGCGCTTTCTCGGCCGCGTCCCGCCCGACACCGCCCGCGCCTTTCTCTTCCACTGCCTCATCAACAACTACTCGTTCCTCCCCCTGCCGCTCGTCCTCTTCCGCTACGGCGACTCCGGCGTCGCCCTCCTCGTCTTCTCCTCCATCGGCTACGAAATCCTCCTCTGGTCCATCGGCGTCATGCTGTTCACCCGCGCCGAACGCAGGCGCGACCAGCTCAAATCCCTTTTCAGCCCTCCGTTCCTCTCCCTCCTCCTCAGCCTGGCCTTCGTCGCCGCCCGCGACCTCCTGCCCTGGCCCGAACCGCCCCCCTGGCTCGCCCTCGCCGGGCAAACCGCCCGCTCCGGCCTCCGCACCCTCGGCGCCGCTACCATCGCCCTCTCCATGCTCGTCGCCGGCAGCCGCTTCGCCGTCCTGAAATTCGAAACCATGCTCGGCTGGCGCATCTGGCTCGTCTCCGCCATCCGCCTCGTCGCCGTGCCCCTCGTCATGATCCCCCTCCTCGGCCTCATCCCCATGGATCCCGTCGCCCGCGGCATCCTCGCCATCATCTCCGTCATGCCCTCCGCCATGGTCAGCGTCCTCTTCTCCGAACGCTACGGCGGCGATACCGACTTCATCGCCGGCGGCCTCCTCCTCACCCACCTCTGGGCCCTCGTCACCGTCCCCCTCTTCCTCGCCTGGGCCTTTTGATCTTCTCTCCCGTCACCACCTCGACCCGCCCGTTCGCCAAGTCCCGGTTATTATAATATGCGGGACTGCCCGGAGCGGGACCTGACGGCGATGGCACACAGATTTCCGATGGGCGGGCGGCAGGCGCCGCCGCCTTATTCCAAGAACAAGCCCACGGCGCGGAACGTCCGCTTCACGTCGCGGAAGTGCCGCTTCAGGTCGAAGCACGCCGCCAGCTCCCGCCGCGTGGCCACTTTCGAAATGTCCGGATCCGCCGCCGCCAGCTCCAGCAGCGGCCGCCCGCTACGCCACGATTCCATCGCGTTGCGCTGCACCCAGCGGTACGCCTCTTCCCGCGCCACCCCCTTCTCCACCAGCAGCAGCAGCACCTGCTGCGAATGGATCAGCCCGTGCGTCAGGCCGAGGTTGGCCTTCATCCGCCCCGCGTCCACCCTCAGCCCCGCCACCAGCGCCGCCAGCTTGTCCAGCATGTAGTCCAGCAGGATCGTCGCGTCCGGCAGGATGATCCGCTCGGCCGACGAATGCGAGATGTCCCGCTCGTGCCACAGCGGCACGTTTTCCATCGCCGCCAGCGCATAGCCGCGCAGCACCCGCGCAAGCCCGCACAATTGCTCGGCCACGACCGGGTTTCTCTTGTGCGGCATCGCGCTCGAACCCTTCTGGCCCTTACCGAAGAATTCCTCAACCTCGCGCACCTCCGTACGTTGCAGGTGCCGGAACTCCTGCGCCCAGCGCTCCACGCTCGTCCCCGCCAGCGCCACCGCCGCCGCGAATTCCGCGTGCCGGTCGCGCTGCAGGATCTGCGTCGAAACCGCCGCCGGCTCCAGACCCAGCTTTTTGCACGCCGCCGCCTCGATCTTCGGGTCCAGATGCGCGTGCGTCCCCACCGCGCCCGACAGCTTGCCCACCCGCACCGTCTCGCGCGCCGCCTTCAGCCGCGCCAAGGCGCGACCGAATTCGTCGTACATCAGCGCCATCTTCAGCCCGAACGTCGTCGGCTCGGCATGGATGCCGTGGCTCCGGCCGATCATCGGCGTGAAGGCGTGCTTCTTCGCCACCTTCGCCGCCGCCGCCCGCACCTTCTCCACCCCCGCGATCAGCAGGTCCGCCGCCTTCACGAGATTCACCGAAAGCGCCGTGTCCACCACGTCGGAGCTCGTTAGTCCCTTGTGGATGTGCCGCGCCGACGGGCCCACGTTTTCGGCCACGTTCGTCAGGAACGCGATCACGTCGTGCCGCACCTCCGCCTCGATCTTCCGGATCCGCTTCACGTCGAACGCCGCCTTGCGGCGGATCGTCGCCCAGTCCTTCCGGGGGATCATCCCCGCCCGGGCCATGGCCTCGCACGCGGCCAGCTCCACCGCCAGCCACGTCTGGAACTTGTGCTCGTCGGTCCACAGCGCGCCCATTCCGGGCCGGGTATATCTCTCGATCATGGCCTGTTTCCTCCACTCCATGCAAACGCCGGAACCCTCGCGGTGTTCCGGCGCTTTCTCATCGGCTCCGATGCCTCTCTTATTCGGCCGCCGGCTCTCCGGCGGGCGCTTCCTCGGCCAGCTCTTCCGCCGGCTTTTTCTTCTTCGAGGACTTCTTTTTCTTCGGCTTCGACTCGTCCTGCACCGCCTCGTCCTCCCCGCCGGCCGGGGCCGCCTCCTCCACCACCGGCTCTTCGGCGGACGGCGCCGCTACTTCCTCCGCCGCGGCCGGGACTTCCTCGGCCGCCGTCGGGGCGGCGGTCGCCGCGGCCGGCGCCGGGGCGTTCCTGGCCCGCTCGGCCTTCTTCAGGAACAGCAGGCCCGATTCCGCCTGCGCCACCCAGGTGCTGTCCGGATTCGCCGCGATGAAATCCTCATAGAGCGCACGGGCCTCGTCGAACTGGCCGAGCTGCTCCCGGCAACGCGCGGCGCCGAACGTCGCCTGCGGGCGCAGCGGGCTGGCCGGATTCGCCTGGGCGAACGCCTCGTAGCCGGCCGCGGCCTCCTCGAACTGCTCCTGCGCCTCGAGGCTGGCGGCCATGCCCATCGTGGCATCGGGAGCCATCATGTGCGCGGGATAGAGGCCCAGGAAACGCTGATAGGCCGCCATCGACTCGTCGTAGCGTCCCTGCGCATAGAATTCCGCCGCGGCCGACGCCAGCGCGATCGGGGCGGTCGGGGACTCGGGGCTGGAGAAGGCTTGCTGCTGCAGCTCCTCGGGGGTGCGGCTCTGGAACAACGCCTGCACGGCGGCTTCCGCCTTGCTGGCCTTCTGGCCGCGCCAGGCCTGGATTCCCAGCAGAACCACCACGGCCACCGCCAGCCCGATCAGCGCCGGCCGGCCGTATTCCGCCATCCATTTCGAAAACTGCTGCGCGTCCGTGCTCTCCGGCGGCGGAACCTGCTCCGGCGGCGGCTGGGGTTCATTCACGGAACTCGGATTCTGCTCGTCCATAGATGCTCCATTTCGGGTTTCAAAATCGGGTCGGAATTCTCGCCGCTCCCCCCCGAAAACGCAAGACAATCGTTCGGACAGGCCGCGAAGCCGTCAGGGCTTCTGCTTCGCGCCCCACTGCCGGGCCAGCTCGAACACCGCCTCGTTCTGCTTCACCACCGACTCCTTGCCGGAGAAGTGGGTTGCGATGGCCTCGCGATAGACCGCGTCGGGCAGGCCGAAGCCTCCCAGCGCCGCCAGCACGCCGACCATGGCCGTGTTCGAGGCGCGGGGGCTCCCGCCCTGCTTCGCCAGTTCCTGCGCCGGCACCGCCAGGACGCGCACGCCCGCAGGCGCCGCGAATTCGCCGATCGCCGCGTTGTAAATCAACAGCCCGCCCGGCTTCACTTCGCCCGCGAACTTCTCCAGCGAGGGCCGGTTCATCGCCACCAGCACGTCGGCCTCCGCCACCACCGGCGAACCGACGGGCTGGCCCGAGATCACGACGCCGCAATTCGCCGTCCCGCCCCGCTGCTCGGGACCGTAGGAGGGATACCAGGAGACGAACTTGCCGGCGGCGCAGGCCGTGCGCGCCAGGATCACGCCCATGCTCAGGACCCCCTGCCCGCCGAACCCCGCCATCTTCACGCTGACCGTCCGCGCCGACGGATCCAGCTTCGCGTCCGGCGCCCGGTCCGTGTCGAGGTGCAGCAGGCGGTCCAGCGTCTCCTTGCGGTAATCGCTCTCCGCGCGCACGAGGGTCTTCGCCTCCCCGGACCGGTCGCGCAGCACGCCGAGCGGATATTCCGCCTCCATCTGTTCGGACACGAACCGGATCGCCGCCTCCACGTTCATCTTCTGGTTGGTCGGGCACGCCATCAGCACCTCGACGAACGCATAGCCCTTCCCGTCGCGCTGGATCTCCAGCGCCTTGCGGATCGCCTGCCGCGCCTGCCGCAGCTTCGCCATGTTCGAGAACGAGACCCGCGCGATGTAGACCGGCGCCTTCAGCTGGCTGATCAGCTCCGCCATGTGCAGCGGATAGCCCGCCTGCAGCGGATCTCGCCCCTCCGGCGACGTCTCCGTCTTCTCGCCCACGAGCGTCGTCGGCGCCATCTGCCCGCCCGTCATGCCGTACACCGTGTTGTTCACGAAGAACACCGCGATCTTCTCGCCGCGGTTTGCCGCCTGCAGCGTTTCGTTCAGGCCGATGGACGCCAAGTCGCCGTCGCCCTGGTACGAAATCACCACCGCGTCGTTCTTCGTCCGCGAAATCCCCGTGCCCACCGCCGCCGCGCGGCCATGCGCCACCTGGATGTTCCCCGTGTCGAAATAGTAGTACGCGAACACCGAGCAGCCCACCGGGCTGATCACGACCGTCCGGTCCTGCAGCCCCAGGTCCGCCAGCGCCTCCCC
The DNA here is from genome assembly GCA_937860055.1 of uncultured Verrucomicrobiota bacterium. GTDB lineage: Bacteria > Verrucomicrobiota > Kiritimatiellia > CAIQIC01 > Lenti-01 > Lenti-01. The sequence continues at coordinate 55,699 of CALMBO010000012.1, read as the reverse complement.
GATCAGCTTGTGTAGCACCCCGTGCTCGCAGCCGGGGCAGTAGTGCGTCGCCGTCTGCGCCGAACCGCCCTTGCGCGGGAAGGTCTTGTAGAGGCCCCGGGTCTGGATCACCTTTTCCATCGCTCGCCCTCCGGCCTCACGCCTTTTTCGCCGCTTCGCGGACCTTCGCCAGCACTTCGTCCCGCGTGATCAGGTTCCCGCCCAGCCGGTTCGCCAGGTGCACCGGACAGCGGCATTCGACCGCCAGCTTGATGTCGTCGCGCATCTGCCCGTTGCTCATCTCCACGCTGACCAGCTGCTTCCCGCCCTTCGCCACGAACGCGTTCAGCGCGTCCTTCGGGAACGGATACAGCGTCTTCGGCCGGAACAGCCCCGCGCGGATGCCTTCCGCCCGCGCCGCGTCCACCGCCCCCTGCGCGATGCGCGCGCTGATGCCGTAGGCCACCAGCCCGATGTCCGCATCCTCCATCCGGTAGTCCTCGGAATCCTGCTCCGCCGCCTCCACCGCCGCGTACTTCTCCTGCAGCTGCCGGTTGAACGCCTCCTGCTGGTCGAAGTTCAGGAAAATCGACGTCACCACGTTCGGCCGCGTCACCGCCGTCCCGTCCACCGCCCAGCTCGTGTCCGTCTCCGGCGCCACGCTCGCCTCCGGAAACCGCAGCGGCTCGATCATCTGCCCCAGCACCCCGTCCGCCAGCACGAACACCACCATCCGCCACTTCTGCGCCAGCTCGAACGCCTTCCGCGTGAAGTCGCACATCTCCTGCACGCTCGCCGGCGCCAGCACGAGGTTCCGGTAGTTCCCGTGCCCCCCGCCCTTCACCACCTGGTTGTAGTCCCCCTGCTCCGGCCCGATATTCCCCAGCCCCGGCCCCGCCCGCATGATGTCCACGATCACCGCCGGCACCTGCGCCCCCGACAGGTACGACACCCCCTCCTGCTTCAGGCTGATCCCCGGCCCCGACGACGCCGTCATCGTCCGCCGCCCCGTCGCCCCCGCCCCGAACACCATGTTGATCGCCGCCTCTTCGCTCTCCGCCTGCACCATCCGCCGCCCCGCCGCCGGGAACTTTTTCGCCGCCTCGTGCAGGATCTCGCTCGCCGGCGTGATCGGATACCCGAAGAAACTGTCGCACCCCGCGTACAGCGCCCCGATGATGACCGCCGTGTTGCCCTTGACCAGTTGCGTCGCCATGGCTACCGGGCCTCCTTCGCGTCCACGTGCACCGCGATCGCGTTCGGCTCGGGGCACACATAGAAGCAGTTCAGGCACCCGATGCACCCCTCGCCCAGGTACTCCGCGAACGTGTAGCCCCGCGCATTGAGCTTCTGGCCCATGCGGATGACCTTCTTCGGGCACGCCGCGATGCACCGCCCGCACGCCTTGCATTCCAGCGGGTCGATCGCCGGGTACGGAAGCTTGAATCCGCTCGCCTGTTCGCTCATGTTCTCTCCAAAATACCGCAAAACCAGTTCAACCTACCCCATCCCCGTCCCCCCGTTCAATCCGATTCTCTCCCCCTCCGGCGCGGGAAGGCGCCCCATGCGGCTTTTCCACACGATGGAAAACTTTTTTCCACGCTGTGGAAAACTTCTCCTTTCGCCTTGCCCGCCCACCCCCCAAAAACTACCCTGTCCCATCATGACTGCGCAACCGCCCCTCACCATCCTCGGCGCCGGTCCCGCCGGCTACCCCGCCGCCTTCCTCGCCGCCGACCTCGGCTTCGCCGCCACCCTCGTCGATTCCGCTCCCGCCCTCGGCGGCACCTGCCTCCACCGCGGCTGCATCCCCTCCAAATCCCTCCTCCACGCCGCCCGCCTCCTGTCCGATGCCCGCGAAGCCGCCTCCCTCGGCCTCGATTTCGCCCCCCCCGCCATCCGCCTCGAAAAACTGCGCGAATGGAAGGAATCCGTCACCGACCGCCTTGCCCAGGGCCTCGCCCAGCTCGCCAAGTCCCGCGGTGTCCGCGTCGTGCAGGCCCGCGCCTCCTTCGCTTCGCCCGCGCAGCTCCTCCTCTCCGCCCCCGATGGCTCCATCCTGCCCCACGACTTCGGCACCCTCCTGCTCGCCACCGGCTCCGTCCCCGTCCTGCCGCCGGGCTTTCCCGCCAACCATCCGCACCTGTGGGATTCCACCGCCGCCCTCGACCTCCCCGGGATCCCCGCCGACCTCCTCGTCATCGGCGGCGGCTACATCGGCCTCGAGCTCGGCTCCGTCTACGCCGCCCTCGGCTCCCGCGTCACCGTCGTCGAAATGACCGGCGGCCTCCTCCCCGGCGTCGACCGCGACCTCATCGTCCCCCTCTCCAAGCGCCTGCGCGCCCGCTTCCACGCCATCCATCTGAACACCCGCGTCGCCGGCATCGCCGACGACCCCGCCGGCCTCCGCATCACCCTCGAAAACACCAAGACCGGCGAAGCCCGCGACGAAGTCTTCTCCAAGGCCCTCGTCGCCATCGGCCGCCGTCCCTTCTCCGACGGCCTCCAGATCCAGCACGCCGGCATCGCCGCCGGCGAACGCGGCTTCATCCTCGCCAACCCCGAAGGACGCACCGCCAACCCCAACATCCATGTCGCCGGCGATGTCGCGGGCAACCCCATGCTCGCCCACAAGGCCACGCACGAAGCCCGTGCGCTCGTCGCGCGCCTCGCCGGCCGCGAGGCCCGCCATTCCGCGCACGTCCCCGCCGTCGTCTTCACCGATCCCGAAATCGCCTGGACCGGCCTCACCGAAGCCCAGGTCGCCGAGCAAGGAATCCCCGTCAAGGTCTCCAAGTTCCCGTGGGCCGCCAGCGGCCGCGCGCTCACGCTCGACCGCGCCGACGGCGTCACCAAGATCCTCGCCGACCCCGGTTCCGGCAGGCTCCTGGGCGTCGCCATCGCAGGCCCCGGCGCCGGGGATCTCATTTCGGAAGCCGTCCTCGCTCTGGAAACCGGCGCCACCATCGCCGATCTCGCCCGCACCATCCATCCCCATCCCACGCTGTCCGAAACCCTCGGCGAGGCCGCCGAACTCCACGAAGGCCTCTGCGCCCACCTCTACCGCCCCGCCAAGCCCCCCGCGTCGGGCGCCTAAGCCCCGGCGAACCGCCGGAGGCTGGCGACATAATCCTCCGGCGTCCCGAAATCGAACCGCTCGGCGGACGTCATTTCCAGCGCGAGATAGCCTTCCCGCACCCGCTGCAGCTCCTGGGCGCGCGTCAGCTGGAATTCGTCGTCGTCCCGCACGTCGTCCCGGATCATCTGCTCCAGGATGTCGTAGATCGACGGCGCCAGCAGATGCATGCCGAACCAGCCGAGGAATTCGTCGGCGGCCAGTCCATCCACCCGCAGTTCCCGGCGCGCCAGTTCGGTCGACGGTTTCTCCACGATCCGCTCCACCTCGATCAGCCGCGAAAAATCCTTCCGCCGCGTTCCGGCGATCGTCCCGTATCCCTTGAGCTGGGCCGGCCCGATCCGGTTGACGGCGGAAACCGAGAGCCCGCCGCTGCGCCCGGCCATTTTCGCCAATTCGCGATAGGGGGAAACCGGCGCGCCGCGGAACAGGTGGTCGCCCAGGCACAGCAGCACCATGTCGCCGCCGGCGAATCCGCGGCTCTGGAAGACCGCGTGGCCGTAGCCCTCCTGCTCCCCCTGGACCGCGAACCGGAGCCGGTCCTCGAACCCCCTCATGCGCCGCGCCTCCCCCTCCAGCGCCGGATTCTTCGCCAGCCGCCGGAGAATATCGGGGTCCGGCCCCGCGAAATACGCGCGGATCGCCGCCTCGTCGCCCGGCTGCGTGACAATGCAGATCTCCTCGATGCCCGCGTCGACCAGCTCCATCACATGGTAATGGATCATCGCGCGGGCGATGCCGTCGGGCCCCACCACCGGCATCAGCTCCTTCTTGACCGCCTGCGACGCCGGGAACAGCCGCGTCCCGATGCCCGCAACCGGAATGACCGCTTTTTTCACCGCTCCTGCGCCTGCCGGCATGACCATCCTCCTGCGCGAGGCTCGTACCGCCGCGCGCCAAACTCCATCGCGCCGGCCGACGTGCCCCAGAAAACGTCGGGCTCCGTCCCGCGCCGGCGGGCGTGCTCCGCCGCGATTTCCGGGATGTGCCTCTTCAGCGCATCCAACCGGCCGAACACCGCCACCGTGCCGCCCGCGCCGCCGCCGGTGATCTTGGCCCCGTAGAGCCCCTTCTTCGCGCCGCGCCGGCGGACCGCGTCCACCAAGGCATCCACTTCGGGAACGGACAGGCGGCACTCGTCGCGATAGCTCCCGTGCGATCCGTACATCTCCTTCCCCGCCGCGATGCAGCCGGCTTCGTCGCCCCGAGCCGCCGCGCGGAGCGCATCGATGAACCGCAGCACCCGCTCGTTCTCCAGCACCGCATGGCGGACCGGCCCGCGGATCCGGTAGGTCGCGGCCGGCCGGATCGCCGTGGCCGGATCGCCGTGCGTCCGGTGGCGGGCCAGGAATTCCGCGCCCGTCAGGGCTTCGGGCAGCCGCCGTCCCATTGCCTCCAGCTCCGCGCCCGGAATCTCCGTGAGATGCTTCACCGGCGGAAGCCCCTTCTCCGCCCGGAGGGCGTTGAGGATCCGCTTGCCCATGAACGCCCCGATGCGCACATCGCCATAGGGCGCCGCCGCCACCGAATGGCGCACCATGGAGTTGATGCCGGCAAACCCGGTTCCCCGCGGAATCTCCACCGTCCCCACGACCCTTCCCGGCCGGCACAGGATGTGGGTCAGCTGCCCGCTCCGGCCGCTGGTGACCGCGATCTGGTCCATGATGCCGCAGGGCGCGCCCACCACGCGGTTCTCCGCCACCTGCCCGATCCGCGCGAGGCGCGCCGCGTCCAGCCCGAGCCCCAGGCAGGCGTTGAGCGCGCACAGCGTTCCCATCTCCACCGCCGCCGAACTGGCGATGCCGGCATTCATCGGCACCGCGCTCAACAACAGGATATCGAAGCCGGAACGGAGCCAAAGAGACTCCTCCTTGGCCAGCGCAAACAGGCTCCCCCCCGCATAGGCGGCCCACGACGCCAGCGGATTGCCGCGATACAACGCCCGGACCTCGTCGTAGGAGGCGGATTTCCCGCGCGATCCAAAGTAGTCCAGCGGAATGCTCGTCTCCACCGGCAGGCTCCCCGGCCCCAGGGAAAGGGTCCGGATGCGCAGCAGGCGGTCCTCCCGCGGCTGCACGGCGACGAGAATGCCCCGGCCCAGCGTCGCCTCGCAGACATGGGCCCCCGAATAGTCGGCGATGCCCCCCATCACATCCAGCCGGGCCGGTACGCGGACCGCCCAAATCGCCTTTCCTCCAAAGAAATCCGCCACCCCCGCCTCAGGGGACTTGGGCCGGGAAATCCGCCGCTCGAACTCCGCAACCTCAACGAAAGGAGAAGGTTGCGGCATGGATGCTCTCGTTTTTCGGGTCGATTTCATCTCGGAAATGGGCGGTTTGTACGGGAGAATGGCCCCGGTCCCTCCGTTTGAAAAGAGAAAAATCCTTCAAGTAAAGCGTTTTTCTGTTTCATTCCCGCCATTGTTCCCCTATATTGTCCCCCTTCGGATGGAGTCTGCATGAATTCAAACGCCCTGAAACAAGTCATCGCCCGCCTCGAAGAGCGCCTTTCGCGCTCCCCCTCGAAGGCCCACCGCATCCCCGGGCTTTGGATCCAGCCCTTCGGCCCCGCCGCCGCCCAATCCATCGTGCCCGAGCAGTTTTTCCGCGACAGCCTCCGCGGCATCCTCGCCACGCCCCCGCAGGAACGCGTCACCGATGGCAACACCCCCGGCGACTGGGGCCGGAACTCCATCGCCTACAACCTCCTCGTCCGCTACGGCGCCGCCTTCGACCATGATGGCGATGGCCGGATCTCCTGCGAACCCCTCGCCTCCGGCTGGCGCGAAACCGGCACCTTCCTCAAAGCGATCACGACGCTCCCGTTCATCCGCTCCCTCGGATGCAACACCATCCACCTGCTGCCCATCACCTCCATCGGGCAGGACGGCAACAAGGGCGACATGGGCAGCGCCTTCGCCATCCGCGATCCCTACGCCCTCGACGAGCACCTCGCCGAACCGGCCCTCGGCCTCGATGTCGAAACCGAGTTCGCCGCCTTCGTCGAAGCCGCCCACCATCTCGGCATCCGCATCGTCGTCGAATTCGTCTTCCGCACCGCCGCCAAGGACGCCGCCTGGGCCAAGGACCACCCCGAGTGGTTCTACTGGATCCGCGCCGACGTCCCCGACCGCAAGCCCGGCGAAAAATCCGAAGATACCTACGGCGCGCCGATTTTCACACCCGAGGAACTGCGCTTCATCTACGACGCCGTCGGCAACGGCCGCTTCCATGAACTGCTGCCCCCCCACCAGGTCTACACCGACATGTTCACCGTCCCGCCCCGCCCCGAAACCATCCGCATGGAAAACGGATGCTGGCGCGGCACCGCCCCCGACCCCCGCAACGGACAGCCCGTTTCCGTCCGCATCCCCGGCGCCTTCTGCGACTGGGGCCCGGACTCCGAGCAGCCGCCGTGGACCGACGTCACCTACCTGCGCCTCTACGACCATCCCGACTTCAATTACATCGCCTACAACACCGTCCGCATGTATTCCTCCCAGCTTGCGCGCCCCGAGCACATCGTGCGCCCGCTGTGGAACAAGATCACCGAGGTCATCCCCCATTACCAAACGCATTTCGGCGTCGACGGCGTGATGATCGACATGGGCCACGCCCTTCCCGCGGACCTCAAGCGGCAGCTGGTCTCCCGCGCCCGCCAGGTCGATCCCGACTTCGCGCTCTGGGCCGAGGAATTCAACCTGACGCCCCACGCCCGCGAGGAAGGCTACAACGTCTGCGTCGGCCCCTTCATGCAGACCGTCCGCAACACGGAGAACTTCCGCGGCTGGCTCCGCTGGATCCACGGCGCGGGACTCCCCGTCCCCTTCATGGCCATGGCCGAGAACCACAACACCCCCCGCGCCGTGCACTGGGCCGGCGGCCCCGCCTACGCCCTCTACGCGCAGTCCCTCGGCGCCTTCCTCCCCGGCGTCCCCTACCTCCACAACGGCATCGAGCTCGCCGAGCCCGTCCCCGTCAACACCGGCTTCGACTTCACCAACGAGGAAGTCGCGAAGCTGCCGGCCTCCGTCCTGCCTCTCTTCAGCGCCGCCGCCATGGACTGGACCCGCGGGCAAACGCTCGTCGACGGCCTGCGCCGCGTGCATGCCCTCCGCGCCAGGCATGCGGAGCTCTTCAGCGATCCCTCCCCCGGCACCATCATCCCGCTGGAAACCTCGAACCGCGCCATCACCGGCTACGTCCGGCAGAAACCCGGATCGAAGGAAGGCTTCGCCATCCTCGGCAACAGCGACATGCACCAGCCGCAGCCGCTGACCCTGCCCCATTCCGCGGCAACCACCGACCTGATCACGGGCCAGCCCCTCCCCGCCGTCCTCGCCCCCGCCCAGGTCGTCGCCTACGCCATCTGAACCCCCTCCCGCCGATGCGGGGCCTCGGGACTCGCCGGTTTTTCCACGCAATGGACAAACTTTCCGCGGTTTTTCCATGGAATGGAAAAACTTTGCCCCGTTTTTTCACGCATGGAAAACCCGGCAGGCGGCGCCTTCCCGCACCGGAAAACGAAGGAAATGCGCCTAGGGCGCGGGAGGCTGGAGCGCCGCGTCCTGCGCGCGCTTGAATTCCGTCGCCTTCACGAGCACTTCGGCGAGGGAACCGCAGCCCAGCTTGCGCTTGATGTTGACCCGGTGCACGTCGACCGTGCGCCCGCTCAGGCCGAACTTCTCGGCGATCTCGCGCGTGGTGAGGCCGCCGCCGATGGCGTAGAGGATTTCGCTTTCGCGCGCCGTGAGGCCCCCGAACCCGTCCGCCTCCTTTTCGGCGGCGGCGGAATGCCCGGCCAGCAGCGCCGCGGCGGCGGGGCTCAGGTACGTCTGGCCGGACCGCACGGCGCGCAGCGCGGCGACAAGCGTGTCCTCGGCCTGGTCCTTCATGACGTAGCCCTGCGCGCCGGCGCGCAGGGCCTTTTCGGCGTAGAGGCCTTCGTCGTGCATCGAAAGCACGAGGATTTTCCCGGCGTAGCCCTTCGCGCGCGCCTCGCGGATCCAGTCGAGCCCGCTGCGGTCGCGCAGCGACAGGTCCAGCACCACCCCGTCGGGAGCCAGCGCGGAAAGGGCCGCCATCCCGTCTTCATAGGTCCCCGCCTCGCCGACCACGGCGAAATCCCCCTCGCGCGCCAGCAGCGCCGCCAGGCCCTGGCGCACGATGGCATGGTCGTCCACCAGCAGAAGCGAGGTTGTGGCGGCGGCGGCCATTGGAATCCCTAGTCGCGTTCGAAGCGCGGGTCGCGGCGCATCAGCTCGACCACGGCATCCTTCGGTTTCTTGCCCCGGTGGAGGACGGCGTCCACCTGTTCCATCACGGGGACGGCCACGCCGGCCTCGCGCGCCAGCGCCAGCGCGGTGCCGCAGGTCCACACGCCCTCGGCCACCTGCTCCATGCCGGAAAGGATCTGCTCCAGGCTCTCGCCCCGCCCAAGGCGCTCCCCCACCGTGCGGTTGCGGCTCTGCGGGCTCATGCAGGTGACCATCAGGTCGCCGATCCCGCTCAGGCCGTAGAAGGTCTGCGGATGCGCGCCGAGGGCCGTGCCCAGGCGCGTCATCTCCGCGAGGCCCCGCGTGATGAGCGCCGCCTTGGCGTTGTGCCCGAAGCCCAGCCCGTCGCAGACGCCGGCGGCGAGGGCGACCACGTTTTTCAGCGCGCCCCCCAGCTCGACGCCGCGCACGTCGTCGCTCGTGTAGACGCGGAAAGTGTCGCCCGAAAAGAGCTCCTGGAAGCGGCGCGCCACGCCCTCGTCGGCGCAGGCGACCGTCACGGCCGTGGGCACGCCGCGCGCGGTCTCGGGCGCGATGCTCGGCCCCGAAAGCGCCGCCGGGGCCTCCACGCGCCAGATTTCGGAGAGGATCTCGGTCATGCGCTCCTGCGTGGATTCGTCGAACCCCTTCGTGGCGCTGACCACCGGGGGGGAACCGGCGGAACGGTAGGCGGCGGCGAACCGCTCAAGCGTGGCGCGCACGTATTTCGACGGAACCACCATCACGACGGCTTCCGCGCCGGAAAGCGCCTCGGCCGGCTCGGCGGTCCATTCGATGGATTCCGGAAGCGCGACGCCGGGCAGGAATTTGCGGTTCAGGCCCGCCTGCCGGACCTCGCGGACATATTCCGCCGACGGCCCCCAGACGCGCGGGGAATGGCCGTTGCGGGCCAGCGTCAGCGCCAGCGCCGTCCCCCAGCCCCCGTCGCCGATGACCGCCACCCTCATTTCGCGCCGCCGGGCTCGTCATCCACCACGATCTCGTTGGACAGGGCGGCCGCCGGCGTCCCCTTCACGAAGGGCGTGGTCAGGTAGACGTACTTGATCCATGAATTGAAGAATTCATTGCGGTTGGCGCGCCAGTTGTTGACGGGATTCTTCTCGTCGAGGTTCTCCAGCGGCCCGACGTCGGGCCGCTTCTTCAGGCGGTCGCGCCGCGCCTCGCCCAGCAGGCGGGACGAATTGTATTCCTGGTGCCCCAGATGCATGATGATCTGGTGGTCGGGCGTTTCGAAGATCGTGTAGCCGCCCTTCTCCGCGTGGGCGAGCAGCCGGACCTTCCCCGCCTTCTCCGCCGCCTCCAGCGCCGCGTCGTCGATGCCCGAATGCCGGCTCTGCGGGCACCAGAACACGTCGTCGAGGCCGCCGGTGATGGGATGGCCGGGAACAAGGTTGCGCGTCGGATAGACCCCGAACACCTTCTGCGGATACATCTTCTTCTCGATGCCCAGGTACTTCGCCAGCGCCAGCCCCCCCCAGCAGATGCCCAGGATGCACGTTCCGCTCGCCTTCGCCGCATCGATGATCCCGCACAGCTCCTTCCAGTACGTCACCGTCTCCCACGGCAGCTCCTCCACCGGCGCCCCCGTCACGATCAGCCCGTCCAGCGCCGCCACCGACTGCGCCCAGTCGTACGGGATGTAGTGCTTGTCCAGGTGCGCGTGGTCGGAGCTCTTGTAGTCGTGCGTCTTCAGGCGGATCCAGACGGGGATGATCTGCAGGATGCTCCGCCCCATCGGCGCCAGCAGGTTGAACTCGTAGTCCTCCGCATGCGGCATGATGTTCAGGATGCCGATGCGGAGCGGGCGGATGTCCTGGTGCTCGGCCGCCTCTTCGCTCAGCCACGCCACGTGGTGCTGGTCGAACAGCGGCTTCAGCCGGTGGTTGGGAGACAATCGAATGGTCACGGTCTGTTCCTCACAAGGGAAATCATCCTGCCACCGCGCGGCCGGGCATGTCCATCCTAGAAGTAGAGGTCGCGTTCGCCGGCGGCCGTGCGCTGGTAGTTCGCCCAGAACGCCGGCCAGGCCTTCGGCTGGGTGCGGCGCACCTCGTCGAGCTCCTTCTGCAGCAGCGCCTCGCCCACCGCCTGCGTCCCGGGCGTGGCGAAGTCGTCGATCCATTCCTTGAATGTCAGCACGGCGTTCAGCTTGCAGAACTTGCCCTCCGCGCCGCTGCGCAGCAGGTCCATGATGCACTTGCCCGTCCGCCCGCAGCGGTAGCCCGCCGTGCAGAAGCTCGTGATGCAGCCCATGCCCGCCCATTCGCGCACGACCTCGTCGAGGCCGCGCGGATCGCCCAGGAGGAACTGCTGGCGCTCGCCCTTCTGCTTCTCCTGTCCGTCGGCGTAGGCGCCCACGCCCACGTTCGAGGCGGCGTCCATTTGCGTCACGCCCAGCGGCAGCAGCCGCCGCCGCATCTCCGGCGACTCGCGCGCGGTGAGGATCAGGCCGGCATACGGGACCGCCAGCCGCGCCAGCACCACGATCCGCTCGAAGTCGTCGTCGCCCACCCGCCACTCCGGGTTCTCCACGAACGGCGTGTTCACCGCCGGCTCGAGGCGCGGAAAAGAGAGCGTGTGCGGGCCGATCCCGCAGAACCGCTCCATCTCGATCGCGTGCGCCTGCTGCGCCAGCAGCTCGAAGCGCCAGTCGGACAGCCCGTAGAGCACGCCGATGCCGTTGTCGTCGATGCCCGCCTCCTGCGCGCGGTGCATCGCATAGAGCCGCCAGCGGAAATCGCCCTTGATCGTCCCCGCCGGATGCAGCTGCGCGTAGGCCCGCCGGTCGTAGGTCTCCTGGAACACCTGGAAGGTGCCCAGCCCGCATCCGTGCAGGATCTTCAGCTCGTCCACGCGCATCGGCGCCGCGTTCACGTTCACGCGGCGGATCTGGCCGACGCCCTTGCGCGCCTGCACCTTCACCGAATACACCGTCCGGATGCTTTCCGCGATGTAATCCACGCCCGATTCCGGATGCTCCCCGTAGACCACGATCAGGCGCTTGTGCCCCAGCCGGCCCGCCAGCGCCTCGGTCTCGGCCCGCACCTCGTCCATCGAAAGCACGCGCCGCTCCACGGCCGGGTTCGAGCTGCGCAGGCCGCAATAGACGCAGTTGTTCACGCACTTGCTGCTCAGGTAGAGCGGCGCGAAGGTCACGATGCGGTTGTCATACACCTTCCGCTTGATCGCCCCCGCCGCCGCGCGCATCTCCTCCCGCAGCCCCGGATCGCCCACGCGCATCAGCGCCGCCAGCTCCTCCTGCGTGAGCGTCTGCACCGCCAGCGCCTTCGCCAGGATGTCGCGCACCTGCGCCGCCTCCGGCTCGCCGGACTCTTCCAACAGGCGGAAAATCTCCGCGTCGTCCACATAGTCCGACCCGTCCGCGCGGAGATACCGTTCGATCTCCGCCGGCACGATGCGATCCCGCGCCCAGTTTTTCTTCTCTTCCGCCAGCATATGCCCGACCTGTCCTTCCAGCCCCTCATCCCAGGGGCGGTCTCCGAAAATACGCATTCCTTCGAAGGGTAAAACGCTTCCCGAAAAACAGGATACTCATACACCACATCCGCCGGCTTCTCAACCCCGCTCTTCGGACTTTTCCCGGCGCGTTCTTTTCCTTGCCGAACCCCCGCCGGACCCCTATCCTCCTCCGGTTATACATAACAACAAGGAGCCGTCCCATGAGCAATCCCGCGCCCCAGTCCTCCAACACCCTGCGCACCCTCGCGCTGATCCTCCTGCCCCTCCTCGGCATCGCCCTCATGGTCGCCGCCATCTTTGCCACCCGGTCCAAGGAGAAAGCCGCCGTCACCGTGGTCGTCGGCGAGGACCAGGCCGGCATCCCCGCCATCAACACCGGCGTCATCATCGATGCCACCGGCGGCGAAGCCATCCTCCCCCAGATGGGCTACCGCTACAAGGTCTTCGTGGACGATGAAAGCGACGACCGCTCCTCCGGCATCGCCAAGATCGGCCGCATGGTCACCTTCATCCCCGAGGCCCGACGCGGTCAGACCGCCATCGTCGACGTCACCCGCGTGCGCGAGCGCGTCGCCGACGCCATCCTCGTCAAGGTCCTCTCCGAAGTGGCCCTGCCGCCCAAGGCGCCCCGCGCCGCCTTCGTGCCGGCTCCGGACGACAGCGCCGCCAATGTCGTCCCCGGCGCCGAGATGGACGTCATCATTTCCGAAGCCTCCTCCAAGAATCCCGAGACCGAGGGCGTGGCCAAGGTCAACGGCCTCGTTGTGTTCGTGAACGGCGTGCCCGCCATCGGCGAACGCGTCAATGTCCGCATCACCGAGCGCCGCGAGCGCATGGCCTTCGCCGAGCCCACGGGCAAGCCCGCCGGCACCGATCCGCTGCCGGTTTCCGTCGAGCCCGTGCGCCGCGTGTTCCAGCCCCGCCCCGGCGATCCCGTCGTGGTCGGCGCCGAAATGGATGTGATCATCTCCGAAGCCTCCGAAAAGAACCCGGCCACCGAAGGCGTCGCCCGGATCGGCGGCCTCGTGGTCTTCGTGAACGGCGTCACCACCATCGGCGAGCGCGTCAACATCCGCATCACCGAGCGCCGCGAGCGCATGGCCATCGCCATGCCGAGCGGCAAGCCCGCCGGAACCGGCCCCCTCGCCTCCAGCGGTACGACGGGCGAGGTCCTCCGCCGCGCCTTCTCGCCCCTTCCGAACGACCCCGCCGGCCACGTCATCGCCGGCGCCGAAATGGATGTGATCATCTCCGAAGCCTCCGAGAAGAACCCGGCGGCCGAAGGCGTCGCCCGGGTCAACGGCCTCGTGGTCTTCGTGGAGGGAGCCACCAACCTCGGCGAGCGCGTCAATATCCGCATCACCGCCCGTCGCGAGCGCATGGCCTTCGCCGAACCCACCGGCAAGCCCGCCGGCACCGATCCGCTGCCCACACCCGTGGCCGCCCGTCCCCGTGCGCCCCGGCCCCCCTACGTTCCCGGCCCCGGCGATTCCGCGCCCCACGTCGTTCCCGGCGCCGTGATCGCCACCACCATCGTGGAACCCTCCACGAAGAATCCCGCCACCGAGGGCGTCGCCAAGATCGACGGCTTCGTCATCTTCGTGAAGGGCGCCACCACCCCCGGCCAGGCCGTCAATGTCCGGATCACCGACCGCCGCCCCACCATCGCCATGGGCGAAGTCACCACCGATCCCGTGACCGCGGCGCCGGCCGCGCCCGTGGCCGCCCCGGCTCCCGCTCCGATTGCGCCCGAGGCATCCGTAGCTGTCCCGGCCCCCGCCGTGGCAGAAGTTCCGGCCGTTTCCGCGCCCGCGCCGGAAGCGGCGGCGCCCGCGGCCGTGCCCGCAGAAGCTCCTGTCGCGCCGGAAGCCCCCGTGGCCCCGATCGCCGCCCCAGAGGCTCCGGCCCCTGTCGTGGAAGCACCGGTCACTCCCGAGGCTCCGGCCGCGCCTTGATCGGCTGATCCCACCGCCACAATCTCCGGGAGAATTCCATGGCCAAGACGCTCACCAACGAAAGCAACCTCCGCAACCGCCAGGAAGCCATCGAGCGCGACCTGCGCATCCTCAAGCGCATGCGCCTCGTCGAATGGGGAGCGGCGGCCCTTTTCCTGGCCATCGGATTCATCCTGAAAGGCATGGGGCACACCGCCGCCACCTTTGTCCTGTTTATCGGCGGCGCATTGGCCTTCCTCGCCCTCGGCCACGAGGCCCGGCGCCGGGAGCAGATGCAGGACCAGGCCGAAACGTCCAGTATCCGCGAAGCCAAGGGGGAAGTCGCGCGCCTTCTCGATGAAAAGCTCGCCAACGACCATTATGTCCTCAACGACCTCCATCTCCTCGTCGGCCGCGAAAAATGCTGGATCGACCATCTCGTCGTCGCCCCCTCCGGCATGTTCGTCATCAACACCCTCAACTGGGACGGAAAGATCGTCGGCGACACCGGCAAGGCGGCCTACAACTGGAAGATCCGCTCCCCCGATGGCCGGATCCGCCCCGTCCGGAATCCCGTCGGCAAGGCCCTGCGCGAACGGCGGATCCTCTGCAACTGGCTCAAGGGAACCAACCTGATCTGGGAGCGCGTATTCCCCCTCGTCGTCCTGGCCAATCCCGACGCCGAAATCCAGGTCACCAACGCCGAGCGCCGCGTGCTCACCCCCGAGCAGGCCGTCAACTTCATCAACGATTTCTGCTTCCAGAAACCCGTCCTTTCCAACGCCGAAGTCGACAAGCTCGCCAACGGCCTGAACCAGCACGTCGCCGAAGCCTGAGCCCCCCTCCCCCGGGAAATCCGCGTGGCCAAGATCCTGCGCAATGAAACCAGCCTCCAGCGCCGGCAGGAGGCCATCCAGCGCGAGCTGGGCTTCCAGAAGACCACGCGGTTCGTCGTCTGGGGGACCGTCCTCGCCCTCGCCGCCTGGGGAGTCGTCGCGACGATCCAGAGCGGCACCTTCGTCGGCATCATCGCGGCCGTCGCCGTGATCGTCCTCGCCGCCGGCTACGAGGTCCGCCTCCGCGAAATCGCCAGCGAAAGCCGCAACATCGAGGGCGGCCGCCGGGGCGAGCAGCAGATGGCCGGCCGCCTCGCCGAACAGCTCGCCGACGACCACGTCATCCTCAACGACCTCGAATTCCGCATCGCGCACGAGCGCTGCCAGATCGACCACCTCGTCATCGGCCCCTCCGGCATCTACGTCATCGAATCCAAATACTGGGCCGGCACCCTTTCCGGCGATGCCGGCGACGCCCAATGGAAACAGCGCCGCTCCGACGGATCCGTCCGCCGCGTCAAGAGCCCCGTCCAGCAATGCGAGCGCCAGCGCCGCATGTTCATCACCCTCCTCGCCTCGAAGGTCCCCGAGGACCGCATCCACGCGCTGGCCGTCTTCACCCATCCGGCCGTCCAGCTCCAGATCTCCAACGCCAAGGACCGCGCCTTCCTCGTCCGCGACGCCATCCGCTTCATCAACGACCGCTGCTTCGCCCCCCCCGTCCTCTCCCCCGCCCAGATCCTCGAGATTGCCGACCAGATCGCCCGCAGCCAGGGCTAGCCCCGGGCTCCGCATGAAATTCCTCTGCGATTTCCACCTGCATTCCTGCCTCTCCCCCTGCGGCTCCCTCGACATGTCCCCCTCCGCCATCGCCCGTGCCGCCAAGAAGGCCGGCCTCGACGCCATCGCCCTCACCGACCACCATTCCGCCCTCAACGCTCCCGCTTTTGCCGCGGCCTGCCGGCGCGAGGATCTCCACGCCCTTTACGGAATGGAAATCTGCACCGCCGAGGAGATCCATTGCCTCGCCCTTTTCGACACGCCCGAAGCCGCCCTCGGCCTGGGCACCTTCCTCTACGACCGCCTCCCCGATTTCCCCAACATCCCCGACAAGCTCGGCGACCAGGCCGTCGTGGATGAATCCGACGGGGTCCTCGATCTCGTTCCCCGCTATCTCGGCAACGCCACCGACCTCTCCTTCATCCAGCTCCCCGGACTGGTCGCCGCCCATGGCGGCCTGTTCATCCCCGCCCACATCGATCGCCCCGCCTTCGGCGTCCTCGCCCAGCTCGGCCTTCTCCCCCCTGAATCCGGCCCCATCCTCGAAGTGACCCGGCACCGCCTCCCCGAAATGCAATCCCTCTACGGCGCCTCCCGCACCCTCGTCACCTTCTCCGATGCCCACCGGCTCGCGGATATCGGCCGGGCCGCCACCCTCATCGAAGCCGACGGGTTCTCCCTCTCCGCCCTCCGCGACGCCCTGCTCGCCCGCCGGGCCACCCCCGGCCTCCGCCCCTAGCCCCGCGGCGAGGCGCCCCCCCGGCGGCGGATTTTCCATTCAATGGAAAAAGGTTTTCCACAGTGTGGAAAACCTTTTCCAGGGATCCGGCCTCTCTTTCTGGCCCGGTGGCCGGCCCCTACGGCACGGGGAACTTCTCGGTGAAGGCGACGACCTCCTCCTGGATGCGCTGCTGGAGCTTTTCGTCGCCGGACCGGGCCGCGATCTGCCCCACCCACGCGGCGATCTGGACCATCTCCTTTTCCTTCATTCCGCGCGTGGTGATGGCCGGCGTGCCGAGGCGAATGCCGGAGGTCACGAACGGCTTCTGCTTGTCGAAGGGGATCGCGTTCTTGTTCACCGTGATGAGCGCGCGGTCGAGCGCCGTCGCGGCGTCCTTGCCCGTCACGCCCAGCGGCGTCAGGTCGGCCAGCATCAGATGGTTGTCCGTCCCGCCCGACACGATGCGGATGCCCGCCTTCTCCAGTTCGGCGGCCAGCGTCTGCGCGTTGGCGACGATCTGCCGCACATATTCCTTGAACGAAGGCTGAAGCGCCTCGAGGAAACAGACCGCCTTCGCCGCGATCACGTGCATCAACGGCCCGCCCTGGATGCCGGGGAAGACCTGCTTGTCGATGTCCGCCCCGAAGGCCTCCTTGCAGAGGACCATGCCGCCGCGCGGCCCGCGCAGGGTTTTGTGCGTCGTGGTCGTGACAAAGTCGGCATAGGGCACCGGGCTCGGGTGGAATCCCGCCGCCACCAGCCCCGCAATGTGCGCCATGTCCACCATCAGCAGCGCGCCGACCGAGTCCGCGATCGCGCGCAGCCGCTTGAAGTCGATGATGCGCGAATAGGCGCTCGCCCCCGCGCAGATCAGCCGCGGCTTGTGCTCGGCCGCCAGCTTCTCGACCTGCTCGTAGTCGATGCGCTCGGTCTCCGGATGCACGCCGTAGGGCACCACGTTGAAGAAGCGGCCCGAGAAATTCAGCTTGTGCCCGTGCGTCAGGTGCCCGCCGGCGGCGAGGCTCATCGCCAGGATCGTGTCGCCCGGCTGCAGCATGGCGAAATAGACCGCCATGTTCGCGCCGCTGCCGCTGTGCGGCTGGACGTTCACGTGCTCCGCCCCGAACAACTGCTTCGCGCGCTCGATCGCCAGGCGCTCGGCCTCGTCCACGAATTCGCACCCGTTGTAGTACCGCTTGCCGGGATACCCTTCGGCGTACTTGTTCGTCAGCACCGATCCCTGCGCCTCGCGCACCGCGCGGCTCACGTAGTTCTCCGACGCGATCAGCTCGATGTTCCGCCGCTGGCGCTTCGCCTCGCCCTGGATCGCCGCGTAGACCTCCGTGTCGCGCTCGTGGATCGCCTCGGGCTCCGTCACCCGCATCGCGCAGGCGTTGACCTTCTGCACGCGGCGGTCGTGGCGCGTCCCCGGCTCGAATTCCGCCGCGAACCACGCGTCGAGGATCGCCGGGATCTCCTCCATCGGCGTGATCGCCGCGCCCAGGGCCATGATGTTGGCGTTGTTGTGCTCCCGCGCCATCCGGGCCATCTTCGCGTTGAAGACCTGCGCCGAGCGCACGCGCGGGAACTTGTTCGCCGCCATGCTCATGCCCACCCCCGTCGTGCAGATCAGGATGCCCTGCTCCAGCGCACCCTCCGACACCCGCCTCGCCACCTCGACCGCGAAATCGGGATAGTCCACCGATTCCGGGCTGTAGGTGCCGAAATCCGTGACCTCCACGCCGGCGCGCTTCGCCAGGAGATCCTTGATCTTCTGCTTCATCTCGAAGCCACCGTGGTCCGAACCCAATCCGATCTTCATGTTCCGTTCCTCCAGAAATCCGGCGGGGCATCCCGACCGGGTTGGCGCGTCCGACAGGACTCGAACCTGTAACCTTCTGATCCGAAGTCAGAAGCTCTGTCCAATTGAGCTACGGACGCCGGGGTGGGGATGCGCCTCGACAGGCGATTTCAACCGGGCGCACACTCTAGCCCATCCGTCCGGCCCGGTCGAGCGTTTTTCCCCATCTCCCTCCCCCCAAGACGGTTGCCGGAACGGGACCGCGGGCGGCGCCTTCCCTAGACGCGGAACACGGCGCCGAGCTTCTTGCCCAGCAGCAGGCTGCTCCCCGCCAGCGTGGCCGTCAGGAACGCCATCGCCCACACGCCGAGCGCCGCCGCCACGTAGCGGCCCGTGCCCAGCAGCTGGAACAGTTCGTAGATCGCCTTCGTGATCGGCATGTAGTCGGCCTGCTGCGCCAGCATCAGGCTGTCGCTCACCTCCAGCATGCTGAACGCGAAGGCCAGGAGCGAGCCCGCGATCAGGTTCGCCAGGATCAGCGGCAGCGTGATGCGCCGCAGGGTCGTCGCGGGCGAGGCGCCGAGATTCCACGCGGCCTCCTCGAAGGTCGCGCTGGTCTGCTGGAGGCCGGCGACCGCGCTGCGCACCATGTAGGGAAGCCGCCGCACCGAATAGGCCAGCACCAGGAACAGCGTCGGATTCGTCCGCACATCCACCAGCCGCGGCCACCAGTCCGCGTCCGCGAAGCCCTTCAGGTTGCTCAGCCAGGAACTCGCCGAAAGGAACCCGAACGCCATCACGAGCCCCGGCACCGCCAGGGGAATCATCGACAGGGCGTCCAGGACGCCGCGCAGGCGAATCGTCGAGCGCACGACCACGAAGGCGATGGCGATGCCCACCACGATGTCGAAGCATACCGCCAGCGACGAGAAGATCAGGCTGTTGCGGATGCTGCTGACCGTCATGTCGTGGCCGAGGGCCTCGATGTAGTTTCCACCCGTCCACGTGCCGGGCAGCACGGTCTGGTACCAGCTCCCGGGCGCGGAAAAGCTCGTGAGCACCACGCCGATGTGCGGCAGCAGCGCGAGGCCGGTCACCAGCGCGAACGGCAGCGCCGCCAGCCCCGCGCGGATCCCGGTCAGCCGGCGCGGCGCGGCCGCCGTGCTGGCCTTGCCCTGCATGGCATAGGCCCGGCCGCCGAAGAGCCAGCGGCTGGCCGCGTAGAGCCCCGTGCTCGCCGCCAGCATCACCGTCACCAGCGCATAGGGAAACGGATTCGACCCGATTTCCTTCAGCGAGTCGTAGATCTGCACCGGGGCGCACCGCGTGTAGTTCATGATCAGCGGCGTGCCCAGCTCCGTGAAGCTCCAAATGAAGATCAGCGTGCCGCCCGCGAACAGCCCCGGCATCATCAGCGGCAGCGTGATGCGGAAAAACCGCCGCAGGCGCGTGCAGCCAAGGTTCGCCGCGGCCTCTTCCATCGCCGGATCGATGTTCGCCAGCGCCGCCACCGCGTTGAGGTAGAGAATCGGATACAGCGACAGGGTCTGGAGCAGCACCACGCCCGCGTACTGCCCGCCCCCCAGCCAGTCGCGCGCCCCGAATCCGAACAGGGCATTGATCATCCCGAAGGCGCCGAACATCTGCTGGAACCCGATCGCGCCCACGAACGGCGGCAGGATCATCGGCACCAGCACCAGCGCCGAGAAAACGGTTTTGCCGCGGAATTCGAACTGGTTGGCGATCCACGCCAGCGGCAGCGCCACGACCATCGCCAATCCCGTCGTCCCCAGCGCGATCTTCAGGCTGTTGAACAGCCCCTCCACGTAGATCGGATTCTCGAACACGCCAAGCAGGTAGCGCAGCGTGAATTTTCCGTCCACCCAGAATCCGCCCGACACCACCCTCCACAGCGGCCAGAAGAACAGGACGCCCAGCAGCGCCGCCACCGAAACCAGGACGATCCAGGCCGTGCTCCGCCTCATGGCCGGACCTCCCCGCGGCCCGGACCCCCGCGGGCTTGCCCGGTTTTCGGGTTTAGACCCTCACGGGCTTGGTCCCCGCGATTCTGCGCCGCCCTTGTCTCTAGACCCCCACGGGCTTGCCCCGTGGGTGAATCAGGTCCGGCCTCCTCCCGTGCCAGGCGCGCGGCTTCCCCGTACTGCGCGCGGAATTGCACCGTCCATTCGCGCAGGAGATCCAGTCGGTCGTGCCGCCGGTACATCGAAAGCCCCGAGGCCCATGTCAGGGGCTCCGGCGCCTGCGGCAGGCGCTCCAGCGCCTCCATCGCGCGTGGACAGGCCGACGGCCCGCCGGCCTCGCAGACCGCCTTCCACGCCGCGCGCAGCTCCACGCCCGAATCCATGCACATCGCGCGCACGAGATCGCGCAGGATCCCGAAGTATCCCGCCGTCCAGCGCGGACGATACACGTATTCCCGCGCCAGCCGGTACATGTCCAGGGAAGGCCCGCCCAGGTCGTCCGTCGTATGCGCCCGGTGCCGTTCATAGGCCGTGGGAAAGGCCGGATCCTCCGGCGGGTAGAAATCGCGCCGGATCGGGAAGCGCTGCAGCGCGTATTTCTTCGGCCCCCCGGGCGTGCCGACGCGGTAGCACCACAGTTTCTGCCCCTCCTCCCCCAGCACGAATTCGATGAACCGCACGGCGGTTTCGCGGTGCGGCGCGCCCCGCAACAGCGAGACCGGATCGGCGCTGACGCCCGATCCGCCGCGCGGCGTCGCGTAGGCCATCGCGCCATCCGGACGCCCGCCATTGCTGACCTGCGCCTCGAAACGGCCGTAGAAATCGATGCACGGCCCCGCCGCCGCGTTGCCCATGCCCACGTCCAGCGGCACCTTGCTCGCGCTGTCGGTGAAGTAGCGCGCATTGGCCCCGATCCGCTGGATGAGGCGCAGCCCGTTCGCCCAGCCGGCCTCGAGCGCCTGCTGGTATTCCGCCGGCACCCCCTCGGGCATCCGGCCCGCCGGCAGGCGCGCCGCCGCGATCCGCCGCTCGTATTCGTCGATCGCCGGACCGAATCCCGCGGCTTCGACCGCCCGACGGCACTGCACCTGCAGGATCGTCTCGAACGCCTTGGCGATGCTGCCGCTCTTCGTCGGATCCGCCAACCCCAGCGCACCCCTCCAGCGCGGATCGCCCAGGTCCTCCCATTGCTCCGGTTCGCGCTCGATCCCCAGCGCGCGCATCCGGTCGCGGTTGTAGCAGATGCCGAAAGTGCTCAGCGTCGTCCCGTAGTAGCACTTCGTCCGCCACGATTCGCCGCTCATGCCCGCCGGGATCAGTTCCTTGCCCGACTCCACCTCGACCAGGCGGGCCGGCAGCCCGTCCGGCGGCCACGCCGGAACCAGCAGTCCCTGGCGAGTCAGGTTGTCTCCGTCATACGCGCCGCCGCCGAAAAACAGGTCGATCCGGCTGGAGAACTTCTCCGGGTCGTCCGTCCGGCGGAAGGCGAAGAACATCTCCTTCTGCTCTTCCCAATCCGCCTCGGCCATCTTCTTGGGCTTCTCGTCGGCATCGAAATAGCGGTTCAGGATGATTTCTCCCCCGTCCGGCCTCCACCGCCTGCCCTGCCCCACCCACCAGGCGCGGAAACTCGATATGAATTCGCTCGTCAGATAGCGCGCGATTTCCGTCGTTCCGCCGATGTTGCGCCAGTCCACCTTGACCGGCGCGCCGTATTTTTCCGCGTGCCAGCGCGAGAACGCCAGGGCGTATTCGTGGCGGATGGCTTCGTTGTGCGGGGTGATGACCACCAGGACGGGATCGCCTTCCGTCCACTCCCGGACGCCCGTCTCCTGGCGGAACGCGAACGGCAGCGCCACCACCGCGGCCAGCACCAGCAAAATGGCCAGGTTCCGCAGCATGCGCCCTACTCCCGCAGCACCTGGACATCCAGGGGATCGATGTAGACGCGGGTCTCGGCGCGGTCGCGGTCCCGGGCAACCAGGCGGGGACGGGTCTCCAGCGCCTTGAGCGTGATTCCGCCTCCCAGCTCGGCGAGATGCTGCGCCACCTCCCCCAGATAGACCGTGCCGTGCATCTGCGCCGCGAACACGTTCGGCCCCGCCGGCCGGTCCGTGTGCAGCTGGATGCACTCGGGCCGGACCGACAGCCAGACCTTCTCCCCCGCCGGGAACGGCTCCGCCGCCGCCGAAGTCCACGTCCCCGCCGCGGTTTCCACTTCCGCCAAGCCGCCGCTCATTCCGCGCACACGCCCCTCGACAAAGGTCGTCTCGCCGATGAACTGGGCGATGAATCGGGTCTTCGGCCTCGAATAGACCTCTTGCGGCGAGCCGATCTGCAGCAGGCGCCCCTGGTCGAGGATCGCCAGCCGGTCGGCGATGGACAACGCCTCCTTCTGGTCATGCGTGACGTAGATCGCGGTCAGCCCCGCCTCCTTGCAGATGCGGCGGATCTCCGTCCGCATCTCGAGGCGCAGCTTCGCGTCGAGGTTGGAGAGCGGCTCGTCGAGAAGAAGGCATTGCGGTTCGATGACCAGGGCGCGGGCCAGCGCGACGCGCTGCTGCTGGCCGCCGGAAAGCTCGTTGGGCTTGGAATCGGCGCGGTCGGCCAGCTTGACCATCTCCAACGCGCGCAGCGCGCGGCGCCGGATGTCGGCCGGCTTGACCGCCCGCATTTCGAGGCCGAACGCCACGTTCTCGCGGAGGGTCATGTGCGGCCAAAGGGCGTAGCTCTGAAAAACCATCCCCATGTCGCGCCGGTGCGGAGGCAAGTGCGTCACATCGCGATCGCCGGCGAGGATGCGGCCCTCCTCGGGCTCGTTGAGGCCGGCGACGGCGCGCAGGAGGGTGGTCTTGCCGCAGCCCGACGGGCCGAGCAGGAAAAACAGCTCCCCGGCCGCGATCTGGAGATCGATCCCCTCCAGCACCGCATGGCCGCCAAACCGCTTCGTCAATTTCTCGATCGTGATCGGCACCGGCATGTCGGCACCTCCTTTGACGCCCCTTTTCTACCACATCCCGGCCCCGCCGGGACAGCGCGAGTTTGCCGCAGGGCGGGACAGCCCCCCCTTGGCGGGGAACGGCCTTCCCCGGGGAGCCGGCGGCTAGGCCCCGGCTTCTTCCGCGAGTTCGCGGATGCGCCGCATGACGAGGGTGCCGACCGCCTCGTAGTCGTTCTTCCCGGGCATGGCGGCGCGGATCTCCTCGGGCGTGATCGGCCGGCCCAGCCGGGCGATGATCCGCGAGGGCCTGATCTTCTTCGCGCCCTTTGGAAACGCCTCGTGGGTGCCGGAGATGTAGAGCGGCACGACGGGCACATCGCCCTTCGCGATCAGGAAGCCAATGCCGCCCTTGGCGGCCCGCATCTCGCCGTCCGGCGACCGCGTGCCTTCCGGGAACAGCCCGATCACCTGTCCCGACTTCAGGGCGCCGATGGCCTTCTTCAGGGCGCCCAGGTCGCCACGCGTGCGGTCGAGCGGGATCACCCCCACGCGGGGAAAATACCAGCGCGCGACGGCATTGGAGAACAGCGTGTCGCGGGCCATGAAATGCACGATGCGGCTGTGGATGCTCGAGCACATCACCGGGGGATCGAGATAGCTGCAGTGGTTGGCGGCGATCACGGCGCCTCCCGCCGCCGGAATGTGCTCCCGGCCGGACACCTTCATGCGGAACTTCAGCCGGAGGCAGAGATAGACGAATCCGCGCGAAATCCAATACAACGGCTGCCTGAACAAGCCCTCGCGCATGGGATCAGGCGGGAACGGCACCGGCCTTCTTCAGGTCGGTGACAATGGTGTCCACGACCTGGTCGATCGTCATGCCCGTGCTGTTGATGATTTTGGCGCCCAGGGCGATTTGCAGCGGCGCGGTGGCGCGGCTGGAGTCCTTCTGGTCGCGGCGGCGCAGCGAACTGAGGACGGCGTTGACATCGTGGGTGCCTTCCTGCTGGTGGATCTCCGCGGCGCGGCGGCGGGCCCGCTCCTCGGGATCGGCGTCGAGGTAGTACTTGAACGGCGTGTCGGGGAAAACCACCGTCCCGATGTCGCGCCCCTCCATCACGAGGCTCCCGAACTTCGTCATCATCCGCAGCTTCTCGACGATGTAGACGCGCACGGCCTGCTGGGCGGCGATGTCGGCCACGCGCTCGCGCACGGGCTCGGCCCGGATCTCCTGTCCCGGATCCTCGCCATCAATCATGTAGCCCACGGCGTTGTCGCGCAGGAACAGCTCCATGTTCATGCGGATCAGGAGGTTCGTCACCGCCTGGGCATCCTTCACGTCGACGCCTTCCTTGACGCATTTCCAGGTGATGCCCCGGTACAGCGCCCCGGAGTCCACGTAGATGAAGCCTACCGCCTGGGCCGTCCGGCGCGAAACAGTCGATTTTCCGGAGGCCGAGGGGCCGTCCACCGCCACGATGGTCACTTGCTTATTCAACGTTCACTCCCAGGCTGCCGAGTTGCTCCCAAAATTCCGGATATGACGTATCTACGCACGCCACGTTGCCAATGCACACCGGCTGGTCGGCGAAGATCGCCAGGATCGACATGCTCATGGCCACGCGGTGGTCGCCATAGCTGCGGATGCTCTTCGTGGGCGACACCTTCGTCGGCCCCTCGATGACCATGCCGTCGGGCTGCTCCGTCACGTGCGCCCCCAGGCTCGCCAGGTTCTCCACCATCACCGCCACCCGGTCGGATTCCTTCACGCGCAGCTCGCTGGCGTCGCGGATCACCGTGCGCCCCTTCGCCAGCACGCCCAGCACCGCCACCAGCGGAAGCTCGTCGATCAGGTTCGGGATTTCCGCCCCGCCGACCTCGGTGCCCTTCAGCTCCGCGCCGTAGACCGTCACGTTGCCGTAGACCTCGGGATCCGTCGGAGCCGAGGTGCGCTCGATCTCGACGCGCGCCCCCATGCGGCGCAGCACATCCAGCAAAGCGGTCCGCCGCAGGTTCAGGCCCACGCCCTCCACCCGCACGGTCACGCCGGGAACCGCCGCCCCCGCCGCCAGCCAATAGGCCGCCGACGAAAAATCGCCGGGCACCACGTAGGGCCGCGCCAGGAACTTCGGCCCCTTCGGGCCATAGCCGTCCACGGAAATGTTCTGCCCCTCCACCCGGATGGGCGCGCCCACCGCGCGCAGCATGCGCTCCGTGTGATCGCGCGTCGGGATCGGCTCGAGCACCGTCGTCCGCCCTTCCGCATAGAGGCCGGCGAGGATGCAGCAGCTCTTCACCTGCGCCGAAGCCGTCGGCAGGCAGTATTCGATGCCGTGCAGGTTCCCGCCCTGGATCGTCATCGGCGCCGTCCCCTGCGGCGTCAGCTCCACCTTGGCGCCCATCAGCTCCAGGGGCTCCTTGATGCGCCGCATCGGGCGCGACTGCAGCGACTCGTCGCCCGTCAGCGTCACCCGGATCGGGGAGCCCGCGCACAGGCCCGCCAGCAGGCGCATGCCCGTGCCGGAGTTTCCCACATCCAACGGGCCGACCGGCTCGATCATCTTGCCCCCCGTGCCCTGGATCGACAGCACGCCCTCGTCGTCGAACCACGACCGCGCCCCGAAGGACTCCATCGCCTTCAGCGTGTTCAGGCAGTCCTCGGCCTGCAGGAACCCCCGGATCTCCGAAGTGCCCGAGGAAATGCCGGCCAGCAGGGCCGTCCGGTGCGAAATGCTCTTGTCGCCCGGGACGCGGACCACGCCGCCGTCGAACCCGCCGGGGTGCACGATCTTGGTTTGTTTTTGAATGGCCATCTGTTCGCCTGGTTTTCGTGTTTCCTGCGGGCAGGGCCTCAGCGGCCCCGCCCCTTCAATAGCTCCGCGCGGGCCTCCCGGGCCCGCTCCAAGAACTTCGCCACGTCGCCGAAGCGACCGGCCTGGAGATCATCATATACCCGCTCGACCTCCATTTTGAAAGCCCTCAATTCCTCGGCCACGGCGGGGGCGTTGGTCATCAGGATGTCGTTCCACATCTCGATGGAGCCGGACGCCACGCGGGTGGAATCATAGAAACCCGTCCCGCAGAAGATCCCGACCTTTTCCGCGGAATCGCGCCCGATGGCCTTCGCCAGCGCGGCCGCGGCCACGTGCGGCAGATGGCTCGTGCGCGCGAGCAGGCGGTCGTGGTCCTCCGGCTCCATGCGGCACGTCCGCGAACCCGCCGACTTCCACAGCTCCTCCACGCGCTCCGAGGCTTCCTCCGGCACGTCCAAATGGGTGGCGATGACCGTCAGCGCGTTCTCGTAGAGGTCGGCCGACGCCGCCTGCAACCCCTGCTTCTCCGATCCGGCGATGGGGTGGCTGCCCACGAAGGCGCCTTTGGGAAGGATGCCCGCCATCTGGCGGCAGATCCAGCCCTTGGTGCTGCCCACATCCGTGACCAGCACGCCCGGCCGGATCACGGGAGCAATGTCGACCGCCAGCTCCACGCAGGAACGGATCGGCGCGCACAGCACCACCAGCGTGGCCTCCCTCACCGCCGCGTCGGGATCGTCGAACGCCGCATCCACGACGCCGCGGGCCAGCGCCTCCCGGCGCGTCTCCTCCTTGCGCGCATAGGCCGCGATCCGGCCGGCGTAGCCCCGCTTCCGCAGCGCCATCGCCAGCGAGGCGCCCATCAGCCCCAGCCCGACGATGGATATGCACGGTTCCCTGGTCATTGGCCGTTCCCTCCGGCTCCGGCTAGTGGAGGTTCCGCCCCACGGCGCGCGCCACCAGTTCCAGCTCGCCCATCAGTTCCTTGAAACGCTTGGGCGTCAGCGATTGCGGTCCGTCCGACACGGCCTTCGCCGGGTCGGGGTGCACTTCCAGCAGCAGCCCGTCCGCCCCGGCGGCGATCGCCGCCTTGGCCATCGGCGCCACCAGGTCCCAATGCCCAACCCCGTGGCTCGGATCCACCACCACCGGCAGGTGGCTTTCGCGCTTCAGCACCGGCACCGCGCTCAGGTCCAGCGTGTTGCGCGTGAACTTTTCGAAGGTGCGGATGCCCCGCTCGCACAGGATGACCTCCGTGTTGCCTTCGCTCATCACGTATTCCGCGCTCATCAGCAGCTCTTCCAGCGTGCTCGCGAGGCCGCGCTTGAGCATCACCGGCTTCTTGCAGCGCCCCAGCACCTTCAGGAGGTTGAAATTCTGCATGTTGCGCGCGCCCACCTGGATGATGTCCGCGAATTCCCCGACCATCTCCACGTCGCGCGTGTCCATCACCTCGGTGATGACCGGCAGGCCCACCACGGACCTCTCCTCGGCCAGGTAGCGCAGGCCTTCGACGCCCAGCCCCTGGAAGGCATAGGGGGAAGTACGGGGCTTGAAAGCCCCTCCCCTCATCATATGCGCCCCCGCCCCCTTCAGGAAGGCCCCCAGGGAAAGGATCATGTCGCGCCCCTCGACCGAACAGGGTCCCGCCATCACCACCACGCCGGGGCCGCCGATGCTCAAGCCCCGGTCGCCATGGCGCGCCGGCGGAATCTTGATGACCGTCCTTTCCGGATGGAACTCCAGGCTCGCCCGCTTGTAGGGCTTCAGCACCGGCATCACCTTCTCGACCCCCGGCATCATCTCCAGCGCGGATTCCTGGATCAGCGACTCGTCGCCAATCAGGCCGATCACGGTCAGTTCGGCGCCCGGGCTCACATGCGCCTTCAGGCCCCAGCTCTCGACCAGCTCCGAAATGGCCTTGACCTGGGCTTCGCCGGCCCCTTTTTTCATCACAACAATCATAAACTTTCCGTCTCCCGGGTACAGGGCGTCCCGGCCTCTCGCCAGACGCGATTCAAGCCGGAAACATTACCCCTCCCCCCTCCCCCTTGACCACCCCAAAAACGTTTTCGCGGAGAAATATCCGCGAACTCCATGCAACCGACTTCCATGCAATGGATTGCATTTCCGGAAAGGCGGACTCCGGATGCCGGGCCAGGCTCCCGCCGTGTCTTTCCATGGGGCACCGTCCCGCCTCCCGCGGTCCGCCCCCCGACGCATCCTATTCCAGCTCGATCAGCGCTTCGGAGAGGGCCCGCAGGAACTGGGCATTTTCCTTTGCCGTCCCCACGCTCACGCGCACATGCTCCGGCAGCCCGAATCCCGCCATCGGGCGAACGATCACCTTGCGCTTCGTCAGCGCCGCCGTCAGCCCCGCCGCCTTCTTGAACGGGAACAGGATGAAATTCGTCACCGACTCCACCGGGTCCAGACCCAGCTTCCTCATCCCCTCCATCAGATGTATCCGCCCCTCGCGCAGCATCCGGCGCGTCGCCTCCAGGTGTGCCTCGTCTTCCAGCGCGGCCACCGCCGCCGCCTGCGCCATGGCGTTCACGTTGAATGGCTGGCGCACCTTGTTCAGCAGGTCGATCGCGTCCGGCTGCGCCATCGCGTAGCCGACGCGGAGCCCCGCCAGCCCGTACGCCTTGGAAAAGGTCCGCAACGTCACCACCGGCTTCTTCGCCGCCTTCATGTGCTTCAGCGTGTCCACCTGGTCCTTCGGATCGAGCAGCTCCATGTAGGCTTCGTCGAACACGGTCACCACGTTGGCCGGAACCCGCTCCACGAACCGGTCCACATCCGCCTGCGTCACCATCGTTCCCGTGGGGTTGTTCGGATTCCCCACCACCACGACCTTCGTGCGCGGCGTGATCGCCTTCAGCATCGCGTCCAGGTCGTGCGTCATGCCTCTCATCGGCACTTCGACGCTGTGGCAGTGGTACAGCGCCGCCACCAGCTTGTAGACCACGAACGACCGTTCCGACACCACCAGGTTGTCGCCCTTGTCCATGAAGGCGTGCGCCAGCAGCACCGCATGCTCGTTGCAGCCGCACCCCAGCATCACCATGTCGTCGGAAATGCGGTATCTCTTCGCAAGGGCCTGCCGCAGATAGAACGACCCGCCGTCCGGATAGAGGTGCATCTTCGGAATCGCCCGCCGCATCGCCTCCTGCGCCTTCGGCGAGGGCCCCAGCGCGTTTTCGTTCGACGCCAGCTTCACGATGCCTTCCACGTCGCCCAGTCCAAGCTCCCGCGCCACCTCTTCGATGGGCCGCCCCGGCTGGTACGGGCGCTGCGACGCGATCCACGGGTTCGCCAACGGTGCAAACAGGCTCATTCGTCCTTCTCCTCGTCCTCCCCCCCTACGATTTCCTCTTCCGACATCCCTTCGCGCTCGATGGCTTCCTCCTCGACCAGGCCATCGCCAACCGCCTCTTCGATGCTCGGGCCGGCCGGCACCTGTTCCTCGATCGCCGGAATCTTCATCTGGTTGGGATCTTCCGGCGCCGCCTCCGGCTCCGCCGCCTTCGGCGCCCGGGCCCGCGCCTGTTCCGCCTCCAGCCGCCGCAGCTCGTCCGTCCCCGGGAGGTCGTCGAGGCTCTTCAGCCCGAAATGCTCCATGAACTTCTGCGTCGTGCCGAACATCCAGGGGCGGCCGGGCAGTTCGCTGCGTCCGACCACGCGGACCAGCTGCATCTCCAGCAGGTTCTTCAGGATCGCGTCCACGGCCACGCCGCGCACCGCCTCGATCTCCGAACGCACGCACGGCTGCCGGTAGGCCACGATCGCCAGCGTTTCCAGCGCCGGCAGCGAAAGCCGCGCCCCGCGCCCCTTCTGCAGCATCACCCGCAGCCAGGGCCCGCAGTTCGCGTCGTTCTCCAGCCGGAACCCGCCGGCCACCTCGATGAGGTGGAACCCCGTCTTGCGCTCGGCGAGCTCGCGCCCCAGCGCATCCATCGCCTCGCGAACCAGTTCCTCGTTCGCCTTCGCGAAATCGCTCGTGATGCCGCCGCGGCGCTCCGCCGTCGCCGCCAGCACGCGGCGGATCTCCGCCACCGTCAGCGGCTCCTTGCGCACGAACAGCATCGCCCCGATGATCTGCTTCAGTTCCGGCAGCACGAAATCGTTCATCGTCGTCCCTTCCTCAATCCTCGCGACCGGGCGTTCCGGCCGGGGCCTCCTCGACCAGCGGCGGCACCATCTCCACGATGCCCTCCGCCTTCTCGATCCAGATTTCCCCGTAGGTCTCGTTCTGCACCGCCCGCGCCTGGTTCAGCCGGATCAGCTCCAGGAGCGCCAGGAACGTGCAGGCGATCTCATGCCGCGACCGCATCCCCTCGAACATCTTCGAGATCGAAAAGCTCTTCTCCCGCCTCAACCGGTCGCCGAGATGCTCGATCTTCTCCGCCACCGTGAAGCGCTCCGCGAAAATCTCCCGCAGCTCCTCGCTCTTGACCTTCTTGAGCGCTTCGCTGAACGCGCTGATCAGGTCGAACAGCCCCACGTCGTGCAAGGCCACGTCGGGCTCCTTGCCCAGCACCGCCTCCGCCCCGTCCCGCCCGAAGATGTCCTCCCGCCGCAGCTCCAGCGCCTCCAGATGCAGCGCCGCGTCCTTGAACTTCTTGTATTCGACCAGCTGCCGGACGAGGTCCCAGCGGGGGTCCTCTTCCTCCTCCTCCATCTCCGGGCGATCCTCCACCGGCAGCAGCATCCGGCTCTTGATCATCATCAGCGTCGCCGCCATCACGAGGAATTCGCCCGCGACGTTCAGGTCCAGCATCTTCATCAGCTCGATGTACTGGATGTACTGCGACGTGATCTTCTCCATCGGGATGTTGTGGATGTCCAGCTCCTCCTTCTTGATCAGATAGAGCAGCAGATCCAGCGGTCCCTCGAAGACCTCCAGCTTGACTTTGTATTCTTCCTGCGACATTCAAATACCGGTTCTAAATCGTAATCTTAATCTTCATCGTAATCGCCGGCCCGGGATGGACTCATTCCAGCCCCACGGCCCGCCGCGCCTTCTTCAGCGTCTCGCCCGCGATCGCCCGGGCCTTCGCCGCGCCCTTTTGCAGGACGCTCTCCACATAGTCCGGGTTCGCCGCCAGTTCCGCCCGCCTTGCCCGCATCGGCGCGAAATGCGCCTCGAACAGGTCCGCCAGCTCCTTTTTCGCCGTCCCGTAGCCCATCCCCCCCGCGCGGTACCGCGCGGCCAGGTCCGCCTGCTGCTCCGGCGACGCGAACAGCTTGAAGAGCTTGAATACATTGCACGTTTCCGGATCCTTCGGCTCCTCCAGGGCCTTGCTGTCCGTCACGATCCCCATGATCCGCTTCTTCGCCTGCTTCAGGTCCCCGAAGATCTCGATCGTGTTCCCGTAGCTCTTCGACATCTTCTGCCCGTCGAGCCCCGGCACCACCGCCACATCCTCCGAAATCGACGGCTCCGGAATCGTGAACACCTCGCCAAACGTGTTGTTGAACTTGATCGCGATGTCGCGCGTCACTTCGACGTGCTGTTTCTGGTCCTTGCCTACCGGCACCACGTTCGACTGCACGATCAGGATGTCCGCCGCCATCAGCACCGGATACGCCAGCAAGCCATGGTTCGGCGCGATTCCCTTCGCCAGCTTGTCCTTGTAGGAATGGCACCGCTCCAGCAGCCCCAGCGGCGTCACGTTCGACAGCAGCCACGCCAGCTCGTGCACCTCCGGCAGGTCGCTCTGCCGGTAGAACGCCGTCCGCTCCGGGTCCAGCCCGCACGCCAGGAAATCCAGCGCCACGTCCCACGTCCCCTGCCGCATCGCCGCCGCGTCCGCCACCGACGTCAGCGCATGGTAGTTGGCGATGAACAGATACGCCTCGCCTTTCTTCTGCAGCTCCAGGGCCGGCCGCATCATCCCGAAGTAGTTTCCGATGTGCAGCTTGCCCGATGGCTGGATGCCCGACAAAATTCTCATCTCGCTCTTTCCGATCTTCCTTGGACAAACATCCCGCGCATCCTACCCGCCCCCCTCCCCCGCGAAAAGAGAAAAGAAAGATCGCCCGCCGGAAGGTCAAACGGTCCACCTCGAAAATCGTCGCCAAATGCAAAAGTACCCATTTACTCCACACCGGAAAACCGATACAACATTTCCGGCGAGATGGCGCAACCGACTGTTGCTTAAGGCGTAGCGCTTCTTTCTTCAGGCGCGGAACATGAATGAGGATCTTGGTTGTTTTTGTATGCAATCTGTCGATGCGAATGTTAAGGTATTGATATGAAGTCAAAGACGGTAGCCGCGTCGATGGGTCCGGAGATTCTCGGTTCTGATTCCCGCCGTTTCCGAAGTTTCCGTACCCGCGAGAAGGCGGCATCGTTCCCCCCTGTTTGATTTCCCGGGAGCCCGCATGACCGACAACCAACCACAAGAGCAGTCTCCGGAGCCGCCCAGGCAGGCCCTGCGCCTGCGGAAGGCCGGCAACGCTTCCGGCAGCCCGGCGGATATCCCCGAGTCCGCCCCTCCGCCCCCCGTTTTGTCGACGCCGGAACCCCCCCGTCCGGATGCGCAAAAGAAGAAGCCGTCCTCGCTCCGGCTGGCCAATTACTACAACCGCCTGGCTTGGCTGCTGTTCCTGGTGCTGGGCGCCGCCATGGCCGGAATCCGGTACTACGGATGGCTGGACCTGCAGGACGAATTCCAGATGTATGGCCCGTGGGTCGCGCTGGCCTTGCACCTGGTCGTGGTGGTCCTGGCCGCCAAGGAGGACATCTTCACGGGCTTCCTTTGCCTGGTGATCCCCGGCTACAGCCTGTATTTCCTGGTTTCGCGTTCCGGCCGGCCCTTCCTCTGCGCCTTGACGTTCGGACTGCTGGCGGGGATCGGAGAAGACACGTTTGTGGCCCTGCGCGAACTGTCCACGCAATACTATGACCAGATCACCAGATGGATATCGGGCAACAACCGGAGATGAACGCGTGCATGTAATCGAACCATCCCGAAGGAATGGTGCCGGGCCAAAGGCCTCCGCCGGGTTCACCTTCGTCGAAATCATGGTGGCCCTGGCCATCCTGGCCCTTGGCATGGCGGGCGTGTACCGGGTCCTGCTCATGGCCATGCAGTCCCGGCAGGCGGCCCAATACCACTACACCGCCGCCATCATCGCCAACAACCGGGTCGAATTCGCCAAGAACCTGCCTTTGGGCAACATGGGATTGCTGGTGGAATCGTGGGTCGCCGTGGATGAACTGGGATTGACCGACATCAACGGCGATTTCCGGCGCTCCACCACGATCGAAAACACGCTGCACGGCGATCCAGACCTCACCCGCATCGCCGTAACCGTCTGGTCGCCGACGTTCATCCGTTCGGCGACCAACCGGCTGTCGGTCACCGTGTCCACCATTCTCACCACCTACAACTCGCCATGAACCCGCCCACCCTCCATCGCGTTTCAAACCGCAGCGGCTTCACCGTGGTCGAAGTCCTGCTGGCGGCGGTCATCCTGGGCCTGGTGCTCACGGTCTCGACCGCTTCCCTGGTCTTCGTGGTCCGCAACGAACGGATGGCCGCCGCCCAGTCGGACCTCGATCTGGACGCCAGCCTGCTGGTCGAGCGCCTGAGGGCCGACCTGTGGCGCACCGCCCGCAGCGAAATCCTGCTGTATCCCCCCGGCCCCGGCCCCTACCAGGCCATCAGCTTCCCCATCGTGGAGGGCACCAACCCCATCATCCGGCAGGACGACGGCAGCATCGCCTGGGACTCCACCATCATCTATCACAAGGAACTCGAGCCGAGCCAGGTGCTCCGCACCGTGATCCCTTCCTATGATCCGGATCCCGATGGACGCGAAGATGAGTTGGGAGACGTGGTCGATGCGGGCTCCACCTACACGGCCGGCGGCGCCACCACCCGCGTCCTGATCCAGAATCCCGTCCAGTGGGAGCTGAACATCAACGGAACGGGGTTCGACGCCTATTCGCCGGCGGAAGACCGCCGCGACATCCGGCTGGGCCGGGCCATCATGGATGACGGTCCCAACCGGCTTACCTTCCGCGTGGACGACCAAAACCCCTCCAGCTCCGGCTACGGGCTGGGCGTGGACACGCTGACGGTCTACGGCAGCGGCCTGCCCCTCGAGGCCGAACATCAAAACGTGGTCGCCAGCGGCGCAGGCCCCCAGCCGACCGTGGAAAACATGGGCTCCAACGACCTGTGGAGCGTGAATTCCCGGCTGGGCTTCGCGGCCATGGCGGTGGGCGATGAGTTCACGCTGCAGATGGACAACGACGGCTGGGAGGAACGGGCTTTCTTCGGCGACGGCGTGAAATACTCGGACGTGGTCCGGCTCTTCCGCGCGGGCGGCACCCAGCCCAACGCCTACGGTCTGCGCCTGGACGGCAACGGCACCAACTGGTTCGCCACCAACCAGACGCGGAGCCTGTACTGGTGGGGCGGCTTCTATGCCATGCCGACCTCCATGGCGGTCCGGGTCTTTGTGCGCGGCAGCGACATCGTGGAAGGTTTCGACGGCGGCTGGATCGGCTTCAACGGCACCAATGTCTGGGCCCGCTTCTCCGGCTCCCTCGCCATCAATGGCGCTTTCATCGCCGAGTCAGTGGCGCCGGCGGATTTCTCCCGGGCCATGGACTACATCCCCGAAACCCGGAGGGATTTCCTTTTCGGCGGCTCGCTGCGCGCCTCCATCAACAGCTCCCCCTGGACGATCGACAGCGGCAAGACGGCGTTCATGATCGACAGGGACAAGAGCTACGTCGTCGGCGTCCATTTCACCAATTCCGTCCACGCCTACCCCTACCCCAAGAAATTTTGGGCAGGCCCTTCCGCCAGCACCAATCCTTCCTGCTTCTACATCACCGACATCCCGACCAACGATCTCCACGGGGATTGGAGCGGCCGCGCCGACATGGTGGCGACAACCAACATCCTGGTCCTCGAATCCTTCCGAACGGGCTATTCGCCCGAAGGCCTCTTCACCTCGCAGGTCATCGACACCAAGCTGGAAAACCCCTCCTATGACTCGTTCACCTGGGATGCCTCCCAGCCCAGCAATTCCGTGGTCGAACTGAGGGTCCGGGGCGGAACCAGCAACGACATGTCCGATGCAACGGCATGGACCAACATCGTGCCGGCCCAGATGGGCCTGCCGCCCGGCATCTACGGCCGCTACGCCCAGGTCCAGATCCGGATGATGCCGGGCATCGACGCGCTGACCACGCCGGAAGTGCGGAATTTCACGCTGTCGTGGGCCGGCGGACGGCGCTATGTCGACCTGTCCGGCATCTTCGCCACCGGCCCGGACCACGGCGTCTACGAAGTGCTGGTCAACGGCTTTCCAATGGTCCAGGAAGTCAACGCCTACATCGAGGTCATCCGGGATTACACGGTGTCGGCCGGCAAGACCAACCGGCTGGTGTCCTCCGCCTTCGCCGAAATCGTCCCGCGGAACTAAGGAACCCCCATGCAAAACGCTCAATCAAAGAAAACGGTGAAGCCCCGGCGGCGCGGATCGGCGCTGGTGTCGGCAATGAGCGTGATCCTGATCACCATGGTGATCGTCGGCAGCCTGTCGGCCTTCGTGGCCTCCGGCGTGTTCCGCGTGCGCCTGCTGACCGACCGGATCCGCGCCAAGGCCATCGCCGAAGCCGGCATCAACCGCGCCTACAGCACCCTGCGCACGAACTGGAACCTGCGCACTATCTCCACGCTGTACAACGAGATCCCGTTCGGCGACGGCTTCTACACCGTCACGCTCGCCCCCCGAACCAACGACAACGCCGGCCGCATCGTCATGACCTCCCTCGGCCACTTCGGCCGCGCCGACCACCGCGTCGGGACCACCTTGCGCGACACCTATTACCTGTGGTTCCTGGATTATACCCTCTTCTCAAACGGGGATACGGACTTCAATGGCGTGCCCGAAATCGACGGGGGCATCCAATGCAACGGGGGCTTCTACGTCCCACCCGGCGGCGGATGGGCCGGCATTACCTCCAACTCGGTGGTGTCCGGCCAAAACTGGCAGGATTTCCCCGTGGAGTTCCAGCACGGCTGGAGATTGGTTCCCTTCCCCGCCCTGGACGATCCCGTGTTCCAAGAATATTTGGCCGAAGCCGATGCTGCGGGAATGCTGAATATCATCGAAGGCGATCTGCTGGTGAAGAAAGAGACCAATTTTGTCGGCATCACCATCATCAAGGGGGATCTAACCCTCCAAGTGCCGAAAAGCCAGACGGCAACCGTGAACGGCATGCTCTATGTCACGGGAAATGTTTTGCAGAATGGCCAAGGCGAACTACAGTTTACAGGCACCCTGATGGCCGGCGGAAACATCCGGTTCAACGGCGCCGCCGGCGTCTTCGATTATGACCGGATCGATGCTTCCACGAACAACCGCGTGAACATCGTCATCGACGGCTGGTGGAATTAGAGCCGATTCCAATTTTCTGTAGCCGGCCCCGCTGGGGCCGGTCGTTTTCCAAGAAGTCCCGCGCCCACCGCGCGCGGCTACATTACATCCGGAAATACTTTAAGGCGCGGGCGGACAGGCGGAGTCGAACGCCCCGCCCGCCTTCCGCTTGATTCGGCCCCTTTTGCATTCCCCGCAAGCTCCCCTTTTGAATCTTTTCGCATCCCCATTCCCATCCGGGTAACCGGCCCCGAACGGCAGGCCCGGTCACCCGACCGGGCAGTCCTGCACCGGATGAAGTTCGCCAGGCCTCCGGCCATGTTGAGCGGAGGCGCACCGCGCCGAAGTCGAAACATCTCGGGTTCAGGCCCACGGCTGGCCGGTTGCATGGGGAAAAGATCCCTCGACAGGCCCGGGATGACCTGCCGCATGGAATCCGCTGCGGAAAATCAAAAATGCGCCAAGGCGGATTTCAATTTGCCGTAGCCGGCCCTGCTGGGGCTGGTCGTTTTCCAAGAATCCCCGCTCCCTCCGGGCGCGGCGGCAATGAACCCGAAAATGCTCTAAAATGCCTTGGATGCCAATGCCACCGACGAAAGCGCGGGGCGCGGAATATCCAAAGATAAAAACAGCCCTGCGCAGGAGGCGCAGGGCTGCTGTATTTACCGGCCCTAACCGATGGCCGGCTTCGGTTCGAAGCGCCCTATTGGTCCTTCGCGTCGGACTCCGGCTTGTCTTCCGTCACTGCGGATTTCTCTTCGGACTTCGAAGCCGCCGCCTTTTTCCTGCCCTTTTTCGCCGCGGATTTCGTCTCGACGATGGGCGGCATGATCACATCCGAATCCATCTTGGCCGCCGAAACCGGCTCTGCAACCGCCTTTGATTCCGGGACGGGTTCCGCCGCCGGAGTCGTTTCGGGGGCTGCCGCCCCGGCTTCGGGCACTGGTTCCGCCGCCGGAACAGCCGCCGGTTCCGGAGCAGGCTCTGCGACAGGGGCCGTTTCGGGGGCCACCGTCCCGGTTTCCGGCGCCGTCTCCACTACAGCCGGTTCCGACACCACCGCCGATTCCGGAGCAGGTTCTGCCGCCGGAGCTGTTTCGGAAGCCGGCGCTTCAGCCTCGGCTGCCGTTTCCGCCGCCGGAGCGGCCGCCGGAGGCTCCGCCGGCGCCGTCGGGGAATCAACCACGCGCACGTCGCCCGTTTCCGACTTGTGGCTGCGGGACCATTTCTTGAATTTGGCCAGCACGTCCTTGTCCTGCGGCAGGCTCTTGAACTTGCCCTGGATCAGGGACTTGTAGGTCGATTCCAGCGTGTCGGCCGAAGCCACCAGCTGGCTGTAGACGGCCGCCGGAACATCGAAATACATCAGGCCCTGGCCGTCGCGCAGGCGCAGGAAGAGGTTCCGGTTCTCCGGCACGTAGCGGATGAAGGAGAACATCGACGACGGACCCAGGACCCGCCCCTGCTCTTCCATCGCGGCCGACTGGTCGGCGGCCTCCTGCGCATCGAGCTCCTGCCGCAGCTGCTTCTGCTGGGCCCGTTCCAGCTGCCGGCGCGAATAGACCAGCCGCGCATCTTCGGGGACTCCCGCGTTTTCCTTCAAGGAGCCCGGATCGGCGATGGACAAGGTCACGAAGATGACCGTTTCAACCTGCTTCTTGATGGTCTTTTCATGCGAGAACAGGCGCCCGAGGAACGGGATGCTCCCGAGAACGGGAACGCGCTTGGTCACCTTCTGGTCCTGCACGTCCGTCAATCCGCCGATCGCCACGGTCTGCCCGCTGCGCAGGGTGAAGGTGGTGCCGATCTCCTTGAGGGAGATGATGGGCCAGGAATTGATGCCCACTTCCTTGAAATCCAGCAGGCGGCGCAGGGAAGGATTGATGAACGCCTCGATGTAGTCGTCGGTCTTGACCGTCGCGATCACCTTCAGGTCGATGCCGGTCCGGAGATAGCCGCCCTCGATGAAATCCGTGGAAATCGAGGTGTCCAGCTTCGCGCTGATCGTGTCGCCCGGGCTTTCCTCCGTCCCTTCCTTGATTTCCGACGCGATGATCGGATCCCGCTGGCCGATGCTGAAGAACGAATTCGTGGAGCCGCTCGTCACGATCATCTTGGGATTGGACACGACGCTGACCCCGTCCATCGTTTCCAACGCGCTCAGCACCAGGGAGAAATCGACCGGCGACAGGATGGCCGTTTTGACGTCGTCGTACATCTGGTTGGAAATGCGTTCATTCACGGATTCGCTGGCGCTGCCGTATCCCTGCTGCGACACGGAATAGGTGGCCGGCGTGCCTTCCCATTCCTGCTCCATCAGCACATTGGGCGTGCTTTGCCAGCCGGATTCGCTCTCCGAACTCACATCGTACGTTCCGAAGCCGGGCTGGGTTCCCCAGGAATCATAGGCGGCGGCCGAGACCCGTTCGCCGTCCTGGTCCCGGAAATCCATGCTTCCCCACTGGGTGCCCTGCAGCCCGTAGGCCAGGGAACGATCCCGGTCCAGATGGTCGCGCTGGGCCGTGTCCGTCATCTCCCACTTCATGTCCGTCACGCCGACCTTGTATCCGGACAGGATGCTCCAATCGATGCCCAGCTGCTTCACCGCATCGTCGGACAGTTCCATGATCTTGGTCTCGATCAGCACCTGCCGGCCCGGGCGGTCGAGCTTCTTGATGACTTCCCGGACTTCGTTCAGCCGGGCCTCGGTCGAACGGATCACGAATGCATTGCGGGACGCCATGGTCATGACGGCGTTGGATCCCACCAGCCCGGTGACGGGGATCAGGAGATCGCTGGCCGTGGTGAAATCCAGGAAGAAGGTTTCGACCTTGGTGGGCTCGGGGGCGTCGGGCTGCCGGATCTGGATGCTGTACACCTTGGAATTGGGCGTCCGCTCGACAAGAACGAGGTCGTGGACATCCAGGATCGCGCGCATGGCGGACAGCCATTCCACGTCATGGAGGTTGACCGTGACCTTGCGGTCCTTCAGCAGCGTGTTGGCGGCGATGATGTTGGCGCCGGCCGTCTGGGAGAAGATGCGAACCGTGTCTTCCAGCGTTGCATCGTTCAGCGAAACGGTGATCAGCTCGATTCCGTTCACCTGGCGGGTCTGCAGCTTGGAGGCCGCCTCCTCGTCGCCTTCCGCGAAATCAACGAATTCGATCTCCTCCGGCGCCGGGGAAGCAGGCTTTTCGCCGGCGGTCTCCGAAAGCTCTTCCGGCGCATTGGCGGCGGGCATCTCCAATTCACCCGGCCCTTCCTGAAGACCGGGCATGGGCTCGCCCATGGCGGCTTCGCGCCCGTCCAGCGAAGCGGCATCCAGCCGGTCCTTCGAATCGCGGGCGGCATCCACCAGGTCGGCGGGGCCGTCGCCCATGAGAATGGCGCAGGAACAGAACAGCACAAAGAGACCTAGGAGCGTGCTGCGCCGTAGCGCGAGGGGGCGGGAAGGGAGGTCTTGTTTCATGGTGTTTTCTCCTTGCGGGGTTCATCCGGAACGGTCTTCATCGGGGCGGCGGACTTCGCCGGAAATCGGGTGCGGGTGATTCCCAGCCGGACGGATTCGACCCCCCGCTCGTCGATGCGGAGGATGCGCCAGTGGAACCAGCGGCCGTTGGACTGGATGGACACGATCTTCTGTTCGCCCACGACTCCGGCCCCGTCGATCAGGACGCGGAAGGTGCCGTCGGGGGCGCGGGAACGGCCGCGCACGGGCAGGGCCGGCCAGGCGATGTTGTTTGTATCCGTCACGAATCCCGCCGCCGCCCGTTCCGGGGCGGGCGGCACATATCCAACGGGCCAGAAGGGATCGCGCTGGGGGAACGCCTCTTCCACAACCGTCCCATTGCTTTCGCCGGCGTGCGCAACGCTTCCCGCCACCGCCAGCCCCAGGATCACCGCCAGCAGCCACAACGCCCGCGCGTCAGCGGCCACAGGATGGGACATCGGTGCTGGATTCCCCTGCTTCATTTGACCTCGCTGCTCAAAATCTCGGCCACCTTCTGGCGCACTTCCGCCTGCGTCCCCGGATCGGTCCACACCGGCCATTGGACTTCGAAGCGGATCAAATGGCGCTGCGGATTTTCAGGCTGCCCCGTGATCAGGAAATGGCTGATGGCAATCAGCGGGTTGTCCGTCTGGATGCGGCGCACCCATTCCACGAAGGCATCGTAGCCGCACTCCGCCACCACGCGGGTGGAATAGACCCGGACCGCCACGGTCGGCGCCTTGTTGGTCTGGGCCACGGGGGCCGCCGGGGTTTTTTGTTCCATTCCGGGCTGGTCGGAAGAGGCGGCCGCGGCCTTCGGCGCCGGCTTGATCCGGACCGGCGGGTCGATCAGCCCGATTTCGGAGACCTGGATCGCCTCCGCCCCGACGTCGTTTCCGCGCTTGACAAGGAAATCGCGGGCCGGCAGCAGGTAGTTGCCCAGCCGGGGCTGCAAGAGGTATTTCTCGGAGTTCACCCGCAAACCCCGCATGGTCTCCACGAGCTCCTCGCGCATTTCGCCCAGCCGGCGAATCTGCTCCGGCGCCTGGGTCAGTTCGGTTTCCAGCTGGGAAATCGTCGCCTGATCCTCCGCCATCTGCCGGCTGATCGGACGGTAGAGCCCGAACCACACGCCGAAAACCCCGGCCGCCACGCCCAGCGCGATCAGGGCCGGCAACTTGGATCGGTCGATCTTATTGGCCAGCAGGCGCACGGGAACTCCTCGGATGGAACTTCACCTCGATCTGGAACAAGCGGTCCTGCAGGGACGCTCCCGGCGTATCGTCATCGCCGAAAGAGGATACGGCCGCCTCTTCGACCCACATGGACATCGGCGCTTGCGTCGTCCACGCCCGGCGGACGGCTTCCACGAACGTTTCGGCGCTGAGCCCCTGATGCCGGCCGTTCAATGTCACGGTATGGTCCCGGACGAAAAACCCGTCCTTGCCGATGAGCAGTTGCGTCCGCATCTGCAGGGTCCGAAATTGCACCGTCGGCGGCACCTGCCCCTGGAGCCCCGCCAGGATTTCGCTCCACGGCAGGCGCGAATAGTGCCAGCCCATGATTTCGTTGGCATACCCCCGGTAGACGTCCAGCACCTTGCGGAGGGATTCCGTTTCCTTCTGTCGCTGTTCGAACTGGGCCCGCTGCGGCTCCAGCCGCTCGAGTTCCCGGGCGACTTCGAGATACCCCACGTATTTCCAGAGCAGGCTGATTCCCAACAGCACGGCCACCGTGACCGACGCCGTCAGCCCCAGCGTCTTGAAGCGGACAAAGCTGGCGCTGCGCCGTTCCGAATCGAGGATGAGATTGACCTGGAGGTTCATGACGGCTCCAGGACCCCCAGGCAGGCTCCGATCGAGGCCGACCACAGCCACGGCTGCGACACGAGGGCGGGAGGAACGCTGCCGGGCGAACGGTCCGGATAGCCTTCCAGCGCATTCCACTCCTCGCCAATCCCTTCCTTCTCCATGCCCTTGAGGAACGCGGTGGCCAGGGCGGCGGGGCCGGACACGTGGAGTTTTTTCAGCGTGCAGTTCTCGCTGCGTTCCATGAAGTCCCGGCAGCCCACGTATTGCGCGCGCAGTTGCCGCGTCTGCTGCTCGACCAGCTGGGAGACGTCGAAGGCGCCGGCGGACAGGATGCCCGACGCGGTTTCCTCGTCTACGCCCAGCGCCTCCATGGTGCCCTGCAGGAAGGTGGCCATGCCCAGCGGGAAGGTGCGCAGCTGGGAAAGGCGGCCCTGGTTGAACAGGGCCACCAGGCTGTAATCGTTGTCAAAATGGATCAGGCCGTGCGCGGTTTCATTGCCCGCGTTTCGGGGGTCGTTGTGGAATGCATTCAGAACGGCCAGGGCGGAAACGCCGATGAACCGCGGTGCCAGGGGGCCGACCTTCGGCAACAAATCCACCATCGCCTTCGCCAGGTTCTCCGGCATCGCCGCCGCCAGCACCAAGGCATCCGTCTTGACCGTGGCCGAATGGATCACCCGCGTGGATACGCGGTAGTTCTGGGCCGGATCGATCCCTATGCGCGACAGAACGTGCTCCGGCTTGCCGAGATCGACTTCCTCGGAAGCGCGGATCAGCTTGAGAACGGCCCGCGCATCGGA
Organism: uncultured Verrucomicrobiota bacterium; assembly: GCA_937860055.1. Taxonomy (GTDB): domain Bacteria; phylum Verrucomicrobiota; class Kiritimatiellia; order CAIQIC01; family Lenti-01; genus Lenti-01. The sequence continues at coordinate 13,510 of CALMBO010000012.1, read as the reverse complement.
CGTCAGCAGCGCGGCGCATCGCCCCTGCGCAGAGGACGGAACGACCAGCGCGGCATCGGCCTTCGGCGAAGCATCCGCAGGCGCATCCAGGGTCGCCGGCGGCAGCAGTTCCGCAGCCGTCACCGTCAAGCCGGACGCGGTTTTCTTCATGCGAACCGCGCGCACCCCGCTGGTGGCGAAATCCAGGCCGACCACATCCGTCGGCGCACGGTCCATTATGCCCTTGAATTTATCCAGCGACGGCATCCGGCACAATTTCCGCAAGTCGATGTTGGGGACAATCTTTCATGCGGACCCATCTTGCCGGCAACCCACTTTGAATGCAACCCAGGAATATGGAATATCCGCATTTTTTATGCGGCGCCTCCGCGAGTCCGATTCCCGCGGCGGCCGGGCCTTTTCCGCCGGCCTCCATCCCCCCTCCTTTTTCCTTCCCCGCTTCCTCCCGGCCGCCGCGACGAGGCGGCGAGGCGACCCCTCCCCCGGAAGGGACGAGGATAAAAGAAACACCCTGCCGGATCCGGCAGGGTGTCTTGGGGTTTCGGCGAGACCGTCAGGCCCGCGCCTCAACCGCTGGCCTCCCGATTAAGGAAGCACGTGCGGAGCATCCGCCACAAGAGCCGCGTTCGGACAGGTCGGATCCGTGCCCAAGGCGTTGATGTTATAGGCACCGACGGCCGGGCAGGTCGGCATTACGCCACCCTTGATGTAGGGGGCGACGTCCGCATCCACCGGAACGGCAAGGTCTGCCGCGCCGGTCGCCAGGGCCCACTGTTCCTTGGCGGCATCGATCAAACGCATGTTGTTGATGCAGGCATTGGCGCGGGACGTGTTGCGGGCCCGCGTGAACGCCGGAATCGCGATGGCGGCCAGAATGCCGATGATCGCGACCACGATCATGATTTCAACCAGTGTAAAACCCAGTTTGCTCTTCTTCATCGTTATCTCCCTTTTTGTGTTTTCATTCAGAGTCATCTAACAGCGAATCCTCATCAACCAACTCATTCCGCTCTCTGTTCTTTCTGACTGAGAAAATACCACGACCTAAGTGAAACGCAATGAAATACTAACATTAATTTTTCTTAATCTTAACATTAAATTTTCTTAATTTTAACAATAGGCTTTCTTCCCTCCCCCTGATCCCCCCTGAACACCCCTGGGCGGGGCATGAAAACCATGCCCCCCCAAAAAAAAGCTGCAGGCCCGGCCCCTGGCCGGGTGGCATGTCGCCGGGTGAGGCATCCCTCCAACGTAATATCCAGCGGGAAAAATGCCTTAAGTATGAGGAAAAAGCGTTCGGAAGGTCCCGGAAAAACGGCAGGGAGAGGAAAACTCACCCCTCCTTGGAATCGGAAAGCTTCCGCTGGAGATCAGCCACGCTGATGTTGAGGTTCTGGGCGGCGGCTTTCTTGTCGCCATCGACGCGCTTGAGGGCCTGCTCCAGGTATTCTTTTTCCTTCCGGTGCAGGAAAGCCTTGAGCGAAACGGCGTGTTCCAAGCCCGGAATCGACACCGAGGCCGGGCCGGAAACCGGCGGTTTGGGCGCGGCGGCACGGATCTGCGGCGGAAGATCGTCGGGCCCAATCTCCTCGCGAGGCCCCAGGGAAAGGACATGCTTGATGCAATCATCAAGTTCGCGGACGTTGCCGGGCCATTCGTAGGATTCAAGGATGCTGCACGTCTCGCGGCTGAGCCGGGGCGTTTTTTCGCCGGCGGCGGACGCCTTGCGGAGCAGGGAGTCGGCGATCGGGAGAATGTCCTCGGGACGCTTCCGGAGGGGTGCGATTTCGATGGAGATGGCGCCCAGGCGGTTGAACAAGTCTTCCCGGAAAAGTCCCTTCCGGATCCGGGCCGGCAGGTCATCCGAGGTGGCAGCCAGCACGCGGACGTTGATGGGAATGCCCTGGTTGCTGCTGAGGCGCCGCACTTCGCGGTCCTGCAGCACATGCAGCAGTTTTTCCTGGGTTTCAAGAGGCATGGCGCCGATTTCGTCGAGGAAAAGCGTTCCGCCCTTGGCCGCTTCGAACAGCCCTTCCTTGTGGGCCTCCGCTCCGGGAATGGCCCCCTTGAGGTGGCCAAACAGCTCCGACTCCAGTTGCGGCCCCGTCAAGGCCGCGCAGTTCACGGCCAGAAAGAGGCTGTCCTTGCGCGAACTGGCCGCATGGATGGCCCGGGCCACCGTCTCCTTGCCCGTGCCGACCTCGCCAATGATCAGCAAGGAGGCGTCCGTCGGACCCATCCGCCGGATCATTTCGGAAACCTTCTGCATCGATGCGCTGACGACGACAAGGTCGCCCACGTTGAAGCTCGTCTCGAGCTGGGCCTTCAGCAGCATGTTTTCCTGGAGGGCCCGGTTGTACTCGAGGGCCCGGCGCACGGTGTACAGCAGTTCATCGATCCGGAACGGTTTGGACAGGTAGTCGAACGCCCCCAGCTTCAAGGCTTCCATCGCCGTGGAGACGTCTCCGCACCCCGTGAAGATGATCGCCGACAGCGACGGATTCCGCTGCCGCGCCCAGCGGAGCAGCTCGATGCCGTTGATGCCGTCCATGGAGATGTCCGTGAGCAGCAGGTCGAAGGGCTGCTTCTCCAGAATGGTTTGGGCTTCCTCCCCGCTGCTGGCGGTGGTCACCTCGTGCTGCTCCCGCTTCAGGAGGGTGCCCAGCAGCTTGAGCAGGGGCAGTTCGTTTTCGACAACAAGCAAATTGGCCATGGCCTACCCGCCTCCGACGATCTCGCCCATCTTGAAGATGGGCATGAACATGGCGATGACGACGCTGCCGATCATCAGGCCCAGGACGACCATGATCAGCGGCTCCAGCAAAGACGTCAAACCGTTCACGATGGTGTTGACCTCGTCCTCGTAGAAATCGGCGATGCTGTCCATCATGTCGTCGATGCTGCCGGTCTTTTCGCCGGCCTGCAGCATGCGGACCAGGCTGATGGGATAGACCTTCTGGTTCATCAGGCCGGCGGACAGCGGGTCGCCCTTCTCGACGGCCGCCGCCGCATTCTCGACGATGCGGCCCGCCACGGCGTTGCCCGTGGAACCGGAGACGATCTTGAGCGCGCTGAGGATGGGCACGCCGCTGCGCGTCATCTGGCTCAGCATCCGGGCGAAGCGCGCCGAGGCCACGTAGCGGTTGAGCTTGCCGAAGACCGGGGCCCGGAGCATCAGCTCGTCCCACGCATAATTCCCCTTTTCCGACTTCTTCCATTTGCGGAAGCCGTAGATCGCGCCGCCCAGGATGACGATCAAATAGAGGATGTACTTGCGCATGAAACCGCTGAGGTCGAGCAGGAACTGGGTGGGCGCCGGCAGGGCCGCGTCGAAGTCCTTGAACATGTCGCCGAAGACGGGAACGACGAACACGACCAGGGCTGTCGAAATCGCGATGCACAGGCACAGCACCACCGTCGGGTACATCATCGCCGACTTGACCTTGCGCCGGAGCTTGGCGCTGGACTCCAGGAACCCGGCCAGCCGCGCCATGGTTTCGGAAAGTTCGCCGCTCGTCTCGCCGCCCCCCACCATGTTGCAGTACAGGGTGTCGAAAACCGCCGGAAACTGGCGAAGGGACTCGGACATGGACTGGCCGCCTTCGATGCCTTCACGCACCTGGCCGATCACCGCCTTGAACGACTTGTGGTCGGTCTGCTCCTCCATCGCGCGCAGGCAGGCCACGATCGGCATGCCGGCGCCCAGCATGGCGCCCAGCTGGCGCGTGAAGCCGGGCAGATGCTGGTCCACGATCTTGCGCGCCCCCGGCACCGGGATGGCATGCTTGCCGGACGGCTTCGCCGGCGGAGGGGCTGTGCGGGAAATACTCATCTTGCTATTCTCCACCGGTCACTTCCAGCGCGGCCTCCAGGGTGGTCAACCCCTCCTTGACCCGTGCAAGGCCCGCCTGCTTCAACGTCACCATTCCGTTCTTCCGTCCCAGTTCGCGCAGCTCCGAGGTGTTCATCCCCCGCAAGATGCCCTGCCGGATCGCATCGTTGATGAGGAACACTTCCATGATGGCGCCGCGGCCCTTGTAGCCCTTGTTGCAGCGTGGGCAGCCAACGGCCTTGTAAACCGTCGCACCGTCGAATTCGTGCGGATCGATATGGTTGCTCTTCAGGACCTCCGGATCGATCTCCGTCGGCCGCTTGCAGGCGCTGCAGAGCTTGCGGTACAGGCGCTGGGCCTGGGCCAGGATCACCGAGGAGCCCAGCATGAACGGCTCCACGCCCATGTCGATGAGGCGCGTGATCGCCCCGGGCGCATCGTTGGTGTGCAGCGTGCTCAGCACCAGATGCCCCGTCAGCGCGGCGCGCATGGCGATCTGCGCCGTCTCGCCGTCGCGGATTTCGCCCACGAGGACGATGTCGGGGTCCTGGCGCAGCACGGAACGCAGCGCGGCGGCGAAGGTCAGCCCCACCTTGGCGTTGACCTGCACCTGGTTGATGCCCGCCAGCTGGTACTCCACCGGGTCTTCGCAGGTGATGATGTTGACGTCTTCCGTGTTCAGCTCCTGCAGGCAGGAATACAGCGTCGTGGTCTTGCCGCTGCCCGTCGGGCCGGTCACCAGGATGATCCCGTGCGGCTGGCGGATGCCGTAGCGCATGGCGCTTTCCGCCGCCGGATCCAGGCCCAGCGCCCCCAGGCTGGGCGACAGGCTGCTCTTGTCCAGCGTACGCATCACGACCTTCTCCCCGAAAACGGTCGGGAGGATGCTCACGCGCAGATCGATCTCCTTGCCCAGGGCCTTGATGTTGAAACGGCCGTCCTGCGGGATGCGGCGCTCGGCGATATTGAGGTCCGACATGATCTTGATGCGGGACAGCACCGCGTTCTGCAGCCCCTTGGGCGGCCCGGGCTTCTCGACCAGATCCCCGTCGATGCGGTAGCGCAGGCGCACCTTCTTCTCCATCGGCTCGATGTGGATGTCGCTGGCGCCGGTGCGCATCGCCTCCACCAGGATCATGTTGACCATGCGGATCACCGGCGCGCCTTCGGCGCTCTCCAGCATCTCGTCCAGGCTCTGCTCCTCCTGGCCCTCCTCGACGATCTGGACCTCCCCCTCCTCCTTCATCAGCTCGGAAAGATCGAGGCCCTTCGTTCCCTCAGCCGTGAGCCGGTCCAGGATCGTCTGGACGTCCGGCGCCGGAGCGGCCAGCGGAATGATCTTCAACCCCGTGGAAACCGAAAGCTCTTCGATTGCAGCCAGGTTGAAGGGATCGCCCAGGGCGAGCGTGAGGGAACTGCCGAGCCTTGCCACGGGGATCGCCTTGTGGCGCTGCATCATGTTCTGGGGCACCACGTCCTGCAACGACTTGTCGGGGGTGAAATGGACCAGGCTGATGGGCGGCATCCGGAGATACGAGGACAACGCCAACGTCATTTCCACGGGGGACACGCGGCGCTTGTCCGCCAGGTATTTCTCCAGGCGGACTCCCGTCTTCAACGCCTCCTGCTCGGCCTCCGCCAGGACGTCCGGAGCAATCGAACCCCTCTGCAACAGGATGTCCTTGATCTGGCTCGCCTGCGGGGCGCCTGTCTTCTTTGCGGCTTCAGCCATCGTTCCTGTCCGTTTCCTTGGATAGCATCCTTGTACTATAGCCTCTTGCCTCAAATGTTCAATTCGGATATTGTGCAAAGTATCGAGCCATACACCATGTCCGACAAACGACCATCCGCCCGCGACGAATCCAGGCAACGCGACGAACGCAGCGCCCTCCAGGCCTTCGAGCAGATCCTCGAGGCCATGCCGGACGACCGGGGCACGCTGGAGGCGGCCATCCTCGCCGCCCAGGCCTGCGGCGAACTCGACACCGCGCTGAAGCACCGCCTGCATCTGGCGGACATCCTGCGCCGTTCAGGAGATGCGGTCGCCCTGCGGGAACAGGTGGAAATCCTGCGCGGCGACCTCGATCCTCGCGCGCAGGAATGGCTGGCCGCGTTCGACGCGGGAAGCGATGGATCGGCCGCCTTTGCCGAGGCAATGGCCGGCGGCGAAGAGCCGCCGAAACCCTCTGTGTCCGTCCCCTCGGCGTTCAACATTTCCGATGAAATCGATCTGGCCTGGAAGCTCTTCGAACGCCAGGAGATCAATCAAGAGGAATATGCCAAGCTGGTCCGCGACCTGACCGAGATGGCGGCCTCGAACAACCGCGGAACGGTTTCCGTGCTGCACGCGCTTGGCGCCGCCCACCACAAGGGACTGGACCGCATCCTGCTCTACCTCTCGCAGGCGTCCGAGGAAGCTCCGACCCCCTATGTTTCGCTGGGGGGCTTCACCATGCGCCCCGAACTGGCCCGGATCCTCCCCGAGGAGTTCATTGTCAATCGCGGCGCCATCGTGTTCGAGCTGATGGGCCGCGAATGGCTGGTCGCCCTGCTCAACCCCCTCAATCCGTCGCTGCGGCGCGACATCCAGGCGCTTTGCGGACATCCCTGCCACTTCTACCTGACCCAGGCCGCCGACTTCGACAACGCCCTGGCCCGCCTCCGGAAAGTCGCCAGCGATTCGGAAAACCGGGTCTGACTTCGGAAAGACCCTCGGAAGACCCGGATGGGGGCCGCGCGGGAGGCCCGATCGATACGGGCAAAAAAATGGAGCGAGCGATGGGATTTGAACCCACGACAGCCACCTTGGCAAGGTGGTCTATTTCACACGATTTATTGGCATATTCGATTGTCATTGACAAATTTTGACAAATTGCGATCCTGCGCACTCATGAACATCAACTCGCCATGGAGTGCATGATGAAGTCGAGACGGCGCAAGATCAAGACCTACGAGAGCCACGGGATATCCATCCGTGAGCTGTCGCCCACCTATTTCCAGGTCGATTACATGCGGGACGGGAAACGTGAGCGAAAGGGGTATGAGACCCTGGCCGAGGCCGAAACCCATTGCACCCTGATCGCCACCAAGTTGGCCAACGAGGGCACCAGCGTTCTCAATCTGACCCCGACTCAACGTGAAGATGCCGTCCAGGCACTGGCCAAGCTTGGCGAGAAGACCACCTTGACGGAGGCCGCCGCATTCTGGATGGCCCATAACGCCCCCGAGGGGGGCTTGACCCTCGGAGATCTGGGTCAACGTTGGCTGGCCAATCTCAAGGTTCAGAAATGCCGCCCCATGACCATCCGGGAGCGCGGGTACAAGGTTGCCAAGCTAACTGCATCCCTTGGCAAGCTCCCCGTTGCGGGCATTACCCGGGACAGGCTGGAAACCTGGCTTGGCAACCTGGGAGTGACCGGTGCGACTTGGGACACGTATCGCCGCTTTCTACGTGCCATGTTCCAATACGCTGTAAAACAGAAATTCCTGGATTACAATCCAGCCGCCGCCTTCGATCCGGTTCGCCAAGACGAGGTGCTCCCCAAGGCCATGACTGTCGAAGCCGTTGAATCCATCATGCGAACCGCGCAACAGTACGCCCCCAGCATGGTCCCTACCCTGGCTGTGCAGTTTTTCGGGGGGTGTCGCCCCGGGGAGGCTTTGGGAATGGACTGGTCTGCCATCGATATTAAACAAAAGATTATGCGCGTTATGCCGGAAACATCAAAGGTCAGGCGTACCCGGATAGTCGACATGAACCAGACACTGATCGACTGGCTTCTTCCCTATCGACGCCCGTCCGGGAGAATCGGGATTAGTTCTAAAAACCAGTTTTCCTATTTCATGCACCGAAAGCCCATTGGCCCTGAATATGAACAGGAGGGTGTTCCCATCGGTAAACGCGAGAAGGACAAGCGCCCTAAGGGCATCGTCAAGGCGGCTAAAGTGCAGTGGATCCAGGATGGGCCGAGAAAAACTTTCGCCACCATGCACTTTGCCTCCCACGGGAATGTCGCAAAGCTGGAAACTATTCTCGGACACACTGGTGGGAGCGATGTGCTCTACCGTCATTACCGCGGCCTAGCAACTAAGTCGGAAGCGCGCCGCTACTGGAAGATCCGTCCCAAGCAGGAAGGCAAGGTCATCCAGTTCGCAGCCGCCGTAGGGTAACCGCCTCTGGCTCCCCCTAAGCTTTCTTGCACCGGCGCGGCCGCCGCACCACGCCCCGCCTCAAGATCTCGTACCACGCGAGCCCGGCGCAGACCCCGCCCCGCTCCCCCTCCTGGATCCGCGCGACGGCATCCCGCCACGCCTGCCGCTCGTCCTTGTCCAGCTGCTTCAGGTAGACAGCCCACATCTTGTCGAGCGCCCGGGACTGCACGAGGACGGCGATGCGGCGGTACAAGGGGTGGACGGTCGGATACGGGAGCCCCAGCGGCTTTCGCATGGGATGGTCGTCCCAGACCATCTTGAGCATGGCCTCGAAGACCAGCATGTCTCTGTATTCGATATGGACTTTAGACCGCTTGTCGCGCTCCGGCACATGCCGTTCGATTGCCGGCCAGATCTCGCGGATGCGCCTCTGTACGACGGTCCATTTCATGGCCGCACCCTACCATCCCAGCCCAGCCGGTGTCACGCCTAGGCCGAAGACACAAAGTCGCCGACGGTGGGCAAAAGGGTGTATACAATATATATACCCTTGCTGCTCGGCCTTGCGCGGCTGGGCCAGATAGCCGGCCGGTGTCACGCCCGCACGGGCTACGTGGCCGCCAATCGCCCCCGCCCACCCTCCATTGGCCTTTAACGGCCGCCGCCCAGCCTGTATGATGCCGCCATGAGATTGCTCGGCGATTGGAAATGGTATGCGGCCTTGGCCGTCTTCGTGTTCTTCACGGCCTTGGTCGTCTGGCTGCCAAGGCCCCAAGCAGCCCCAGCGGCCGTTATGGACCCTCTTTCACCCAACGTCACGGCCGACATGTCCTCCGGCCGGCCAGACCCCTCCGCCGACGAACGGGAACACATGCTCCAGTATACGGTGCAGGACGACGATACGGTGGCCAAGATCGCCCGCCTGTTCGTAACGTCGGAGGATGAGCTGCGGTGGGCGAACAACATCTCCGAGGGCGGCGAGTTTAACCCTGGGGACAAGATATGGGTGCCGGCCCCATGAGTGGCCGGTCCTGCAAGGAGACGAACGTGAGATGGATTCTAATTGCCCTGCTGGCCGCCCACCTCTGTGGGTGCTCGAGCGTCGGATCGACCCGGCCTATGGGCGAAGCCCCGATCGACCTCACCGGCCAGGCCGACAAGTGGACGGGCACGTGGCGGTCGCCAGTAGGCCCCTGCATGCTTACCGTCGTGGATGCCACCAACGGCGTGCTCTCCATGACCAGCACCAAGCCTCTGGGCTGGTGGCGGTGGAGCAACGAGATCCTGCGCGTCTATCTGCGTACGGCCGGCGACTGGACCTATGCCAGCGTAGACTATTCCGAGGGCACCAACGCCTGTTTCCTGTGGGGCAAGGTCGCCAACGCGGATAGCGCCATCCTCTGGTGGTCGCCCGATCCGGACAAGTTCAAGCCCCTGGTCGAAGGAGGGACGCTCCCCGGCACCATCGAGAAGATGATTAAGAAGAAAAAGCAGGCGCAGCCGGTCTTCCCCATCCTCGGCTATACGCCCAGTGGCGAGCCCGTATACGAGACCGGCGTGCCCGGAGGACCGTCCGAGCCCTTCACGTGGGCGCTGGACGTCCCGGAGCCGGAGATGCCGCCCGAGACGGATGAGGAGGCGGCCGACGTGGCCTCCGGTGCGGTCGTGGAGGCGCCGCCCATGTCCGAGGCGGGTGCGGGAATGTCGGGCTTTGGTGGCGACCAGATCACCCTGGGCGACCTGGAGCCCGCGCACTACGAACTGATCGCGGCGACGTCCAATGGCGTGATGTTCGCGTGGGAGGCCCCGTTCGTCCTAGTCAAGGAGTCGGCGCGCACCGACCTCGGGTACCTGCGGGCGGCCACTAAACGCTGGATGCGAGAACAGGGACAATAGCGCCCGGGAACTACTTGATTTTCTTGTAAGACGTCCGCCAACTAATTGCGGCCAGCTCCTTCTTGGTCGCCACAAGTGTCTTTGGCGTCATGATCCCCTTGGCCCAGGCTCCTGCCTCGATGTACTTGACCGTCACTGGCGCCTCATCTCCCGCTTCGCCCATCTTGCTGGTAGCCTCCTCCGCGTTGCGCACCGGACTGTCCTGCAAAGAGATGACCACCGTCCCGGGCACCAAGGCGCGGATGGCGGCCGATGGATTTGCCGCGAGATAGGCAACTTCTACGTTCGACTCCCAGGTCTCCTTTCTATCCAACATATCGAGATACTTTACGATGTCTGCGGAGTTGATTGCTCCCCTGACTTCTTTCACCAAGGGGGTATCATCTGCAGGCCAGTCGACGGGCGCCGCGCTCTCGTAGAGCTTGCGCTCAATCTTGACGATGTTGTTCAGGTCGCCGGGCATAGAACTGAGCCAGCTATTGAGCGCCCCGCGCTGGATTTCCCTTTTGCCGAATCGCGAGCACTGCTCCATGAGGGTGTCGACGATGCGCTCCAGGTTCGCCTGCTGCGACCTGAGCAATTTGCCTACTTCGGGAGACAAATCGCCCTGCGCAACGAGGATCCGCCCCCTCTCGACCGCAGCCTGCGCCTCGCGCACGCAGCCGCCGATTTCCATTTCCTTGGCGATAAGCACACCGATGTAGTCGTCGGTTTTCAGCCCGAGATCGACAGCCTTGACCACCACGGAAAGCCTGAGCGAAGCATCACCCAGTTGCCTCACAGCAGGTTTGAACACCGTCTCATGGTATTTCAGCATCGCCTCTGGAAAGTCGGCTATCCATTCGATCCTATCGACACTTGCCTGGAGCTTGGTCCTCGCGTCGTCCAGCTCACCGACCGTTGCCGTCAACTGGTCCTTCCGGGTCGACAATCCGCCTACAGAGGCCGTCAACTCCGCAAACTGCGATGTCTTTTGGCGGGTGTCTTCTTGAAGCTGGATGATTTGGTCGCCGAGTCTAGCTTTGGCATTGTCCAAAGCCTGGACTTCCCGATCAAGCTGGGCTTTCTCTCCTTCTAATCCCTGCTTGCGCATCTCCAGATCGGCGAGAATGCCCCGGATTTCAGCAATCTGCCGCTCGATTACCGCGCGCGCCGCCGCCTGACTGTCCGCCTCATACTGAATCTTTGCAGCGCTTTCCATGGCAATCGCCTTATCGGGGCTTTTTGTATTCACCTTGGCTGACCGCGTGTATAGCTCACGGGCAGCCGTGTATTCCTTTCGACCTTCCATGTCCCGGGCGACATCCAGCAGCTCAGTTATCAGCTGCCTGCGGGAGAGCTGCGCTATCTGCCAATAGGCGGCGCCGGCGATCGCACACAGCAGCAGGATCACGATAACCAGCAGGATCAGGGCGCGTTTGATACGTCCTCCCTTGCGCGGCGGCTTTACGCCGGCAGTAGGATCCTCCGGCATCGTACCGGGAACAACAGCCAATCCACAGAATAATGATAGTTGCATGGTCGTCTCCTCCTGAATTATTCCGCCAACATCAGTCCAATCTGGAATCCGATATCCCAAGCCGCCGCATTCACTTCCTCGGTGGTCTTCCCGTTCGTCGCCAAGATTTCCACATTCGTGAAATTCTTAACTTCGTTGTCGAAGGTGAGGAGGAGCTTTGTATAGCCGTCATCCACGAGGATTGAACTCCAATAGACCGTCAAACGGCATGTCCACGACATGATGTCGTTCTCGTCCGCAGTGGGCTTGTTGGTCTTCCATTGCAATGACACGTCGTGAACAGCAACCCGAGAAGCCGTGCCGATCGGGTGCACCATATTGAACACCATTTGAGGACCATTGAACTCTGCGTCTTGGGCGTTAAGCACAGTCTGGAGCTTCTGCTGAATAGCCTCCTTGGTGACAACAGGCGGCGGGGCAGTGGAGCCGCTATCATCATTTCCCATCTTTCCGCCGACCAGTCCGCATGACCCCATGAATAGCGAGATCGCTATGGCCAAATATCCGACCACCAATCCCGCTGAGGCAATCCCCTTGTCTTGACCCGTTGGCGATTTCAGAGCCCGCGCTCGGGCGATGTGGGCGCAGATCACTGCAGGTATCGCCGCCAGCAGGCCCATGAACCATAGCCCCAATATGCCAAGGACAAGGCCGATGACGGACAGACGACTCTTTTTACTAGGCTTACCCATGACGGGGGAAGGAACTGTACTGTCGCTTGGCGGCGGAGAATGAGGCGCGGCCGGAATGGTGATTTGCTTCTGGCATTCCGGACACTGGACAAGCATCCCGGCACCGGCTGAATCCACAGCCAGGCTATGGCCGCACTCTGGACAGTTGAACTGAATATCGCTCATGTCATCTCCTTAATGTTCGTCAACAGCTGTTTATTGCCACCCACCGCCAAAATTCTCGCCCGTCCCCCGCCCATTGGAATCCCAACCCCCGCCGAAATTGCCGCCCGTGCCTTGGAGCCCGCCGTTGCCGTCCGAGCTATAGCCCCGGCCAAAATTATCGCCCGCCCCCTGATATCCCCCACGGCCATCGGATGTCCATCCGCTGCCGAAGTTGTTTCCGGTGCCTTGATACCCACCCCGACCGTCTGAAGTCCACCCGCTGCCAAAGTTGTCGCCCGTACCCTGATAGCCGCCGCGGCCATCGGAGACCCAGCCTCCGCCAAAATTGTCGCCGGTCCCCTGGATCGTCTGGGCCGAGGCCACGGCCGCCCAAACGCATCCCATAACCACTACAGATAACCCCAGTCGAATTTTCATTACCCAACCCTCCGTGTGTTTGATTTTGTCCTGATAACAAAAGCGGCGCGGCAACTGCCACGCTCATTGGAGGGACTGGCATCCCTTTGCAGAACATGAACAGAAACCGCGCCTTATCAGCGCGTTTCCGCTAGTTCGTTCTGCAAAAGTAAACTGCCAGTTTCCCAATGAACGAATCTTGCGATAACGCAAAATCTCTATGTGTGGTCTGTGTCTAGCCTATGGCCATCTCCTGTATTCGCCTGCCCGCACCGGCTTCCCCGGCGCGCATCAGGCTAACACTCGTATAAGACTCCCCCGCCCCGCCTGTTTCAAGCCAAAATCACCCCGCCCGGGCTCCAGGATGCGATATAGACCGTTTGGGTGGGTTCTTGGACCCCAAGGGGCCGCCACAGACTCCCGCGTGGCCTCCTGGCAGTCTGCCGCCCCCGGTTGCCGCCACCCCAATACCCGGTCGGTTGGTGGAACGCGTTCCACTAATACAGGGAGTATACTCCACCGTGCTCAACTGGCGATCTGGCGAATGAATTGAAGTTGGCAGGCGTCAGAACTGCCCCTTCCCCCGGCCGATGATCCGCACTCGAAAGGGGCGCCTCCCGGAGGCCGCTCGCGGCCGGAGGCGTGGCCGAAGCCCAACGGGCGAAGGCCCGGGAAAGGGGGGCGCTGGGGGAAAACCAAGGCGGGGGAAACCGCAGCCTCCCGCCTCCCCGCCGCGCCAAACCTGCCTCAAACCAAAGTGCGAAATATTCTGGACACTACCCCGCAGACTTCCCCCAGCGTGTCCAGAAACCTCCCGCAATCCCCGTCCGTCCGGAACACCTTTTGCGAATGGTTCCC
>CALMBO010000011.1 GCA_937860055.1 uncultured Verrucomicrobiota bacterium | reverse complement strand
GGGGTCGAGGACTTCGGCGGCCATGAAATCGGCGTAGGCTTCTGCGGAAACGCCAACGAGTTCATCCGCCGCCCTTGCGATCATGCCTTGTGCCAAGACGAGGCAGAAACCCGGCGCCCCGATCCGATGGAACCCGTTGCCCATGGCGGAAAGGATGGCAGGCTTTGGGAGGCGGGTCAAGGGGGCGGGGCGGCTTCGCGGGGCGGGGGAATGGAGGAAACGCCGATGGGATGGGCGCGGCAGGAGGCGGGAAAAATATTTTTGGCGGCGAAGCGTCAAAAAGTAGACAACAGGTGCGACTGGAAGGCGCATGGGCACAGGCGGCGCCTTCCTGCCGCGCAGGGGGGATCAGGATCGGGAGGCGGAGACCCAGAGGAAGGTTTCGCCGCCGATGTCGCGGAGGTCGAAGGCGGCGGCGTCGAGTCCGGCGGCGTCGAGCTGGCCGCGGAGGCGGGCGGGGGTGGTGTGGCTGTAGAAGAGGGGGCGGCCCATGAATTCCTTTTCGCCTTCGAACTCGTCGGCGCCGGTGTATTCCTTCGTGGCGTAGGTGAAGAGGACCTGGCCGCCGGGGCGGAGCCAGCGGTGGAAGTTGGCGAACAGGGCGGGGTGGCGGGCGCGGGGGACGTGGAAGAGGGAGTAGATGCAGGTGATGGCGTCGAACCGGGCGGGTTCGAAATCGACGTCCAGCATGTCGGCATGGAGGGTGCGCATGCCGGGGGCGTATCGGGCGGCGAGGCGGAGCATGTTTTCCGAGAAATCCACGCCGACGACGTCCCAGCCATGGTCGAGGAAGTAGCGGGGGAAGGGTTCGCCGGCGCCGCAGCCGAGGTCGAGGAGGCGGCCGTGGGGCTGGTGGAGACCGGCGAAGAAGGGTTCTAGGACGGGGGTCATGTCAAAAAGTCCCCGATTGGCCTCGTAGGTGGCCGAAAATCCGTCATAGATGTCCCGAAGCGCCGGTTTCATGGTCAAAAAAGTGCCATTTTCCGGTTTGGATGTCAAAAAGATTAAAAAATCGATCAAAAACGGTATATTTTTCTTGCATGGAGTCATAAAAGCGATATTTTAGCGTCGAAATTCGGATGATTTCCAATTTGGAGGCAGAAAATGAGTGAAAACCAGATGAACGGGGCCGAGGCGCTGATCCAGAGCCTGGAAAAGATCGGGATCGAGATCATGTTCGGGTTGCCGGGGGGGTCGGCGATACCGCTGTTCGACGCGTTGTACAAGGTGAGGCGGAAGATGAAGTTCGTGCTGGTGCGGCACGAGCAGGGGGCGGCGCACGAGGCGGACGGGTATGCGCGGGCGACGGGCAAGCCGGCGGCGGTGCTGGTGACGAGCGGTCCCGGGGCGACGAACACGGTGACGGGCATCATGACGGCCTACATGGATTCGGTGCCGATGGTGGTGGTGACGGGCCAGAGCGTGCGGGGCATGCTGGGGAAGGACGCCTTCCAGGAGGCGGACGTGTTCAACCTGACGATGCCGATCGTGAAGCACAGCTATCTGGTGAGGAGCGCCAACGACATTCCGCGGATCGTGAAGGAGGCGTACCACATCGCGACGACGGGCCGTCCCGGCCCGGTGCTGATCGACGTGCCGAAGGACGTGGGCACGGAGGCCTGCACGGTGGGGCTCGAGGCGGAGATGAACCTGCCGGGCTACAAGCCGGAGCCGAAGGGCTACGGGCCGGAGACGATCCGGCAGATCGCGGAGGCGCTGGCGAAGAGCCGGCGGCCGGTGATCATCGCGGGCCACGGCGCGGTGCTGTCGCGCGCCGAGAACGAACTGCGGCAGCTGGCGGAGACGCTGGATGCGCCGGTGGCGACGACGCTGCTGGGCAAGGGCGTGTTTCCGGATTCGCACCGGCTGAGCCTCCAGGGGCTGGGCATGCACGGGACGGCCTTTGCGAACCGCGCAGTGGTGGAGTGCGACCTGATGATCTCCGTGGGCGCGCGGCTCGACGACCGCATCCTGGGCGTGCCGGGCGAGTTCTGCAAGAACGCGGTGAAGATCCACATCGACATCGACGCGGCGGAGTTCGGGAAGCTGGTGAAGCCCGACATCCGCTGCCGCGGCGACGCGAAGGCGGTGCTGCAGGACCTGCTGCCGCTGCTGAAGCGCGGCGACACGGCCGACTGGCTGAAGCGGATCGAGGGCTTCAAGAAGAAGTGGCCGATGGGCTACGCGAAGAAGGGCGGGCTGCATCCGCCGCAGGTGATCGACGCGCTGAACAAGCTGACGGGCGGCAAGGCGATCATGGCGACGGACGTGGGCCAGCACCAGATGTGGGCCTGGCAGTTCTACCACTGCGACAAGCCGTGGCAGTTCATTTCGTCGGGCGGCGCGGGCACGATGGGCTTCGGGCTGCCGGCGGCGATCGGCGCGCAGTTCGGGCGCCCCGGCGAGACGGTGATCGCGATCGTGGGCGACGGCGGGTTCCAGATGACGATGAACGAGCTGGCGACGGCGGCGATCCACAAGCTACCGGTGAAGATCATCCTGATGAACAACCACTACCTGGGCATGGTGCGGCAGTGGCAGGACATGTTCTACGACGAGCGCTACAGCGGCGTGGACCTGGAAGGCAATCCGGACTTCGTGGACCTGGCGAAGGCGTACGGGATCCTGGGCCTGAACCTGAAGCGGGCGGCGGACATCCCGAAGGTGCTGAAGAAGGCGCTGGAGCATCCGGGCCCGGCGCTGGTGAACGTGGAGGTGGTGCACCACGAGGAGGTATACCCGATGGTGCCGCCCGGCAAGCCGCTGGAGGAAACCGTGCTGTGCCATCCGCGGCGCAAGCCGGGGCGTCCGGCGGGGCGCAAGAACAGCCGCCCGGCGAAGGCCGGCGCGAAGAACGCCTGAGCGGAAGGGAGAGGAACATGAACAAGGACATATCGGCCCACAACCTGAGCATCTACGTGGCGAACCGCCCCGGGGCGCTCGCGCGCATCGCGCAGACCTTCTCGCGGCGGGGCTTCAACATCGAGAGCCTCGTGGTGTCGCCCGGCGCGACGGGCGACTTCTCCCGCATGACCATCACGGCCAAGGGCGACGAAGCCGGGCTGGAGCAGATCATCATGCAATGCTCCAAGCTGGTGGACGTGCTGGCCTGCCGCGAGCACACCGACGAGGAGGTGGTCGCGCGCGAGCTGGTGCTCGTCAAGGTGGCGGTGGACAGCGGGCACCGCGGCGAAGTGCTGCAGATCGCCGACCATTTCCATGCCAAGACGGTGGACCTGTCCGAGAAATCCATCGTGCTGGAGGCGACGGGCAGCTCCGAGAAGCTCGACGCGATGGTGGACCTGCTGCGCAAGTTCAAGATCATCGAACTGGTCCGCACGGGCAAGGTCATCATGGCCCGGGGCGAGCGCGAGACCTGAGCCGGTCCCGGATTCGCGGCCCGCGACGGCGTGAAAACGCTGGCGCGGGCCTTTTTTCCGGAGCATGATGGGGCGCGGTTTGGAAGAAGGAGAAGGACCATGACGGAGAAGCGCAAGGACATCGCGGCGCGGCTGAAGGAACTGAGGGAGATCGAGGGGAAAACGGCGGAGGAGATGGCGAAGGCGCTGGGCGTGGCGCAGGCGGAATACCAGACCTTCGAGGCGGGCCAGGCCGACATCCCGGCCAGCGCGCTGCACGATGCGGCCCATGCGCTGAAGGCGGACCTGACGGAGCTGCTGACCGGCGAAGCCCCGCGGATGAAGGTTTTCACGGTCACGCGGCGGGGCGGGGGGGTGACGGTCGAACGGCGCAAGGACTACCAGTACCGCAACCTCGCGGCGAACTTCGCGGGGCGCAAGGTCGATGTGTTTGAAGTGACGGTGCCGGCGGACGCGGGCGCGTCGGGGGCGCACGCGAATTCGCACCCCGGTCAGGAGTTCGACTACGTGCTGGAAGGGCGCATGGTCGTGCGCATCCACGGCAACGAGCTGGTGCTGGAAAGCGGGGACTGCATCTATTTCGATTCGAACCAGGGCCACTCGATGCAGGCGCTCGACGGAAAGCCGGCGCGCTTCCTGGCCATGATCATCTGAGGCGGGAGGACGCGACATGTCGATGCTTGGGCGATTCGTGAACCGGACGGAATTTTCGTCCTACGAGGATTTCCGGGACCATCTGGAGATCCGGGTGCCGGCGGACTTCAATTTCGCGTACGACGTGGTGGATGCGACCGCGAAGGCGGAGCCGTCGCGGCGGGCGATGGTCTGGTGCAACGACGAGGGGGCGGAAAAGACCGTGACGTTCGCCGACCTGAAGGAAGGCAGCGACCGGGCGGCGCAGGTTTTTCGAACACACGGCATTCGCAAGGGCGACGCCGTCCTCCTGATCCTGAAGGGGCGGCTGGAATTCTGGCATTGCCTGATGGGGCTGCACAAGATCGGCGCGATCGGCGTGCCGGCGACGCACATGCTGAAGGAACACGATCTGGCCTACCGTTTCGAGCGGGCGGGCATCCGCATGGCGGTTACGGTTCCCGATGCGGCGCTGGAAGAGGCCATCGACCAGGCGGCGGCGAAGGCGCCGGGCGGGCCCATCCTGAAGATGCGGCTGGCCGGCGCGAAAGAGGGCTGGCTCGATTTCGCGGCGGAGATGGCGGCGGCGGACGGCCGCTGGACGCGGCCGGCGGGCGAAGCGGCGACGCGGAACGGCGACACGATGCTGATCTATTTCTCGTCGGGCACGACGGGGCAGCCGAAGATGGTGGTGCACGATTTCACCTATCCGCTGGGGCACATCGTGACGGCCAGCTTCTGGCAGAACGTGCGCGACGGGGGGCTGCACTACACGGTGGCCGACACGGGCTGGGCGAAATCCATGTGGGGCAAGCTCTACGGCCAGTGGATTGCCGGCAGCGCCGTGTTCGTGCACGACTACGACAAGTTCTCGGCCACGAAGACGCTCGAGGTGTGCGCAAAATACGGCGTGACGACGTTCTGCGCGCCGCCGACGGTCTACCGGTTCCTGATCAAGGAGGACCTGTCGAAATACGATTTTTCCAGGCTGGAATATGCGGTGGTGGCGGGCGAGCCGCTGAATCCGGAAGTGTACGAGCAGTTCCGGAAGGCGACGGGCCTGAAGCTGATGGAGGCCTACGGGCAGACCGAGATGACGGTGGGGGTGGGGAATTTTACGGGTATGGAGCCCAAGCCGGGGTCGATGGGCAAGCCGTCGCCGCTGTACCGGATGCATCTGGCGCGGCCGGACGGGACGCGGTGCGACGCGGGCGAGCAAGGCGAGATCGTGATCCCGATGGACCGCGGCCGGCCGCTGGGGATGTTCTTGGGCTACCATCGCGATCCGGAGGGGAACGCGCGCTGCCTGCGCGGGGGGGTGTACCACACGGGCGACGTGGCGTGGCAGGACGAGGACGGCTACTTCTGGTACGTGGGGCGCGACGACGACCTCATCAAGAGCAGCGGCTACCGCATCGGTCCGTTCGAGGTCGAGAGCGCGCTGATGGAGCATCCGTCCGTGATGGAATGCGCCGTGACGGGCGTGCCCGACGAGGAACGCGGCCAGATCGTGAAGGCGACCATCGTGCTGGCCAAGGGATATGCGGCCTCCGACGAGCTGAAGCACGAGCTCCAGAACCACGTGAAGAAGGTCACCGCGCCCTACAAGTATCCGCGGGTGGTGGAGTTCGTGAAGGAGCTGCCCAAGACCATCAGTGGAAAGATCCGCCGCGTGGAGATCCGCGAAGGTTCGAAAAAGTAGGGGCGGCGCGGCGCGCCGTCCGGGCTGTTCGGATTTTGCAGGCCGCCCTTGCATGGGCGGCGGGCTATTCGGATCGGAAACGCCGGGGATGCAACCCCGGCCCACACGAAAACCATCTACCGGATATCCTTTTCCTCTCCTTCCGGCACGACAACATAGGCGGAGAGGACCTCGGGCGGGATGGCCATGGGGCGGCCCTTGTGGAAATCGAGGAAGACCCAGTCCGTCTGCGCGTTGGCAAGGACGGCGCCATCCGAAACGCGCACGAAGCGGTATTTGCGCAGCGAGCGGATTTTCCTGAAGTTGGCGACCCAGGTGCGGATCACGATCTCCTCGCCGGCCTGGCAGGGCTGGAGATATTCGATGAAGTGCGAGCGCACGACCCAGGTCCAGCCGCGGGCGTGGAGTTCTTCGGGGGCCCAGCCGTTCTGGCGCGTGTGGGCGATGGCCGATTCCTGCAGCATGCGGACGTACTCGATGTTGTTCACATGGCGGTTTTCGTCTTCCGCTTCGGGCGGGAACGAAAAGCGGTGGGCATAGATGCGGACGGGTTCGTTTTTCATGGTTAAAAGATCGCGCCCGATGAGGGCATCGGGCCTACAGGGATCGCCCGTCCGGTTGCAGGTCGCGTGCCCTCACGCGGCGGGTTTGGGGATGGGGTCATGGGGCGGAAGCTTCCAGGGTTTTGGGGAAGGGGCAGGCGGCGCAGAGGGATCGGTCGCCGAGGCAATAGTCGTGGTGGATCTGGAGGAGCCCTTGCCGGCGCAGTCCGGAACGGTAGAGGCGCGGCGTGTGGTCCTGGCCGAAGAGGCGCAGGGCGGTCTGCTTGATCAGGTCGTTGGGTTCTTCCGCGGGGAGGTCGCCAAGCAGGGACTTCCAAGCCTCGGGGGGCGCGCCCATCGCGGCAAAGGCGGGCAGGATCAGGTTCACGAGAATGGCGTGGGCGCGCGATATCCCGACGAGGGCGACGGGATCTTTCGCGGGGGCCGAAGAAAAGGAAAGGCGGTTGGACCAGTAAGGGGCATCCGGCAGGTCGAACAGGGCGAGGAGCTGGTCCGCCGGGACGCCGGATGGATGGCGGGCGATGGCCGCGATGTGTTCCGGCAGGCTGGGTGCGGGGGCGAAGAGCAGGGCGGCGGCCATGAGGCGCCGCTCGGGACGGTTGGCGGGGCGGATGCCGGCCATGGTCCAGTCGGCGCGGGGAATGCGCCGCGCGAGGAATTCGCCGGACAGCGGCCACCAGGCGTCCCAGCAGCGGCGGAGGAAGGCCTTGGTTTCGTCGTCCCACGCGCGGCGGATGGAGGGATCGGGCAGGAGCGAGGCGCAGCCCATCAGGAGGGCATAGGCGCGGAGGGGGCTGCCGGCGGATTTTTCGCGGAGGCGATCGAGGGGGAGCAGGCGCGCGAGGCGCCGGAACGGCGCCTTGTTGGGGCGGTAGCCGAGGGCGGCCATGACTTCCTCGTAGATCACCTGCGCGGGTCCGCGATCGAGCATGGCGGATTGGAGAAGTTCGGCGCGGCGGCGCAGGCGGCTT
Organism: uncultured Verrucomicrobiota bacterium; assembly: GCA_937860055.1. GTDB lineage: Bacteria > Verrucomicrobiota > Kiritimatiellia > CAIQIC01 > Lenti-01 > Lenti-01. Next base: position 122,666 of record CALMBO010000011.1, on the reverse strand, counting down.
TCGCCGGCGGCGTCGAGCACGGCACCGCGCCGGGCCGGCGGCAGACGCGACATGGCTTCGCGGCAGGGGGGCGGCGTGGCGCGGGCGGCGACTGGATAGGCCATCAGGTCGATGTTGTCGAACGAGAAATCGGGGGTGGCGTCCAGCGCGGGGCGCAGGGCGATCTGAAGGGCGCCCGGCGGGAGCTCGGAGGCGGGCAGAGTGCCGGGATGGAACGAAACATGGGCGCAGACGCGGCGATAGCGGGGATCGTCGCCGTGCCGATGGCGCTGCCAGTCGGCGGGGCGGATGTGGATTTCGACATCGCCCGTGATCCGGCGCAGCTCAGGGCCGACGCGGAGCGCCGCGTTCAGGAAGTCGGGGCCGGGGCCGGCATTCCATTCGCCGGGATGCTCCACCTGGATGCGTTCTCCGGTGGCGGTGGAGAGCGCCTGGGGCCGCAGGCGGTCATCGGACCAGATGCACTGGAGGTGGCGTTCGGTGAAGGCGGAGGCGGGAAGGGGGGGCGCCTCGCAGACGCCGCAGGGGTAGGGTTGAGGCTGTCCGCCGGCGGCGCGCGGGAACCAATCGGCGGCGATGGAAGATGCGGCGTTCATGGATGTTCCGGAAGATTCCCTCTTCTTTGATAGCCGAACAGGGATGGGAAGTAAACTTTGAAAACGGCGAGGGGGTTATGTATGGTTCCTACCGATACGCGCCTGTAGCTCAGTTGGATAGAGCATCGGATTTCTAATCCGGCGGTCGCAGGTTCGAGTCCTGCCAGGCGCGCCACTGCGGATCAGCGGTTGTTCCGGGCCATCAGGAAAGACCCCAAGGCGATCAGCGCCAGCCCGCCCCACAAGCCGGCGAGCGAAAGCGATTCCGAAACCGACCGGTCGGTCTGCAGCAGGCCCATGTAGGTGTCTCCCAGGCGCACGGCCAGCGCCGAGGAATCGGCGACGAAGCCGGGGCGGCCGATGAGGCGCAGCATTTCGGGCGTTGCGCTTCCGGGCAGCCAGCCGGTGAACAGGAGCATCAGGATGCCTCCCGCGAAGATCAGCAGGGTCGAGAAGCCGTTCAGCGCCATGAGCGGCACCCCGATGGCGATGACCGCCAGCATGAAGGCGCCATAGGGGATGGTGGCCGCCGTCTTCAGCGTTTCCTCCCAGGAGACACCGACCATTTGATGCACGATCGCATAGATGGCGTTTTCCCGGTGGTTCGCGAGGTCGCTGATCTGGCGGACCACGATGGCGAGGATTCCCGTGGCCAGCAGGGAGCAGATGCCGATTTCCGTGTAGAACCACCAGAGGTGGAAGACGTCGTCGGGGTCGCTGAGCAGGCAGCGCAGGTGTCCGATGGCGATGAGGATGACCGCCACCATCACGCAGGAAAGCGCCTGCGGGCCCAGCGTGATGGGGATTTCCCGCAAGAGGATCGCGTGGAAATTGACCGCCACGAGGATTAGGATGCCGAGGCACACCGCGAAGGCCGACTCCGAATAGGCCTGTTGCTTGCCGGCCAGGTCGGGCCGGTCGCGGCCGGAGAATTTCCGGTGGACCTCCTCGGCGGTCAGGGGCGTCCCCCGGCGGATGGCCCCCAGGATCAGATTCCGGGCCCGCCGCTCCAGATAGCCCGCCTCGAAGATCCATTCGGGAAAAAACACGAAGCAGTCCTTCTGCTTGTCGGGGAAGGCGCGGGCGTATTTTTCCCTCGCCTTGTTCAGCTTTTCATACGGGCTGGCCATCTTGCTCCTTTGCGTGGGCAATGGTTCAATCGCCGATCGAAAGGCATTACTATTGCCGAGAGCCGCGTCCGGCACAAGCCCCCAAACGCGGAATCCGCCGGATTTCAGCCGGCTTCCGGATTGCCCTTGAAGGGGTTGTCCTTCTCGAAGTCGGGGAAGAAGTCGTCGGATTGGGCGAGGGGCTGGACGAGGAGGTTTTCAAACCCCAGCGCCTGGGCATGGTCCACGGCGGCCTGGTATTCCCCGGCGGAGAGATGGCGGTCGAAGGGGGGGCGGGATTGGGCGGCGGGGGTGGGTTTGTACTGGCTCATGAGCGAGAGCGGCAGCCAGCGGCCGAATTCCTCGCGGAGCAGGTCGAGCGCGCGCAGGGAGTTTTCGAGATGGCCCGGCAGGACGAGGTGGCGCACGAGGACGCCGCGCCTGGCGAGATCGGCGCCGGCGGGATCGAAGGGTTCGAGGAATCCCTTTTCGGCGACCATGAGGCGCAGGGCTTCGAGGGCGATCTCGGGGTAGCGCTCGTCGCGCATGACGAGGCGGGCAAGGACGGGATCGGCGAACTTGAAGTCGGGGAGGAAGATGTCCATGCGGGCGGCGTAGCGCGAAATCATGGAGGGCAGCTGGTAGCCGGAGGAATTGAAGAGGAAGGGGATCTGGACGTCCTCGTCGCGAAGGCGGGCGCAGAGCGCCTCGATGTGCGGCCAAAAGTGGTCGGGGGTGACGAAGTTCAGGTTGTGGACGCCCATCTCGATCAGGTTCAGCGCCAAGCGGTGGAATTCCCCGGCGGAGACGGTGCCGCCCTTGCCGCGCGGGCTGGAGATCTGCCAATTCTGGCAGAAGAAGCAGTGGCAGGAGCAGCCGGAGAAGAAGATCGCGCCGGAGCCGCGCGTGCCGCTGAAGCAGGGTTCCTCGCCCATGTGGGGGCCCCAGGAAGCGATGCGCAGATCGGCGGTTTCGCCACAGACGCCGGGGGCGCCGCCGAGGCGGTCGGTGCCGCATTGGCGCGGGCAGAGGCGGCAGGGAGTGTAGGCGGGAAAATCCATTTTGGACAGGAGGGCTGGCTGCGCAGGATGAGGAGCTGGAACCAGCCCTGTTACTTGACTGGCTTTCGGTTCCGTTTGACCCGATAGGCTCCCCGCTGTTCCTTGAGCATGGAGGCCAAGGCGCACATTTCCTCGACGGCCTGGATTTTCTTTTCCATCGGCAGGGCGCGGAAATAGCGCAGGTGGAAGAGTTCCTCGTTCTTCGGATCGCATTCCCAGTCGGATGCGTTCTTGTCAATCTGCCAGGTTTTTTTCATCGTCTGTCGCCAATTGTTCCAGATGCCGGACATCCTCCAGATCCACCGGCCGCCCCGCGGCGCGCTTCATTTGGATCAGGGTGTTCAGATCGACGTAGCGGAAGGGGATGCCATTTACGGCGGACGACACGGCTTTGGCGAAGGTTTCGTCGAAGGGGAACGGCTCGCGGATGAAGAGATCGATGGCACAGGGGTCATCTTTTCCGCTGAAGAAATTCAAGACAATCATGCCCTTTTCGCGGGCCCATTTCTCGCGGTTTCGCGGATCCGAGAATTCGTCGATGGTTATGGGAATCCGAGGGCGAAAATCCAATTGAGCCAGCGCTTCAAAAGTGCGCCGAATGTTGGCCGGGGTCAGTTGGACGACGAGATCGATATCGTAGGTCATCCGGCCATAGCCGTGCGCGACCACGGCCATGCCGCCCACCAGCAGGAACCGCACCTCGTGCCGATGAAGACTTTCCATCACCGATTGAAAAGCCGTCAATTTCATCGCCAAAACTCTAGGCCACTTCAGGAAAGAAGACAACCATGGATCAACGAGATTCTTTCCATGTCCAGCGGAGGAATTGGCGGCGGAGGGGTTTGGGGAGGGCGGGGGTGGGGGGCGGAGGCTCGTGGCGGAGGTGGGGGGCGAGGGCGGGGGGGATGTCGCGGGCGCCGGCGTGGCGGTAGCCGCGGATCAAGGCTTCGGCCGCGATGGCGGGCGAGATGCCACGGACTTGCGCCAGAAAATGGAAGACGGCTTCGACGAGATCGGGGAGGGGAATGCCGTGTTCGCGCGGGAAGCGCGCGCCCATCCAGTCCGAGAACTCCATGAATGCGGCGAAGACGGAGGAGGCATCCTTCCAGATCAGGGGGGCGGCGGCGAGGAACCGGTTGGAGCTGACGATGGCGTCCCAGTAGTGGGCGAAGCGGGCGGTGCGGACGAGATGATCGGCCGGCCAATCGCGGGTGGACAGGATTTCGTAGGGCGGCGCGGGGCTGTAGCGCATGGCGAAGGCGTCGTCGTGGCGCGCGAGGGGGGCGCCGGGGAGTTTCTTGAGGATGCCGAGCTGGATTTCGTGGGGGCCGAGGGCGACAAGGCGGTCGAAGCCGGCGGCGAAGCTTTCGGGCGTTTCGCCGGGGAGTCCGGCGATGAGGTCGGTGTGCAGGAAGGCGTGGGTGTGTTCGCGCAGGAAGCGGAGGTTGTCGGCGGCGCGGTCAAGGTTCTGCGGGCGGCGGATGGTTTCGAGGACGATGGGGTTGAACGACTGCAGGCCGATTTCCAACTGGAGGGAACGCGGCGGAAAAGCCGCGAGCGCCGCGCGCAGCTCCGCGGGGAAGCGGTCAGGCAGCATCTCGAAGTGGAGGAAGAGGCCGGGAAAGCGCGGCAGGCGTTCGCGGAAAAAAGAGAGGATTTCGATGGCGCGGGGAATATCGAGGTTGAACGAGCGGTCGCAGAACTTGAACGGACGCGCGCCGCGCAAAAGGAGGTTGTCGAAGGCGGCCAAAAGCGCAGGCATGGGGAAGAAGCGGACGGATTCGTCGTTGGCAGAGACGCAGTAATCGCAGCGCATGGCGCAGCCGCGGGAGGATTCGACGTAGAGGAGGCGGTGGGCGAGATCGGAATCGGAGTATTCGTCGTAGGGGAGTTGGAGGGAGGAGAGGGGGAGAGGCTGAGGTCTGAAGACTGAAGGGGGAGTTGAAGGAACCACATTCACCCACGGGGCAAGCCCGTGGGGGTCTGAAAGCAGGTCGCGGCAGAGGGAGGGGAAGGCGAGGTCGCCTTCGCCGAGGATCAGGAAATCGGCAGATGTAGGCCGGGTGACCCCACCCGGCGAATCCCGCCCGGTCAGGTGACCGGGCCTACAAGAAGACAAGAAATCTGCGGCGTGTTTTTCGGCGATTTCGGGCCCGCCGAGGATGATTTTCATGTGCGGCGATTGCTGGCGCAGGAGGGGGAGGAGTTCGGCGATGCGGGAGGCATTCCAGATATAGACGCCGAGGCCGAGGATGCGGGGGTTGCGGGCAGCGATGGCCGTGGCGATTTCGGCGGCGGACTGCTGGATGGTGAATTCGGCCAGTTCCGTTTGCGGGCGCAAGTCGCCCATGTTGGCGAGCAGGTACCGTGCGCCGAGAGAGGCGTGGCTGTGCCGCGCGTTGATGGCGGCGACGAGGATGGGAGCGGAAACGGGCATCAGGCGGTGGGCGGCCAGTCGGGGGGCAGGGGGCAGGAGAGGTCGAGGGATTTGCCGGTGGCGGGGTGGGAGGCGATGAGGCGGGCGGCGTGGAGCCAGTGGCGAGAATAGGCTGAAGGGGGAAGGCTGAAGGCTGAAGGGGAGAGCGGCGAACCGTAGAGAGAATCGCCGGCGATGGGGTGGCCGGCGGCGGCGAGGTGGCAGCGGATCTGGTGCGTGACGCCGGTGTAGATGGTGACATCGAGCAGCGAAAATTCCCGGCCGGTTTCGAGCGGCACCCAGGACGTGGCGGCGGCGAAGCAGTCGTTTTTGGGCACCTTGTCGGGATTGCGGGCAACGGCCATTTTGCAGGGGGTTCGCGTCTGGTGGGTGAGGGGGGCGTCGAGGCGGCCGGGGGAATCGACGCGGCCGTGGACGAGGGCGGTGTAGTGCTTCTGGACGGAGAAGCGGCGGAACTGCGCGCGGAGATTCGCGTAGGCGGCGGGGGTTTTGGCGGCGAGGACGAGGCCGGAGGTTTGCGTGTCGAGGCGGTGCAGGAGGGCGGGAAAGAGACGGTCGTCGCCGATGCCGGCGAGTTCGGGGAAGCGGGCAATGAGCGCGTTGGCGAGGGTGTCGGTTTCGATGAAGCGCAGCGGATGGGTGGGCTGGCCCGCAGGCTTGTCGAGGGCAAGAACGGAATCATCTTCGAAGAGAATCTTCAGCGGCAAATCCGGATTGGGCTGGAGGCGGAGGTCGGCGGGTTCGGGGATGTCGCGGCAGTCGAGGACATCGCCGGCTTCCAGGCGGACGCCTTTTTTGGCGGGACGGCCGGCGATCAGCACGTGTCCAGCTGAAATGAGTTCCAGAACCGTGGAGCGGTCGAGCCAGGGGTAGAGGCGCAGAATCTGCCGGTCGAGGCGTTCGCCGGAACCTGCGATCGCATGTTGGTCGCGGGGGATCATGCGGGGACTCGCGGCATGAGGTTTGTCCGCACTGTGGAAAAAAGTTTTCCACCGTGTGGAAAAAACGGGCCATTTTTTCCACACAATGGAAAAACTTTCAGCGATTTTTCCACACAATGGAAAAACTTTTGAACGGCGATTTCGCGCATGGGGGGAATCATGGGGTTTGGAGGAGGTGGGCGAGGGTTTCGCGGGCGGCGAGGAGGCCGGCGGCGGCGGTGACGGCGTGGAGGGAGCCCATGGGGGGGCGGAGGCGGCCGCGGACGTAGAAGTCGGCGGCGGGTTCGACGGATTCGAGGGGGGAGGCGGGGAGTTCGGTGGAGAAGATGCAGCGGATGCCGGCGGTTCCGCCGCGCTTGGCGAGGCGCTTGCGCAGGAGGCGGGCGAGGGGGCAGGTGTGGGAGTCGGCGAGGTCGGCGGCGACGAAACGGGTGGGGTCGAGCTTGCGGGCGGCGCCGAGGCAGGTGAGGATGAAAGGCACCTTGGCCTGGCGGGCGGCGAGGAGGAGTTCGGTCTTGGGGAGGAGGGAGTCGATGGCGTCGATGAGGACGTCGCAGGGGTGTTCGGCGAAAAGTTTCGGGGCGGTCTTGGCGTCGAGGAAGAGGGAGAGGGGGGATATTTCGGCGTCGGGATGGATGTCGCGGAGGAAGCGGGCGGCGGTTTCGGCCTTGGGGTGGCGGAGGGTGGAATGGAAGGCGAAGGGGTGGCGGTTGAGGTTGGAGGGGCGGATTTCGTCGAAATCGACGAGGGTCAGGTGACCGACGGCGGAGCGGGCGAGGGATTCGGCGGCGGCGGCGCCGACGGCGCCGAGGCCGGCGATGACGACGCGGGCGCGGTCGAGGCGGGGGAGGGCCTCGGGGCCGAGGAGGAGTTCGAGGCGTGCGAAAGGCGTCGTCATGGAGGGGAGCCTATAGAAATGAGAAACAGGAATGAAGAATTAAGAATGGGGGCGAGGTTGCGGCGGTGTGATTCAAGGCGGGAGGGAGGTCGAATTTGTGGCTGGAGGACATATCGGATTACAAAATTGTATTTTTATGGTTTACAAAAATACAAAAATGTCTTAAATGGAATATGGGCCGATTGGGCAAAGAATTCTTATCTTGTTGGATATGAGCAGGTTGTTGCTAGAATTCCGAAATTCCCATGTGCTTTGGCATGGTTGTTGCTAAATTGAGTCATCGCCACAAAAGTGGTGGGTGGATGGACAGGGCGGACAAAAGAGTCTGATTTAGGAACGAGAAAGAAAGAGGAACATCGATGAGCAATGCGAGATTGAATGCGATCGCGGCGGTGACGAACTACCGGGCGACGGCTCCGGCGCTGGATTTTTCCAAGACGCCCTCGAACGAGATTTTCGGGTCGAACGTGTTCGATGACCGGGTGATGCAGGAGCGGTTGCCGTCGGCGGTGTACAAGGCGCTGCGGCGGACGATCGACCGGGGGGAGGCCTTGGACATGTCGATCGCGGACGCGGTGGCGGTGGCGATGAGGGACTGGGCGATCGAGAAGGGGGCGACGCACTACGCGCACGTGTTTTATCCGCTGACGGGGCTGACGGCGGAGAAGCACGACAGCTTCCTGGAGCCGGACGGCAAGGGCGGGGCGCTGGCGGAATTTTCCTCGAAACAGCTGATCAAGGGCGAGCCGGACGCGTCGAGCTTCCCGTCGGGCGGGATCCGGGCGACGTTCGAGGCGCGGGGCTACACGGCGTGGGACGTGACGAGCCCGGCGTACATTCTGGAGAACCCCAACGGGACGACGCTGTGCATTCCGACGGCGTTCTGCTCGTGGACGGGCGAGGCGCTGGACAAGAAGACGCCGCTGCTGCGGTCGATGCAGGTGCTGAACACGCAGGCGCAGCGGCTGCTGAGGATCTTCAGTCCTGGCGCGGCGGAGCGGGTGTTCGCGACGGCGGGCTGCGAGCAGGAGTATTTCCTGGTGGACCGCAATTTCTTCTTCGCGCGGCCGGACCTGATCAGCGCGGGCCGGACGCTGTTTGGCGCGAAGCCGCCGAAGGGGCAGGAGATGGAGGACCAGTATTTCGGGGCGATTCCCGAGCGGGTGCTGGCGTTCATGCTGGAGGCGGAGCGGGAGCTCTACAAGCTGGGCGTGCCGGTGAAGACGCGGCACAACGAGGTGGCGCCGGGGCAGTACGAGCTGGCGCCGGTGTACGAGAACGCCAACGTGGCGGCGGACCACCAGTACCTGACGATGACGGTGCTGCAGCGGGTGGCGCAGAAGTACGGGATGGCGTGCCTGCTGCACGAGAAGCCGTTCGCGGGAATCAACGGGTCGGGCAAGCACCTGAACTGGTCGCTGGGGACGAAGAAGGCGAACCTGCTGGAGCCGGGCGACACGCCGCACAGCAACATGCAGTTCCTGGCGTTCTGCGCGGCGGTGATCCGGGCGGTGGACAAGCACGCGACGCTGCTGCGGGCGTCGGTGGCGCACGCGGGCAACGACCACCGGCTGGGCGCGAACGAGGCGCCGCCGGCGATCATCTCGATCTTCCTGGGCGACCAGCTGACGGAGGTGTTCGAGCAGATCGCGAAGGGGGCGGCCGGCAAGTCGAAGGAGCCGGGCCTCCTGACGGTGGGGGTGGACACGCTGCCGCCGCTGCCGAAGGACGCGGGCGACCGCAACCGCACGAGCCCGTTCGCGTTCACCGGAAACAAGTTCGAGTTCCGCGCCGTGGGTTCGAGCCAGTCGGTGGCGGGACCTCTGGTGATCCTGAACACGATCGTGGCGGATTCGCTGGATTCCATCGCGGGCGAGCTGGAGGCGGCGAAGGCGAAGACGCCGGAGGCGCTGGGCGCGGCGGTGCAGAAGGTGATCCAGAAGATCATGAAGGAGCACGGGCGCATCATCTTCAACGGCGACGGCTACACGGAGGCGTGGCAGAAGGAGGCCGCGAAGCGCGGGCTGCCGAACGCCCGCAACACGGCCGACGCGATTCCCGCGGCCCAGACGAAGGAGAACGACGACGTGCTGGCGAAGTACCAGGTGCTGTCGAACCGGGAATTCCACAGCCGGAACGAGATCTACCTGGAGAAGTACATCAAGGACGTGATGATCGAGGCGCGGCTGGCGTTCGAGATCGCCAAGACGAAGATCTTTCCGGCGGCGGTGGAATACCAGAACCGGCTGGCGGGGACGTCGATCGCGCTGAAGACGCTGGGCAAGAAGCATTGCACGACGGTGCTGGACGAGCTCGGGCAATTGGTGGCGGACTTCCAGGGCCGGGTCGAGAACCTGCGCAAGGCGATCGACCACGAGCACGACGGCGACGTGGCCTCGCACGCGGCCTACTGCCGGAAGAAGATCGTGCCGGCGATGGACGCGGTGCGCGAGGTGGCCGACCAGCTGGAGGGCATCGTGGCCGACGATTTGTGGCCGCTGCCGACGTACCAGGAGATGCTGTTCATCAAGTAGTTCCGTTCACGGCCGCGGGCCGGGAGCCCCGTTTCCCCCTTGGGCGGGGCCTCCGGCAAGCGGCCTTCCGGAACCGGGAGACGCCATGCCTCCGAAGAAACAACCCAACGAGATGGCCGGGGCGCCGGCGGACCGCCACACGCGGGAGATCGACCTGCTGGGCGAAATCAGCCGCCTGCTGGACCGCAGCCTGGACCTGCGGGAGGTGGCGGGTCCGATGCTGGAAGCGCTGTCGACGCACATGGACATGAAGTACGCGACGCTGACGCTGCTGAACCGGAAGACGGGGGAGATCCTGATCGAGGCGTCGCACGGGCTGTCGGAGCAGCAGGCGCAGCGGGGCCGGTACCGGCTGGGCGAGGGGGTGACGGGGCAGGTGGCGCTGAGCGGGAAGCCGATCGTGATCCCGCGGACGAGCGAGTCGCCGATGTTCCTGGACAAGACGCAGCGGGGCAAGCGGCCGGACGCGTCGTTCATCTGCGTGCCGATCAAGGCGGAGCAGGAGGTGGCGGGGACGCTGAGCGCGGACCGGGCGTTCGATCCGGAGGCGGACCTGCAGCAGGACGTGCGGCTGCTGACGATCATCGCGTCGATGATCGCGCAGGCGGTGAAGCTGCGGCGGGCGCTGCAGGAATCGCAGGAGCGGCTGGCGGAGGAGAACGCCCGGCTGAAGGCGGAGCTGAAGGAGCGCTTCCGTCCGGCGAACATCATCGGCAATTCCCACGAGATGCAGATCGTGTACGACCAGATCGCGCAGGTGTCGAAGAGTTCGGCCTCGGTGCTGATCGAGGGGGAGACGGGGACGGGCAAGGAGCTGGTGGCGCACGCGATCCACTACAACAGCAGCCGGGCGGACAAGCCGTTCATCAAGGCCCATTGCGCGGCGCTGCCGGAGAGCGTGATCGAGAGCGAGCTGTTCGGGCACGAGAAGGGGGCGTTCACGGGGGCGATGGCGGAGCGCAAGGGGCGCTTCGAGCTGGCGCACGGGGGATCGCTGCTGCTGGACGAGATCGGCGACATTCCGCCGTCGATCCAGATCAAGCTGCTGCGGGTGCTGCAGGAGCGGGAATTCGAGCGCGTGGGCGGGACGAAGACGATCAAGGTGGACGTGCGGCTGATCACGGCGACGAACAAGGACCTGCAGGCGATGGTGCAGCAGGGCAAGTTCCGGGAGGACCTGTACTACCGGCTGCACGTGTTTCCGATCTACGTGCCGCCGCTGCGGAAGCGGAAGGCGGACATCGTGCTGCTGGCGGACCACTTCCTGCAGAAATACGCGCAGGAGAACGGCAAGGACGTGCGGCGGCTGTCGAGCGCCGTGATCGACATGCTGATGAGCTACCACTGGCCGGGGAATGTGCGCGAGCTGGAGAACTGCATCGAGCGGGCGGTGCTGGTGGCGGAGGGCAACGTGATCCATCCGTACCACCTGCCGCCGACGCTGCAGACGGCGGAGGCGAGCGGGGGGCCGGTGAGCGGCAACCTGAAGGCGCTGGTGGGGGCGTACGAGCGGGACCTGATCCGCGACGCGCTGAAGTCGACGCGCGGGAACATCGCGTCGGCGGCGCGCGCGCTGGGGACGACCCCGCGCATCCTGGGATACAAGATCAAGGGCTACCAGATCGATCCTCGGCCCTACGGATGAGCCGGGTCCGGGGAACCGCGGGATGAAGCCGAAGAAGCCGATGGATCCGGCGGCGCGCGAGCGGGTGCTGGCGGAACTGCACCGCGAGACGGCGGCGCGGATGAAGGGATACCGCGAGCGGGCGCTGAAGCTGTTCCCCCACGTCTGCGCCAGCTGCGGCCGGGAATTCAAGGGACCGCGGCTGAAGGAGCTGACGGTCCACCACAAGGACCACAACCACGACAACAACCCGCCGGATGGAAGCAATTGGGAACTGCTGTGCCTCTATTGCCACGACCACGAGCACGAGAAGAATGTCCTGGCAGGGTTTGGCGGCGGGGCGGGGAGCGACCCACCGGGGGCCACGACGCTGTTCAATCCCTTCGGGAAGCTGGACGGCTTGCTGGAGCCGCCGGACGCTTGAAACGGCCGCTGAATGCAGAAATTCATTTATGTATTTGAAACATAATTTAACGACAAAATTGTAATTCAATTCCGCCATTTATTCGAAATTGTTTTTGGCCAATAAATTTATATCTATTTGAATGAAAATGTATTGCGATTATTTCCGTTCGGTTTCCCGTTTGGCTTGGCATGGGTATTGCTCTATCTCCACTCAAACGAAAAAGCCGGTTCCGCAGAGAGGCGGGGCCGGGAACAGAGAAGGAGGAGAGCGATGAGAGCGATTGGGAAACGGGGAGGCTTGTTTGTGGCCATCCTGCTGTCGGGCGGCGGAATGGCCTGGGCGCAGGGGGATGCGCCGGAGGCGATGGCCCGCCTGATGCCGGTCATGAGCGATCTGCGGGTGGGACTCGATACGGTCTGGGTCCTGATCGCGGCGATGCTGGTGTTCTTCATGAACACGGGTTTTGCGATGGTGGAAAGCGGGCTGTGCCGGGCGAAGAACACGGTGAACATCCTGGCGAAGAACTTCATCGTCTTCGCCATCGCCTCGATCTCCTTCTGGGTGATCGGGTGGGGTTTGATGTTCGGCGATGGAAATCTCTGGGTCGGCCTGCAGGGGCTGTTTTTCGCGAGCGGGGCGGACAACTCGCCGGCGCTGGGCGCGGCGTACGCCTCGATGAATCCGTTTTCGACGGCGACCTACGAGGGGGTGTATTCCGCGATCAACTGGACGCCGGTGCCGTTGTGGGCCAAGTTCTTCTTCCAGCTCGTGTTCGCGGGCACGGCGGCGACGATCGTTTCGGGCGCGGTGGCCGAGCGCATCAAGTTCAGTTCGTTCCTCGTGTTCAGCGTCCTGCTGGTGGCATTCATCTATCCCCTGAGCGGCCACTGGATCTGGGGCGGCGGCATCCTCGGCGCGACGCCGGGCGAGTCGGGCCTGGCGGCCTTCTTCGGGAACTTCCGCGATTTCGCCGGTTCCACGGTGGTGCACTCGGTTGGCGGCTGGGCGGCCTTGACGGGCGCCCTGATCCTGGGGCCCCGCCTCGGCAAGTATCGCGCCGACGGAATGGTCAATCCGATCTTCGGCCACAGCATGACCTCGGCCGCCCTGGGTGTGTTGATCCTGTGGTTCGGCTGGTTTGGATTCAATCCGGGCTCGACGATGTCAGCGGGCAACGGCGCGGCCATTGCGCACGTGCTGGTGAACACGAACGTGGCGGCGGCCACCGGTGCCATCGGCGCGACGCTCGCTGCCTGGGTGCTGCTCAGAAAACCCGACCTGTCGATGATTTTGAACGGCTGCCTGGCGGGCTTGGTGGCCATCACCGCCCCGTGCGCCTTCGTCTCGGTGGGCAGCGGCGCGGTCATCGGGTTCATCGGCGGCGTCCTGGTGGTGCTGGGCGTGCTGTTCTTCGACAAGATGAAGATCGACGATCCGGTGGGCGCGCTGTCCGTCCACCTGCTGAACGGCGTCTGGGGCACGCTGGCGCTGGGCCTGTTCTACAACGAAGGCATCGCCACGAACATCGCGGCGCTGGCGACCGGCCTCTCGCCGCTGGCGCAGTTCCTGCAGCAGCTCAAGGGAGCCGCGCTGGTCGGCGTGTTCACGGTGGCCCTGTCCTCGGTCTTCTGGCTGGCGATCAAGGCGCTGATGGGGCTGCGCGTGAGCCGCGCCGAGGAGCTCGGCGGGCTGGACGTGGGCGAGCACGGCATGGAAGCCTATCCGGACTTCCAGGGTTTCCTGACCAAATAATCCCCAACCGAGGAGAAACGAAATGAAAATGATCATAGCGGTGATCCAACCCGAGAAGCTGACGGACGTGAAGGCCGCGCTGCTGGAGGCCAAGGTGGGGAAGATGACGGCCAAGAACGTCATTGGCTGCGGGCAGCAGATGGGCTACACGGAGAGCTATCGCGGCGCGAAGACAGAGGTGAACCTCCTGAAGAAGGTGGAGCTGCAGATCGCGGTGAACGAGGACTTCGTGAAACCGGCGGTGGACGCCATCATCAAGGGGGCGCGCACGGGGAACATCGGCGACGGGAAGATCTTCATCCTCGACCTGGTGGATTGCATCCGGATCCGGACGGGCGAGACGGGAAAGGCGGCGATCGGATAGGACGGATCGAATCGGAAGAAAAACACGCCGGCCGGGGCTTTTCAGGCCCGGGCCGGATGTGTCTATTCCGGAAGCGACAAAATTGAAGCGCGTTTTTGAAGGCCGACGTTCTTGTCGGTTCGGCGGCGGCGGCGGACAAAGACGCGAGTTGGCATGGAAGAACGGATAGAATAGAAGGATGGGTCCCGGCGGGGAGCCGGGCCCGACGGAATCGAAGGAGCGACAGGATGAAAGCCACTGGATTGTACGACCCGCGGAACGAACACGATGCGTGCGGGGTGGGTTTTGTCCTGAACCTGGACGGGCGGGCGGAGCATCGGATCGTCGAGAAGGGCATCGAGGTGCTGATGAACCTGCTGCACCGCGGGGCGACGGGGGCGGATCCGGACACGGGCGACGGGGCGGGGCTGCTGATCCAGATCCCCGATGGATTCTTCCGCGAGGAGTCGAAGCGCCTGGGCTTTGCGCTGCCGGAGCGCGGAACGTATGGCGTGGGCGCGCTGTTCCTGCCGCCGGGCGGGAAGGAGCTGGCGGACACGAAGGCGGGGCTCCAGCGGATCCTGCTGGAGGAGGGGCTGTGCGCGCTGGGCTGGCGCGAAGTGCCGACGGATCCGCAGGCGGTGGGACCGACGGCGCGGGCTTCGATGCCGTCGTTCTGGCAGGTGTTCGCGGCGGAGGCCAAGGGCCGGCTTTCGGGAGAGGCCCTGGAGCGAAAGCTGCTGGTGGTGCGCAAGCGCGCGGAGCACGAGCTGGGCCGCAAGGCGGCGGACCACTCGCCGAATTGCTACGCCTCGAGCTTCTCGTGCCGCACGCTGGTCTACAAGGGCATGATGATCGCCCCGCAGGTGCCGAGGTTCTATCCGGACCTGGTGGACCGGCGCATGGTCAGCGCCGTGGCGGTGGTGCACCAGCGCTATTCGACGAACACGTTTCCCTCGTGGCCGCTGGCGCAGCCGTTCCGCCTGCTGGCGCACAATGGCGAGATCAACACGCTGCGCGGCAACCGCAACGCCATGGCCGCGCGCGAGCCCAAGCTGAAATCCGAGCTGTTCGGCCGGGACATCGGGAAGCTGGCGCCGATCCTGGAGGATTTCGGCAGCGACAGCGCCAACCTCGACAATGCGCTGGAGCTTCTGGCGCTGGGCGGCCGAGACATCCACCATGCGCTGCTGATGCTGATGCCGCAGGCGTGGGGGCAGAAGTATCCGATGGGGCCCGACCTGCGCGGGTTCTTCGAATACCACGCCGGGCTGATGGAGCCGTGGGACGGGCCGGCGGCGGTGGCGTTCACCGACGGGCGGATGGTGGGGGCTTCGCTGGACCGCAACGGGCTGCGGCCCGTGCGCTACACGGTGACCAAGGACGGCTTCATGGTGCTGGCGTCGGAAGCGGGGGTGCTGGACATCCCGGCCGACCAGGTGGCCGAAAAAGGTTCGCTGCGGCCCGGCACGATGCTGCTGGCGGATCTCGCCACGGGGCGCCTCATGAAGGATGCCGAGATCAAGATGCACCTCGCGCGGCGCCGCCCCTACCGCCGCTGGGTCGAGGAGAACCACATTTCCATCCATGGCTTCTACGGCGCAGTGGATGCCGGCGAAGAGCCGGTCGGGGCGTTGGAAACGAAGCACCGGTTGTTCGGCTACACCCGCGAAGACGTGCGCCTCATCCTCGACGCGATGGCCGTGAAAGGCGCGGAACCGGTCGGTTCGATGGGCAGCGACCAGCCGCTGGCGGTGCTGTCGGAGAAGCCGCAGCTGTTCTACTGGTATTTCAAGCAGCTCTTCGCGCAGATCACCAATCCGCCGATCGATTCGATCCGCGAGGAGCTGGTGATGTCGCTGATGACGTTCCTGGGGCACAGCCCGGACATCCTGAGCGAGAGTCCGGCGCACGCGCGGCTGGTGAAGCTGCAGCATCCGATCCTGTCGAACGCGGACCTGGCGCGGATCAGGAACCTGAACCGCGAGGGGTTCCAGTCGGCGGCCGTGAAGATGGATTTCGATGCGGGCGCGGCCGAACCCGGCGCGGCCCTGGAGCACGGGCTGGCCGCGCTGTGCGAGCGGGTGCTGGAGCTGGTGCGGGCGGACGTGAACCTGATCGTGCTGAGCGACCGGGATCTGCCGGACGGCCGCGCGCCGATTCCGGCGCTACTGGCGACGGCGGCGGTGAACCAGGCCCTGCGGGAGACGGGATTCCGCACGGGGACAGGGCTGCTGATCGAGACCGGCGAGGCGCGCGAAGTGATGCACATGGCGCTGCTGCTGGGATTCGGCGCGGCGGCGATCAATCCCTATCTGGCGTTCGCGACGGTGTCCGAACTGGTGCGGACGGACGCGTTGAGCGTGCGGACCAATGCGCCGAAGGCGCTGCAGAACTACATCAAGGCCCTGAACAAGGGGCTGATGAAGATCATGTCCAAGATGGGCATCTCGACGCTGCGGAGCTATCGCAACGGGCAGGTGTTCGAGGCGGTGGGGCTGGCCCAGGCGGTGCTGGACCGCTATTTCACGGGGACGGTCTCGCGGGTGGGGGGGATTGGCCTGGACGAGATCGCGCGGGAGGCCCTGGCGCGCCATGCCGACGCGCAGCAGGCGGCGCCGCAGGCGCCGCTGCCGCCGGGCGGGCAGTACGCCTGGCGGGCGGACGGCGAGCGGCATCTCTGGACGGCGCAGAGCATCAGCGCCCTGCAGCAGAGCACGCGCACGGACGACTGGGAGCTGTACAAGAAATACGCGGCGATGATCAACGACCAGTCCGAAAAGCAGAGCACGCTGCGCGGGCTGTTCTCCATCCGTCCGGCGGGCCCGCCGGTTCCGCTGGAGGAGGTCGAGCCCGAGGAGGCGATCCTGAAGCGCTTCATGACGGGGGCGATGAGCTTCGGGTCGCTGGGCAAGGAGGTGCACGAGACGCTGGCGGTCGCGATGAACCGCATCGGCGGACGCAGCAACAGCGGCGAAGGCGGCGAGGATCCGGCGCGCTACGTGATCGGGCCGGACGGCGAGAACCGGTGCAGCGCGATCAAGCAGGTGGCGAGCGGGCGTTTCGGCGTCACGGCCGAATACCTGAACCACGCCCGGGAGCTGCAGATCAAGATCGCGCAGGGGGCGAAGCCCGGCGAAGGCGGGCAGCTGCCCGGGCACAAGGTGACGCCGGACATCGCCCGGGTGCGCCATTCGACACCGGGGGTGACGCTGATTTCGCCGCCGCCGCACCACGACATCTATTCGATCGAGGACATCGCGCAGCTGATCTACGACCTGCGCAACGCCAACGACGAGGCGGAGATCAGCGTGAAGCTGGTTTCGGAAATGGGCGTGGGGACGGTGGCCGCGGGCGTGGCGAAGGCGCGGGCGGACCGGGTGCTGATCAGCGGCTACGACGGGGGGACGGGCGCCTCGCCGCTGTCGAGCATCAAGCATGCGGGCGCGCCGTGGGAGCTGGGGCTGGCCGAGACACAGCAGACGCTGGTGCTGAACAAGCTGCGCGACCGCATCCGGGTGCAGACCGACGGCCAGATCAAGACCGGCCGCGACGTGGTGGTGGGCGCGCTGCTGGGCGCGGAGGAGTTCGGCTTCGCGACGGCGCCGCTGGTGGTCTGCGGCTGCATGATGATGCGCAAGTGCCACACCAACGGTTGTCCCTTCGGCGTGGCGACGCAGGATCCCGAACTGCGCAAGCGCTATGCCGGCCGGCCCGAGCACGTGATCCGTTTCTTCCGTTTCATCGCGCGTGAAGTGCGCGAGCTCATGGCGCAGCTGGGTTTCCGGAGGTTCGACGACATGGTCGGCCGCTCCGACCTGCTGGACGTCAACCGCGCCATCGCCTTCTGGAAGGCGAAGGGGCTCGACTTCGGCGCGGTCTTCCACCGGGTGGAGGCCAAGCCGGAAGAGTGCCGGTTCACGGCGCCGCAGCCGTCGCCGATCCGGGACGCGATGGGCTACGAGCTGCTGCCGGAGCTGGAGGACGCCCTGGCGGGCGGGAAGCCGGCGAGGATCCGGCGCGCCATCCGCAACACGGACCGCGCGGCGGGCACGCTGATTTCGAGCCGCATCGCGCGGCGGCACGGGCATGCGGGACTGCCGGAAGACCAGATCGTGCTGGAATTCGAAGGTTCGGCGGGCCAGAGCTTCGGCGCGTTCGCGGCGAAGGGCTTGACGCTGGTCCTGCGCGGCGAGGCCAACGACTACCTGGGCAAAGGGCTCAGCGGCGGCAAGATCGTGGTGAAGCCCGCGCGGGGGGCGGACTACGATCCGGGGAAGAACACCATCGCCGGGAACGTGCTTCTGTACGGCGCGACCTGCGGCGAGGTCTACCTGAACGGCTGCGCGGGCGAGCGCTTCGCCGTGCGCAACAGCGGCGCCTGGGCGGTGGTCGAGGGCGTGGGCGACCACGGCTGCGAATACATGACGGGCGGGCGCGTGGCGATCCTCGGGCCCACGGGCGTGAATTTCGCCGCCGGCATGAGCGGAGGCATCGCCTATGTGCTGGACGAGACGGGGTTGTTCGATGCGCGCTGCAACCTCGAGATGGTGGACCTGGAATCGCTCGACGCCAAGGACGAACGGGAGCTGCGGGGCATGGTCGAGCGGCACGCGGCGCTGACCGGAAGCCCACGGGCGAAGGCCATCCTGGCCGACTGGCCGCGGTGGAAGGATTCGTTCGTCAAGGTGCTGCCGACGGAATACCGCCTGGTTCTCGGCCAGATGAGCCGCGACGACGCGGAAACCAAGCGCGAAGAAAAGGCGAAGGAGTAAGCGCATGAATCCCATCCCCAGCTACCGGTCGTTTCTCGATTTCCGGCGCATCGATCCCGGCTACCGGCCGGTGGCGGAGCGCATCCGGGATTGGAGCGAAGTCGAGCGCCACCTGCCGCCGGAGGAACTGGCGAGGCAGGCGGCGCGCTGCATGGATTGCGGCATACCGTTCTGCTTCGGCGCGGGCTGTCCGCTGAAAAACCCCATTCCCGACATGAACGCGGCGGCCCTGGAGGGCCGCTGGGAAGATGCGCTGCAGCTGTCGCTGACGACCTGCCCGTATCCGGAGATCACGGGGCGCATCTGCCCGGCGCTCTGCGAGGGATCGTGCTGCAACGCGAAGGACGGCGAGGCGGTGGCCATCCGCCAGATCGAGCGGGAGATCGCCGACCGCGCCTTCGCGGCGGGGCGCATGGTGCCGCGCCCGCCGGCGCCGCGGAACGGGAAATCCGTCGCGGTGGTGGGCAGCGGGCCGACGGGCCTGGCCGCGGCCTCGGACCTGAACCTGCGGGGCTTCGACGTGACCGTCTATGAAAGCGCCCGGTACGCGGGCGGGCTGCTGCGCTACGGGATTCCGGACTTCAAGCTCGAGAAATGGATGGTCGAGCGCCGGATCGACCTGTTCCGGCGGGAGGGTGTCCGCTTCGAATGCGGCGTGCAGGTGGGCGTGGATGTTTCGATGGATTATCTCCGCCGCAAGTTCGACGGGGTGCTGCTGGCCTGCGGCGCGCGCGAACCGCGCGATTTGAAGGTGCCGGGGCGCGAACTGGCCGGCATCCATTTCGCCCTGGACTTCCTGACGCGCCAGAACCAGGTGCTGGGCGGGGAGCTGGCCGATGTCGGCGGCGAATGGTCGGCGAAGGGGCGCGACGTGGTGGTGATCGGCGGCGGCGACACGGGCAGCGACTGCGTCGGCACTTCGATCCGTCATGGCGCGCGGAGCGTGACGCAGATCGAGATCCTGCCGAAGCCGCCGGCTTCGCGCGCCGCGGACAATCCGTGGCCGGAATGGCCGCGCATCCTGCGCGCGTCGAGCAGCCACCACGAAGGTTGCGAGCGGATTTTCTCCACGAACACGCTGTCGTTCGAGGGCGACGAAGCGGGGCGGGTCTACGGCATCCGGTGCGTGCAGGTCGAATGGCAGGGGCGGACGCCCGTGGCCAGGCCCGGCACGGAATTCTTCCAGAAGGCGGACCTGGTGCTGCTGGCGATGGGCTTTACGGGGCCGGCCAAGGGAACGCCCACCGCCGAGGGCTTGTCCAACGTCTGGTCGGCCGGCGACATGGTGACGGGGCCTTCGCTGGTGGTTTGGGCGGCGGCCCGCGGCCACGAGGCCGCGCGGCAGATTGCGGCGGCCCTGCGGGTGCCGTTGCGGGCCTGAAGTTCCGGATCCTTTCGCCGACGCTTCATTTTTGAATCGAGCGCCGCGCATTTTTACGAAAATGTATTGAACTGGGCATTCCAGATCGGAGTCCCGGGACGCCGCGCGATTTCTATTTCCCTCCGCCCCTGTGGAATGCGCCGGCCGGCCGGGGCCGCTCCCGATTCTTGGCATGGGTGTTGCTTTGTCTTCCTTCCAACCGAAAGAACTGCCGCGCGAAGACGCGCGGCGGAAATCGAGGAAACAAAAGGAGACAACAGATGAAGAACATCATGGGATTCGGAATGGCCAGCCTGCTGCTGCTGGCGGGCGTGGCGGTCGCGGAGAGCGACGTGGGCGTGGCGCTGGATGTGCCGGTATTGTCGTCGTACGTCTGGCGCGGGCAGACGTTGAACGACGAGATGGCGGTGCAGCCGAGCCTGACGGCGTCGGCGGCCGGGTTCGCGATCAACACGTGGGCCAACTGCAACGTCGATGGCGCGTACGGAGGCGAATTCAGCGAAGTGGACTTGACGGCCTCCTATTCGCAGACCGTCGGTCCGGTGGCGCTGGGCGCGGGCGTGGTGCAGTACACGTTCCCGAACCAGACGATGGCGGTGGAGGACGGC
The DNA here is from genome assembly GCA_937860055.1 of uncultured Verrucomicrobiota bacterium. Lineage (GTDB taxonomy): Bacteria > Verrucomicrobiota > Kiritimatiellia > CAIQIC01 > Lenti-01 > Lenti-01. Next base: position 102,201 of record CALMBO010000011.1, on the reverse strand, counting down.
GAGGACGTGGCGTATCCGGGGACGGTAGAGGTGTATGTTTCGGCCGGGCTGCCGGACGTGGCGCTGGCGCCGACGCTGACGGTGTACCGCGACGTGGACGAGATCGACGGCACCTACGGCACGCTGGGCGCGGGCCAAGCCTTCGAGCTGACCGAAAAGATTTCGCTGGCCGTTTCGGCCTCGCTGGGCGCGGGCGATGCGGACTACAACGCGGGCTACTTTGGCGTGGACGATGCCGCGCTGAACGATCTGGTGCTGGGCGCGGCGCTGCCGATCTCGGTACTGGAGAATCTGTCCGTGAAGCCGGCGATCAGTTACGTCTGCCTGCCGGACTCCGACATCCGCGATGCCGCGGAAGCCGTCTATGGCGAAGACGACGCGGTGGTGGGGAGCCTGATGGTCAGCTGCGCGTTCTGACGGGCGGATTCGGGAGGGCTCTGCGGCGCGGCCGCGCCGCAGAGCCGTTTGCGGACTTACTTGAACTTGCCGCTCCAGCAACCGAGCTGCTGGGCCTTGGCCTGCTGGACGCGCTGTTCGAGGAGGCTCCACTGGCCGTTGCGATTGGGGCCTTCGGGATGGTCGGCCTGGGCGCCGTAGACACGGGCAAGGCCGTTGCCGACGAGTTCGTGGGCCATGTCGCGGCCTTCGGAATCCCGCACAAAGGCGAAGAAGCGGGGCATGGCGCTGTCGCCCTGGGCATCCATCCATTCGGTCCAGACGGTGAAGGGCTTCTTGAGGCGGTCCTTGGTGAACTCCTCGGCTTCCTTGCCCAGCTTCTGGACGTTTTTCGGGGAGATGCCGAAGACCTGGGCCTGTTCATCGATGCGTTCCTTGAGGCGGGCCTGGGTTTCGGGGGTATCCACGAAATAGAGGCGGAAGAAATAGGACTTGCCCTGGTGGAAGACATGGAAGCTGTCGCCATCGTTGGAAGGATTGCCCCGATAGGAGACGCCCTCGAGCTTGACCCATTCGGCGCAAGCGGTTCCGGCAAACAGGAGTGCGAGGAGGATGGAGAGTCTGCAGGCATTCATGGAAAGTCCTTTGGTTGATACCACTGAGAAAATCAGGATAGCGCGTGGAATCCGGCAAGGGAAAGCCTGAAAACAGGCTCTATCCGTTAAAATGCCGTTAGGCGAGGGGGCGCGGCCAAAATAAATCCGGAAATGCCCTAGGGCGGGAGTGCGACGCGGGAGCGGAAGAAGTAGACGCCGGGGGAGGGGGCGGAGAATTGGGGGGTCCAGATGCCGCCGGTGCCCGGGGCGTTGGTCACGTTGGACCACTGGGCGATCCCGTGCAGGTTGGTGCTGCGATCCACGTAGTAGTGCCGTTGCGTGGAGGTCAGGCCGATGTTGAACCGCAGGTTCGTGGCGGAACCCTGCGCCGCGAGATCGGGGAAGAAGCTGGCGGGGTTGGTCGGATCGGTGTCGGCGACGTATTCCTGCCAGTTGAAGCGTCCGTCGAAATCGGAATCCGCCAGGGCGGCGGCATCGAAATCATTGCTCCAGCCGTTTTCGGCCAGCCACCATTCGGGGGTCTGGTTGGTGGCGAGGTTTTCGGCGAAGTTCGCCTGCACGGAGCGGGGGGCAGCCATGGCGAGATCGAGGGGGTTGGCGGAGCCGGAGGCGTCGCCCGTCCAGTCCGAGAGATGGTAATAGGCATTCGGCGCGGCCGCGACGGAGACGGTTGCGCCGGCCGCCTGCCAGGAACTGGAGAGGGCGACGGAGCCGTTGCCGCCGGAGGAGGTTTCGAGCCAATAATTGGTGGTCCATTGCCACTGCAAGGTGGCGTGGTTGGTGATGGCGATGGCGAAGAGATTCGAGGTTCCGCTGGCGGGGGCGTGGCCCGTCATCGTCCAGCCGGCGCAGACCAGCCGGGTGCCGTTGACGGGTTCGGGGGCGGCGACGGAATTGGTCACCACGGTTCCGGCGGGATTCGTGTGGATGCCCGCGGCGGGCGAAGGCGTTCCCAGGTCCGACAGGATCGTGAGCGTGAAGGACGAGACGGGATCCGGCCGGCGAACGATCGAAACGACGTCGCCGGTAGCGCCACCCGCGCCGGGGGGATTGGTGACGGCCAGGTCGGCGAAATAGGCGTTGTAGCTGTCGCCGGCGCCGGCGTTGTTGTTCCAGGCGTGCAGGCGGCCCACCTGCATGTTGGCGCGCGTGGCGAGCGTACCCGTGATCGTGGCGGCGCCGACGCGCAGGGTGTAGTTCGTGGCGCTGGCGAGGTCGATGGCGATATCGAGGCCGGCGTCGGTCCAGCCGATGCCGCTGTCGCGGCCGGCGGTGGCGTCGTTGATCTGGTAGGTGCTGGCGCCGCCGACGAACATGAATTCCAGCAGGTACTCGTTCGAGCTGTTCTGCAGGGCGAAACCGACGGAGCTTCCGGCGTCGATCCAGCCGTTTTCGAACTTGATGCGGAAGGTGTGGCCGGGCTGGAGGGCGGCGTCGAACGCGCGGCCGGCGGTGGCCAGGCCGCCGCTGTTGGCCCACATGCCCCATGCATTGGAGGCGATGGCGAGGTTGGCGTTGGCGGCCTGGGTGGCGCGCCAGTGGCCAGCACTGCCGGTTACGCCCAGCGTCCACGGGCCGAAGCCGGTTCCGCCGTCGTCGCCCGTGGTCCAGCCGTCGGCGTAGGCGCCTTGGCCGGCGTCGTCCTGCGCCAGCGTGCCGCCGGCGGCCGGCGCATTGGTGCCGACCACGGCGATGACGTTCGTTCCGACGCCCAGCGGGATCGGGGCGAGGCTGAAGTTCGTGCCGGCGAGGGCGCTGGTTCCGCTGCCACCGGTGAGCGAGTTGGTCCAGCTGACCTGGCCGACAACGCCCGTTCCGACGCGGCCCTGGACGGCATAGGCCGAGGTTGCGAAGTCGACCGTCGCCGTGTCCGGCGCCGGGTTGGTGATCAGCACATAGAAGGATCCCGCCGCGATGGCCGTTCCGCGCACGCTCCACGTATTGGTTCCGGCGGTGGCGTCGGAGTTGACGGCGGCGCCGCCCGAGTAGGTTCCGGCGGCGGCCGGCGAGAAGGCGATGGAGACGTTCCGGGAGCCGCCGGCCGCGACCTCACCGGTCCAGGCGCCGGAGAATCCCGAAGGATAGGCGATGCCGGAGACATGGAGCGCGTCGGCGCCGTCGTTCCAGATCGTCAAGGTTCGCTGCGCGGTTTCGCCGGCCACCACGGTGCCGAAATCTCCATCGCCCGAGAGGCGCAGGACCCGGCTGGCTTCCGCGACGGCCAGCGTGGCGACGGCGCTGGTGGCCGCTCCCTGCAGATTCGAGACGACGACATGGTACGCGCCGGCATCGGAGAGCTGGACGGGATTGAACGACAGGCTGGCGGCGCCGCCGGCATGGGGCGCGCCGTCCTTGAACCACGCGTAGGCGAAGGGGGTGCTGCCCGTCGCGACCACGGACAGCGAAACCGAGTCCCCCTGCATCACGGACTGGCTGGCCGGCTGCGTGACGATTCCGGGGGCGGACGGCGGGGCCGTTGCAATCTGGTAGGTGATGATGACGCGGCCGGAGGCGCCGTTGCCGCCGTTGCCTCCGTTGTTGCCGCGGGCGCCGCCGCCGCCGCCCGGGACCTGACCGGGGCTGCCGGGATAGACGTTGGCGCCGCCGTTGCCGCCGGTGCCCGTTCCGGCGCCGCCCAGGGCGCTTTGAGTCGAGATGCTCGGGCCGTTTTCGCCCGCGGTTCCGTTGGCGTTGGTGAAGGCGGATCCACCGCCAGCGCCGCCGGTGAACGATCCGTTGCTTCCGCCGTTGCCGCCGGAATACTTGGCCGCGCCGATGGAGTTGGAGGCCGCGCCGCCGGCGCCGCCGGTTCTGGCGCCGCCGCTGCCGCCGCGGGCGAGGAGAAGGGTGCCGTCGCCGAAGAAGGAGTTGCTTCCGGGGTTGCCGACCTTGCCCAGATGGACGGCGGCGCCGCCGGCGCCGACAACGACGGCGTAGTTGGAACCCGAGACGACGGGAATGTTGGCGAGGGCGTAGGCGCCGCCGCCGCCGCCGCTGCGCGGGCTGGTGCCGTCGTTGCGGGGGCCGCCGCCGCCGCCCCAGGCCTGCACGAGCAGGTTTGTCACGCCGGCGGGGACGGTGAAGGTGCCGGACTGGTCGAAGGTCAGCGTGGTTTCGGCCGTGACGGTCAGGAGCTGGGTGGCGCTGGACAAGGCGGCGTTCGAGACCGCGAGCCCGTGCTCGCCCACGGCCGCCGAGGTGTAGCGGAAACCGGCCTGCGATTGTCCGGCGGGGATGGCGATCTGGGAGATGGCGACGTCGCTGGTGGCGTTCAGGAAGGCGCCGGCGGAGGTGGTGTGGAGGGCGGCGACCAGTTCGCTTGCGGCGACGGCTTCGTTGCCATCCGAATCCCGGAGGACGACGGTGATCACGTCGGAGGTGGCGCCCGCCGCGAGGGTCTGCGGGGGCGTGGCGAAGGCGAGGGCGGCGGGCGGCCCGGCGTTGCAGTTGGTCAGGACGAGCGACCAGTTCAGCCCGTCGTTGTTCTCCCAGACATTGGAGCCGTTGTGGAACGTCAGGTTGATTTCGTCGGTGTGCCACGGCGTGGCGTAGGTATACTGCCAGCGGCCGTCGCCGAGGGAGGTCATGGCGGGGTGGGGCACGATGACGTCCTGCCAGCCGTTGCGGCCGATCTCGATGTAGACCTGGGCGGCATCCTGGAGCACGCCGTTGGTGGGGTCGAAGGTGATGGCGACGGGGTCGCAGGCGGCGGGCGCGGCCGGGGTGAATTCCACGGAGGGTTCCGGCGGGGGCGGGCCGCAATTGGTCAGCGACAGGTGCCAATCCTGGCCATCGTTGTTGTCCCAGGCGCTGGCGCCGTCGGTGAACACCATGTCGATCTGGTAGGTGTCGGACGGCGGGGAGAAGACGTACTGCCAGAGGCCGTTGGTCAAGGCGGTCATGGCGGGATCGGGCGTGACGACCCCCTGCCAGCCGTTGCGGCCGATGTGGATGTAGACCGGCGAGGCGTCCTGCAGCGCGTCGGTGCCGGGGTCGTAGGTGATGGTGATGTTCTCGCAGGCGGCGGGCGCGGGCGGGTCGAACGCCACGCTGGAAGGCACCCGCATGCCGACGGGGGGAGTCTTCGAGTAGATCTGGAGGCTGTACATGCCCATGTCGACGGCCGCCTTGGGGGGCGTTCCGGAAGCCAGAACCTGGGCAGAGCCGATATCGTCGAAATCGCTTTGGTAGTCCTGGGCGTCGCTGTTGAAGTGGCGATACCAGGTGCCTTCCGAGGGGAACTCGACGAGGTAGTTGCCGTTGGTCCATTTCGTCGCGGCGAAATTGGCCACGACGACTGCGTCGTCCGTCTGGCCGCCCGCGTCCCAGCGGATGTAGGCGACGACCTTGTTGTTGTTGTCGATGTGGTGCACGTTGATGCCGGAGCCCTTGAGTCCCTGCATGCCGCCGTAGAGGTTGCGGCGGGCATGGACGAGGTCGCCGTAGGCGCGGACGATGCCGGCATAGGTGTTGGTGAGGGTCCAATGCAGGGGCATGTCGTCGTGGAAGGCATTGGTCTCGTTCATTTCCTGGCCCTGGAAGAGCATGGGGATGCCCGGGGTGGTCATGACGATGCCGGCGGCGAGGAGGCCGCGCTTGCGGGCCCAGATGCTGAAGGGGTTGGACGGATCGACTTCGCTGGGGATGCGGCTGCGGTTGTTGTTGCGGGCGATGTAGTCGTGCGCCTCGGAGAAGACGACGCGGTGGAGGCCCGGCCAGTTGGCCAGCAGGCCGGCGACGGTGCCCATGTTGCGGTCGGCGTCGGTGGCGGCCACGATCTGGCCGTGGAGGTCCCAGCGGTAGGCCACGTCCCACTGGTTCTCGAAATTCATGCTGTAGTCGAAGGCGTTGTCCTCCGCGCCGCGGACGACGTTGGGGCTGTTCTGGGAAAGCTCCCAGTTGATGTCGCGCAGGAGGTATTCGCCCTGCTGGTTGGCGCCGAGGTCGGTGTTGATGATGTTGTAGACCGAGTCCCAGCGGAAGCCGCCCGCGCGGTATTCCTGGACGAACATCGCGATCTGGTCGCGGATGAAGCTGTAGACTTCGGGGCGGCCGAAATCGGGGCGGGTGGAGCCCCAGGGGGTGTAGGCGCGGTCGTCGTTGTAGAAATAGATTCCGCCGAAGCCGTTCTGGCTCCAGCCGTCGAACTGCCAGATCGCCAGGTCGGTCGGGCCATAGTGGTTGTGGACCACGTCGAAGAAGACCTCGATGCCGCGCTCGTGGCAGGCCTTCACGAACCGCTTGAGGGCGTCGGGCCCGCCGTATTCGTTTTCGACGGCGAACAAGTCGGCCGGGTTGTAGCCCCAGCTGAGGCCGCCGGGAAATTCATTGATCGGCATCAGCTTGATTGCGTTGACGCCGAGGCTTTGGACATGGTCGAGCTTGGCGATGGCGTCGTCGAACGTCTGGGGGACGGAGCCGCCCTCGAAGGTGCCCACGTGCATCTGGTAGAGGACGAGATCGTTCCGGGCGGGCGCGGGATTGGAGCTGGCGCCCCAGTCGAACGCGTTCGGATCATAGATGATGGAATTGCCGGCGGAGCTGGTGACGCTTCGCGCGCGGGGATCTCGCTTATAGGTCGTGCCGTTCAGGTAGTACTTGTATTCCTGGCCGACCGCCGCGCCGTTGACGTCCACCGACCAGTTTCCGTTGCTTTCGGAAACGAGCGGGGTCTGGCCCCAGGAATTGAACGTGCCGCGCACCGACACGCTCGTGGCGAAGGGCGCCCAGACGCGGAACGTGACGCCGCTGCCGTAGGGGATGGCGCCCATGCCGGGGCGCGTGGATTGGCCGTAGGAGGTGCACGAGAGAAGGAGTGCCCACGCCAGAGCCCATTTCCACGGTCGGCTGAATGTCGATCGAATCACAAAGGGCTCCCACGCGTTGGCGGTTATTGGTTTTAACAAATATTTAACATGTAGGCGGATTAGTCAAACGGTTTATCTGATTTTCATGGATGCGGGATGGCTGGAAATGACGGAATGGAGACGCTTTCCGTCTCGTGGCAATGGAATACGCTTTTCGGCAGGGAGCGCCTTCCCCCGCGACGGTTTCAAGGCGGCCGATTGCTGGAAGGGCTTCGAGGTGGGCGGACCATCCGTCTGGCGGGAATTGACGGGGGCGCTTCGAAGCCGATAGATTGCAGACATGAAAACGCGTTTTTCCCCTGTGGTCATCTTCGTGGTTCTCCTGTTTGTCCTGGGTTTCCAGCCTCCGGCGGAGGCCGGCGAAACCATGGTCCAGCCCGAAGGGCGGATCGTGGGGCAATGGGTGACGGACGAAGCCAACGTGGCGGACTATCTCTCCGCCATCCTGCTGCCGGCTTCGGCGCAATGTTCGCGGTTTGAGGGCTATCTGGTCTACACGTTCACGGGGGGCGCCACGCCGACGATGCAGATCAACGGGTATGGGCCGGTGGTGCATCTGGAGCGGGGGCATGCCGGCACGCGACCGTCCGACCGCATCTCGTTCGGGTTGAGCATTTCGTTCCAATCCGCCTATTCGCTCAGCGCGGATGGCACCCTCCTGGATTTCGGGATCCACCCCGATGCCAGCAACGTGGCGATCGACAACCTGATGGTCAACGATGTCGAAGTGATGAGGGAGAGCGGCGACATCAGCATGCTGGGGCTGTCGATTCCCTTTTCGAGTTCCCAGATGCAGTTCGAGTTCGTCGGCGGGAACCAGCTGAAGCTGACGCCCGTTTTCCCGCCGGCGCCCGACGGCGTGGACATCGTGCCGCGGCCGCTGATCCTGCGGCGGCGTTGAGGCGTCCCGGCGCTGTCAATCCTGCGGCGCCCGGGCCGTCAGGGCCGGGCGGAACAGGCGCGGATGCGGGCGATTTCGGATTCCGGAATGCCGAGGGAGGCGAGGAAGCCGTGATGGTCGCGCGGGGCGCGGCGTTCGAATTCGCGGTGCCAGCGTTCCATGGATTTTTGACTCACGCCCGCGGCCTTGAGCATGGAAACCCACGCGGTCTTGTCCACCGCCGGTGGCACGCGCTTTCCCGCCACGTGCAGCAGGGAGGCTAGGAGGCGCTGCTGGACGCGCAGCGCGCCGATTTCCTCGCTGGTTTGGCGCAGGCGTTTTTCCAGCAGGCGGGCGGCGGGCCGGCCGGGAGCGTCCAGCAGGGCGCGGATGTCCGCGAGGGGGAGTCCGGCGGAGCGGTATTGGCAGATGCGCTCGAGGCGGCGGCGGTCCTGCTCGCCGTAGATCCGGTAGTCGGCGCGGGAGCGGTCGGCGGCGGACAGAAGCCCGATGCGGTCGTAGTGCAGCAGGGTGCTGCGGGAGAGGCCGAAGGCGCGGGCGAGTTCGGAGATGCGGTAGGTCTTCATGGGCGGCGCCAGTCTACCACGGAAGCGGGGCGGCGGGAAACCCCGCCCCCCCGGCGCGGAATCAGCTCCGGCTGCGGGCGCGGATCTGTTCGATCTGCGCGGCGTCCAGTCCGAGCCATTCGAGGAAGCTCCGGTGGCTGTCCGGATGGCGCTGCTCGAACAGGGCATGCCACTTCTGCATGGCCGCCTCGTCGAGGCCGATTTCGCGGAACATCTGCGCGAACTCCTTCACCGTCATTTTCGAACCCATGGTTTTCTCCTTCGTTTGAGGGTTGCGGCGCGGCCTGAATGGCCACGACGGGAGACAGACTAAACCGTGAAGCGATAGACGGGTCAACGGGGGAAAGAATGTATTTTGGGGCGGGATGAACCACGGATGAACACCGATGGACACGGATGGGGGAGGGGAAAAGCAGCCGGCCGGGGTCAACGCCCCCGGCTACAGGTGGCGAAGGATCGAATTGTCGCCGGGCACAGCGGGCCCGGCAGGATCGGAAGGCGGAATATCCGGGCGGGAGCGGCTACTTGGCTTCGTAGCGGCGCTTGTGGTCCTTGATGCCGGCGAGGCGGAAGGGGCCGGAGCGGTAGGGGGCGAAGACGTGGTCGGCGCCGTCGCGGGGGACGCCGTAGTTGAAGATATCCTCGTATTGCCGATACGTCACGGGCGTGCGGGTATCGAGCATGGCGCGGTGCTGGTCGGTGAAGAGGTGCTGGCGGTAGCCGCGCTGGACGACGCCGGAGAAGAATTCGGCCATGCAGCCGGAGCCGTAGGAGAAGAAGCCGATGCGCTGGTCGTCGAGGGCGGCGGGGGCGTTGTCGAGGAGGGAGGCGAAGGCTTCGTAGACGCAGGCGGCGTAGGTGTTGCCGGTCTGGCGGTTGTAGCGGAGGGCGAAGTCGAGGAGGCGTTCCTGCTCCTCCTTGGGGGGCGGTTCGACGCCTTCGGCCTTGCAGAGGCGTTCGAAGGATTTGTAGGCGATCTTGGTGAAGGGGAGGTGGAAGCAGTAGTGGGCGTGGTCGGCGAGCCCGCGGCCGGAGGCGGCCTTGTAGTTGTTCCAGGCCTCGATGAGCGTGGTGAGGTACATGCGCGTGGAATACTTGCCGTCGACGAGGGCTTCTTCGCGGTAGTTGGGGCGCCAGAAGTCCATGATGTCCTCGGTGTGGAAGCCGGCCTCTGGGTCGAGGGCGAGGACGCGGGGGTGGGCGGACACGAGCATGGCGACGGCACCGGCGCCCTGGGTGGGTTCGCCGGGGGAGGCGAGGTCGTAACGGGCGATGTCGGCGGCGAGGACGAGGGCCTTGGTGTGGGGGCGGGCGGCGACCATGGCGGCGGCCATGCGGAGGGAGGCGGTGGCGCCGTAGCAGGCTTCCTTGGTTTCGATGCAGCGGCAGGCGGAGGGCAGGCCGAGGAGCCGGTGGCAGAAGCAGGCGGCGGCCTTGGACTGGTCGATGCCGGATTCGGTGGCGAAGATCAGCAGTTCGATGTTGTCGCGCCCGGCCTTTTCGACGACGGGGAGGGCGGCGTTGGCGGCGAGGGTGACGATGTCCTGGTCGGGCGGCACGACGGCCATGCGTTCCTGGCCGATGCCGACGATGAACTTGTCGGGATCGGCGCCGCGCTTTTCCGCGAGCGTGCGCAGGTCCATGACGTAGGAGGGGGCGTGGAAGGAGATGAGGTCGATGCCGATTTTCATGAGATGGTTTACAGGGTTCAGGGGTCAGGATTCAGTTTGGGGAGAACAGCCATGGGCAGCCTCATTTGAAACGGGCCCAGGTGGCGCGGGCGGATTCGCGGGCCTTGGCGCCGATTTCCTTTTCGTCGAGGGTGAGGATCTTGGAGTTGCGCATGAGGACGCGGCCGCGGGCGATGGTGGTGTGGACGCGGGCGACGTTGAGGCCGTAGAGGAGGTGGCCGAGGAAGCGGCCGGGTTCGAGGGGGGTGGTGGGGACGTAGTCGAAGATCGCGATGTCGGCGAGCTGGCCGGGGGCGAGCTGGCCGCGCCGGTCGGGGAAGCAGCGGGCGGCGATCTGCGCGTTCCTGGAGAGGAGCATGTCGCAGGCCTCGCAGAAGGCGACGCGGGGGTCGGCGAGGGTGGCGCGCTGGAGGAGGTGGGCGACGCGGGCGGCGGAGATCATGTGGGAGGTCATGCCGTCGGTGCCGAGGCCGAGGAGGATGCCCTTCTTGAGCAGGGTCAGCATCTTCTGGGTGCCGACGGCGTTGTTCATGTTGGATTCGGGGTTGTGGACCATCATGGTGCCGGTCTGGGCGATGAGGTCCATTTCGGACTCGTCGAGGTGGATGCCGTGGATGAAGAGGGAATTCTTGCCGGTGAGGCCGAACTTGTGGAGGCGCTGGATGATGCGGGAGCCGTGCTTGGCGATGCAGTCGGTCTCGTCGGAGAGGTCCTCGGCGACGTGGATGTGGACGCCGGTTTTGGTTTCGTTGCAGACGCGGGCGGTGGCCTCGAGGGTGGTGTCGGAGAGGGTCATCTGGGCGTGGAGGCCGAAGAGGGCGGTGACCTGGCCGTCCGGCGCCGCCTTCATCTTCTTGATGAAGCGGGTGTTTTCGGCGACGCCGTCGGCGGGGACGTTGCGGTCGGAGGTTTCGTAGCAGAGGCAGCCGGAGAGGCCGGCCTGGCGGAAGGTTTCCTCCATGATGTCGAGGGAGCCGTCGGTGCAGGAGGGGGAGGCGTGGTGGTCGATGACGGTGGTGCAGCCGGTATGGATGGCCTCGAGGAGGGCGACGAGGGAGGAATAGCGGACGGCCTCGGGGTCGAGGGCGAGGTCGAGCTTCCACCACATGCGCTGGAGGATTTCGACGAAGTTGGAGGCGGGTTCGCCGGGGGGGGCGAAGCCGCGGGCGAAGGAGGAGTAGAAGTGGTGGTGGGCGTTGATGAGGCCGGGGATGGCGACCATGCCCTCCGCGTCGACGACCTGGGCGCCGGCGGGGGCCTTCACGGAGGGACCGACGGCGGAAATCTTCGAGCCTTCGACGAGGATCTGGCCGTTGGGGAGGATGGTGCCGGCGTCATCGAGGGTGACGACGAGGGCGTTCTTGATCAGCAGGGCGGTCATGGCAGGTCTCCTGGGTTCGGGATTTTTCCACCCTGTGGAAAAGAGTTTTCCACGGTGTGGAAAAAAACGGCCGTTTTTTCCATACAATGGAAAAACTTTTAGCAATTTTTCCACACAATGGAAAAACTTTTCGCAGGGGGGCGGGCGGCGCCTTCCCGCCCCGGAGGGAGGGGAGGGGCTAGGGAGAGGAGTCGGCCTTGACGACCTCGTCCTGGTAGGCGGCGAGGACGTCGGAGTAGGCGAGGGCGCCGACGAGGCGGCGGTCGGCGGAGGAGCGGATGGCGGGGAGTTCGGGCAGGCGGGAGGAGGTGAACTTGGCGAGGGTGGTGCCGAGGCTTTCGTCGGGGGTGACGCAGGGGGTGGAGCGGCGCATGAGGTCTTCGGCGAGGAGGATGCGGACGAGGGCGGGGGAGGAGAGGAGGACGCGGCGGGTGTCGGAAAGGGAGATGGTGCCGAGGAGGGCGCCGGCGGGGTCGACGACGTAGAACTGGGCGGCATCGGAGGCGAGGAAGCGGTCCAGGAGGGTGGCGGCGGATTCGCCGGGGGGGGCGGTTTCGACGCGGGTGCGCATGTGGGCTTCGACGCGGCGGGTGCGGAGGAGGTCGGGCGAGCCGCCGCGGAAGAGGCGGATGCCGTCGCGGGCGAGCTTGAAGGTGTAGACGGAGAGGTTTCCGGTGAGGCGCATTGCCAGGACGGTGCTGAGGATGGAGGCGACCATGACGGGGAGGATGATGGCGTAGTTGGAGGTGATTTCGAAGACCATGAGGATGGCGGTGATGGGCGCGAGCATGGAGCCGGCGACGAGGCCGCCCATGCCGACGAGGGAATAGGCGGCGAGGCCGCCGAAGCGGGTGCCGAGCACGGGCTCGGCCAGGGAGCCCACGCATGCGCCGAGGAGGGCGCCGACGGCGAGGGCGGGGGAGAAGACGCCGCCGGAGCCGCCGCTGCCGAGGGTCGCGCCCGTGGCCAGCATCTTGGCGAAGACGAGCGCGAGGAGCAGGAGCGGGGGGATGCGCCCGGCGAAGGCGTCGTTGGAAAGGCCGTGGCCGTCGCCCAGGATCTGCGGGAGGGCGAGGGCGAGGAGGCCGACGAGGAGGCCGCCGAGGGCGGGGCGGAGCCAGCCGGGCAGGCGGAGGCGGTCCTCGAAGAAGCGGGCGGCGGAGTCGTTGATGCGGATGTAGGCGAAGGAGACGAGGCCGCAGAGGAGGCCGAGCAGGGCGCAGGGAAGGAGCTCCCAGGCGCTGGCGAACGTGCAGGGCGGCGGCGAGAACGCGGGCGCGCTGCCGCGCCAGGCGCGCGCCACGACCGTGGCGATGACGGAGGAAATGACGATGGGGCTGAACTGGGCGGCGCCGAATTCGCCGAGGATGACCTCGACGGAAAACAAGGCGCCCGCGATGGGCGCGTTGAAGGTGGCGGCGATGCCGGCGGCCGCGCCGCAGCCCACGAGCGTGCGGAGGCGCCGCCTGGACATGCCCATGGCCTGCCCGATGCGCGAACCGATGGCTGCGCCGACCTGGATGATGGGGCCCTCGCGCCCGGCGGATCCGCCGCTGCCGATGGTGATGGCCGAGGCGATGGTCTTGGCGATGGCCACGCGTCCGCGGATCCTGCCGCCGTCGAGCGCGACGGCCTTGATGACTTCGGGCACGCCGTGGCCCCTGGCTTCGGCGACGAGGAAGGTGGTGATGAGTCCGACGGCGAGTCCGCCGAAGGCGGGCACCAGCGCGATCTTCCAGGCGGGGATCTCCCGCAGGTCCGCGAGGCGGGGCTCGATGACGTTCCAGAAGCCGTCCTGGAAGAGATGGATGGCGATGTCGAAGGCGATGGCGGCCAGACCGCCGAGCAATCCGATGAAGGCGGCGGTGAACAGGAGGAAGACGTATTCGCCGCCGCGGGCCTGTTCGATCCATGTGCGGGCGATGCGGCGCGCCCAGCGTGCGAAGACGCGGAGGCGAACCTGGCGGTCTTTCCAGTCTGGGGTGGCGAAGGTCATCGGGGTTGTTTTCAGCAAATCAAGCCGATCCTAGCGCCTGGGGGAGGTCCGTGGCCATTGCAAATTCGGGTGGAGGCATGGCGGGAGCGGTAACGGGGGCGGGGGCGGGGGCGACTATGGGGGGTGATGAGGAGGTCAGGTCAGGAGCTTCGCGAAGAGGCGGCGCGCGGTGGCGGTGGCTTGCGCGGCGATGTCGCCGGGCGCGGTGTTGCGCAGGTCCGCGAGGATTTGGCCGACATAGGGGATATAGGCGGGTTCGGAGAGGGTTTTGCCGTCGTCGCCAACGAGATGCGGCGGAATGTCGCCGGGCAGGGTGGGGGGCAGATCGGGGGCGTCGGATTCGAGCAGGAAATGGCCGGGGGGGACGCGGGCGGCGTTTTCGCGGGCGCGGGCGTTTTGGGGGCGGGTGAGGGTGCCGCCGAAGGAGATGTGGATGTTTTTCGCGGCGAGGTCGGGGAGGGCGTCGGCGGGGCCGGAGTAGGCGTGGATGAGGAGGCCGGCGGGATGCGGGGGGAGGGCGAGGAGGATCTGGAGCATGGGGTTCCAGGCGTCGCGGCAATGGAGGGAGGCGGGGAGGGCGAGTTCGCAGGAGAGGTCGAGCTGGGCGCGGAAGACGGCTTCGCGGTCGGCGTCGAGGGAGTCGTCCATGCGGGCGTCGAGGCCGATTTCGCCGATGCCGGCGGGGCGGGTGGCGAGGAGATCGCGGAGGTTTTGGAGCCAGCGGGCGCTGCGGCCTTGGATGAACCAGGGATGGATGCCGAAGGAGCAGATGACGAGGCCGGGATGGGCGTCGGCGAGGGCGGCGACGGCGGACCAGTCGGCTTCGCAGGTGGCGTCGACATGGAGGCGGGCGAGGCCGGCGGCGCGGGCGCGGGCGAGGACTTGCGGGAGATGGGGGGCGAGGCGCGGATCCTGGAGGTGGGAATGGGCGTCAAACCAGGTCAGATTTTGGCTGTCGGCAGGCATCGGGGGTGGTATTCTCCAAAGGACATGGTGGAAGGCCGGTCCATTTCAGTCAATCTGCAAAAGTGGCGCGGGGCGGCGACGGGGATCCTGCTGGCGCTGGGGGCGGCGGGATGCGGGACGTTCAGCCATTATCCGGAGGGGATGGAGGCGACGACGCTGGGGCCGCTGCGGACGGGGCAGAAGCCGGACTACGAGAAGACGTTCGGGAAGCGGACGGAGGGGAGTTCGGGGGTGCTGTTCGCGATGGAAATGGGGCGGGTGGCGCAGCTGGAGGGCGATTTCGAGGGGTCGCGCGCGGCGTACGAGAAGGCGATCGCGAAGAACCGGGAGCAGGACGAGAAGGCGAAGATCTCGGCCTCGGGGGCGGCGGCGCAGGGCGGGGCGGTGCTGGTGAACGACAAGGTGATTCCGTACCGGGCGCAGAGCTACGAACGGACGCTGGTGCACCACTACCAGGCGCTGAACTATCTGGCGCAGAACGATGTGATCGGGGCGGGGGTGGAGGTGCGGCGGGCGAACCGCGAGCAGGAGGCGGCGCGCAAGCGGCACGAGAAGGAGATCGACCGGGCGAAATCGGACAAGCCAAACGAACCGGCGGCGGGGGAGACGAATGCGCCGGCGGCGGGAACGGCGGACGATCCGCGCCTGGCGCCGGTCTACGCGGGGCTGGACCAGGTGGCGGGGGCGGTGAAGCATTCGTTCCAGAACGCGGCGACGTTCTACGTGTCGGCGGTGATCTGGGAAATGCTGGGGGAGCCGAACGACGCGTACATCGATTGCAAGAAGGCGCTGGAGATCTATCCGGAGAACCCGTACCTGCAGCAGGACGTGGTGCGGCTGGGCAAGCGGCTGGGGATGAGGGAGGACCTGGAGGATTTTGCGCGGCGGTTCCCGGAGGCGGCGGGCACGCCGGCGGACGGGAGCGGGGAACTGGAGGGGAAGGCGCGGCTGGTGGTGGTGTACGAAGAGGGGCTGGTGCCGCAGAAGACGGAGATGTCGGTGGCGTATCCGCTCTTTTCGTCGGATTCGATCGGGGTGGTGGCGCTGCCGGTGTATGCGGCGGCTCCTCCGCCGGCGGCGCCGGCGGAGGTGTCGGCGGGCGGGAAGCGGCTGGGGCGGACGGCACCGATCTGCAACGTGGCGGCGCTGGCGGCGCGGGCGCTGGGCGAGCAGATGCCGGGGATCCTGACGCGGCAGGTGGCGCGGGCGGTGGCGAAGGGCGCGGCGGCGAAGGCGGCGAAGGACGCGGGCGGGAACGGCGCCGAGCTGGCGATGCTGCTGTACAACCTCATTTCGGAACAGGCGGACCTGCGGAGCTGGTTGACGCTGCCGGCGCACATCCAGGTGCTGAGCGCGTGGACGGAGCCGGGGACGAAGGCGGCGGCGATTTCAAGTCCCGCCGGCGGAACGCTTTGGTCGGGGGAGGTAACCCTGAAGGCGGGGAAGACGACCTTGATCCATGTGACGAGGATGGATTTGGCTGTATTTTCGCATGTGATGGTGCAACCATAAGGCTGGAGACAGCAAAGGAGCGCAGGAATGAAAATGGCGTGGAAGATGGCGGTGCTGGGGGTGGCGATGGCGGCGGTGTCGGCGCAGGCCGCGCCGACGGCGGCCTTGTTCGTGCAGAACCGGGCGGGCGCTTCGCTGGAAGGCCAGCTGGATGCGTTCGGCGACCTGGTTGGCACGCGGCTGGGAGAGGCCGGTTTCGAAGTGATCCGTTCCCAGGACGTGCTGGCGCGCTTCGTGGAATCGCGCGACGCGGAGTCGGAGCAGGCGCTGCGCCAAGGCATGGAGGCCCTGCAGGCGGTGAAGGCGGAAGGGACGGTGGAAGGGCCCTCGCAGGAGGCTTCGGCGCTGCGGACGGCGCAGCTGATGGGGGCGGACGTGCTGGTGTTCGCCTCGCTGGTTTCGCTGGGCGAGAACAAGACGAGCGTGCAGGCCTATGGCCTCTCGCAGCAGCAGACGGTGACGACGCTGCGGGTGGCGCTGCGCGTCCTGGACGGCGGCGCGGGCGCGCAGGTCTATGGCGACACGATCGCGGTGAGCGAGAAGATCGCGCAGACGGCGAACCTGCAGGTGCAGGCGGGCGACCTGGTGAATACGCTGCTGGACCGCGGGGCGGTGGAACTGGCCGGACGCGTGAAGGACAGCCAGGCGAAGATCGCGGCGGCCGCGGCGGCGAAGCCGGCGCTGGCGAGCGTGACGGTGACCTCGACGGCGGAAGGCGCGGCGGTGGAGGTGGACGGCGTGGTGGTCGGGACGGCGCCCGGCACCTTCCAGGTCCGTCCGGGCGTGCACGAGGTGCGCGTGACCAAGGAAGGCTATGCGACGTGGGAGAAGAGCGTGGCGTTCGCCGACGGGCAGACGCTGGCCGTGCCGATGGAGCTGTCCGCGGCCGGCCTGGCGAGGAAGGGCGAGCTGGAGGCGCAGGAGATCGCGCGCGAGCAGGGCGCGGCGGACGCGCAGGCCACGACCACGGTCGCCGGGGGCATCGGCGCCCAGGCGAGCAACAGCTACATCCGCCTGGAGGGCATGCCCAACGAGTCGCTGACGATCGGCGGCACGGACGAGGACGCCGGCGGCGCGATCAACGTGATCCAGCAGAAACAGGAATAGCGAAGGAAAAGGAGGACGGAGATGAAAGCGGGATGGATCCTTTTGGCGGCGGCCCTGGCGGCCGCGCTGGCGGCGGGCTGCGCCGCGCCGAACACGTCGGGCATCACGGTGGGCGCGGAGGCGGATGAATCCGGCGCGCTGCAGCAGGTTTTGCAGACGGACAACGCCAAGCTGGCCCGGCAGCTCAAGGTCGAGGACATGATCGTCGGCCAGACGAAGAACGGGCTGATGAAGGCCAGCGTGAAGCTGACCTCCCGGCTGAACAAGTCGGTCGTGGCGCAGTCGAAGTTCGCGTGGTTCGACGCGGAAGGCGGCGAGATCGATCCCGACACCGATGCGTGGCGGCCGCTGGTGCTGAACGGCAAGGAGACCCGCACGATCCAGGGGGTGGCCCCGAATTCGAGCGCGGTGTCCTTCAAGCTGCGGGTGCGCGCGGGCGAGAAGACCCGCTGGATCGTGAAGTAGGCCGGGCGGCCGGTTCCGGGCAGGATGTATGAACAGCAAGGTTGAAACAGCAGGAGGCGTTTCCGCCTCCGAGGAGAAGAAGATGAAGACCACATGGAAATTGTTCGCGTTCGCCGGCGCCCTGGCGCTGCTGGCGTCGGGTTGCGCCACCACGGTCGAATACGGAGACGCCACCTCGTCGAAGCCCATCAGCACGGATTTCGGATCGTCCGATCTGCAGCAGATCGCGGCGACGATGGTGGATTCGATGCTGGCCGACGAGGTTCTGGAGGAGATTTCGGCCGGCGGCCCGCCGCTGCTGATCGTGGACAAGGTCAAGAACAAGACCACGCAGCACATCGACACCGAATCGGTGACGGACAGCATCCGGACGAAACTGATCCGCTCCCGCAAGTTCAGCTTCCAGGACCGGACGACGGAGGCGGCGCTGAACGAGGAGCTGGCCTACCAGCAGGCGGCGGCGAAGGATCCCGTCGCGGCCGGCCAGCAGGATGCGCCGCACTACATGCTGACCTCGAACCTCTCGGAGATCGAGCAGAACCAGGGGCGGTTGAAGGACGTGTACTACAAGTTCACGATGAGCCTGCGCGACCTGAAGTCCGGGCGCCTGATCTGGGCGGACGAGAAGGAAATCCGCAAGCAGAAGACCAAATCGGTCTTCGGAGGCTGAACATGAAAAGGGCGTGGATCCTGTTTGGTCTGGCCGCGCTGCTGGCGGCCCCGGCGTGGGCGCTCGAGCTGACGCCGCTCCAGATCGGCATTGCCGGGACGAAGGCCCAGCTGTTCCCGGAAACGACGAAGGTGATGGGGCTGCGGCTGAACGTGGCCTGCAGCGACAACCAGGACGTCGTCGGCCTGGACCTCGGGCTGGTAAGCAAGGCGGAGCGGATGGACGCGATCCAGCTCAACCTGGTCAACGTGGTGGAGGCGGAATTCGCCGGCATCAGCGCGGGCCTGTTCAGCCAGATGGGCTCGGTGGCGGGCCTGCAGGCGGGGCTGTTCAGCACGGTGTCGCACGACCTGAACGGATTCCAGATCGGCCTGTTCAACGTCGCGGACACCGCGATGGGGATCCAGTTCGGCCTGATCAACCGGGCGGTGACGCTCCGGGGCATCCAGATCGGGCTGGTCAACCTGATCGAGGAGGGACCGGTGACGTTCTTTCCGATCCTCAATGCCGCCTTCTAGGCGGCGGTTCGAAATCCCAAGGAGCATGGCATGATGTGGAATAGGTTCCGGCAGGTGGCCGTTGGTTGCGCGGCCTGGGCATGGGTGGCCGGCGTGGCATTGGCGGCCGGGGAGGAGGCAGCGGCAGGGGTTCCGGCGGAGGCGGCGGCCGCCGCCGAGACTCCGATCGCGCTGAAGCATGCCGTGGTCTGCCCTCCCTTCAAGGGCGATCCGGCCATCGCGTCGATCTACCGCGACGAGCTGGTGAAGGTGCTGAAGGCGGCGGGGAACATCGAATATCTGGAGGGCGCGCGCGCGCTGGCGCGGCGGGCGCCGGAGTTCACCTACCGCGTCAACGGCTCGATCGTGACGAACGAGGACGGCCAGCTTTTCGTGATGGTGACGCTGTCGGACGAGGCGCGGAAGGAGCAGATCGCCTCGCATGTCGCGCCGGCCTCGACCAATGCGTCGGCCATCGGCGGCTGGATCCACGCCATGGAGGCCTCGATGTCGCGCCGGGCGTCGAAGCTGCCGTTCGAATGCCGGGTCCGGCGGAAGGCGGGGCAGGAGTCGGTTTCGCTGGATCGCGGGCTGGGCTCGGGGCTGCAGCCGGGGATGGTGCTGTACCTGTCGATGGACGAAGAGCCGCTGATCTCGCCGGTGACCGGAGAGGTGATCGGGCGGGATTCGCCGCGCGCGGTGGGGCAGATCCAGGTGTTCCGCGTGATGGAGGACACGGCCTACGCGCGGCCGGTGGAGGGGACCCAGCTGCCGCGATTCTCCAAGCTCCACGCCCGGAATTTCTGAAGAAGCTTCCGGAGCGGGGAAGACAGGGTCCGGGCCGCGGCCCGGACCCTGAATGTTTTTTTGGGGGCTAGTCCTCCGCGGCGACGCGGAGGTGGTCCATGATGAACTGGCGGCGCTCGGGGGTGTTGCGGCCCATGTAGAACCGGAGGATGGAGGGGATCTTGTGCTCGTTCTGGTGCGCGACCTGGACGGGCGACAGGCGCATCTGGGGGCCGATGAAATTCTTGAACTCGCCCGGCGAGATTTCGCCGAGGCCCTTGAAGCGGGTGACTTCCGGGCCGCGCAGGGAGGAGATGGCGGCATCGCGCTCCTCTTCGGAGTAGCAGTAGCGGGTTTCCTTCTTGTTGCGCACGCGGAAGAGGGGCGTCTCCAGGATGAAGAGGTGGCCGGCGAGGACGAGCGGTTCGAAGAAGCGGAGGAAGAAGGTCAGCAGCAGGTTGCGGATGTGCAGGCCGTCCACATCCGCGTCGGTGGCCATGACGACCCTCTGGAAGCGGAGGCCGGCGATGGATTCCTCGATGTTGAGGGCCCGCATGAGGTTGTAGAGCTCCTCGTTGGTGTACATGACGTCGCGGTTGAGCTCGGCGACGTTGAGCGGCTTGCCGCGGAGGGTGAAGACGGCCTGGGTCATCACATTGCGGCAGGCGGTGATGGAGCCGGCCGCGGACAGGCCTTCGGTGAGGAAGATCATGCTGTCGAGCCCGCGCTTGCGCTTGGGGTCGAGGTGGTTCTTGCAGTCCTTCAATTGCGGCACGCGGATGCTGACCGACTTGGAGCGTTCGCGCGCGAGCTTCTTGACGGTCTGCAGCTCCTTGCGCAGATCCTGGGTCTCCTGGATCTTCTTGACGAGGGTTTCGGCGGCGGCGGGGTTGCGGTGGAGGAGGTCGGCGACGACGTCGCGGATCTGCAGGACGAGGTCGGAGCGGATTTCCGTGTTGCCGAGCTTGTTCTTGGTCTGCGATTCGAAGACGGGGTCCTTGAGGCGGATGGCGATGGCGCCGACCATGGATTCGCGCACGTCGTCGCCGTCGAACTTGGCCTTGGCGAATTCGTTGACGCCCTTGAGGAAGCCTTCGCGGAAGGCGGAGAGATGCGTGCCGCCGTCGGAGGTGAACTGGCCGTTCACGAACGAGAAGAAGGTTTCGTTGAATCGCTGGGTGTGGGTGAAGGCGACTTCGAGCGCCGGCGAGCGATGGTGGAGGGGGCCGTAGACGGCCTCTTCGCCGACTTCCTCGAGCACGAGATCGGTCAGGCCGTTTTCGGAGACGATCTCGGCGCCGTTGAAGACGAGGACGAGGCCGGCGTGCAGGCAGGCGTAGAGGCGGAGGCGGCGCTGGACGAGGTCGTCCTGGTAGGCCACGGCGCCGAAGATTTCCGGATCGGGTTCGAACTCGATCAGGGTTCCGTTTTCGACGCCGGGGCACTTGCCGGAGAGGTTCTTGACGAGCTCGCCGCGCGCGAAGCGGGCGCCGGCGAACTGGCCGTCGCGGTGCGACTGGACGAGGAAGGAGGAGGAGAGGGCGTTGACGGCCTTGGTGCCGACGCCGTTGAGGCCGACGGAGAACTGGAAGACGTCGTCGTTGTATTTCGCGCCGGTGTTGATGCGGGAGACGCACTCGACGACCTTGCCCAGCGGGATGCCGCGGCCGTAGTCGCGCACGCGGACCTTCGAGCCCTCGATCGCGATCTCGACGCGCTTGCCGAAGCCCATGATGAATTCATCCACGGCATTGTCGACGACCTCCTTGAGCAGGACGTAGATGCCGTCGTCGTACTGGGTGCCGTCGCCCACGCGGCCGATGTACATGCCGGTGCGCTTGCGGATGTGCTCCAGCGCGGAGAGCGTCTGGATCTTGCTTTCGTCGTAGTTGTGGGATGGTTTCGCCATGGCGGAGAATCAACCGGCCCATGAAACCAAACGGGGGGGAGGAAATCAATCCGCAAGCCGCGGTTTCGGGGCGGGGGAGGCGGCCTAGGCCGGCGGCAGGCCGGAGGGCAGCTTGTGGAGCACGACCCGGGGGTTTTTCTCCAGGAAGAACCTCAGTTCCCACTCGGCGGAGAAGAGGGCGACGGGGCGTTCGCGCGCATCGAGGGCGAGGCGGCAGCTGCTGGGCAGCATTTCCGGGGTGACGGGGGCGCCGGCGGGGTCGACCCAGCGGAGGATTCCCCAGGGGGCGGGCTCGAGGCGGGTGGTGGCGCCGTATTCGCTTTCGAGGCGGTATTGAAGGACTTCGAACTGGAGTGGACCGACGGCGCCGAGGAGGGGGGCGCGCGAGCCGGAGTCCGGGATGGAGAACGTCTGCACGGCGCCTTCCTGGAGCAGGTGGTCGAGGCCGGCGCGGAAGCGCTTGAATTGGGCGGGGCTGGAGTGGTGCAGGTAGGCGAAGCATTCGGCGGCGAACTGCGGGAGGGGATCGTAGACGATGGCCGGATCCTCGGTCAGCGTGTCGCCGATGCCGAATTCGGGATGGCCGACGAGGCCGATGACGTCGCCGGGGAAGGCCTCGTTGACGGTTTCGCGTTCGCGGGCGAACATCTTGCGGGAATTGGACATGCGGATGACCTTGCCGGAACGGCCATGGATGGCCTTCATGTCGCGCTCGAAGACGCCGGAGCAGATGCGCAGGAAGGCGATCTGGTCGCGGTGGTGGGGATCCATGTTCGACTGGATCTTGAAAATGAAACCGGAGAATTTCGGGTGGCCGGGGGCGATGAGGAGGCCGCCCGCCTTGCGGGTTCCGGGCGGGGGGGCGTGCAGGAGGAAGAAATCGAGCAGGAGCTGGACGCCGAAGTTGTTGAGGGCGCTGCCGAAGAAGACGGGCGTCATGTCGCCGGCGAGGACGGCTTTCCCGTCGAAAGGCTCGCCGGCGGCATCGAGCATCTCAAGCTCCTCGACGAGGGCCTTGAAGGAGTCGGGATCCATGCGTTCGCGCACCTGCGGATCGGTGACGGCGTGGAGGGCCTCGGGGGCACGGTAGGCGCCGCCGACGGTCCGTTCGAAGAAGTGGGCGATTTTCTCCTGCCGGTCGTAGACGCCGCGGAAGTCGGGGCCGTTGCCGAGGGGCCAGTTGATCGCGCAGACCTGCAGCTGGAGGGTGTTCTCGATCTCGTCGAGGAGCTCGAGCGGATGGCGGGAGGGCCGGTCGAGCTTGTTCATGAAGGTGAAGATGGGGATGCCGCGCATGCGGCAGATTTCGAAGAGCTTGAGCGTCTGGGTTTCGATGCCCTTGGCGGCATCGATGACCATGATGACGGCGTCGACGGCCATGAGGACGCGGTAGGTGTCCTCGGAG
The DNA here is from genome assembly GCA_937860055.1 of uncultured Verrucomicrobiota bacterium. Taxonomy (GTDB): domain Bacteria; phylum Verrucomicrobiota; class Kiritimatiellia; order CAIQIC01; family Lenti-01; genus Lenti-01. Next base: position 79,469 of record CALMBO010000011.1, on the reverse strand, counting down.
AAGTCGCGGTGGCCGGGGGTGTCGAGGAGGTTGACGACGAAATCGCGGTATTCGAACTGGAGGACGGTGGAGCTGACGGAGATGCCGCGCTGTTTTTCGAGCTCCATCCAGTCGGAGGTGGTGGCGCGCTGGTTCTTGCGGGCGGTGACGGAGCCGGCGAGCTGGACGGCGCCGCCGTAGAGGAGGAGCTTCTCGGTGAGGGTGGTCTTGCCGGCGTCGGGGTGGGAGATGATGGCGAGCGTTCGCCGCCGGGCGATTTCCTGCGCGGCGTTCATCGGCGGATCCGGATGGAAAGGAGAGAAGTCATGGGACCCGCGGAGTTTTCCACACTATGGAAAAAATGCGAGCCGTTTTTCCACGGCGTGGAAAAAAGGTTTCCACGGCGTGGAAAAATCCCATGCGGCGCGTTGTTGCTCCGGAGGCGGGTTCAGGGGGAGGGGAAGGCGGCCCGGAAGGCGCGGCGGGCCTTGCGGCCGCAGGCGGGTTCGGCGCCTTCGCAGGGCATGCCGGCGAGTCGGGCGGGGATGTCGCGGAAGAGGCGGCGGATCTCGGCGGGGCCGGCGCCGCGGGCGAAGGCGAGGCCGGCGGCGAGGGCGGGGGCCGCCTTGGTGGCGAGTCCGCAGTCGGCGGACAGGCGGTTGTGCCTGGCGCTGAGATGGACCTGGGCCAGCAGGGAGAAGACCACGGCGGGGAGGATGGCATCGCCTTGCCGGGCATAGAGCCGGCGGTAGGGCAGGCCGATGAAGATGCCCTGGTTGCCGGAGCCGGTCAGGGTCATGACGGGATGCGAATAGCCGGACATGCGGCCGGCGATGCGCCGGGCGATCTGCGTATCCAAGGGATAGCCTTTTTCGGCCGGGACCTGGCGGAGGATGAAGTCGCGGGCGAGGGCCTCCAGCCCGGGGTGGCGGGCGCGGGCCAGGGCGAAGATTTCATCGAGGCGGGGAGGCGGGGGCGGCGGCCGGGACGGGGGCGTCTGATCCCGGCCCTGCACCACGAGCCGTTCGATGTGGTCGTGGCGGCCTTCGAGGGTGATGCCGGTGCGGAGACCGGGGAGCCGGGCGTGGACAAAGAGGCCGCGGCGGCGGACGGGGACGACTTTCAGCCACGACGGATTTTTCATGAACGCGCGGGCGCGGCGGAGATCGAAATCGGCGAAGACGTTGAAGTCGTTGGCGCGGGAGGCGAGGCCGGCGGAAGCGGCGGCGAGGATGCCGCGGATCTTGAGGCGGGGGACGACGGCGGTGGAGGCATTGCGGAAGGCATCGCGGGACAGGCGCAATTCGGCGCGGAAGGAGCCGGGGGCGGGCGGCCGGGGGAGCCGGCGGGCGAGGGTGCGGAAGGCGTAGGCGATGGCGGCGGGTTCGGTGCAGCCGACGACCTGGACGATTTCGCCTTGCAGGAGCCGGAGGGCGTCGCGGGGGGTCATGACGGATTTTCCTTCCGGTGGCGGCAGGGGCAGTCGCGGGGGCAGACGCCGGCGCGGCCGGGGCCGCGCAGGACGGGGCCGCCTTCCATCCGCAGGGATTTGCCGTGGATGAGGGCGTCGGCGATCTTGCGCCGGGCGGATTCGAGGATGCGGGCGAAGGCGGAGCGGGAGATGTCCATCTTCGGGGCGGCCTCTTCCTGGTAGAGGCCGTTGAGGTCGGCGAGGCGGACGGCTTCCAGCTCGTCGAGGGAGAGGGCGGTTTCCTCGAGGTCCCTGCGGGGGATGCCCGCCGGCTTGAAGAAAACAACGCGGGGGACGAATCCGATCTTCCGGGTTTGCACGGGTCTGGCCATGGAAGTGAGCATATACCCAGAATGGCGCCGGCGTCAACCGGGGAGGTCCGGGAAGGGGTTGACGGCAAGGCGGAATTATGGTCATATGCTCATAAAAGGCTGGTGGCTCCGGCGGGTACCGGGGCGGAGGCCGGATGGTTCAATCGAAAGGATGGAGTGAAAATGAAGGTTTGCGTACCGGTTTCGGAGTTCCGGGGGCTGGAAAGCCCGGTCCATGGCCATTTCGGGTCCGCGCCGGGTTTCCTGATGGTGGACACCGGGACGATGGCGCTGGAGATGCTTTCCAACGGGGACGAGGGGCATGAGCACGGGGCATGCCGTCCGGTCCGGGCGCTGGCGGGCGCGAAGCCCGACGCGGTGCTGGCGGGAGGCCTCGGCCCGGGGGCGCTGTCCGGCCTGCGGCAGGCGGGCATCCGGGTCTATCTGGCGCCGGCCGGCACGGCGGCGGAGGCGGTCCGGGGGTTCCAGGAGGGGCGGCTGGAGGAGCTGGTTTCCCTGGCGACCTGCGCGGGCCATGGAGGGCCGTCCGGCTGCCATGGGCATTCTTGAGAGGGCCGTTTCGGCGCGGAAAAAAGTCCTGTGCGGCGCATGGCCGCGTTGGAAATCACGCCGGGGCCGGCGGGTCAGGAATAGGCGGGCGGGGTTTCGAGGGTCCAGCGGGCGGTGAGAGGGGGGGCGGCGGGGCGGGAGAACTCGAGGGCGAATTCGCCGGGAGGGGTTTCGAGCTTTTTGGAGAAGGTGGCTCCGGCGAGTTTCTGGAGGAGCGTTTGGAGGGCGGCGAAGGCGGGGCGGGGGCGCCAGGCGGCGGGGTCGGAGTCGTCGACGAGGCCGAAGCCGCGGGCGGCGAGGCGCCACCAGTAGACGCGGGAGGCGTGGCCGGAGGCGAGGGCGAGGAGGAGGTAGCGGGCCATGAAGGCGGCGTAGGTGTCTTCGTCGACGGAGGGGTCGTTGGTGCGGGGGTCGAGGGTTTCGTAGGGGGAATTGACGGGGGACCAGACGCCGGTGCCGAGGAGGGGCCAGTTGACTTCCGAGACGAGAATGCGGTCGTCGGCGAAGCCATGGGTGCGGGCGCAGGCGCGGAGGAGGGCGCATTTGCCGACGGTGTCGAAGGGACCCTGGAAGTTTTCGGGGGCGCCGCGGCGGTCGACGTAGAGATGGTGGGAGAGGGCGTGGAAGGGGAGGTCGCGCGGAAGGAGTTCGAGGAGTGCGCCGAGGGCGTGGGGTTCGAAGTCGATGCAGGCGGGGCCGGTGATTTTCGCCTCGGGGTATTGGATGAGGGAGGAGCGGACGGGGTCGAGGAGGCGGGCGTATTCGCGGAAATCCCAGACGCCCCACTTGGAGCGGTTGATGGCGTGGCCGATTTCGAAGAAGTCGGCGAAGGTATGGGCGCGGTCGAAGGCGAGGGTGACCATCTGGCGCCAGCCCTTGGGCTCGCGGAGGGCGCGGCGGTCCTGGACGAGGGCGAGGGCGACGGAGTGGCCCTTGCGGTGGAGGTGGAGGGCCTGGTCGAGGGTCCAGTGCCAGGCGTCGGGATTCTGGTGGTGGTAGAGGCGGAGGAGGAGGGGGAGCTTTTTCGCGCCCTGGAGCCGGGCGAGGAAATCGAGCTGGAGGGACCAGGTGGAGGGTTCGGCGTCGAGGGTCATGCCGATGGCGCCGTCGAAGGGGACGGGGGTTTGGAAGGACTGCCGGAGAAAATGGCGATAGGCGCGGCGGATGGAGAGCCCTTTTTTCGCGGCATGCCGGAGGGAGGCGACGACGTTGGAGGCGGGGAGGAGCTTGCGGCGGTCGCGGGCGGTGTAGGCGGGGATGGCCTGGGCGGAGCGGTCGTCCCAGATCCAGATGTCGCGGCCGCGGAGGGTGCGTTCGGCGCCGGCTTCGGCGCGGCGGATGCGGGCTTCGCGGAAGGGATGGCGGAAGGGGCGGAGGGCGGTATGGCGGTCGAAGGCGGCGCGGGCCTTTTGCTCGGCCTCGGTGAATCCGGGGGGCGGAGAATGGCCGTGGAAATACATGGCGTGGAAGACGCGGCGGAAATCGGAGGGAAGGTCGAGGCGGGCGAGGTCGGCGCCGCGTTCGGCGGGGGAGGGGTTTTCGACGAGCCGGGCGCGGTTGAGGTCGAGGAAGAGGATTTTCCACGGTGTGGGAAAATGGCCGGGGTCGCGCTGGAGGGCGATGTTCTGGTTGCCGAGGTCGCGATGGAGGACGCCGGCATCGTGGAGGGAGCGGGCGGCGCCGGCGACGCACAGGAGGAGATCCATGAGGGGGGCGCAGCGGGGGGCGCGGGAGTAGAGGCGGGCGAGTTCGTCGCGGAAATTGGTGAGATCGGGGACGAAGGCGGCGACGAAGCGGGATTCGAGGAGGCGGGGGCCTTCCCAGCGTTCGGCGGCGGCGATGGGGGCGGGGGTGCCGACGCCGGCGGCGCGGAGGGCGAGGGCGTTGCGGAAGGCGCGTTCGGCCTTGGAACCGCGTTCCGCGGCGAGGCGGTCGCGCCAGGCGGGTTGGAGGCCGTAGGTCTTGACGACGGCGTCGAGGGATTCGCCGCCGCAGGGAAGGGCGAGGCGGTCGACGCGGTGGCGGCCGGGCGGGACGAGGGGAGCGGCATTCTTTTGGATCAGGAAGGAGAGCTGCGAGAGGGTTTCGCCGAAGCCGGGGCGGTTCCAGCCGGGGGCGAAAAGGAAGCGCCACGGGCCATGGGACTGCCAGGAGGGATCAGGTGTCATGGACGGGGGCGCCCTTCTTGGGGAGATCGTGCTGGATCCAGAGCTCCATGAGCTTGGCATATTTGACGAAGACGCCGAAGGCGGACATGAGGGCGATGATGAAGCCCTGGCGGCCGTCGAGGAATCCATGCTTGAAGATATAGGATTTGAAGAAGCGGAAGGGGGGGCGGAAGAGGAGGTCGCCCCAATGGAATTTTTCGCCGCGGGTGAATTTTTCGCTGGCGGAGATGGAGGAAAACCGGTTGAGGGTGTGGATATGGTCGGCGAGGTTGTCGTAGGTGAAATGGTAGAGGGGTTCGCGGAGGGTTTTGACGGGGCCGTCGATGACGACGCGGTCGTGGGGTTCCTGGCCGGCGCTGTGGCCGAGGTCCTTGCGGAAGAGGCGGAGCTTGATGTCGGGGTACCACTCGCCGTGGCGGATCCACTTGCCGAGATAATGGACCATGCGGGGGAAGCGGTAGCCGGCGGTGTCGCCGGGGCCGCGCTCGAATTCCTGCTCGATCTCGGCGCGGAGGCCGTCGGAGACGACTTCGTCGGCATCGACGAAAAGGATCCAGGGGAAGCGGGCGAGGGAGCGGATGTAGTTTTTCTGGGCGATATAGCCTTCCCAGGGGTGCTGGTAGACGTGGGAGGTGTACTGCTTGGAGATTTCGAAGGTTTTGTCCTGGCTGAAGGAATCGACGACGACGACCTCGTCGCACCACGCGAGGCTCGCGAGGCAGGCGGCGATCTTGTCTTCCTCGTTGCCGGCGGTGACGCAGGCGGAGATTTTCAGATGGTCTGGACGCATGATGCCTCCACTGTGCCGCAGGGGTGGGCCGGAAACCAGCAAAAAAGGGACGGAGGAAAACCGCACCTGAGCGCCAATGGACGCGAATGCAAACCAGGGGTCGGTTAGCGGTCCAGGGCGGTGGCGATGGCCTCGAGGGCGCAGGCGGTGGAAAGGGGGGCGTCGGCCGCGGGATCGGCGGCGCGGGGATCGGTCCAGTAGCCGCCGCCGCGGGGGTCGATCCGCTGGCGCTGGACGAGCTGGTGGAGGAGGGCCTCGCGCCAGGCGACGGGGCGGCCATCGGGGAGGAAGACGGTTTCCTCGCCATTGCGATCGAGGGCGAGGGCGAGAGAGGCGAAAGAGGAAAACAGGTTGTCGCCGGCATTCTCCAGATTTCCGGACAGCAGCGGCAGGAGGGAGGCGGCGTCGGGGGCGGCGGAAGGCGGATGGAATCCGGCGAAGGGGGGCTGGGTTTCGATCCACAATTCAGCGCGGCTTCGGGCGGCGAGGGCTTCGTTGCGGATGGAGAGGTCGACAGGGCCGGCAACGGGGGCGGGATGAATTTGCGGCGGCGGCGAAGATTCCGGGGCGATGGCCGAGAGGACGGTCCGGGCGATGAGTTCGGCGCCTTCGGGCGAAGGATGGAGGCCATCGGGGAGGAGGTCGAGGCGGTTGGGGTAGGCGGCGGCGATGTCGATGACGGCGGCTCCGGTTTCGGCGGCGACGGCGCGGATGGCGGGATTCATCGTTTCGCGGATGGCGCGGTTGGCCGGCGCCTGCTGTTCCCCGGGCGCGATGGGGGTGAGGGTGCAGAGGAAGACGCGCGGCGCGGAGGGAAGGGACTGGAAGCGTGCGATGATGGAGCGCAGGTCGGCGGGATAGCGGGCGCAGCGGTCGGGGAAGGCGAGATCGTTGATGCCGAGCATGACGACGACGATGCCGGGATCGAAGGCGAGGGCGTCGCGGCAGGCGGGGGTGTCGGTCCAGGCGCGGCCGGTGCCTTGGAGGGCGGTGGCGGCGCAGACGCCGAAGTTGCCGGTTTCGCAGCGGCCGCCGGAGAGGCGCGCGAGAACGGCGGGATAGGACTGGCGAGTGCGGTCGGGAAGTTCGGCGCCGTAGGTGATGCTGTCGCCGACGCAGGCGACGCGGACGGGGTTTTGCGCGCAGGCGATGGAGGCCATGAGGAAAAGGAGGAGGAGGCTGGCGCGTCGGCGCATGGCGCGGGCGTCAGGAGGGGGAGTGGCCGGCCTCGAGGCGGGAGAGCATCTTCCGGATGAGGTCCGCGTGCTTTTCCTCTTCGTTCTGGAGGTGGTGGAGAAGGTCCCGGACGAAATCGGTCCGGGATTGCGCGGCGAGTTTCTCGTAGAAGTCGCGGGCGTCGTGTTCCTTTTCCAGGGCGGCGTTGAGGATTTCAACGGGGGTCGAGAGTCTTTTCATGTTCAGGGTCCGGGTTCGTTGGTTTTGCGGCCGGAGCCGAAGCGGAGCCAGGCGCGGAGGGTGTAGGACGCGAAGAAAGCGACGAAGCCGATGCCGATGGCGGCGAGTCCGGCATTCTTGAGCTGCGGATCGGCATCGGCCTGGTGGGCCAGGAACAGGAAGGCGCCGCCGAGGCAGGCGATGTAGCCGAAGACGCGGGCGATCCAATAGATTTTCGTGATCATGCGAAAAGTGTACGGCGAGGGGGGCGGGAGGGCAAACCGAATCGGGGGGGATCAGCGGGCGGGGGAAAGCTTGAGCGTGGCGGGGCGCAGGGCGATGTCGAGGATCTGGAGACGGGCCCGGCCGTTGTAGTCGAGCTCGAAGCGGACGGGATCGTCGCCGAGGGTGATGGCGCGGAATTGCAGGAGGCCGGCGGCGGGATCGAGCGGCTGGACGGATGGCGGAGGGGGGGCGCGGGGCGAGAGGGAGAGGATGCGGAAGGCGCCGGCGGGGAGGTCGGAGGAGTAGGAGATGGAGATGTCGTAGGTGCCGGGAGGAACGGGGAGGTTGGGGCCGTAGAGGGCGATGCCGGCGGGGACGGTTTCGGGGGCGAAGGAAACGGAGCCCTGTCCGGGAGACGAGTGGCCGGAGTGGAAGAGGAGGGCGGGCGGGATGTGGATGGAACCATCGGGGCCGGGGGCGGGGAGTTCGCCCGCGGCCAGGAGGGCGTATTCGAGGGCGACGGGGCCGGAGATGGCGGAGACGAGGGCGCCGGTGGGGCTGGTCATTTCGGCCTGGAGCCAGTCGGGGAAGCCGGCGATGGGATGGGTGAGGCTGGAGAGTCCTTCCTTGCCGGGCGGGATGAGGAGCGGCTGCGTGGAATCTTCCGCGGGGCGCAGGAGGTAGCGGAGGTCCGGCGCGGGGAACACGGGGGCGCGGAGGAGGAGCGGCGCGGACTTCGCGGCGGGGATTTCGAGGGGCGGATCCCACTTCCAGAGCCGGGAGGCGGCGTAGAGGGTGTCGGGCCAGTTGGCATGGGGCATGTGCCCGACGGGATGCCTGGGCAGGATGCGGAAGGCGAAGGTCTGGCCGTCGTCGGCGATGAGCGCGAGGCGGGGATGGCCGGTGAGGGCGCGGAGGGTGGCGGCGGGAGGGAAGGGCGAGACCTGCTCGGGGAAGACGTTGGCGTGGAGGACCAGGTGGCGCACGCCGAGGGCGAGGAGGCCGTCGAGCTGTTCATCGGTGGCGACGCCCTGGTTAAGCGATTCGTATTTCCTGAAGATGTCCTCGAAATAGCCGGCGGGGACGGCCGGCGCATAGCCGTTGACGAGGCGCACGCGGGACAGCATGACGCCGTATTCGTAGATGCTGGTCCAGTGGGAGGAACCGGGCCAGAGGGGAAGCGCGAGCGCATGCGCGGGACGGCCGGCGTTGGCGGCGGCGTCGCCGGCGATGGCGGCGTAGGCGGCGTTGGCGCGCGGCAGGCGGCAGAAGCCGGGGGAGGTTTGGGCGAGGGACTGGACGAAGGTCCAGGCGGCGAGGGCCAGGAGGACAACGGCCGCGGCGGCGCGGGCCGCCGGGCGCCGCGAGGGGCGGAGGATTCCATCGAAGAGGAGGGCGAAGAGGGGGGCGAGGAGCGCGGGGAGCAGGCAGTAGATCTTCACGGTCTGCCGGATCATCGTGTATTGGGGAATCAGCTTGCGGGCGGCGCGGATGGGGAGGCCGTCGAAGGGGGCGTGCGCGCCGAGGGCGAGGAGAATGACGCCGGCGACGGCGGCCGCGAGCGCGGCCACGGCGACGCGTTCGGCGGCGGGAGGGCGTTCGGCGGAGACGCGGCGGAAGAGGGCGGCGGCCCAGAGCAGGGTTGCGGCGATCCAGAGGAGGAACATCGGAATGCCGAAATAGGCGTGGTTGGCCATGCCGAGGTTCCGGGAGGAGACCAGGCCGATGGCGGGCGGGGAGTAGGCGCAGATTTCGGAGATGGTGCGGCCTCCGGCCATGACGGAGCCGGCGAGGTGGCGGCTCATCAGCGCGCTGGTGCCGGCGGCCGCGAGGGCGAGGAGGATGAAGGGGACCAGCGGGAGGACGATGCGGCGGACCTCGCCGGGCCATTCGCGCGGCTTGCGCGCGAGCATCGCGAAGGAAAGAAGGGCGAAGAAGGGGGAGGCGAGCGCGGAGAAATAGAAGACGTGCAGGTCGGTGGTATAGGAGAAAAACAGCGCGAGGCCGGCGAGCAGGCCGCCGAGAGGGGAGCGGTCGCGGATGGCGCGGTCGAGGCCGTAGGCCAGGAGGGGAGGGAAGGCCATGGCGAAGCCGGTGGGCGAGCCGGTGAACAACGTGATCCAGCGGTAGGGGAAGGCGGCGGCGACGAGCGTGGCGAGGAGGACCGCGGAGGGGGAATCCGTGAAGCGGCGCGCAAGCAGGCCGAGGGCGAGCAGGCCGAGCAGGACGGAGGCAAGGCCGGCGGCGTTCCAGCCGGCGGCGTGGCCGGCGAAGGGCGCGAGGGCCGCATAGACGAGCGAGAAGGGCATGTAATAGAGATCGGGCTGGAGCCGGGCGGAGTCGTCGCCGAGGTTGAATTCATAGACATTGTAGAACAGGGGCGAATGGCCGGAGAGGGCATCGAGGCCGAGCCAGAAGTGGTAGAGCAGCTGGAGGTGGTCGCCGGAGGCGATGGGGCGGATGGCTTGCGGCTCGGGGTTGAGGTTAGTGTACGGGATGGCTTCGGAGAAGAGACGCGGGAGCGGCCAGGCGGTGGCGGCCCATAGTCCGAGGCCGGCCAGCAGCAGCAGGCCGGCGAAGCCGGGGCGGGATGTGGGCGCGGGGCGATTCACAGGGCACAAGGTAGGGCAGAGCGGGGCCGCGAGGCAAGCAAAAGGCCGTTCCCTCCCGGCGAGGGAAGGCGCCGCCTGCGGTCCTTTCCATTGCGTGGAAAAACGGGGTTTCGGGAGCGGCGGCCGGTTTCCCGGGCCGGAGGGAGAAAAGGGGTTTGATTCGGCGCCGGGCCCCTCCTATGATGTCGCCACCACTGGAAACCAGAGAGCATGCGGGCGATTCATCAGATTGTGGCGGGATACGCCAACGGGGACGCGATCAGCAACGAGGCGCGGGCGATGCGCCAGCTGTTCCGGTCGTGGGGCTTCGAGTCGCACATCTATTCGGAGCAGAAGCGCATCCTGCCGGAGCTGCGGGGGGAGGCGCGCGACCTGGCGGCGAGCCGGGGGGATTTCCGGGCGGACGGCCTCGTGCTGCTGCATCTGTCCATCGGTTCGGATGTGAACGACCTGTTCCCGTCGCTGCCGGGGCGGAAGGCGATTTTGTACCACAACATCACGCCGCCGGAGTTTTTCCGGGGGGTGCAGGAGCAGACGGCGCACCACTTGGCGCGCGGCCGCCAGCAGGCGAAGGCCCTGGCGGGCTCGGCGGAGGTGGTGATGGCGGACAGCCGGTTCAATGCGGAGGAGATCGCGGCGATGGGGCACGCGAATCCGCAGGTGCTGCCGCTGGTGCTGGATTTCTCGATGCTGCGGACGAAGCCGGACCGGCGGATCCTGCGGCAATACCGCGACGGGATGGTGAACCTGCTGTTCGTGGGGCGGTGCGCGCCGAACAAGAAGATCGAGGACCTGCTGAACGCCTTCTACTATTTCCAGCGCTACGTGCAGCCGGCGTCGCGGCTGATCCACGTGGGATCCTACGCGGGGATGGAGCAGTACCACGCGCTGCTGCTGACGCGGGCGCGCGAGCTGCAGCTGAAGAACGTGGAGATGGTGGGGGCGGTGCGGCAGGACGAGCTGAACGCCTATTACGGGGTGGCGCGGGCATTCCTGTGCCTGAGCGACCACGAGGGGTTCTGCATCCCGCTGCTGGAGGCGATGGCGCACGACGTGCCCGTGGTGGCGTATGCGGCGGGGGCGGTGCCGGAGACGATGGACGGGGCGGGCGTGCTGATGCGCGAAAAGCGGTTCGACCTGATCGCCGAGGCGCTGGGGCGGGTGACGGAGGACGAGCCGCTGCGGGCGGCCCTCCTGAAGGGCCAGCGCGAGCGGCTGGCCCGCTACGAGAAGCAGGATCTGGCGACCGACCTGAAGCGGCTTCTGGCTCCGTTGCTGTAGGTTGCGCCCGCCGGGGGGCGAAAAAAACGGCAAAAGGGGCTTGCCATCAAAAATCTTTTCCTGTCCAATTATGTAATTCATCTTTTCCATCGTGGAAAAGAAGGATCCAACCGGCAGGGCCAGGAGTGGGTTGTTTTCGCAACTGGCTTTGCCGCTGTAAGATACAAAAGGAAAAGGAAAGAATGAAACAAATGAAGCTCCTCGCCGGGACGCTGGGTGTCGCGGCGGTTTTGGCCGCGCAGAGCGTGTTCGGCGCGGGTTTTGGCATCTATGAAGGCAGCGCCCGCGGCAACGCGTTGGCCACGGAAGTGACGGCCGATCCGGCCTCGCCTTCGGTGTTGTACAACAACGCCGCGGGGATGACCGAGCTGGAAGGCACGCAGGTGGAAGCCGGCGCGACCTTCATCCGTCCGAGCCAGACCGTTTCGACGGTGACGCCGGCCGGCGAAGTGGACAACGAGGCGGACAGCAATTGGTGGACGATTCCGAATGCCTACGCGACCTATCAGATCACCGAGAAGGCGTGGGCGGGACTGGGCATGTTCAGCCGCTACGGCTTGGGCGTGGAATACGACGACGACTGGGCCGGGCGCTATGACTGCCAGGAAGCCACCATCCAGAGCCTCGACATCAATCCTTCCGTGGCCTTCAAGGTGCTGGACAACCTGTCGCTGGCCGCCGGCCTGCGCGCCGAATGGTTCGAGTTCGAACTGACCAAGGCGATTCCCACGGGCACGCCGTTCGTGGATCCGGACCTGCAGATGAACATGAAGGGCGACAGCTGGGGCATCGGCTACAACGTCGGCGCGTTCTACCAGGCGACGGAATGGCTGTCCTTCGGCCTGTCCTACGACAGCGAGATCGACCAGGAAGTCGAAGGCGACTACGAGACGACCCACCCGCTGCTGGCCGGCGGCGACGGCTCCGGCGACGTCACGACGCCGGGCATCCTGCGGTTCGGCACCTCGATCAAGGCGCTGGAAAAGCTGACCATCAACGCGGGCATCGTCTACACGATGTGGAGCTCCTACGACGAGCTGGCCATCGATTTCGACCCGGCGCTGCTGGGGACGGTCCCCTCGAGCACGACGGAGAAGGACTGGGACGACGTGTTCCGCTACCAGATCGGGGCGGAGTATGCGCTGACCGAGGAATGGGCGCTGCGCGCGGGCTACATCTTTGACGAGACGCCCGATCCGGATGCGCACGTGGACTACATCGTTCCGGGCAACGACCGGAACCTGGTCTCGCTGGGCGTGGGCTACAAGCAGGGCAACTTCTCCTGCGACCTGTCCTACACCTACCTCATGATCATGGACCGCGACATCGACGCGCGCGCCGCAGAAGGCGTGCTCCCCGGCGAATTCAAGGGTGGCGATGCCCACCTGGTCGGCCTGGCGCTCGGCTACAAGCTGTAAAGCCCGGCGAACGGACGAAGGCCCGGATCCCGAAAGGGGTCCGGGCTTTTTCCATGGGGAAAAACGGGCTGGATTCAAGGGGGGGGCGGCGGATAGACTGCGCGAAATGAACCCAGTCCAGTCCAGGCGAATCGCGGTGGATGCCCGGTGGGTGTTCCGCGAGCTGAGCGGCATCGGACGCTATACGCTGGAGCTGTTGCGGCAGCTGGGGGAGATGGGGGGCGCCTTCCGTTTCCTGGTGCTGGTGAGGGACGCGGAACGGCGGGGGGTCGTCGAGCGGGAGGCGGGATTGGCGGGAAAGGCGAACTTCGAGTTCGCGGAGGTGCCGCACGGGGTGTTTTCCCTGCGCGGACAGTTCGCGGCGGCCCGGCTGTTGGCGGAGCGGGGGGTGGGGGTGTACCACTCGACCAACTTCATGGTGCCGCTGCCGGCTTTTCCGCGCCGCAAGCCCCACGCGGTGAAGTGCGTATGCAACATCCACGACCTGATCCCCCTGGTGCATCCGGAATTCACGCCCAAGGCGCTGAAAACACGGTTCTTTCCTATATATAGGGCGCTCATGCACGAGATCGCGCTTCGGGCGGACCGGGTGCTGACGGGGAGCGAATCGGCGAAACGCGACATCGTGCGGCTGCTGGGGGTGGCGGAGGAAAGCATCGTGGTGGCGCCGGACGGGGTGGATGCGAGATATGTCCCGGCCGGGGAGAAGCCCTCGGCGCGCGGCGGACCGAAGACGGTTCTGTATGTGGGGCGGAGCGATCCCTACAAGAACCTGCCGGGGCTGGTGGAGGTGTTTGCGCGGCTGGTGCGCGACGGGGGGGTGGATGCGCGGCTGCGGATCGTGGGGCCGCCGGACGCGCGGTATCCGGCGGCGGCGGAGGCGGCCCGGCGGCGGGGGGTGGCGGACCGGGTGGAGTGGTCGGGCTATCTGGACGAGGCGGGACTGGTGAAGGCCTACCAGGAGGCGGACGCGCTGGCGCTCCTGTCGCGATACGAAGGTTTCGGCTTGCCGGTGCTGGAGGCGATGGCCTGCGGCACGCCGGTGGTGTGTTCGAACGCGGCGAGTCTTCCGGAAGTGGCGGGCGCGGCGGCGCGGATCGTGGAGCCGGACGACCTCGCGGGCGCGGCGGCGGCGCTGAAGGACATCCTGCTGGATGCGGCGGAAGCGGCGCGGCTGCGCGAGGCGGGGCTGGCCCAGGCGCGGAAATTCTCCTGGCGGACGGCGGCGGAGGCGGTGCTGCGCGTGTACGGAGAGGCGACATGAGCCGCGGCCTGAAGGTGGCGCTGGCGCACGACTGGCTCAACGGCATGCGCGGCGGCGAGCGATGCCTGGAGCTGATCTGCCGGGAGTTCCCGCAGGCGGAACTCTACACGCTGCTGTTCCGCCCGGAACTGGTGACGGAGGCGATCCGGAACCGCCCGGTGCATGTGTCGGGGCTGCAGCGCGTGCCGGGGTTCCGGGCGCACTACCGCTGGTTCCTGCCGCTGTTCCCGATGGCGATCGAGTCGTTCCGCTTGCCGGCGGGGACGGACCTGGTGCTGAGCACGAGCCATTGCGTGGCGAAGGGGATCCGTCCGCCGGAGGGGGCGAAGCACCTGTGCTATTGCTTCACGCCGATGCGCTATGCGTGGTCGATGCAGGAGGACTATTTCGGTCGCGGCCGGATCAAGCGGGCGGCGCTCGACGTGGCGTTGTCGCGGCTGCGGGAGTGGGACCGGAAGGCCAGCTCGCGGGTGGACCGGTTCGTGGCGATCAGCCGGCACGTGAAGGCGCGCATCGAGAAGTTCTACGGGCGCGAGGCTTCGGTGGTGTATCCGCCGGTGGCGACGAAGTTCTTCACGCCGGACGGGCGCGGCGGACACGACGGATACGACCTGGTGGTCTCGGCGCTGGTGCCCTACAAGCGCATTGACCTGGCGGTGCAGGCGTATTCGCAGACGGGCTTTCCGCTGAAGATCGCGGGGGCGGGGACGGAGCTGGAGGCGTTGCGGAAGATGGCGGCGCCGAACGTGGAATTCCTGGGGCGCATCCCGGACGAGGGAATCCGCGAGCTGTACCGGCGGTGCCGCTTCCTGGTGTTCCCGGGCGAGGAGGATTTCGGGATCGTGCCGCTGGAGGCGCAAGCCTGCGGGAAGCCGGTCCTGGCCTACGGGCGGGGGGGATTGCTCGAGACCGTGCTGGCGGGTCGGACGGGGGTGTTCTTCGGCGAGCAGACGCCCGGGGACCTGATCGAGGCCATGGCCTGCGCGGAAAAGATGGATTGGGACGCGGCGGCGATCCGCGCCCATGCGGAGCAGTTCGGCGAGGAGCGGTTTCTGGAGGGGCTTCGCGCGGAGATCGGCGCGCTGATGGAGGGGCGGGGACGATGACGGGTGGAGAATCCAGAATGGCATCCTTGACGCCGGGGCATCTGCTGCGGATGTCGCGCGGGTTCTCGTGCCTGTTCTGGAGCATGCCGCTGCTGTCGATGGCGCACGCGGCGGCGCTTCTATCCCTGCTGCCGTCCCACTGGATGTTCGCGCTGCTGCTGGCCTCCTTCCTCCCGCTGGGATGCGGCCTGTGGATGCTGCGGGCGAGCGGGGACCTGACGCCGCGCTGGGGCGGGAGGATCGGGCAGGCTTCGCTGCTGGCGATGGTGGGGATGTACCTGTGCCCCTTCCTGGTGTGGTGGGTGGCGGTGCCGTCGAAGCTCTATTTCGCGGCCAACGCGGCCGCGCATTACGTTGCGATGGTCGGGCTGCTGGCGGCGTTGAACCGGCTGGCCGGCGAATGCGCGCGCGGCTGGGGCGACGCGCCGCTGCGGCGGGAATCGGCGGCCGGCGTGGGGATGGTGCTGTGGCTGAGCGGATGCACCGTGGCGGCGCTGGCCTGGCTGTTCCACCGCGCGGGGATCCTCGATGCGGGGATGCCGACGGTGCTGGAGCAGTTGGCGGAGCTGCCCCGCGAGGCAAGGTATCTCTTCCTGCTGCCCTATGCGATGACGGCCTATGTGATGTGGCGGGCAAAGGAGACGGGATTCCGCATGGCCATCGGCGGCGCCGCGTGAGGGGAAGGGAACGTCCCTATTCCCAGGGGAATTTGCGGGAGGATTTCTCCTCGCCGGGTTCGGGAAGGGGCTCGGGCCGGGGCGGGAGGTGTTCCAGGATCCGGGCCTGGATGGCGAGGCCTTCGGGGTCTTCAGGCATGGCCGCCAGGTAGAGATTAATGGGTTCCCGGGCGCGGGCAAACTGCTTGATGCGCACGAGGGCGTCGGCCCACTTCAGGAGGCGTTCGTAGCGATAGGGGGCGATTTCCTCGGATCTGAGGAAGCATCGGGTCGCAATGTCCCAGTTTCCCCTCAGGCAATACAGCGAAGCCAGTTCCTCCCACAGGAGGGGATTGCGGGGATTCCGCTCGATGGCGCTCTGGAGGATCCCGACGGCCGCTTCGCCGGCTTCCTTCTGGTGAAGCGCCTGGGCCAGGGCGATGGCCGCCTCGGAATTCCAGGAGTCGCGCCGGAGGGCGTATTCAAACCATGGCCGCGCTTCGCCGGGCTGCCGGCGCTTCATCATTTCGCGGCCGATGCCGATGGCCATTTCGATGTCGTAGTAGCCCGTGTCGGCGTCCGGACCGCGGAGGAGGGAGATGCCCTCCTCTATCGGCTGGCCCTGGACGGATTGGATGAGGGCCAGCAAAGCGCGGACCTCGAACCGGTGGGGCCAATGGCGGTAGGCCCCCTCCGCGGCGGATTGGGCCAGGACGGGGTCGCCGGCCTGGAGCAGGTACCAGGCGGCGCGCATGGCCAGCCAGGCGTCGTCCGGGCGGCTGGCCTGCCGCCGCGCAAAGATGGCGCGGGTGTTGGCCGTGGAAATCGCGTTCACGCGGGCGTCCCAGAGGCGTTTATCCTCGTTCAGGCGGGCGAGGGTCGCAGGGTTGTCGAGCTGCCGGCGGAAGGGGGGGCGGAGTTGTTCGGCGATGACGGCGTCGATTTGTTCGGCCCGTCCCCAGGGGTCGTAGAGCAGTTCGCTGGCGATGGTTTCGGGACCGGGGATGGAGCCGGCCGGTTCCGGATCGAAGGCGCGCAGGAACTCCATGCGGTCGAGGAGGGACGAGGCGAGCAGGAAGTTGGCTTCGAAGGTGAAGTGGATGTGGTCGAGGAAGAGTTCGCGGCCGGGGATGCCCTGGGGCGAGCGGATGGCGAAGAGGGCCTCGGCGTCGAGCAGGGAGACGGAGGTGTCCACGGCGCACTCGCGGATGGTGGCGTTGAGGCGGGAATCGGCGCGCAGGCGGAGGGCGTCGGCGTCGCGCGCGCGGGAGAAGAGGGCGGAGGCTTCGGCGGTGCGGTTTTCCGCCAGGGCCATGCGGGCCGCGCGGAACAGCGCCTCGGCATGGGTGGGGTCGAGGCGGATGGTTTCGGCATAGAGGCGGGCGGCCTCGGTCCGGTTGGTGGCGGCTTCGGCCGCGACGGCCTCCCTCAATTTCTCGCGGACCCGCTGGGCGGCGGTTTCGTCCTCCAGATAGCTGGTGGAGAAGGGGGCGCAATCGCGCAGATTGACGGGGACGGTGCAGACGACAACGGCGGGGGAGGTCCGGGCCGCCTCGCGCAGGATCGCGGAGAGGTTTTTGCGGAACGAACGGGCGGCGGCTTTCAGGCGCGCATCGTCGGGGGACATGCGTCCCTTCAGCGTGATGGGTTCGCGGTTCCGCCAGGCATCGAGGTCGGTCCGGGCGGGGGAGATCCGGTTGATGGCGGCGATGCAGAGCTGCGACAAGCGGGTGCGCGAAAAGAGCGCCATGCCGCGGGCGATGCGCGAGCTGCTGTGGAGGCGGCCGAGGCCGGAGGCGGGACCATAGGGGCCGGCGATCTCGTCGTTGCCGGTCAGCACGACCACGGCCTGGGGCCGGAGGCGCTTCAGGTCGCGGGCCACTTCGCGCAGGACATGGGTGTTGCCGCCTTCCAGGGCCATGTGGATCACCTCGACGGGGTGGTGGGGATAGCGGCTCCGGAGCATGAGCTCGAGTTGGCGGCCGAGGCCGAAGGAGGGATCCGGGGCTCCCATGGCTTCCGATCCGCCCAGCAGGCAGACGCGCAAGGTGCCGGGCGGGGGCGTTTTCAGCGCCACGAGGGGAAGGGGCGGGTGCGCGGTCCGGGCCGAGAAAAAGCGATAGGGGAAGAACTGGTTGTCGATCCACGCCGGTTGGCCTTCGGATTCTCCTTCCAGCAGGAAGCGGGTGGAGCGGGTCGGAAAGAAATGACAGGCCAGCAATTCCAGGACGATGAAGAGGGTCAGCAGGATGGCGGCGGTTTCCACGAACCGGCGGAGCAATCGGAGGGGAAAGGCCGCCCAGGGCGGGAAGTCGAGATGGCCGGGGAGCTCTTTCATGCGATGCAAGTGCCCCGACTATAGGGGAGTGCATGGCTTTTTGTAAAGGGCGGGACGGGTCCTCCCACGGGAAAATGGGTTCCGCGGCGGGATCGGACTTGCGCTTTGGAGAAGGTTGGCGCAACTTTTCCGTGAAGGAAGGAAGCTTTCCGGGCGGCGCCCCGTGCGCCAACCAAACGAATGGACGGGATATGCCGGGCGAAGATCAGAAGCAGAGAAAGGGCGGGAAGATCGAACCTCCGTGGCACGACCTGATGTCGGGCGATGAACTCCTCCAGATCGCGATCCGGGATCCGCTGACCGGGCTGCTGAACCGCCGCGCTTTCGACGAGGAACTGCGCTGGATCTGGAAGCTGGGGCAGGAGAAACCCTTTCATATCGGCCTGCTGATCGTCGACATCGACCACTTCAAGTCGGTCAACGACAGCTACGGCCATGTCGTCGGGGACCAGGTGCTGAAGGAATGCGCCGCGCTGGTGAAGGCCAGCGTGCGGGATTCCGACATCGTCTGCCGCTACTACGGCGGCGATGAACTGGTGGTGATCCTGCCCTGGGCCGACGAGGCGGAGACGCGCCGGATCGCCGAGCGGATGCTGGAGATGTTCCGGAACGCGGTCCTCTGCAAGGACACCTATGAGCTGCGGGCCACCATCTCCATCGGCGCCTGCACCATGATGACCGGTCCCGGCCGGAGCGCGGAGCGTTTCCTCGTCCAGGCGGACCGGGCGCTCTACCGGGCGAAGCAGACGGGGCGCAACAAGGTCTGCTTCGCGGACGAGGCGGCTCCGCCCGGCGAATCCGAAAGCGCCTCCCGGACTCCGGCCGCCCCCGCCGGGACGGTGGATCCCCGGCGCGTCGTGCTGGTGGTGGACGACGACCATGCCCTCTGCGTGCTGTTCCAGCGGATGCTGAGCCGCAAGAACTTCGATGTGCTGATCGCCGAGACGGGGCGGGACGCCCTGGAGATCGCGAACCGGGAACGCGGCATGATCGATGTGGCGCTGGTGGACCTCTATATCGGAGAGGAAAACGGCCTCGTGGTGCTGAAGAAGCTGAGGGACATCGACGAATCCGTCATCGGGATCGTCATCACCGGCCAGGCCACGCTGGAGAACGCGGTGGCCTCGCTCCAGCAGGGGGCCTACGATTTCGTGCAGAAGCCGGTCGCCCCGGCGCAGCTCGCGGCGGTGCTGGAGCGCGCCACGAAGTACCGCCGCCTCGTGCTGGAGAACAAGCGGTACCAGCTGCACCTGGAGGACATGGTCCGCGAAAAGAACGCCACGCTGTCCCGGGTGCTCGACCAGGTCACCGATTCCTACCAGTTCACCCTCGAGGCCATGGCGGACATGCTGGACATCCGCGAGCAGAAGACGGGGGCGCACAGCAAGCGCGTTTCCCGCATGGCGGTCATCCTAGCCCGCAAGATGGGCGCCTCCCTGGAGGAGATCGAGATCATCGCCACGGGGGCGCTGCTCCACGACATCGGCAAGGTGGGCATTCCCGATGCCATCCTGCTCAAGAACGGGCCCTTGACGGACGAGGAGCGCGGGATCATGCGGAAGCATCCCCACCTCGGCTACAACATCATCAAGGCGGGGCCCGGCCTCGAGGCCGCTTCGGAGATCGTGCTCGCGCACCAGGAGCGCTACGACGGCACGGGATATCCGCGCGGCCTCAAGGGCGAGGAAATCTGCCTGGGCGCCCGGATTTTCGCGGTGGTCGACACCTACGACGCCATCCGTTCGGACCGGCCCTATTCGAAGGGGCGAAGCGCGAAGGACGCCTTGGAGGAAATCGTCCGCCATGCCGGGACCCAGTTCGATCCGGCCGTGGTGGAAATCCTGAAAAAGTGCCAGTCCGATATCGAGGACGTGGGCCGCTGGCCCAATCCCTAGGTGCCCGGGGGCGCGGGCCGCGCCCGCCGCCTCCGGCTTGAGACGGGGGATGGTCCCATTAATCCCAAGGGTTCCCATTCGCACTCTCCATCTGCCTTCGGCCCCTGGGCGGCCCGGCCCGGCGGGAGTCCCATTTGGCGGCAGCCGGATGCGGGAAAGCCCATAAGGGAAAACCGCGATTTTCCAATGCCAGCCACGATTTCCGTGGCCACCAAAAAACGTCGGAGAGGGGGCGCGGCTAGATGAAAAAGGCGTAAGGCCTTAATCGTAAATTAATCTCGTTTCATTTGAACGGCTTGACGAGCGGATGTACGCCACAAAATGGAGAACAAAAATATGTGGGCAATCGAAGAGCTGTTGGCGAAAGTTTCCTCCTCGGGCGGATCGGATCTCATCCTCACATCGGGCGCCCCTCCAAAAATCAAGGTTCTTGGAGTGCTTCATTCGGTGGGGGATAAACCCTTGACGCCGGACGACACGATGGCGCTGGGGTTGTCGGTCCTCAACGAGACGCAGAAGAACATCCTCCAGGAAAAACGGAGCGTCGACTTGTCGCGGGGCTTCACGGGGCTGAACCGGTTTCGGTTCAATGTATTCTACCAGCGCGGATCCATTGCGCTGGCGGCCCGCTTGATTCCCTACCGCATCCCCTCGTTCAATGAGCTGGGGCTGCCGTCGATCGTCCAGCAGTTCGCGCTCTATCCCCACGGGCTGGTGCTGGTCACGGGGCCGGCGGGCAGCGGGAAATCCACGACGCTGGCGGCGATGATCGAGCACATCAACACGCACCGTTCGTCGCACATCGTCTGCCTCGAGGATCCCATCGAATACCTGCACACGCACAAGAAGAGCATCATCGAACAGCGCGAGATCTACGAGGATGCGCTGTCGTTCCCCGACGCCTTGCAGGGCGTCTTCCGCCAGTCGCCGGACGTGATCATGATCGGCGAGATGCGCGACATCGAGACGATGCAGCTGGCGCTGACGCTGGCGGAGACCGGCCACCTGATCTTCGGCACGCTGCACACGCAGGACACCACCCATGCCATCAACCGCATCGTGGACATCTTCCCGCCGGAGCACCAGCAACAGGTCTATACGCAGCTGTCCATGGTGCTGGCCGCCATCATCTCGCAGGCGCTGCTGCTGACGACGGACCAATCCCGCCGCGTGCTGGCCTGCGAGGTGCTGCATGTGAACAACGCCATCGGCAACCTGATCCGCGAACGGCAGCTCCAGCAGGTCTACTCGGTCATCCAGACCGGCAAGTCGGAAGGCATGATGACCATGAACGAATCGCTCCGGCGGCTCGTGGCCGAGGGCAAGATCGACCAGGACGTGGCCCTGGAGCGTTCGCCCCGCCCGCGGGAACTCGCCCGCATGCTGGGAGTGGCCCAGCGGGAGGTGGAAGGATTTTCGGAAGGGGAAGTCGAGTCGCGGTCCGAAACGTGGAAGAAGAAGATACCGGGAGGCGTCGAATGAAACGCATAGGCCAAAGCCGTCGGGTTTCCCATGTCCAGGTTTCCATGGTCGCGGTTCTGCTCCTGGTGTTGGGGGGGAGGGGGGGGGCCGGCGAAGCTTCCGAGCCGGTGATGTGGGATCCGCCCGCCAAGCCTCCGGCGGAAAAGGCCGTCGAACCGGCGGCCGCTCCGGACGTGTCCGCCAAGGGCCTGAAGCAGGATTTGGCGGCGGCGCGGGCCAAGGCGGCGGAACTGGAGGACTCCTTGGCGAAGGAGACAAAGCGCCGGGAAAAGGCGGTGGATGACCTGGTTTCCGCCTGGAAGCAATTGAAGTCCAGCCGCGACGAGCTCCAGCAAGTCCGGCGGAAGCTGGAAGAGAGCGAGAAGGTCGCGGGCCGGGTCCGCGAACTGGAGAAGCAGCTGGAGAAGAAGGCGGCGGAGAGGGCGGAGGTGGAGGGCCAGCTCGAATCGGCCCGGTCGGCCCAGGCCCGCCTGCAGCAGCAGGTTGCCGATCTCCAGAAGCGAACGGCGTCGGTTCCGGCGCTTTCGGCGAAGAACCAGCAGTTCCAGGCGGATGTGGAGCGCCTTGAAAAGGCGCTGGCCGATGTCCGCGGGCAGAACCAGCAGCTGGTCCGCGAAAAGGAACAGGCGCAGGGCAAGCAAGCCGCGTTGCAGCAGCAGGCGGATGCCGCGCGGAAGACGGCGGAGGATCGCGCGAAGTCGCTGGAGCAGGAGAAGGCGCAGCTGGCCGGGCAGGTGCAGGCGCTGGAGAAGAAGTGGGCGGCGGAGAAGGGCCGGGCGGACGCCCTGGATCAGCAAAAGGCCGAACAGGCCAAAGGCGCCCAGGGGAAGGAAGCCCAGTTGCAGAAGGAATCGGCGTCGGTGCGCGGCGCCTTGTCGGAAAAGGAAAAAGAGCTGGCGCGGGCGAACGAGCAGATCGATCGCCTGCAGGCGGAGGCCGCCGCCGCAAAGAAGCAGCTCCAGGCCAAGCCCGCCGCGGATCCGGCGCGGAAGGCGGCGGAGGATCGCGCGAAGTCGCTGGAGCAGGAGAAGGCGCAGCTGGCCGGGGAGGCGCAGGCGATGGAGAGGAAGTGGGCGGCGGAGAAAAGCCGGGCGGACGCCCTGGATCAGGAAAAATCCAGGCAGGCCAAGGACGCGCAGCTGAAGGAACAGCAGCAAAAGCAGGAGATGGAATCCCTGCGCGGGAAGTTGGCGAAAAAGGAAGGGTCGGCCGCCCGGGCCGACGAACAAATCCGCCAATTGCGGGCGAACATCGCCGCGCTGGAGGCAAAGAAACGGGTTGAAACGGAAACCTCCGCCGCCGCGCAGCGGAAATCGGGCGGAGAAATCTCCGATTTGCGGCAGCAGGCCGGGCGCCAGGCCGCCGAGTTGGCGGCATTGGGAAAAGAGAAGGAGTCCCTGGCCCGGCAGCTGGCCGCCGCCGAACAACGGCATTCGCAGCTGACGGGCGATCTCCAGAAGCTGCGGGAAGGCCAGAAGGCCCAGGCCGGCGAACTGGCCGAGGTTCGGGCGCAGCTGAAAGAGGCCTCGCGCGAGGCCGATGAGCAGAGTCAGAAGCACCAGGCCGAGCAGAGCCGTCTGCGCGACCAGATGAAGGAAGAGGGCCTTGTCCGGCAAGGCAAGGCGCTTCGCGAACAGTTGGAATCCGCGGACAACACCGCCTTGGTGGGTTCGCTGAACGACGTGGGCCTCCTGATGCAATCGGAAGGCAAGCTGGACGCAGCGGAGGAAATGTTCCAGCGGGCCTTGCTGGTCCTGGACCAAACCACCGGCCGGGCCAATGCGGCCGCGGGCACGATTCTCCAGCATTTGGCGGACGTGGCGTGGGCGCAGAACAACCTGGCCGCGGCCGCCGCCTACTACGAAAAGGCGGCCCAGCAGTTTTCCGCTTCGCTGGGGGCGTCCCATCCCCGCCATGCCGCGGCGTTGAACGGGTGGGCCCGCGTCCGTCGCGACCAGCAGCGGCCGGAAGAGGCGGAAGAGCTCTACCGGATGGCCATCCATATCTATGAGCAGCGGGCCGAACAGAATCCGGCCGACCTGGTGGCGCCGCTGCACAACCTGGGCCTGCTCCTGATGGAGCAGGAAAGACTGGACGAAGCCAGACCCTTCTTGGAGCGGGCCTATGGCCTCGTGGATAAGGCCCCCAAGGCGGGCGACAGCCGGGCGCTGGTCGTGGCGCGCACCCTGGCCCGCTACTACCAGGCGGCCGGCGACATGGAAAAGGCCGCGCAATTTGAGGAAAAAGCCAACGAACTGGCCCTGGACGCCTTGGCACGATGAAAAGCCGGATGGCAGCGCTTCGATGAGCAGGAGGATGCGATGAGCACAAACGATTCTTCGGCGGAACTCCAGCAAGGCGGACGGTGCGTGCTGGGCGTCCATCTGGACATTGATTCCCTCCGGGTGGTGGAGACGAGCCACGGGCGCATCAGCAATTGGGCCAGTGTGCCCTATCCGGCGGGGCTGACGCCGGCATCGAAGGACTTTCCCGCCTTCCTGAAGAGCAACCTGGCCAGTTTCCATTCCGCATTCCACCGTTCATCCATCTGGGTGGTGGGGCCGACGCCCAGCCTGCAGGTGCGATTCCTCGCGCTGCCGAAGGCGCGCCCCCGCCAGATGGCGAACCTGGTCTATTGGACGTTCCGCAAGGAGATCCCCTTCGATGCGGCCCAGACCATCTTCGACTACGACGTGGAGGGAGATTGGGCCTCGTCGGGGGCGGCGAAGAAGATGGATGCGACGGCCTACACGGTGGCGCAGGCGGACGTGGACGCGGTGGTGGGCCTGTTCGACCGCGCCGGCTTGCATGTGGAAGGCGTCGTGATCCCGTCCTTCGCGCTTCGCAACCTGTTCCGGAACCAGTCCCTGCCCCATGCCGCGCCGGTGCTGGGCCTGTACGTGGGGGAGGATTCGTCGTCCCTCCTGTTTTTCAAGGGGAAGCACGTGGTCTCCCACCGGGTGTTCAAAACGGGCATGAACGTCATGCTGGACGTGCTGCGGGACCGGCATCCGGACTGGTCGCCGGCCAAGACCTACCAGACGATCGGCGCAGCCCTGCTTTCCTCGGAGTCCGAAACCGCCGGAGAGGCAGAGGCGGCTTCCGAGGATGTCCGCGGCATCAGCGAAACCGTCCGTGCGGCGTTCACCCGCCTGGTCCAGCAGGTCGAACGCTCGATGTCGGCCTATCTGGTCGGCCGGAGCGAAGAAGAGATCCGGAATCTCTATGTCGCCGGCTCCATGGCGGGCCTGGCGCCGCTGGTCAAGGAACTGGGTTCGAAGCTGGGGCTGGCGTGCCAGCCGATGAATCTGTTCAAGCCTGCCAACATGGAAAGCGGCGTGAAGCTTCCCTCCGGTCCGGAAGAGGCCGGCATGATGGCGATCGCGCTGGGCGCGGCATGGTCGGACGCCTCGCACACCCCGAACCTGCTGCACACGTATGTGAAGCGCATGCAGGAATTGCGGGCGTCCCGATGGAGGATGGCGGGCGCCATCCTGGGGATTGCGGGCCTCGCGCTGTTGATCATCGCGGGGACCCTGACGGCCCGGCTCAACCGCCGCCTGGACGCGGATCTGAAATTCCACCAGGCGCAGATCGGGAAGTTCATCCCCGGCCCCGACCGGGCGATGATCCAATCCATGGTGAACAAGGCGATCGCGAACAGCATGCAGATGAAGGGGATGGCGGGCCGCAGCCTGCCGGTGGCGGCGCTGAACCAATTGGCCGCCCAGACACCGACGGACATCCGGCTGACGGCCGTGGCCCTGACCAGCGACGGCGGCGAAGGGGAGAAGGGGGCGGGGCGGCGCGCGAAGAAGTCCGCGGAGAAGGCTGCGCCGCAGATCCTGATCCATGTGGAGGGAATGGTGATGGGTCCGCCGGGCTCCCAGGAATCGAAACTGGCTTCGTACATGCTGCGGCTGGAAGACAACGAGATGTTCAAGCAAGTGGCGCTGGCCCGTTCCGAGGAGGGGCGGGAAGGCCGGATCCAGGTCCTGTTGTTCGGCCTGGACATGAAGATGGATGATTTCAGCCGCGAGCCCAGGGCTTCGGCGGATCTTTCCCCCAAGGAAGGAGCGACCCCATGAAGACGCGCGCCCACCCCAACGGTCACGTGGTCATGAGCGGCTTCGGCTACATGATCATCCTGTCCCTGCTGATCCTGGCCGGAGCGAACCTGTACGGGCCGTTCCGGGATTGGCGGCGGCTGAACCGAGAGCTGGAAGATGCCCGCCAGCGCCTGGACGAGCTGCAGGTCCTCTATCCGCTGTATGCAGAGATGGCCAGCATGGACAGCCCGGCCAAATGGCCCGGGCTGAAATTGCCCATTCCGAAAAAGCTGTCGGAAAGCGAGGTCACCGCCATTCCCGAGCGCTTCATGCAGATGGCCGCCAGCTGCCAGGTGGAACTGGGCGCCGTGAGCCCGCGCGTGGTGACCGACGCGGAAACGGGGCGCCGCTACCTGAGTGTCGAGCTGCATGCCAAAGGACCTTACCAGCAGCTCAAGACGCTCCTGATCAACCTGGCGCAGATGCCGGTGATGGAGCGGATCGACAAATTGGAGGTTCGGCGCGAGGCCATGAACGAGCAATTCAACATTTTGGCGCAACTGGCCCTGGAATAGGGAGACCCGACATGATTTCCACGATGCAGAGGAGGGTCCGGCAATGACAAAGCGAGAGAAAGCGATGGTCCTGGCCATGGTGGGGGCCACCCTGTGGGGCGGGGCCACCCTGGGGCTGGGCTATGTGAAGGAAAACCGGGCGGCGGCGAAGGTCGATCTCCAGAAGGCGGAGATCCGGGCCTTTGCCGACAGCCAGCGGGCCCTGGTCGTGCCGCTCCGGCTGAACGAAAGGGAGCGGATGGTGCTGAACGAAGCGGCCGGGCCGTGGATGGAGAGCCCCTTCATCGACCGCGTCGCCACCGCCCGCCCGGTCGAGGCCCCGGTCCAGGAGTTCTTCTACACGGGGTTCATCCAGGCCGGGCCGCAGCAGTTCGCCATCCTGAACGGCCGCGAGTACCGGGTTTCCGAGGCGGTGGCCTCGACCGATTTCCGGGTGGAATCCATCCAGCCGGATCACGTGGTGCTGGTTTCCGGTAGCGGAGGGCGCCGCATGACCATTGCCTTGCAAACGACCAATGAAAAGAGGGAGTCGCCATGAAAAGTTCATTCTGCCGTCTTTTCCCCGCCACTTCGGTGGCGCCCGTCCTGTGGCTGGCCGCGATCCTGGCCGGTTGCGCCGCCCCGACCGCCGTCGTGCACAAGGAGCCGGTGCTGAGCGAATGGAAGAAACCAGGAGAGGTGGCGGCGGCCCCCAGCCGCCCCGCCAAGAGGGAATTGCCTCCGGCGCTGACCACCGCTCCCATGGAGCAGGTGGCCATGGCGAAGGTTCTGGCGGAGCCGGTGCTGCCGACGAACGTCATCAGCGATCTCGCGCTGACGGACGAGGCCGACGTCTCGACCATCCTCCGGACCCTGGCCAAGGCGGCCAACGTGAACATGCTGGTCAGCCCGCAGGTTTCCGGAAAGATCAGCTTCGCCTTCAAGAACGTCCCGTGGGACCAGGCATTCCGCAGCGTGATCATCTCGGCCGGGCTGGCCTATGCCTGGGAGGGGGATGTGCTCCGGGTGATGACCCTCGATGACATGAAGCGCAACCTGGAGATGGAGACGGTTCTCAAGCAGCGCGAGGACGTCAAGGCGGAGAAGCGGCGGGTCGAGCCGATGCTGATCCAGGTGATACCGGTCAAGTACTCCAAGGCCAAGAACATCGGGGCCACGGTCAAGCTGCTGCTGGCTTCCACCGCCAAGGAAGGGGCCGCGGCGGAGGCCGCGGGCCTCGCTCCGCGCGCCAGCGTGTCCATCGACGAGGACAACAACGCCATCATCGTCCATGCGATCCGCGAGGACGTGGAGAAGGCCGTCGCGCTGGTGGCGCAGCTCGACCGGGCGAAGCCGCAGGTCCACATCGAGGCCCGGATCGTGGAGGCGACGCGGGACACCGCCCGCCAGCTGGGCGTGCAGTGGGGCGCCGCCTCGGCCCGCGTGGACAACGGACGCCTGCTCATGGCCGGCGGCCAGGGCGCCACCGCCGGCGGCTACAACTCCGATTTTCCCGCCCAGTTCGCCCAGGCCGCGGGATCCCCCGTGGGCATGACGCTGGGCCTGATCTCCGAGAAGATCGGCGGCAGCGAGCTGCTCAGCATGCAGCTGACGGCCCTGCAGAGCAAGGGGCGCATCCAGATCCTGTCCAGCCCGTCGATCACCACCCTCGACAACGAGGCCGCGATCATCGAAAGCGGCGAGGAGCGGGCCTACCGCAAGACCACCGGCACCGGCAACGAGTCCGACGTGACCGTCGAGTGGAAGAAGGCGGTGCTGAAGCTGGAGGTCGTTCCCCACGTGGTGGACGGGGAATACCTGCGGGTGGAGATCTCCGCCAACAAGGATTCGTTCGACGAGACCAAGCCGCAGAGCAACAATGAATACCCCGTCAGCACCAAGTTTGCGAGCACCACCGTCCTGCTGCGTAACGGCGAGACCGTCGTCATCGGCGGCCTTTCCCAGGAAAGCGACAGCCACAGCGAGGCCGGCATTCCGCTCCTGATGGATCTCCCGGGGGTGGGGTCCCTCTTCAAGAACAAGGGCCAGACGAAGAAGTTCGACGAAACGCTGATATTCATCACGCCGAAGGTCATCGCCGGCCAGCAGTAGGCGGGCGGTTCCCTGCCGGACGAGGAGGTCAAGCCGTGATCAAGGCAAGGCGGAAACTGGGCGAGTTGCTGGTGGATGCCGGCGTGCTGAAACCCGAGCAGCTTGCCCAGAGCATTGAAGCGTGCGCCACCGCCGGCATGCGGCTGGGGGAGTTCCTGTGCAGCCGCGGGGTGATCCGCGAGGACCAACTGGTCGAGCTGCTGGGCCGGCAGCTCAAGGTGATGCGCTACGATCCGGAACGGTTTCCCATCAACATGGCCATGGCCGCCGTCCTGCCGGTGGATACCGCCCAGCGGCTCCAGGTGGTGCCCTTGAACCGGCGGAACAGCACGCTGGAGCTCGGGATGAGCGACCCCACCGATCTCGACGCGCTGGACGCGGTCGAGCAGCTGACCCACTGCGAGGTGGTTCCCGTCATTTGCACCGACCGGGAGATCAACCAGCTGACCAACAGCTTGTACGGCAGCTTCGCGGGGCTGGGCGGCGTGATGGAGAGCGGCGAAAAGTCCTCCGTGCTGCCCAGCATGGCGGAAGACGTGGAGGTTGGCTCGCTGAAGAACATGGCCGAAGGCGCGCCCGTCATCCGCATGGTGAACTGGATCCTGTCCCAGGCGGTGCGCGAAGGCGCCAGCGACATCCACATCAGCCCCGAGGTGAACCACGTGCAGCTGCGGTTCCGCATCGACGGCAAGCTGCGCGAGATCCCTGCCCCGCCCAAGAGCCTCCACCTTTCCATCGTCTCGCGCATCAAGATCCTGTCGCAGATGGATATCGCCATCTCGCGCGTTCCGCAGGACGGGCGCTTCACCATCAAGCTCGACAACCGCGAGATCAACGTCCGCGTCTCGACCGTGCCGACCACCAACGGCGAGAACGTGGTGCTGCGGCTGCTGGACATGGGCGCCTTCAACTATTCGCTGTTTGACCTCGGCATGTCGGACCGGGACCGCGAGCTCCTCTCGTCGGTAATCCAGGCGCCCTACGGGATGATCCTCAGCACGGGGCCGACCGGCAGCGGCAAGACGACCACCCTCTACGCCATGCTCAAGGAGCTCAACCATCCGGACGTCCACATCATCACCATCGAGGATCCGGTGGAATACCGGGTCGCCAAGATCCGCCAGATCCAGCTGAACAGCAAGGCCGGCATGACCTTCGCCTCGGGGCTGCGCTCGATCCTGCGCCAGGATCCGGACATCATCATGGTCGGCGAGATCCGCGATGCCGAGACCGCCCGCATCGCCACGCAGGCGGCGCTGACCGGCCATCGCGTGCTGAGCACCGTGCACACCAACGACGCCGCCGGCTCCATCACCCGGTTGATCGACATGGGCATCGAGCCCTTCCTGGTGTCGTCGGTGCTGCTGGTTTCATTCGCCCAGCGCCTGGTCCGCAAGGTCTGCCCGCACTGCGCGGTGCAGGTCGAGCCCAGCAGCCGGGCCCGCGCGTTCTGGGGCATTCCCGAGAAGGAAAGGGTTTCCTTCATGCAGGCCAAGGGATGCGCCCGCTGCCAGCAGACCGGCTACCAGGGCCGCACCGGCATCTACGAGGTCCTGATGATCGACGACATGATCCGCGAGCTGATCGCCCGCAAATCCACCACGTTGGAGATCAACCAGGCCGCGCGCGCCGCCGGTCGTCTGCGCATGCTGAAGGAGGACGCCCTCGACAAGCTCCGGCAAGGCATCACCACCGTGGAAGAGGCGATGAGCGTCGTGAACATCTAAACGCCAGGTGCCATCATGAACAGTTATCGATACGAAGCCGTCAACGAGATGGGAAAAACGGTGACCGGCGTGATCGATGCCGAATCCCTCGACCACGCCAACGACCTGCTGGGCGCCCGCGGCCTGACGCCCCTCTCGATGCGCGATGAAACCGCCGCCCCCGGCGGCCAGCGGCTGGAGAAGCTCGCGCGGCTTTTTGGATCCGTCCATCCCGAGGAGCTGATCCTGTTCACCAAGCAATTGAGCACCATGCTGCGCGCGGGCATCCCGATCCTGCGGGTGGTGGACATTTTGGAGAACCAGTCGGAGAACCCCCGCCTCAAGAGCATCTGCCGCCAGATGGGCCTGGACATCCGGAGCGGATCCAACCTGTCGAGGTCCCTGCAACGGCATCCGGATGTCTTTTCCCCGCTCTATTGCAGCATGGTCCTGGCGGGGGAAACCAGCGGGGCTCTGCCGCAGATCCTGGAGCGGCTCATCTACATCATCAGCCACGAATACCAGGTCCGGACCGAGGTCCGCTCCGTCCTCCAGTATCCCCTCATCGTGTTCATCTCCCTGATCACGGCCTTCGTAGGCCTGATCACGTTCGTCATCCCGCAGTTCGCCAAGGTCTACACCAAGGTGAAGATCGAGCTTCCGTTCCCGACGAAGGTGTGCCTCTGGCTCAGCCGCCTGTTCAACGAGGAATGGCCGATCCTGCTGGTGGTCGTGGGCGCGCTGGTGCTGGGCTTCCTCGTGGCGGTCCGAACCGTCCCCGGGCGCTATGCCTGGGACCGGCTGAAATTGGAAATCCCGCTGATCGGGCCGTTGCTCCTCAAATCGGCGCTCTCCCGGTTCGCCAGCATCTTCTCGATCCTGCAATCCTCCGGCGTCGGCATCCTCGATTCGATCAAGATCCTTTCCGGCACCATCGGCAACGCGGCCATCAGCCGGGAACTGGAAGGGTTGCAGAAGCATTTGGAGCAGGGCCATGGCGTGGCCCGGCCCCTCATGGCGGCGAAGTTCTTCACCCCCATGCTCATCAACATGGTGGCGGTGGGGGAGGAGGCGGGCAACCTCGACGAGATGCTCCGGGAAGTGTCCGTCCACTATGACGCCGAGGTGGAATACGCCACCCGGCGGCTGACCACGGCGATGGGCCCTGTCCTCATCGTCTCGATGGCCATCCTGGTCGGGTTCTTCGCCCTTGCCGTGTACATGCCGATGTGGGACCTGGCGAAACTCGCCACGCGACTATGAGGAAACCCGGATCCATCCGAGTCCAGTTCTACCTGCTTGTCCCGTTGATCTTCGCGGGGTTCACGGCCCTGGCCGCCCAGCTGACCTATCTCCTGATGCGCTCCGGCACGCTCGAGGGCGGCCGCATGTGGCCCCTGCTGGCCACGGCGGGACTGCTGGTCGTCACGGCCTTCCTGTGCGGCCTGTTCATCCTGTGGCTCGTCTTCCGGCCGGTGGAAACCTTCCTGAGGGAGACCCGGCCGCTCGTGCCCGCCGCCGCCGTGCCGCCTCCGGCCCGCTTCCGCCACCCGTCGGACTTCGAGGCCATCACGCCCATCGCCCACACCTTGAACTGGGTGACGGCGGCGCTGGGCAACATGGAGGCCCAGGCGGCGTTCCCCGACATCGTCGCCCCGTCGCCCGCCATGCGTTCCGTGCTCGGGCTCGTCCTGAAGATCGCCCCGACCGATTCCACGGTGCTGATCCTCGGCGAGAGCGGGACCGGCAAGGAGCTGATCGCCCGCAACATCCATTCCCACAGCCGCCGCGCGGACAAGCCGTTTGTCGCCATCAACTGCGCCGGCATTCCCGAAGGCCTGCTCGAAAGCGAGCTGTTCGGGCACGAGAAGGGGTCGTTCACCGGCGCCTACGCCCGCAAGATCGGCAAGCTCGAAGCCGCCGACGGCGGCACCGTGTTCCTCGACGAGATCGCCGACATGCCGATGGTGACGCAGGCCAAGATCCTCCGCGCCCTGCAGGAGCGGGAGATCGAGCGGGTGGGGGGAACCCAGCCCGTCCCGGTCGACATCCGCGTGCTCGCCGCCACCAACAAGGATCTGTCCAGGATGGTGAAGGAAGGCGCGTTCCGGGAGGACCTCTTCTTCCGCATCAACGTGTTTTCCTTCCGCCTGCCGGCTCTCCGCGAGCGCAGCGAGGACATTCCCCTGCTGGCCACGCATCTGCTCAAGCTGATCAAGCCGGGCGTCTCGCTGTCGCCCCGCGCCTTGGCGGCGCTGACCGCCTGCCAGTGGCCGGGCAACGTTCGCGAACTGAAGAATGCCATCGAAGCCGCCGCCGCCCTGGCGTCCGATATCATCGAGCCGGAGCATCTCAACGCCGGCATGCGGGTGTCGTTCGAACTCAATCCGCCGGAAGTTCCGGCGGCGGGGGCCTTCCAGAACATCGATGACCGGATCAATGCAATGGAGAAGGGGATGATCCTGGAAGCGCTGATGCGCACGGGCGGCGTGCAGGTGCGAGCGGCCGCCCTGCTGGGGATCAAGGAAAGAAGCCTTTGGCACCGCATTGCCAAGCACCACATCGATGTTTCCACCATCCGCCCCGAACGTCCGGAACCGAAACCTCCGCTCCAGGAAGTGAAGCCATGAACGCCAAAAATTGGAGGCAGGAAAGGGCGGGATCGGGAGTTGGCGGCCCGGATGAATGGCAATCCCTTGCGATGGAAGACGCAGAACACATGCCGGGTGCGGTTGATGGCGGGGCAAACAGGGGATTCCGCCCGCCGGAATCCCCGCGGAGGGAGAAATCCTCCTTGGGATGCGGATATTCCGGTTGCCGTCCCGGATCTGGCATGGGTTGTGCAGGAAGAAAAGCGGCCAACCGAGGTGGTGGGCAGGTGTTGATGAAGAGATCCCAATAAAAGGAGAAATACCATGAAGAAAGTAGATAAGAAGGCGAGCCAGTCGGGCTTCACCCTGATTGAAATCATCGCCGTGCTGGTCATTCTGGCGGTCTTGGCCGCCGTGGCCATTCCCCGCTACATCAGCCTGATCGATGATGCGCGGGACCAGGCGTTGCAGGGCGCGGTGGCCGCCGGGTTGTCGCATGTGTCCATGGCCTATGGACGCCTCTGCATGCAGAACGATGCGGAACCGACGGGCGCCGAGCTCGCCACGGAATGCGGGACGACGAACCCCATGGACGAGACGGACTACACCTATACCTTCGCGGGGTCCGGAGATGACGTGACGATCACCGTCACCGACAATGACGATGCCACGGCCACGACCACCGCGACGTGGTCGAGTCCGGGCTAATGCCTGACGGCCAGCGGGAGGAGGGGCCTTCCTCCTCCCGCCGGCCAGCGAAACCAAGGGTGCGGAGGCGCAGGGACATGAATGGCCCGTCCAGAGCGCAGAGGGCGCGGCAGGGGTTCACCTTCATCGAGGTGATTGTCGTGCTGGTGGTGTTGGGCATTCTGGCCGTGGCGCTGGTTTCCGGAATGAATCCCCACGCCTCCGTGGCCGTCGAGGCCGATATCCTGCGTTCCCATCTAGGATATGCCCAGTCGCTGGCCATCGCCAACAACGTCGCCATCTGGAGCGTGGCCTTCAGTAGCGGGGCGTACAGCCTGCTTCGCGATGGCGCCCCTTCCGCCATCCCGTGGCCCGGCGAATCCTCCGCCACCTATTCGCTTCCGGCGGGCGTGGCGATCGGCCCGGGCGCCGGCGTGGTCGTGTTCAACCAATGGGGCGCGCCCGATGCTTCCTATGCGGTCACGCTCTCCGACGGAACTCAGCAGCAGCAGGTGTTGATCACCGGATTCACAGGACTGGTGCCATGAACAAACTTCGGACAACCGGGTTCACCTTGATCGAGGTCATCATCGCCATCATTCTCTCCGCGATCGCCATGGCCGCCATCCTGCCGATGCTGGACCGGGTGTTCCAGCTGAGCCACGAACCGCAGCAGCAGTTGCGCGACGGCCTTTCGCTGCAGGCCGCCATGGAGGATCTGGTGACGTGGCATACCAATGGATTGGAGGCCCTGAAGGACCATGTGGATTCGGAAGGGGTGGCCGGCCGGTACGCCGTGCAGTACAACGGCTATGTTTCCTTCCCCGGGAACGTCGAATCCCCGGTGGTGGTCTCCAACAACCTGCTCAAGGTCACGATACAGAACGATCTGGGCGAAACCCTCACCCGCCTGTTTCCGGAGCCGCTATGAAAAAGGGATTCACATTGATCGAGATGGTCGCGACCCTTCTGCTGGTCGCCATCCTGGCGGTGTCGGTGGCGATATCGCTGCTGCCGATGGCGCAGTCGCTGATGCAGGTCCGGGACAACGCCTCCACCGTGCAGAAGGCCCGTCTGGCCATGTCCCGCATGTCCCGCGAGTTCACCACCATCACCAACGTGGTGGCGGGCGACTCGCACAGCATCAGCTACGTCTTCCTGGATCCGTCCGCCACGCCCCATCCCCGCACCCTGTCCTGGGGAGGAGCGCCCGGCGACCCGCTGCAGCTGGAAGGCGTCTCCCTCAGCGACGATGTCTCGGATTTCGAGCTGCGCTACTACGCCGAGGTGGGCGCGTCCCCCCAATCCTCCTGGCAGGCCGATTCGCGGATCATCGAGGTGCTCCTGCGGAGCCAGGCGGTCGGCACGGTCTACACCAACCACATCGTTCCCCGGAACATCCTCATGGAAACGCCATGAAAACAAGACTCCAAGGCAAGAAGGGCGCGGCACTGGTCGTGGTGGTGCTGTCGATGATCGCCGCCGGCCTCGTGGGCACCGCCATCCTGTCGATGGCGACGAGCGCGCGCTATGAGCGGCTCTATTTCGGCATCGCCAACCAGGCCTACTATCTCGCCGAGTCCGGCGCCTCCTATGTCCGGGCCCGGCGCGCCATCGATCCCCTGTTCGGCATTTCCCCCCCCGCGCCCATCACCGTGGCCAACACCATGGCGAACGGCGACCAGTTCATCGTGACCATCAACCTCGCCAACATGACGAACGACGTGGGCGGATTGTCCGTCACCTCCCAGCACGTCCTGGTGGAATCGACCGGCATCGCCAATCCGGGGACGCCGCTGGAGGCGCGCCAGCAGATCCATTTCGACATCGCGGAGCGCGGCATCGCCTCCAACGCCTCGGTCAGCTTCTATGACGAGGACGGGGAGTTCAACCGCGATCTCTGGGACTGGCCCACGGATCCGCACGACATCCATGTCTATGAACATGCGACGGGGCACTCGGGCGAGGAGGACCTGGCGGTGAACTACGGCGTGGAGGAGGGGACGCTCAGCCTCTCCTGGCAGAGCCACCCGGCGTTGAACCTGTACAAGACCTGGATGTACCACGACAAGCTGCTGAGCTACGATGTCCAGTTGAAATCCGCCCCCTACGAGAATGCCGGGGTGGGCTTTGGCCAGCACCACATGCTGGGGATCAGTTTCCGCCTGCAGACCAATGGCGGCAGCTATGGTCTGTCCTATTTCCGGTCCGTTCCGGTGGAGAAGGACCGGGACCGT
Source organism: uncultured Verrucomicrobiota bacterium (assembly GCA_937860055.1). Lineage (GTDB taxonomy): Bacteria > Verrucomicrobiota > Kiritimatiellia > CAIQIC01 > Lenti-01 > Lenti-01. The sequence goes on along the minus strand of CALMBO010000011.1, from coordinate 44,572 downwards.
CCCCCCTGGGCCCAGGATGCAAGGCTGGACGCCGGGTTCGAGGCCCTCCGCGGCACCAACCACCATGTGGTGCTGTGGTATCGCGCGGCGTCGAACGCCGTCCTCCAGCTGCTGGCCTCCCACCGGCTGCTGCCGTCGGACAACGTGCTGAAATCCTATCCGCCCTCCGGCATCATCGGGCTGATTCCGTATTCGACGCTGCTGCTCCAGCTCGACGAGGAATATACCGACGCCAGCCACTCCAACCGCCAGAACCGCATCGTGGCCTATATCCAGAGCCAGTCGAACTGTCCGTCCTGCTATCCGAACTGGCCCAACACGAGCACGTCCAACGTGGTATGGCAGGAAAACACCACCGTCTTCCCGGCGCCCCTCGTCTTCTCCAACAACGTGGGCGGCACCTGGACGGAAACCACCAACGTCATCGATTCCCTCCTTACCTCCGCCTCTTTCTACGGCGTGCCGCCGCCCGAGATCGGGGTCCATGTGTTCTATGACAGCGAAGGCGCCAATCTGCAGTTCTTCGACGACTTCGCCCTGCGGCTGGAAGGCTTTGGATCAACGACTGGCGGCACACAGATTCAATGGTAGGTTTGAAAAGGAGAACAACATGAAAACGAAATGGATCAAGACGATGAGTGCCGGCCTCGCCATGGTCGGGTTGCTGGGGCTCGCGGCAGGCTGCGGGGAGGATGCGGAAACCGATACGGCCCTGGCCGTCACGCCGGCCTCCTCCACCGTCTATGCCGACGGGGCCACGGTGTTCCTGACCGCATATGATCCCGACCAGGGGGTCTATGAAATGCGGGCCAAGGTGTCGCTGGACTCCGACGTCCCGGAGACGAGCAACCTGAACTCCCATATCCTCCTGCCGCTCGAATGGAGCGTGGTCAATCCCGCGATGGGCCGCATCATGGCCAGCGCGGGCTATTCCGCCGTGTATGAGAGCTATGGCCCGCGCGGCCAGAACTACATCCTCGTGCGGGACCAGGGGGGGCGCGAAGGCATCGCTTCGGTGGAGCAACGCTGGCAGGCGGGCGACCCGGAAACAACGGGAACCACCGAAACGGAGGAATGACCGGGTCGCCGCCGGAATCTGTGTTCTCCGGTGTGGGAAGGCGGCGCATCCCCGGCCGCCTTTCCGGCTGTGCGGAGGTCTGAAGGTTCGTCGGCAGGACAGAGGATGTGCGGACACGAGGAGGCCGCGGCATGAAACAGACAGGAAGCCTGCTGGGGGTGGTGGCCGTGGCTATTGCACTGGCGGCCGTCGGGACGCAGGCGGAAAACTACGCGATGTATTTCCGCTTCCTGTCGACGACGGACAGCGTGATCGAGGTGGGCGGGGATGATGGCCTTGTCCTCTGGTCCAGCTCCGCGATTTCCGTTTCGGGAATGTTCCAGCGGGCGTCGTCGATGGAGCCGACGAACGGATGGCTCGATTACGTCCAGTATGCCGGAGAAGGCGGGGTGGTGACGCAGCGGCTGGCCGATTGGGCGGCTCCGGAGGGGATGGCATACGTTCCCGGCGGGATCTTCCAGATGGGCGACACGTTCGGCGAGGGGGAGTCCGACGAGCTGGCGGTGCATACGGTTTTCGCCAGCGAATTCTACATGGACAGGACCGAGGTGACGGTGGGCCAATGGGACGAAGTCCATGGCTGGGCGCTGACGAACGGCTACACCTTCGACAACGCAGGGAGCTGGTCCAACGGCGTGGACTACAGCAAGGGGGACGGCCATCCGGTGATCTATGTGAACTGGTACGACTGCGTGAAGTGGTGCAATGCCCGGAGCGAGAAGGAAGGGCGGACGCCGGCCTACTATCTGGATCCCGGCCTGTCGCAGGTGGTTCGCACCGGGCAGGTCGACCTGTCGAACGATTGGGTTCGCTGGGATTCCGGCTACCGGCTGCCGACGGAGGCGGAATGGGAAAAGGCCGCGCGGGGAGGTGTCCCGGCCCATCGCTTTCCATGGGGGGAGGACACCATCCGGCACGAACAGGCAAACTACTATTGCTACCAGGTCGGCGGGGTCAACGTCTACGAGTACGACGTGGCGACGAATGCCGGATGGAACCCGGCCTATCTGGACGGAGGCGAGCCGTATACGGCGCCGGCGGGGAGCTTCGATCCGAACGGATATCAACTGCAGGACATGGCGGGGAACGCGTGCGAATGGTGCTGGGATTGGTACGAAGCCGGCTGGTACACGAATGCGGACGCCTCCGTGGCGGATGCGCGGGGGCCGGCGTCCGGCACGCGCCGCGTCATCCGCGGCGCCAGCTGGAACGACTACTGGGATGCAAGTTGCTGCCGGGTGAGCTATCGCGACCGCAAATATCCGGTGGTGTGGAACGATGACATCGGTTTCCGGACGATCCTGCCGCCGGACCGGTCGGTCGGGCCTTGAAGCGGGAGGGGGGCGTGCGGCGGTTGCCCCCGCCGGCACGGGAAAGTGGAGCCAAAGGTCGGATTCGAACCGACGACCGTCGCATTACGAATGCAGAGGACATAGAAAGTAAAAGCCTTATATTGTGCATAAACCGCTTGCAAGTGTACCAAAAGAGTATCATATTTCGGGCATACCAAGTGATACCAGAGAGGACACAAAGCCCATGAGCGCAAGCGAGCAGAACGAAGAAAAGGCCCGTAAACAAAGGACGAAAACGGGGTGGAGCTACTGGATTGCAACGCGGCCCCTTGCTTTGGGCGGAGAGGCGCAAGTTTGCCACTGGTGGGAATGGGAGCAAAACAGGCACGGAAAGCGGGTCAGGAAGCACAAGCGCAAGCAGTTTTCGGACGAGGCCGCGCTGAAGGTATGGTTGCAGACCGAGACCACCCGACGCTCCCGCGAGACTACCCTGATTCGTCGCCACGAACGCGGAGGCGGAAACGTGGTGACGCTGGCCGGAATGACCCCGGCAGAACGCGCCGCAGTTGCCGCCGCCGTTGCCGCCATCCGTGGGGCAGGGGGCAAACCCGAAGCAATAGCCGATGCCGCCCGCATCTACGCCAAGAACCAGCTTGAAGGCGCAAAAATGACCGTTGCCGAACTACTGGACGAACACCTAGAAGCGTTGACGCGGCAGGGTAAACGCTGGCCCACCATCCGCGACAGGAGGCTATATCTCGCCCCGTTTGTCGAAGCCTACGGCGACAGCCTAGCCGCCGCCTTGACGACCGCACAGGCCGAAGATTGGGTGTACGAGGCCGACACGCCGAGCAAACAGGCGAGCCGCCGTCGCGCTCTCCATGCGCTCTACAACTTCGCCTTGAAGCGCGAGTACATAGACCGCAATCCGGTTCACAAGGTCGAAGAACCACGCGAGCCAGGACCGGACCGGGTACACATTTTTACCCCGCAGGAAGCAGAAGCCGTCTTGCGGGCGGCGCAGATCATGGAGCCGCGCATGGCGGCATACTTCGCGGTTGGGATGTTCGCCGGGGTGCGGCCACAGAACGAATTGGCTCAACTCGATTGGCAGGACATCTCTTTGACCAATGGGCTTTTGACCGTGACCCGTACCACCAGCAAGACGCGCCGCACACGGAACGTTCCGATCCAACCGAATCTTGCGTCATGGTTGCGGAGCGTGCCGAAGTCGGAGCGCACGGGAAAACTTTTCTATTCGCGCAGGTGGATGCGCCGGATTGTCGCCGCCGCCAAGCTGGACGCGAAGGGGAGGCCCGCGCCGTTCAAGATGCAGGAAGGGAAGCCCATTTTCGAGAGAGGCGCGAAGCTGAAAGCAGTCAAATGGGGCGCAGACGTGATGCGCCATAGCTATTGTTCCTACCGCAACGCGGTTATCAAAAACATCCCGCAACTATGCTTGGAGGCGGGGAACACGCCGGACATTGCCAAATCACATTATCTGAATCCAAGAGTCACGCCCGCGCAGGTAAAAGCGTTTTGGAGCATCAAGCCCTACAGCAAGCCCGCCGCCGAGGGGGAATAACCATGAAGAATAAATCAGTCAAAATCGGTTCTTTCTCCAAAGAAGAGTTGAAAACCAAAGAGGGGGAAAAGCTTTTCAAAACCCTTTATCGGATAACCCGTCCCGCCGCTGACAATTCATGGAACAAGGCCAAGCAGGACAAGGCGGCGGCGATTGATGCCGCGTTCGAGAAGGTCGGATGGATGGATTTCATTCTTTCCAAGACCCGTACCTTGATGGAGTCAAGCAAGGCATTCCACCTACAGGACGACGCAACCGAGTTTTTCCGTAGGGTTGAAACGCAAACCAAAGCGCAGGGGCCGGAGGCAATCGCCCTTGCTTACGATGCTCTTGTGTTCGGCGTGAAGCTAGGAGCGCATACGGAAACCCGGCGCATTGTCGAGGAGGCCGCACAGAAAATGGCTGCTGAAAACGCTGTTGCGCTTCGTGGCTATAAGAAAATGGAGGAAATCGCCCAAGACGCAACGAAGAATCCCGTTGATAAGGCATTGGACATTTACAAGCAAATGCCAATGGACGATGAGGCGAGGGCGGTACGCGAGGCCATTCTGAATCTTGGAAGTATCCGAAAGGCCGCAAAGTCTCTTGGGATGAATTACAGCAAGGCGCGGAATGTCGTGCAGAATACAATCCTTCCGGCCTACGCCAAAGCCGAGATTCCGCCAGAACGCGCTTTCCTGATGCGGCCATCCGTGGGGTTCCGCAGGACACCCCGGCGCAAAGACGAGCCGGAAAACGCAGAGCGCGATTTGTACCAGCAAGGCGCAGAGGATCAGGGCGAGAACGAATCATAAAGCGAATCACCAAAATCACCCCAATAGCGGCGGGAATGCGACATTTTCCCGCCGTTTTTGCATTCAAAACGAATCACCGCGTTTCGGGTAGCGGATGGCCCCAGTAAGGCCAACTCGTTAGGGCGAAAGCCCGCCGGAGACGCAAATGGATAAACAGATCATCACCAGCCAACGCCCGCTCTCGGACTTGGTTGCTAGACAGGCAAAAATCGCAAAGCGGTTGCGCCTCTCCCCCATCGAGGCCAGCCACTACACGGGGATTTGCCCCCGCACCCTTAAACGCTATCGCCTTGAACGGCGCATTCCGTTCTATCGGCTAGGCCACTGCAAGGTGGTTTTCGACGTGCGCGACCTTGACGCATGGCTCGCAAAGAACCGCGTTGAAGCAATCGGCTAATCGGGGAGGGGACGACAATGCGAGCAGTACACGAAAAGCCGCGCCCCCGGAAGGAGTTGACGCGGCAAGCGGGCAACAGCGTTGCGCCGATGCAGAAACTACACGATGCCGTTGCGCGATGCAAATGCACCTGACCGGATTCCCGCCGCCGCCCGAACGCGAGGACGGACCGCTAGTGGATTTTCTGGAAGCCCGCCCCGGATGGTGGGGCCGCGTCTATCTGTGCGGATGCCTTGACCTTGACGAGCGCACCTTACGCCTGCAGGCCGAACACTCCCACGGGCGAATCATCTTCAATTCCACCGTCGGCGGATTGAAGGCGACTCGCCACGCGGACGAAGCGGAAATCAGGTCTTGCGCTGCCGAACTTCGCAACCGCGCCGCCAGCCACACGCGCAGAGCGGACGAGATCGAACAGGCGGGAGGCTTGGCGCGATGAGTACGAACAGGAAAAATCCGCCGCCGATTGTCAGCCTCCGCGATTTTCTGGCGGGTCCGATACCGGAGCCGCCGCAGGTCTTGCATGGAGTTTTGCGGGCGGGACAGGTGGCGATGCTGGCCGCGTCTAGCAAGGTGGGGAAATCATGGTGGCTCAAAACCGCGTGCATATCGGTTGCGGCCGGCCGCACTTGGCTAGGAATGAAAACCACTCCCGGCGACACGCTCTACATCAACGGCGAACTGGAAGAATACGACCTACAAGTAAGGCCGCAAAAGCTGATTGATGCGCTTGGATTAGGCGAAGCCCCGGAAGGCATGGACATCTGGCATCTACGCGGCGAGCACCTGACCATCCGCGAACTTGTGCCGGAGATCCTGCGAAGGCAGGAAGAACGAGGCAAGCCCTATGCGCTGATTGTTCCCGATCCGCTCTACTACTTCAACGGCGGGCGGGACGAGAACGACAACAGCGCACAGGCGCAGACAATGGGCGAACTGGCGGAATTGGCCGAGCGCACAGGCGCGGCGGTTCTGGTGGCTCACCACTTCAGCAAGGGCAACAAGTCGCAGACCGACCACCTGGACCGCGCCAGCGGAGCGGGAATGTTTGCGCGGGCCGTGGATGTATTTATCACCATGACGCGGCATAAGGAGGACGACTGCTACACCGTCGAAACGACATGCCGCAGCTTCGCCCGCCCGGAGCCGTTTGTGGTGCGCTGGGAATATCCGCTATGGAGGGTGGACGATAGCCTAGACCCCTACGACCTAAAGCCCATCGGCCACGCACCCCGCCCGCCGCGCTTCACCGTCGAAAACATCCTGCTCCTGCTCCCGAAGCAGGGATTGACGTACACCGATTGGAAATGCGCGGCGGAGAAGATGCACGGAATGAAGGAAACGACCTTCGCCGGACTACTGCGGAAGGCCCGCGCCAACGGCAGTACGGAGAAGGACGTTTTCGGCAAGTACACCCGGACGGCGGAGGCATGAAAACGAACTTCGCAACTTCAACTTTGCCTTATAGGGAAAACGAAGTCCGAAGTAGTAAGAGGCAGGGAGGGGAGGCTAGGCTTTCGCCTCCCCCCTCCCCGCCGAGCCACTTACTACGGCGAACTTCAAAATGAAGTTAACGCAGTAGCGAAGTTGATCCGCTACCGCCGTCGTCAATAACCCCCAATCACAGGAACAGCCATCTATGAATTCAAAGCAAACCGAGAATCCAACAGCCCCCGCCACGGCCAGAGCCATCCGAGCCGAACAGCCAGCTATGAGTGATGAACAGCCAACCAAGACCGCCGCCCTAATGCACCGCCCGGACGTATCGCCCGAAATCCTCGAAGCCCGAATCCGCTTTGCGGAAAAATGGAGCTTGCGGAAAAGGTGCATCCTTTTAATTCCAGAACCGCGAACCGAACGCGGCGAAGAATGGTCCCACCCAGAAGCCTTCCGCGACAGGCACGGGCGGATCATCCAGTTATGCCACAACTACGCAGCCCCGCCGCCGACCGTGCTGGGGATGCAGATGGTGGGCTGTCTCTACCGTGAGGACGCGCAAACTTATGCTGGCCCGTTTTCAACTTTTGGCGAGCTTCGCGCCAGAACGGAAGCGGCGGGAGGCGGGCCGAAGTTTTCCGCCGCCCGCCACCTGTTCGCGGGGCCGCCCGCGCCGCGCAGGAAGCGATTGCGGAGCCGAGGCAAGGCCACGGCATAGGCCGCGCAGCCGACGCGCCAAAAGCGATTCTGCGGCCCCGGAGAGGCATCGCCGCACTTCCGGGGCTGTTTCTATATGTAGAAACGCTTTTGTATCACCTTGAAATCCGTTTTCGTATCACCCCGAAAGGAATGCGCCCGATGTTGTATCACCCAATACGAACGCGCAGGAGCCACGGTTTCAAGCACTTCGACGCTTTTTCCGCGCTCGTGCCCTCTTTCGTATATTTTGGTTTGTGCATGATCAGTTGTCCGTGAAATCGCCTTTCCCGGTTCGCGCGGCAATCCGTGCGAACAGTGGTACCAGATGAAGGCTTAAGAGGCCTGGCCACACAGCACCGACGATGATGCCGATTTGCATGCGGTAATGCGTATGGTCGCCAAGCGTGCCGGCACCCAACAACCCTAGCTGGATGAGAAATATGCCGACGCCGAGTGCCATCAAGTAGCCGAGAAGCTGCAACCAAGTCCACTTGTAGGCGAAGATGCGGGTAAGTGCCACCAATGCGCAGACGATCATGGCGAGGCATGCCGAGGCGATGAACGCAAGGACCATGCCTAAGGCGTAATAGACGACAAATAGTATGATGCTAGTCATAGTGTTTCCTCTGCCCAGACCTTATGGCTGAAGCTGGTTAGGTTCAGCCGCCTTACTTTCATGATGGCCGTTCAGCGCAAATCCCACGCGCAATTTCCGCAATCTTCGCCACGACCTCCTCGTCTGTAGGCTTGCGATACAGCTTTGAAGCAATATCGCCCTTTGCCTCTCCGGTTGATGAACAGATCACGAACCGCCCCTGTGCGATTTCCACGATCATCAGACTCCGCAGATTTTTTACCACCTTTGCAATGAGTTCTTTCATCTCCGCACCTCCGCGCCGATGATGCGCCGGGGCAAGGATGCGGTCAAGGCTTTCGCGGTAATACGAAACTCCAAAGCGTGAATTTCCGTTTGAGCATATATGATGGGACCCATCGGCGCGCAATTCTCCCCCCTCCCGCCCCCCGGCCCCCGTGCCGCCGCTTCTCCCGCGCCGCCCCGCCCGCCGTCGCCGCCGTCGCCAGCCAGCCCCGCCGCCACCGTCCCGGCCATGTACGCCACGCGGGACGGCGGGACGGGGGAGAACCCGTGCGCCTTTATTGTGAAGGGCGAAACAATATCAATTTTGCAGAAGCCGCAGGATTCGATTTAAGGGGCCGATGCGCCGGGGCGGGCAGAGGCAGGGGGCATAAAAATAATGCGCTTGGAGTGCCAGCCAGAGGCGGGAAACGGCCATTTCGACAACGGCGAGCATCGCGCCACCTATTGCGGCGACCGTCAAGCGTACCAAAAGCGTATCACTTTTTCGGCTTTAGGTGGCCTTTTCGGGGGCGAAGTGGTACGGCGAGAGGTCAGGCGGGGAACGCGGCGAAAACCCTTATATTGTGCAATAAACACGGGATTTTGGGCAAAAAAAAGATGGAGCCAAAGGTCGGATTCGAACCGACGACCGTCGCATTACGAATGCGGTGCTCTGCCAGCTGAGCTACTTTGGCGTCAATGAGACGCGCAATATGCCAAAGGGCGCGCCATCAAGTCAAGCGCGGGGGCCGTCCCTGTCTTGACCCGTTCCGGGGCAAGGCATAGACTCGCGGCCGGATGAAAATGCTGTTTCCCATGTTGGCGGTTGGCGCGGGCGGATTCATCGGTTCCGTGCTGCGCTACGGGCTCAGCCTGGCCGGGCAGCGGTTCTCGGTCACGTTCCCTCACGGGACGCTTTGGGCCAACCTGCTGGGGTGCCTGGTCTTGGGCGGGGTGGCGGCATTGGTTTCGGAAACGGAAATCCTGTCGCCGTCGGCACGCCTCTTTTGGGCGACGGGTCTTTGCGGCGGCTTCACCACCATGTCCACGTTCATGTACGAGATGTCGCGTTTCGCGCAGGATTCGGAATATTGGGTGGCCTCGGGATATTTCGCGGCGACGCTCGCCGGCTGCGCGCTGGCCTTCTGGGCCGGGACCCTGGCCATCCGGCTGCTGATGAAAGGATAGAGGGAATCATGCAAGCGCAAAGCGATGCCAAGCTGCTGAGGATCTTCATCGGCGAGTCGGACAAGATCCGGCACCTGCCGCTCTACGAGGTGATTGTCCGCGAAGCGAAGGCCGCCGGCCTGGCGGGCGCCACGGCGTGGCGCGGCCTCATGGGCTATGGTCCTTCCACCCGCATCCGCACCGCGAAGATCCTCGATCTTTCCGCCGACCTGCCTGTCATCGTCGAGATCACCGACGAGGAATCCAAGATCGCCGCCTTCCTGCCGGTGCTGGACCGGTTGATCGAGGAATCGAACGGCGGCGGACTGGTCACCCTGGAAAAGGTCCAAATCCTCCGCTATCGCCACGGACGGAATTAGATTCCTTTAAAAATCCGGCCCTCCGATTGCTTTGGCCGCAGTGATTTGCTATATTATCCGTTCCTGAAGAGGGGCTGTGCGCTTCTTCTCCGGGTGGATTGAAATGACATCGCCCAAGTACAAGATTTGCAAGAATTGCGGAAACCGGAACCATCCGGGTTCCGGTCAATGCCCGTGGTGCGGCGCCACGCTGCGCCGCCCCTTGGACTGGTTTTCCTCGCTGGGGCTGGTCCTCATCGTGGTGATTGTCATCGGCCTGATCGCCTATTCGATCCACAGCCGCCCGCCTTCGGAATCCAAGGCGAGGATTCCCCGGATCAGCCATTCCGCGGAATGACGCGGATTACTCCGGGGGCGTCGTGAACCGCGCCCGCAGCAGGAGCGTGCATCCCAGGATCAAGACGCCGCCGGCGGCCCATTGCGCGGGGGAAAGCCGGTCTCCCAGGAGAAAATGCGCGAGGATGGCTGTTTGGAAGGGAATCAGCAGCATGCCGCCCTCGGAGGCGATGGGGCCGATGGTCTGGATGGCCCGGTAATAGAACACATGGCCCAGCGTCAGGCCGATCAGGGCGGAGAGGATCAGCCACAGCCACTGGTCCAACGGCAGGCGGAGCAGGGCGGGCCAATCGCCCATCCAGAACATGAGGATGACCAGCGGGATGCAGGTCAGCAGGCTGACGACGCCGTAGGCCAGGTGCACCGGATATCCCGACAGGTTCCGCCGGACGAACACCACGTAGAGCCCCCACGCCGCGGCGAAACCCAGCAGCGACAACATGCCCGGCACCGACGTGCTGTCCGTGCCGAAGCCTTTTTCGAACATCAGCAGGAACCCGCCCATGGCGCAGGCCAGCCCGGCCCAGAAGACGGGCGAGCGCGCCAGGGGCCGTTCGCTTTTCAGCAGCCAGAATCCGAAGAGCGTTGCGAAGGGGATCGACAGGCGGCAGCCGAAATTGAGCATCGTGGCGTTGTTGTAGTAGGGGGCGATGCCGAAGAACACCTGGGAGGCGCCGTGCGCCGCCGCCGGGACCAGCGCGGCCTTCCATGCCGCGCTCCGCTCCGCCGGCGCCATCCGGCGCATCGCCTTGGCCACGAAGGGGGACCAGAAGGCCGCCGCGAAGAAAAAGCGCGCCCCGTTCGCCGTCCAGGGATCCAGCAGATGGGTGAAATGCTCGAGGAACAGCGGGATGATCGCCCAGAAGAACAGGGCCAGCAGCATCGAGGCGATGGCCAGGGAAAAGGAGCGGGACTGGATGGGCGGTGTCATCGGACGGCGCAATATACGCCCCCGTTGTCCGAAGAAAAGCAAATTGAGGGCGCCTCCCGCATGCGGGGGGGAAGGCGCCGCCGGGGATTCCCGCGCCATTCCGGGCGGGGAGGGAAAATCGTCTTTTCTTTTGGGGTCCGGGAGAGGATGGTTTCCCTTGGTCCGGATGCCGTGGAAAACCGGCGGAGAATCGAAGGCGACATGAACACGATGATCCATGTGGAAGGATTGAAGGTCACGTATGGGCGCGGCGCGCACCGGGTGCCGGCGGTGCAGGACGTGACCTTCGACGTTGGCGAAGGGGAATGCGTCGGGTTCATCGGCGCGAACGGCGCGGGAAAATCCACGACCATGAAGGCGCTGATGGGGTTCCTCTATGCCGATGCCGGCGTGGCGACCGTGTGCGGCCATCCGGCGGGGGCGCCGGAAGGCCGCCGCTCCGTGGGCTACCTGCCCGAGGTCGCCGTCTACTATCCCTTCATGAAGGCCCGCGAACTGCTGGAGCTGTACGGGACGCTGGGGGGCATGTCCCGGCGCGATCTCCGCGCCCGCATCCCGGAGGTGCTGGAGGAAGTGGGCCTTCCGGGGAGGGGGAACGAACTGCTGCGGACCTTTTCCAAGGGCATGCAGCAGCGCCTGGGCATCGCGCAGGCTCTCGTCGCCCGTCCCCGCCTGCTGGTGCTCGACGAGGTTTCCTCCGGCCTGGATCCCCTCGGGCGGCATGATCTGCGGATCCTGCTCCACCGGCTGAAATCCAATGGATGCACCCTGTTTTTCAGCTCCCATGAACTCTCCGAGGTGGAGTCGCTCTGCAACCGCATCCTGATGATCGACCGGGGCCGCATCATCCGGGAGATCGCCCAGCGGGACCTGCAGGCCATCGGCCATGAACGGAGCCTGGAGTCGTTCTTCATCTCGGTTGTCCGGGGGGAAGCCCCTCGCCATGGATAGGCTCCGCGCCATCGCCGTGATTGCCAAAGGCGTGCTGCTGGAAGCCATCCGCCGGAAGGACGTCTATGCCATCGTCCTGATCTGCTGCGGCCTGATCGGGCTGACGATGACGGTGGATTTCTTCGACATCGAAGGGCTGACCAAGTTCTACCGGGAAATCGCGCTGAAACTGATGGACACCTTCACGGCGGTGGCCGTCATCCTGCTGGCGTCCCGGCAGCTCCCGAGGGAATTCGAGCAGCGCACGATCTATCCGCTGCTGGCCCGTCCCATCGGCCGCCTGACCTTCCTGCTGGGCAAGATCGCGGGGGTGTGCGCGGCGGCGGGGTTCTGCCTCGGCCTGTTCATGGCGATCTTCATCGCCGGGATCACCGCCCTCGGGGGCGGCGTCGGCTGGCCCCTGTTCCTCCAGCATGTTTTTCTCCAGATGCTGCAGATGCTCCTGCTCGCGACGGCCTGTTTCGTGCTCTCGCTGCTGTGCAGCCGGGATGCGGCGCTGGCGCTGGCCTTCCTGTTCTATTTCACCGCCAGCCTGTTCAGCGGCTTGACGGTCATCCTCTACGATTTCGCCGGTCCGGCCGGGCGGGCCGGATTGTGGCTGCTCACCTATGCCGTTCCGCAGCTCGACCTGCTGGATCTTTCGGAGAAGGCGGTGCACATCGAGATCTGGCCGCCGCTTGGATGGGGCACGATGGCGGCGCTCGCGGCCTACGCCCTGGCCTATTCGCTGGCGCTCCTGGCCATCGCCCATGCGCTGTTCCGGCGGAGGCCGCTGTGATCCGCCTCTCTCCCGCGATTTCCGTGGCCCGCGCCGTCCTGCTGGATCTGGCGCGGCGCCGCGACCTCGCCGTGGCCGGCATCTTCATGGCCGCGATGCTGTTGCTGCTGGCCATTGCGCGCGGAATCGGCATCGAGGATCCCGCCACGGGGACCTTCCTGCTGAATCTGGGGCTTTCCTCGGCGGCGGGATTGGCCTGGATCATGGTCCTGCTGCTGGCCGCGCGCCAGTTCCCGGAGGAGCTGGAAAACCGAACGCTCTATCCTCTGCTGGCCCGGCCGGTCCATCGCGCCGAAGTGCTGGTTGGAAAATGGATCGCCTGCGCCCTGGCGGGCATGGGCTTGTACGCCGCCATGACCCTGCCGGTTCTCCTCCTGGCCCCCCGCCTGGAATCCTACGACGGGCTGACCGCCCTCCAGATGGTGGCGTTGCAGGGGCCGGCCCTGATGGCCATCGCCGCGTGGTCGATGGCCTTTTCGCTTCTGCTTCCGAAGGGACCGGCCCTCCTGGTTTCGGGCGCGCTGGTGTTCGCCGCAGGCCCCCTCCGGCGCTTCGGCGAGGATGCCTTCCCCCTCTGGCTGCTGCCGGATGTTTCCCGGCTGGACCTGGTGCTCCGCTACACGGATGGCATCGGCCCGCTGCCGGCCCCCGATGTGGTTCGGCTCGTGGTCTGCGCGCTGGTTTGGACCCTGCTGGGACTGTCGGCGGGGGCCTGGCTGTTCGGGAGGAAGAAGCTGTGAACCTCCGCATGGCGCAGGTCGGGTTGTGGGTGGCCGGATGGCTCGCCGCGGGCGTCCTGTCCTCGCAGGTGGATCCCCGCCACTATGAAGGCGGACGCTCGCGCGACGAGCAGGCCCGGGCGCGGCGCAACCGCAGCGCGCTGGCGGCCATGATGGGGGAGTTCCGCACCTCCGTCAGCGACATGCTGTTCATCAAGACCGAGCGCTACATGCATGGCGGCGTGGCCTACCGGCATGACGCCGCCGCCCCGGCCCATGGGGCGCAGGACCTCGCCGCGGAGATGGCGGAGGAAGCGGCCCATGAGGATGAACATGGCCACGACGGCCACGGGGAGGAACACGATTTCGTGTGCGGGAGCCAGGGGGCGGAGACGGTCGTTCCGCGCGCGGAAAAGGATTTCCGGGGATGGATCGGCGACCTGTACCGCGAGGTGAAGCCCTGGCGCGATCCGTCGAAACCCCACCTCCATACCGATGGCCGGGAGCTGCTGCCGTGGTTCCGCCTCATGACCTTGAGCGATCCCCACTATGTGCAGGGCTATCTCGCCGGCGGATTCTGGCTCCAGAAGCAGGAGGGGGATGCCGCGATGGAATTCATCGAGGAGGGGCTGAGGAACAATCCCGACGCCTTCCAACTGTATTTTTCGCGGGGGCTTCTCCGGATGAAGCGGTCCCGGGCCCCGGCCGCCGGCCCGCTGGAGGAAGCCGACCGGCTCCTGTTCTCCGCCGCCCGCGAGGATTTCCTGCGCGCCGCCGAGCTGGGCCTGGCCCAGCGCCCCCGCGACGGGCAGGAAGACGCCTCTTCGCCGGATTGGAGAACCTACCAGGAAAACGACCTGCAAGCCGCCTGCCGCATGGCGATTCTCCTCTCCGAGCGCCTGGGGGATTCCCGGACGGCGGAACGCTGCCGCGCGCGCTTCGCGGTCCTGGGGCCGCTCTTCCCGCCGGAATGATCCGGGGAGGGGAGGCGCCTTTGCTGAGGGCCCAACATCTACGGCGTGATTTTCGCGTCCGCCAATTCCGGCGGACTGGAGCGCGTCCTCAAGGTGTATTATCGGCTGGGCAAACATGTGGGAGAGGCTAATTGCATCATCGATAACGATGCATCGTGGGGCGGCGTCCAAAAGAAAAGCCGGTCGCCTGCTCGAAAAACGCACATAGGACCAGATGCTGCGCGAGGTGGCCGTATTGTAGTTGTAACTCGGCATCACTCCGGTGCCTGTTTCCCGTATGAGCAGGATTGTGGGCATTTCAGGAACCTATTTTATCTTCCTATGTCAGCGGTCGTTGATATGATGCCCTCATGCAACATGACTTTGACGACATTGCACGGGAATTGCGCCGTTTTGCGGAAGATCGAGATTGGAACCAGTTTCATTCACCGAAGAACCTGGCAATGGCGACGGCCGTTGAGGCGGCGGAATTACTGGAACATTTTCAGTGGTTGACCGAAGAACAGTCGAAAAACCTGAAGCCTGAAAAACTGGCGAAAGTGGCGGAAGAGATTGCCGACATTCAGGTGTATCTGATTCGAATGGCAGACAAGTTGAACATCGACATTCTCGAATCGGTTCGGGCCAAGATAAAGCAAAACGCGGCCAAGTATCCGGCCGATAAAGTCCGCGGAGATGCACGGAAGTACAATGAATATCCCGGATAATCCGTTACTCCCATGATCGTTTATGCATCGACAAAATCTGGTTTTTCCGCCGATGTGGCACAGAATCAAATCGAGGATAAAATTCTGACGCTGGTCCAGAACCGCTTGCGCCACAGCACATCGGAGAGTGAAATCAGATCATGGCGAGAGTCGCTGAAATACATGTACATCCTGCTCGATCGCTCAAAGATACCGGACGATGCAGGAATTGCCATTGAGTACAACATTCCCCAGACATCAAAGCGGGTGGATTTCATTCTGACGGGCCGCGACAACAAAGATCGCCCGACAGCAGTAATTATTGAGCTGAAACAATGGGAAGATGTCTGGCAGACCCGAATGGATGGCATTGTTGCGACCATTCTGCAGGGTAACAGGGTCCAAACCAATCACCCCTCCTTCCAGGCGTGGTCTTATGCCGCTTTATTGGAAGACTTCAACGAAACTGTTCGCACGGATGAGATACAACTTGTCCCGTGCGCCTATCTTCATAATTGTGCCGCGCCGCATGTTATATTGGATCCATTTTACAAGGAGCATACCGACAAGGCTCCTCCATTTCTCAAGTCCGATGCGGATAAGCTGAAGGCATTTATCGAGAGGCATGTTCGAAGGGGCGACCGCGGGCAGCTCATTTACCGGATCGACGGGGGCAAGATAAAGCCGTCCAAAAGCCTTGCCGATGCTCTTCTGGGTCTGCTGCAGGGAAATTCGGAGTTTCTGCTGATCGATGACCAGAAACTTGTCTACGAAACCGCACTAGCATTGGCCGCCAAGGCTGCTCGCGGCAAGAAACAGGTTTTGATTGTAGAGGGAGGGCCCGGCACCGGCAAATCGGTTGTGGCGATCAATCTTTTGGTGGAACTGCTCAGCCGCGAGAAGATTGCGCACTATGTAACCCGCAACGCGGCCCCGCGCGCTGTTTACACCAGTAAATTGACCGGATCGTTCCGGAAATCCCGCATCGACAACCTGTTCAAGGGATCCGGCAGTTATGTTGATTCCGAAAAGAATGGCCTCGACGTCCTCATTGTCGATGAGGCCCACCGACTCAGCGAAAAGTCTGGCATGTTCCAAAATCTCGGCGAGAATCAAATCAAAGAAATCATTCACGCGGCACGGCTGAGCGTCTTTTTTATCGATGAAGACCAACGGGTGACTTGGAAAGACGTTGGGCGCAAAATCGACATCCGGCGCTGGGCGGAGAAGGCCGGAGCCGAGATCGTCGAGCTAGAACTCCAGTCGCAATTTCGCTGCAACGGGTCCAACGGTTATCTAGCTTGGTTAGACAATGCCCTGCAGATTCGGGAAACCGCCAATCGAACGCTGGAAGATGTCGACTACGACTTCCAGGTATTCGACGATCCAAATGAATTGCGGAGAGTGATAGAGGAAAAGAATCGCGCTAGCAACAAGGCGCGCATGGTGGCGGGGTACTGCTGGGATTGGATAAGTAAAACCGATAAGAGTCAGATGGACATCAATCTGCCGGAGTCAGGCTTTCAGATGCGCTGGAATCTCAATGACGACGGCGGCCTTTGGATTCTCAAGCCCGATTCAGTTAAGGAAATTGGCTGTATTCATACCTGCCAGGGACTTGAGCTGGACTACGTCGGGGTCATCGTCGGGCCAGATTTCGTTGTGCGAGACGGAAATGCATTGGCGCGTCCGGAATATCGTTCCGGCATGGATGCTTCAATCAAAGGCTATAAATCGGCCCTGAAGGAAAATCCGAAGGACGCCAAGCGCAAAGCGGCGGAGATCATCAGAAATACATATCGAACTCTAATGACCCGCGGTCAGAAGGGGTGTTACATATTTTGCACAGATCCAGAGACAAATGAGTACTTCCGGCAGGCGGCCCGAACCGCTGCACAAAAAACAAAAACTGCCGCATCTGCTCCTCTTCCGGGGCTGTCTCTGCCCGTATTCGAGCGCGATGAAGTAGAGCCTTTTAAAAATGCCGTGCCGGTGCTGGACTTGAAGATTGCGGCGGGCGATTTCAGCGGGGAACAATGGATTGAGCAGCGGTTTTGGGTGAAGCTTCCTGAGCCATTTGCGGCCAAGCCGGGATATTTCGTGGCGCAGGTCGTTGGCGAGTCCATGAATCGACGCATTCCCAATGGATCATGGTGTCTGTTTCGTACAGATCCCGGCGGGACACGAGAAGGAAAAGTTGTGTTGGTGCAACAGCAGTCCGTTCAGGATTTGGACCGAGGCCGATACACTCTGAAAATATATAGCAGCAAAAAGGTGTCAGACGGTGATACGTGGCGGCAAGCTCGCATTACCTTGAGTCCGGATAGTACGGATTCCAGGTATCGGCCCATCGTTCTTCAACCAAGTGGTGCCGAAGAGTTGAAGGTACTTGGAGTATTTGTCGCATCGCTGGGATAATGCCTTTTGGGCGGGGGGGGCATTTGGTGGAGAGCCGAGCCCTTAAGAACCGCCCCACGTCGCCAAGGCTATGTGGGGCACCCTTCGCGCTTCACTTTTGATCTGCCGGGTGGCTCGCCACCCGCAGCTCTGAACGAAGTGAAGAGCGAAGGGTGGTGGGCGTTATAGGACTTGAACCTATGACCTCGTGCATGTGAGGGGCACCTAGGCAAAATGGTGTAACCAGTTGAATATGCATAAGTTATAGATGCTAAAACGGGTTGTGCAAACCCGCATAGGACGCATATAACGCATAAAACGCATCGTGCAATGCAGAAGTGGCCACTAAGTGGCCACCTGCCGGAGGCCTGACTTCCGCCTCAAATTGACGACAGTTTTTCTGAATGCTATTCTCCGATCGGCCTCTTCGATCTAGGCAGGAGAAAGGGATAGGCATGAAAGACGCTGACATGAAACTGATGGACGAGGTGGTAGCAGCGGTGAAATCGCTACATAGGGGCCAGCCAAAAGCCGTTTCAAAGGAGCAGGTTGAAGAATGGAGGCAAAATCATATTCTTTACTGGCGGGAAAAAGTAAAACATCTGCAACCGCCATCCGATGAATTGTTGCAAAAAGTGACTGATGCCATTTCAGCATGGAATAATTCAGAATCTGAATACTTAGCCAGCGTAAAAAAGACAAGAGAGCAAATATATGAGGCACTGCATTCCTTCCATGACTTGCTTGGAAAGGCCACCAAGTCCGCAGATGTTGAACGGGGAACTCCAGAATACCTCAAGGACATAACATTATTTCTGTATGTTCAAAACATAGAATGGATTAACGCATTCTTGTGGGAACTTCCTCACGCACATCCCGCCAACTCAAAAAAGTATCGGGAAGTCGCAAAGATGATGGTGGCCACATTCTTAATGCGAAATATTTGGAAAAAGGAATATATTTTCCCCCTTGATTTGAAAACCCATCCCGATTTTCCACATATCGAGTCGCAGTATCTCTATGCATTTGACCGGGGAAGCCCAGCCACTGAAAAGAAATAGATGAATATTTACGGCTACGCATTTGCATTTGTGTGCGACCTGGTTCCAGACAGAGACGGGAGCCTGACATATCAATACGCCCCTCAAGGCGGGTATAATAACAGGCGAGGACTCATTCTTAACAGATACGGGAATGGGTTGTTTTGCCGATTTCGGATTCCAAAGACTTACAAGCGATGTGGCGTATACATAGTTACCGTTAATGATGTGCCAATGTATGTAGGTGAATGCATAAACCTAACCTCTCGCTTCAATACTGGATATGGCCAGATATCGCCTCGTAATTGCTTTGTCGGTGGCCAAGAAACAAACTGCCGAATCAACAAGTTGATTCTTGGCGAGGTGCTCAAGGGAAGCATGGTCAAATTATGGTTCATTCAAACGGGCAACCACAAGGCGATTGAGAAAGATATCCGAATGAGACAACCATGGCCGTGGAACAGGATATGAAGAAATGCTGGCCGAGAAAAGCCTGCGAACCATTCTGCCAAAATCGCCAACCGCTCGCCTCAAGCACGGGATGTATTGATAATCATGAATAAGCCGTTTACAGCGTTAATATTGATGGCATGTTCGCTCTTAACGTCCTGTATGCCTCATCCGCCCCCGGTTCGAGTTATCCAGTTATCGGGTGAGAACGCCCCTCATAAGGTCCCGGAGGGAATGATGTGGAAGGTTTCTGGGCTTTCTCCATATGAGTCTGAAACGGGAGTGGGCACGGCTGATTTCTACATCGAAGGGTCAATCTGGGTTGGCGAGCGGAAATCATATAACATGGCCGGCACATTTGATGTCCTGATCAACGAGACCCAGGATTTTCCCATCTGGATTCTAGAGGGATCTACTGTTCGAGTTGGCGATTCTCGTCAGTCTTTAGAAGTTGAGGAATCTCCCCAGAAGAGATGAGTGACAAATGCGGGAAGATCAAAGCCACAAAGAATGGGACAATCGGATACTTGAATTCGACGGAGAGGATTATGTATGCATCGGGCGGGTTGTGAGAAACACCTTCAAATCAAAAGCCTATGTCATATACGAACTTTCCAAGGCCTCGGTTGTGGCAACCACAGTCAATGACGAGATATGGGTGCCTCTGGCCAGGGCATATTTTGCATTAGAGGCCCTGAAGGGGAATCCTATGTTCTGCCAAATCAATCTGGCGGGGGATTGGTCTGTGGACGCCCCGGTTCCGGACGACAAAGACAATCTACGAATCGGCCAAGATGATCCTAATCCTCCTGATTCAGGTCAGGCATGTGAGTGACAAGGGGCATTTGGAAGAGAAAGGGATAACATGGGATACCTTTACTGTAAGACAATATCCAAAATATTCATCGATCACCTCAAGAATATTGGGCCTATAACCATTGCTGAAACGGTCCAGAAGTATGATGAGGCGTATGATCAGATGATCCAAAAAGAGTATCGTGAGGAATTCGAAGACCCCGAACTCGACGACAAATACAAAAGCAGGCATGGAAAAAGGGAGGAAGATTGGAAAGAACAAGCAATGATGGCCTGCCAATTATCAGTTCTACACTATTTGCCAAAGGGTCTTATTGAACCTGCGAATCGTAGAGGCCTGATTCCCATTGTGCAGTTATGGAGTTCGGCCAATATCACGGCTGAGGATGAGATAAGGCGGTTTGTTGAGTATTCGTCTATGGAGGAGATGAATAGGGTTATCTGTGAGGCCGCCTCTCGCATTGACGAGAGCGGCCCATGGCTTGATCAAATTGCATGGAAAATGTCCGCCATGGCCGTGAAAAGGCCTGCGTTATTGAAGCCTTTTGATGGGGTGGACCTTTAACCGAGAATCAATTATATCGGTCGTTCTTAATCGATAGCAGGTTCGTCAATGTGCCAGTGCCAAGCTATACTCGACGCCCTGTTTCACATTTCTCCCGCAGAATATCCGGGCATTACGGGACTCGGGATTCTATGCGGCAAATACATTTTCACATGTGCCCATTCATACAATTACTTGCCAGTTGGACTGCACGATGTCTGTCTATTCGACGTTAAACGAGTCTACGATGGGGCAGAGGCTACATTCGCCATGTATGTTGCTACAACAATGGACGCCATGATTCTGGCTCCAGATGGCATGAATGCTGGGCTCGCCGACGATGATGGCCCCACCTCATCGGCTATGGATATGTATTATCAGTTCAGGGACAAGCATACTCCCCTCCGGCCAGCGGCGATTTCGTTCCGACCGGGCTATAATTCTGCTGCAGTAGACGGGTTTTTCTTCGCCCCAGACGGAAGAGCCATGCATAGGACTCAATTCCATCTGGACAACAACTCCCCCGTTATCAGGTTTTATTACGATGATATGCCCAATGGATGCTCCGGTGGTCCACTTTTTACCGACGACCTGAAACTGATAGGTATCGCAACAAGCCAATCAAATGGTCCGGTAAAGAATGGCCATAAAGAATGTATCGGTAAAAGGATAGACCTATGTTTTCCCGTCTATGTTCACCAAGAATTAGACTGGGAGGTCTTGTCTTTATAGCATCAGCCTGAAAATAGGCAGGATATATTGGATTGGGCGGCCAGGTTGGCAATCCTGGTTGCCTAAACAGACACCCATCCCGCCTCACCCATGCTTCTCGAAGGCCACAACCTTGCCTTCAGGCTTTGTCCCCAGCCCTTCGACCAGTTTAGCCAGGTCATCCACCGCCTTGTAATGGGCGGGCTCGTTCCTCTTCAAGTACCTCATTGTGACGTTCACAGAACTATGCCCGAGCAGATGGGCGACGGTGCTTAATCCCGTCAACTGTGCCCATTGGGCTCCTGCGTAATGCCGAAGGCTGTAGGGGCTCTTCTCCTCAATGCCAGCCTTGCGACAGAGCCGAAGCAGGCGATTCCGATATGCCGTCCTTTCGTAGGGCTGGCCGTTGCCGTTGAGGAAGACGAGTTTTGAATGCGGATGGCGAGCACGCTGACGGCGAAGAATGTCCAGAGCCACATCGGACAAGGGGACGCTCCTGGGAATGGGAACCCTGGAGGTCTGGAGGGTCTTGTGGTGCTCGATCACCAGCATCGGCCTCGGCTTGGCGTCCCAGTCAATCTGGTCGTGGCGGAGTTCCCGCAGTTCCTTGGGGCGGAGGCCCATCATGGAGCCGAAGTGGACCATGTCCTTGAACTCTCCAGAGGCAGCCGTCAGAAGTTTGGCAATCTCCTCGGAAGTAAACCTCTTGATATCCGCCCTGGGTTCGGAACCTACGGGGAATCTGGACATCGGAAAATTGATCAACTCCGCCCTGTTCCCCCAGTGGAAGAGAGTCCTACATTCCCTCAGGGCATGGAATGCGGTTTTTGTGCGAGAATGCTTGGACTTCATCCAGTCTGCGAAACGCTGAAGGTCGTCGGCGGTGATGGAAGAAATGGGACATGCCCCCAGGAATTTCAGAAGATAGAGCAGATTTCGTTGGCGGAGGATGAAGGTCTCTTCTGATTTCGCCCCCTTGGTGAACTCCAGGTGCTTGACGATGAGTTCCTTCAGGTTGATGTCTGGGCCATGGGGGGAGATGACCCTGCTTGTCGCCCTGCCGTCATCCAGCAAGCGACCAGCCTCATGGGAAGCCCGAACCTCCCGCAACTTCCTTTTGACCTCGCGATCCGTCGTTCCAAGGAAAATGCGGTGGCGTTTGCCGTTCTCCCTGTACTTGAGGTAGCAGCGGCCGTTCGGATGCCTTTCAATGGCCCGAGCCCTCATGACGCATTCCTCTTGGGCTTGAGCAAGGGAGAATCCTCAACCCAGTCGGGAAGGGAAGGACAGCCAACGGACGGAGACTCCTTAGTCCCTTCGTACTGGTAGTGACGCTGGAGGTACTGCTCCAAGTCCCGATCAACGATCATCGCCTTGGTCCCGATCCTGATGACGGGAATCTCGCCGAATTTCACCTCGTTACGCATCGTCGCCTCGCTGACCCCAGCCAACTTCCCAGCCTCCTTCAGGGTGTATTTCCTGGCCTCGATAAGGCGGAAGGAATGGCCACCAGTTAAACCCGGTTGTGAGGCGGGGTCAATATGGGGCTGGGGCTGGAGGGGACGAGGCATGGGGAATAATACTTTGTTAACTCGCTAACCCCGGATGAGATTCCCCGTCCTCGGTTGACGAACTGGACTCATACTCATTAAAGGCAATACGGTTCTTGCGGAGAAGACCAGCGAGACGCTTGTTGCGGCGGGTCAGGTCGTCGGCAATCGTCTCGGCATTGATCTGTTTTGCTTCTGCCGTTTCCTGGGCACATTTAGCTTCAAGCCAGTCCTCTTCTGCCTTCTTCGTTGAAGACTGGAGGATTCCAATTGCTTCATCTTTCAATGCCTCAACGGACAGAGATGTAAGTTTTGACTCGGCAGAAACGCAACGCTTCTGAAGAACAGCGATTTGCTGGGTTTCTTTATCCATTAATGCTTTGTGCTCGGCACGCAGGGTCTCAATGGTACGGATTAACTCCCTGTTTTCTCCATGCAGGGCATTGAAAGAATCCCTGTTCTTTTCTTTCAACTCTTTCTCCATGACAGCGATGACCCCTTGGGCGATGCTGTAGGCTGCCGTTGCGGGCATGTATCCAGCCTCGGAGGCCTTCAGACAATAGTCTAAAGCCTTTGGACCTTTGATACCTGCTTCGTAGAGTGCCAATTGCCAGATACTTTCCGGTACGCCCTCCTCGGCCAGCTTGTTCAGCAACCTGAGCCCATCGCTGTACTTGCTCTGGTATAAGTAATTACAAGCTCGCATGAAATCAGCGAGGGGATCTTCCATTTTAGTAGCAAGGTCTATGTTATCAGCAATGGCGGATTCCACAGCATATGGCAGATTACAGGAACGTTCCTTTCTCATAAGACAGTAAGTCGCTGGCAAGTCGCCGGCCAAAGCCTTACTGGATAAGATTTCAATCCCTTCCTTGGGAATACGCTGGAAGCGAAGAATGTGGTATATGATGTCCGTCACCAGTTCGGGCGAGACGATCGGAGCCGAATTGTCATAAGTATGCAAAGCGGCGGAAGAATTATCGTTCTGATTAACAGTATCTTGAGTATTCATAATATTCCCTTTCTGGATCTGGCGACGCCTGCGAACGGTGGCCTCACAGGCGTCGCCATTATTCAGTTTCAGAACAGCCGCCTCGCTTCCGCCTCAATGTCCTCATCAGTCCACTCAAGCGATGCTTCAGACATCTCTAGTTCAAGCCCCCATAGTTCCTTGCCCCGGACCTGAATCCCCGCCTTCTTGAGACGTTCTGCCAAGGCCAGCATCTTCTCCTTGGAGGGTTCTGGCAGGCGTACCGAGCGGGGACGGCTGTTGAACCCAAGCCAGACATATTCAGGCTTCAGCGAAATCAGCCACTCGGTGAATTCATCTACGTCAAAATCCATTGCAGGTTCGACAGTGACTACCTTGCGTGACCATTCGAGTTGCTTGAATTGGGCATACCGCTTTGACGGAGGCGGAGCCTTGGAGACCGCCCCGTATCCATCGTCCCGATTGGTCTCCAGGGTTGTCACCAGGATCACATTGGGCGGAAACTCGCCGATGAACTGGGCCAGATACTCAGGCCGTTTGGTCTGGAAGTAATAGACCTGGTTAGGCCGCTTTAGGTTCTTCTTCACGATTGCAGCAATGATCTGCTTGACGAAAACAGGGTCGGCGAACGAGATGTCCCCATTTCCTCCGACAAACACGATTTCTGCATTGGGAATCTTCGACAGCCGTTCGAAATGCTGATGCGGGGTGAATTCATAGCATTCCGTACAGTTGTGTTTCTGCCGTTTCGCCTGTTGCTGAAAACTCGGCTTACAGTAGGTGCAGTCGAACAGGCACCCCTTGATGGGGTTCCATGTTTCGGCAGAGGCGTACATGTTGGTTTTCTTGCTCATTATTATTTTTCTTTCTTGGTGTATTTGGTTTCTTAATCTGGCTAGGCACACGCTTTCGCCAAAATCGTTCCTAGTAATTAGTCACCAAAATCTCGTCGGCCATGCCCCCGTTCTTCGCCCGCCCCAGAATCCTCTTGGCCTCAAACGGCTCGATGCAGAAGTCCCTGTAGATATGGCGGACGAAGGGGTCGTCGGGGACCGTCACAAGGAACAAGACGGCCTTCCTGTCCAGGACATGGCAGACATGGGCGAGCCGGATGTGGTCTGCGGTTGAGAAACGGCAGGCATGCGTCTGGGTTCCAGGGTATGTCGGGTCGAACATCACCAGATCGCCTGCTTTGGCCCTGAGGGCTGTTGGAGCGAAATCTTCAGCTACAAGGGTCGTATTGCGTAGGAAGTTGGCGTGCTTACGGATGGCGACGGGGTTGTATATGAAGGTCGTCCTGGCGTTGACGTTAGTACACCGTCCGCATGAGGAAATGCGAAGGACGCCCTTGTATGAATTTACGGTTATGTAAATTAGCGAAGCTGCGGCCTCGGCTAATGGCATGTTGCGGTTAAAGCAATCACGTATGCGGATGTAGTATTCGGAAGAATGATTCTGGCGATGGATTTCAAGCAGGGAGATAACTTCATCCGTAAAATCACGAATGCCAAGATGAGCCATAATCAGCCACAGGTTGATATCTGAAGCGTAGATATGCTGCACCACACCATGTAGCCGCAGTATCTGCCCCCAATCGAATCGGCCACAGGTAGGCATGTAAATATCGCCATACTCCGATGGGAGGAGACCCATGAGGGAGTCCAGCATGAAGTATTTTGTTCCTGAGTAGATGAACGCCTTTGAGAAAGTGTTATTCATGGCTCGCCTCGCTGCGGATTTGGTCAAGAATTGCGAACAGTTCGTCCAGATGGTGGCGGTCTAAATCGTCAAGACGGCCTTTAGCCTGACGCATGATATTTCGTGTCCATGTGAGTCCCTTAGTCGCTTCACTCGCAATACGCCGCAGTTCGTACTGCCACTGCGGAAGATCATGAGTCTTCGTCTTCTCGACGATTCCAGCGGACTTGCGAGCAAGGGCACGAGTCTCTGCGAGATTCAGGCGGTTAGCTTCCGCCTCACGAAGCACCATGAGACGTTTCTTGGCGTCCTTCTCGCAGGCGGTGGCGTCATATAGAGCAGGTCCAAGCCTGGGGTGTTTCTCGCCGAGGTCATGCACCTTCATGGCGAATTCCCACCGATTGAAAATCCTCCGAATCTGTTTGGCTGATATTGGACATCCAGGCTCGTTAGCCAATTTCACGAATGGATCGGCCCCGTTCGCCATTTTTCCATAATGGCCGTCACGCAAATTCATGATTATGGGATGGACGAGTTCGCCCCGGCGGTCGGCAACATCCGCCTCGCCGCCCTCGACAGCCCAAAGGGCGGCCATCAAGGCTTTGGCGTCTTCCATGTATTCAGAGGAGCGGGGGATCGGGTCGGTGGCGGTGGTGGCAGGTATGGACTCCGGGGAGCCAACCGACTTTGCTTTGTTGGCCAGCGAGGCCTTAACCGTAATCTTGCCAACCATGGGCTTCTTTGAATTCGTGTTCATCTGGTATTTCTCCTTTTGATAATCCCAACATAGAGCATCTGTATATATAAGCAAGGGAAAGGGATACGACTAATATGGTGCGTAGGGTATTGCCTTACGCACCATCGGTATTGTGGGAGAAAAATCGATTTGAGGTAGACAGGCGTGGGGACTATTCAGGCCGAAAAACTTCGAGGGGATGCGATGTAGCACTCGCCCCACGCTAAAAATTGGCACAAAAAAAGTTGGACCCCGAAAACAGGGCCCAACGGCGAGATAATAAAGTGTTTGTACTGACTAGACTATGTCTTGATAAGCCATCTCATATCGCTTGGCGTATTTGAGTCTCTGGCTAAACCATTCTTTGATATCGATGGCCAGATCAAACTTGGCGGCATCGATTTTACTCAGGGGCTTCTTTATTTTGCCATCAAGCAGCTCCTGGTATTGGTCGGCTTCCTTCTTCTGCATCTTCCGCTTCAACTTTCTGGCCGCATACAGTTTTGCTCTCTGATAAAAAGTATTTGCTGGCGTCCAATGCCTGCCTACATCAAGCACCTCAAGATGTTTGTCGAGAACACGGGGTTTTACTCGCTTAATCTTATGCTCTTTCTTTGGCCTGGCCATTTTTTCGCCCTCATCGGCTTCTGCCTCTAAATCAGCAGCCTGTTCTTCAGGCTCTGGCTCCCGCAAAATGTCAGGTCGTCGCTTGCACACTTCGTTGTCGAGCAGCATCAGGTTCATATAGTGGTCGAAAGAAGTCTTCGGGGCAGAAAAATCCATGAACATGGGGGCCTTCTCTGCTTCGAGGTCCAATTGTTCAATTTTCACCTTTTTGTTTAACGCATCATACTTCAATGAAACGACTGGGAATATGACGGGATGACCGATTTTCAGAACCGACATCGCATAGCCCTCAAAGCCCATGAGTGATTTGAATGCCATCAGACTTTCGTAGTAGGTAGTCTCCTCATCAACCGCCTCAAAGTATTTTCTAGGTAGAAATGAGCGTTTCTCGTCCCAGTTCCAGACCATGGGGAGAACACCAAAATCGACGAGATAATCTCGAAGGGCTTTGCGTCTTGCCCCTTTATCCGTTCCAGTCGCTTGCTCAACCCAGAGCCTGATGTCCTCGGTGAGAAACCTTCCGTACTGAACGAAGGTCTTTAGCCTCTCTTCGGGCATTTTAAGGGCTTGGGCGATATTCTTTCCTGCCTTGTAGACCTGCATGTTCCGCCTAGCAAATTCGTGGCGGTAGTAGAGGGCAAAAAACACTTCTTTTAGGGACTCGTTGGCTGCACTGAGCTGGACTTCAATCTGTGTTCTGCGTAGGCTGGTTTTGTGTTGTTGAGCCATGGTATGTTTCCTTCGGAGAATTTATTGATGGATGCCAAAAAGAAATCCAAACCACTTTCTGCTGGCGGAAGTATTACAAGGAAGCCAAGGAAGCACAATCCCGCCTTTGAAAAGTTCATTGAAGCAATGGAAAAGAATGGCGGATGGATAAAATACAAAGAAATGCCCAGTTTTCGTGATGGTATAACGCACCTTCCCTTCAATCTGCTTCTGCATGTCAGGGATCTGCAGCAGCTCGCTTCTCCCGACAATCCCACTCCCTACATGGTCGAGGTTGTCCGCATTGGCCATACCAGCTATCTGCATCTTGTGAAGAAACCTCCTCGGGATGTTCTGGATGCAATGGCCACAACGCCATATTCGGCGTCAAACGACATAAGTGAGGTCATGGAAGCCCTGTCGAAGTCTCTCCCGTCCAAGCCCGCCGCCAAGACTCCTCCCGCCAGGAAGGCCAGAAAAGCTCCCCGAAAGCCTTCCGCCAAGAAGCCAGAGCCGGATGTCGAGCTTACGCCCAAACAACAGCAAATTGCTTTTGCAAAGAACACCTCCGCAATAATCCTCGCCGGCATCACTGCGAAGGCGAAGAAACGGTAGAGACTTCTGATCTCAGCATCCCTGGATTATGGTTTCGTCCGGCCTCTGAATGACCGGCGGCCAGGATCTGGTAGCCTTCAGCCTGGACCAAACAACCAACGGCTGACTTCACTTGTCTCGCCTTCGGGCTCCTCCACTGTCCAATGGGTATCGCTCTCCTGGGATGTCGAGGAGACTGGCGGCATCGCTTGCCTTTTTGGCCATTCTCCGATCTCCCCGTCCCCGGCAGGCGACAGTTCCATTTTCCTCTTAATCGGCTCCTGCGACATCGCCCCAGAGAACAGCATGGGGTTCGAGGCATACTTCTCCGAAGGCCTCCCTTTGCCGAACTTTTCCTCCAGCCTGGCGATGTAGCCCAAGTCTTCCAGTCTTGTCAGAGCTGGGCGGATGTCCTCCATGGACTCGACCTCCAGGCAGCCCCTCGTCCAAAGCAAGACTTCCCTGGCTGAAAACGTCTTGGCACCCTTCTCGACGATATGCCTGACGATTCTGGCCAGAAGTCCTTCCCTTGACTCGGTCTTGATTGCCAGCATGGCTTGCTCGTTCTTTACGGCAAACCAGTTCATCAGCCTGACGGCTCTGATCATCATGTCCTGATGGATCGGGGATCGTTCGTCGAGACCCGCCATGAGATGCAACAAGCCAGCAACCCTGACAGTCCGACCAGCAAACTTGTTCCACCAGGCTTGCATCTCTCCCATCTTTGGTGCATGGAAGTCCGCCCAAGTGTAATGCTTGCCTAGGATTTCCAAAGCCCCCTCGGAGAGCGATAGGACTCTAAATGGAATTCCGCCTTCTTCGTTTGGTTCGTCCATTTGGTCGGCTTTCGCCAGGGGCTCCATGACAGCCTCATAAGCCATCCGCTTCCCGACATCTATGGCATCCTCCCTCCAGCCCGTAGGCGTCCTTTCAACCTTGATAAGCAGACATCGAGGAATCAATCCCTGGTCCTGCAATTCCTCACCATGGGATTCCAGAGCAGACCAAAGCCGCCTAGGCTGGATGCATATCAGAACAGGTATAGCTGGATGCTTCACCCTGCCGGAGCCTTCGCCTGCTCGGATTCTGGAGTCTGAGCTGAGATCATATCCCTTCAGGATGAATTCGTTTGCCGTTCTTCCTTCCGAGTGGAACCCAGTCACCGCATTGACGAACTGGCCTCCCTCGTCGGTCACAATGGCTACCTTGGCTATGCCGGCTTTGTTGGCCGTTCGCCCCGCCATCACTTCAACGGCCTGCGTCGTCAGGTTCGAGACCATGTAGTATGGGTCTGGAGGAGGAGCGCCGAGTTCCTCCTCCAATGTCACAAGTTGATTCGTCGCCTCTTCAATCGAGATGCTCTTGTCCCCTTGTATCTGAGTCGAACGCTTCTCAATAACACGCTTGCGTGATTTGTAGGTTTTAGATTTGTCGTCGAAGTCTTTAGCCCGTCGCTCAAGGTCGTTTTCAATGGGGCCAATGACAGCCTTGAATTCGGGGGTCTTTTTTTCTCCCGAACCAGCGACCTTGACCAGCCACAAGACCAACGGCTCCATCCAGCCTAATTTGATTCCGACCTTCCACTTGTCGCAAGCGAGCACCGAGGCGATGGTTAGCATAGAAGCAGTCACCGAGCCTGTTTCGTATCCAAACTCTTTTGCAATATCGTCGGCATACTCGACCACTTCGGGAGGTAGGCATTCTCTAGGGAACTCAGGCTCCTCTATCCTCTCCTCAAGGGCTGGAGGAGGCTCCTCGGGGAAGAGGAAGGAGAATTTCGACCAGCCAGCTTCTTCAGCCATGTGGAACAGGGTTCCCAAGGTGACTTTATCATTCCTGGAACCACCGAATGACTTCCATTTATCGTCAAGGACATTGGGCTCGTATCTTTCAGTGTCTCGGGCAGACCAATTGTGCCATACATCCAACCCTTTCTCCTCATCCCATGATCTCAAGGCCATTCCCATCTTGAGCCATCCATCGTAATCCAGCTTTGAAGGGTCTATGGCTTCTAGTGCCGAGAGAATCCTCCTCTGGTCAGGCGGGGCGGATTTGGCGAAGGCTGGTGCAGGGATTTTCTTCAGGTTGTCATTTGAGGAACAGGAAATGCCGCCAACCAGCATGATCTTGTCTCGGGGTACGGCTTCGATGGTTTCTGGGACATGGAGGATCTGGGATCCACGATGGGGACGCTCCGGCGTGTTTTCGCCCTTCCTGCTGACGACGCCAGGAATTTTGGCGATTCTGGCTGCGTTATGGACTGTCTGATCTACATCAACGGGGTCGCCCCTTGTCTTCAGCCCGAACTTTGTCCCCAAGACCCTGAGGACTTCTCGATGAAGGTCGTCCTTGGCTTCCAGGTCGCATCGGTAGTAGAGGTGGTAGCCATTGCCAGAGTCCACCACGATGGGGGCTGGCCAGCCTTGGCTGGAGAGCCAGGACTTGGCCTCCATGCTGACCGCCCAGGCCTTGGCCTTCTCCTCAGAGGTCGCCGATACGCCAGTGGGTCTTGTTGGATCGAAATCAATGTAGATCCAGTTGCGTTGGGTTATGTCCTCGTTCTTTGCTGCTTCTTTAGCCCAGCGAAAAGTGTCGGGAGCACGGTCATGAAGCCCGTTATAAACGGGATTGACGGTGACATAGGCATGTCCGCCTTCGTGATCTTCCCAGAACCTATCCAGGACCTCTGCCGCCGTCTTGGCATCCCTGAAGAATCCAGACGAATTTCCAGGCGACTTGCATCCATTTGCCAGCGAATCGAGAATTCTAATCTCGAACGTGTTTCCTTCGGCATGGAGGGTCTTCAGAAACCGCTCCGCCACTTCCTTGTTCCATTTAGGTTCGGCATCCAAGGGGACGCCTTCATTCATTATGTCTTCCTGCATTTTATTATTCCTTTAATTGCAGGGAAACCGAACAGCGACGATGTATAATATGATGACAATGGTTTGGTTTCCGTTGTTGTTTCGTTGGACGCCTCCCGGCCACGGGAGGCGTTATTTTTTCTAACTCAAATTAGTCTCCAGAATTGTGATGGATGGTGGTGCTTGCCGGCCATCATGGGAGCCGATGAAAGGCTCCAGCCCATAACGCATAAGGAAGGACAGGGAGACCCTTTTGCGGGAGGCATGGGAGCGAAGCCGTTGATATTCCTCTTCCGACAGTCGGGCGTTGACGATTTTCTTTCTTTCCAATGAGAACTTTTCATTTGAATTCATTATACAACTCCTCCGTTTTACATATGCTTCTCGGGTCGGGCGGTATTTCCCTTTATTTATTTTTTGCTTAACGAAAAATATTTCAGGCTTGGTTCGCCAAGGAAGAACCCAAGGCCGAGTCTGATTGCGACAGTATTATACAGAGAACCGATCAAGAAGAATTCCACTGCAAGCCATCGGATTATTGCGATTATTGCGATGGCCTCTCTATAGGGGTCTGTGTTGTAAAATAGAGAGAGAGTAAGAAGTAAATACGCCTTTAGGGAGGCCTACACGAAAATCGCAAAAATACCCCCGCAAGCCCGCTAATGGCATTATTGCGATTATTGCGACTATCGTTTGGGGCGTTTTCTCTTCAGAAGTCCAAACGGGAAAAATGTCGGGAATAATTCACAGGCTGGGTCTGGGCTGAAGGCTGAAGGGAAATTCTGGGTCTGTGAAAAACCCGCCAAGGAAACCGTCCATGGTCAGATTCCTGAGAAGTGGGACGGACTAGTCGGCCAAAGGGAACCCCGACATTCCCTTTGCTCGTTTTTATGGAAAGGCCGTCTTCAGCCTGTGGATCTGGGAAAGCCCCCTTAGGCAAAGGCCGGGCTGCTCAGTCCTCCAAGGAAACCCCGAAAACTGAAAATGGTTTCAGAAGGTAGGGGGTGCCTTCCGCCTGTGGGATTTCTCAGGCTCATCTGGCTCGGGGCTGAAGGAGCCTCGTCTTCCCTTTAGGCCATTTCGGCTCGACCACAAAACGACTTCGGCTATTCTCTCCCCGATGACAAAGGAATCTCACAAGCCGATGCCTCCCTGGGACAAGTCCGATCCCGCTGGCTCCCTCCGTCGTCTTGGAGAGTGGTATCTCAGCAGAGCCCGAGGAGTGTTTTTGAAGGATGGCTCCCATGTTGAACTCTACTTCTTGTTCACAAGGGACGGCCAGGGAACCCTGATTCAAGTCCCGCCTGGGATGGATCGGGAGGCTTTCATGGCCAACCTCAAGGGAACCATGCTGAAGATGGGCTCCTATGGCGTGATTCAGATAGCTGAGGTCTGGACTTACCTGCCTCCCAGGCCCAACGACCATACCTTCAGACAGGTGCTGGAGGGGGAGATCAAGGTCTCGGAGCTGAAGCCCGAGGACAGGACTGAAGCCCTGCTAGTTCGCTACCAGAGCAGTGACGGGAACCAATGCGTCTGGGTCAATGTCATCCAGAGAAAGGGAACTGGGGTCTCCCTGGCGGAAGCGATTGAGCTGCATGACAAGGCCGATGGTCGGTTCGGCAGCCTGTTCTGATTTGGCCAATTCAAGCCTGTTCACAAACATCAGTTAATGACCAAGCCTCGGCCGGCTTAAAAATGAGGCAAAACCCTAAGAAATCCGAGCCCCTGTTTGGCGGGGTTTTTGAACAAGGAGGGGTATCGCTCGCCGCAGGGTCGAAACCGAGACCTTGAGGCGGGAGGACAGTTCAGCCCAACTGAGCCCCTCCTTGCGAAGCTGGACGGCCTCGGTCTCATCGAAACCGACCTTGGGTCTCCCGAGAACAACGCCGTCTTGCTTGGCTTTACGCAGGCCAGACAGTACCCGATCCCTGATTGTGGAGCGTTCGAGGGCTGACAAAGCCGCAATAATGGTAAACATGGCCTTGCCCAGTGGAGTGCTGGTATCAATCTGCTCCGAGAGGGAGATGAAGTCCACATTCAGCGTCTGGAATTCATCCAGGGCGTCGATTAGCATTTTGGTGCTTCTGGCGAATCGGTCGAACCGCCAGACGACAACGACTGACACTCGTCCCGAACGGACGGCCTTCATGAGCTTCAGCAGTTCCGGCCGGTCGTCTCGGCTACCGCTCATGTGGTCCACGTATTCGCCAACGATCTCAAAATTCCGACGCTGACAATATTCATGGAGCTCTCGTATTTGCATCTCCGGGTCTTGTCGGCCATCTGATGTGGAGACTCTGGCGTACAATGCTGCTTTTTGCGTTTTCATCTCCTCATTCTCCTTGCGTGACCTCCGGGACGATTTAGCTTGGGAATATTACCGGGTAATATCCAGCTTCCTTGCTCACCCGCCGATTGGTGCAGAAAACCCGTCCAAATACTCCCGCCCCGTAGCCATTGGGGGCTGATAAGCATCCCCAAACGATGCACTCCTGGCTTTTCCTGGCCTCAGTCCCGCCGAAAATCGCCAATAAATAATTTCGAGCCTGCATCCTGGCCATAGGTCCATACCTCACCGCTGAAGCCCTTCCGCCCCTTCGGTCTCTTCGATTGCCCGCTTCACGTCCTTGAGCCAGACGTTGATGTCTCCTGGCTTGTCGTCGTAGAGGTGCTCTTCGACCAGGTTTCCCAGGATGGTCTTCACCGCTCTGGAATATCCACGAATTTCACAAGCCCAGTTGGCAAGGTACTGAATGGCTTCATCCGTCAAATCGAGGTTCATTCCGAAGGAATTGGCGAAGGAGTTCCAGCGGGCAAGCATGCCTGTCCCAGGATGAGTAGTGATTCGGACGATCTGCTCGGGAGTCGGATCTGGGAGGACAATGATCGCCCCGATCCGATTCACGATCTGCTCCATGAAACCATACTTCACAAGGGCGTCTCGGATATCACTCCTCGGACTCTTGCTGACCCCAGAAGAGAAGCCCAGACCCGTAGCTTTGCGACTGCCATCCGCTAATTGATCCCTTAGTTCCTGGAAGGCGCCGCAAATCAAAAAATTCGTTTCCCAACAGTCCAAAACGCCCATATATGGAGAATTCGAGCGTCTTGAGCCCAGCGGCAGCTTGCATCCCTCCAGAGGCTTCAGCAGCTCCGCTTGGATACCTCGACCTTGAGGATCTGATGATGAATGGCTTCCGCCCCCTTTGGCACAGAGCTTGTCGAACTCATCCATGACCAGGATGCCCTTCTGGGCTTCTGAAGGCTTGGTCTTGTTGGCCAACAGGCCGTAGAAGCATTCGTCAACCGACAGGCCAACATAAGAAGCCTGAGAAACTCCCGACATATCGGCTACCGAATACGGGAGTCCGCTCATTCGTGCGAAGGTCTCGCAAAGCCAACTCTTGCCGCTTCCGCTGGAGCCAATAATCGCCGTTACTATAGGTCCAACACTGGGACGAACACCCTTCCGTATCTGCTCCAGCCTCCGCATATGGAGACTCATTTGGGCGGAAAAACGACGCAAAGGGACATCTATGCCGATGACCTCGTTTTTCAAGGCGTCGAAAATGCCTCTGGCCGTCAGCAGGTTGGGAGTCTCGCTGGGCGTCTGGGCTGGAGGATGCGGTTCGGATTGGCGGGGACATGTTTTGGGCCTGAGAGCTTGATCGGCCTTCATCCGCTGCCCCGCCTCGAATGCCTCCTTCAAAGTCTCTTCTGAAAAAAATATGGGGGATTTGTTGTCTCCCGAAAGCAAGCGAACCAGTTTTCCACCAGGAAACAAGGCGGTTTGGTCTTGCAGCACCAAGACGCCTATCCTGCTGACCAGCATGTATCGGATGGCATGCCTGGCCTGGATCATGTCATCGACCGATCCCATCCCCGCAGCAATGCTCACAACGGCCACGGAAGTTCCAGCGGGTTCGTTGGTCAACGCATGCCAGGCGACATAAGCAACAATCCTTATATCCAGGGAGTCGGGAATCAGGTCTCGCCGGACATCTAAGACGGAACGGAGATTGCGATGCGAGGGGTCACAGGCGGCCGTGGAAACTACTTTTTCGCAGAAAGCGATTTCCTCCTTTAATCGGCTGGCCTCCTCGGGAAGCAGAGGCCTTGCCATTCCAAAAGGGCTGCGGGGATAGGCATAGGCATGGAGAGCCTTTCCAAGGCGGATAAGGCTCTCCAGTGCCTGTTGCTGAGTTGGCATGGATATTTCTTCAGCCATGGAGTTCTTCCCCGCCTAGCTGGCCAGCCAGGCATACACAAAGATACGAAGGGTGATGTGGACGCCCAGGGCGTAGATAACTCGCTCGGCCATTGCGTGGGCTAGTCGAACTTGATCCGCAGATGGTCTTGCTCCCGCAGGATAGAAAATCCGCTCCTGCAAGACTTGTGAATTTTCTCTGAGCTGGTGGAGGCGGATAGAATGACCGCCAAATCATATCGGCAATGGGTCTCATCCTTGCCAGAGGCTGAAGAGTACTCCTTGATGAGCTCAGGCTTGCCGATGCCTTTTGCTCCCGCTTGAGCCAGCAAGTCCACGATCAACCCGTAGCCAGACCCCTCTCGGAAGGGATTCATGGGATGGCGGGGGACGGAGGACTTCTTGGGGGCCTTGGCGGGCTTCTTGTCGGCCTTTTGAGCCGTTTTGGACTTCGAGGGCTCCACCTCGTCCTCGGGCTTCTCGGATTTTCCCTTGTTTTCGGCCAGGGTCTTCTCGATATATGGAACCGCCGCCCTGATTTTGGCCGCCAATGTTCCCGACAGCTTTCCAGTACCGCCCAAGATGCGGTAGACCTCGGTAAGCGATTTCGGGGACCGAGATTCGAGAGCGATAATGATTTTCTGCGGACTGAGTTCGATTTTTGACATGATGATCTCCTTATGTTGGTCGACACATAACGTGATCACTGGATTTTGGGGACCCCCTATTTTCGTGATTTCGCCACTATTTTCTGTGGAGTGAAAAACAGGCCTTCAGCCAGTTCGCCCCATGCCAGGGCGGATCTCCCAGGCCAACAGTCCTGATGGCCAGTAGGCGGATGCTATACCTTTGGCTTCACTGCTCCTGCGGCATCCGACTCGATGGCCTTCAGCAAGGAATTTGCATCCTGAAGGACCGACTTAGCTCTCCAATATATTTCGAGTAGTGCAAGGCGTTCGACGGCATTCGCCTTCTCTTTGGCCTCTTTTAGGCTATCGCAGACGAAGCCCAAATCATGCGTCACCTTGGTCAGCAGTTCTTTCATCTTGGCCCCTGTTTCGGACGCCGTTTTCTCCGAGGAGTGGCAAACAATTCAGAAGGGCGAACCCCCAAAGCCTTGGCAATCCCTTGAATCTCAAAGTCGTAGACTTTTCTCGTTCCCAATTCGATTTCGACGATTTCGCCAGAACAGAGAATAGCCGAGGGATGCAAGGCTGAAGCCAGTTGATGAACCGTCAGCCCCTTCTGAATGCGGAATTTCCTGATCTGCCAGCCCGTAATGTTCTTCCTGTCCATTCTCAATGGATAGGCGACTTGTGCAAGCGAGGCCAGCGGGATTTCAGGCTATTTCTTCTTGCCCTTAGGAAACAGATCGGAGACGGCGCTACCCAGGGCCTGGGCTAGGAGAAGTGCTTCCTGGTCGGAGACGCAACGGATGCCAGCCTCTATCTTGGCCAGGGTTCCCCTTGAGATGTCCAGACCTACCCTCTGGCATTTGGCCGAGAGCTGGTCCTGGGAGAGGTCTAGTTGGCTCCTCAGCTTGCGAATCTGGCTTCCTGTGATGTTCGTGGGCAAGAGTTCTGCTCCATTTATGGAGCTTGACTCTAATGCACTGCTCGATTTGAATTGCTCCGTTAATGGAGCATCCTTAATCGTCAATTATGGACGCCAAGGGTGATTCTGACTACCACGGCTTGTCCGAACAGCCAGGAGAGTATCATGAATGTTAGATTCGGCCCCTTTGGGATGACGGCATGTGCCTATTTGGCACTCTCCCTCGTAGCACAGGCTCAATTCAACTACACGACCAACTCCGACAACACGCTTACCATCACC
Source organism: uncultured Verrucomicrobiota bacterium (assembly GCA_937860055.1). GTDB lineage: Bacteria > Verrucomicrobiota > Kiritimatiellia > CAIQIC01 > Lenti-01 > Lenti-01. The sequence continues at coordinate 7,737 of CALMBO010000011.1, read as the reverse complement.
GGGTACACCGGGGGAATCGGTTCGATTGACATTCCTTCCAGCATAAACGGCAAGACCGTCACCGTTATCAAAGACCAAGCGTTCATGTACAATGTCATCCTGACCAGGGTAACGATTCCCAGCACTGTGACCAATATCAAGTATGAAGCGTTTCGAGGTTGCTCCAGCCTGACCAACATTACAATTGGCAGTGGGGTTTCCAGCATGGGAAGTCAGGTGTTCTGGTCTTGCACCAACTTGAATAGCGTTGTAATCAGCAATGGCGTCACTTCCATCGGAGCCTCGGCTTTCGGTTACTGCACCCGACTGCCCAGCATCGTCATACCCGACAGCGTCACCAACATCCAAGGTAGCGCCTTCCAAGACTGCAATAAGCTGACCAATGCCGTTATCGGAAACGGTGTCAAAAGCGTCGGGGACTGGGCGTTCTTTCGATGCACCCGCCTGCCCAACATCGAGATCGGAAGTGGTGTTAACAATATCGGAGACTGGGTTTTTGACAATTGTTCCAGTCTGACTTCGATAACAGTGAATGCGAGCAATGCCTCGTATAGCAGCACGAATGGCGTTTTGTTCAATAAGAACAAGGCAACTCTTTTTAGATATCCCGAGGGTAAGGGTGGTAGCTATGCAGTTCCGACAGGTGTTACCAGCATTCGATATTCATCGTTCTTTAACTGCACCAACTTGACTGGCGTTGCGGTCGGTGGCGTTACCAATATTGGAGCGGGGGCGTTTAGCGGTTGCACAAGTATGGCAACCCTTGCGATCAGCAACAGTATCGCACCCATAGGAAGCAATGCATTCGACGGCTGCCGAACCCTGACGGACGTCATGATTGGAAACGGCGTCACCATAGTCGGCCCCTTTGCATTTAGGAATTGCACTCGTATGGGAAGCGTCACCATTCCCGGCAGCGTCGCCAGCCTCGATGATAATGCATTCCAGTTTTGCGGTGGCCTGGCCAATGTATTGATCAGCAACGGAGTCGCAAATATTGGTCTAGGTGCGTTCAGCTACTGTACCAATCTGTCGAGTGTTGTGATTGGCAATGGCGCTACAAACATCGGCCAGTCGGTCTTTTATGAATGCACCAGATTGTCCAATATAGTAATCCCGGACAGCGTCATAAGCATCGGGACTTATGCATTTCGATATTGCACCAATTTGAGGAGCGCAACGATTGGTAGCGGCGTCTCCAGCATTGGAGGCTGGGCATTCGACGGCTGCACCACCATGACCGGAGTATATTTCCGAGGCAATGCTCCTCTTACCGTTGGTCAGGATATCTTCAACGATGCAACTCTTGTGATTGTCTATTATATTTTGGGAACCGCCGGTTGGCCAACGGTTCCCGACACTTGGTTCGGTCGTCCGACGGCATTGTGGAACGCAGCGACACTATCGATCAGTCCTACGAACACCAACTTGTCCAGTGCTGCCGCCAGCGGGAAGACAATCGGCGTAACGGCCAGCGGGGCATGGATGGCTACCTCCAACGTCTCTTGGATTACCATCACTAGCGGGGCGTCGGGTACAGGCAATGGGACGGTCACATTCAGCGTAGCCACCAATTCAGCATCGTCCCGAACGGGCGGAATTGTCGTAGCGGGTAGCGGCATTTCCCGTACCAGCATCGTGGTTCAGACAGGAATTGCTGCTCCTTCGGCACCGACCGGCGTTTTGGCAACGGACGGGTCGTACCCCACCATGGTTCGAGTGACATGGACAAATTCCAGCGGAGCGACGGACTACGAGGTCTGGCGCCACACCAGTAACAACTCGAACTCTTCAAGCCGGATTGCACAGGGGATTGGCGGGTCCCCTTACGATGACGCCACCGTAGCAATTGGAACAAGCTACTATTACTGGGTCAAGGCAGCCAACGCCGGAGGGACTAGCATTTTCAGCAACGTCGACTCCGGCTACGCCTCAAACGCTATTCCTTTCGCTCCGACCGGAGTATCGGCTTCCGACATCTACAGCGACCGTATTCGGATCACATGGACAAACTCGTCTGGAGCTACAGGCTACGAAGTATGGCGAAACACCAACAATGCTTTGGGATCTGCCACAAAGATTGGCCAGAACATCGTTGGCTCCCCCTTTGATGATTTGACTGTTGCTCAGGGGATTACGAACTACTATTGGCTCAAAGCCACCAATTCGAGCGGAACCAGTGCGTTTAGCAGTTCGGACTCGGGCCTGCGGGCATTTACTTCTTACGGAATCGCAGGAGCAATCACATATGGTGGCTCCCAGACTGGTATGGTTTGCATAATGGCGTTGCCATATTTCGCTGGTCAAAACAGCCAGGCCTTGTCACTGGATGGGATAGACGATGGCCTTGTGGTAGAGGCTCCAACGATAACGCTACAACTTTCAACGCAGATGACCATGTCTGCATGGATTAATGTGGCGGGGAGCCTGTCAGGAAATTATGCAACGATGCTTGCTAAATATCGGACTGGAACGAATCAAATAGCATATATTATCGGCCTAAGGAGCAGCGACGGTCGGCCATATGCAAATCTAGGAGACGCCAACAATTTCTATGCGGCGAATGGCGTATGGGCATCAAACGGCTGGACTCACTTGGCGTTTACGCATGATGGAACTATTGGCCGGTGGTACATCAATGGTCAGTTGAATTCGGCCACGACCAATGGCCCTATCCACCGCTTTGGCGATGGCTCGCTCTATCTGGGCCGGTATTGCGACTTACAAAACTATTTCAACCGATTCCCCGGCCAACTTGACGACATCGGCCTGTGGTCCCGCACCCTTTCGCAGGGGGAAATTCAGAGCGTCATGACCAACGGCATGATCGGGACCGAACCTGGCCTTGTCTCCGGCTGGAACTTCGATGACGGAACGGCAAGCGACCTGACGACAAATGCGAATCATGGACAGTTTATGGCGGGGGCTACCACGGCTGGTCGCACCGCAACAGGCTCCTTATATTCGACCGTTCTTGCTTTCCCTGGTGCCTACACGATCACGAACGCCCCGGCTGGAGAATACACCATCTGGGCTTTCCAAGACTCCAATGGGAACGGAAATATGGAATCCTGGGAAGCAAACGGAATATATCCAGCCAATCTCCTTTCCGTCACCGGCAACATGGCCAATATCGACATCACCCTTCAAGACCCAATCAGCGACAGCGACGACGATGGGGTGACCGACTACGACGAGATTTACATCTATGGCTCTTCGTGGACCAACTCCGACACCGATGCAGATGGGATGCCTGACGGGGACGAAATACTGGCCGGGTCGAGTCCGACGAACGACGCCTCCATGTTCGGTTTCGCCGACTCCCAGCCTGTTCCCGAAAGCGGAGGCGTTGTCGTTTCCTGGTCCAGCCTCAGCAACAGGGTCTATCGGCTGGAACGCTCGACAAACCTCCTGCTGGGGTTCGAGCCCTATGTCAACGACATCCCCGCCGATCCGCCGATGAACACCTACACCGACGAGACTCCCAATGTCGTCGGGGCCTACAAGGTCGGAGTCAGGATGGAGTAAGAGAACCGCTCTTCTCCCGCCTTCCGCCCAATGCGTGTGCGGAACTTCCGCCCAGCCTCCCAATGCTATGGACTTATCGTCCGTCCCCGGCATAATATGACTCCATGAAGAAGAAGAACCCCGTTCTGGTCGCCTTCGGAAACTCCATCCGCAAACTGAGGGCGAAGAAAAAACTCTCGCAGCGAGCCTTGGCGGAACGTTCGGGGCTGGACACTTCGTACCTCTCGGGAATTGAACGAGGGGTGAGGAATCCTAGCCTGAAAAGCCTTGAAACCCTTGCCAAGGGTTTGGGATGTTCGATTTCCGAGACCTGCAAGGATCTGGACAAACTCGATTTGGCAAAATGCCTGCCGAGGAAAGTGAAAAGGAAGAAGCCATGAACGTAATGTCTGTTCTCAAAGCCGAAATCTCCCGTCTGGCCAAGAAAGAAGCCAAGAGCATCATCGCTCCAGTCAAGAAGGCCTCGTCTACCTATCGAGCCTTGATTGCTGGCCTTCGCAAGCAGGTGGATGCCCTTCAGAAGGAGGTCTCCGGCCTGAAGCGGGCAATGCCGAAGGCCGATAGGGTCCTTGAGGCGAAAACCGAACCCGAGGGTCGCTTCTGGATGACTGGCCAAGGAGTGAAGGCCATGAGGAAACGCCTTGGCCTGACCCAAAAAGCCTTTGCTGGTCTGGCAGGCGTCTCGTCCCAGGCCGTCGTCAACTGGGAAGCCCATAAGGGGAAGATTAATTTGCGGAAGGCGACTGGGGCAAGGCTCCAGGGTCTACGGGGCAAGGGTAAGCGAGAAGTGGCGGAGATGTTGCCGAAGGAAGCCAAGGCTCCCAAGGCGAAAGCCAAAGCCAAGAAGTAAGCCTGATCGAGATTTTATGGCCGGCATAATTTCCCGCTGATCTTGGCCATCTCCTCGACAAGCCGACACTCCTTGCAACCCTCCCCAGGAGCGGGAGGGTTTTCCATCTCCAGAAGAGTCTTGGCCCTCTTCAGCAATGGAGGAATCAAAGCCCTGTTGAGTTCGATGGGCTCCGCAGTCGTCTTGAATGGCATCGAGAACCCCTTGTCGTCCACCAAGGCATCCAGGCCAGTATCGTCGTCATTGGCTGGAGGTTCCCCATAGACCAGCCCCAGAGCCTCCACAGTCCCCAGGCCTAGCCCTTCAGCAATCAGGGCGTAGCCGACCAGTTGGACTTGGTACATGGGCAACAGAAAGTCCTGATGCTTGCTGTATCTGGCGGTCTTTAGGTCGAGGATGGCCAGTCTGTCATCAGGGAGACCAAGAATCAGGTCAGGAACACCAGTCACGATTACCCCCGTCTCTGGGTCGCTCATACGGAAGGTGGAGTGATGGGGAGTTGGCAGGGGTCTTGCTTCTGCCCATCGTCCTGCAATCCATGGGGGAAAATGGCCGTTCGTCTCGAAATACGCCAGGATGGCCTTTTTCGAGTATGCGTCTATGGAAGAGAAGATGCCCGGCATTATGGCCCAGGGAGCCTTCCAGCCCAGTTTGGCTCGCATCCAGAAGCAGCGGGGGCAACAGTCGGGTAGGGCTAATATGCCTAGGTTTTTGGCGGAGATACGCATGGGGAGCGTTGTGAGGTATTAGTGCGTTGGGGGCAAGAGGGGCTTGGGGGCGGAAGGGGCGAGAGGACGAACGTCGGAATCAATTGCGATGCATCTTAATGGGGTGTAGTATCGGCAATCATCGTTGGAAGAAGTGGAATGAAAAAGGGCAATAAGACAGTTGCGGAGTTTTTTGCGGGCATCGGCCTAATGCGAATGGGACTTGAACAGGCCCAGTGGCAGGTGGTCTGGGCAAACGACATCGAGGAATCCAAGAAACGGATGTATGAGGGGCATTTCCGCAACGACAAAGCCCATTTTGAACTTGGGGATATTCACAAATTAGAGGTTGGCACTATACCCCCTGTTACCTTGGCGACCGCTTCTTTCCCATGTAATGATCTGTCTTTGGCTGGCTCCAGAGGCGGGCTCGCAGGGAAGCATTCAAGTGCCTTTTGGGGCTTTATAGAGGCCATTAAGGGGACGGGGCAGAACAAGCCTCCTCTTGTGATGTTGGAAAATGTGGCTGGATTTTTGACCTCCAATAAGGGGAAGGATTTTGGCGACGCCTGTCTTGCTCTCAATGGACTTGGATATTCTGTGGATGCATTGATCATTGATGCTTCACTTTTTGTTCCGCAAAGCCGGGTCCGCATGTTTTTAATTGGAAAGTTGGGGATGACAGATGGTTCGCCTAATTCCAAGGTCTCGACATGCAGTGAGTCCCAATGCCGTCCCCGTGTTCTTGCGGATTACATCAACAACAGCCAACAAATCCGATGGTCCCTGCGTGATTTGCCAAAAATCATTCCAACAAAGAAGAAATTGGCGGGCATAATCGAGAACTTGCCAGCCAATTCTCCTTACTGGTGGAGCAAGCAGCGGTCGGAATATCTGCTCAATCAGATGAGTGCAAAGCACAGGTTGATTGCAGACAAAATGATTGCCGGGAAGAAGATCACCTGCGGGACAGCATTCCGCCGAGTTCGCAATGGGCGGAGCATGGCTGAGTTGCGGACGGATGGCATTGCGGGATGCCTCCGAACGCCAAGAGGGGGAAGCGGTCGCCAGATATTATTTGTAGCCGGTAAGGGAAAATATGCGGTACGTCTTCTCACGCCAAAAGAATGTGCTCGGCTGATGGGTGCAGGCGACTTCAAGATATCCGTCCCCCTGAATCAGGCCCTTTTTGGTTTTGGTGATGCGGTATGTGTCCCCGTTATTCGATGGATTGCTAGAAACTATCTGACTCCTGCATGGAGGGAAATCAATGGCAAAAACAAATAAGACAGGGGCGATCCGGCCCGCCAAAAAGGATAAACCAACGAGACTGCCACAAGATGTTGCGGCGATTCGCAAAGAGATTAGGGCATTCTTTGCGTTGGAAGATGCGACGGGTAAAAGCATAGGAAGCTACAAGAATGGCATTTATGCGTTTTACGATTACGACGGGGAACCAATCTACGTGGGTCAGACAGTTGAGAAATTGAGTGGCCGAATTGGCCGTCATCTTACCAACCAAAGAACTGACGCTGTCGCAATGAATGTTCTGGATCCATTTGAAGTCGCATATATCGAGGTGTGGCCTCTTGACGACTTGGTAGCAGGTAAGGACAAGAAGGATACAAAAGCATTCCTGGACAGAGCAGAATATACGGTATTCCGAAAAGTGCTGGAGGAGTCTGAGTTAAAGGCCGTCTTGAATGAGAAGGAGCCCGCTCCCCGAGAAATTATTCAGTTGCCGGTTTCGCACAAGGGGCGAATCATCCCCGAAACGATATTTATGCAACGCAAGCATCCCGACACTCGAATCGCTCGAAGGGCAACAACGATTGCCAATCTAGCCCGTGTCATTAGCGAGCGAGATGTTTCAAAAGGGCTCCGTCGTACACTTTTGACTCAGGCGAGACGATTGGAGCGGCTCGCTGCTCAAAGAGTGGCAGAATTAGGGATTACAGTAGACTTCAAGAACTAGCAATATGCTCTGTTCAGGCTGGCCATGGCTGATGTCTTATCCATCCCAGAACGAAGCCTTCTCATGGCCAAGATCAAGGGCAAGAACACCCGCCCAGAGATCGCCGTTCGTTCACTTCTCCACAAGACTGGCTACAGGTTCCGAATTCACGTCTCATCCCTGCCCGGAAAGCCCGACATTGTCCTGCCCCGATTCCGTACAGTGGTCTTCGTCCATGGATGCTTCTGGCATAGGCACAGTGGCTGCAGGGCAACGACTACCCCCAAGAGCCATCGGAGGTTCTGGGCGGAAAAGTTCAGGCGGAACGTCGCCAACGACAGGAAGCACCTTGGCCAGCTACGCCGTCTAGGCTGGAGGGTTGTCGTTGTATGGGAATGCCAACTCAAGAGGCCCGAAAGGGTCTTGGGCAGGATCGAGAAGACCCTGAAGAAGGCCTAAACCAGCAGGATCTGGTTCCCTGGCTCTCCCGCCCCCAGAGCCTCTTCGTCCGCATATTCGGCCACTAATTCATCTGAAATGGCCACGATCTTGCCATCAGATCTCTTCAGGATGACCAGCCAGATATCCCCGCCCGAATTCCAGGTCTCCCCGCCCAGCAATTTTGCCAATGATTCGGCCTTTTCTTCGTCCATTTCAGCCTCCGGTGATCTCTCTGAAGTCTCTACGGTTGCCTTTTC
>CALMBO010000010.1 GCA_937860055.1 uncultured Verrucomicrobiota bacterium | reverse complement strand
GATGCCACGCAACAGTGATTCCATTGTTATTCCTCACCACAGAATTCGAGGTTACCTCACAGACATCGGACAAGAGGCAAGTACGGGAGCATTCTGCCAGGTTAGATTCATCAACCACGAGAGAGACATACGCTCATTGGTTAATTTACTGCGGAACCCCCAATCACAACAGGTAGTCGTAAATACGCAAGAAAACGATAGCTTTAGCGATACGGGAACCGAGTTGGTCATTCGCCGAGCAACACGCATAGAGGCGTATATCGACACTGTCATGCCTAAAGATTCATGGAACAAATATGACCGATTTATTCTCGATATGATCCTGCCCGCTGGCCCAGATCTAATCCCAATTAGGATTGCAAGCGACCAGATAAGCAAAGCAAAAGGCTAAATGGGCACCAAGTACAACGTGGCAGATTCCACCAGAATGACGCCGTAGAGATTACGGTCCATCCTTGCCCCCTTGCCTTCCCCGCACATATGATCCACAAAGTGGCTCATGCGAATCTCCGCGAAGAACCTCGGTATCCTGGCCCTGCCAGACTGCTGCGAGCGGTGCTTCTGGATGCGTGCCCATTTAGCCTGGAAGTCCCCATGGGCCATTATGCCGGGCATCTTCAGCAGCATAGATGGCTTTTCCAAGCGGGCCATCCTGGCGTATTTCGAGACTAACGGCCATTTTCCCCCATGGATTGCCGGACGCTGGGCTGAAGCCAGACCCTTGCCGACGCCCCACCACTCGACCTTCCGCCTGACAGACCCCGCCACCGGCATCGTCCTGACCGGCGTTCCAGACCTTATGCTTGGGCTTCCCCGTCGGCGGCTGGTCATCCTGGACCTGAAGACCGCCCGATACAGCAAGCATCAGGACTTTCTGTTGCCCATGTACCAAGTCCAACTGGTCGGCTATGCTATGATCGCCGAAAGCCTTGGCATGGGGATTGTGGAGGCTCTAGGGCTGATTTATGGCGAGCCTCCGCCCAATGACGCCAATCAGGGCCTCGATGCCTTGGTGGACAATCAGGGGTTCTCAATGCCGTTCAAGGCGACGGCGGAGCCAATCGAAGTCGACAGGTCTATGATTCCGCCATTGTTGCGGAAGGCCAAGACTCTCCTGGAAATGAAAAACCCTCCGGAAGGCCAGGAGGGTTGCAAGGATTGCAGACTGGTAGACGAACTGATCGGCTACCGCAAGGGAGCCTAGTCCTTCTTGACCTCGGCAGGCGTCTCCACAGGCTTCTCTACGGCCTTGGGAGCCTTGGGAGTCTTGGGGGCTTTGGCCTTCCTCGGAGTCTTGGACTTCTTGGATGCCTTTGGAGCCTTGGCTTTCTTTGGAGCCTTGGGAGCCTTCGGCCCCTTGGCTTTCTTGGGTGCCTTGGAGGCCTTGGCTTTCTTGGGTGCCTTGGCCTTCTTCGGCTCCTTGGCATCCCCCAGTCCGAGGATTTCAGCCACCTGTTTCTTCCCCATGCCTTTGATTTCCTGAAGCCTGGCCATAGTCGCCTTCTTGCGGATGTCGATCTTGCCTTCGGCCTTTTCCCAGTTGACCACCGTCGGGACGCTCACGCCAATCAGTTTGCCGAACTTCGTCTGGGTCAGGCCTGTCCGCTTCCGCATCGCCCGCACTCCTTTGCCAGTAATCCAGAAACGACCTTCGGGCTCGGTTTTGGCCAGGATGGCTTTCTCTGGTGATGGGACCGCCCTCTTCAGAGATGTCACTTCCTTCTGGAGGGCATCAATCTGCTTCCGGAGTCCGGCAATCAGTCCTCTGTAGGCGGCCGAAGACTTCTTGACGGGGGCGACTTCCCGTTTGGCTTCTTTCTTGGCCAGACGGCTTATCTCGGACTTCAGTTCTTTCATGATGTTGGACATAACGAATCCTCTTTCTGGCATGTTTGTTGTATCTGAGGGCAGTTTAGTCTGGGGCAATCAAACAACAAGCGGAAATCGAGGCATTCTTCTGGTTATCCAAGTCTCTCGGCCCTACTGGAGCATTCAGATAACTTCAAGTAGCCCGAGGACTAACAGGATTACGATGAGCGTCTCCGTCCGCCTCCCACCCTTACCATGGCCTCCATCCATGCCTTGAACGGGGACTCCATTAAAGGCAGGTTCGTCTGGTCAGGGGTGGGCAGGAATTCTTTGTAGATGTATACGGCGACCACGAACTGGCGTTGGTTTGTCAGACGCTGGAAGAGCACGGTCAGGTTCAACCGCACGAACTGGAAATAATGCTGTTCCTTGGCCGTGTCCTTGAAGAATGCGATTCCCCTGATGAGCCATTTGGCATCGAAGGAGCAAAAGCCGGGGGCGAAAATGAATGACGAGAGCCCGCATGATGACTAAAGCCAAATATCACAAGCGTTTTCCTAGATGAATAATCGATAATCATACGACTCCCGCTCGAAGCGCTGTAAAAGCCGCCCGATTCGGGCAATCTCGTTTGACGAGTGAATTGTTGCTGGCAGACGAGTGTAGAAGTCAAATGTGTTCCAATTCATTTTTGAGAGCGCAAGGATTTCCGAAGCTAAATCTTCGGCATTTGTCGGCCCCCAATGTTTCTTGACCATTATAGGTGCCGGTATGCGGAATCGCCCCATATAGTAATCCACTTCTGGCATTGGGTGTGCGTTACCATTAACCCATAAAAGAAATTTAAATCTATCAAAAAGAATAGCCGTGCCCCGGTCAACCGGCACTCCTCCCGGAGCAAATCCGTCTGATGTGACTATTGACGCCGTACAACGAATAGTAGCCTCAACATTGATCTCCACTAAATCAACCATCTGGACATCTTTCAATCCCCTCAATAACCCCTCCCGTTCTCCTCGTAAGAACGGAGTACGCTTGTGAATTACAACACGCTCGGGCAACCGTCCATTGCTCTCGAAAAACAGCTGTCGAATGTCTTCAGCAAACCTATATGCGTCTTCTTCCGTCAGATGCGGGTTCTTCCGAACAAACACCGGGTTGTCGATTTTGCTCAGTCGATAGTTGAGTCCCATGCCCTCGGCGGAATAGATGTGACTACATCCAAGGACGACATGCCCCCCGGCCTGCGCTTTCTTCAATACGCTGAAACCCATGCCAACGAAGGCCGTTGTTGAAGAAAGCCCGTCCAATATCCACGGAGTGCGCATTGACTTGGCATAAAGCGAAAGCGCCAGCCACCACACTACTTCACAATCAAACTTTTTAGCCAGTGTTCTCTCCTTCAACACCTGAGTGGCGATACCGCGTTGAACGCAGTATGCCTTTGTAAGGTCATGCAAGTTAATTTCTTCCTCTTCATTTGCATAATCTGCGTATTTGGCCCAGCGGTCTGGGATAAATACAAGGACAAGGCGCACGGAAGTCGCCCCCACAATCTTCTCAATGCACGCACGAACATGCTTCACAAGGGACAACGCCTTCTCTCGGTCATTGTTTCCCTCTGGCTCTGGGCACATACTCCATGCCCGGTCAATCGGTTGCGGCGAAACAAATGGAAGGCCAAATGCCTGGCTGAAACCTGGATAATCACAAAGATAACCTTTTTTGCTGTTGGCCCGAACTCGTTGCCCAATTTTTGCAAGAAATCCATCTACGGCCGATGCCTCTTGGCGTGAGCAAACAACACCAAGCTGAACATCCGCGGCAAGGCCGGATGTTGTTAAGGAATAGTCATAGGGACGATTTGATAAAAGCCCGTGAATTGGATGGATCTCCTTCTGAATCCTAGAACCATCCCTTGATGCAAATACAACCGCCGGTTCCGGCAAGCATAATCCCGTAAATTGCAACAGATTAGAATATTTGTCGGGGATCTTGAGTGCCTTCTCTGGCCGTGGCGTATCGATTCGGGCGAAAGCGGGCGTACGCCGAACATGGAATTTGAACGAACTTGCCGTGTTCGGTGGATATTCAAACCCACCCCCCGAAACAGAGAAAAGCTTTTCCCGCCAATACTCCAGCTCACCGTTGAATTCTTTGTTGTACTGGATGCTCAGAATTTTGCGTTTAAGTTCCTTTTCAACAAATGCCGGTAGTTCTCCTCCACATACCGGCCTCCCCACAACCGTCGGCATTAGGACAAGATATTGACGGCCATGGGATCGATTCAGACTTACAACCGCCGCTTTGTGCGCCACACACTTCCACCGATATATCTCCAGATGTTTATAGGGGGTTTTCTCCCAAATGATCTCCTTGCCGTCACATTCAAGGCCTACCTGCATGGCCATGCTCCGCACCAGTCCTTGGCGCAATACCCCAGTAATTACCCCGTTGGGCAATGCAAGCTCGAACTCGGCAATTGGGCTGCGCTCCACATCGCCCTGAATGCGTCCCTGGAATGCAGATTTAATCTCGTCTAAAAGACCAATTGCCATTACCTTGCCCCGAAGCAACCCTCCAGAAATATTTTTATCTTTTAGAGTTCCGCGGAGCGCCGCCCATGCCCCTTCTTTGCGAAGGTCCGGAACATCAAACTCATAGATTTCCGAGGGGCAATCCACCGGAAAACAATTGCTTTTGATAAGGGATGTCGACTGGCCAGGGGGCAATGAAAATGGCTTGTTGTTCTCGCCCCGAGCTGCTTCTGACTCGCCTAGTATATGCTGGGCCTTTGTGGCCAGCCCCCCATCCAAGCATTGAAGCGCAAGGCGCCGCAGTGTGTCGTCGAATCCGTTTCCACTTACATAAAAAGCCTGATGGCCAGCATTCCGGGCTGCGCATAAGAGTTCTGCCACTTTATGTGGCGGTTCCGCATCTTGAAATCCACACCAAAATATGCGACTCGCCCCTTGTTGCCTCATTGCGCACAATAGGCTTTCCATCACCGACTGGTCGCGCCCACTATACCCGAGGACAATCAATGTCCGATCCCGCAGATGCTCCACAAGACGCTTGCGCAAAATCCCATCCTGTGCCCGCAACTCTTCCTCCGTGTTTTTCAGCAGGTCGTAACGGTAATCGCCATGCAATGCGACACACAACAAATCACCCCGTCTCGATTGACGCTCAACTCGCGAAACGCTGTCGAGCCCAACCTCAATTGCGGTAACCACCGAGCCGCTCATGGCTCGTGCCGTCAGTGCGTCGAAATTTGTGCTCCATACTGAATCAAACACTCCCGCTTCAGCCAATAGCGCCAGCAGTTGGTATCCATAGCTTGGCGATACTTTCCGCAATATATCTCGAAAATAGGCGCGCCTGTCTTCTGGAAGGGGATAGCATCTCTCAAAGTAATAGCTGTATTCGTCAGCATGGCCAGCAGGAGGAAACCCCGGCTGCTTATTCATCCAGGCCTGAATACGCCCCCGAACTGACGGCAAAGAAAGATTTCCAACCTGCCTTTCTAAACCAGGATTTGCTGACGTAAATATTCGACCCTTCCATTCCATAATGCAATGTTCCGCCGATGGGATCCCCGAACTCACCGATGCCCCTGCCCCAATAAAAAGGCAATGAGGAGCGTCGCGATTGATCGAGATAGATCGAACAAACGCCTCCAATGGCAATGTGAGCTCTAGACTCATCTTAGATGCCTAATCTCAACTTGAATTGGTAATACGAAATCCATAACTGAACACTTGTTAGCATATTAAGCTGTGGAACACAATTACACTCATCTCTTTCCTTGGGCAATGCCTCAATGCGTTCTCCTCCAATAATTCCGTACTCGTAATGGCAACACGGGCACTCATCTATGACCCCGAGTCATTTCAACTCGACTGGAGACTTTGAGGGGGATAGCAGGACGGGTGGGCATGGGGCTAGGTTGAAGGGCGCGGGGACCTGAAGCCTAACGGGATTCTCGATATCGGAAAGATTCAAACCACGCGGTTCAATTCGGCCAATTTTGACACCGGTGTCAGAATTCAGCCGCCCTTGACTCTCCTGCCCCCCAAAACCTACCTTGTCCCATCAACGCCGAACTAGGAACCCACAGAGACCCCATGCCTATTCCAGACTCCATCCGAACCGCCGCCGAGGCCCATCTCGACCGGTACGTCGTGAATCTGGTGCCCCCGCACGCCCAAGACAAGGTCCGCATCGCCTACATCGCCAAGGCAATGGCCATCACCCTGTTCGAGCAGAGGCCACACTGGAAGGACTAGGCCATCTGGACCAAATCCGACATAGCCAGGGTCAGGTATAACAAGACAGACGGCACCTGGACGCTGCATTACCGGGACAGGAACAACAAATGGCATGTCTACGATCCCCTGCCCCCGACGCCGGACTTCGGGGAGGTCTTGCGGGAGATCAAGGCAGACCCTACGGGGATCTTCTGGGGCTGAAGGGCGTGGCGGGGCTTGGGGGCTGAAAGGAGGACAAAACGGTTTGCCCAATTCCCCATGAAAATAGGCCATTGGGGGAGGATGCTGCGATATCCGTTTTGTGCCCATAATAGCCCGTTCGGGGCTGCAACAAGAAATGCATGACCACCAGCGTTATTACTGGCGAGACGCCAGTTCGCGCAGTAGCGAAACAATGTCATCACTCGAGAAAAGATCAAAGAGGATCTGATCGGCAAGTTCCAGCATGGCGCGGCGCTCCGGAAAACTGAGGAAGGACTGTGTGAACCCTAGACGAAGGATGCGGAGGATATCCCACAGGGACAGCCCCGGCTTGCCAAAGGCATAGGATGCTTGGAAGCACTCTTTGACCATGTTCGTGCAAGAGATGACGGGGTTGTCGGTGTTGATACACACGACGATGCCATACTTGAGGAACTCCCGCAACGGATATACACGAGCGGCACCTGCCTGGCCGTGCGGCAAGACCGCGTTGGTCTGAAAGTTGCTGATGGGGCAGAGTTCGACACAGATGCCATCGTCGCGCGCACGAGCCATCAACAACTTGTCGTCAGCCAGAGAAAGGCCATGTCCCAGGCGCCGCGCGCGCAGGTCCAGGATCGCGCTTTCCACGAAATCGACCGGTGCGTTTTCGCCGGCGTGAACGGTCACGGGAATGTGCAGGCGGGCCAGTTGTTCGTATTCCGACCGAAAGTCATGCGGGTGGTGATCGTCCTCCTGTCCGGCGAGGTCAAAACCGACCACGCGGCACTCGGGGATGGCACGGTTGACAAAGTCGCGCGCGGAGTTGGCAGGATTCGCCGGACGTGAGTGCATAACGGCGCCGGCGCCAGCTTCGCGCAGTAACATGCGTGAAGATTTATGCCGTTTCCCAGTCAGTATGATGCTTGCTTTGCACGGGAAGCGAATCCGAGCCTTAGGATTACGCAGTTGCTCGAATAGTGATTCTACCTCAAAAAGGCCACGCCAAAGCCAGGCGTCTTCATCGTGGGGGTCGTCTTGATATTGAGCGAGGACGATTCTTTGTGCCTGTCCGAATGCCTCACATAGACATACGCAAGCGTCGGCAAAAGAGAACTCCAGGTCCGTGTTTTCATACCCGACAATCGCCGCGCGGAGTTCAGCATAGAGCACGCCCTGCTCCACAAACTGGTGGATCGCCTGCTGGGCAAAAAGATGTAACAGAAACGGGTGTTTGACATGTTCCGCACCGGAATATTCACACCCCTCCAAATATTCGCGCAGGTTCGTGGCCCGCGTACCGGAGGCGAGTACCCAAGCAATCGGGTCGTTTTTCCGGTCTGGACAGGAGGCAAGAAGGCCAAGCTCTGGCCGTTTCCAGCGGACGCTAACTTCAATATCGCGGTCCCTGGGAATGCGCCAACCTGAGCGCCGGAGTTCAACCACGCCATAAGGACTGTTCTTGCCATAGAAGAGGTTACGGAGATCTCTCCATTGGTTTTTATCGATCTGACCAGAAGAAAACCACCTGCCGACAGGGACTTGGCTATCCCCGATAACGACTTTAGCCTCTCCATACTCACCACCTGAAGCCAACCAGAGGATGAATAGGCGCAGTAAGTCGGCTTTACCATTGTCGTCGTCAGCAAGCAACGGCTTGCCAGCAGGTCCGGCATGAAGCATGGCAAAGAAGAAAATCGCCGTACACGGCAACTTCTTCAACTTCCCCGCCGCCTTGTCTAAATCGTGATGATCGGGCACGCCGAGAGACTTGTGCAGAACAGAACGCAACTCAAGATACCGGGCTTCGGTCTCCGCCACGGGCTTGGGTTCCTTACGGTTAGACCTGCAAATTTCCAGTTGCTCCAGCAAGTACTCACGCACATGGTTCGCAACCGCCTCAATGTTCCATCGCTCCCTTCCATAACCAAACGTCCGTTTCGTATTAGAGCCAACCTCCAACTGAGGACATAGAGTGAAGAATGTTGAACCGGCCCAGAAAGACGCAAAGACTTTCGCCGCGGCGCGAAGTGACACAAAATGGTTCGGCGGCGTTGAGACGATAGCCTCCGGGTCGTGCCGAAGCAGCATGATGAGCGAGGCGGCAACAAGAAACTCCGGCGACATACAACTGCCGGGATGAACGTGCAGGTCTGTTTTCGGCAGAGCTGTCAGTAGGCGAGCAATCGCCACCGTGCGGTCATCACTCGCCGCGGCATCTGCGACCTGTTGGTGAAATAATACTTGCGGAACACGTACATCATGCAAAAGCATGATTGCTTCATGCGGAAGGCTATAGAGAAGGCGAAAGTTGCGGTGGGCGGCCTTCACGGAATCGGGCGATGCGCGAAAGTTTCTCGCGATCATGGCCGGCAGGCCCAGAAGTCGGTCTTTGGGCAGGAATCCTCCTGCGCCATAGCGGAAGACAGCGTGAGCCTTGGTCAAGTCACTCGCGCGGCTGATAGCTACTATCTCGGGCGAAGTCCACTCGGCACCTCGCTCCTTGTCGTCCTTGGCTTCGTTATCCGGGCGGCTTTGGTTCTGCGAGATATGGCGCTCAACTTGGGGCCCGTGATCTAGACATATGCGCTGCCACCCGCGAATCAGTCCAAGTCCTGCCTCAACATCGTTCCCCAAGGCGTCGGAGAATAGAAGATCCACCAAAACGATCCGGGTTCGAGCCAGAATGAGTTCCAGCGGAGTTTCAACAGGTTTTCCAAGTGTTGCGCCGGGCTTGCCCGTCACCCGCCTGATACGTAGTGCCCAGATTTTGTCCTGTTCGTCATCACGACCGAATACCGCCTCATCGAGTGACGAATACTGCTCTACATCGCGCCGTTGCAAAAGTCGTGGAGATTTGGAATCACGCTTTGGAAGACGCGCCCGGCCCTTTATTGGCTCTGCCAGGGGCAGGTCATCCGGATTCCATATCCACAATTCCAGCTCTGGGAGATAGGCTTGAAGAATCTGATACACTTTAGCGGCGAAGCTTTGCTTCTCGGGCCGATCATCCACGAGGAGGACCACGTTGCGACACACTTTATCGGCTGGATCGCAGTCCATTCGTTCCGCCAGCGTAAAAAATGAGGCGTGCGCGGCGATGGCCGAACGGAGATCAAAGTAGCCGTCCAGAAGCTGCTTTCTGGCAATGTCCTCTACTTGTCCGAAGGCTAGATTGCCACTCGCCGGTGAAACGCTCAAGCGAGCGTTGATGTCATGTTCTAGAACGTTGTACTTGCCGGCAAGGCGATACAAGCCGTAAAAAACCTGAGAGCAGGTGGTTTTCGCGATTAGACAGGAACAGGTGCGGCCGAATGAGAGCCCCGACTTGGCGGGCTTTGCTTTACCCTCGGCCAAGGTCATGTATGCTCTCTTATGCAGGCTAGAGATCTCTTCTCTAACCTGCTTCAGTGGGTATTTTTTCGCATCGTCCTTGAACTTCTTCCCTAGCCATTCCTTGAGAGCGTCAACGTCAAAGTCGCCGCGTTGTATGACGAACAACCATTGTGCTACCCCCGCCAGAGAGAATGTAGTGGCCGGCGCGACATGAATGTATAGGACCTTCTTGCGACTCCCGCCAAGGCCGGCGTGAAATACGGCCAGATCCTCGACGGTCATGGGCTTGTCGCGGTCTCGCGGCGCGATGATGACCAAGCCTGCGTCTTTCTCGTCTTCCGGCTTGGAAAGCCCGGTCCAGCCTATTGCGTTGAGAAACCCAATTACGGCCAACGCTATTGGATCATCCTGCCATTCCTCGCCGGACTTATCCGCCAAGGCATTCCAGGCGCAAACAATGAACTTTTCGGGAGCAGGCGGGGTAGTCATTTCCCATATACCTTTGGGGCGGATATCGCGGGCGGCAGGGTCTCGGCGGCCTTGAGCAGAATATCGAGCGAGCGAGCGAACAGCGCTATATCCTGACGCACGGCTTCCGAAGCATTCCGCGAAGCTGCGAGAAAGATCCTCGCCGCCGAATTCAAGCTTGTCCATACTTTCGCTGTTGGGCGAGGAACAGGGGATCCTTTTGGAATGCTATTCTTTTGCGCCCGATTCTTTGGGGTGTTATCCGCAGCAATTGCCTGTCCGCCAAGAACCTTCAACACCGATATGGCTCCGACGATGTCCGAGTCACTTGTAGGGCTATACTCCAAGATTCCGATCCAATCGCCGAAACGACCTCCATCGGGAACGCGACAAGCCTTCATGGCGAATTGGAGAAGAGTTACATCCTCTTCGGAAAGCTCCTTCTCCCATCCTGCCTCAAGCAACAATCGCATGCGGATCAAGCCGGATTGGATCCCGCGTAGTCTCTCAACAAAGAGTGCTCGGCCGCCTGCCGCCTTCTCAACGGCATTGGGCAATGACTGTGGGATGCCTTTGCGCTCACGCAAGGCGAGAACCAACTGCGAAACCGCAAGCCCGCCCTTCGAGCGGTACAATACCTTTTCAATCTCTTGTACTCCATACGAGTTGGCAATTGCCTGCTTCGCACTCTCTATTTCAACATTCGCAATCATCTCCGCTGTCTCGCGTGTCGGCAACAGCGCGGACTGAGCGCCATCGGCACTCGTGCCGCTCGCAAGGGAGTGATGGCAAAACCATACTGTTTTTCTCAGTGCAACATTCTTTGGACGTTTCTTGTCGTCAGCGGCAGCGGCAATTGCCTCTGAAATCTTCCGCGGGTTACCGTTTTTCTTGTAACCGTGTAGGACTAGCAGAAGCACCTCTGGATGGAGGTTGTCGAACCACATGTGGTCCGTGCCGACATCAAGGCCCCACTGGCGGCAATATTCGTCATCGTTTGATCCTTTTTCGGCGTACCACCGAGTGGCAACGACGATCAAATGACGAGAGGATTCCTGAGAAGATGTCATACTCCACGCCTCCTGGTGGTTTCCATGACGGTTCGCGTCAAGAGAAGTTTGGCCACACGGCCGCCATGGAACGCCCGTTCGATGGATGAAAAAGGAAGAAATCGCTCATTATTTTTCTGAACCTCCGGCGGGATGCCTCGCCCCGACTCTACGATGAGCGTGCATGCGCCGGAGAGCGCCTTCATGAACTGGCCGCCGGCGTCGTTCACATCCTTGAACTCGTCATTGATCCGATCGATAACGCCTTGATGCACGACGGCTACATCGATGCCTTTGGCGATATTGAGCGGCATGCCCCCCGCCTGCCAGGCCTTGTCGCTCTCGCCGACGCTCTTGGAGGCGGGCCAACGCTGTGCGTGGAAATCTCCCATCGCGGGTATTTCGCCCCTGAATGTGATCGGCAGGCGCAACTCGGGATGGTCGTCCGTCTGACGCGTGTTCCAATCTTGCGCCGCTATATCAAACGTTCGTCGGGATACGCCTTTTGAATCGGCAATGTCTAGATGTGTGACAAGGTAGACCCCGGCCCGCTCCGCGGCGTGCCATCCGAGCGGCGCGATCTCATGACTTCCTGTGAGGGCACAAACCGCGCCGTCGCGGCCCACACCATCCGCAGCGAATGGCTTCATTGCATTCTGGAGAATCCGCTCGTCCAAGATGAGGATGCGCAACATGCCTGCCTCGGCGAGTTCATAAGGTAGCGTCCAGACATTGGAACTGGAGGGATTGAATAGCAGGTCAAAATCGCGGTTCTGCTTGTCAATCCAAAACAGGCGATCGGAGGTTTGCGGCGAATAGCCGGATTCCGACACGAAGATTCCATGACGGTCCACAATCAACCGGCCACCCATGTTCTGAGCATTACGATTTTTGTCGGTAAAGCACTTGAGGTCCTGCTGCTCCGTGCCCCAAACACGAACAGCCACAGGCAACCTTCTTGCCGGGAAAGCTTCATTGTATTTGTCCGCTTTACGGCAAAATGTCGCTGTCGGTTCAATTGACCTATCCTGTTGCAGGAACAAGTCGATCATCAGCCTTGCATCTGGGCCTGGCCGTCCGGGCTTCGTTCCCAAATGTCGAAGCCACGCCTGCCAAAGACATGGCGTAAGCTCTGTGTCGGCCTGACGGGCAGAATCGGCAAGCGCCGGGATTTTGTTGATAAAGGCCAGCCTGGATAGGTCATATTCCAGCTTCGGCTTCCGAACTTCTCCCGCCACGATGAGGCGGGGTGGCAACGCGCGTCGAAGTTCTTCCCAATTGGTTGTCGTCTCCGCGAACCGGGAATCCAGTACTGCGAACTGCGTTGCGTGTCTACCGTCAAGAGTCGCAGAAGCGAGGGGCTTGCTCGCAGCGCAAACAAGAAATCCGCTACCGGCCAGTTTATCCCGCTGGTGAGCATTGACCTCCGCCCACCCATAGAACACGGCGGTACGCGCCTTCGCGACCTTCAAAGAATATGACAAGCAAGCAGGGTGGCGCTTATCCAAGAATGGCTCAACATCTTGCTTGGGAATCTCCGCGACGGAAAGATTCGGCGGGTCATCGGACTCCCCAGGCGTACGTCCGCCAAGCAGATCAGCACAAAGACCCATCTCGGCGAGGCCCCACGCCTCTTTTCGGCATTGACCGTCCCCCCCCACCAGCGGGGCTCGGATCCATTTATTAAGATCATCAACCAGCTTCTTCGCTGGCTCGGACAAACTGTCGTAGATGCGGATCAAGCAGTCGGGATCCTCCGCCTTGCCTTCGTCAACGACCACATGAATTTCCAGGCGTCTTGATCCCTTACTGGCGCCGGCATGTCGCTTGCTATGCTTTGCAGCATTACGTACGATATTTTCGATGATGCCGTACAGTGCCATCTCACCAACCGGGCCAGGCAATGCCAGCCGGATATCAGGGACCCCGAAATCATCGGCAATCAACTCTGTCGACATCGCATCGGGATGTCGCATGGCAAAGGGCGCCCCGCGTACGCTGTTGGGCCACTTGAAAACCTCTGTGGAGGCCCATTCCGTCCTGAATCGGGGAACGTATTCGTCGCAGGAATTAACTTTTGTTTTGCGAAAACAACGAATCACCAGCCCAGGCGCATCGAACGCGCGGTACCGAAACCCTTCGTTGGCCGCCAGTGTATCGATCAGCGCAGTGTTGGACATGAACGGCAGCATTAGATCGCGGAAGAAATCAGCGGACCGAATGGAAATGCGCGGATCCGTGCTCCATTCAGCAATGAACTCCGCTTTGCGCTGGATATACTCATCCAGGGTGTCCTTCAACTCGGCAATTGCGGGATACACTTCCTGATTCCAGTCGTCCCCCTCCCACCATGACTTGTTATACAGCAACTCCCGAACCCGGGTAAGCAAGTTCTCAAGCCGCGTCCGCGGCGTGACATGGCTCCCTATATTGTGGGAGAAATTTCGCGCCATGATCGTCGCGGCAGCGGCGCGAATCTCCGCCTTCCGTCGATTTATTGACTGGAGGGTCAATAGCAATAACTGGAAGCGAGACGCAAGCGGCTGAAGGTAGTATCGGGCCAATTCGTCCTGCAGGGGGCGCTCATCGGTTTCAATTTCTTTCCATTCATCCTTATAGACAAGCCACAAAACGCCAGGAAGGACCTGTGGCGGCGAACAGTCTCCAATGCCGAAACCAGCTCCAGCAGAACGAGTTTGCCGACTTGACCGGACACCTGTGGCAATATAGGCTTTCAACAGAAATCCCACAGCGGACACTTCAGGAGTAGACTTGTCGGTCAAAGCCGCTGCAAGCATACAAAGCCTCTCAACAAACGCCCAGGCCTTGTCTTTATCTCCCCGCACTTCCCGCCATAAAGCGGACATAAGGTCACTGCTCTTTGCCCACTGCTCCCCGAAGGATGACGGGGCCTTTGACAAAAGATAAACCCTACTCTTTGCCGCCATAAACATATAATGAGAGGCATCGGCATTGGACTTGTCAGCCGACTCGTTATCTGCCGGCAGCTTACATCCGGCGGAATAAATCCGTAGCGTCAACTCTCTCCGCTGGTAGTCATATTCGCTACTAACGGGAAATTGCTCTCCGCAATCACAAGATTCTGTACGCCTAAGAATCAGTATCACCTTTTCGCAAAAAGGATAGTACCAAGGAAGAAACTTCGAAAACATCCATCCAAGAGAAAGCCCTGGCGATGTAAGCTCGAAGAACTTGCTGTAATCCAACAAAAACTTGGCGTGTTCCTGAATTGGTTGCCGGAAGAAACAGGCCTCAGGCTTCCAAGCACTCTTCAAAACCGATTCCGGGGTGTTGATTAAGAGAGCTCCAATGACGGTCCTCCCGTCCTCTCGGTGGAGAATACCTTCGCCAAGCAGAGAAGTTGAAATCTCCCAGGCTAGCGACTTCGCATCGGCATCTTCGACGATCTTACCCAATGGGTAGCGATCATAGAATAGATTCGTGAGAGGTTTTCGACTCCGAAAGCCACTCATGAAAACCCGCCCTTCCCATAGTTGTAATCCAGTTTTTGCTCATTTGGCTTCCTAATGAACCGCCAAATGTACTCTGCACTACACTTGCGCTCAGAGTTGCCATTGCGCTCGTTTCGAACAATCGCCGCTAGAGCCGAACTTATCACGTCGTGCTTTTCAGCAAAGCTCTGCTTACCTATATGCACATACCGATTCCACTTCAAGGAAAAGTCGTCCTCGGCGGCCATGCGACATAAAACTTCCGGGGGCGGAACGGGCAGTTTGCACCGTAGCGCATCAGATTCAGCATCCCCTTCTCCCCATTCTGGCAACGGCCGACCGAAGAAGTTTTGCCAGCTCGGAATACCGACATAGATGTATCGCCATAGATCTTCGTGAATATCCGAGGTGCCCGCATCCCCCTCGCCGTCATATCGCCAAGATGGACCAATCTCCATTCCAGCCCAACACCCGTAGGGCCAACCCAATATCAGGACGCCTTGAGGGCACAATCTATTCCATGCATGTCTGAGAAAGTCCCGCTTAAAAACAACATGATTGAGAAAAGAAGGCATGAAAACAGCGCTGATGTCTGCCTCGGCCACGGAGGCCCACTGTATCCAATCTAATTCGACATCCTTCTGTTCTAGGACGACTCTACTCTCGACACTATTCATTTCCACAATGATCTCACCCTTATCGGCTCGATTCCAATTAAAGACACGGTTCTTCGAACAAGCTCTTTCAAGAGCGGTGGCCAACTGCACGGCATAGAAACGCAACTTATCCATTTCCTTGTCATATCCGGTCCATTCGAACCGCTTACCCGATTGGACAAGTTGCATGATAACGGGTATTGAAAGGGCGCCGACGCCCGCGCCAAGTTCTATGATCTTCACAGGGGGCGCCGTATCGCCTGCTGCTGATATTAACTTCTCTGCGACTATTGCGTCCCAAGGGGGGCGGAATTGCCCCTCCGGGGTAAGAACTTCTCCGGGTGTGGAAAACCTCACGCGTTCATCGAATTTTGTGCATTCGTGGATAATCAGTGATTCCACATAGTCATAAAGAAGCAATCCCAGTCCCGAGAGCTTCCTCACTTCAGGATCCGTGGCGGAATCGGCGTCAAAAAGGAGTTTGGCGTCAACGGCGAGAAACTTCTTCAGGCCACTACAATACTCAGGTATTTTGTCTAACCTTATGCTGTTGGAGTCTTCAATGCCCTGCAAAAGTGCGCGCGTTGCATTATCCGCCATGGTCAGGCTATAACACGCCTCATAATCTGGAAGTTGACCGCCACTCTTTGGGACCCGCCAATATTTTACATAATGTTCTGCTGTTCGATTGCGTACGAGCACGCCATCGACATGAGATATCGCATCTGCTCCGATCCCGAGTTGAGAGGGGTGTTGCTCGTTACGCGCGTGTTGATCCGACATCGGCGCAAACCGATAAGATTCCCATTGGGGCCGATACGATTTCGACACCCAATGACACGGTCTCACACGATCATATTTGCCCTGGGTAAGCACCTCGACAGCAGATGAGAATAACATTTTCTGGCGAATCCTGGCATCGAGACTGCTAATGAGGGGTTCGTCGCCTGATACTCTGGATTGCCTACCATGCCTTATGCGGTAGAGCGTGAACTCTGGAACGCGATAGTCGCGCACAAGTTCGCCGATGGAATTCCGCCACGCCTCATCGGTCTGCCCAGGAAGACCGTAGATGAGATCGACATTGAAGTAGACCTTCGAGTCGCGCAACAAAGCGAGGGCCTTTCGAATGTGACTATTTCTCGACTCTCTTTCTTGCTTTGCGAGCACCTCATCGCTCAAGTCTTGCACGCCAATACTGAAACGCGAGACTTTGTGCTTAATCAGAACATCGATCTTCCTCTGGTCCGTTGAAGCCGGCGCCAGTTCGAAAGAGAAGCTGGCAAGTTGATCAAGTGACACTCCGTGATTTCGAAGCATCTCAAAAAGAGCCTCTATTCCCTTAACTTCCAGCAGTGAAGGTGTACCTCCTCCAACATAAATGCGCCGAATGTTCTGGAAGGAGACCCCCTTTCGTCGATAGGCTTCCAATTCATTACCCAGACATAAGACATAGTGTTCCATGAGTTCGAGTTTTGGGGATGACCTATACACGCAGTAGCGGCATTTGTTGCGACAAAATGGGATGCCCACGTAAAGACTGGAAGGTGGGTTACGTGACAGTTCGGCATGAAAGTGGTCAATCTGTTGTGGATCCAAATTCCCACGACCAGATGCCCAGGAATTTACAAACGGGACGGGATGCGTGTTGGGTACTTCATCTTCAAAGAGCAAAGGCAGTGAGGGAAACGATCGAAGCCCCTCTTCAATTTGACTGTGAGTTATTGATCCCGCCATGGCAGGGCCTAGTTTGTCGGCAGCGGGATAATTTGTCCATTTCCATCATACTGGGCCATCGATAGATGAGTGCGGCAGTTCCCGTCTTCCGAGAAGGTAATCTGCCCAGTTATGCCACGGAACGGATTCTGCTTGGCAAATATTTGATTCCGTATGCGGTCAGGCGTGACGCCGACGTCATCGATGGCATTCGCAAGCAACAGAAGGGAATCGAAGAAATACAACGCGCCGGGCTCCTCCATAATACTACCCTTCCCCTCCCGGTCATATACGGCCTGAAGCGCCCGATAATTGGGCGAGTTCGTGTCGCATCCGAGGGAGGGGAATACGCAACCGGCAAGCAAGTTCAGATCACCCATTTTCATGGCAGATTCCCGCGTTCCCGCATAGACAAAGCCAATATTGCCGATCACTGGCAGGGTGATCCCTGCCTCGCGAATCTGTTTTAACAAGGTGGGGTATTCTTGTCCGTATCCCAGCAGAAGGATGTGAGTAGCGCGGGAATCGCGAAGCTTTGCCAGAGCATTTCGAATGTTGGGGTCCGCCATCGTATAAGTTTCATCGTGCATGCTGACAGATGAAACCGTACTGCTAAATATTTCAATCCACTTCGCTGACCATTCCGTATCCAATCGCAAGGCAAACAAACTGCTTTTTTCAGGCAATGTCTCCAGCCACCCGCTGATCGCCCGCACTTCATCACCAATTCCCGGGTAGATTCGCATAGCAAAGTGCGTATTCTCAAGCAACGACTCTGTCATGCTGTGTATCACAACAACCTGCTCGTTCTGTTCACAAATGGGAATAATGGGACCCGCCAATGGCGTGGTAGAAGCCATCACAATCGGCATTTTTTGCGCCGCGAAGAGATTTGCTACGGTTGCCGCCTTCTTTGCATCAGACGCAGCGTCTTCTATCCGTAGCTCCAGCGGTGGTCTGTCTATTCTGTATTTATTGATTACCTCAATAGATGCACGCAAGAGACTAGCCTCGTTCTGCCCAAGAACCGAAAGGTTGCCGGTGAGTGGCAGAATCACCCCCACTGTTATCGTCTTGGTTTGAACATTTATCGCCGACTTTCGCATTTGAGGGACCACCACAAATCCGACAATCACGATAAGCAAGCCGACAATCAATCCAACCGCTCTCTTGTTCATCTCGCATCTCCAATCTTCACCCCGCAGAACACACTTCTCCAACGACTAGTTTAAGTGTGTCAAAGGGAGCGTGCTAGCGCAAGAAGAATATGGTTGATATTCATCACAACCTATGTGACGCTTCAGTCACTATGTCAGCGGCGCACATCTTGATCGTGGATGACAACCGGGATTTCGCCAAGAAACTGGCCAAGGCACTGGAAGGTATTTTTCGCGTTGAGATTAGCCATACCGAGGCCGAGTTCCGTCAGCGATTCGCGGTAGGCCGGTTCGATCTGCTCATCATGGACATGCGGTTGGAGAAAAACCGAGAGGGGTTGGACTTGCTCAAAGACGCATTGACGCAGGATCCGACCCAAGCAGCCATTGTGATGACGGCCTACGCGGATGCGGAGTCTTATACCGAGGCTTTGGCATCGGGCGCATTGACATATCTGAATAAACACGAGTTCTCCCCCGTTTTGATTGCCCGGACTGTGGAGGCGATTGTCCAGCAGGCGGCATTGCGGCGGCAGGTCGCGGCTTTGCAGCGGAGACTGGATGCTTCCGAGCCGGGAGAAATTATAGGGACCAGTTTGGGCATCCGGCAAGTGCGCGATGGCATCCGCCAAGCCGCAGATGATGGACGGGCCTCTGTGGCGATAGTAGGCGAGGCGGGAACAGGAAGAAGTCTGGCGGCCCGCAACATCCACCATCTCAGCCGCCGCCGGGCGGACGGGCCATTCGTCGTGGGGTCATGCGCCGGTCTCGGCCCCAATGCACGGGAAGAAGCTATGTTCGGGACTTTCCGACGCATGGAATCGGGCAGGCGAGCTGAATCCAAGGGTTGGGTCGACAACGCAAAAGGCGGAATTCTCTTCCTGGATGGGTTTAATGTGCGCGATGAAATTGCGGTGAAGCATCTGGCGGAGTTCGTCCGAACCGGAGGGTTTCAGAGAAAGGGCGGAACCCGAACCATCGAGGCCGACGTACAACTGGTTGTATCCATATCACCCGGCAGCCAACCCTCTGGAGATTGTCGTACATCGCGAACAATATTGCCCAGCACGGGCGGCATTGAGATTAATGTTCCACCACTCCGCGAGCGCACGGAAGATATCCTGCTGCTCGCGCAGTATGCTCTCCAGAATCTCTACCGGGAAGGCCGCACCCTAACTCGGTCTTTTAGAAGTTCAGCCATCGCGACAATGGAAACATTGCCGTGGCCAGGGAACGTGAGAGAACTCGTAAGTGCAATCGAGTATGCGGCCATACGCGCGGATGCTGCGGGGATGCACGAGATCGGTCCTGAACATCTTCCGCAGAGTGTTTCCGAATCGCCGCCACTATCTGCGGATACACCGACAACGCTTGACTACCAGTTGCATCTTGCTCGGGCAGAGCTTGCCCTGGTCGAGTCGTCCATTGATCGTTTCGAGTTTACAAAGAAGGCCAAGCTCGCGGAGAAGCTGCGGTATAATGATCGCTTCACGTTTGCCCGTCGAATCCGGCGTCACTTACATGCCTATCCCTCACTTGCACGCGAGTATCCCCGCACGGATGCACTCTTTGCATCAAGGAAAGAAAAGCACCGATGAATGAAATTATCACATTGCTGGTGGATGACATCCCGGAGTACTTGGATACTATGGAAATGCACCTGCCGGAAGGATGTCGTGCCGTTCGCGCCTCGTCGCTGGTGGAAGCCAGAGAACAGACGGAGGCGGAGCATCCGGCGCTGGCCGTGGTGGATGTGCGCCTAAAGGAAGAGGATAATGCAAATCACGAAGGCCTGACCTTCCTGAAATGGATTCGTCAGAACCATCCCCTAGTGCCCGTAATCATGATCAGCGCGTATCGGGAGTTCGAATTCGAGGCTGAAGCGCTTGCGCTTGGCGCAGAATACTTCCTGAAGAAGCCCATCCAGCCGGATAAGTTCCGGGAAACAGTGGCAAAGACAATGAATACCTTATGAGGCTTATACTACAACTTCTGGCGAACGGCCTGGTGAACGGCGCGCTCTACGCGATGTTGGCGGTCGGGTTTGGGCTGGTGTGGCGGTCGCTCCGTGTTTTTCACGTCGCTTTCGGAGGGCTGTTCGTTGCCAGCGCCTACTGCTTTCATACCCTCGTGATGCGAGTGGGTTTGCATCCAGCACCCGCCTTCCTAGGCACACTGATCTTCGCCGGTTTCACTGGCTGGTTATGCGAGATTGGACTCTACCGGCCTTTCGCACGAAAGGGGGCGGCATCGAGCGCTGTTCTGATTGCTTCTCTTGGTGCCTTCGTGGCGATGGAGAACTTTATCGCGTTGGCGTTTGGCAACAAGCTTCAGACCGTTTCCCGAGGTTTGGCCCGGGCTATCCACATCGGCCCCGTTATCTTGACCGAAATCCAGTTGCTTCAGCTGGTGGTTGGGTTCGGGACAATCGGCCTGCTGTGGGTACTGGTATGTCACCTGCGGACTTTCAAGGCGCTGTGGGCGATGGGAGACCAGCCCGAATTGATTCCCGTTCTGGGCTTACCTGTTCATAAGCTCCGTGCCCTGGTCCTGGTTCTCAGTACGGTCATGGCCGCCGTGCCCGCAAGCCTGATCTGCCTTGATATCGGCACCGATCCACATGTCGGAATGAGCTATCTGCTCATTAGTGCCGTTGCTGTACTGGTCGGAGGCGCAAACTCGTATGCCGGGTGGGTTGTCGGGGGTGTTGCCCTTGCGGTGATGCAAAGCCTGGCGGTCTGGAAGTTCTCCTCCCGATGGATGGACCTTGTGACATTCGGGCTACTTGTGACGATGCTCGTTTTCCGTCGAAATGGCTTGGTTGACCCTCAGCGACGAGTCGAGGAACCCGCATGAACTACTTCTGGCACCTCTTGTTTATGATCGGGCTCTATGTGCCTCTTGCGTACTCTCTGAACCTGACCCTTGGCTTCGGAGGGCTGGCGTGTTTCTGCCATGCCGCTTTCTACGGGATCGGAGCATATGCCTATGCGCTGCTTGTGACAACGGCAGGCATGCCGCCTACAGCAGCCCTCCTCGTCAGTATCGCAATTACGGGACTGCTCGGGGCCGGGATCGGCCTCATTTCCCTCCGTTTTCGCGGCGACCTTTTTCTTTTTGTCACGCTGGGGTTCCAGATGATCGTCTTCGCGATTTTGTACAACTGGGTGGAACTGACCAACGGGCCCTACGGCATTGCAGGTATTCCCCGGCCGGGAATCCTCGGGATCGCGTTCCGCAGTCCTCTGCAATACGCGCTGGCCATGCTAGTCATCGATGTTGGAATTCTGGCCTTGTTGTTCGCAGTCTATCGTTCTCCCTTCGGGACAATGCTCAAGGCCTTGCGGGAAGACGAAATGGGCGCGGCTTCTCTAGGCATCAACCCATTGTCTCTTTATCTACAGGCCGTTGTGATCGCGGCGGCCATTGCGGCCATTCCGGGCGCGTGCTACGCGGCCTACGTGACATACATTGATCCGACATCCTTCACATTGCAGGAGAGCATCTTCCAAGTTGCCATTCTCCTTCTTGGAGGAGCGGGCAACCGAAAGGGACCTGCAGTTGGAGTTGTCGTAATGCTACTGCTCCCCGAGGTACTTCGATTCGTCGGCTTGCCCGACGCTGTGGCACACAACGTTCGTGAAATCATCTACGGGCTGCTCTTGGCCGGGCTGATGTACTTCCGCCCCCAAGGGATAGCTGGCGAGTATCGGATGACCTGACAATGAATAAGGGATTAACACTCAACAACGTGAGCAAGCGCTTTGGAGACTACTGGGCTTTGCGGGATGTTCGCGCGTTCGTACCCGAGGCGAAGATCACGGCATTCATCGGCCCGAATGGGGCTGGTAAGACGACCCTTCTACATGTAATCGGAGGAACGCTGAAGCCTGACGCAGGTACCGTAAAACTTGAAGGTGAAGTTATCAGCGGTCTGCCGCCACACGCTATCGCACGATTGGGAATTGGACGACAATTCCAAGACGTTCGGGTTTTCAAAGGACTTACTGTGTTGCAGAACGCCATGGTCGCAGCATTCCCCATATCTTCCCAAATCTGTTTGCCCACATGGGCTGGCGGAGGTTCGGAATCCGCAATTCTTCGACAGGCAGAGAATGAAGCCCTCCGGTGGCTCGAATACGTTGGCATGGCGGATCAGCGCTATGCCTTGGCTCGGGAGCTCTCCTTCGGCCAGCAGAAACTCGTCAGCCTCGCGCGTTTGTTTGCCAAGCAATCCCGGATCCTCCTCCTAGACGAACCCACAGCGGGTCTGAGTCACCAGATGATCGAGAAGGTTGTCTCACTTATCCAGCGGGCAGTTATTGAACAGG
This sequence comes from uncultured Verrucomicrobiota bacterium, assembly GCA_937860055.1. GTDB lineage: Bacteria > Verrucomicrobiota > Kiritimatiellia > CAIQIC01 > Lenti-01 > Lenti-01. The sequence continues at coordinate 108,134 of CALMBO010000010.1, read as the reverse complement.
GCCTGACCGTAGCCCTGGTCGAGCACAATATGAGTGTAGTTGCAGATCTGGCTAACTGGATTCACTTCCTTCACGAGGGCCATATTGCCTTCAGTGGAGCGGCCGCACACGTCCTTGGCAACAAGACGGTTCGCGAAATATATATGGGGCTGTGATGGAACCTATCTTGTCAGCACAGGGCATCGTGGCCGGATACCGGGAGCGGAAAGTACTGCACAAGGTGTCTCTCGACATGCTCCCCGGCGAAAGTGTGCTTCTCATCGGTCCCAACGGCTGCGGAAAGACGACTCTGCTGAAGGTACTCGCCGGCGTGCTCCGCCCCGAGCAGGGCCGTGTGTTGCTGAAAGGCACAGACATATCGCGCGTGTTCGACGATAGACGGGCACTGCTTGGGTTTGGATATCTGATGCAGACACAAAGTATCTTTCCGAGCCTGACTGTTGACGAGAATCTTCACCTGAGCTTCTGGCATCGCAACGGGAACTTTAAAGATCAAAGGGAGTATATTCTGAGCGCTTTCCCCATGCTCAAGCCAATGCTCGCCCGGCGGGCAGGAGTTCTTTCCGGTGGCGAACGGCAAGCGTTAGCAATTGGGATGGTGCTCATGCGTGACGTTGATGTTTTGCTTCTTGATGAGCCGACAGCAGGTCTTTCGCCTAAAGCCGCGGCGACAATTCTACAGGCCGTGCATGATGTGAAAGTCAAAATGGCGCTCTCAACCGTAATCGTTGAACATAATCTCCGCCTCGTTCATGAATGGGTGTCGCGCGTCCTAGTCATGAATCAGGGCCGAATTGTCGCGGAAGAACGCGATCCGAGCGTCTTGTTGGACCATGAAAGGCTTCAGGAGTACTACTTCGGATGAGTGCATGCATTGTGACTATCGCTGATACAGAGGAGCTCGCGCGAACCTTGGATCGCTATGTGCATTGTTTCCTCGGGTCAGATATCGAATCGTACTTCATGACCTACAACCGCAATCTGCTGTCTGGGCGTCTGCTGCGACAGGCCGACCTCTTCATTCTGGAACTGTTGAGACATGATGACATTGGATATCGAGCGGAAGCCTTGTTCGCAGCCGAGAAATGGTTGCCTATCGGGAAGAGGGTATTAATCGTTTCGTGCGCTGCGTCTTCTGACCACCTAAATATTCCGCTATTTTGGGATCTTTCTGCGCGCGAATCCTTGCATGCGCGCATTACGCGAGTATTATTGGAGCCTGTTCCTGCGCTGGCTCAACTCGATGGCCTCCGAGTGGCATATAAAGAATACTGCCGCCCTGCGATCGATTATCACAAGGCATAAATAACTCGCCCCTCTTTCTAAGGTGGTTGATGTAGTTGCTCAGGAATGATGGGGTACCGTTCGGCGTTGATGCATTTATCGGATTTTCACTGAAATACTCGGGACTTGTGACCATGGTCAATGGTGGAAGGACCCATAATATCCCCCCCGGTTCTCCCCAAAGTCCCCTCGCCCCGCTTCCCCTCCCCTGCTTTTGTCCACACATCCTCTTCTAAACTGCTCTTGCCAGCTGGCATTTAGGTGGCAGTTCCCGTCCTGGGCCATGCGTTTTCCGGCCCCTCCAAACCCCAAGATAGCCCAATTTCCAGGCAAGGTTCCGGCAAGGATTTTTGCCTTTCTATGCCTTCCTGTGCATCCATCTGCAATTTTGAATATATGCACAACCCGTTTATGGGCAACAAAAAGCCCCGAAACGGGGAGTTTCGGGGCGTCAGCCGATATGGGCTGGAGTTTACAGCTTGTAGCCGACCAGCCCCTCTTCCCGCCAGATGGCAGTTTTGTCACGGATTTATTCGTGGTTACACCCAATCATAAAACTGGCATATTGGAGCTAGATGGGGGGCCGGGGAGGAGACTTCAGGAGGAGGATGTGATGAACAAATACTGGCTGGTAGGCGCATCGTGGGGCGGAACTGATCACCAGGATGACCGGTTCGTCCGAGAGGGGTTCTGGATGCTCGGCTGGGAAGATGGCAAGCAGCCAGAACTTGCAGCCCACATGAAACCTGGCGATCGAATTGCAATCAAGCGAATGAAGGGAAGGGCCCAAACGGGGATTCGAATCATGCACATTGGCGTTATCAAAGGCGTGATCCTGGATACCAGCAAGATCGTTTGTACCGTTGAATGGGCAGCAACAAACCTGAATCGTGATGTCGCGGAAAGCCGGGGGTGTTTTCAGTCAATCCACGGTCCGTTTGAGCACGACTCGTGGATTCAGGAAGTGTTCTGCCTGTGACTGAAGACAAATCCGGCCCATAATATGGAGCCGATAATGGCCCCCAATAATGCGTTCTCGACTATCGGCGCCAAGGCACGTCTTATCCCATACGCTGACGTTTGTTGCACCCAGCCACCCTCAGACGCGACAATTTCGGAAGACGGATGTTTGCGCATCGAGTGAACGACACAAGGTCTGAGCAGGCGCTCTCGCAATTGGTGATTACGAGATATCGCGCGGGCAGATAGCCGACGCGCAGCATTCGAATAAATATTCCTCAGCCAGTCAATAGGGGGATTATTGCGCATTAACGCGGGTCCCGCATCCCCGCCCCCCAGCGTGAGGTATTGCTTTCAGGAATATTTTCTGGAAGCATTCGGGTTGTAGGCTTATAGAACAACAAGGATGAACGATTGAGGGCATGCAGGTAGCGCAAACTTGGGGATTAACGATGATTTTGAGTGACAATGAAACCAAGGTCGATCTTCTCAATAACAAAGCGATCGCGGCGACAATCATCAAGCTTCTTCGCGATCGGCCCGACCAGCCTGTGACCGTCGGGGTCCACGGCGATTGGGGCGCCGGCAAGTCGAGCGTCCTGGAGATGATCGAGACTGGCTTCGAAGGCGATGACAAACTATTATGTCTTAAATTTAACGGCTGGCGTTTCCAGGGCTTCGAAGATGCCAAGATTGCGCTTATCGAAGGCATCGTCACCGGGCTGATCGAAAAACGCCCAGCGCTCACCAAGGCAGGCGAGGCCGTCAAGGCTGTCTTTCGCCGGATCGATTGGCTAAAAGTTGCAAAAAGGGCGGGCGGACTCGCCTTCACAGCCATTACCGGCATTCCGACACAAGACCAAATTCAGGCAATCGTCGGCACTTTGGAGGGCTTTGTTGCCGATCCCATGAAGCTCGCCACTAAGGAGAACATGGAGTCGGCCATCAATGGCGTGAAGGGCCTTTTGAAACCGAAGGGCGAAGGTGATTCGACCAACGTACCCGAGGAAATCAACGCCTTCCGAAAAGCGTTCGACGATCTCCTCGAGAAAGCGGGCGTCGAGCAACTCGTCGTGCTTATCGACGACCTCGATCGTTGCCTGCCTGACACGGCAATCGAAACCCTTGAAGCTGTGCGCCTCTTCGTCTTCACGTCCCGGACGGCTTTCGTTGTCGCTGCCGACGAGGCGATGATCGAATATGCTGTGCGTAAACACTTTCCAGACCTGCCAGATACGACGGGACCGCAGACCTACGCTCGAAACTATCTCGAAAAGCTCATTCAGGTTCCTTTCCGCATCCCGGCGCTCGGCGACACGGAAACGCGTATCTATGTGACCCTTCTTCTGGTCGGCGCCGAACTCGGCGAAAAGGACCCGGCTTTCAATGCGTTAATTGCCGTTGCCCGAGATAAGCTGAAGCGCCCATGGACCTCCGGCGCACTTGATGCGGCGACCGTTAGAACCACGCTCGGCGACAAGGCTTCGCGCGCCAACAATGCGATGGCGCTCAGCGATCAGATCGGGCCGATCCTGGCCAGCGGCACCAAGGGCAATCCGCGTCAGATCAAGCGATTCCTCAACACGCTCGTTTTGCGACAGCGTATCGCCGAAGCGAGAGGATTCGGCGACGACGTTAAGTTGCCGGTTCTCGCCAAACTAATGCTCGCCGAGCGTTTCCTTCCGCGCCTCTTCGATCAGATCGCAACGGCCGCAGCGACCGCGCCAAACGGTAAGTTTCCAGACGTGGCCGCACTCGAAGCGGCGGCCAGCGCGAAAGAGGACATGTTGGACCCGAAGAAGCCCGGGAAATCCGCCGGCAAAACAGGCGACACCGCCTCGGCGACGATAAAACCAGAACCCGCAAAATCGACAGAGAGCACGCTCCTCAGTGAATGGCTCTCTATGTCCGCCATCAAAGCTTGGGCAGCCGTACCGACCGCTGTCGGCGGCGAAGATCTCCGCCCCTATCTCTTCGTAACCAAGGATCGAAAGGATTATTTCGGCGCCGCATCGGCTCTCGGCCACCTAGCGGCGGTGGTTGAACAGCTATTTGGGGGTAAACTCGTAGTTAATAGTCTCGAAAGCGATCTGAAACGCCTGGCTATCCCGGAGGCCGAGCAGGTCTTCGAGGTGGTACGCAGTCGTATCGTCAGTGGAGATAGTTTTGACACCGAGCCGCTAGGCACAGCGGGGCTTGCTGTTCTGGTGAAGGCCCACCCGACGCTCCAGGGCAATCTCCTCGATTTCCTCGAAGCCCTCCCACGTAATAGTCTGGGCCCGTGGGCTTGCAGCGGCTGGGAAGGCGTGCTCAAGGATGCCGAAGCAACTCAACGTTTCAACCGCATCCTTCAGACATGGGGGAAGGACGGAAATTCGATGCTCAAGACTGCGGCTGTGGGCGTGCTTCGTGCTCGCCAGGGAGGTCGCTGATGGGTACGTCGAACGCATTCGGGGGCCAGAGTGGCGGCACCCCTCTTATCCCAAGTTGGCTCTCCGATAATGCCATCCCGCCAACGATTCCCATCGGAACTCCAGCCGACGGTCAACCGCCCGATGCGCCTCCGGGGAACGAACCAGAAAACGAGGTGCCGCCATCAAATGCAACTCCGGCCCCACCAGCAATACCGCCTATACCGCCCGTGGCAGATCCTTCCCGTTTTACAACGGCTCGCAATAACTTTTCGCGATTTGCCCGTTCCGGCGGCACTGATCGCCGGAATCTCGGGCGTGCCGTGTCGCAATATATCGGATCAGCATCGGGCGGGGCCCGTACCGCCGCTGCCAGGATGGGATCCGCACGGCGCGCATCTAGCCGTCTGCTTGGTTTCTTATACAATACGGTGGCGCACGGTGCGTCTGAAGCTTTGCGCACACTCAATCTTGGTGCCTTGGCAGGCCACCCTATTGAGGAAATATTCATCGGTCTTGTTGACTATGTCTGTCCGCATGGCGGTTCGGTAGACGAGGGCATCGCGCGCGAAGCCTTTATCGAGACCATAACAGATCTGGCCGGTGCCGGCATCAGCGATCTCGACGGCCTCACGGCTGACCAGATGCAGACTGTATTCGAGCTTTATGCCACCAATGCGATCGAAGCCCGCCTTTGCAATGACATCGGAGCCAAGGCTATTACCTTGCCATCAAACATCCATGATGTCGCACGCGCGCAGGCACAACTCCATGATTTCATACAACGCGGCGTCGCCGACGCATTGACCCGCGCTAATGTTACGACGGCGGCATTGACTACGGATCGAGCAATTGAGCTAGTTGGACATGTTTACGAATTGGCATTCGAGATATTGCAACATATGGGCGAAACTGAGGCAGAAGCCACATGAGACGACACGTCATAATAGGCAGATATGGCCCTGACGACCGCAGTTTCTTTCCCCTCGGTGATGGAGAAGTTGAAACTCATCTAGAACTGATTTCCAGCCACAACACCTTGGAGCACGGGATAGGCCGTGCGATCAATGATTTGAACCGCCTAAATGTGTGCCCTTCCGAAATGGGTATAGACATCCTGGTTCTGGCGGCTCATGTCCATGCTGCGGACACTCGTATTTCGAGGACAAGTGAATCGCAAGATGGCTGGACGCGCGAAATACGCCTCGTGGTACCCGTTGCAGAGCCAGATCGTTGGGCGGGCGTCGCGCCGATTTTTATCAGAATGCTGAACTTTCTCACGGGTGACCTTTGGTCTATCGATTTTCGCGCGCGTCCTCTCAGTTTTGCTTCGATCACGCCTCCGCGTCCCGCACGCCTCATCGCTCCGACTTTCGACGATTTATCGCTCTTTTCCGGTGGTCTAGACAGCCTCATTGGCGCAATCGACGCCCTTGAAGCGGGCCGCACACCGCTCCTCTTGAGCCACGCCGGCGATAGTGCAACCAGCGAAGCACAAACATCCATCTTTAATGCGCTTAAAATGCACTATTCGGGCCGCCCGTTTGAACGCCTACGCCTCTGGATGACATTCCCAAACGGTTTCATCAGTGGTTCAGGTGGTGAGTCCACAACACGCGGCAGATCCTTCCTCTTTTTTGCCCTGGGGTGTTTTGCCGGTAGTGGTCTCGACGGGCCATCTGTTTTAAAGGTTCCAGAAAATGGACTTATTGCAGTCAATGTTCCGCTAGATCTATTACGACTCGGCGCGTTAAGCACACGGACAACTCATCCCTATTACATCGCCCGCTGGAACGATGCACTCCAAAGCCTCGGCTTGAATATCCAGATTGAGAATCCGTACTGGGACAAGACCAAAGGCGAAATGGTGGCGACTTGTACAAATAGCAGCTTGCTACGAAGACTGGTCCCCGCCTCACTCTCCTGCGCTTCGCCGTCAAAGGGGCGTTGGCAGGGACATGGCACTCAGCATTGCGGCTATTGCTTGCCCTGTCTTATCAGGCGGGCGGCGCTCATGAAGGGTCTGCGTCCCGATCCAGATCCAACCACCTACACTGTCGATGATCTCACGGCGCGCATACTCAACACACGTCAATCCGACGGTGTTCAGATTCGCTCGTTCCAACTCGCCATCGAACGCCTTCACGCTAGGCCGGAACTAGCTCCAATCCTCATCCACAAGCCCGGCCCGCTATCCGACGAATCCCCTATCCGCCAAGCCGCCATCGCTGAGGTCTATCAGCGTGGTCTTGAAGAGGTTGCCACCCTTCTTGGTGGCGTGAGGACGGCACCGGGATGACCGAGGCTTGTCATGCAAACGGCGTGGATTTCCACTGCCATCTCGACCTGTATCCTGACCACGAAACCGCAATCACGAGAGCCGAAACCGCCCGCATCTATACCCTCTCGGTCACGACCACTCCGAAAGCATGGCCCCGCAACCACGAGTTAACGCGCGGTTCGCACTATGTTCGCGCTGCGCTTGGCTTGCATCCCCAACTAGTCGCCGAGCGCGCTGCCGAGCTGCCGCTATGGGAACAGTATCTTTCTGAAACACGATATGTTGGCGAGGTCGGATTGGATGCCAGCCCACAGTACTGCAGCTCTCTCGACGCACAGGTCCGGGTCTTCCGCAGAATTCTGGAGTGTTGTGCCGAAGCGGGCGGCAAAATTCTCAGTGTTCATAGTGTCAGAAGCGTTCCGACTGTGCTCGACATGGTCGAGCGGTTCTGTCCTCAAAATCGTGCCATCATCGTGTTCCACTGGTTTACGGGCAGCAGGAACGACGCTCGCCGAGCAACGGCGCTCGGCTGCTATTTCTCTGTCAATAAGGAGATGACCCGCTCGGAGCGCGGGCGTACGCTCATCGCCGAATTGCCGATCGATCGCATTATCACCGAAACCGACGGCCCCTTCACTGAGATACACGGTCGGCCCACCGAACCGGCCGATGTGCAATACGCTATTGGTGAGGTCGCTTCCGTACGCAAGGCGTCCGTTGATTCTGTTGCAGAAGCCATCCTGACAAACCTCCGGACACTCCTCCGTAGTGGCTTGACGTTGCCAAGACCGTTATAGAGGACACTGCTGTCGCTTAACTGAAGGCCGTTGGAGAACAGGCCAAAAGCTCTGTCATCGCTTGCAGCATCGGTGCCAACATGAGGAGCGTCGAGCAATAGAATGCCATGGACAGCAAACCATCGACGCCGATAGCCCCCAACACACCAAACACGTACCTCCCCATCACGGCCACCACCTTCCGGCGCGCTTCTGCCGAATTTGAAACATATTGGCAGGCCGAGGGTATATCCCGTCCCCTTTTCATCAACTTACCGCAGGAAACTGCCGAACTGACCGTTCATGCCCACGGTGCCCCGCCAAGGTCCCTTTTGACCTTTAGGAGCATCCAAGGCGGAAAGGCAAGGCCGTGGAGTCCGAGAAGAGAAGGGGGCCTATAAAGCCCTCCCAGCCGTCACAATCGCCTAATTGCCTTTTACAGCACCCATCGCTCCCCAGCTCTGATCCCCGTTCCCCGCCAGCCGGCGTTTCTAATAGTTTGGGACACATCAAGATAAGGCTTTACACATCTGCCTGTCATTTACCTCGGCATAGTCGTCGTCATAGGCCGTCCCGCCCCCGAACGCCGACTGCATGTCCACGCCAAAGGGCGGAACCGCCTTCTTCCCTTCGATGAAATCCGCCGCCTCCCGCAGGTTCGCCACGGGATGGACCGCGAGGCCCTCGACCACCGCCGCCTCCTCGGCGTTCTCCGGAGGGACCAGGATGCCCTTGCGTCCCTCCGCCCGCGCCCGCAGCGCGATCGGCAGCACGCCGCGCACGCGGCGCACCTCGCCGCTCAGCGCCAGTTCGCCCGTCACGCAATAGTCCGCCAGCCGCGCCCCATCCATCTGATCTTCCGATGCCAGCATGCCCAGCGCGATGGGCAGGTCGAAGCTCGGCCCCTCTTTCTTGATGTCCGCCGGCGCCAGGTTGACGGTCGTGCGCCCCATCGGCGGCGAGAACCCGGAATTGATCAGCGCCGTCCAAACGCGGTCGGAGCTTTCCTTCACCGCCGCGTCCGGCAGCCCCACGACCACGACCTTCGGCTCCCCGTGCCCCGCGTTGACCTCGATCTCGATCTCGTACGCATCCACCCCGAACACCGCGCCCGAATACACCTTCGCCAGCATCGTCCCCTCCCCCCGCTTCCTCTTATCTTCCGCTGTATTCCGGCAGCTGTTCCGGCGGAACGTCCGCCAGCCGCGGCAGCTTCAGGTCCTTGGGCGACACCACCGGCGACGCCACGTCGCCCCACGGGATCGCCAGCGCCGGATCGTCCCAGGCCACGCCATGTTCGTCCTCCGGCGCATAGAAATCCGTGCATTTGTAGCAGAAATCCGCCGATTCGCTCAGCACGCGGAACCCGTGCGCGAACCCCTCCGGAACAAAGAGCTGCTTCCGGTTCTCCTCCGACAATTCCACCGCCACGGAGCGGCCGAACGTCGGCGAGCCCCGCCGGATGTCCACCGCCACGTCCAGCACCGCCCCGCGCAGCACGCTCACCAGCTTCCCCTGCGGATGCTTCAGCTGGTAGTGCAGGCCCCGGATCGTGTCCCGGCGCGACCGCGACAGGTTGTCCTGCACGAACACCCGGTCCAGCCCCGCCGCCGCGTACTCCTTCGTCTGGTACGTCTGCAGGAAGAACCCGCGCGCGTCCCCGAACACCTTCGGCGTGAAGATGCAGACGCCGGGAATCGAAGTCGGTTCGCAAACCAGGCCCATGGCCGCCTACCCCTGCAAGCCATCCGCCAGCTGCAGCAGATACTGGCCGTATGAATTCTTCGCCATCTCGCCGCCGATCTTCCGCAGCTGCTCCGCCGTGATCCATCCCGACCGGTACGCAATCTCCTCCAGGCACGCGATCTTCAGCCCCTGCCGCTCCTCGATCGTCTGCACGAAGTTCGAGGCCTGCAGCAGCGACTCGTGCGTCCCCGTGTCCAGCCACGCGAACCCGCGCCCCAGCAGTTCCACCCGCAGCTTCCCCTTCTCCAGGTACTTCCGGTTCAGGTCCGTGATCTCCAGCTCCCCCCGCGCCGACGGCTTCAGCGCCGCCGCCACGTCGCACACCGTCCCGTCGTAGAAATACAGCCCCGGCACCGCGTAGTGCGATTTCGGTTTCGCCGGCTTCTCCTCGATCCCCAGCACCTTCCCCGTCGCGTCGAACTCCACCACGCCGTAGCGCTCCGGATCCTTCACCAGGTAGCCGAACACCAGGCCGCCGTCCGCCAGCGCTCCCGCCCGCCGCAAGATGCCCGTCAGCCCCATCCCGTGGAAAATGTTGTCCCCCAGCACCAGCGCCACGGGCTCTCCCTCGATGAATTTCCGCCCGATGAGGAACGCCTGCGCCAGGCCCTCCGGCTTCGGCTGCTCTGCGTATTCCAGCTTCAGCCCCAGCGCCGACCCGTCCCCCAGCAGCGCGCGGAACCGCGGCAGGTCCTCCGGCGTGCTGATGATCAGGATCTCCCGGATCCCCGCCAGCATCAGGACGGACAACGGATAATACACCATCGGCTTGTCATACACCGGCAGCAGCTGCTTGCTCACCACCCGCGTGATGGGATACAGCCGCGTCCCCGAGCCACCCGCCAACACGATGCCTTTCATCCGTCGATCCCTTTCCGTTCAAACCGGCCCCTAGATTCGCCGAACCCCGGCCATTCTTCAAGCCGTTTCCCAACCCGCCTCCCGCGCGGCGAAGGCGCCCCCTGCGCCGCCCACCGGCTTTTCCACTCCGTGGAAAACTTTTTTCCACACCGTGGAAAAATCCGCCAAAGTTTTTCCATTGTGTGGAAAACCGCCGGAAAGTTTTTCCATTGCGTGGAAAAATCAGCCCCGACGCGCCTCCAGCTGCCCCAGCACCTCGTCCGGCACGTTCAGCCCGCCGAACCCCACCCCCAGCCGGATCCCCGGCGACACCTCGCCGTGGAAGTCCGACCCGCCCGTCGGCACCAGGTTCGCCTGCCGCGCCATCGCCAGGTATTCCTTCGTCAAATCCGCCGAATGCTCCGAATAGTAGCACTCCACGCCGGCGAGCCCGACGCCCGCCAGCTCGATGAACAGCGACGCCATCGCGTCCTTCCCGATCCGCAGCGAGAACGGATGCGCCAGCACCGCCACCCCCCCCGCCTGCCGGATCAGCGCCACCGCCACCTCCGCCGTCAGCCGCGGCCGGTCCGCATAGCCCGGCTTCCCGTCGCCCAGCCACTTGTCGAACGCCTCGTTCTTGTCCTTCACGTACCCCTTCTGGATCATCACCTGCCCGAAGTGCGGCCGCCCCACCACATCCTCCCCCGCCGCCGCCTGCACCTCGTCCTGCGTCATCGCGAACCCCAGCGCGTTGAGCTTCTCCAGCATCGCGCGGTTCCGCATCTGCCGCCCGTCGCGGATCCATTCCATCTGGCGCACCAGCTCCGGATTCGCCGTGTCCATCCAGTAGCCCAGCATGTGCATCACCCCCGACGAGCAATCCACGCTCAGCTCCACCCCCGGCACCCCCCGCACCGGCGATGCCGCCGCCGCCGCCAGGAAGCGCGGCAGCCCCGCCACCGTGTCGTGGTCCGTCAGCGCCAGCGCCGAAAGGCCCGCCTTCGCGGCCTCCTCAATGAGTTGCTCCGGCGTCAGCGATCCGTCGGAAAACGTCGAATGGCAATGCAGGTCGATCATGGCAGGAGCCGGGGTTCAGGGTTCAGAGGTCGGGGGTCAGAGAACAAGGGTCAGGAAGCGGAAGCACAAAACGGATTCAGGGCCCAGGGGGTCGGCGTTCGCCTGAACCCTGAACCCTGACTCCTCATTTCCGGCGCCTGTGCGCCGGAAACCTTATTCCTTCTTGGAACCGGGCGACCATTCCTCGGGCTTGTCGGAGGAGCTGAGCGCCGCGTCGAACGCGCCGGCCAGGTCCACCAGGTCCTCGCCCGGACGCAGGCCTTCCAGCATGCTGTCGTCCACCTTGAACTCTTCCTCGGGCAGCTTCGCCGCCTTGATGCTCAGGCCGATGCGCCGGTCGATCGGGTCGATCTTGATGACGCGCGCCTCGACCTCCTGGCCCGGCTGCAGCACATCGCGGATCTTCGCCACGTGGTCGTCGCTGATCTGGCTGATGTGGACGAGCCCGTCCACGCCTTCCTCCAGCTCCACGAACGCGCCGAAGCTCGCCAGCTTGCTGACCTTGCCCTTGATGAGCTGGCCGATGCGGTACCGGCCGGAAATGCCCGCCCACGGATCCTCCTGCGCCTGCTTCAGGCCCAGGCTGATGCGCTGGTTCTCCGGCGAGACCTCGAGCACGATCGCCTCGACCTCGTCGCCCTTCTTCAGCACTTCGCTCGGGTGGTTGATCTTCCGCGCCCAGCTCATGTCAGACACGTGGATCATGCCGTCCACGCCTTCCTCCAGCTCGACGAACGCACCGTAGTTGGTGAAGTTGCGGACCTTGCCCTTCACGCGGGTCCCGATCGGGTACTTCGCCGCCACGTTGTCCCACGGATTCGCTTCCGTCTGCCGGATGCCCAGCGAGATCTTCTGCTCTTCCTTGTTCACGTTCAGCACGACCGCGTCGACCATGTCGCCCACGTTCAGCACGTCGGACGCGCGCGCCACGCGCTTCGTCCACGAAATCTCGCTGACGTGCACGAGGCCTTCCACGCCGTCCTCGAGCTGCACGAACGCGCCGTAGGGCACCAGGTTCACCACCTTGCCGTGGATGCGGGTCCCCTTCGGGTACTTCAGCTCGATCTCCTCCCACGGGTTCTGCAGCTTCTGCTTCAGGCCCAGGGAAATCCTCTCCTTCTCCAGGTTCACGTCCAGCACGAACACCTCGAGCTCCTGGCCGACCTGCACCACCTCGCTCGGGTGGTTGATGCGGCCCCAGCTCATGTCCGTGATGTGCAGCAGCCCGTCCATGCCGTTCAGGTCCACGAACGCGCCGAAATCGGTGATGTTCTTCACGATGCCCTTGCGCGTCTGGCCCGGCTGGATCTCCGTCAGCAGCTTCTTCTTCTGCCCGCGGCGCTGCTCCTCGATCAGGTCGCGGCGCGACAGCACGATGTTGCGGCGCTCCTTGTTGATCTTGATCACCTTGCATTCCAGGGTCTGGCCCAGGAAATCGTCCAGGTTGCGCGCCGGCACCACGTCGATCTGCGAGCCCGGCAGGAAGGCGTCCACGCCGCCCACATCCACCAGCAGGCCGCCCTTGACCTTGCCCTTGACCACGCCGTTGACCACCTTGCCCTCTTCGCAGGAGGCGGTCACGTTGTCCCAGTTGCGCTGCTGTTCCGCGCGCGACTTGCTCAGCACCACCATCCCGTTCTCGTCCTCGAGGCGCTCCAGCAGCACTTCCACTTCGTCGCCCACGTGGACTTCGCTCAAATCCTTGAATTCGGAAGCCGGCAGCAGGCCTTCCGACTTGTACCCGATGTTGACCAGCACTTCCTGCGGCCGCACTTCGACCACGTTGCCCTTGACGAGGGCGCCTTCGGTGAAGGTCTTCAGGGTTTCTTCATACATCGCCATCATCTTGGCGCGCTCGGCGTCCATTTCGACGGCAGGTTTCTTCGTTGATTTCTTAGCCATGACTCTTGAGAGGTTATACGGCTCCGGGCTTTCTCTTTTCCAGGTTCGCGGCCGAAAGCCCACTGAAGCGCCGGCGAACAGGTCGGTCCGGAGTTGCTCCGGGACCATGAAAACGGCGCATATAACCATACCCGCCCCTCCGCGCACAAGTCCTTATTTCAAGGAAATGCACGCCCCCCCCGCCCGCGCAGGATTGCATTTGGAGGCCCGTTCCCGTAGTTTTCCCGCGCAAACCCCATGAAATTGCGCGTGGCCAAATTCCTGACCGGAGTGCTGCTCCTGCCGCTGTGCGTGGCACTTACAATGACATTCGGGCGCGTCCTCGTCATCCTGGCGCAGTCGCCCACCCGCCTGCCCATGCTGCACGTCTTCACCTGCGTCTCCGGCATCGCCCTGTGGGCCATCATCTGGCTCTTCCTCCCCCCCCTCACCCGCACCTATGTCCTCGGGCACGAACTCACCCACGCCCTCTGGACCGTCCTCTTCGGCGGCAAGGCCTCCGGCCTGAAGGTCAGCGAACGCGGCGGCAGCGTCCGCGTCTCGAAAAACAACGCCTGGGTCACCCTCTCCCCCTATTTCTTCCCCCTCTATACCTTTATCGTGGCCCTGGCCTGGCTCCTCTCCGTCTGGCTCTTCCCTCCCATCAAACCCTACGTGCCCATCTTTCTCTTCTGGGTCGGCATGACCTGGTCGTTCCACATCACCTTCACCCTCCGCTTCCTCGCCTACAACCAGCCCGATATCCGCGAACACGGACGCCTCTTCTCCTACACCCTCATCTATGCCCTCAACGTCCTTTCCATCGGCTCCGCCCTCGTCGCCGTCAGCACCTGGTCGTTCTCCGAGGCCTCCGCCGAACTGCTCGTCAACCTCCACCGGCTGGCCGGCGCCGCCCACACCTTCTACGGCTGGGCCATCACCCGCCTGCCCGATTTTTCCTGACCCCCGTCCGATTCCGTCGCGGGAAGGCGCCTCCTGCGCTTTTCCCTCCCCGTGCCTCCCGACATCCCGTGCGCGCGTTCTTGCGCAAGGCGGCAGGCGGAATCCCGCGCGGGGGCCGGAAACCGAAAGCGGCCGCCGGTTGTCCGGCGGCCGCGGGATTCCCGGATGGGAGGCGCCCTATTGCCCCATCCAGCGCGTAGGCAAGGCATAGAAGTTGGTCGGGCTGTAGGTCCAGGTCCAGCTGTTGCCGATCCCGCCGTTGCGCGAGACGATCACGATCACGTCGTTGGGCTTGAAGAAGCCCGCCGGCACCACGCCGTTGCCCGTCACGAAGCGCCAGACGCCGCTGGCGTCGCAATAGATCGTGCTGCTGTTCAGCACCCCCTTGGTCGAGGTGTTGATGGTGTAGATCTCGTCGCTGGTCCCGGCCGCGCCCTTCGTGAACCCGGACTCGATCAGCCGCATCTGGCTGGGATGGACCGAAACGGGGAGGTTCAGCGCAACCACGTTGTAGGCCAGCGCCTTGGTAGGCCGGCCCTGGCCCGTCTGGATCACATGGGTGTAGTTGCCGCCGTCCGGCCCGTTGGTCGGCACCTGCAGGACGGGATGCCACACCATCGCCGCGAGGTTCGTGCCCGGCTGCGCCACGTCCGTCCCCGTGGTCGTGACATAGTTGGTGGGCAGCGGCGTCGGCAGGGTGATCGAGAACCCGCGCAGGAAGAAGTTGGAGGCCTGCAGGTTCGTGGTCACCGGCGTGGGATTGCCGGACAGGTACCAGTTCCCGTCGGTGCCGAAGAAGTAGACGGAGGACACCGCCGCGTTGGTGCCGGACGAATAGAATTCGATCTTCGTCGCCCCCGCCGCCGCGCTCGGGCCCGCCGGCCAGAAATTCGTGTCCGCGCCGAACACCCCCAGGAAGGTGTTGGTGTAGGGCTTCCCGTGCAGCCCGACGAAGTTGTAGCCCTCGGAGAGGACGACGTTGTGCATCGCATACACCTCTTCGCTCGCAAGCGGGCGCTGCGGCAGCCCCGTCACGACGTTGGTGTCCTGCCAGCGGTCCTTGTACGACGCGCGGTAGAACCGCACGGTGCCGCGGGTGTAGTCCTGCCCCTCCGCATCCGTGAACCAGTTGCTCCGCACGGTGCCGACCTTGGACCAGACGTTGTTGGAATACTCGTTGAACGTGGCCGAATCCCAGTAGATCAGGTCGTAGTCCTTGTTCACCTGCAGATAGCCGCCCTGCGCGTTCGTCGGGCCCGCCGCGATCCAGAACAGCCCCGCCGCGCCCTTGTCGCCGGTCCGCAGGTTGTTGTTGGTCGGGAAGGCGCTCTCGATCTGCGCGCGCGTCCGCATCAGGCCCTGCGTCACCGCGAACTTGATCGTGTTGTTGGTCGCCCAGCTGGAGGGATTCGCCAGGCCTTCGTTGCCCGCCTTGTCCAGGCCGACGACGACAACCGCATAGTCCTGGTCGTAGTCCAGGTCGTACAGGCGGATGGATCCCTGGCTGAGATTCGTCAGCGCCAGGTAGTTCGTTCCCGCCGCCGACGGATCAACGATCGCGTTGGTGGAGGACACCGACAGCCAGTTCGTATAGTCGCCAGTCGCGATGAAGTTCGTGTAGATGTAGGCGCTCGCGTTGCCCGGTCCCGGATCGCCCCCCGGAACCAGGTTCGGATTGAACGTCCCGTAGTAGATCTTGTAGCTCCGCCACGGCGAAAGGACATCCGCGCCCGAATAGCCCGCCGGATAGTTCGCGTCGTCCTCGTCGTCCGGCCCCACGCTGGCCGGGTTCCACAGGATGTCGAACTGGGTCGTCGGATCCGCCACGTTCTCCGTCGAGGCCTCGGAAACCGGCACCTCCGTCGGCTTGGTGATGTCGTAGGCCGTGCCGAACGACGGAATGTAGGGATCCGCCGGCGCGCTGCTGGCCTTCCGGTCGCCGGCGCGGTTGTTGTCGCGGTCCACCGCGAACAGGTAGTTCGTCCGAAGCCCCTGCTCGGTCGCGGTGAAGAGGGTCGCCACCGCATCCACGGGGACGCCCGCATCCAGCAGCTCGATCTGCACCCGGATGTCGTCCCAATAGGTGTTGGCGCCGGACGTCAGCGTCACCTGCACCCGGTCCACCGTGGCGGCCAGCGTGTTGGACGTGGCGGTCGCCCCCTCCCATTGCCCGGCCGTCCCGACGATCTGCACATCGAAGGACGACCCGCCCACGGGCGCCCCGTTCGTGTCCAGCCCGGCGATGGCGAGCGTGACGGTTCCCGTGCCGCGATACTGCGCGCCGACGACGGCGACGCGCGGCGCATAGCCGTTGGTATTGTAGAGATAGACCGTCTGCTGGGCGGTGGAGCCCAGCATCTTGACCGAATGGGTCCCCTCGTAGGCCTGCTCCGTCGACACTTCGGCGCCGGACAGCGTCCAGTTGTTGGAGCTGCTTTCGAAGCCGTAGTTGGCCAGGGAATTCTCCGACGGCACGGCCAGCGGCGTGCCCAGGTCCGGCCCGATGTTGGTCGTGGTGGTCGCCGTCCGGTGCTCGCCGATGCCGGTCTTCTCCAGGTCGGTGCCCGCCGGTTCGCCATCCACGGCCGGCTCGAAGCCGACCCGGAACTGGGGCTGGTTGGTCCATGGAGCCGTCGCGCGGTCCCAGGTCGTCGTGGCCGGGATTCCGTTCACCGTCAGATTCGTCGGAGCGACGGGCGCCACCGTGTCGTTGTCCAGCACCAGCAGGTTGCCCAGCGCCACTTCCCGGGTCCGCTGGTCGTTCGGCCGGTTGTCGTCCGCATCGAACAGGCCGGCGGACATCGCATGGTTCGACGAAACCGCCGCCGCCGGCAGCCATTGGCCGACCTGGTCGTAGGAGAAGGCCGTGAACGCCCAGGTGCTGGTCGGATACTGCGCCGCGATCTTCGTGAGCGCCAGCGAGGAGCTCAGGTCGCTGCGATAGGACGAAACGTTCTGCACCTGCACCGTGCCGATGTTGATCCAGCTGTTGGTGACCGCGTGCGCGCCGCCGTTGGTGGAAGCCTCCGTCGCGCTCGTCCCCCGCTGCACGCCCTTGATGGTGCGGCCCGAACCGCCGCCGCCCGTGTCGAAGACCGGCAGCACCACGCTCAGGGGCGCGGCGGCCGAGACCTCCGCCAGCTGGCTGTCGTAGACCCGGTTGGTCAGGTTCGCCAGCACCGCGCTTTCGCCCGTGTCCGCCGGGAGACCGCCCGTGTACAGGTTGCTGCGGGAGGCATCGCCGGGCAGGCCCAGATAAACCTTCGGCACGGTCCAGTTCGTGCGCGTCTCGCTGTAGTTGCTTTGCACGTTCGGCATGCCCACGTCGTTGTCGATGAACGTCACGTAGCCGATGCGGGCGTTGGTCAGCTCCAGATTGTCGACGTTGTTGTCGCCCGAATCCAGCCGGTCGTCGTCCTTGTCCCAAACCGACGCGATCCGGAATTCATTGGTGATGCCCTCGTACGAGCTGAACAGCGTATCGGCCTGGGACTTGGCGAAGAGCCACTCCATCGCCGAATCGGGGCGGTTGGTCGTGTTCACGTCGTCGGTGTGGACGGAAGTCAGCCAGCTGGTCGACATCACGCCCGCCGTGGCGTTCGAGAAGATCAGGGTCGGCACCGTCCAGCCGCTGTAGTCGTAGAGGTTCACCTTCACGGCGATGGACGTGGAGGAAGCCGACTGCAGCTGCTCGTCGTTGATGCGGTATTCCTTGCTGTTGCCGCTCGACACCGACTTGGTGAGGGATCCGTCCACAAAGACGCCCAGCGGACCACCGTACAGATAGCCTCTCGCCGGCCGGCTGCTGTCGTTGTCGTACACCGTGTTGGTCGTCATGTTGGTCACCACGCGGCTGTCGCCGGAGCGGTCCACATCGTGGTCGTTCACCGTGAAACGCGCGTAGTAGGTCAGCGACGCCCCGCCCGACCCGAGGGCGATCTGCTTCTTGTCCCCCACCGCCGGCGCATAGCCTGTGATGCCCAGGGCGGTCGTGCCGGTGGCGCTCGTCCATCCGTTCGTGACGAAGGCGTTGGTCACCGGGCAGACGCCCTGGGACACGTTCCAGAAATCCACGCGCGGAGCCCGCCCGGTCGGGGATCCGATCGTGCCGTCGATCCCGCTGTAGTTGTCATAGGCCGACAGGCTGAATTTCGCCGTGCCCTTGGCCAGGTCGTGGTCCGTGACCTGCGCGCCCCCTCCCTCGCCGAGGATGTACCCCGACACGGTCAGGTTGTCGAGGTACCAGTTCGCGTTGTCCTCCGACACCAGATGGTTCGTGTCCGTCACGCGGGCCAGGAGCTTGAACGAAACCGTTCCCGTGGAGGCCGCGGACATCGCCATGCTCACGCCGGAGGAGATCACCAGGTAGTTGTTCCAGTTGGTTCCGCTGTTGTCGATGTCGTACAGATTGATGGTGTTCGTGGCCCACAGGGTCTCGGAACCGCCCGGCAGCGTGCCGTACAATTCGATCGTGTCCGGCCCGTTCAGGCTGCTGACCCGGGTTTCGTAGCCGATGCTCTCCGCCTTGAAGGTCTTGCCCGCCGCCGGCGTGAGGGTGAACGTCACGTACCGGTTGGTGGCCGGCTTGTAGAACTGGGCGTTCATGTAGATGTTGGTGGTGCCCTGCAGGGCTCCGGCCGGTCCGTGGCTGATGTCGCTGGCGGACATGTTGTCCGCCACCGTCGTGGGCGCCGGGGTTCCGTCGTCCGCGCCGCTCGGGAACGTCCATTCCACCAGGTTCGTCAGCACGTATTCGCGGGCCAGGCCGGTACCGGTCACCGCCGGGTTCGTGTCGCCGGCCACGATGACCGGATCGACGGCATCGTCGTCCACCAGGCGGATGCGGCCGAAGTTCACCCGCGCCGACGCCTGGTCTCCCGACCGGTCGTTATCCACGTCGTAGAGATCCATCTGGATGAGGTTGGTCACGCCCATTTCGCCGGAAAGGCTGTCGGGCCCCCACAGCGCGGTGACATCCTGCGTCGTGATGGTTGCCCAGCTCCATGCCAGGACGGTGTCGGCGTTGCAGGTGTCGTCCGTCGAGCTGAGCGACGGGCTGTAGTTCGCCCAGTTCGTCTGCCAGTAGGCCGCCACGAACGCCGAGTTGGTCAGCGTCCGGCCGTTCGCCGTGAACGTCGGATTCGTCCCCAGCGCCACGCCCTGGTAGTACGAGTCATAGGCGTTGAAATGGAAGTACAGCGGGCCGCCGATGAGGTTGCCGTCCGTCACCTGGCGCAGGACGTCCTGCCCCGTCCCCTCCACGTACTCCAGCGCCCCCGAGGCGTTGGACACCACCAGCGAGGACTCGTTCGCCCATCCTTGGTTCGTGCTGGCCCTCGGGGCGACGATGTCGTCGTCCGTCACGTCGATCTGGATCAGCAGGTTGGTCGTGATGTTCCGCGCCGTGTTCGGCCCGTCCTCGCACCAGCCGCTGAAATACTTGCCGCCGGAGGCGTTCGTGAAGCTCGTCCACGAGCCGTAGGTCCACCAGCTGCCGTCCGTCGTGTAGGAATCCTCGGCGCTGACCGTCAGGTAGTAGTCGACGTTCGGATCGTAGTTCGTCATCGAAAACGCCGCGATCACGTAGTTGGTGATGCGGGGATTGTCGTTGCCGGCCGCCAGCGTGTTCGTGGCGTAAAACGGCACGTCGATGCCCCACTCGCGGCTGAAGACGCCGTTGGTGTATT
This sequence comes from uncultured Verrucomicrobiota bacterium, assembly GCA_937860055.1. GTDB lineage: Bacteria > Verrucomicrobiota > Kiritimatiellia > CAIQIC01 > Lenti-01 > Lenti-01. The sequence goes on along the minus strand of CALMBO010000010.1, from coordinate 88,225 downwards.
CCACGATGTCCCAGTTCGGCGAGACGCGCCCCTGGTCGCTCACGATGTTGAACGCGAATCCCCCCGCCTCCGGCGGGCTGTCCGTGCTCCGCATGTGGTTGGTCGCATAGACGCCGCTCGCGTCGTCCCATTGGAGCACGAAGCCGAACACGTTGTTCGTGTCGCGCAGCTCGCTGTCCATCACGCTCTGGATCGGGCCGTACTGGGCGATCTGCGCATCGTAGTCGCCGGCCAGGTAGCCGGCCACGTTCGTGCCGATGTAGAGCAGCGTCGGCTGCGGCCCTTCCGTGTCCAGCTTGCCGACCACCCGGAAGTACCGCGTCGTCGCCGCCGACAGCTCCCCGGCCGTGTCGCGCGCCCGCACCCGCCACCAATACTGGGTCGCCGAGGTCGTGAAGGTGTAGTTGGTCGTCGAAGCCGGCAGGTGGATCCGGAGCGACACCGTCCCGTTCTCCGTTCCCGTCACGCCGTTGAACTGCTCGTTCGTGCTGATTTCCAGCAGGTAGCCCGTGACCTGCCCGTCCGGATCCGAGGAGGATTGCCAGGACAGGTTCGGACTGGCCGTCGTCGCCGCCGTGTTGGTCGGCGACGAAAGCGCCGGCGCCGACGGCTTGCTGTTGTCCGAAACCCCCGACGCGGCGAATTTCACATCCACCCAGAAGTCCACGTCGGCGTCGCTGATGTCCTCGAGCCACGCGGAGAGGTTCGCCGAATTGTCCGCCGTGTTCCACGGCGGGATGGAAAGGGTGTCGAGCAGGTCGGCCGTGTTGTCGGCCAGATGCGTGGTCCCGTCGCCGTCGTTGTTCCACGACCCCGTGTTGACATAGGACGCCACGGTGAAGCGCCCCGTCACCGCCCCGGACAGGTCCAAGTCCGCGCGCGCCACCTTCAATTCGATCACATCGTTGTCGGCGCTGATCGCCACGTTCGTGTTGCCCCCGGTCGGCGGCGCATACCACGCGGCGCCGTCATGCGAATACACCTCGATCCGGGCCCCGCCGACGGCGGAAACGTGGTGGATGTTGAGCTGCTTCGCCGGATAGTGCGCCGCGCCGCCCTGGGCGTAGCCGTCCCCGATGTAGGCGCCGGAATCGTCGCCCAGCCAGTTCATCGCCGTGCTGGAGGCGTTGGTCCGCGTATCCACCCCGATGGCCACGAACGGCTTCGTCGCATCCGCGATGTTCGTCATCCGGACCAGGAAGTACACCCACGTCGAATCCGCGAACACGCGGAATTCCTGGATGTCGCCGTTGGGATGGTCGGCGTTCTCCGGCCGCATTTCGCCGCGCTTGTCCGTCCAGATGTATTCCTGCAGCGAACTCGCCGAGCTGTCCAGGACCGCCGGGGCCGAACCGAACCAGTCCGCCGAACTCCCGTCGATCACGATGTTCTGCCCGCCCGCGGCCGTCGCCGCGCTGTCGGAATCGTACGTGGCCGAGTAGTAGGTGTAGTTTTCGGCGTAGAACCGGTAGTAGTAGGTCGTGCTCGGGGCCAGGCCGGTGTCGCTGGCGGACGTGCCGGCGCCGCGGTAGACCACCGTCCCGCTCCCCAGCGAATCGCCCGCGTTGTAGGTCGTGCCGTTCACCGGCGCCGTCCAGCCCGAATCGACCGTCTGCCGCACGACGATCGTATCCTTGGCCAACCCCGAAATCCCGCGCGTCCAGGACAGGTTGATCTGGCTGTTGGTGTTCACCCCGTCCTGCGCCGCCGTCGCGCCCGTCGGCGGATTGAGGTTCTGCACCGTGATCGCCGGGTTGTTCGTCCGGACGGCCGCGCAGCCGCTGCCGGCCGCCGCGAACCGGCTCGTGATGATTCCGGCCGTGGTCATCTGGACCTGGTTGGACCAGTAGCTGTTGCTGTTCGCGTTCTGCAGCCAGGCCATCGCGTTGGTCGCGGCGAAGGCGCCGGTCTGCGCCCAGTCGAACTCGACCGCGGCGCTCTGCCCCAGCCCCACCGGGGAGGATTGGAACACGAAATGCTCGGTGTCGCCCAGCCAGGTGCTGGTGTTGCTCAGCGTGTTGCTGCCCGCCCACGTCGGACAGGTCAGCGAAAGCAGGCCGGACCAGTTCGTCGCATAGCGGATTTCATCGATGAACACCTTGCCGATGGAACCGCCGGCATCGGTCGAACCGGCGTTCAACTGGATCCGGCCGATCGAATCGATGCCCGTCCCCAGCGTCGTGCTCACGTCCCAGCTCGGTTCCGACTCGGGGAACGTGTAGCCGTCCACGACCCGGTAGGCTTTCGCCGCCAGCTGCTGGCTGCTGAAGTCGTACTTGCCCACCACCAGGTAGACGTTGGCCGTGCTGCCGTATCCATCGGAAGAATAGTACTGGCCCATGTCGTAGGCCGAGAAATACGTCGTCGACCCGTCGCCGACGCCCAGCGTGCTCCAGTTGGCGCCCGCGCCCTTGCCGAAGAACGCCTTCTCCGTCCCGCCGGAGTTCAGCAGGCTGAGGCCCGCCCACTTGTTCGCGCCGCGGTACTGGTAGGACATCATGAACGCGACGTAGAACGTCCCGGTGCTGACGGCGGTCTCCAGGGACCGCTGCGCCTTGGCGTTGGCGCCGTTCCCCGGATCGCTGCAATAGGCCAGGTTGCCGGCCATGGACGGATAGTTGCTCATGTCCAGGAACTTCGGAACGCTGTCCACGGCCGCCGTGGCGTAGTTCGTCTGCACCGTCCACGTGCCGCTGTCCACGGACCAGTAGTTGGCCCCGAAGCCCTGGCCGCCGACCTGGCTCGACCCCAGCGCCGCGCCGTTCGTGTAGCTGAAGGGGTTCACCTTCTCATAGTTTCCGTACGCGGCCATCGACACGTTCGCCGCCACGCCCGTCGAATAGTAGTTCGCGCCGTTGTAGGAATAGAACTTGTAGTAGGCCGAAGCGCCATCCTCCACCACGTGCTCCAGCTTCGTGGCCGATCCCTTGTAGACCACCTTCGAGCCGCCGATGGTGTCCCCGACGTTGTAGGAAACGCCGTCCGTCGGGTTCGTCCCGATGGAACCCGTGTTGTGCAGGACCAGCACGCTGTTGGCCGAGCCGTTCTGGGTCCAGGCCAGCCGCACCATTTCGCTGCCGTCCGCCGTCGCCGTCTGGTTCGTCGGATCCGCCGGCTTCGACGGCACGACCCCCAGCAGGCCGGACCAGTTCGTCGCGATGCGGACTTCGTCGAAATAGGTGTCGCCCGGCGTGCCGGAGGCCCCGCCGTATTCACCGGCCGCCAGGCGGATGGTGTCGACCGCGCCCACGGTGTTGCTGGCCTTCGATACCGTCACGTCCCACGACGCCGGCTCGTCCGTCGGCACCGCCTGCGTCCCGATCTTGTAGGCCTTGGCCTTGGCCTCGCCCGCCGCCCAGTCGTAGTAGCCCACGATGATGTAGTCGTTGCCGCCCCCCGCGCTCAGGGTGTACGAGGACGCCGTGGAATCGATGCCCAGGATCTGGTCCGAACCGCCGATTTCGCCGAAGAACAGCTTCTCGGAGGTGTTGCTGGCATAGAACGACAGGCCCTCGTACTTCTCCGATCCGCTGTAGGCGTAGTTGAGGAGGTAGCCGAAGTACAGCCGGCCGTTGTTGTAGGACTGCCCGAGGGGACGGTACACCGCCACGTTGGCGTCGTTGACGGGCGACACCCACAGCTTGTTGCCCGCCGTCGCCGGATAGTTCGTCTGCGTCGTGAAGCTGCCGTCGGAATTCGTGAACACGGCCGTGTCGCCGTACCAGGCCCCGCCCCACCCCGTCTCGCCGTTCAGCCCCGTCAGCGCCGTGCTGTTGGTGTAGGAGAAGGTTTCCGCGATCTCCCCGGAGGCGAACGACGTCGTCGATTCGGAATCCGCCGCCCCGGCGGAGTAGTAGTTGCCGCTGTAGGAATAGAAGGCGTAGTAGTGGGCCGTCCCCGACGCTACCACATGTTCCAGCGCCGCGCCCGACCCCTTGTAGATCACGGTGCCGCCGCCGCAGGCGCCGCCCACGCTGTAGGACGCCCCCTGCGTCGGCGCCGCCGGCGCGCTGCCGGTCTTGTGCACGATCATCACGTCGTACGACGCGTTCTTCGTCCAGGCCAGGTTCATCAGCGTCTTGCCGTCCGCCGTCGCCGAAACCGCCGTCGGATCCGGAAGCACCGTCGCGCTGCCCGTCGCCGGCGAGGTCGTCCGGTAGTTCAGGAACGTTCCCGAACCGTTGTAGGGGTAGAGCGCCGCGTAATACGTCGTGCCTGCGCTCAGCCCCGTCACCGTCACGATGCCGGTGCTGCCCGCCGCCGCATAGACCACGTAGTTGCCCGTGCCGATCTGGTCGCCGCTCGTGAAGGCCGCGTTCGCCGTGTAGCCCGTCCAGTCGACCGGGTTCGAATCGACCGCGCCGCCGGACTTCACCAGGATGATCGTCCCGTCGGCGCCCGACCCCGTCCACGTGATCGTCGCGCTGGTCCCACTCGCCGGCGCGAACGAGGACAAGGTCAGGCTCGAACCCGGCTCCGACTCCCCGGTCGTCGCGTTGGCGCTGCCCGGCGTGCCGCCGGTGTAGTAGTTGTAGGTCGCATGCGCCGCCGTCCCGTCGTAGGCGTAGGGATAGATCCTGTAATAGTAGGTCGTGTTGGCCGACAGCGAACTGTCGGTTGTCGACCCCGCCCCCGCCGCCGTGCCGGCATAGACCACCGTCCCGCCGCCCAGCGAGTTGCCCGCCGTGTACGCCGTGCCGTCCGCCGGCGCCGTCCAGCCCGAATCCGACGTCTGCCGCACGATGAGGAACCCGCTCTCGCCCGTCGCGTCGCCCCAGTCCAGGTCGATCTCCGTGTCCGACACCGCCGTGGCCGTCAGCGTCCCGTGCGCCGTGGGCTCCGCGGAGAGCGTGTAGCGGTTGCTGGGATTGCCCGAGGCCGCGGACACGTTGTAGTTCAACGTGTCGTTCGTCCCCTGGTATTCGAAAATGCGGAGGTGGTAGTCCGTCGCCGCCGAGAGTCCCGACAGCGTGAACGGGCCCGCGCCGCGGTGCACGAGGAAGTTGCCGGCGCTCAGTTCCGTGCCCGAACCGAAGGCGTTGTTCTCCCCTGCGTACGCCGTGCCGTCCGTCGGCGTCCAATCCACCGCGCTGCCCGCCTTCGCCACCACCAGGCGGCTCAGCCCGTCCCCCGCCGTGTAGGAAACCGCATAGCTGGTGTCCGCCAGCGTGCCGAAGGAAATGCCGGTCGCCTGCGACGGCTCCGTCATCAGCGTGTAGTCGTCGATCGTCGGCTCGTCGCTGGTCCGGTAGTTCTGCGAGTTGGCGGCGCCGTTGAACGCGTAGGCCTTCACGTAGTAGCGCGTCCCGGGGGCCAGGCCCGTCACCGTCACGCTCGCGCCGGTGTTGGTATAGACCACGTATCCGCCCGTGCCGATCTCCGAACCGGAACCGAACACCGCGCTGGCCGCGTAGGTGGCCAGGTCCGACGGCTCCGTCGAAAGGGTTCCCGCGCGCACCAGGATCAGCGTGTTCGTGCCCGCCGTGCCCTTGGTCCAGGTGACGGTGAACGAGGTGGTGCCGATGGACGAAATCGCCAGGTCGGCCGCGGCCGAGGCCGGGTTGGCCGCCATCGTCGTCGAACTGGCCGGATTGCCCGACGCCGCGTTGGTCAGGTAGTTCGCCGTGGATCCGCTGCCGTTGAATTCGAAGACGCGGAAGTGGTAGACCACGTCGCGCGACAGCCCGCTCAGCGTCGCCAGCGGCCCGCTGCCGGCGTGCACGACGTAGTTGCCCGTGCCGATCTGGGATCCCGAGCCGAACGTCGCGTTGGCCGTGTAGCCCGTTCCGTCCGCCGGGAATCCATCCACCGCGCTCCCCGCCTTCACCACCACGATGCGGCTCGCCCCGTTGCCGTCCGTCCAGTTGATGCCGGTCAGCGTCACCTCGTTCGTTCCGGTGATGGCGATGCCCGTCGCCTGCGTCGTCGGCTCCGCCACCAGCGTGTACTGGCTCGAAACAGGCTCGTCGCTCGTCCGGTAGTTGGGCGTCGCCGCGCCGTTGAATTCATAGACCGCGAAATAGTATTCGGTCCCCGCCGAAAGCCCCGTCACCGGCACCGACGTGCCCGTCCCCTTGTAGACCACGTAGCTGCCCGCCGCCGTCGTGTCCCCCGAGCCGAACGCCGCGTTGGCCGCATAGACCGTGCTGTCCGCCGGGTCGGTCGGCGCGCTCCCCTGCTTCGCCACCACCAGCACGTACTCGCCGTTGCCCCGCGTCCAGCCCACGGTGTACGAATCCGGCGCCAGGGAACCGAAGGTGATGGACGAAGCCGCCGTCGACGGTTCCGTCAGCGTCTTCATGCCGGAGTCCGACGCGCCGAAATCGCTCATGCTGGCGCTGGTGCTGTTGGTCGCCCGCACCCAGTAGTAGTAGGTCGTGCCGGCGTCGCCCGTCGTGTCGTCGTAGGTCAGCGTGTCCGCCCCCACCGCCCCGATGCACGTCGCCGAACCGGAGACGTCCGACGTGTACCGCCAGATGCCGAAGCCCGTCTCGCCCGCCACGTTGCCCCACGTCACCGTCACGCGGTCGGACTGGTTTTCCGTCGCCGCCACGCTCCCCGGCGCCGTCAGCTTCATGTAGCCGGAGTTGGCCGTGCTCCAGTCGCTGGTGCTGCTGCTGGTGCTGTTCGAGGCCACCACCCAGTAGTAGTAGAGCTGCCCCGCCGTCGCCGACGTGTCCGCATATCCGCTGGACTGCGGCCCCAGCTCCGTCGCCCCCGCCGGCGTCGAATCCGTGTCCCGGTACAGATGGTAGGAGCTCGCGCCCGTCGCCGCGTCCCAGGTCACCGTGATGTTGGCCGTCGAGCCGCCATCCGCCGCCGCCAGGTTGGCCGGCGCCGTCAGCCGCTTGTAGCCCGAATCCGACGTGCTGGCGGAACTCGAGCCCGACGCGTTCGTGGCCGTCACCCAGTAGTAGTAGAGCTGTCCGGCCGTGGCCGCGCTGTCGTTGTAGGTGACCACGCCGGCGGCGTTCGTGTAGATGGCCGTGGAGCTGGCGAACGTGTTGACGGTGTTGCGCCAGATCACGTAGCCCGTCTCCCCCGATCCATCGTTCCAGCTCAGCGCCACCTGCGCCGTGCTCGTGCCGTCCGAGGCGGACAGCCCCGTCGGCGCCGACGGCGCCCCCGGCGTGTGGGTCACCACGATGGTGTTCCCGCTGGTGCTCAGCGCCAGCGTGCCGCCCGTCGTCCACTTCGTCCCGATCGACATGTTCGCCGTATCGACGGAGCTGCCGCTCATGATCGTCCAGCTATACGAGCTCGCCTCGCTGAATCCCGCCGGGGCCGACGCCGGCAGGTTGATCGTCAGCGCCGAGGCGGCCGCGACGGCGCCGCCCGCCGCGATCTTGTCGCAATCCGTGCTGCCCGTGCCCGTGATGTCGCAGGTGTAGGTCCCGCCGCCCAGCGCCGCCGCGCCGCTGGCCGTCAGCGTGCCGGCCACGCCGGCCGAAGCGCCCGGGCTCACCGTGCCGGACAGCGACGCGATCGACCCCACCGTGCCGGCGCCCGCCAGCGTGGCGCCGCTGTTCACCGACACCGCCGAGCTGCCGATCGACCCGCTGACCAGCAGCGTGCCCCCCGCCACCGTTGTGCCCCCGCTGTAGGTGCTGGTCCCCGACAGCGTCAGGGTCCCGGCCAGATTGGTCAGCGCGCCCGTCCCGCTGATCGCGCCGCTGAAGGTCGAGGAGTCGGACCGGTAGAACGCCAGCGCCGAGTTGTTCGTGATGTTGCCGGAGACCGATCCCGCCGTCCCGTTGCTGCCGACCTGCAGGACGCCCGCGCTGATCAGCGTGCCCAGCGCATAGGTGTTCGCCCCCAGCAGGATCATCGTTCCCGTTCCCGCCTTCGTCAGCCCGCCGTTCGTGACCGCCCCGCTGATCGTGACATCGTTCGCCGCCGTCAGCGTGCGCTGCCCCGCCGCCAGGTTCATGTCCCCCGAAAAGGTCACCCGCCCCCCGCCGCTGTAGCCCAGCGTCACGTTCCCGTCGATCCGGCTCGCCTTGGCCATTTCCCGCACCGTCGTGCCGTCCGAACGGTAGGTCGTCCCGTCCGCCAGGATCAGCAGGCCGCCCGAGGGCAGCACGCTCGAGTTGCCCGTCGATTGCCGGATTTCACCCTGCTGCAAGCTAATCGTTCCCGTCAGGCCCGAACCCGGCCGCAGCTGGAAGGATCCGGCGCCGGTCTTGTACAACGCCCCGTCGCCGGTCGTCTTGGTGCCCGTCATCTCGCCGCCGGTCATGTTCATCGCGTTGGCATTGGTCACGTACAGCGTAGAGGAGCCCGCCGCCACGTTGGTGGCGAAATAGATGTTGCCCGCCGACGCCACGATCCGCGAATCGGCGCCCAGCGTCACGATGCCGCGCCAGGTCGTCGTCCCCGACGTGGCCTTCCGCAGCGCGCCCCACGTCGAATTGGTCCCCGTGCCGTACAGGTTCAATGCGGCCGGGCGCACGTCCACCGTCCCGTACTGCAGGTCCAGCGTCGCGTTCGTCCCCACGTTCACAATGCCGCTCGAACCGATGGCATTGGTATGGTTGGCCAATTGCACGGTCCCCTTCTCCACCCAGATCGCCCCGCTGAAGGTGTTGTTGTTCGTCAGCAGCACAAGGCTGTCCTGCTTCACCGCGAGGCCGCCCGAACCCGACAGGACGCCGCCGAGGGTCAGCGTCTTCTGGTTGGCGCCATACACGTTGATCCAATACCCCCCGTTGGTGACGGCCGCGTTGAATGTCAGCGCGCCGCCCACCGGGTTCAGCTCGGTCGTCGCGTCCAGCAGGAGGGGCACGCCGAACGTATAGGTCCCCGTCCCGCTCCCCGATGCCGCCTCGATCTTCGCCGAACCGCCCGACATCTTGAGGTAGCTGCCGTCGGCCTGCGCAAACGTGCGCGACGTGCTGTTGCTGAACCACAGCTGGTTCACCAGATATTCGGCGCCTCCCAGCCCGTTCACGGTCATGGAGGACTGGACGCCGTTCGCGAACGTAATGACGTTTGCGCTCTTCGTCCCGTCGTAGTTCCACTGGCCCACGGCCAGGTCGGGCCGGCGCACATCCCACCCGTCGTCGAAGCGGTACCAGCGGTTCTCGCTGGCATCGGACCAGTAGCCCGACGTGCTCGTGTCCTTCCAGGTCTCGGTAGCCCCCGGAGCCGCCATCGGCAAGGCGGCGAATGCCGCCGCCAGCGCCCCCCGCAGCACCCGCCAAGCTGTCCGCCCCGCTCCCGTTCCATTCTTGCTCATTGCACTTCCATCCTCATGCTTGAATCGCCTCATGCGCCCGCCAACGCCTCATCCCGCGGAACTACGGCACCACGACCCGGAAGAACCCCTTGGGACTGTTGGTCTGCACCCACGTCTGCACGTCGATCTCCAGATTGGTCTCCGCCGCCGTGCCGCTCCAGACATTGCTGTAGCCGCCCCCGTCCACCCAGGCCGGCCGGAACTCCAGCCGGTATTCCAGCCCCGGGTTGGCGCCCCACGACACCGACCGGCTCCCTCCCCCCGCGTATTCCGGCGCCCGGTTGATTTCAAACGGGATGTTCGGCTCGGTCGGGTTCAGGACGTCGGTGTGTGTCGCCTCGAAGAAATCGTTGTAGTAATCGCCGTCCGTGTCTGGCTGCGAAGGGCTGGTCCCCAGCATCTCCGTCTCCATCGCGTCCGGAATGCCGTCGCCGTCCGTGTCCCCATCCGCCGCGCCGGTTTCGACCAGAAGCATCGATCCGAATTCGACGTTGACGGAGGTCACGAAGGAAGGCGGACCGGCAAACACCGCCGAATCCACGTAGTAGATGGCCGCACCCGGCGTCGGCGCGTCGTAGGCCCGCGCATAGTACATGGCGTTCGTGGACAGCCGGGTTTCGAATGTCTCGGCAAACAAGCCCGGATTCGTGCCGACCGTGTCGTGGCCCATGTAGGATTCCCGGACCAGCGGGTTGAGCACATCATCCCCCTCGCCCGTCGCGGGATCGGGCGGCACGATCCCGCCGCCCCCGGTGGCCTCGCGGATTTCGATCCACACGGCCGTGCCATCCGGATTCCCGTTGCTGCCCGGCAGGTTGCGCCCCAGCGCATCCTGCACGGGGGCCAGATTGCCAACGGTCAGCGATCCGCCTCCCTGGGCCAGCACGCTTTCCATCGCAAACAGCATAATGGCGCAGCCGATCTGCGCCGCTTTCCCTTGGAGACTTCTTTTCATCTGCCCGTTCCCTTCTCCAAATCGATCGGCCGCCAAGGCCGCTCTCCCATCCTGCTCCACAGGAAAATACAGCGTTTTACCCATTTAGACAAATAAAGAACCCAATAATTGCATGATTTTGAACTAGACCCGCGAAACGCGGTTTTTCCGGCGGCGGTGCCCGAACCAAAGCCCCGTTCCGCCCAACGCCAGCAAAGCCAGCGATCCCGGCTCCGGAATCACCTCGAAGTACGCCAGGTTGGTCGGCGTGATTTCATCGAGCGGCCCCACGTACCACGTGCCGACGATGTTGGTGCCGGTCTGCACTTCGCTCAGCCCCCAGTAGCTCTCCGCCGCCACGCCGTCCGGGAAATTGGTCATGCCGAAGATGCGGACGTACAGGCTGTCGTAGGTGCCGAGAATCTCGAACTGCGCGTAGATGTTGTACCAGTCGTAGCCGTTCGCATTGGGATTGATGGGCGATCCGATCTGCGTGGTATAGGCGATCACGTGCCCGTCCGGCGCCGTGATGGGATCATAGACCGTCGGGGTCCCCGCGGAGAAGATGTCGAAGTTGTCGTCCGCCTCCGTTCCCGGCGGAAGCGCCATGGCTGAATCGTACAGGATGATCTGCACGATCGAACCTTCTTGCAGATTGTAGTCGCTCAAATCCGTGTTGGCGGTGGCATCCCACCCCCAGCCCAGATCCACCGTCACCACCAAGGCCTGCGCCGGAACCGCCAGCAGGCACAGGAACAACACCAAAAGGCCGGCAGGCAGGCGCCCGCCTCCCGTCCCTTGTTCCCTTTTTCGCTGACCCATTTTGCTCATGGCTCCTCATTGGCCGCACAGGCAACCCAACAAAACCCGCCGCTCCCGGATTCTTCCGGTGCGCTGCTCCAACCCAACTTTCCAAGGAAAAAATACGGCTCTGCATAGTGGCTTGCAAGATCAAAACGCTCCTTTTTGTCTATAAGCGCCATCCATTCCCCTTTCCATCCTCTCTTCGCAGGCCCCGGATTCCTTCCCCTTTGCCCGCCTCCCCCTCCCCATGCCCGGATTTGAAAATTTTAGGTTTTGTGTAATTCAAATGTTCTCTCTTTCCAGCTGCGGACTCCCTTTTCCTCCCGGAGTGGCGGATCCTTCTGCGCCGAAACCGCCGTTTTTGCTGGTTTTCCTTCCCGTTCCCGGCTATTTATCCATCCACCATGGACTTGCTCATCCAAAAGGCCCGTCTGGGAACCGAAATCCGGGACGTTCTCATTCAAAACGGACGGTTTTCCCGCATCGAGGCGAATATCGCCCCCGCCTCCCTCGCCCCCTCCACCCGGACGCTGGATGGAATCGGCATGGCCATCCTTCCCTCTTTCGCCAATGTCCATTCCCATGCCGCGATGGTCCTGATGCGCGGCCTCGGCGACGGCACCCCCCTCCACGAGTGGCTCAACAACATCATCTGGCCCCTGGAACGGCGCCTGACCTCCGACCATATCTACTGGGGCACCCTCTTCGGCTGCCTCGAAATGATCCGCTCCGGCATCACCGCCGCCCACGACATGTATTGGCAGACCCCCCAGTGCATGCGCGCCTTCTACGAAAGCGGCATCCGCACCTGCTTCTGCCACCCCAACATCATCCCCCCCGGCCAGGCCGCGCTGGACGGCCTCCGCCGCGATCTCGAGGAACACCTCGCCCTCGCCAAATCCTACCCCTCCCGCGTCGAGCTCTCCGTCGGCATCCACGCCCTCTACACCACCTCCCCCGAAATGCGCGCCATCTGCCGCGATTTCGCCGCCGAGAACAACCTGGCCGTCCATACCCACCTCTCCGAGACGAAGCGCGAAACCAACGAATGCATCCAATCCACCGGCAAGACCCCCGCGGAGGTCTTCGACGCCGAAGGACTCCTGAACGACCGCTTCATCGGCGCCCACGGCGTCTGGCTGACCGATTCCGACCGCCAGCTGCTGGCGAAACGGGGCGCCTCCATCGCCCATTGCCCCTCTTCCAACATGAAGCTCGCCTCCGGCACCTTCCAGGAAGGCGCCGCCCGCCGCGCCGGCCTCCGCTTCGGCCTCGGAACCGACGGCGCCTGCTCCAACAACCGCTACGACATGTTCTCCGAGATGCGCACGGCCGCCCTCCTGGCCAAGGCCAGCACCCTCGACCCCGTCGCCTGCTCCGCCGCCGAAATCTACCGCACCGCCACCGCCGACGGCTTCCGGATATTCCGCCTCGATGCCGGCGAAATCGCCGTCGGAAAGCTCGCCGACTGCATCCTGGTGGATCTGGACCATTCTGGGCTCGTCCCGGGCCACAACCTCGTCTCCGACCTCGTTTACGCCGCCACCCCCGAGTGCGTGGATACCACCATCTGCGCCGGAAAGGTCCTCATGCACCGCCGGAAGATCCCCGGCGAGGACGAGGTCCGCCGCGCCTTCCGCGAAGTCGCCGCCAGGCTCTGATCCCCCCCGGCGCCTCCCGGCGCGGGAAGCCGCCCCAACGCCCCTCCCGCCGGATTTTTCCACGCAATGGACAAACTTTCAGCGGTTTTTCCACGCAATGGACAAACTTTGCCCCGTTTTATCCCGCCATGGAAAATGCCCCCGGCGGCGCCTCCCCGCACCGAAGGCCGGGGCTTTCCCTCCTTTTTTCCGGTCTGCGGGCTTGACTTCCCGACCGTTCTGACTATCTTTCCCCGTGATTTTCGGTTCCAGCGTAGCTCAATGGTAGAGCGGTTGGCTGTTAACCAATAGGTTACAGGTTCGAGCCCTGTCGCTGGAGCCAATTTTTCTTCGCGCTTCGGGCGTCTTTTCCGGCGGTAACCGGACGGGAGGCCGCAGACCGGGTTTGCGCCCGGCCGGCAACGGCGCGCGGAGGCGTCCTCTGTCGTCGGATTTTCCGATCCTTCCGGCACGGGGTTGTTTCACAGTCGAAATGGAAGAACCGCGTTGACAGCCGCGCGCCGTGCGCGCTACTGTTCGCCGCTTATTGTTTGGGAACCGAAGGATTATGAAAACGACACTGCCGAAAGAAACCGAAGTCAAGCACGAGTGGTATCTCATCGACGCCACCGACAAGCCCGCCGGCCGCCTGGCCGTCGAAATCTGCCGCCTCCTGCGCGGCCGCCACAAGCCCGATTACGCGCCCCACATCGATGCGGGCGATTTCGTCGTGGTCATCAACTCCGCCAAGGTCGGCCTGTCCGGCAACTCCAAGGAGGAGAAGAAGACCTACGCGAAGTATACCCGCTACCAGAGCGGCTACACCGAGACCCCCGCCGGCGTCATGCGCGAGAAGAATCCCGGCTACATCATCTGGCACGCCGTCCGCGGCATGCTCCCCAAGAACCACATGAGCCGCCAGCTCATCAAGCGCCTCAAGCTCTATCCCGGCGCCGAGCATCCCCACGCCCCCCAGAACCCCAAAGTCATCGGCTAATTCCGGAGAAACACCATGGCCACCAAGAAAGCTGAAATCGAATCCATCGCCACCGGCCGCCGCAAGACCGCCATCGCCCGCGTCCGCCTCTCCAAGGGCAGCGGCAAGATCACCGTCAACGGCCGCACGTTCGAGGAGTATTTCCCCACCACCGACCTCCGCCTCATCGTCGAAGCGCCCTTCAAGGCCATCGAAGGCGTCGGCCAGTACGATGTCATCGCCCTCTGCGAAGGCGGCGGCGTCCCCGGCCAGGCCGGCGCCCTGCGCCACGGCATCTCCCGCGCCCTCATCCAGGCCGACGAGAATTTCCGCGCCATCCTCAAGAAGGCCGGCTTCCTCACCCGCGACCCCCGCATGAAGGAACGCAAAAAGCCCGGCCAGCCCGGCGCCCGCCGCCGCTTCCAGTTCTCGAAACGCTAGGCCGTACCGGCTTCGCCACACCCCGGACGCCTCGGCGCTCCGGGGTTTTTCTTTGCCCCGTTTGCCCCGTGATTTCTTCTATATTTCTGGACAGAGACTCCTATACTTCTCCCCACTATGAAAAAACCATCCTTGAAGTTCTCCGCCGCCGCCACGCTTCCCTCCGGATTCCGCGCCGCCGGCATCGTCGCCGGCCTCAAGGCCTCCGGCAAGCCGGACATGGCCATGTTCTTTTCCGACGCCCCCGCCGCGCTGGCCGGCACGTTCACCACCAACCAGGTCAAGGCCGCCACCGTGCGCCTCGATTCCGGGCGCGTCGCCACCGTCGGCGTCGCGCGCGGCATCGTCGTCAACAGCGGGCAGGCCAACGCCTGCACCGGCAAGAACGGCTTGCGCGACGCGCAGGCCATGGCGGCCCATGCCGCCAAACAGTTCGGCGTGCCGGCCGACCACTTCCTCGTCTGCTCCACGGGGCGAATCGGCGTGCCCCTGCGCATGGACATCATCCTCCCCGGCATCGAGAAGCTCGCCACGTCTGTCGTCCCCGCCGGCGGCGAATCCGCCGCGCGCGGCATCATGACCACCGATACCCGGCCCAAGCGCTTCACCGTCCCCTTCTCCGCCAACGGCAAGCCCTGCCGCCTGACCGGCATCGCCAAGGGCGCCGGCATGATCCAGCCCTGCATGGCCACCATGCTCGCCTTCCTCCTCACCGACGCCAAGGTCGACCGCCGCGCCATGCAGAAGGCCCTCAAGGCCGCCGTGGACCCATCCTTCAACCGCATCTCCGTCGACGCCGACCAGAGCACCAACGACACTGTCCTGATGCTCGCCAACGGCTGCGCCGGCAACAAGCCCCTCAAGCCCGGACACCGCGACTGGCCCGCGTTCGTCGCCGCGCTCGAAGGCGTGACGTTCCGCCTCGCCATGGAAATGGTGCGCGACGGCGAAGGCGCGCAGAAAATGGTCACGGTCAAGGTCCAGGGCGCCCGCACACCCGCCGACGCCGAAGCCGCCGCGCGCTCCGTCGCCAACTCCTTCCTCGTCAAGACGTCATGGGTCGGCACCTATCCCAACTGGGGCCGCCTCATGGACGCCCTCGGCTATTCCCCCGCCACGGTCGACGAAACCAAGGTGGAAATCCGCTATGGCAGGCTGCTGGCCGCGAAAAACGGCGTCAAGGCCGGCGCCTCCATCGAGCAGCTCTCCCGCGTCGCGGCGAAAAAGGAATTCACCATCACCCTCGACCTCCACCTCGGCCGCCATGCCGCCACCGTCTATTCCTGCGACTGCACCGAAGAATACGTCAAGATCAACAAGTAGCCCGGCCCCCGCTTTTTTCTTCCACCCGCCTGCCGGGTGGCCGATAATGGGGTTTTACATATGAAACAAGCCATCCAGAAAGCCAGCGTCCTCATCGAAGCCCTCCCGCATATCCAGCGGTTCCGGGGCGAAACCATCATCGTCAAGTTCGGCGGCTCCTCCATGGACAACCCCGACGTCGTCCGCGACATCCTCGAGGACGTCGCCTTCATGAGCTGCGTCGGCATGCGCCCCGTCATCGTCCATGGCGGCGGCAAGGCCATCAATGCCCGGATGAAGGAGAAAGGGCTCCAGGCCACGTTCGTCAAGGGATTGCGCGTCACCGACCCCGAAACCATGAAGATCGTCGAACAGGTCCTCAACCGCGAGGTCAATCCCGAGCTGGTTTCGATCCTGAACGGCTTCGGCTGCAAGGCCCGCGGCATCCATGGCGAAGACATCATCACCGTCCGCAAGCATACCGCCGAGGATGCCGATACCGGCGAAGTCCTCGACTGGGGCCTCGTCGGCGAAATCACCCACGTCGATGTCGAGCCCGTCAAGGCCTACCTCGAATCCGACATCACGCCCGTCATCACCCCCCTCGGCGCCGACGCCTCCCGCCAGATCTACAACATCAACGCCGATGCCGCCGCCGCCGGCCTCGCCGAGCGCCTCAAGGCGCGGAAGCTCGTCTTCCTCTCCGACGTCCCCGGCCTCCTGGCCGACCCCAAGGACCGCAACTCCCTCATGAGCACCCTCCACCTCTCCGAGGTCGAAAGCCTCATCGAGCGCGGCATCATCGGCGGCGGCATGCTGCCCAAGATCAGCGGCGCCCTCAAGGCCCTCAAGGCCGGCGTCCGCAAGACCCACATCATCGACGCGGCCCTGCCGCATTCCCTGCTCCTCGAACTGTTCACCGACAAAGGCGTCGGAACGGAGATCGTCAATGACGCACCCTAGCCCCAAGGAACTCCACAGCCAATTCGTCATGCCCACCTATGCGCCGGGGCTCACCCTCGTGCGCGGCTCGGGCGTCTCCGTCTGGGACGACGCCGGCAGGGAGTATCTCGACTTCATGGCCGGCATCGCCGTCTGCAACACCGGCCACTGCCATCCCGCCGTCGTCGCCGCCGTGCAGAAGCAGGTCGCCATCCTGATGCACTGCTCCAACCTCTTCCATAACGAGCTCCAGCCCCGCCTCGCGCAGAAACTCTCCGGAATCTCCCTCGGCGGAAAGATCTTCTTCTGCAACTCCGGCGCCGAAGCCAACGAATGCCTCTTCAAGCTCGCCCGCAAATGGGGCTCCCTCGACGGCCGCTACGAGATCATCACCATGAAGAATTCCTTCCATGGCCGGACCCTCGCCACCATGACCGCCACCGGCCAGACCAAGTACCAGAAGGGCTTCGAACCCCTCGTGCCCGGCTTCGCCTATGCCGAATTCAACAACCTGGAATCCGTCCGGGCCGCCATCACCCCCGCCACCGTCGCCGTCCTTTGCGAGGCCGTGCAAGGCGAAGGCGGCATCGTCCCCGCCACGCCGGAATTCATGACCGGCCTGCGGGCGCTGTGCGACGAAAAGAAAATCCTGCTCTTCTTCGACGAGGTCCAGGCCGGCATCGGCCGGACGGGCAAGTGGTTCGGCTTCCAGAACTACGGCATCCGGCCCGACGGCTTCTCCATGGCCAAGGCCCTCGGCGGCGGCTTCCCCATCGGCGCCGCCGCGGTCACGCCCGAGCTGTCAAATGTCTTCCAGCCCGGCAACCATGCCAGCACCTTCGGCGGCACCCCCTTGGCCTGCGCGGCCGCCCTGGCCACCCTCGAAACCATCGAGAAGGAACACCTCCTCGACAACGCCGTGCAGATGGGCGCGTTGTTCATGGACGGCCTCCGGAAGCTCGCGACGAAACACGCCTGCATCCAGGCCGTGCGCGGCGTCGGCCTGATGATCGGCCTCGTGCTGAACGTCCCCGCCAAGCCCATCGAGGCCAAGCTGCGGGAAAACGGACTGCTCTGCATCGCCACCGGCGACCACGTCCTGCGCTTCGTCCCCCCCCTCGTCGTCAATCCCTCCCACATCGAGCAGGCCCTCGCCATCCTCGACCGCTCGCTGTAGCGAACGGGTTCAAGATTCACGATTTTGAACCGGCGCCGCGCGGCCGTCGCCACTTCAAGGATATCGCTTGCCCACCGTCCGCAGGACGTGCAGGCAGAGGATTTCTTCCGCCGCCCCTCAGCCGTCCCCGGCCCCCATCAACCGAACGGCGCGACGACCTCGACGCCGGGGAAGATCTCGCGCACCCGCGCCTCGTCCCGCGCCTCGAACAGCAGCTTCACGTTCGGCCCCGCATCCATCGTGAACCACAGCGCCAGCCCGCTCTCCCGCGCCGCCCAGATTTTCCGCATCGCCGCCACCGTCTCCGGCAAGGCATACACGATCGGCGGCCGCGTCGCCGCCATCAGCGCGTGCATCGCCAGCGCATTGCCCTCGGCCACCGCCCCCAGCGCCGCGAAATCCTTCGCCGCGATCGCCGCCTTCAGCGCGACCAGATCCTGCGCCACCCGCCCCGGCCACTCCCGGTAGAATTCGCACGTCTCCACGCTGCGTTTCATCCCTTCGCGCGAGCCGATCGGCTTCTCCGCGGAACACAGCACCACCGCGCCCACCCGCAGCTCCGGCCATTCCGCCTCCATCCGCTCCGCAAACGAATCCATCCCGTCCGGCGCCTTCCCCGCATGCCACTCCACGAATCCCTCTTCCAGGCTCCGCGCCGCGCTCCCGCTCCCCAGCCGCGCCAGGATCGAAAGCTCCCGCGCCGCCAGCCCCCAGCCGAACAATCCGTCCACCGCCTTCGCCAGCGCCGCGAACCCCGAGGCGGACGACGCGAACCCCGCCGCCGTCGGCACCGTGTTCCGCGCCTGCAATTCAAAATGGAAATCCACCGACGGGCGGAACAGGTCCAGATACGCGCCCGCGCGCTTCGCGAACGAACTGTCCGCCGCCAGCGGCTTTCCGTTCAGCCAGACCGCGTCGGCGGCGCCTTCGCTCCGTCCCAGTTCCACGTGCGAGCCCAGCGGCCCCAGCGAAATCGACAGGCTCCCCGTCACCGGCAGGTTCAGCGCCTCGTCGCGCTTGCCCCAGTATTTCACCAGCGCGATGTTCGCCGGCGCATAGGCCGCCGCGCGCTTCCCGGGTTGCGATTCGCGGCCGGCCAGGATCTGTTGGACGACCTGCCGCGCGGAAATCACAGGATCGCCTCCACCGTCGCCCCCGCGAGGTCGACCTGCACCGCCAGCGACGGCACCCCCCAGTCCCGCCGCATCGCCTTGCCCAGCCCCACCACGCAATCGCCCAGCCCCGAACCCGAAATCTTGCTCCCGTGGATGTTCGGATCCTCGCGGAGCGCGAACACCAGTTCCGCCAGCTTGGCGTTGTTCACCCCCAGGGCGTCCATCAGCCCCTGGTTCACGTTCATCAGCTCGCCCATCGACGCCCAGTCGCCGTGCGCCGCCGCCTCGAAGGCCCGCTTCACCGTGTCGCCGATCATCGCGTCCAGCTTGGCGAACACCTCGGGCTGCTTCCGGCGGTTTTCCTCGACGATGGCGATGACTTCCGGCGTCGGCATCTTGCTGCCCGAATAGATCACGGTCAGCGGCGGCGCCTTCGGCAGCTTCACCACCTCCTGCGACTCGGCATAGAACCGCAGGCATCCCCCGTAGGTGCTCGCCGCCACATCTGCGCCGGAACCCACTCCGCCCTGCACCTTCCGGATGATCCGCGCCCCGGCTTCCAGCAGGTAGCCCGGCGCCGGTTCCTTCCCCTGCGCCCCCGCCAGCGCCGCCAGCGTGGCCACCGTCACCGCCGCGCTCGACCCCAGCCCCATCTGGTGCGACATCTCCGACTTGATGTCCAGCTCGAAGCCCTGCTTCAATTCGTCGCGGCAGGCGCGGATCGCTCCCAGCACGAAGCGGAAGCTGTCGCTCGGCGCCAGTTCCTCCAGCGTGGTCTCGTGCTCGCCCAGCGCCGAATGCAGCCGGATGGTCCGGTCCTCGCGCGGCGCCAGTTCGATCTTCAACCGCTTGCTGATCGCGCAGACGATGGCCGGCTGCCCGTGCAGCACGGCATGTTCGCCCATCAGCATGAGGCTTCCCGGCGCGGAAGCTTTTACGGCGCGCAACGGCATGGGGGAATCGATCACACCACCCGCACGCCCAGCGGATCGGGGCGCACGGTCATCAGTTCATAGCCATACTTGGCGCACAGTCCGGCCGGCGCCTCTTTCGAGGCCACCAGCACCATGCCGCCGTTCTCCCCCGCCACCGCCCCCGCCCCGCAGATCTTCGCCGCCGCGCCGGCCGCCTCCACCTCGGAAACGAATTCCGCCACGCGCCCCGGCACCACCCCGATTTCGTTCAAGAGCCGGTGGTTGTCGCGCATCGCCCGCTGGAACGACTTCAGGTCGTCGTGCTGCAGCGCCTTCTGCATGTGGTCCGCCACGCCCTCGAAATGCTCCCACACCGGATTCTTCGCGCCGATGCGGCGCGCCACCGAGGCCACCGCCTCGCCCGTCGTGCTCCCCGGCGCCCCCGTGTTCACGATGTACAGCGGCACCCGCGGCAGCGGAAGCTCCTGCGCCTCCCCGTTCTGGAACCGCACGCACCCGCCGTGCATGGACACGTACGTGTCCAGCCCGCTGGCCTTCCCGTGCTGCATGTTCTCCACCTCGAGACTGTAGCGGCTGTACCATTCCGGCCGGAAATCCACTCGGTAGTAGTGCCCCAGCCCTCGCAGCACGCTCAAAATCGTCGCCGCCGAAGAACCCATCCCGCACCCGATCGGGATGTTCGAGTTCAGCCGCACGTTCACCCCGCCGCCCATCTTCAGGTGCAACCCGTCCAGAATCGTCACAAACGCGTACTGGAACAGGTCCGCCGGCTTGTGCAGCACGTCGCGGATCGACAGCCGCCCCGCCAGGAACTCCTCGTAGTTGCGCTCCACCCGCCCGTGGAAATCCCGCAGCGCCCGCAGCGTGAACGACTCCTTCCCCGCCTGCAGGTTGGGCAGGTCGAACGACACCGTCTCGTCCGCCCCTTCCATCGTGATGAAGGTCTGGGCGTTGCGGTTGACCGCCATCGCAAGGGCCGGGCGGCCATAGACCACCGCATGCTCCCCGCTCAGGATCAATTTGCCTGGAGCGACTGCTTTCATTTCAATGTCTTAAACTACCCCTATTTTCCCCCGTTGTAAAGCGCTCCAGCCCTCCGTTTGCCGTTCCCCCGCGCTTCTCCCTCTGCTAGGATGCTTTCCGATGAACCGCCGGAAACCCTACAACAAAGGCCAGTGGCAAGTCGCCCGCGAACGCTTCCACATCGCCGACGACGCCCCCCCCGCCCCCGATGCCGGCGCCCTCCCCCTCGGCGCCCTCATCCCCGGTGTCTTCAAGAACATGAAGCTCGATGTCCACGCCCAGGTCGCGCGCATCGCCGCCGCCTGGCCGGAAATCGTCGGCCCCCAGCTCGCCGCCAATACCCGCCCCGCCCACCTCGAAAACAAAATCCTCGCCGTCTACGTCTCTCATCCCGCCTGGATCATGGAGCTCCGCGGCGCCCCCTCCGCCGAGATCCTCTCCCGCCTCCAGGCCCGGTTCGGCAAAAACGAGATCCAGAACCTCCGGCTCGCCATCGACCCCGCCCCCCCCGCCCGCTGACGATGCCCCCCGCTTCCCATCCCCCAAGGCGCCTTCCAAGTTTTTTCCACACAATGGAAAAACTTTTTCCCGTTTTTCCACGCAATGGAAAAACGTTGGCCGTTTTTTCCACACTGTGGAAAAATGTTTTCCACGCCGTGGAAAACTCCGCGCCGCGTTTCCCCGCATGGAGAAAATGCCTTCGGCGGCTCGACCTTCCATTCTTCATTCTTCATTCTTCATTCTTCTTTTCCCCCTCCCCCGCCTCCGCCGGGTGGGTCGAACCGGCCGTCGACGGGCCCGTGCTGAACCTCACGCTCTTCAACCTTCCCGACCCCTCCCGCACCGACCCCTCCACCCGCGCCGAACTCGCCGTCCAGCGCGAATTCCTTCGCCTCGCCCCCGGTTTCCTCCGCGCCCGCCAGGCCGCCGAACCCGGCCGCTACGGCGGCCTCGACCTCTCTCGCCTCTCCCTCCGCCTCCACCGTTTCTCCGGCATCCAGGTCGAAGGCGTCGAAAGCACCCTCCTCGCCATCGCCGGCAACGTCGCCCCCGACGTCCTCTACGTCAATTTCCGCCAGTCCGACACCTACATCTCCCAAGGCTTCCTCCACCCCCTCGACCTCCCCGGAGACCGCTACGTCTCCGCCCTCTCCCCCGCCGAAATCGCCCGCCGCCTCCATCCCAAGATCGAGCCCGTCGTCCGCCGCCCCGGCCCCGATGGCGCGACGCACGTCTGGGCCATGCCCGGCGGCCCGCCCCTCGGCCGCGTCGTCCTCTACCGCCGCGATCTTTTCGATGCCGCGCACCTCCCCGCGCCCGAACCCGACTGGAGCTGGGACGACTTCTACAACGCCTGCCGCACCCTCGCCGATCCCGCCAACGGCATCTACGGCCTCGGCCTCTCGCGCGGCAAGGACGAATCGTTCCTTTGGATGCCCTTCCTCTGGGGCGCCGGCGGCGACGCCCTCGCCTTCGACGAAACGGAAAACCGCTGGCGCGCCGTCTTCGATTCGCCCGCCGCCGCCGAAGCCCTCGACTTCTACGTCCGCCTCACCACCGAGCCGTGGACTGATTCCACCGGCAAATCCCGCCGCGGCTATGTCATCAAGGACACCGCCGAATCCTCCCTCAAATGGCGGCGCGGACAGCTCGGAATGATGTTTTCCTACATCGACGAGAAGCTCTTCGCCACCCTCAACCCCGACCTCACCGGAATGGCCCCCCTCCCCGTCGGCCCCGTCACGCGCGGCACCGAGATCAACTCGCGCATGATGGGCATCTTCGCCGGCGTCACCAATCCCCTCGTCCGCGACGCCGCCTGGGAATACATCCGCTTCCAGAACTCCCCCGAAGCCGCCGCCATCCGCGTGAAGCATCTGGTCGAGGGCGGCTTCGGCCGCTTCCTCCCCCCCGATCTCCTCCGCGCCCACGGCTACGGATCCATCGCCGCCACCATCCCCGCCGAATGGCGCGACTGCCTCTCCATCGCCCTCGCCGATGGCCGCCCCGAACCCTACGGAAAGAATGCCAACGTCATCTACGACATCCTCACCACCCCCATCCGGCGGGCCGAGGAACTCTCCCTCTCCGGCCGCCTCTCCGGCGACCCCGCCGAACGCCGCGCGCAGCTGCTCGAACTGCTCGTCGATGCCCGCAAAAAGGCCGATGCCGACATGCTCGGAATCGTCCCTCCCCGCGAACTCGCCAAGCGCCGCGCGGCGGCCTTTGGGCTGTTGCTGGTTCTGGCCGCCAGCGTCGTTCTCGCCGTTCGCCAGATGGTCCGGATTTTCCTGCCGGGCAGGAAAAGTATTCAGAATTCAGGATTCAGAATTCAGAATGAAACCCATCCGCCAATTATTAATTCTTCATTCTTAATTTTTAATTCCTTCCGCCGGCACTGGCGCGCGCTGCTGCTATTGCTGCCGGCCGCCCTTACAATCGCGGCATGGGGCTACGTCCCCCTGTTCCGCGGCGCGGCGATGGCCTTCTTCGACTACCGCATCTTCGGCGCCTCCACCTGGGTCTTCCTCGACAACTTCGCCAATCTTCTCTGGGATCCCGACTGGTGGCGCGCCCTGCTGACGTCCGCCCGCTACTCCTTCCTCGTCATTTCAATGACTTTCCTCCCGCCCGTCCTGCTCGCCATCCTGTTGCAGGAAGTGCCGCGCGGAAAAATCCTCTTCCGCGTCATCTTCTACCTGCCCGCCTCCATCACCGGCCTTGTCGTCATCCTCCTCTGGAAGACGTTCTACGAGCCCTCCGAAGCCGGCCTGGTCAACCGGCTGGTGATGCACGTGCCCGCCGCCGGCTGGATGCTGCTTTCGCTTGCCGTGATTCTCCTCGCGCTCCATCTCGTCCGGCGCCTCCTGAATCATAATCTCTGGAAACCCGCCCTCTTCGTCTTCGCCGCCGGCCTCCTCCTCGCCGCCGCGCCCCTCGGCCCCCTGCGCGAAATTTGGCGCGCCGCGCCGCCGACCGCGCTCTTCGCCACGCTCCCCGAACCCGTCCGCTGGCTCGACGATTCCCGCACCGCTCTGTTTTCCTGCGTCCTGCCGATGCTCTGGGCCGGCATGGGCCCCGGCTGCCTCATCTATCTCGCCGCGCTCAAGGGCATCCCCGACGATCTCTACGAGGCCGCCGACATCGACGGCGCCTCCTTCACCGACAAAATCCTCTTCGTGATCCTCCCCACCCTGCGCCCCCTGCTCGTCATCAATTTCGTCGGCGTCTTCATCGCCTCCTGGCAGGCCGAGGCCAACATCCTCGCCATGACCGCCGGCGGCGCCCGCACGGAGGTCGCCGGCCTGCACATCTTCTACAAGGCCTTCATTTTCCTGCGCCTCGGCCCCGCCACCGCCGCCGCCTGGATGCTCGGCTGCCTCCTCGTCGGCTTCACCCTCTACCAGCTCCGCATCCTCTCCCGCGTCGAATTCCGCGCCAACCGCGAGGAAAAGTAGCGGTCCGCTCATTTCTCCCGGTGCCGCATGAATTCCTTCTGCCACTGGGCGATTTGCTTCCAGCGCGCCTTCTCGGCCAGTTGCGCGCCCAGATCCCGTTTCTGGGCCTGGTAGGCCTGTTCGCGCTTGAGCCGAAGATAGTGCTCGAAACGACGCGCGTCCAGGCTCCCGTCTCCGAGCGCCTGCTGCACCGCGCAGCCGGGCTCGCTTTCGTGCCGGCAGTCGCGGAACCGGCACCGCGTGGCCAGTTCGGCCACCTCCGGGAACACCGCGTCCAGTTCGGAGTCCGCCTCCCACGGCTGGAATTCCCGCAGCCCCGCCGTATCGATCAGCAATCCGCCCGACGGAATCCGGAACAGCTCGCGCCGCGTCGTCGTGTGCCGTCCGCGCGCATCTTCTTCGCGCA
Source organism: uncultured Verrucomicrobiota bacterium (assembly GCA_937860055.1). Classification (GTDB taxonomy): domain Bacteria; phylum Verrucomicrobiota; class Kiritimatiellia; order CAIQIC01; family Lenti-01; genus Lenti-01. Next base: position 63,834 of record CALMBO010000010.1, on the reverse strand, counting down.
CGGGCCCCGTTTCCTGCCGCGCTTCGCCCAGCAGCGCGTTGACCAGCGCGGATTTGCCGACGCCCGACGGCCCCAGCAGCACGCCCGTCCGCCCCTCCGCCAGCCACGGCCGCAACTCTTCCACGCCCCAGCCTTCGGTCGCGCTGAGCGCCACCACCGGCACATCCGCCGCCGCAAACTGCGCCTCGCGCACCCGCCCGCCGACGTCGTCGCACAGGTCGGCCTTGTTGAGCACCACGACCGCTTCCGCGCCGCCGGCGCGCACCAGCGCCAATGAGCGCTCCAGCCGCGCCAAGTTGAACCCCCGCCCCGCGTCAAGCGCGCTGACCAGAAACGCCACGTCGACGTTCGCCGCCAGCACTTGTTCGCGCGTCGCGCGCCCGGCATCCTGCCGCGACAGGCAGGTGCGGCGCGGCAATGTGGCGGCGATGCCCGCGCGGTCGCATGTCGGCCGCGGATCGATCGCCACCCAGTCGCCGACGGCCGGCAGGTCCGCCTCGCCGCTCTCCAGTGCAAGCCGAAACCTCCCCGTCGCTTCCGCCGGGCGCGCGCCCGCTTCCGCCTGGATTTCCCAGGCGCCGCGGTCTTGACGCACCACGCGCGCCGGATGCAATCCTTCCGCCGCGTGCGGAGCGAACGCCGCCGCCCAATCGCCGTCCCAGCCCCACTCGCGCAGGTTCATGGCCGGTCCTCCCCGCCGGCGGATGCGCCGCCCAGTCGCTCCAAAGGGAACGGCGGCCGCGCCAGCGGCCGCAGCGCCATCGACACCAGCAGCACTTCGTTGTCGTCGCCCGCGATGCGGTTCGGGCGGATCAGGCCGCAGCGTTGGCAACGGTGCAGGATGGACCACTCGCCGTCGGGCTGGATGCCGATCGCGATCGGCTCCATCGGCCCGCGGCAGGCCGACCGGCGGTCGCCGGTCTGCAAGTCCACGTGCAGGCTCCACAGGCAATGCGGGCAGTGGTTTCGGTGCGCCGTCCCCGGCGCGCGGCCGGGAATCGCGCGGTCGCAATGCGTACACAGGAAAGCCGTGCCGGGCAAACCGGCGTTCGGCGGGCAATCTCTCGTCATGGGAATCAAGCTCCGACAAACAGGGGGGAAAACAGGAAACAAGCGCGCCGGACCGGATCCCGAAAAAAGGATCGGCCGCTGCCTGCGGGAACCCGGGCCTGGGTTGATATCCGTCGCAACGCGACTAGACGGCCGGCATTTCGCAGGGGAGCGTTTGCCAATTCAAATTGGAGCTAATTGCACGCATCTTTTTGCCCTGTCATCACTGACGATGGCCGGAAAGTACCCCATCCCCCGTTTTCCGTCAATCCCGGCGCGACTCGTAATCTTAATCGTAATCCCAATCTTAATCGTAATCGTAATCCTAATCTTAATCGTAATCTTAATCTTAATCGTAATCCTAATCTTAATCCTAATCTTAATTCCCTCCCCCTCTTTTCCCCGCGACGACTCGATCAAATGGCGATCATGATGAAGATCAAGATTACGAGTAGGATTGCGATTAAGATGGTCATGGGCATTTCTCCGTAAATGAACGATGGTTCAGTATTGAAATTCGACGGTCGCGGGAGCATGCTGGCCCCATGCAGAATCCCGGAAGCTCCAATCCCGCGCTGGACCTGGCGTTCGACCACGTCCAGCACACCGGCCGCCACCTGTTCCTGACCGGCAAGGCCGGCACCGGCAAAACCACCTTCCTGCGCTCGCTGAGGGAACGCCTGCCCAAGCAGATGGTCGTCGTCGCCCCCACCGGCGTCGCCGCCATCAACGCCGGCGGCGTCACCCTCCACTCGTTCTTCCAGCTCCCGTTTGGCCCCTTGGCGGGCCGGGAAAACGAGCAAGAGCGCTTCCGCTTTTCCCGCGACAAGATCGCCATGATCCGCGGCATGGACCTGCTGGTCATCGACGAAATCAGCATGGTGCGCGCCGACCTCCTCGACGCCGTCGACGGCGTCCTCCGCCGCTACCGCGACCGCCGCAAGCCCTTCGGCGGCGTCCAGCTCCTGATGATCGGCGACCTCCAGCAGCTCTCGCCCGTCGTGAAGGACAACGAACGGGAGCTGCTGCGCGGCCTCTACGACACGCCCTACTTCTTCGGCAGCCGCGCCCTCCGCGAAACCGACTACGCCTGCATCGAACTCACCCGGGTCTACCGCCAGCAGGACGGCCGCTTCCTCGAACTCCTCAACCAGGTCCGCGAAAACCGCCTCTCCCCGGAAGCGCTCGCCGAGCTCAACCGCCGCCATGTGCCGGACTTTTCGCCCGCCGACGGCGATGGCTATGTCACCCTCTGCACCCACAACGCGCAGGCCCAGCGCCTCAACGATGCCAAGCTCGCCGCCCTTCCCGGCTCCGCCGTCCGCTTCGCCGCCGACGTCGCCGGCGATTTTCCCGAATCGTCCTTCCCCGTCGACCCGCAGATCGAACTCAAGATCGGCGCGCAGGTCATGTTCGTCAAGAACGACCCCTCGCCCGACAAGCGCTTCTACAACGGCAAGATCGGCCGCATCACGGCTTTTGACGGCGCCTCCGTCCGCGTCCGCTGCCCCGGCGATCCCGCCGACATCGTCGCCGCGCCCATGCAGTGGAACAACGTCCAATACGCCATCGACCCCGCCACCAACCGCATTGCCGAAACCGTCGAAGGCACCTTCCAGCAGATTCCCCTCAAGCTCGCCTGGGCCATCACCATCCACAAGAGCCAGGGTCTCACCTTCGAGCGCGCCATCGTCGAGGCCGACGCCTCCTTCGCCCACGGCCAGGTCTATGTCGCCCTCTCCCGCTGCAAGACGCTCGAAGGACTCGTCCTGCGCACCCCCTTGCGCCCGGACAGCATCATCGTCGATCCCGCCGTCGCCGACTTCACCCGCCAGATGGCCGCGCGCCACCCCGACCCCGGCCGCCTCCGCATGGACCGCCTGACCTACCAGCGCGAACTGCTCGTCAACCTGTTCAGCTTCCATCTCCTGCGCTACCGCCTCAACGCCCTGCTGGAGCTGGCCGACCTCAACCGGGGCAGCCTCCTGCCCGGCCTTGTCGAACGCTTCGGACAACTGCACGACGTCGCCCAAACCGGCCTCGTCTCTGTCGGCGAAAAATTCCTGCTGCAGGTCGACCGCCTGCTCGCGGACCACCCCGACGCCGAAACCAACCCGGCCCTCCGCGATCGCCTCCAAAAAGCCTCCGGCTACTTCGAGGACAAGCTCCTCAACGGCATCCTCGACCCCCTCGCCGACGCCGATTGCGAACCGGACAACCAGACCCTGCGCCGCCAGCTCCTGAACGCCAGGGAAAAGGCCGAAACCGAAGCGCGCATCAAGCTCGCGGGCCTCCAGGCCTGCGCCGACGGGTTCCGCGTCCAAGCCTTCCTCGCCGCCCGCTCCGCCGCCGCCCTGAGGCAGCATCCCTCCCCCCGCGCGAAAAATTCCCGGCGCAAGGGCAAAATCCCTGCCGCCGTCCCCGCCAACTCCGCCGCCCCCGTGAATCCCGTCCTGTTCGAAGCCCTCCGCGCCTGGCGCGCCGAACAGGCCGGCGCGCAGAAAATCCCCGCCTACTGCGTGCTCTCGCAAAAGGCCCTCCATGCAATCGCCGCCGCCGCCCCCAAGGACCTCCCCGAACTCGCCACCCTCCACGGCATCGGCCCCAAAAAACTCGCCCAATACGGCGAAGCCCTCCTCGCCCTCATTCAGCGCCACGCCTGATCGCCCGCCCTTCCCCCGCCCCCGTCCCTCTGCTAGGATGTCGCCGATGAATTGCACCGGCCAGGTTTTCCACACAATGGAAAAAGTTTTCGCGATTTTTCCACACAATGGAAAAAATGTTTCCACACTGTGGAAAACTTTTCCGGAGGGCTCCTGACCCATGCCCATCCTTTCCGCCATCGGACGCAAATCGCCGCAGACGCGCCTGCTGATCGCCGCGATCTACGCGGCGCTCGGCCTCGGTGCGCTCGCCATGCTCTATCCGCTGGGCCTGATGATCGCCGGCTCGACCAAGTCCATCGCCGACCAGCGCGAAAACACCCTGCTCCCCCGCTTTCTTGTCTCCGACGAAGCCCTCTGGCAAAAACATCTGGAGGCGCTGTTCAACGAGTCGGTGGACTCCCTCAATATCGCGTTCGATGCCGACTACGCCTCGTTCGAAGACGTCCCCCTGCCGCCGCCGGACGCCCCGGGTTCCGAACTCGTCCCGTTCTGGCGCGAATTCCTTGGCGCCGGGCTTTTGCCGCCGCCCGCCATCGCCCTCGGCCATTACTGGGCGCCCCAGGCCGGCGCCTTCCCCGCGCAACTCCGCGCCTTTCGCAAGCATCTTCGCGGAAAATACGGAACACTGGCCGCGCTCAATACCGCCCTCGGCGCGGATTTCGATGCCTGGTACACGGTCTTCATCCAGCCGCCCGCCTATCTGTTCCCGCATGCCGTCCCCGGCGCCACGCCGCTGGCCGCCGAATTCGACGCCTTCAAGCCCTCGGCGCCCGACTGGTGCAAGACCGTCCTCTCGCCCGAAGGCTTCTTCCGCAAGCTCTACCTCAAGCCACGCCACACGAAGGACATCGCCGCCTACAATGCGGCGCACGGCACCGCCCATGCGTCCTACGCCGACATCCCCCTCCCGCGCGAATTCCCCGCCGCCGCCTCCCCTCTCGAACAATCGGAATGGCGCGATTTCACCGCCAACACCCTCTCTCCCCTTTGGCTGAAAGACGGCGCCCTCGACACTCCCGAGACACGCTGGCGCGATTTTCTATCCAAGCAAACTCATTCCACCATTCTCAATTCGCCCGCCGCCCCCATGCCCCAGTTCGCCCACCACGCGCAGCTGTTCCGCGAACACAAGGCGGAAATCCGCCGCGAGTTTCTCCTGCGCAACTACCGGACCGTCCTCGACCACGTCCTTTTCCATGGCCGCGGAATCGCCAACACCGTCGTCTACTGCACGCTCGCCGTCCTGCTTGCGCTGGTGGTGAATCCCCTCGCCGCCTACGCCCTCAGCCGCTTCCGCCCTTCCGCCGGCCCGCAGATTCTGCTCTTCCTCATGTTGACGATGGCCTTCCCCCACATGGTCACGCAGATCCCCGTCTTCGTCCTCCTGCGCGAACTCGGCCTGCTGAACACCTTCGCGGCGCTGCTCCTGCCCGGCATGGCCAGCGGTTATTCCATTTTCCTGCTCAAGGGATTCTTCGACTCCCTCCCGCGCGACCTCTACGAATCCGCCCAGCTCGACGGCGCGGGCGAGTGGACCCTTTTCTGGCACATCACCATGCGCCTCTCCACGCCGATCCTCTCGGTGATCGCGCTGCAGGCCTTCAGCGTCGCCTATGCGAACTTCATGTACGCCCTGCTGATCTGCCAGGACCCGAAGATGTGGACGCTGATGGTCTGGCTCTACCAGCTCCAGCAGCGCTCCGGCCCCGGTGTCGTGCAGGCGTCCCTCCTGCTTGCCGCGCTGCCCACCTTGGCCGTGTTCCTCGCCTGCCAGCGCATCCTCCTCCGCGGCATCGTCGTCCCCGTCGAAAAATAGCCCCGGCGCCGCATCCCCCTCGCCCGCCGCCCCGAATAACCGAGTCCCGGATATTATAATATGCGGGACTCCGCCAACCGGTGGAATCCCGATTCTCAAGGAAATTTGCGTATTTCCATGCGCCATTCCCTGAAAACCACCATCCCGCATATTATAATATGCGGGATGGTTTTCCGCCGCATCTCCCCCAATGCCCCCCCCGATGCACACGAAAAAAGGCCGAGGCTTTCGCCTCGGCCTCCGTATCGCCTGACGGACTATTCCACCAGGTCGATCAGGTTGCGAACCGAACTGTTGTCTTCCTTCGGCGCCTGCGATTCTCCGCTTCCGCCTTCCGACGGAGCCTGGGATTCGGACCCTTCGCCCGACTGCCCTTGCTCGCCCTCGCGCGGCGGACGGTTCCCCCCGCGGTCGCCCCGGTCGCCCCGGTCGCGCCGGCGGTCCCGGCCACGACGACGATCCCGGTCTCCGCCGCGATCCCCGCGGTCGCCGCCCCGATCGCCGCCCGGCAGGCCACCCTGCAGGAACGCCTTGCGGAACGTGCTGCTGCACAGCACCGGAATGCCGGCTTCCGTCGCCCGGCTTTCCATGGTCACGCCGGAGCTCACCAGCGCGCTGCCGGAGCTCTTGCACAGCTTCAGGGCCATCGCCACCAGCTGCTCGTTGTCCGGCGCGAAAAACACCTTCACGCCGTTGAATTCGCCGCCGTGCTCCACCTCGCGCAGAGGGCGGTCGCTTTCAAACACCGCTTGGATCTCCAGGCCTTCCTGTTTCGCCACGCGCGAGAGCGCGTTCAGCATCTGCACCTGATCGCGCGGCGCCATGCGCCGCCCTGTCTTCTCATCCACCAGCCGGGCTCCGTCCACCACGTAGGCGCGGGTGTTCCGCTTGGCGGCCCCGCCTACAGGCGTGAAAAGCATCGACTTGATCTTCTCCATGAAGCTCATTCGAACTTCCATCCTTCTTTTCTACTCGTTGTCCCGGGACGACTTCTGCCGCGGCCGCAATCCGAAACCATCCCCTCCCCGATTCCGTGGTTCCCTCCCCGATGCATGCAACCGTCCGTCGCAATGTCCTACGCTTTCCCGGACAAACATGCGGCCGAATCTACGCCCCCGCCCCCCTCCCCGCAAGCACGGATTTAGGAAAACGCGAGGGCGCCTCATGATCCATGGCCCGCCCGCCCGATAAAACGCTTCGCCCCGGCGGCGCGAAAAACCATGGGTTCTGGTTGATTTTTCACCGCCCGGCCGTCTATGATGTCCGCCCGAATTACAGAACGCAGAACCCAAACAAGGAAACCGCCATGAGCAGAGCATTCAACTTCAACGCCGGCCCCGCCGTCCTCCCCCTCGAAGTCCTCGAGATCGCCCAGAAGGAATTGATCGATTTCAACGGCACCGGCATGTCCATCATGGAGCATAGCCACCGCGGCAAAGCCTATGACGCCGTCCACGCCGAAGCCGTCGCCAACATGGCCAAGCTCCTCGGCGCCAATGACGACTACCAGATCCTCTTCCTCCAGGGCGGTGCCAGCCTCCAGTTCGCCCAGGTCCCCATGAACCTCCTCGGCACCGGCCAGTCCGCCGACTACGTCAACTCCGGCGCCTGGGCCTCCAAGGCCATCAAGGAGGCCAAGAAGATCGGCAGCGTCAACATCGTCGCCGACACCTCCAAGGAAATCCCCACCAACATGCCGGACTATTCCGCGCTGAACTACACCAAGGGCGCCGCCTATGTGCACGTGACCTCCAACGAGACCATCGCCGGCACCCAGATCCAGCAGTTCCCGAAGACCGAGGCGCCCCTCGTCTGCGACATGTCCAGCGACATCCTCTGCCGCCCGTTCGATCTCAAGCAGTTCGGCTTGATCTACGCCGGCGCGCAGAAGAACCTCGGCCCCTCCGGCGTCACCCTCGTCGTCATCCGCAAGGACCTGATCGAGCGCGCCCCGGCCACCCTGCCCACCATGCTGCAGTACCGCACGCAGGCCAAGGAAAACTCCCTCTACAACACCCCCCCGACCTTCGGCATCTACATCCTGATGCTCGTCACCCGCTGGCTCCTCGCCAAGGGCGGCGCCGCCGGGATCGAGAAGATCAACCGCGCCAAGGCCGACAAGATCTATGCCGCCATCGACGGCTCCGGCGGCTACTACCGCGGCGGCGCGAACAAGGCCTTCCGCTCCATCATGAACATCACCTGGCGCCTGCCTTCCGAGGCCCTCGAAGAGAAGTTCATCAAGGAAGCCACCGCCCTGAAGATGATCGGCCTCAAGGGCCACCGCGATGTCGGCGGCTGCCGCGCCAGCATCTACAACGCCTGCCCCGCGGAGGCCGTCGATGCCCTCGTCGCCTTCATGAAGGACTTCCAGGCCAAGAACGGCTAGACACCGATTCCCCCGGGAATGCACGCGCGCCGCGGAAAACCGCGGCGCGCTTTTTTGTCCATGGACGGGAAGGCGCCGCCTGATGGGAAAATCCGGAAAGGTGGACAGCCCGATGGTAACTGGTGTGCCTGGCGGGGGTCGAACCCACAACCTTTAGCTCCGGAGGCTAACGCTCTGTCCAATTGAGCTACAGGCACGCCCGGAAATCGACTGTTGCGGACACTACGGGGCGGCCCCGCGCCTGACAAGCGAAAAAGCGTCCTCAGCGGTTCTTGTACAGCAGCAGGCAACCCGCCAGCTGGCTGGCCAGCACCGGAATCCACGGGATCATGTCGGGCCTCCACTCGGGACGGTCCACCATCGCGTCCGCGATGATGATGAAAAGATAGAAGCAGAACAACAGCACCAGCGCCATCCCGATCCCGATGGACGACTCCTTCCGGTGCGAACGGATGCCCAGCGGAATCGCCAGCAGAGTGAAGGAGAAGCACGACAGCGCCAACGCCAAGCGCTTGTTCGCATCCACCGCCATCTTGGCCCGCATCCGCGGAACATTCTTCTCCTGGATGTCCGGAAACGCCTGCCTCACGTTCTGGATGGAACGCACCAGCTCCGCGAAGGTCATGTCCGAAGGTTTCTTCTTGATCTTCCCCTTCTTCAGCATCTGCCGCAGATCCAGGGTCACCGGATAGCTCTCCGCGCTGAGCTCGCGGACCTTGGCAAGGTCCGAGGGGTCGTCCTTGTCGTATTCCGTCAGGCGGACCTTGTTCAGCACGATCTCCATGATGCGCGTCGCGGCATCGAAACTCACCTCGCCGGATTCGGCGAGCACCTGGGCCTTGGCCCCCTTGTCGCCGAACTGGATGATGGTGATGTCCTCGAGCCGGCTGGAGGACTTCTTGCCGACGTAGATCTGGACGCCGGGGAAGTCGCGCACGAACTGGCCCTCTTCCAGCAGGGCCAGGGGATCCTCCTCGCCGAGGTCGCGCAGCATCTCCCGCCGGGCGAAATGGCTTTGCGGCGCCCACACCGCGTTGATGTAGAGGCAGACGCCCGACAGGAGCACCGAGCAGAACAGGATCGGCGCGGCCACCTGCCACAGGCTCACCCCGGAGGCCTTCATCGCGGTGATTTCCCCGTCGGCCGACAGCCTCCCGAAATGCAGCAGCACCGTCGTCAGCACGCTCATCGGAATCACGAACGACAGCGTGAACGGAATGTTCAGCGCGAAGATCTTCAGGATCAGCGGCCCTGAAATGCCGCGCGCCATGTAGTCGATCGCCTGCACCACCGCGCCCACGTACATCACGAATGTCAGCACGAACAAGGTGATGACAAAGCTCTTGATGAAATCCAGGAGCAGATAGCGGTTGAACACGCGGATCATGAAGCGGCGGACCTCCGCCGGCGCGCCGCCTCCACGGTATTGTGCAGCAGCATCGCGATCGTCATCGGTCCCACCCCGCCGGGCACCGGCGTGATCGCCGAGGCCTTGGCGGAGACGGCATCGAAATCCACGTCGCCCGCAAGGCGGTAGCCCGCCGCCTTGGAGGCGTCCGGCACGCGATTCACGCCCACATCGATCACGACCGCCCCCGGACGGACCATCTCGGCCGTCAAGGTGTGCGGACGCCCGGCGGCCACCACCACGATATCCGCCTCGCGCGTGTGGCGCGCAATGTCCTTCGTGCGCGTGTGGCAAAGGGTCACCGTGGCATCCACCCCCTTCTGCGACAGCAAGATGGACAAGGGGCGGCCCACGATCTGGCTGCGGCCCACCACGACGACGGATGCGCCGGCCAAAGGCACGCCCGCCCGGCGCAGGATCTCCACCACGCCGTTCGGCGTGCAAGGCACGAACGAGGGCAGCCCCAGCACCATGCGCCCCACGTTCGTCGGATGGAACCCGTCCACATCCTTGGCGGGGTCGATGGCCTCGATGACTTCCCTCTCGATGGAGGAATCGGGCAGCGGAAGCTGCACCAGTATGCCGTCGATGGCGTCATCCGCATTCAACGCCCGCACCGCGGCAAGGATCTCCTCCCGGCTCGATTGGGCAGGCAGGTTGATTTCGCGGGAATGGATGCCCGCCGCCGCGCAGGCTTTTTCCTTGGCGGTGACATACGACCGCGAAGCGGGATTGTCGCCCACCAGCACCACGCCCAGCCCCGGCACGCGGCCCGTGGCCGCCTTCATCGCCGCCACGGCGGCGGCAATCTCCGCGCGCAATTCGGCGGCGATGCTCTTTCCGTCCAGGATGCGGGCGCTCATGCAGGCTCCTTGTCTCAGAAACGATAACGGACCGTCAGCTGCCCCGACGTGCCCTCGAACCAATCAAACCGCGCCCCGAACGCCAGGTTCTCCAGCAGCCACAGCTCCCCGCCGCCCACCACCCCGAAGGATTCCTGCTCCTCGAAATCCCTCTCCGCGTTTCCGCGCGTCCATGTCCCGTCGATCCCGGAAAACGCCGGCCCGGCAAAGAGATGGAAGCTCTGGAACTCGCCCACGTAGGCATTGCGGGAGGTCCGGGCAAAGGTGAGATGGTAGTCGAGCGGCAGCATGACCAGCGCCTCGCCCCACTCCAGATCGCCATCTCCGTCATCCTCGCTGGTCCAATAGGCATACTGGCCGGCCAGCTGGAGCGTCACCCGCCACGAGGTCGCCTGCACCCCTTCGTAGATCTGCCACACGTTCACGCGCGCTCCCAGCAGCCCCCCCGCCCCGGCGGACGGATCGATGCGCATCGCCCCCTCCAGCCGCCCCTCGGACGCCCCCGCCCGACCGTAGATCAGCAGCCACGGCCATGGGGAAACCCCCGCCATCGCGTCCACGATGTCGGCCTTCAGGTCCACTTCTGTTCCCTCCAGGTCCACCGGCCGCGACACGCGGGAGTAGCCGAGCCCGAATTGCCAGGGGACCGGATCATGCCATGTCAGCAGCGCCGGGTCGGCGCTCGGATCCTCCTCCACGTTCGCCGAGGCCCAGATGGCCGGAACAGCCAGCGCCCACATCAGCATCCAACAAGCGGTCTTCTTCATGGGATCTCCCTTCAGGGGTTTTCAACCGGCACGGCGCCGTCGTCGGAGGACGGGGCCCCTTCGTCCTCGGGTTCCACCGGCGTCGCGCTCATCACCACGTCGTCCTCGTCCAGATCGATCAGTTTCACGCCCTGCGCCGAACGGCCCGTGATGCGGACGCCGTCCACCGGCATGCGGATCATCGTCCCTTTCTTCGTCACGATCATGATGGCATCGTCCTCATGCACGCTCAGGGCCGTCACCAGGTCGCCCGTCTTGGCGGTCAGCACGTTGGCGATCAGCCCCTTGCCGCCGCGCCGCTGCACGCGGTATTCCTCGAAGGCCGTCCGCTTCCCGTAGCCGTTCTCGGTCACCGTCAGCAGCTTGGCGTCCTCGTGCACGACCTCGACGCCCTCGACCGCGTCGCCTTCGTCGAGCGAAATGCCCCGGACGCCGCCCGTGGCGCGCCCCATCGGGCGGGCATCCTCCTCGTTGAAGCGGATGCCCATCCCCTTGCGCGTCACCAGCAGGATGTCGTCCTTCCCGCCCGTCAGCTCCACGCCGATCAGCCGGTCCCCCTCCTCGATGTTGATCGCGATGATGCCCGACGCGCGGACGTTCTGGTAGGCGTCCAGCGCCGTCTTCTTGACGGTGCCCCGCTCCGTCGCGAAGAAGAGGTGCTTGTCCGCGTCGAAGCCGCGCACGGGGATGATCGCCGCGATCTTCTCGGCGCCCTGCATGTCCAGCAGGTTCACCAGGGCCTTGCCGCGGGAATCGCGGGCGCCTTCGGGAATCTCGTAGGCCATCTTGAAGTACATCCGCCCCTGCTCGGTGAAGAACAGCATCCAGTCGTGGGCGGAGCAGTTGAACACGTGCTCGACGTAGTCCTCGTCCTTCGTGTCCATGCCCACCACGCCCTTGCCGCCGCGCTTCTGCTCGCGGTACACGCTCGTCGGCGTCCGCTTGACGTAGCCGGCGTGCGACAGCGAAATCACGCAGTCCTCGTCCGCCACCAGGTCCTTGATGTCGATGTCGCCTTCGTCGGCGACGATCTCCGTGCGGCGCTCGTCGGCGTATTCCCGGCGGACCGCCAGCAGGTCGTCCTTCATCACCCCGAAGAGCTTGCGGTCGTCCGCCAGCAGCTCCTTCAGGTACGCAATGCGGTCCTGCAGGGCCCGGTATTCGGCCTCGAGCTTGTCGCGCTCCAGCCCCGTCAGCTGGTAGAGGCGCATGTCGAGAATCGCGTTGGCCTGGATTTCGGTGAAGCCGAACCGGCCCATCAGCTCGATCCGGGCCGCGTCCCGGTTGGCCGCGGCGCGGATGATGCGGACCACCTCGTCGAGGTTGTCCAGCGCCTTCAGCAACCCCTCCAGGATGTGCGCCCGGGCTTCCGCCTCGCGCAGCTCGAACTTCGTCCGGCGCGTCAGCACCTCGAACCGGTGGTCGATGAAGCACTTCAGCAGGTCCTTGAGGTTCATCACCCGGGGGCGGCCGTGGTCGATCGCCAGCAGGATCGCCCCGAAGGTGACACCCAGCTGCGTCTGCTTGTAGAGGTTGTTCAGCACCACCTGGCCGATTTCGCCCCGCTTGAGCTCCACCACCACGCGGATGCCGTCCTTGTCGGATTCGTCGCGCAGGTCGCTGATGCCCTCGATCTTCTTTTCGTGCACCAGCTCGGCGATCTTCTCGATCAGCGCCGCCTTGTTCACCGCGTAGGGGATTTCGGTGATGATGATCCGCTCGCGGTCGCCCTTCCACGGCTCCACCGCCGCCTTGCCCCGCAGCCGGAGATGGCCGCGGCCCGTCTCGTACATCTCCCGGATCGGCGTCAGGCCGCACAACGTGCCTCCCGTCGGGAAATCCGGCCCCTTCACGAACTGCATCAGGTCCGCCACCGTCGCCTCGGGATGGTCGATCAGGTGGACCGTCCCGTCGACGATCTCGCCGAGGTGGTGCGGCGGGATGTTCGTCGCCATGCCCACCGCGATGCCCGTCGAGCCGTTGACCAGCAGGTTGGGAATGCGCGACGGCAGCACCGTCGGCTCCAGCAGCGACTCGTCGAAATTCTTCTGCATCTCGACGGTGTCCTTGTCGATGTCCGCCAGCAGCTCCTCCGCCATCTTCCCGAGCTTGCACTCGGTATAGCGGTAGGCCGCCGCCGGATCGCCGTCGATGCTGCCGAAGTTGCCCTGCCCCTTGATCAGCATGTAGCGCATGGAGAAGTCCTGCGCCATGCGCACCAGGGTGTCGTAGACCGCCGCGTCGCCGTGGGGATGGTAGTTGCCGATGACTTCGCCGACGACCTTCGCGCACTTCACGAACGCCTTCGCGTGCGTCCAGCCGCGCTCGCGCATGGCGAAGAGGATGCGCCGGTTCCCGGGCTTCATCCCGTCGCGCGCGTCCGGAAGGGCGCGGCCCACGATCACCGACATCGAATAGTCGATGTAGGCCTTCTGCATCTCCTCTTCGATGTTGATGCGCTCGATGCGGTCCGGCGCGTTCTGCGGCGCCGCCGCGGGAAGGTTTTCGCCGGCGGCCCCGCCGCCGGCCGTGTTGTTCTGCTCGTCGCTCATGGTATCCTGTTCCGTTTCCGCCCTGCGGGCCCCTCGGCCGTCAAATGTCCAGATTCCGCACGTTCAGCGCGTTTTCCTCGATGAAGGCCCGGCGAGGCTCGACCTCGTCGCCCATCAGGATGGTGAAGGTCTGGTCGGCGCGCACCGCGTCGTCCAGCTGCACCTGCAGCAGTTTCCGTTTGGTCGGCTCCAGCGTGGTTTCCCACAGCTGTTCGGGATTCATTTCGCCCAGTCCCTTGTACCGCTGGATGCTCAGGCCCCGGCGCCCGACTTCGCGCACCAGGTCCAGAAGGTCGCCCAGCGCGTACAGCGGCACCTTCTTGCCGTCCACCTCGGCCTCGTGGATCGGCTGCCCGTTGCGCAGCAGCGCCGGAATGCCGAACCCGCGCGCCTTCAGCTGCGCGAACTGCTTCACCAGCCCCGGCGCCGAATGCAGCTCGTCCCACTTGAACCGGGACGGATCCAGCGGGCCCATGCGCTTCTCCGCATCCTCGCGGATCCGGCGCATCTCCTCGTCGGAAAACGCCAGGTGGATCTCCTGCTGCTCGACGTCGCCGCCGGCCGGGACCACCCGCACCCGGTACAGCGGCAGGCGGTTGTTCGCCGCGTCGTACCGCTTCACGTAGTCGTCGAAATCGATGCTCTTGCGCGCCATGGACTCGGCCACGTGCTCGACCTCCTCGAGGATCTTGAGCACCTCGGCCATCTTGCCGTCCTCCAGCGCAGGGCTGCCGTCGAGGTTCAGCATGCGCACGTCCTCGATCCCCAGCTCGATCAGCACCCGCGACAGGTGCCGGTCGTTGTCGATGTAGCGCTCCTGCTTCTTGCGCCGGATCTTGTACAGCGGCGGCTGCGCGATGAAGACGTAGCCCTTCTCGATCAGCTGCGGCATCTGCCGGTAGAAGAACGTCAGCAGCAGCGTCCGGATGTGCGACCCGTCCACGTCCGCGTCGGTCATGATGATGATCTTGTGGTAGCGCACCTTGGCGACGTCGAACTCGTCGGTCCCGATGCCCGCGCCGATCGCGGTGATCATCGTGCGGATCTCCTGGTTGTTCAGCATCTTGTCCAGCCGCGCCTTCTCCACGTTCAGGATCTTGCCGCGCAGCGGCAGGATCGCCTGGAACTTGCGGTCGCGGCCCTGCTTGGCCGAACCGCCGGCCGAATCGCCCTCCACCAGGAACAGTTCGCACAGCGCCGGGTCCCGCTCCGAGCAGTCCGCCAGCTTGCCCGGCAGCGACCCGGAATCCAGCGCGCCCTTGCGGCGCGTCAGGTCGCGCGCCTTGCGCGCCGCCTCCCGCGCCCGCGCCGCCAGCACGCCCTTTTCCACCACCCGGCGCGCCACCGCCGGGGTTTCCTCGAAAAACACCGCCAGCTGCTCGTTCACGACGGAGGACACGATGCCCTCGACCTCGCTGTTGCCCAGCTTGGTCTTCGTCTGCCCCTCGAACTGCGGATCGGGAACCTTCACGCTCAGCACGGCCACAAGTCCTTCGCGGATGTCCTCGCCGGACATCGCGTCCTCGTCCTTCAGGATCTTGTTCGACCGCCCGTACGTGTTCACCACGCGCGTCAGCGCGCTGCGGAACCCGCTCAGGTGCGTCCCGCCCTCGATCGTGTTGATGTTGTTCGCGTAGCTCAGCACCGACTCCGCGTAGCCGTCGTTGTACTGCATCGCGATCTCGACCGCGACCCCGTCCTGCTCCTTCTCGAAATAGATCGGATCCGGATGCAGCACGACCTTGTTCTTGTTCAGGTGCCGGATGAATTCCCGGATGCCGCCGTCGTACCGGAACGTCTCCGCCCGCACCGCGCCGTCCTGCTGCTCCTGCCGGAAGACGATCTCGATGCCCTTGTTCAGGAACGCCAGCTCGCGCAGCCGCGCCGCCAGGATGTCCCACGAAAATTCGATCGTGCTGAAGATCTGGTCGTCGGGATACCACGTCACCTTCGTGCCCCGGTCCGTGCACGACCCGATCACCTCCAGCGGCGACTTCGTCACGCCCCGCTCGAAGCGCATGCGGTAGATCTTTCCGTCGCGCCGAACCTCCACCTCCATCCATTCGCTCAGCGCGTTCACGCAGCTCACGCCCACCCCGTGCAGCCCGCCCGACACCTTGTAGCTGCCGTGGTCGAACTTCCCGCCCGCGTGCAGCACCGTCAGCGCCACCTCCACCGCCGGCTTCTTCAGCTTGGGATGCGGATCCACCGGAATCCCGCGCCCGTTGTCGGTCACGGAAACGGATCCGTCCGCCGCCAGTTCCACCTCGATCCGCGTGCAATAGCCCGCCAAGGCCTCGTCGATGGAATTGTCCACCACCTCGTATACGCAGTGGTGCAGCCCGCGCTGGAACGTGTCCCCGATATACATCGCCGGACGCTTGCGGACCGCCTCCAGCCCTTCCAGGACCTGGATTTTCGACCCGTCATAGGCCTCTGCTTTCGCCACGGGGGCCGCCCCCTTCAAATCGCCGTTTTCTTGTTCTGCCATGGTGCCGTTTTCTCTCTATTCAACTAATATAGAGAGCTTATCCAACCCCCCCGGCCGGCACAATCAAAACCGCATCCCAAATCAAAGATTTATCATATGGTAAAACGTTTATGAAAAAGACCCCCGGAATCCACCACGCCGCCGCTTATTTTTCGGGAAGGCGCCCCATGAGCCGAATCATCCCGTTTTTAATGACTTTTTCTGTTTTGGATGACTTCAAAAGACGAAAATACCTCCACTTTTGCTTTTTTATCTGTTTTCCATGCCTCAAAAGGAGATTTGCTGCATAAAAATGGACGTTTTTTGATGAAAACGGCCATTTTTGATTAAACAGAGACGAAAATATCGCCTATTATTCGATTTCGTCGTCTTTTTTGTTCTCCAGGCGCCGTTTTTTGAAGAATTCCTTGATCAAGGCCGTGCATTCTTCTTCCAGCACTCCCGTCAGCACCTCGGCCCGGTGGTTCAGCTCCGCCGACTGCAAAATCTGGAACCGGGAAACCGCCCCGCCCCGCAAGGGATCGCTCATGCCCCACACCACCAGCGGAATCCTCGCCAGCACGATCGCTCCCGCGCACATCGGGCACGGCTCCTTCGTCACATAGAGGATGCTGTCCACCAGCCGCCAATCCCCCGCCGCGCTCGCCGCCTGCGTGATCGCCAGCATCTCCGCGTGCGCCGTCGGATCCTTCAGCATCCGCGTCTGGTTCCACGCCTGCCCCGCCAGCTCGCCGCCATTGAAGACGACCGCCCCGACCGGCACCTCGCCGGCCTCCGCCGCCATCTTCGCCTGCCGCAGCGCCATCCGCATCCGCGCCTCGTGCACGGCCATCCCCGGGGGTTCGTTCATGATTTGGCCTCCTCGCCCAGTACCCATCGCTTGTTGAACCAGAAATAACTCTCCGGATACGCCCGCACCGATTCCCCGAACCGGTCCATCACGTATTGCATGATCCGGCGCCGGTCCTCCGCGGGGGCCTGCGCGCGGTCCGGCTCGATGCGGCCCGTCAGGCGCCACCCGTGCCGGGCCCAGCCGGTCCGCACCACTTCCGCCGTGTAGACCGGCACGTCCGCCTCGCGCGCATAATGCGCCGCGCCCGCGGGAACCTCCGTCTCCACTCCCAGATAGCAAACCCGCACGCCGCCGGCCTTCGCCCGCACATCCGGCAGGATCGCCAGCACCCGGTTGCCCAGGTTCAGCTTTTGCGCCACGCTGGCCACTTCGCGGCTTTTCGTGTCGACCGCCTCCACCCCCGTGCGCGTCCGGATCCGGTTGATCCAGGCGTTCATCAGGGGATTCCGCTGCCGGCGCGCCAGCGTCATCAGGTTCACCCCCTGCGTTTGCAGCGCGATCCCCGCCAGCTCCCAGTTGCCCATGTGCGGCACCGCCACGATGAACCCCCGCCCCGCCGCCAGCGCGGCCCGGACTTCGGCCAACGGCCCCGGATCCATGTGCCGGTCCACCCACTCCTTGCGGATGCCCGGCAGCCGCATCCCTTCCACTGCCGTGAAGGCCAGGTTGCGGAACGCCAGCCAGGCGATGCGGTCAAGCTCCTTCCCGGATTTCTCCGGACCCAGCGCCTGCCGCAGGCGCCGCCGGGTCCGTGCGCGCAGCTTCCCGGCCAGCGCGAACGCCAGCCGCACCGGCCCCCACGCCAGCGCCAGCGCCGCGCGGGGCGGCACCGCGGCCAGCAGGCCGCAGGCAGTCCGGGCCGCCGCATATTCCAGCACGTGCGCCAGCCGGTACTTCATTTTTCCTCCGGCAATTCGCGCAGCACGCGGAACCCGACATCCCGTCCGCGGTAATCCGCCGAAAACCACTGCCGATGGTCCACCCGGAGCCGCGAGGCATCCCGCTCCGCCCAGCTTCCGCCCCGGGCCGCGCAACGGTCCTGCGCCCCGCCGGGAGCGGACACGCACCACTCGTAGAGATTGCCAGCCATGTCGTCCAATCCAAACCCGTTGGCCATGAACCTCCCGCCCCGGTCCGCCGGCCCCTCCGCATCGAACCGGGCCATTTTCGGCGCCTTACCTCCCCATCCCCAGGGATACGGCGCGCCGTCCACCCCGCCCCGCGCCGCCGCTTCCCATTCCGCTTCCGTCGGCAGCCTCACCCTCCGCCCCGTTTGCCGCGACCGCCATGCGCAATAGGCCTCCGCCTCGGCAAACGCCACCTCCGCCACCGCCTGCCGGGCCGCCCCCCGCCTGGCCGCATATCCGCCGCCTTCCCGCCGGCCGATCTGCGCGGTTTCCGGAAAGGCGACGTCCCCGGCTCCGTTCAGGTATTCCACGAATTCCGCCACGGTCGTCTCGCGCCGGCCCATCTCGAATCCCCCCGCCGCCCCTTCCCGCGTCCCGTGCCGCGGCACCTCCGCCCACCCCCCCGCCAGGCAGGCGCCGCACGCCAGCCAGCCCGCAATTCCCATGGCCCATCCCGGATTCATCCTTCCATTAAAGCGCATCGGCCTTTGACATTCCATCGCGAAATCCCCATACTGCCCCTTCGAAAGTCAAACTGTCTCGAAAGGTGATGGCGATGGAAAAGCGCAAAGCAAAATGTGGCGGCTATGGCATGTTCACGGGCATCTACGGGGTCATCGGCCTCGGCATCATTCTCGGTGTGCTGCTCGGCTTCCCCTTCAAGCCCGAAGCCGGCTGGACCAAGTCGGATCTCGCCGCCACGCTGGCCAACGGCATCGCGCTCGCCTATGTCCTCCTCGCCGCGATCGACTGGTTTGTCCAATGGCTCGCCCTCTCGAAAAATCCCCTTCCCCATGACCTGGATCTCTCCGACCGCGCCGTCGCCCGCGAACGCGGGGCCGCGCTGGCCGGCGGCGCCCTGATCCAGCGCCACATCCGCCGCCTCCTCGCCGCCTGGGGCGCCGGCGCCTCCGGCCCGCAGGTCGCCGCCATGGCCGGCAGCCAGATGATCCGCCTGCTGGCGATCCTCGTGGCGGAAACCGCCGCCATCCTCGTCCTGGTTTCCGCCGCCGCCGGCTTCGCCGCGCCGGGCGGGCTGCTCACCCTCGGCACGGGCCTGATGGTCCTGGTCTCCATCGTCGCCCTGGCCCGCTTCCAGCTCGCCTCGCAGACCGCCGGCTACATCGAATCCCACCTGCTTGCCCGCATCGGCAACGACACCCCCTCCGCCGCCGGCGTCGAGTTCGCGCAAGCCGTCGCGAAGTCCGTCGCCGATTCCACCGCCAGCCTCGCCGCCGCCCAGGCCAAGTTCGCCGAGCAGCTCGCCAAGTCGCAGGACCAGGCCGCCGCCCAGATCGCCAAGGCGCAGCAGGAAGCCGCCGGCCAGGTGGCCAAGGCCCAGGGCGACATGACCTCCAAGCTGGCTTCCGCCCAGCAGGAAGGCGCCTCGCAGCTGGCCAAGGCCCAGGACAAGATCTCCGAACAGCTCGGTCGTATCGCGGCCCTCGCCGGCACCATCGACAACGTCCTCAAGCTGCAGCAGGCCGTCGATGGCACCCTCAAGGGCGTCGCGGTCACCGATGAATTCAAGTCCACTCTCGTCGAGCTCAAGCGGCACCTCGCCGAATCCGACGCGCTCCTCAAGAACGCGGCCAGGCCGCGCACGATCCGCCTCGTGGAGAAGGGCAACGAATAGCGATCCGGCCATGTCGGATCCCGCCGCCGCCCCCGCGCACGATTCCGCGCCGGGGGCGGTTCCGTCTCCGCTCCCGGCCGGCCTCTACCTCGTCGGCACCCCCATCGGCAATCTGGAGGACATCACCCTGCGCGCCCTGCGCATCCTCCGCTCCGCCACCCATATCCTCGCCGAGGATACCCGCCACACCCGCATCCTTCTCGACCGCCACGGCATCTCCACGCCCATGATCTCCTGCCACAAGTTCAACGAACGCGCCCGCGAGGAGGAAATCCTCTCCCGCATCCGCGCCGGCGAAGCCCTCGCGCTCGTCACCGACGCCGGCATGCCCGGCATCTCCGACCCCGGCGCCCGCGCCGCCGACGCCGTCCGCGCCGCCGGTCTTCCCGTCACCGTCATTCCCGGCCCCTGCGCGCTCTCCGCCGCCGTCGCCCTCTGCGGCGCCACCGAAAGCCGCGGCTTCCTCTTCGAAGGGTTCCTCGACCACAAGACCGCCGCCCGCCGGCGCCGCTTGCAGGAACTCGCCGCGTTTCCCTCCCCCGTCGTGTTCTACGAATCCACCCACCGCATCCTCAAGCTCCTTGACGAGGTCGAGGAGGAGCTGGGCCCCGCCCGGAAACTTTTCATCGCCCGCGAGCTCACCAAGAAGTTCGAGGAAACCGTCGCCGGCACCCCCGCCGAACTCCGCAAGCACTACGCCACCCGTTCCCTCAAGGGCGAATTCGTCGTCATCCTTTTGCCTGCGGAATCGTAATCCGCCGTCTCCCTTATGGGTTTCGCCCCAAAACACGATTGGGCCCGCCTGCGAATAGGCCGGCGGGGATTGCTGGGCGCGCTGGGTTTTGCTTCCGCCGTCATTAGCCTTGCTGGATTTGGGGGCTCCTTTGCCTGGTGGCTCGAAATCCTTTCCCACTTCCGCGTCCAATACGCGCTTTGCTTTCTTCTGCTCGCGGCGCTCTTCGCAGCGGGACGGAAATGGCGCGGCGCGATCGGCGCTCTCGCCATGGCGCTGGTCAATGCATGGCCCGTTTTGCTTTTTCTCCTGCCGCCAACCCCCATGGCACCGGCCGCCGGTTCTTCGTTCCGGGCCATGCTCATGAACGTCAACTGCCATCGCGGCGATTCTTCCGCCGTTCGCGCCGCCATCTCCAACGCCAATCCCGACCTGCTCGTGCTGGAAGAAATCAGCGACCGATGGCTCGATTCCTTGGCCCCCGCCCTGGAAGCATATCCATTCCGGATATTCCAGGCGCGCTACGACAACTTCGGCATCGGCCTCTTCAGCCGACGCCCTTTCGATTCCACCCACATCGCGCCTTTTGGCTTGGTGGACATTCCCTCCGTCTTCGCGGAATTGCGACTGGAAGGCCGTCCCCTGTCTCTCGTTGCCACCCATCCCATGCCTCCGGGCGGAGCCCTGCTGGCCTCGGAGAGAAATCGGCATTTGGAATGGATGGCAAACAAAATCGCCGCCCTCTCCGGCCCCGTTCTTCTTCTCGGCGATCTCAATACTTCTCCATGGTCTCCCGTCTATCGCCGCTTCCTGGAAAACAGCGGATTGATGGATTCGGCGCAGGGGCGTTCCATCCGGCCGACCTGGCCTTCATCCATCCCCTTGCTCTGGCTTCCCCTCGACCATGCGCTCCATTCCGATGGGATTGCCATCCATGCTCGCTCCGTCGGTCCCAACATCGGGTCCGACCATCTGCCTCTCATCGTGGATTTCTCCTGCACCCCTCCCCCACGGTCTGTTCCGGATTGATTCTTCGGCGGATCGCACGCCGGCAACGCAGCTTTTCCACAGGCTGTTCTCCTGTTTTCCTGCCGTTTCCTGCATTCTTGATAAAATCTTTCTGGCTTTCCTCCCGCCCAAAAATGAGCCATTCTTTCGACGCCATGAAAAATGCGACGCCCACCCCCTTCGCCCTCCTCGGCCATCCCGTCGGCCATTCCCTCTCCCCGGCAATGCACAACGCCGCCTTCAAGGCCCTCGGCATGAATGCGCGCTACGATCTGATCGACGTCGCCCCCGGCGACGTGCCCCGCACCTTCGAAGGGCTGCGCGCGAAGAAATACGGCGGCGTCAACGTCACCATCCCCCACAAGGAAGCCGCCTACCGCTACCTCGCCGCGAAACACGTCCTCTCCGGCACCGCCCGGCTCCTCCAGTCCGTCAACACCGTCGTCTTCCGCCCCGACGGCTCTCTCCTGGGCGACAACACCGACGCCCCCGGCTTCCTCGATGCCTTGCGCGAAGCCTTCCGGTCCTCCCCGCGCGGCAAGCGCATCCTGCTCCTGGGCTGCGGAGGCGCCGGACGGGCACTCGCCCTCGTCTGCGCCATGCAGGGCGCCGAATCCATCCTCGTCGCCGACGTCAACCTCGCCGCGCGCCGGCGCCTCCTTCTCGCCCTGCGCAAGGCCGCGCCCGGGCTCCCCGTCGCCGGCATCTCCCTCGAACGCGCCCGCACCGCCGCCCGCGACTGCGATCTCCTCATCCAGGCCACGCCGGTCGGCATGCACCCCGGCGATCCTTCCCTCCTTCCCCCCGAGTCCTTCCGCAAGGGACAGCTCGTTTTCGACCTCATCTACAATCCCGCCGCCACTCCGCTCCTTTCCATCGCGAAATCCGCCGGCGCCCGCACCTCCAACGGCCTCGGCATGCTCCTCCACCAGGGCGCCCGCGCCTTCCGCCTCTGGACCGGCCGCAAGCCTCCCGTCCCCGCCATGCGCGCCGCCCTTGAAAAAGCCCTGAAAGCCAGGAACAAATGAATCCCATCCCCGTCGAAGCCTATCCCCTCCTCACGGTCTTCATTTTCATCGCCGGCCTTTGCATCGGCAGCTTCCTCAACGTCTGCATCTGGCGCATTCCGCGCGAGGAATCCATCGTCTTCCCCGCCTCCCACTGCCCCGCCTGCAACCATGCCATCGCGCCGTGGGACAACATCCCCCTCCTCTCCTGGCTCATCCTCAACGGCAAATGCCGCCATTGCAAGGCGCCCATCTCTCCCCGCTATTTCATCGTCGAGCTCCTCACCGGCGCGCTCTTCGCCGCCATCTGGCTCGTCCACGGCTGGACCCTCCAGACCCCCGTCTACATCCTCTACGCCTCCGCCCTCGTCCTCGGAACCTTCGTCGACTTCGACCACCTCATCCTGCCCGACCGCGTCACGATCGGCGGCATGGTCGCCGGCCTCGTCCTCTCCTTCGCCTTCCCCGCCCTGCAAGGCCAGGAAACGCGCCTCGACGCCCTGATCCAGTCCGCGCTCGGCCTCGCCCTCGGCTATGGCATCCTCTGGCTCGTCGCCAACGTCGGCCGCCTCATCCTCCGGCGCGATGCGATGGGCATGGGCGACGTGAAGCTCCTCGGCGCCATCGGCGCCTGCCTCGGCTGGCAGGCCGTCCTCTTCAGCATCTTCGTCTCCTCCCTCTCCGGCACCCTCCTCGGCGTCGGCCTCATCGTCGCCGGCCAAAAAGAGCTGCAGAGCAAGATTCCCTACGGCCCGCACATTGCCCTCGCCGCCGTCGTCTGGATGCTCTGCGGCCCGGACCTCATCGACCTCTACCTCTCCTGGGCCTTCGCCTCCCGGCTCGATCTGCCCTGATCAGGAAAGCACCATGAACACCAGCGATCCCAACCTCCGTCCGCAGCGCATCAACACCACCGCCCTCTCCCTCGGCCTCCTCGCCGTCATCGCCGTGGGCGCCGTGCTCAAGGTCGCGCAAGCGGTCGTCATCCCCCTGCTCATCGCGTGGTTCCTCAGCTATCTGCTTGCTCCCGTCGTGACGTTCCTCGTCCGGCGCCTCCGCTTCCCCGCCATCCTCGCCGTTTCCTGCGTCGTCGTGCTGCTCCTGCTCGCCGCCTGGGGCGGCGGCCTCGTCGTCCAGCAGCGCCTCCTCGGCTTCGCCAAGGCCTTCCCCGAATACCAGGTCCGCCTCGCCGGAATCCTTGCCCAATACGGCGACCAGCTCTCCATCCCCGCCTCCGTCCTCAAGGAAACCGACTGGAACGCCCAGCTCGGCCCCCTCGTCCTGAAGACCTCCCGCTTCTTCATCACCTTCATCTCCAACACCATCCTCGTGCTGATCTTCCTCGTCTTCATGCTCCTCGCCAAGCCCTACGCCAACGACAAGCTCCGCGCCGCCTTCTCCCCCGGGCGCGCCGAGGCCTTCATCAACATCTCCAACATCATCTCCCGCCAGATCGGCGCCTATCTCGGCGCGCTCTTCGTCATCTCCTTCGTCACCGGCCTGTGCGTCTGGGGCGCCCTCGCCTGGCTGGGCGTGGAATTCGCCTTCGCCTGGGGCCTCCTCGCCTTCGTCCTCAATTTCATCCCCACCATCGGCTCGATTGTCGCCAGCATCCCGCCCGTCCTCACGGCCCTCGCCCAGCACGCCCCCGATCTCTGGCCCGCCGCCGCCACCGCCGGCGTCCTGTTCGCCATCCAGCAGACGCTGGGCAACTTCATCGCCCCGAAGGTCTACGGCGACCGCCTCAACCTCTCCCCCGTCGTCATCCTGCTCTTCCTCGTCTTCTGGGGCTGGCTGTGGGGCATCACCGGCGCGCTCCTCGCCGTGCCCATCGCCGCCGCCATCCAGATCACCCTCGCCCACATCCCCGCCCTCGCTCCCCTCGCCGTCCTCATGGGCTCCGGCAAAAAATACGCCAAGAAGAAATCCCCGCCCCCGCCTCCCGCCGCCTGATTTTTCCTTCCGCCGCCTTCCGCGCCCCCGCGCGCAGGGGGCGCCTCCCGGTCTTGACCTCCGCGCCATCCAGCGCCATAGTACCGCCGTTGTGGATCTCCCGGGGAAATTGAAAACGGATCGTGAAATGAAGACATTCACCGCCTTTCTTCTGATCGTCTCCATGGCCGCCTCCGCCGCCTCGGGCGCCTTCAAGCTGCCGAGCTCCGTCTACCGGATGAACGAGCTGGAGCAGGCCAAGGCCGAAGCCCTCGCCAAGGGCAAGCCGATCGCCTTCCTCTTCACGGACGAAAACACCAGCTGCTGTCTCAGCACCGACGCCAGCCAGCGGATGGCCAGCGAACTCAAGACCAAGGCCGTCCTTGTCTATTACCCCGGCCCCGGAGCGGTCAAACTCCCCCCCGCCGCCCTCAGCGCCCTCTCCTCCCCGGAAGCCGGCATGTACATCCCGCGCGTCGCCGTCATGGATGCCGGCATGGAAAAAACCATCGCCATCGTCCCGTATGGAAGCCCCTCGGAAATGACCAAATCCCTCCAGGATGCCAAGCAGGCCATCTCCCGGTTCAAGCAGAGCGGCGGATCCCTGGGAACTCCCAGCACCCCGGCGACGGCCCGCGTTCCGGCCCCGGCCACCCCGGTTCCATCCGCCAACGCCCCCGCCCCGGCCCCGGCGCCCGAACCCGCCGCCACCGACGCCGCACAGAAGGAAATGCGCATCTGGCAGTCCGCCAGCGGCAAGACCCTCGAAGCCGCCCTCGTCCAGGATCTGGGTGCCGCCGTCGTCCTCGAAAAGGCGGATGGCTCCCGCTTCCAGATCAAGAAATCCGGCCTCGTCCAGGAAGACCAGGACTACATCGCGGCCGCCGCCTCCTGGACCCAGCCCTAGGCATCCGAAAACCCCCGCGTCCGCCGCGGCCGCCTTCCTCATGTCCCGGGATGCCGGCGAACCGCCCCTCCCGGCTTGAACGCCGGCCCGGAGTTTTCCACACTGTGGAAAAATGTTTTCCACACCGTGGAAAAATTCCGGCGGCGGACAATAAAACCCGCCCCCCGTCCGTTATCTGTCATGAAAGGACCCGTGGAAACAAACCCGGCATTGGAAGACGACGATGCGAAACTCCTGGCAGCCTACCGCCGCGGCGATGCCGACGCCCTCGGCCGCCTCGTCGAGAAATACAAGCGCCCCCTCTTCGGCTTCCTGTCCCGCTTCGCCGCGAACCCCGGCGAGGCCGACGAGTGGTTCCAGGAAACCTGGGTCCGCGCCATCGAACACATGAACATCTTCCGCCAAAAGAACCTGCCCGGCTGGCTGTTCCGCATCGCCCACAACCTCGTCATCGATGCCGCCCGCCGCCGCAAGCCGGACTGCTCCCTCGACGCCCCCCTTCCGGAAAGCGGCGAACCGCTGGCCGACCGGATTCCCGCCGCCGCCCTCTCGCCCGCCGACGAAGCCGCCGGACGCGACCTCGGCCGCCACATCGAAGCCGCCGCCGCCCTTCTTCCCGTCGAACAGCGCGAGGTTTTCTGGCTCCGCATGGACGCCGGCCTCCCCTTCAAGGAGATCGCCCGCATCCAGCGCTGCTCCATCAATACCGCCCTCGCCCGCATGCAGTATGCGCTGGAAAAGCTCCGCGCCACCCTCGCCCCCGCCTATCGTGAACTGCAGGAGACTGGACCATGAACGCGAAAGAACTCGAACAACTCCTCCTCCTCGAACAGTCCGGCGAACTCTCCCCCGCGCAGCGCCGGCGGCTCGATGCCGCCTTGGCCGCCTCGCCCGAGGCGCGCCGGCTCCGCGACCGGCTCCATCGGATTTCCGCCGCCATCCCCGCCCCCGCGGCCCGGCCTGCTCCCGATGCCGCCGCCCGCATCGCCGCGCGCCTGCGGCAGGATCAGGCGCCCGCGCGCGCCTTCCGCCCCGCGTGGAAGCCCGCGCTCGCCGCCGCCGCCGCCCTCGCCCTCCTCGTCGGCGTCCGAACCTTCCATGCTCCGGCCCCGGTCTCGTCCGAATCCGCCGCCGCCGCGGCGGAAGAGGAGGACTGGACCGATCCGCTCGACGCCGAATTCACCGAGCTGGAAAACCTCCTCCTCGCCATTTCCTCGGGCGACTCCCTCGAAATCACGGAACTTTGAGAAACACAACAACCCACAGGAGAAATCCATGAAGAAATACATGCTGATGATCGCCATCGCCGCCCTCGCGGCAGGCACCGCCTTCGCGGAAGAAGGCGACAATGAACAGGAAAGCAGCCACGGCAAGGCCTGGAGCCACGACGAAGGCGGCCCGCAAGGATGGCAGGACCGGCAAGGCGGCGGAGACCGCGACCGGGGCGACCGGAAGTCCTGGGGCCAGGACAAGCGCGGCGGCGACCGTCCCGGCGGTCCGATGGATCCCGCGATGATGGAACAGATGAAGGCCGACCACCAGGCCATCCGCGCCCTCGGCCAGGCCGCCCGCACCGTCACCAACGAGGCCGCCAAGGCCGAAATCGTCGCCCAGCTCCGCGCCAAGCTCGGCGAAGTCGCCAACCGCATGCAGGCCATGCAGGAAAAGCGCCTCGCCCAGGCCGAGGAACGCCTCGCCGCCCTCAAGGCCAAGGTCGAGGAATCCAAGACGAACCGCGACAGCCTCATCGAAGAGCAGACCCAGCGCATCCTCTCCGGCGAACGCCCGCAGCGGCCCGACCGGTTCAAGGACTTCCCCCATGCCAAGGGCGGCAGGCCCGAAGGCGGCCCCGATTGCGGCGGCATGTCTCCGCCTCCCGCAGAAGGGGATGAAATGGCCCCTCCTCCTCCCGGGGAATAAGTCCTCTCCTCCGGGAACACCGAAAACCCCGCCTTCCGGCGGGGTTTTCATTTTTTTAGGGAATTTCCTTTTCTGGCGGAAGACATCCGCCATACTTCCGCCCCATGATTTATCTCGTCATCGTATCGTTCGTCTGGGCGTTTTCATTCGGACTCATCGGCAACACGCTGGCCGGCCTTTCCCCCGCGTGGATGGCCTGGATCCGCCTGGCCCTTTCCGCCCTCGTCTTCCTCCCCTTCGTCCGCCGCCTCCCCTGGAAATCCGCGCTCGCCCTCTTCGGCACCGGCGCCGTCCAGTTCGGCCTCATGTACCTCGCCTACATGACCAGCTTCCGCTATCTCAAGTCCCACGAAGTCGCCCTCTTCACCGTCATGACCCCCATCCTGGTCGCCGTCCTCAGCGATCTTTTCGGCCGGAAGTTCCGCCCCTTCAATTTCCTGGCCGCTTCGCTGGCCGTCGGCGGCGCCGCCATCATCAAATGGGCCGAACTGGAATCCTCCGCCCCCCTTGTCGGCTTCCTGCTCGTGCAGGCGTCCAACCTCTGCTTCGCCGCCGGCCAGCTCGCCTATCGCGCCATCATGGCCCGCCTGCCGCAACCCGTTCCCGACCACCGCGTCTTTTTCTGGCTCCATTTCGGCGGCTTTGCCGTCCTCACCCCCATGGCCCTGCCGCTCGCGCTCGCCGACGCCCCGCCCGCCCCCTCCCTCCTCCAGTGGGCCACCCTCGCCTATCTCGGCGTCGTCGCTTCCGGCATCTGCTTCTTCCTCTGGAACCGCGGCGCCCGCCTCGTCTCCACCGGCCGCCTCGCCGTCATGAACAACCTCAAGATCCCCGTCGGCGTCGCCGTCTCCCTCCTCTTCTTCCACGAATCCGCCAACCTCTACACCCTCTTGGCCGGCGCCCTCCTCATCGGAGTGGCCCTCCTCCCCGTCCGCAAATCCTAGCCCTCCCCGGCCCCCTTGCTTCTCCGGGGGAAAATGATTAGGCTTCCTCTGTTCAGGAGAGTGTAGCCCACCCCGGAGGTCGAGATGAACAAGTCCGCTGGTCCGGTCCTGTTGCTGGTCGCCTGCCTTTTCGGCGCCGGATGCGTCGTGCAGTCCGTCAAACCCTGGCTTTCCGACGAGTCCCTTGTGGAGGACCCTTCCCTGCTCGGCACATGGCACGACGCCGAAGGCAAATGCACCGCCTTTTTCACCGGCGCCTCCGACTCCGATTCCGGCTATGACGTCCTCCTCGTGCAGAACGGCAGGGACATCAGCCGCTTTGTGGCCACCCTCCATCGCATCGACGACACGCTTCTGCTCGTGGTCGGACCGGGCGATCCCGGCAACCTGAATGGCTGCGTCCTCCTGCCGGGCCATCTGCTGTTCCAATCCATCCTGGAGGGGAATTCCCTGCGCCTCCACGCCATCGACCTCGAATCCTTCGGAGACCGCGCCGCCCGGTCCCAGGCCCCCCTGCTGGCCGGGGGCTCCCCAAACGACGGCTACGCCCTGACCGGAACCACCGCCGATTCCGAGGCCTTCCTCCGCGCCCAGCTCGCCGATCCGGAATTCTTCGACGCCGAGCCGCTCTATTCCTTCCGGAAACTGCCCGCCGCCACTCCCTAGGGAAAAATCTCATATTCGATTATTGACATATATTAGTAATGATATATGTTAGGAGTCATGAAAGTGAAACCCCAGCCCTGCCCCCAGAACCTCTCGATCGCGGATCTGGCCCGGATGGCCAAGGTGCTCAAGCTCCTCGCCCACCCCTACCGCCTCAAGATCGTCGACATCCTCGAAACCGAGGACTCCGTCCCCGTCCATGTCCTGATGGAGCGCCTCGGCCTGCCCCAGGCCGTCGTCTCCAACCACCTTCAGAAAATGCTCCGCGCCGGCCTTGTCGCCCGCCAGCGCCGAGGCAAGGAGGTCTGGTACTCCGTCGGCGACCGCCGGTCCCTCACCATTCTGAACTGCATGCGCGCCAAGAAAGGAGCTGCCTGATGAATATGCCCCTCCCCCGCCCGATCCGCCTTGCCGCCTTGGCGGCCCTCCTGGCCGCCCCGGCCGCCCGCGCCGTCTCGCTCGACGACGCCGTCCGCGCCGCCCTCGAAAACTCCCCCACCCTGCAGGCCGCCGAAAGCCGCATCGATTCCGCCCAGGCCATGCTGCGCCAGGCGAAGTCCTACTACTTCCCCTCCGTCGGCCTTGCCGCCAATTACGCGGTGAGCGACAACCCGCCCCAGGCGTTCATGATGACGCTCAACCAGCGAAGCCTCAACATGATGGACCCGGCGTTCAATCCCAATGAACCCGACGGCACCGACAACCTGCGCGGCTCCGTCACCGCCCAGTGGCGCCTCTTCGATCTCCCGCGCGACGCCGGCAAGAACATGGCCCGCTTCGGCGCCGCGGCCAGCGCCGAGGCTTTCGCCGCCGCCCGCAACCAGCTCGTCCACGAGGTCACCCGCGGCTTCTACGGCGTCCTCCAGGCCCGGGCCTTCGCCGCCGTCCAGGAAAAAGCCGTCCAGAGCATCGAGGAAAGCCTGCGCATCGCCCGCGAGCGCTTTGCCGCCGGCGGCGCCGTCAAGACCGACGTCCTCAACCTCGAAACCCAGCTCGCCCAGGCCAACGAGGAACTCATCAAGGCCCGCAACGGCGCGCAGCTCGCCCTCGCCGCCCTCAACGCCGCCATCGGCAACGACCTCGTCACCGCCGATAACATCGAAGCCCCCGGCCAGGCGGCCCTCGACGCCCCGCCGCCGGAGTGCAAGGACCCCGAGGCCTTCGAGAACCGACCCGAGATGCGCGCCGCCCGCCTGATGCGCCGGGTCAAAGAGCAGGATCTCAAGAAAGCCAGGGGCGGCTACGCCCCCACCGTCAGCGCCTTCGGCTCCCTCGATGCCGACAGCGGCAATGGCCGCGACTTCGAAGACAGCTACATGGCCGGCGTCATGGCCGAAATCAACATCTTCGACGGCGCCCGCACCCGCGCCGCCGTCCAGGCCGCCCGCGCCGAACTGGAGGCGGCCCAGGCCGACGAAGAAAAGGCGCGCCTCCATCTCCGCCTCGACCTGCAGCAGGCCTTCCTCGGCACAAAAGAGGCTTGGGAGCGCCTCGAAGTCACCCGCAAGAGCCTCGAAACCGCCGAAGAAGCCCGGCGCATCGTCCAGGAACAGTACCAGCAGGGCGCGGCCGACATCGCCATCCTGCTCCAGACCCAGGTCGGCGTCACCGCCATGCAAACCCGCCATGCCGCCGCCCAATACGACTACCTGACCGCCCTGTCGAACCTGAAGCGCGCCAAGGGCGAACTGGCTGACTGATTTCAAACCCGCATCCGGAGGAATGAACATGAGCAAAATCGCGAATATTCTGAAGAAGAACACCAAGCTGGTCGCCGGCATTGTCGGCCTCGCCGTCGTCATCGCCTGGTCCGGCGGCTTCCTGACCCAGAAGATCCGGCCCGGCAAGCTGGACAGCCAGCCCGGCCTGGCCCTCCCCGCCGGCGCCGAAACCGTCGAGGTAAAAACCGAAACCGCCCCCGTGCGCGTCGAAGTGGTCGGCACCACCGCCTCCGAGGAGAAAATCAACCTCAGCGCCCGCATTCCGGCCTATGTCGGCGAAATTTTCGCCTCCGCCGGCGACCGCGTCAAAAAAGGCCAGAAACTCATCACCCTTGATGATCGCGACATCCGCCAGCAGCTGGCCGCGGCCGAGGCCCAGCTCAACCAGGCCAAAACCGAGTATGAACGCGCCAAGCAACTGTTCGAAAAGGAGGCCACCACCCAGCAGGCACTGACGGCCGCCGAATCCATGTACGCCTCCGCCCGCGCCCAGGTCGAACAGGTCAAGGTCATGCTGACCTACGCGCAGGTGGAATCGCCCATCGACGGCATTGTCACCGAACGCCGCGTCGAAGCCGGCGACCTCGCCAATCCCGGCATGCTGCTGCTCGCGGTCTATGATCCCCTGCGCATGCGCCTGGAAGCTCCCGTCCCTGTCCGACTGATCGACCGTCTCGCGCTCGGCCAGGCGGTCGAAGTTTCCCTGGAGCGCCCTGCGCGCGTGTTCAAGGGGGCGGTCGCCGAAATCGTCAGCGAAGTGGATAGCTCCAGCCGCACCCAGCTCGTGAAGGTGCACCTCGAAGGCATCGAGGGCAATGTCCTCCCCGGGACTTTCGGCCGCCTGTGGGTCGAGGCCGAATCCCGCGAAGCAATCTTCGTTCCCGCCGCCGCCGTCGTCCAGATCGGCCAACTTTCGTTTGTGCAGGTGGCCCGCGACGGCCGCGCCCTTCGCCGCCTCGTCAAGACCGGTCCCGCACGCGACGGCCGCATCGAAATCCTCTCCGGCCTCCGCGCCGGCGAATCCATCCTTGTGAACCCGGTCCGGGAGGGCTGATCCATGGACGAACGCAAGCAATCCTTCACCTCGGGGATCCTCCAGGCCTTCCTGAAGGGCAATCTCTCGATCCTGCTGATCCTGATCAGCCTCGCGGCCGGCGCCGCCGCCCTCCTCATCACCCCGCGCGAAGAGGAGCCCCAGATCGTCGTTCCCCTGGCCGACGTCATGGTCATGATGCCCGGAAGCTCCGCCGAGGAGGTCGAACATCTCGTCTCCTCCCGCCTCGAAAAGCTGCTCTACCAGATCGACGGCGTCGAATACGTCTATTCGATGTCCCGCCCCGGCATGTCGGTCGTCACCGTCCGCTTCTTCGTCGGCGAGGACCGCGAGGACAGCCTCATCAAGGTCTACAACAAGATCTTCCAGAACGTCGACAAGGCCACCCCCGGCATCGCCGGATGGGTCGTCAAGCCGATCGAAATCGACGACGTGCCCATCGTCAACGTGACGCTGCACGGCGCCGGGACCGGCACGCATGAACTCTACCGCGTGGCCGAGGAGGTTGCCCAGAAGCTGCAGTCCATTCCCGACAGCGCGCGCATCACCATCCACGGCGGCCAGAAACGCGTGGTCCATGTCTACCTCGATACCGAGCGCCTCGCGGCCTACGGCCTTTCCCCCATGGAGATCGCCGGCGCCCTCAAGATCTCCAACGCGCAGGCCGAAAGCGGCTCCTTCGCCCAGGCCGGCCGCGCCATCGTGGTCGAAGCCGGCCCGTTCATCGAGAACGTGGACGAGGTCCGCAACCTGATGGTCGGCGTGTACCAGAACCGCCCCGTCTACCTGCGCGACGTGGCCGACATCCAGGACGGCTCCGATGAGCTGAACACCTACTCCCGCCTCGGCGCCGGCCCCGCCGCGCAGATGGCCAGCGGCATGGCCCCCGGCCAGGTCGATCCGGCCGTCACCGTCGCCGTCGCCAAGAAAAAGGGCTCCAACGCGGTCCGCGTCGCACAGCAGGTCGGGGCCATGCTCGACGAACTGCGCGGCTCCGTCATCCCCGATGGCATCCAGGCCACCGTCACCCGCGACTACGGCCACACCGCCAACGAAAAGGTCAATGACCTCGTCATGAACCTGGCCATGGGCATCCTGACCGTCGTTGGCCTGATCGCCCTCACCATGAGCTGGCGCGAAGGCGTCATTGTCGGCCTCGCCATCCCCATCACGTATTCCCTCACCCTCCTCTTCAACTACCTGCTGGGCTACACCATCAACCGCGTGACGCTGTTCGCCCTCATCCTCGCGCTGGGACTCCTGGTGGACAACCCCATCGTGGGCGTCGAGAACATCTCCCGCTTCCTTTCGATGAAGAAATTCCCGCGGCTCCAGGCCGTTGCGCTGGCGATGGAGGAAGTCATGCCGCCCATCCTGCTGGCCACGCTGTCCATCATC
The DNA here is from genome assembly GCA_937860055.1 of uncultured Verrucomicrobiota bacterium. GTDB lineage: Bacteria > Verrucomicrobiota > Kiritimatiellia > CAIQIC01 > Lenti-01 > Lenti-01. The sequence goes on along the minus strand of CALMBO010000010.1, from coordinate 30,926 downwards.
GTTTCCTTCATCCCGATGTTCTTCATCACCGGCATGATGGGCCCCTACATGGCGCCCATGGCCCTCAACGTGCCGCTGACCATGTTGTCCTCGCTGCTGGTCGCGCTGGCCATCACACCCTGGGTCTCCAGCAAGCTGCTCAAGGAAGCCCCGCCCGAAAACGCCGCCTACGACGTGACGGCCACCGGCACCTACCGCATCTACCGCCGCCTGATGGATCCGTTCGTCTCCTCCCGCGGCCGCAGCTCGCTGCTGATGTTCGTGGTCGCCGGCCTGTTCGGCTTCTCGGTCTTCCTTGCCGCCTCCGGCCGCGTTCCGCTCAAGATGCTGCCCTTCGACAACAAGAACGAAATGCAGATCGTCGTGGACCTGCCTGCGGGCTCGACGCTGGAAGCCACCGATGCCGTCGTGCGCGAAGTCGAACAGTACCTCCAGACCGTTCCCGAAGTGGTCAATTTCGTTTCCACCGTCGGCGAAGGTTCTCCGATGGACTTCAACGGCCTCGTGCGCCACTACTACCTGCGCATGGGCCCCAACATGGCCGACGTCCGCGTCAACCTCCTGCCCCGCCAGCAGCGCGAAATGGGCAGCCACGCCATCGCCCTGCGCATCCGCCAGGACATCGAGGCCATTGCGCAAAAAACCGGCGCCAGGCTCAAGATCGTCGAAGTGCCCCCCGGCCCGCCCGTGCTTTCCACGGTCGTCGCCGAAATCTACGGCCGCCCCGACCTTCCCTACTCCGACCTGATCGCCGCCTCCGAAGCCCTCCAGGCGCGCATGGCGGAGGAGGAAGGCGTCGTGGACATCGACGACTCCGCCGAGGCCCACCAGCAGAAGCTGTTCTTCCGCGTGGACCGCGAAAAGGCCGGCCTCAACGGCATTTCCTCCGAGGACATCGTCAACACCCTGCGCATCGCCCTCAGCGGCATGCCGGCGGGAACCGTCCATGCCCCGCGCGAGCAGAACGAGCTGCCCATCGTCCTGCGCCTGCCGCGCGAGAAGCGCTCCGATCCTGAACGCCTGAAGACCATCAGGATCAAGGGCCGCATGGGCAACAGCGTCCAGCTCGGCGAACTCGGTGCCTTCGAGGAAGACGTCGTCGAACCGACCATCATGCACAAGAACATGGAGCGGGTCGTCTACGTCACCGCCGAAATGGCCGGCCGCGGCCCCGCCTACGCCGTCCTCAACCTCCAGGCGCACCTGGAGAAGAACCCGCTGCCGGAAGGCCTCCGCGCCGTCTGGACCGGCGAAGGCGAATGGAAAATCACCGTGGACGTCTTCCGCGATCTCGGCATCGCCTTCTCCGCCGCCCTGCTGGCGATCTATGTCCTCCTGGTCTACGAAACCGGCTCCTATCTGCTGCCCATCGTCATCATGCTGTCCATCCCGCTGACCATGATCGGCATCATGCCCGGCTTCTGGCTCCTCAACGCGGTCGGCGGCCAGACCGTCGGCGGCTTCGCCGATTCGGTCTTCTTCACCGCCACGGCCATGATCGGCATGATCGCCCTCGGCGGCATCGTCCAGCGCAACGCCATCATCCTGATCGATTTCATCCGCAGCGAAGTCGCCCGCGGCAAGGCGCTGAAGGACGCCATCATCGAGGCCGGCGCCGTGCGCTTCCGTCCGATTTTCCTCACCGCCGGCACCACCCTTCTCGGCGCGTGGCCGATCACCTTCGACCCCATCTTCAGCGGCCTGGCCTGGTCGATCATCTTCGGCCTCTTCGTCTCCACCGCCTTCACGCTGGTCGTGGTGCCCGTCGCCTACGGCCTCATCTACAAGAACAAGCCCGTCACGGAGGGTTGAACATGAGAATGCTGATGATCGTCTGCCCCGAAAACCGCCAGGAGGAGGTCCGCGCGCTGATCGCGAGTCACGACGTGCACTCCTACAGCGAGATCCCGAACGTCCTCGGCGCCGGCAAGACCGGCAAGCACCTGGGCACCCACACCTTCCCCGGCAAGTCCGTCCTGGTGTTCACCGTCGTCGCGGCCGCCAAGAAGGATGAACTGGTCCGGGCGCTGAAGGAATACCACGCGGGTCTCTTCGAAGGGGAAGGCCTCCGCGTCTTCGCCCTCCCCGTCGAGGCAATTTTTTAGGACGAGTTGTCGATGAATGTCCCGCGCTTGGAAACAGGGTTCAGGGTTCAGGCCGGACCCGCCCCTGACCCAAGGTTTTTCCTGAACCCTGAACTCTGAACCCCAAGGATCCACCATGAGCCCTCTCCTGAAAACCCTCCTCGGCGCCGCCGTCGGCGCGGCCATCGGCTACGCCATGTACCGCTTCGTCGGCTGCAAGACCGGCACCTGCCCCATCACCGCCAGCCCTTGGACATCCATGCTGGTATGGGGTATTGTTGGCGCCATCAGCGCCTCCGGACGCTGAACCCTTGTGGAACGGAACCCCGAACCCCCTGAAAGGAAACCTCCCATGACCATCGAAAACGGAGTCCGCGTCATCGCCGGCACCATGATCCTCGTCTCGGCCGCCCTCGTCTATTTTGTCAGCCCCTGGTGGCTGCTGTTCACCGCCTTCATCGGCCTGAGCCTCATCCAGTCCGCCTTCACCGGCTTCTGCCCTCCCACCCTCCTCCTCCGCAAGCTGGGCTTCAAGGAAGGAGCCTCCAGTTGCGGCGTCAAATAAAAGCCTTTGCCGGCCTGGGCCTTGCCGCCCTCGCGGCCGCCATCCTTCTGTCCATGACCAACCCCAACGAAAGGAAATCAACCATGAGCGCAGGAATCATCGAACTCAACGACAGCAATTTCGCCGCCGAAACCAAGTCCGGCACCGTCCTAGTGGACTTCTGGGCCCCGTGGTGCGGCCCGTGCCGCATGCAGGGACCCATCCTCGAGCAGATCGTCGGCAAGGTCGCCGGCGCGAAGATCGCCAAGCTCAACGTCGACGAAGCCCCCGCCCTTGCCGCCCATTTCGGCGTCCAGAGCATCCCCACCCTGATCGTCCTCAAGGACGGCCAGGCCGTGAAGCAGTTTGTCGGCGTCCAGCAGGCTTCCACTCTCGTCGCCGCCCTCGAAGCCGCGAAATAGTCCTCCTGCAAGATCCATCCCGCCATCGGCGGTCGGGCGGTCCGGCTCCTGCCGGGCCGCCCTTTTGCCGCCCAAGGCCCCTGGCAGGAAATCCTATTCCATCCGTCCGTGCCGGCGCGGGTCGAATGCCGCTCGAAGGCCCTCCCCGACGAACACTCCCGCCAGCATCGTGAAAAACAGGGCCAGCGAAGGATACAGCACCAGCCACCATGCCTTGGGAAACTCCTGCGCCTGCGACAGGAGTTCCCCCCAGCTCGGCGTCGGAGGAGGCAGCCCGAACCCCAGATAGTCCAGCGCCGCCATCACCCCGATCGCCCCGACCAGCGAGAAGGGGAAGAACGTCACCAGCGGCACCAGCGCGTTGGGCAGCATGTGACGGAAGAGGATGGCCCGCGCCGGAAGCCCGATCACCCGCGCCGCCTCCACGAACGGCAGCTTCCGCAGCCGCAGGAATTCCGCGCGCATGTAGTATGAAATCCCGATCCAGTTGAAGACCGCATAGATCGCCAGCAGCAGTCCGAAGCTCTGGCCATACACCGATCCCAGCAGGATCAGCACGTAGAGGAACGGCAGCGATTCCCACACCTCGATGAACCGCTGTCCCAGCAGATCCACCTTCCCCCCGTAATAGCCCTGCAGCGCGCCTGCCACCGTCCCGAGCGCCATCGTCGCCAGCACCAGCAGCATTCCGAACGAGAGCGACGTCCGGAACGCGTACAGCATCCGGGCCGCCACGTCGCGGCCCGAGGAATCGATGCCCAGCGGGTGCCCCTCCACCGGTCGGAACGGGAACCGCACCTGTTCCTTCGCCGTCGTAAATGTCCAGCCCGGCGTCCCCGGCTTGGGAAATCCCTCCGGATAAACGGGGGCTTCTTCGTCCACCACCGCCTTCTTCGCCGCCCCGGCGGAGAGCGCCTCGCGGAATGTCAGCCGCACCCGCGCCGGAACCGTCCCCCGCGGTTCGTAGGGCGAGAGCGAAATCCACGCTTCGCGCCCGTCCGGCGCCTTCGCTTTCGCATCCACCGCGCCCGACGGATGGTTCTCGAACCGGGAGGCCAACCCTTTGCGGATTTCGCCCGGCAGCTCCCAGGCCAAGGGATCACCCGCCACCAGCCCGAAAAGTCCCGTTTCGCCCGCCGTGCGCGCGGCGTTCCCCTCCGCATCCACATCGGCCGTGGCCACGCGCGGCTCCGGTACCGCCGTCACCGTCACCGTGTCCGGCAGTGCGATGTCCGCCGGTTTCAGGCTCTCCAGCGGTCCATGCGGAATCAACGGCCACACCATGCGGTTGCCGCTCCCTTCCCCAAACGCCCCGCTGGCCGCGAGCGCCTTGTAGTCCGGCCGCGTCATGCGTCCGTTGCCCGTGAAGGCATCCTCCGGATAGAACTTCACCACGGGAAAATAGTTCCGGCCCTCGAAGCGGATCCACAGCGGCCGGTCGTTGGCGATCCATTCCGAGCACAGGCTCGCCGCATAGGCGCCGGCCAGCACCCAGAACGCCCACCAGCCGCGCCGCATCCCGCGGAACCGCGCCCACCGCTGCCGCGTCACCGGATGCCAATGGATCGCTGGAAGTTTCAAACCCATCTAAGTCAAACTACGAATATCGCGAATCGCACGAATGTGTTCCGGGCTGTTCAGTACTCTTCAAACCCAAATCCCGGTTTCCCATTCGCGCCATTCGTTTTATTCGCAGTTGAGGATTCATGGCTGTTTGGCTCAATCGAACTGGATCCGCGGATCGATCAGCAGGTAGCACGCGTCGGACAGGAGCCGCCCCAGCAGCCCCAGCACCGATGTCGCGGCCAGGATCCCCATGAACACCATGTAGTCCCGGCTCACGATGGCATCGAGGCTCAGCCGCCCCATGCCGGGGATTTCAAAGACCTTTTCGATCAGCACCGATCCGGCGAACAGGAGGCCCAGCACGCCCCCGAATCCCGTTGCGATGGGAATCAGCGCGTTGCGGAGGGCATGGCCCCAGACCGCCCGCCGGAGGCTGCCGCCCTTGGCCAGCACCGTCCGCATGTAGTCCTGTCCGATCTGCTCCAGCAGCGAGTTTTTCATCAACAGGGTCAGCACCGCGAAATTGCCGATCACGTAGCACGACACCGGCAGGACGAAATGCGCCGCCAGATCCTTGAACTTTCCCCAGGGCGACAGCAGCTCGTAGTCCACCGAGACCACGCCCGCCGCCGGCAGGAGGTCCCAGAACCCCTCCCCCGTCCCCGCGAACAGCATCTTCAGCAGCATGCCGAACGCGAACGCCGGAATGGCGTAGCCGACGAACACCACGATGCTGCTGGCCGCGTCGAAGACGCTCCCGTGCCGGAGCGCCTTCGCGATCCCCAGCGGAATGCAGATCAGGTAGGTCAGCACGAACCCCGAGATCCCGAACACCAGCGAGATCCGGAACCGATCCACGATCAATTGCCCGACGGTCTTGTTCGGATACTTGTAGGACCGCGCGGCCAGCCCCATCTTGTCCCGGACCAGCCAATTCCAATAGCGCCGCAGGACCGGCTGGTCGAAACCGAAATGCGCCTCCAGCGCCTGCCGCTGTTCCGCGGAAACCGCCGCGCCGGCGTGGGGGCTGCGCCCCGCCTCCGCCGCCCCCATCCCGCGCATTTTCGCCAGAGCCTGCTCCACCGGGCCGCCGGGCACCACCTGGCACAACGCGAAACAGACGAAGGTGATCCCGAGGAACGTCGGCACCATCAGCAGAAGGCGCCTCAGGAAATAGTCCAGCCGTTCCATCACCCGCGCGCCGCGGCGCCGCGGATCCATCGGCGCAATGGAGTCTCATACCATCGGAACAACAGACCGGAAATGGCCAGCAGGGAGGCCAGATACAGGCAGAACACCCAGCCCGAGCCCTCCGGAGACATGCCGAGGCGCAGCCAGACCAGATACAGCGGAAGCTGCAGGATGTACACGCTGTAGCTCGCCTCTCCGAAATAGGAAAGCCACCGGGTGGACAGCACGCGCGCGAGCCCGTTGCGGGGCTCCCGCAGCGAATAGATCAGCAGCCCGTACAGCGGGGCCAGCATCCCCACATGGATGCTGTAGTTCAGGCGCTCATCCGCCCAGTAGGACAACAGGCCCATGCCGCCGACCGCCAGGACCGACAGCCCCCCCATCGCCGCCGGCGCCAGTGCGGACTTCCCGGGAACAGCCTCCATGAAACGGAACGACAGCATGCCCATCAGGAACACCGGCCAATAGACCAAAGGGTGATACATCAGCAGATGGTGGATCATTTCGCTCGACATGAACCAGTCCTTCCAGACCACGCACCGCGCCAGGGCCAGGACCGACTGCGAGACGATATAGATTCCGCAGAAACCGGCCAGCGCGGCGGAACGGCGCAACGACATCAGGCGGGAAACCACCAGGGGAAACAGCAGATAGAAGCTCGCCTCCACCGACAGGGACCACCCCGGGACATTCAGCCGGTAGACATAATCCGGCAACCATGACTGCAACAGCCCCAGATGCACCTGCAATGTCACGGCGGCATCCACGGCCGATATCCGGTCCCAATAGACACCGGATCCCTCCAGCAGGAAGGTCGCCGCCAGCGCCGCGAAATAGACGGGGTATATCCTCGCCACGCGGGCCGCATAATACTTCCCCAGCTTTCCCGGCGCCTGCCAGTCATATCCCCGATACGCATGCGCCAAAATATAGCCGGACAGGAAAAAGAAAAAGGCGACCGAAGAGCCCGCGCACGACATCACCCGATGGAGCCAGCCCTCCGCAAACGGCCAGACATTCCGCCCGTAGTGATAGATCACCACGAAGACCGCGGCAAAAATCCGGACGCTGGTCAGCGGAACGATTTGTTGCCGAGTCGCTTCCATGCCGGAGGGATATTGTCACCAGCGGGAGGACGGATGCAATTCCAATTCGCGGAATTCCCGCCAGGCAGCGGGAATCAGGGCTCCCCGCGGACGAACCCCTGGCGCCGCATCCATATCAGCGCCCGGCCCTGCCACTCCTCCCAGAGGGATCCGCCATATCCAAGCCCGTGTCCGCCGGCCGGGAATTCGCACAAGGCCGCCGGCACCCCCCGGGCCTTGATGGATTCGAGCATGAGCCAGCTGTTCTCCACGGGAACAATCCGATCGTCCCGGGCATGGACCAAAAATACAGGAGGCGATCCGGACGTGACATGGCGGTGGGTGGAATACGCCTCGATCCGCTCCGCGGAAGGAGAGAGGCCCAGGAGGTTCTGCCGGGATCCGGCATCGGTGAAAGAGCCCATCGATATCAGGGGATAGACGAGAACGGCGAAATCCGGCCGGCCGGACCCCTCCATCCCGGAACCGGATCCCGGTGCCGCCTTCTCCTCTTCCAGGATGGCCGCCATGGATGCCAGATGCCCGCCGGCGGAAAAACCCAGGACGCCCACCCGATCCGGATGCACGCTCCATTCCGCCGCATGCGCACGGACGAAACGAATGGCCTGGCGCGCATCCCTCAGGGGGATGGAGGGATCGCCATGGGGCAGACGGTATTCCAGAACGACTCCGACGATTCCATTCCGGTCCAGCCAGCGGGCGGTTTCATGGCCTTCGATGTCCAGATTCAGCGCGCCATAGCCCCCTCCGGGGCAGATCACGACAGCGGTTCCATTGGGATGCGACGGCCGGTAGACCGAGACATAGGCGTTCTCCGGGAATCCCTCCCCCGCCGGAAGAGAAGCGGGAGGCCACAGAGCGGTTCTCTCCGGACGTCCACCTTCGCCGGCCAATGGCCCGGCCAGTCCGGAGAGCCAACAACCGGCCGCCAGAACCCAAACGGCAAGGATTGCGCCCGGCCGCAAGCCCGTGAAATGCCCCCGCAAGGCGTTCATCCCGCCATCACCCGCGCGCCAGCACGTCCCGGTACATCGCGCGATATTGTTCCGCGATGACCTTCCAGTCGAACCGCTCCGCCCACGCCCGCGCGGCCGGGCGCAGGCGCTCCGCCACCTCGCGGTTCTTTTCCAGCCACAGCAGCTTCCCGACCCATTCGTCCACGCTGCGATCGTTGCTCATAATGAAGTTGCACGCCGAATCCACGTATTCCGGCACCCCGCCGACGCGGTTCACCATCACCGGCGTCCCGCACGCCATGCTTTCGAGGATCACGTTGTTGGCCGCGCTGTCGAGCATGGGCATCGCCAGCACGTCTGCCTGCCGGTATTCCTCCAGCATCTCCTCATCCGCCAGCCGCGGCAGCAGGTTCGCGCAGGGAATGCCGGCGTAGAGCGACTTCTCGTGCGAGACCGTCCGGATGCGCCACTCGAATTTCTCCGCCGGCAGCCGGGCCGCCACTTGCGCGGCGAATTCATGGTCGCGCTCGGTGTCGCCCAGCATGAACATCCGGAACCTGCCGTCCCGCGGCTCCCTTCGTTCCGGCGGCGTGAAATGGGCGGCGACCACCCCGTGCGGAATCGTGCGGATCCGTTCCGCCGGCACCGCGCGCGCCACAAAAGGCCGCTGGCTTTCCGACGTCAGCACAACCATGTCGGCCTGCGCATAGCCGTCCGGGCGCAGCCAGACGGAATCCCACCGCCGCGCGCTGCAATGCACGCCCACCACCACCCGCGCCCCCCGGCGATGGTAGGGATCAACCCCTTTCGGCGCCGCGAACTCGCCCCATGTGAAATGCACGGGATACGGCTCCTCGCTCCGCGGCAGCGCCCGCAGGATTCGCGCCTCGTCCCGCCACGGAACCAATGCATTCCAAGCCGACCCGTAATATCGGATCCCCCACTGCCGCAGCGCATTCCCGGCCGTCCAGCTGCGGTTCTGCAGCCGCTCCCACGCCGCCGAAAAATACAAGGCGTCCGCCCCGAGCAACTCCACCAGAGGAGCCAGGCCCGAATGGGGGGAGAATCCCCGGGGCCGGTAATCCACCACCTGCATGAAATCCCCCGGCATCACGCCTCCGCCCCGGCTTCCCGGCGGGGAAACGCGATCCGGACCAATGTCCGCCCCGCCTCTTCCCACAAACGGCCATTCAGCGGATCGTGCAGGAGCCCCCGGCGGCAGAAGTACAGCGACCGCCGCCCCTCCCCGCGCGCACGCCAGTGGGAGGCATTGGCGAGGCAGGCATCGCTGTGCGCGCGGATCACCCGGCTTTTCGGCACCACGCCGCCCCATATCTGCCGGCGCCGGATCAGAATCTCATTGAACGGCTGGGACTCTGGCGTGGCCTTCCATTTGTCCCGCGAAACCCCGGCCGGAGCCTTCCGATATCCCGCCAGCACTTCCGGAATCAATCCGATGGAATGCCGGCGGGCCACCCGCAGGAAGAAATCCTGGTCCTCTCCGATGATTCCGGTTTCCTCCTCCTCGCAGAACCAGCCGATTTCATCGAAAAGCGTCCGGCGCGCCATGACCGTCGAAATCGTGATCCAGCAGTGGTCCAGCAGTTGCTCGAAGATCATCCCTGTCGCCGGCACGCCCCCCTCGCCATGCCGGATCCCGACCACCCGCGACCGTTCATCGATCACATGGCACAAGGTGTGGCACAGGGGGGTGTCCGGATGCGCCTCCATGAAGGCCACCTGCCGGGACAGTTTTTCGGGATGCCACACATCGTCCGAATCCAGGAATGCCACGTATTCGCCCGTCGCGGCCGCAGCGGCCTGGTTGCGCGTGACCGGACAGATCCCCGAATTCCGGTCCCGCAGGATCAACCGGATGGAATCCCCGTAGGACTGCAGGATCTCGCGCGTTCCATCCGTGGAAGCATCGTCCACCACGACGATTTCCTTTCTTGGCCAGGTCTGCGCCAGCGCGGAATCCAGGCATTCCCGGACATAGTCCTTCCGGTTGTAGGCCCCGATGCACACACTGACCAGCGGATCGCTCATGCCGGGATATCCTATCCACACCCCAGGGATTATGCACGCGGGAAAACTCCCCTCGTCCACGTTGTTTTCTTGACCCCATCCACCCCACCCCATACGATGCGCGAAACGGTCTACCCCCTCTGCGGGCGCCGCCAGGCAATCCAGGAGTCCATCGATGAGCACCAACGGAAAACAAACGACGATCGCCCCCCCGGCGGATGCCCCCTCCAACGGGAAGAAGCTCAATTCCGTCGAGGCCATCAAGGCCAGCTACCTGAACCACCTGAAGTATTCCCTCGCCAAGGACGAATTCTCCGCCACCGACCACGACCGCTACTACGCCCTCGCCCTCGCCATCCGCGACCGCCTTGTCGACGGCTGGATCCGCACCTCCGTCACCTACCACAAGACCAGTGCCAAGCGCGCCTACTACCTCTCCATGGAATACCTCATCGGCCGCGCCATGGGCAACAACGTCATCAACCTCCAGCTCGACGACAACGTCCGCCAGGCCATGTCGGAACTCGGGCTCTCCTGGGATTTCCTTCGCGATCTCGAGCGGGACGCCGGCCTCGGCAACGGCGGCCTCGGCCGGCTGGCGGCCTGCTTCCTCGATTCGCTGGCCACCCTCCAGCTCCCCGGCTACGGCTATGGCGTCCGCTACGACTACGGCATCTTCCGGCAAACCATCAAGAACGGCTACCAGGTCGAGGAACCCGACAACTGGCTCCGTTTCGGAAACCCGTGGGAAATCGAGCGCCCCGAATCGCAGTTCGAAGTCCACTTCGGCGGCCGCGTCGACATGGAGGAGGTCAACGGGCGCCTCTACGCCCGGTGGGTGGGCTACGACACCGTCCTCGGCATCCCCTACGACATTCCCGTCCCCGGCTATGGCAACCGCACCGTCAACAACCTGCGCCTGTGGGAGGCGAAGTCCACCGAGGAGTTCAACCTCACCTTCTTCAACAACGGCGAATACATGAAGGCCTACCAGGCCAAGACGCTCACGGAAAACATCACCAAGGTGCTGTATCCGAACGACAACATCGAACAGGGCCGCAGCCTGCGATTCAAGCAGCAGTATTTCTTCGTCGCCTGCTCGCTCCACGACATCCTCCGCCGCTTCAAGGCGGACGGAAACGACATCCGCGCCTTCCCCGACAAGGTCGCCATCCAGCTCAACGATACGCATCCGGCGCTCGCCATCGCCGAGCTCATGCGCATCCTCCTCGACGACGAACACCTCGAATGGGACGACGCCTGGTCCATCGTCGTGCGCACCTTCGGCTACACCAACCACACCCTCATGCCCGAAGCCCTCGAACGCTGGTTCGTCGCCCTGTTCGAACGCATCCTGCCCCGCCACCTCCTCATCATCTACGAAATCAATCGCCGCTTCCTCCGCGAAATCGCCACCCGCTATCCCGGCGACAGCGACCGCATCGTCCGCATGTCGCTCATCCAGGAATCCCCCGTCCGCGAGGTCCGGATGGCCTACCTCGCCGTCGTCGGCTCCCACTCCGTCAACGGCGTCGCCGAACTCCACTCCAAGCTGCTCGAGTCCACCCTGTTCAAGGATTTCTACGAGCTCTGGCCCGAGCGCTTCAACAACAAGACCAACGGCATCACCCCCCGCCGCTGGCTCCTCAAGGCCAATCCCGGCCTCGCCGACCTCATCACGGAAAAGATCGGCGATCGGTGGATCACGGACCTTTCGCAGCTCAAGAAGCTCGAAGCCTTCGCCGGCGACCCCGATTTCCAGAAGCGCGTCATGGCGGTCAAGCGCGACAACAAGGCGCGCCTCGCCGACCTCATCCAGCGCGAACTCGGCGTCAAGGTCAACGTCGACTCCATGTTCGACGTCCAGATCAAGCGCATGCACGAGTACAAGCGCCAACTCCTCAACGCGATGGACATCATGCACCAGTACTTCGAGCTGAAGTCCAATCCGCAGGTCCGGTTCACGCCGCGCACCTACATCTTCGCCGCCAAGGCCGCGCCGGGATACTACCTCGCCAAGCTCATCATCAAGCTCATCAACGACATCGCCTTCGTCGTCAACAACGATCCCGCCATGCGCAACCGCATGAATGTCGTCTTCCTGCCGGACTACCGCGTCTCCCTCGCCGAGCGCATCATCCCCGCCGCCGACCTCTCCGAGCAGATCTCCACCGCCGGCACGGAGGCCAGCGGCACCGGCAACATGAAGTTCCAGCTCAACGGCGCCCTGACCGTCGGCACCCTCGACGGCGCCAACGTCGAAATCCGCCAGGAGGTCGGCGCCGAGAACTTCTTCCTCTTCGGCAAAACCGTCGAGGAGGTCGAGGACCTCCGCCGCTCCGGCTACAACCCCTGGGACGTCTACAACTCCAACCCCGCCGTCCGCCGCGTCCTCGACGCCATCAAGAGCAATTTCTTCAACCTCGACCAGCCCGGCCTCTACCAGCCCATCTGGGACACCCTCCTCGCCCATGGCGACCACTACCTCGTCCTCGCCGAGTTCGATGCCTATGTCCAATGCCAGGCCGAAATCTCCAAGGTCTTCGAGGACAAGGAGCGCTGGGCCCGGATGTGCATCCTGAACATCGCCAATTCAGGCAAGTTCAGCACCGATCGCACCATCGCCGAGTATGCGAAGGAGATCTGGAACATCCACCCCTGCCCCGTCAACGGCGATTAGGAGTCAGGAAGTCGGGGTTCAGGGTTCAGGATTTCAAGTCCTCCGGCTGTCTCCTGAACCCTGGTCCCCGAACCCTTGGCGCTTGCCATTTCCGCCGTTTGACGTATAGTCCCGCCTTCGAATCATGAAACCCGTCACGACTTATCCTTGCGACGTCTTTCGCAACGCTTCTGGCCGCCGCCGCGCCTGAAGCGCTTTTCCGGCTGTCGTTTCCCCTGCGCCCCGCCGGCGCCCCCCGAACCCCGAACCCTGAACCCTGGACCCCATGAAAACCGTCTCCCACATCCGCAACATCGCCATCATCGCCCACGTCGACCACGGCAAAACCACCCTCGTTGACGCCATCCTGCGCCAGCTCCATGTCGCCGAAGGCGAAACCGCCGCCCAGGACTGCATCCTCGACAGCAACGATCTCGAGCGCGAGCGCGGCATCACCATCCTCGCCAAGAACGTCTCCATCCGCCACAAGGGCGTCAAGATCAACGTCATCGACACCCCCGGCCACGCCGACTTCGGCGGCCAGGTCGAACGCGTCCTCAACATGGCCGACGGCGTCCTCCTTCTTGTCGATGCCGCCGAAGGCCCCATGCCCCAGACCCGCTTCGTCCTCGACAAGGCCCTCAAGCTTGGCCTCAAGCCCATTGTCGTCCTCAACAAGATCGACAAACCCGCCGAGCGCCACAACGAAGTCCTCAACGAGATCTTCGATCTCTTTGTCGAACTCGGCGCCTCCCACGACCAGCTCGATTTTCCCATCCTCTACGCCGCCGGACGCGACGGATGGGCCGTCCGCGACCTCGCCAAGGATCCGCGCGATTCCATCGTCCCCCTCCTCGACGCCATCGTCGAACACATCCCCGCCCCCAGGCTGCTCGAAGGGCCCGTTCAGATGCAGGTCACGACCCTCGACTACTCGGACTACACGGGCCGCATCGGCATCGGCCGCGTCCGCCGCGGCACCCTCGACGCCACCCTGCCCATGGCCCTCGTCAAGCAGGACCGCAGCGTCCTGCCCTGCAAGCTCCGCGCGCTCTACACGTTCGAAGGCCTCGGCCAGAAGGAGGCGGCCCAGGTCGAATGCGGCGACATCTGCGCCGTCCACGGCGTCGAAGGCGTCGACATCGGCGACACCCTCACCCCCGTCGAGTTCCCCGAGCCCCTCGACCCCATCACGCTCGACGCCCCGACGATCTCGATGACCTTCCGCATCAACGATTCCCCCGGCTTCGGCACCTCCGGCAAGTACCTCACCTCGCGCCACATCCGCGAACGCCTCTACCGCGAAACCCAGAAGGACGTTGCCCTCACCTTCGAAGAGGTCGGCGAAGGCTCCTTCAAGGTCAGCGGACGCGGCGTCCTGCACCTCGCCGTCCTCATCGAAAACATGCGCCGCGAAGGCTACGAGCTCACTGTCTCCCGCCCCCGCGTCATCGTCCGCACCATCGATGGCGTCCGCCAGGAACCCTTCGAGACCCTCGTCGTGGACACCACCGACGCCACCACCGGCCCCGTCATCGAGAACGTCGGCAAGCGCCAGGGCGTCATGACCCGCATGCACGCCGCCGCCGGCCGCACCGTCATGGAATTCGTGATCCCCACCCGCGGCCTCATCGGCCTGCGCACCAAGATCGTCACCGCCACCAGCGGCGAGGCGATCATCAACCACCGCTTCCTCCGCTACGAACCCATGCGCGACGACATTCCCCAGCGCCTCAACGGCGTTCTCCTCAGCATGGAAGACGGCAAGGCCGTCACCTACGCCATCGACGGCCTCCAGGACCGCGGCTACTTCTTCATCTCCCCCGGCGACTGGTGCTACGCCGGCCAGATCGTCGGCGAGCATTGCAAGGACAACGACCTCGTCGTCAACGTCCAGCGCGGCAAGAAACTCACCAACATGCGCGCCTCCGGCTCCGACCGGAAGCTCTTCGTCGTCCCCGCCGTCAAGCTCTCCATCGAGGAAGCCATCGAATACATCAACGATGACGAACTCGTCGAGATCACCCCCGACGTCCTCCGCCTGCGCAAGTACTTCCTCGACGAAACCGAACGCAAGCGCCGCCGCGACCACGACTGGACCCGCGCCGAATAACCCCCGCCCCGCGGTGCGGGTTTATTTGGAGAACCCGCGCCACCGGGAAGCCGCCGCGGCGGGCCGTGCGCACCACGCGGGCACCTGCCCGGCCATCGCGAAAGGCAGGAGACCGCTTTTTTCCAGCCCCTTCAGCGGAACCCATTCGAATTCGAGATGGTTTTCGGCGGAGGCCGGATCCTTCTCCGCGGGAATTTTCGGACAAATAACCTCGAACACGAGCGAGATTTCGCAGGTCGGACCGCCGCGGGCCTTGTATCTCTGCTCGACCACGCCCAGGAACCGGCCGATCCGGCACGGGACGCCAAGCTCTTCCCGCCATTCGCGCGCCAAGGCGTGTTTGGAATCCTCGCCCCAGTCCACATGGCCTCCGGGAAGATAGACGTTCCCGTGCTTGCGGTTCCGGCACACCAGCACCCGCCCGTTCCTCACGCAGGCGCCGCGCGCCAGGATCTCGATCGCCCTTCGGTCTTTTTTCATCATTCTCCGATGATTTTGATCAGGACGCGCTTGCGGCGCAGGCCGTCGAACTCGCCATAGAAGATCTGTTCCCACGGCCCGAGGTCGAGCGCGCCCTCCGTGACGGCGACGACGACTTCGCGGCCCATCACGCTGCGCTTGAGATGCGCATCGCCGTTGTCCTCGCCGGTGCGGTTGTGGTCGTATTGCGCATGGGGCTTCTCGGGCGCCAGCTTCTCCAGCCAGCGCTCGAAGTCGCGATGCAGGCCGCTCTCGTTGTCGTTGATGAACACGCTGGCGGTGATGTGCATGGCGTTGACGAGGCACAGCCCCTCGCGGATGCCGCTGGAACGCGCCGCCTTTTCCACCTCGGACGTCAGGTTCACATACCCCCGCCGCGAGGGCACCTCCATCCATAATTCCTTGCGAAAACTTTTCATGGTCGCCTCACACCTGCACCCCGAGCTCGTAGAGCACCGCGGAGGCCAGATAGAGCGAACCCGCCGCCACCACGATGCCGTCGTTCTTCTTGGCCCATTTCCTGGCGTTCTTGAGCGCCGACGGCAGCAGGCCTTCCGCCGCCGGCAGCTTTGCGGCCCTTGCCGCCGCCAGCAATCGCTCCATCGGCATGTTGCGCTCGCTGTCGAGCGGCACCAGCACGCAGGCATCCACCACCGGCCTCAGCAGGCGGAAGAATCCCTCGGCATCCTTGTCCGACAGCATGCCGCAGATCAGCGCCACGGGCTTGTCGCCCCGGAATTCCTTCAGGAAGGCGGCCAGGGCCTGCGCCGCATCGGGATTGTGCGCCACGTCCACCAGGAAGACCGGATCGCGCGACACCACCTGGCAGCGGCCCGGCCAGCGGGTCTTCTCCAGCCCCTTGCGGACGGCCTCCTGCGCCAGCGGCAGGCCCAGCGAATCGCGCATCCACTCCAGGGCGGCGATGACCAGCGCGCAGTTGGCGAGCTGGAAATCGCCCAGCAGGGGCATGTGGACCGGCTCCCATGTCCCATCGGCCGTCTCGACCGACAGCACCTGCCCGTCCAGGTTCTGCGAAAGGCGCCGGACGGACACGCGTTCGTCCGCGCGCAGAATCGGAGAACCCGCGGCGCGGGCCTTCTCCTCGATGACCTTCATCACCCCGGGCCGCTGCGGACCCGTCACCACGGGCCGGCCGGGCTTGATGATCCCCGCCTTCTCCCCCGCCACTTTTTCCAGGCTGTCGCCGAGGAACGAGGCGTGCTCCATGCCGATCTCGGTGATGATCGAAACCAGCGGCACCACGACATTGGTGCTGTCGAGGCGCCCTCCCATGCCGGTTTCCAGCACGGCCATCTGCACCCGCTGTTCCAGGAACCACTTCATCGCCACCGCCGTGGTCAGCTCGAAGAACGTGCCGATCCGCCCCGGCGGTTCGGCCGCCTGGAGCTGGTCGGCCTGCTCGACTTCGTTGAGCAGCCGGATCAATTCCTTGTCGGGAATCGGTTCGCCCATCACGCGGATCCGTTCGTTGAAGCGGATCAGGTGCGGGCTCGTATAGAGCGCGGTGCGCAATCCGGCTTCCCGCAGGACCGACTCCAGCATCGCCGAAACCGATCCCTTTCCATTGGTTCCCGCCACGTGCACGCAGGGCAGCCGGAGCGGATCGACTTCCATGGCGCGCATCAGCGCGAGGGTGGTGTCCAGTCCCAGCTTGACGGCGCTGCCGCCCGTCCGGCTGTAGAGATAGGTCAGTTTCGCGTCCAGAATGGAGGAGGCTTTGCTCATGGCAATCCCGTCGAAGATAAGGGAAACGGCGTGGCCGCGTTCAAGCGGGCACTTCGGGAGGTTCGGACGCCTTCAGCGGACCGCAGAAGCAGTCCAGCAGGCGGACCAGCGTGGCCTTGAGTTCGCCGCGGGGGACGATCTGGTCGAGCAGGCCGTGCTTAAGCAGGAAATCGGGCCGCTGGAATCCAGCCGGAAGATCCTGCTGGATGGTTTCCTTGATCACGCGCGCGCCGGCGAAGCCGATCAGGGCGCCCGGCTCGGCAATGATCACATCGCCCAGCGTGGCGAAGCTGGCCATGACGCCGGCCGTGGTCGGATGCGTCAGGACAGGGATGTAGGGCAGCCCCGCCTCCGCGTGGCGGGCCAGCGCGCCGCTGGTCTTGGCCATCTGCATCAGGCTCATCATGCCTTCGTACATGCGGGCGCCGCCGGAGGCGCAGACGACGATCACGGGCAGGCGCTCCGCCGTGCCGCGCTCGATCAGGCGGGTGATTTTCTCCCCCACCACGGATCCCATGCTGGCGCCCAGGAATTCGAAATCCATCACCCCCAGCGCGATCGCCCGGCCTTCCATCCGCGCACGGCCGCAGGTCACCGCATCGACCTGGCCCGTCTTGCGGCGGTTCGACTCCAGCTTCTCCTGATAGGAGGCCGCCCCCACGAATCCGAGGAAATCGATGCTGTAGAGATCCTTGTCCCATTCGACGAAGGAACCCGGATCGGCCAGCATGGCCAGGCGTTCGGCCCGGCTCATCGGGAAGTGATGCCCGCACAGGGGGCATACGCGCAAGGCCCTCTCCTGCTCTTCCCCGAAAATCATCTCGTTGCAGGCGGGACACTTCAGCCAAAGCCCGTCGGGCATGTCCCGCTTGCGGGCCTTTTTCAACACCGTCTTTTTCTTTCCAAATAGCGTCATGTTCGAAAATCCATTTCTGTTCCGGCCGGAAGCGATTCAAAATCAGCCGCGGGCCACCGTCAAAACCATTACCGAAGCCGCGCCGGCCATCTGGAGGGCCCGTGCGCATTCATTCACTGTCGCCCCGGTGGTCATCACATCGTCCACCAGCGCGATTTTCGCTCCACGGACCCGCCGGGGCCATGGAACCGAGAAAACGCCCTTAACATTATGGGCCCGCTGGGCGGCTGTCAAATGTGTTTGGGTCGCCGTCGCTTTTTGTCGGCATAACAGCCCGCCCCGGAAGGGAATGCCGACGCGACGGGCCAGGCTCTTCCCCAGCAGCGCCGCCTGGTTGTAGCCCCGTTCCCGTTCGCGTTTCGGATATAAGGGAACACTGGCCACGAAATCCACTTCGCGCACGGATTCAGGACAAGTCCGCCACAGCGCCACCAGCCAGCCAACCAGCTCGTCCTGCAGCCAGATCCCGGCATTGTACTTGAACCGGCGGATGCAGGTCTTCGCCACTCCATCGTAGCGGACCGCCGACCGGGCCCACTCGAAAGCGGGCGCCGTCTTGCGGCACCATGCGCATTCGAACGGGGCGCTGACCATCCCCGCCACGGGGTCTCCGCAACGCTCGCAATACGGCACTTGCACGGCCTTGACCCCCGATTGGCAGTCCCAGCAAAGCGAGCCCGGCTCCTCCCTCATGGACACGCCGCATCCCTCGCATGTCCGCGAAAACAACATGTCCATCAAGGCCAGGTTCATGAATGGAGTCTGCTCCATCGCCAAGGGCTTGTCGAGCCAGACGCATTCCCCTCCCCCAAAATGGAAAAGCCCCGCCGTCGCCGGCGGGGCCCAAGCCGGCCCGGGCCCGCTACGGAGCCGCCAATCCGGAACGAATGGCCCAGAACCACCGCCCGCTGGTCTGCGGCGGATTGGTGATGACCATGCCCGGCACGCCCCACCCCAGATTGCTCACGGTGATGGACGCGGCATTGGTGAGGTTCGTGCAGCACTCCAGGCGGTAGTAGCGGTTCGTGCTGGCCGGGAACGAAATCCGGAGAAGACGGTCCGTGGTGGTGAAGCGTCCCGTCACCACGAAAACACTGGCATTCGTGGCCGGATCGGTGTCGGCCAGGTATTCTTCCCAGGTCGTCATTCCGTCGAAGTCGTAATCCGCATTTTCCACGAAATTGCTGTCGGTAAGGCTTTGGCCCTGTTCGTCGCGCACCCACAGCTGGAAGGGCGAAAGCGCCGATGCGATCACCAGCGTCCCCGTTGCGGAACCCGCATAATTCGCTTCCGAGACCGTGGCCACGACCTCATAGCTTCCCGTGATGCTCGGAGCCGTGCCCGATCCGTCGTAGGTCACGGATACAACCAAGCCCGAGGGAGCCGTCGTCACGGTGGCGCTCTTCGGCGCGCCATCGTAGACATGGTCCAGATCGGACAACGCCACCGATGCCGCCGCCTTCGAAATCACCAGCGTCCCGGCGGATGCCCCCTGGTAGTTCGCATCGTTCACGGTGCCCGTCACGGAGTAGGACCCTGCTTCGGTCGGCAGGGTGGCGATGCCGTCGTACGTGAATTCAACCGTCAACCCCGCAGGCTCCGTCGTCGCCGTCGCGCTCTTTGCATCGCCATCGTAGGTTTGCGCCAGGCTGCCCAGCGTCACCACCGCCGCCGCCTTGGAAACCACCAGCATGCCGGCCGATGAGCCCTCGTAGTTGGCATCGTTCACGGTGCCGGTCACCGCATAGCTGCCCGCGTTTGTCGGCGCAGCGGCAAACCCGTCGTAGGTGAATTCGACCGTCAATCCCGCCGGCGTGGTGGTCGCCGAAACCGTGCGGGCGGTGCCGTCGTAGACCTGCGACAGATCGCCCAGCGCCACTGCCGCCGCCGCCTTCGAAATCACCAGGATTCCATTTGTCGACCCCGAATAGTTGATGTCCTTCACTGTGCCGGTAACGGCGTAGCTGCCCGCCGCCGTCGGCGCCGTGGCGCTTCCGTCATAGGTGATTTCCACTTCCAGGCCCGCAGGATCCGTCGTTGCCGTCGCGGCCTTGGGAGTTCCATCATAGGTCTGTGCAAGATCGTCCAGGATGACGATGGCCGCTTCCGACGCCTGCGACACCACCAGCGTCCCGGTCGTCGAACCTTGATGCAAGGCCTCGTCGATCGTGGCCACAACCTCGTAGCTGCCGGCGTTCGTCGGCGCCCAGGCGTTGCCGTCATAGGTGAGATCCACCGCCAGACCCGCAGGTTCCGTCGTCGCCGTCGCGATGCGGGCCGTCCCGTCGTAGGATTGCGCCAGATTGCCGAGCTCGACGGTCGCCGGCGCCTTGTCCACATTGAAGACATTGGTTGCGCCAGGCGCGGCATCCCAATTGCCGTCGCCCGCCTGGGTGGCCGCGATGCCGACCGTTCCCGCGCCGGTGAAACTCAGGTTCGTCCCACCCGAAATCGAGGCGGGACCGCTGGTCACCATGAACGTAACCTCCAATCCGCTGGTCGCCGTCGCCGAGAGCGCCACGATGTTGGTCGCCAGCTGGTCGCCAATCGCCGGGAAGGAAATGGACTGGCTGGCCTTCGATACCTCCAGCGTGCCGGCCGATGAACCCTCGTAGTTGGCATCGTTCACGGTGCCTGTCACCGCATAGCTGCCCGCGTTTGTCGGCGCGGCGGCGGACCCGTCATAGGTGAACTCGACCGTCAACCCCGCCGGCGTGGTGGTCGCCGATACCGTGCGGGCGGTGCCGTCGTAGACCTGCGACAGATCGCCCAGCGCCACCACGGCCGTCGCCTTCGAGATGACCAGCGTGCCAACAGCAAAGCCCTCGTAGCTTGCATCGCTGACGGTGCCGGTTACGGCATAACTGCCCGCGCTGCTCGGAGCCGTGCCGGACCCGTCGTAGGTGAATTCGACCGTCAACCCTGCAGGCTCCGTGGTCGCCGTTGCGTTCTTCGCGCCGCCGTCGTAGGTCTGGGCCAGGTTGCCCAGCGTCACCACCGCCGATGCCTTGGAGATGACCAGCGTTCCGGAAGAGGTCCCGGCATAGTTGGCGTCGCTGACCGTCCCGGTCACGGCATAGGATCCAACGGCAGCCGGAGGCGTTGCGGAGCCGTCATAGGTGAACTCCACCGTCAATCCCGCCGGTTCCGTCGTCGCCGTTGCGTTCTTCGCGCCGCCGTCGTAGGTCTGGGCCAGGCTGCCCAGCGTCACCACCGCCGATGCCGTGGAGACCACCAGCGTGCCGGAGGCGGTTCCCTCGTAGTTGGCGTCGTTCACCGTCCCCGTCACTGCATAGCTGCCTGCGTTCGTCGGTGCCCAGGCATTGCCTTCGTACGTGAATTCGACCGTCAGCCCCGCGGGCGTGGTGGTCGCCGAAACCGTGCGGGCGGTGCCGTCGTAGACCTGCGACAGGTTGCCAAGGAATACCGCGGCCGATGCCTTCGACACCACCAGCGTGCCGGAAGCCGTTCCCTGGTACATCGCGTCGCTGACCGTTCCCGTCACCGCATAGCTGCCTGCCGCCGTCGGCGCCACGCCAGCCCCGTCATAGGCGAACTCCACCGTCAATCCCGCCGGTTCCGTCGTCGCCGTCGCGTTCTTCGCGCCGCCGTCGTAGGTCTGCGCCAGGCTGCCCAGCGTCACAGACGCCGACGCCTTGCCGACATTGAAGGTGTTCGTCACGCTCGGCGCCGCGTTCCAGTTCGCGTCCCCTGCCTGCGAGGCCACCACGCTCACCGTCCCCGCGCCCGTGAAGGTCAGGATGGTTCCCGCAATCTCCGCCGGGCCGCCCGCCACGGCGAAGCTCACCGGCAGGCCGCTCGATGCGGTCGCGGACAGCGTCACCTCATTTGTCGTCACCTGGTCCGCAATCGCCGGGAAGCTGATCGTTTGATCTGATTTTTGGAGAATGGTCGCGCTGGCGGTCGAGGAATTCGAACTCACGCATTCCGCCTGCGCCCGCACGCGGAAATAATAGGTGCCGTTGTTCGTCAGTCCCGTCACCACGCAACTCGTCACGTTCCCCGCCGGGAAATTGGAATAGCCCGCCACATAGGAGGGAACTCCCCCGCCGTCAAAGGTGTGGGCGCCCAGGTTGGCCAGCGTGTCCTGGTCGTACAGGTCCCACTCCGTGCCCAGGGTCGGGAAGTTGGTGGCCGGGTTGTTCGTCAGCCCTTCCCCAACGGACGACTTCCTCACCAGGGTCTTGTTCACGGTGGTGAAGGTTTCGTTGGACCAGGCCGTCCCCGGGTCGAATCCGATGCTGCCGAAGATGTCCACGAAGGACGCCGTGGATATCTTCCACAGGGCCACGGCATCGTCGCCGTTGAAATTGACCGCGGCGTTGGTCACGCCGATCAGGTTGGTCGCGGACGGATTCCGGTAGACCGCCACGGCGCCGCTGGCCAGGGTTCCCGAGAGCGTGTTGCTGGCGGTCGGGCTGTTGGTTCCGTTGGCGAAGAGCAGCAGGGCATAGTCCGAAAGATCGGCCCCGGCCCCGGTGCCATTGAAGATCTCGATGAACTTCTCGCTGCCGGAACCTTCGACATATTCCGAAATGAGCAGGTCCGGCGCCGCCGACCCGCTGCCGCCGAAATCCGCGTTCGTGCTGACATCGAGGAAGTAGTTCGTGGCGCGGCTGGAGGCGTTCCAGCTGGCGGTGAACCCGGTGGAGTTCGTCGCGCTGGCGTAAAGCCCCGCGGGGGCGTCCGGCGCGCAACCCAGGGTGGCCTCCTGGTCCGTGACGCCGGCGGAATAATAGCCGTTGTTGACCGAATAGAACTTGTAGTCGTAGGTCGTGCCTTCGGCCAGCCCCGCATCGGTCGTTTCGATGGCGGCCCCGACATAGACGACCGTCCCGGCCCCAAGGGTATTTCCTGCGGCATACGTCAACCCCGGCGTCGGTTCCGTCCAGGACGAGGCAGCCAGCTTGCGCACCACCATCACGTCGTGTCCCTGGGCGTCCTTGTCCCAAAGCAGGTCGATGGCGCTGGTCGGATTGGTGGCGCTGACCACGCCAATGCCGTCCGGCTCGTTGAGAGGAAGAACGGTGATGTAGTTCGTCGCAGCCAAGGCGCCGGTGTTCGTCGTCCAATCGCCCGCCGCATAATACGCATACCCGTTTGTGGTGAACCGGCCCGCGTAGTACCAGGTTCCCGCCGACGCAAACTGCGACACGCCGGACCTGGCCTTGAACACCCGGCCCGTCCCCCCGTCCAGCCGCGACCAGTCCGCCGCCGTCCACGTCCAGCCCGAGCCGTCCTGGGAAAGGCCAAGCCCATACTGCGCGGTCCATCCGTTCGTGGCGGTCCCGACCGCGAATTCGAAGTTGGTGGACAGGTAGTCCCCGAGGAAACCGGTGGCCAGCGGCCGGCCCCGGTCATAGAGGGCCGTCCATTCCAGGGGCCGGGGGGTTGTATTCGTCGTCGTCACGCTGGCCGTCGCGGAATTCGTGCTGGTGCAGGAGCCGTCCACCGCACGCACGCGGAAATAGTAGGTGGTGTTGACCGCCAGCCCCGTCACATTGGTGCTCGTCGCGCCGGACACCGCCAGGTTCGAGTAGCCGGCGACATAGCTCGAGGGGGCCACGTTGCCGCCCGTCACCTTCACATCGTCCAGATACCAGGTGGAAAAGGCCGAGACGAAACGGAACTTCACGTTGGTGGATCCCGACAGGTTCGGGGCGGACGTCAGGACCTGGGTGACCGTGGTTCCTGCCGTGGTGCAGGTGAACGGGGCGACGGGCGTCCAGGTGGAGCCGCCGTCCAGGCTGTAGTAGTTGGTGGTGGTCATGCCTTCACCCCCGGCGCTGGCATCGACATAGAACGTCATCTGCGTGGGATAGTCCACCCCGGGCGAAGTCAGCGTGTTCAGGTTGACCAGCGCCCGGCACGGGCTGGCGGCGCCATAATGCGTCGTGTCTTCCGCCGTCCCGAAATCCGCCCAGTCGGAGAAGTCGGTGAAGTCTTCATTGATCAGTGTCAGGCCGCCGGGGCTGCCACCGAAGAAGTTGGTGTCCGTCGCCACATCGAGCCGGTAGCCCGACGCGCCCGTCACCGCATTCCAGGCGGCCGTGAAATCCGTGGCGTTCGTCGCGCTGGCCCGGACTCCGGACGGGGCATCCGGTCCCGCGGTCGTGGCGCTGGCCGTCAGCCCCGCCGTGGAATAGTTCGTTCCCGAATACGACCAGCACTTGTAGTAGTAGGTTGCGCAGCTCGTCAGCCCGGTGTGACTTTGGGGCGAAGCGCCTCCCTTGTATACGACCGTCCCGCCCGCGAACGCCGCGCCGACCGCAGGGACCGTCCCCGTCGGGGCGGTGAAACTGCCGTCACCATCCCACACGATGATCACGTCGTCGCCGGTCCCGTTGAGCGAGAAGGTCAGGGAGATCTGGCTCTGGCTGTTCGCCGTTGCGGCAAAGGAGGCCGGTGCGGACGGAAGCGCCACATAGTTGGTGTCGAACACCACGCGCGCCCATTCGGGATGGTCCACGAAGGGATTGCGGTTCCCCTGGTAGTTCGTATAGACGAGGTTGTTGCGCCGGATCTCGTAGTTGTTCGTCGGATCCAGCTCGTTCCAGTCCATCAAGGTGGACAGCTTGCCAAACCATACACCATCGGTGGGAATGGAATTGGTCAGCTCCAGGTCGCTGGTGAACGTGCCATCCCCCTCCCCGCTGTAGCGCACGGCCATGTAGAACATGGCGCGGGCCACGTCGCCCTTGCCGGCGTCGGGCGGCTCGAAGGCGGTGGAACTGTACGAATAACTGTTCGACAGCCCGTCCACGGTGTCGAAATCCAGGTTGCCGCGCGTGCTGTTGACCACCACCTCCGTGGGATGCATGTGGTGCAGGTCCGTGTAGCCCGGCAGCGTGTCGTTGATCCCGTGCGAATTCGCCCAGACGTGCTCGCGGTTCCATTGGCCGGGCAGTCCGCCGTAGTTGGTTTTGAGAAGGCCGTGCTGCAGGTACAGGCACTGAACCATCGTGTTGTTTGTCGGACACTCGTCGATCACCTGCAGGATGTTCCAAAGGGCGTCGTAGGAGAAATTCGTATGCGCGTCGATGATGTTGTGCAGCGCGTTCTTCAGGGCCGTTCCCGTCAGGAGAACGCCGTTTGAATAACAAGAGGCGTAGTAGTCCGCCCATGGGTCTTCGATGGGAACGGTGACGCCCAGCGTCCGGGAGTTGGTTCCATCCACGTCGCTCGCGTAGAAGACGACCGAATAGGACTGGCCGGCCTGTCCCGCAACCGGCGAGAAGGAGAACTGGTTGCTGACGGCTCCCGTGCCGGTCGCCGTCGTGAAACTGGCGTTCGCCGGCAGGTTGCTCGCGGACAACGTGATCGTGTCGCCGTTCGACTCCCGCGCCACGATCCAGATGTTTGTCGTCTGGCCCGCCGGAACAGCCAGCGACCCCACCGGATCGATTGTCGGCGGCTCCGCCGGAGCCTCCGCCACGGTCACCGTGACCGTCTGCGTCGCCACGCCCAAGGTGTTGCTGGCCGTGAAGGTGAAGGTCTTCGTCCCCACGTCGTTCGTCGGCGGCGTGTAATTCAGCGCACCCGTCGCCGGCGTGAAGCCATAGCCCGTCGAAGCCGTCGTTCCCTGGAGGGCCAGCGCGGGCGCCGGATAGCCGCTGGCGGTCACCGTGAACGCCGCGGCCACCGTGGCCGTCGCAGCGACCGGCCCCGGATTCGCGCCGAACACGGGTGCTGCCGCCTCGGGACTGGCCGTCGTGGCGGAAACCACGCTCGACCACTCGCCCGTCGACAGCATGCGCGCGCGGATGTAGTACGTCGTCGACATTTCCAGCCCGGTCGCGTTGTAGGTCAGAGCATCCACCGTCGCGTCCGCCACGATCGATCCGCCGGCGGACGACGTCTGCACCACGATGTCGTCGAGGGCGCAATTCACCACCTTGGTGAAAACGAACTTGAGCTGCGTCGTCAGCGGATTCAGCGCCACGTTGTAGGTGGCGTCGTTGGAGGCGATGGAAACCGTGTCCACCAGCGTCCAAACACTGCTGACCAGGGCGGAAACGGCGATCGTGCTGCCGGAGCCCCCGTTGCCGTAGGCCCAGAACTGCAGGTTCGTCGCCCCCGTCGAAAAGGCCGGGCTCTGCAGCCATTGGGCCGTGGTGGCGAACTTGTAGGCCGGCGCCGCCGCCCCAACGTAGGGCTCGGAGGTGTAATCCAGATCGGACGACTTGTCGGTGGTCCAGCCGGAGGGCACGGCCGTATCCGTCAGCGTGGCGAAATCCTCCTCCAGCGCATTCGTTCCGCTGCCGCCGGCGGTGAAATTGGTGTCCGTGGCGATTTGGACCTGGTAGTTCGTGGCGCCGGTGCAGGCCGTCCAGTTGACGGTGAACGAATTGGTGGCGATGTTCGTCACGCTGACCGCCGGAATCGAGGTCAGCGCGGCGGCCACCGACACGCTGACGGTCTGCGTCGCCACGCCCGCGCTGTTGCTGGCCGTGAACGTGAAGGTCTGCGTGCCCACGTCGTTCGTCGGCGGCGTGTAGTCCAGCACGCCTGTCGCCGGCGTGAAGCCGTAGCCCGACGACGCCGTCTGGGACTGGAGCGCCAGCGACGGCGACGGATTGCCGCTGGCCATCACGGTGAAGGCCATGGCCACGAGCGAGGTCGCGCCATACGACGTGCCGCTGGTGAAGCTCGGCGCGACGGCGATGTTGGCCACCGTCACGCTGACAGCCTGCGTCGCCACGCCCGCCACGTTGCTGGCCGTGAAGGTGAACGTCTGCGTGCCCACATCGTTTGTCGCCGGCGTGTAGTCCAGCACCCCCGTGCCGGAATTGAAGCTGACCGAGCCGGCGGCGGTCTCGCCCTGCAGGGCCAGCGCCGGTCCCGGCGTGCCCGTCGCCACCACCGTGAACGCCATCGCCACGCCCGATGTCGCCCCGTACGACGTGCCGCTGGTGAAGCTCGGCGCCGTGCCGGCGGTCACCGCCACGTTGACGGTCTGCGTCGCCACGCCCACGCTGTTGCTCGCCGTGAAGGTGAAGGTCCGCGTCCCACCCCCGTCCGCCTGCGGCGGAGTGTAATTCAAAACACCCGTGCCCGGTGTGAAGCTGTAGCCCGACGCCGCCGTTGTACCCTGCAGGGCCAGGGCCGGCGACGGGCTGCCCGACGCCGTCACCGTGAACGCCATCGCCACCCCCGACGTCGCGCCGTACGGCCCCGTCCCGCTGGTGAACGACGGAGCCTCCCCGCCCGAAGCCATTTTGTACAGCGCCAGCTTCTGCTGGACCGTCGTGTAGCAGGCGAACCGGGGCGCCGCCGAATTGTACTGCAGCACGCGGGTGTTGGAGGCCACGTTGATGCAGTTGAACACGCCCGTCGCATAGGTGAACGTCCAGACGCCCGTCGTGCCGTTCACGGCGTTCGCGGCATAGGCCGCATTCGCGGTCCCTTGGTAGGCCACGTACTTGTTGCTCGCTTCGTTGAAGATGGTGAGGCCGCCGTAGGTGGCGTTCGTCTGGATCAGCCAGACGATGGAGGCGGGCGGGTCGGTCAGGGTGTCGGCCGACGGGCTGATGGGGCCATTGGTGAAGAACGAGCCGTAATTCGTGTGGGTCATGGACATCAAGCCATTGCTGCTCGCCATGACATAGTAGCCGTCCGTCAGATCGGCCCGCGTGTTGATCTTGGTGAACGTGCCGGAGCCGCTGTAGGCCCCCCAAGCCACCTGGGCGCCAACCGCCAGCCAGGCCGCCACGCCCCAAGGCATGATCCCCGCCCACCGCCCCCGCCCGCGCTTTTCAACCTGCATCATGACGCGCATGCGGAATTCTTTCCTAGTTCGTTCCGGGAACGGACAGCCAGATGATCTGCTGCCGGCCGAATGTGGTGGGCACAATGACGCGCATGTTGCTTCCGGCCAGTTCCATGGTGCACTGGTCCACGATGCTCGACCCCGCCCAGCGGGTCGGTTCGGCGTCGTCCAATCCGAAGGCCCCCCACACGGTGTACTCCGTGATGTTGGTCGGAATTTCGAAGGTGATGCCATTGGTGGCCAGGGCCAGGCTCGTGAGCCGCGGCGGCTCCGCGGGCGGAGGCTCCTCCGCCACGGCATGCCAGCCGAGGCGCTCGGGAACGCCTTCCGACGCCTCGTCCACCTGGTTGGTGGTGAACTCCTCCCAATCCGCCGCGTTGAAGTCCGTGTTCACGCCGGCCGCAACCGCGGCCTTCCGCACGAAGCTCCGGTCCTGCGCCGCATTGGTCACCATGCCGAAGGCATCCACGACGCCTGCGCAGGAATAGGTGGCGCCGGTGTAGAGCACCACGCTGTCGTCGCCGGTGAAGGTAATGGCGGTGCTGGCCCGGTCGGCCACGGCATAGGCGGGAAGCACGGCCGAACTGTTCTTGACCAGATAGACGCCGCCCGCCGGAATGGAATTGCTCAACGCCGCGGAACCGGTAGGAGCGAGATCCGCTTTCCAGCCTTCACGGTTGGTATTGGCCCACACCCCAAGCCGGTATCCCCCCGCCGCCAGGTCAATGGCCGAATCGCCCGGGTTGAAGATTTCGATCCACTTGTTGTTGCTTGCGCCTTCGTAGTACTGGGAGATGAGAAGTTCGCCGCTGGCGGGAACTTCCACGAATGTCACGTTCACCGTCACGGCTTGGGCGGGCATGGTGAAGGCATTTCCGGCAACCGCAACCGGGGTGGAATCGGCGCCCACAACCGTCGTGGTGCCGACTACATGGCCCACCACCGGCGTGGCATGGATCGTCACCGTCATGCCTTCCTCGGCCTCGCCGGACGGTGTCGTTGTCACCGTGCCGTCGACCGGCGGGGTGATGACGATGGCATAGGAAGGGACGGGAGCCACCACCGAAAAGGTCACCGTCCTTTGCGCTTCGTTGGTTGCGGCGTCCGTTGCGGTCACGGTTGCCGAATAGCCGGTGCCGGCCGGCGCGCCGGCCAGGATCGTGAACACGTTGCCGCTGGCCGCATAGAAGCTTCCGCCCAGCGTGCTGTCCCACGCATACGAGTAGGGCTCCGTCCCGTTGGCGGCCTGCGCCGTGATGGAGCCGCTGGCTCCCTCTTCCACTTCGAAACCATCCGCCCGGTCAAACGTCACGACAAACGCGGGCGGGGTCGTGCTGTGGTATCCCAGGCGTTCGTTGGTGCTTTCCTCCGCCGTGTCCACGTCCGTATAGGCCACCTCCACCCAGTCGTTGGAGGCGAAATCCCCGTTCACGCCGCAAACCACGGCCATGGCGCGCACAAAACTGCGATTGGCGGCCGAGTTGGTCGTCAGGCCGAAGGCGTCCACGACGTTGGCGAAGTCGTACGCCGTCCCCGTGTAGAGCACCACGCTGTCGTCGCCGTTGAAAATCAGTCCGTTGGAAACAACATTCGCCACCGCATAGGCCGGCATCGCGGCCGCGCCGTGAGAAATCAGATAGGCCGCGCCGGGCCCGATCGTCCCCGTCAAGGCAATGGCGACACCCGGAGCCACTCCTGTTTTCCAGCCCTCGCGACCGGCGTTCTGCCAGAGCCCGAGGCGGTATCCCGCCGCATCCAGGTCCACCGGTTCGGTCCCCGGATTGAACAGCTCGATCCACTTGTTGTCGCCCGCCCCTTCGTAATACTGCGAAATGATCAGCGTCGGTTCGCCGGCCACCTTCTCCCGGAACGAGACCTCGACCACCGCCGCCTCCGCCGGCATGACGAATGTCGTGCCTTCGATAGCCACGCCGTTCAGGAGAATGGCATCGGTCACATAACCCGCGTCCGGCACCGGGAGAACCGTCACCAGCGCGCCCGCCGGCGCATTGGCGGCCTCCCGGCCGTCCACCTGCGCGGCGGCGGTGCCGTTCGTCCCGGCCTGGACGTCGAGGGAATAGGCGGGCGCCACCGTGAAATGGATGGTGCCGACGACGAGATCCTCTGTGTTTTCGGCACGCCCGTTGGCCGTCGCGTAGTAAGTTCCCGCAGTCGCGGTGTTGATGTAATAGACATCCTTGGGAAGCGTCGTCTTCCAGGTCCCGCCGTTGTCGCTCTCCCACGGTTCCTTCTCCAGGGCGGGCGAACCGAACCAGTAGGAACCGGCATTGACCACGGCCGCCGTGATGGTTTCGCCACCGGCATGCTGCGCCACGATGAACCCCTCCTCGCGGTTCACGAACACGACGCGCGGCGTGGCCGGGCCGCCCGCCACCGCCACATGGTTCAGCCCGATGTCATAGGCATACCGGTCGGCATAGGTGAAGCGCACAAAGCGTGTCGAGGCCATCAGCAGATAGGGACCGAACGGCATGGTGCCGGTCGACAGGGATTCATCGCTGATGTCGGCCACCGGCGTGGAATTCCAGACATTGCCGTCCGCCGACTCCTCGACGAGAAAGCTGGCGGGGGCAATCCCCACGGCGTTGGTATAGCCCCGCAGGGAAAACGACAAGTCCGTCGGCGCCCCGTCCAGCGCCAACGTCAGGGTTCTGTCGTCGGCGTCGAACAGGGCATAGCCGCCATCGTTGGAATTGGTCGCATCGCCCGACCAGCCGGGAAGCGTTGTCCAGTCCACCGCATTGCTCGGTGCATTTTCATAGGGCAACGGCACCGCCGCCTCCGCGTTGCCAAACACCCAGACAAAACAAAGCGACGCCGCAAAGATCTTCTTCATGCTCCCTCCCTCATGCCTGTTTTCACTTGTGCGGCATTCCCTAGACCATCGGCACCCCCCCCCGCCAAAACACAAAAACAGACTCCCATGGCCGCCCAAGCAACCATGTGGCTTCCCGCCACCCCAAAACAGAGACTTCCTTTCAAGCCGCCTCCTGCCAAAACCCAGTACCCTCTTATTTGTTAAATAATAGCTATGTTTTTTCAGAATGCAATTTTAACAAACATTAATTTTTATTAAGGTTTTGCTATGAATCCCACCGCCTTCTCCTCGCTTGAAAAGCCAATTTTAACCCATTTAATAATTAATATTATACAAGATATATAATTCATTGCAGTTAAATATATTATATAATTTCTAGTGAACCTTTCCTTAGATTATTGTTTTCAACAGGTTTTCTTCAACCGTGCGGTTGATTGTTTGTAATGCTTTTATGCGAAAGGGATTACATTTATTTCATTTTTAAAG
>CALMBO010000009.1 GCA_937860055.1 uncultured Verrucomicrobiota bacterium | reverse complement strand
TGGGTCGCATAGCTTCCATACACGCCCATCCAGCTCGGAAACGCCCAGGCGCTGGCGGCATTCCCCGCAAGCCATCCTATCACCAGCCACTTCATGGATCTCTTCATCCCGCCTCCTCCTCCAAATTGATTTTCAGTTCATATCTAGAAGGCAGAAGAGTCAAGACCCAATAGCCACCAGGACCCGATTTTTAAAAGACAAATCATAAACAATAAATTGGCAAAATGCGAGGTGAGTCGCCAAAGCCCGGGGCGCGCGGAAGCGGCTGCTGTCCATTCCCTCCAACGCCGAACGTCCTCCCTCTGCCTCTCTCCTCTCAGCGGGAGAGCCGCATCAGTTGCCGGGGTGCCAGCCAGCCCTCCAGCCGGGCACAGGGGCCGTAGGCCAGCGACTCGGCCGACAGCCAGCACAGTCCGCCTTTTTTCAGGCCCAGCGACAGCTTGGCCCGGCCCGCCAGCAGGACGCCGATCAGATCGCCGAGATAGGGTTCGTGCCCCACCAGCAGGATGTTCCCGTCCGCCGGGTAGCGGTCGGCCAGCAGGCGGACCAATTTTCGGGCGCTTCCCTCCGGCGCGAGAAGTTCGGTCACCTGCCATTTCCGTTCCGCGCGAAGGGCCTTCGCCGCGATCTCGGCCGTCTGGCGCGCGCGGACATAGGGGCTGGTGAGCAGGACATCGAATTCCAGATCCAGGGCGCGCAGGCCGGCGGCGATGCGCCGCATCTTGCGGCGGCCTTCCGGCACGAGAGGTCGCTGGCTGTCGTCGGGATAGCGGGATTCGTCCCGCTCCCCCGCATCCCCATGGCGCAGAAAACAAATATTCATGCGGCACGCTCCTGTTCTCCAGCATGGCGGGCGCCTTTCCTCAATCAAGACAAAATCACCGGGCCTGTTTGATTTTCCTGCATCGTGCGGTAAGGTTGGAGTGGAGCTCGGCGGAAGGGTTGGATGACCAGCTGACCGAGGAGAGAGCGCTGAAGGCGCGTGGATGGGCTGGTCTCCGCTGAGCTCCCATTTCATTTTCCCTTTTCACCTGTTTATCCCCCGCGATCCCCTCTTGCGGCACGGGAGGCGCCCCCGCCCGTCCTCCCACGGCTTTCCCGCCTGCAACGGCCTCCGGGAACGATTCCCGGCCTTTGCCATTGATTCTCCGAGGGCGGAATCATAAAAACAAGGCGTGGGCACATTCAAACCAGGCCGGCTGCGCCAGCAGATCATGCTCTCCGAGGAGAGCAGCGTGTTCGTGGTCGGCAGCCTGATGCTCATCGCATGGCTCCTGGCGATCGCGGTGCTGTGGTATCTGGGACGCCCTTGGGACCAATGGGTCATCATGGGGTTCACCGAACTGATCCTAGGGCGCGGCGTCGCCATCGCGAAGGCGGTGGAGATGGGCATGCATCCGGGTTTGATCATCTTCCTGGCCACCTATGT
Organism: uncultured Verrucomicrobiota bacterium; assembly: GCA_937860055.1. GTDB lineage: Bacteria > Verrucomicrobiota > Kiritimatiellia > CAIQIC01 > Lenti-01 > Lenti-01. Next base: position 87,870 of record CALMBO010000009.1, on the reverse strand, counting down.
GGATGCCGTGACCGTCTTCCTGTTCTACCCCGTGCTGGTCCTGGCCTACCGCAACCTGGTCGAGGGGCGCCCCGTGGACAAGCGCATGAAGGGCATCATCGAGTCGGCGGAGAAGAACGTCACCCGCTTCGCCAAATACAAGATCATCGGGATTTTCATTTTCGTCTGGCTGCCCTTCTTCATGACGGGCGTGGTGGTGGGCGCGGTGCTGGGCTATCTCCTGGGGCTGAAGACGTGGACCAACATGGTCACGGTGGTGTCCGGCACGATGGGAGCGGCCATCTGCTGGCTGTACACCTACGATTACCTGTACGGCCGGCTGGCGCAGATCCATTCGCAAATCCCGGCGATCTTCACGACCGTCCTGATCGCCGCGCTGATCGCCTACCGCCTGTGGCTGGAGGCCCGGAAGAGGCAGAACCAAGCCCGGAAAAACCCGGCGAAACCGGATGCGGATATCCACGGCCGCTGATTTGAAAATTCAGGGAAATGAGGTAGTATACGTATGGAGCTAGGCGCGTAAGGGCAGTCGTAGAGCGACCAGCTGCCCGCCAAGTGGCCGAGCGATGCACTTGGCAGTTGATTGAGGAACTGGCCTCCCTCACGTCTAGCTCCCATTCTTTTGCCCCGATGGGCTCCTTCCCTCTCCTCCATCCAATGGAGCAGTTTATCCGCCGGAGGCACTTTCGCCGCCTTCATCCCCTTCTCCCGCCGCGCAATCGCGCCGGCGTCAGCGGTTTTCAGAAGACAGACGCGTCCGCCATTTGGCCGCCATCCGAAGCATGGATTCCTCTTCCGTGACCGACTTCATGGATGGAATGTCTACCCATGCCAGGTCGTGGGATTCATCGCCGACCCGGTACATTTCGCTCCCCGTGGCCCGGAAGGCATAGCGGATATCCCAGTGCAAGTGTTCCGGCACCTCCCCCCGGCCGGGAATCCGGTGGACGTCGACATCGAAAATCCGGCCGTCGACCGGCACGAGCCCTTCCAGGCCGGACTCCTCTTCCGCCTCGCGCCGGGCCACCCGGAACACATCGGCATCGCCGTCGGCATGGCCGCCCAGCTGCACCCACATGCCCAGCTTCTTGTGATGGGTCAGCAGGACATGGGTTCCCGCACGGTTGACCACCCAGGCCGAGCCCGTGACATGCCCGATCCGCAAATGGCGCTCAAAGCAGTCGGGATGGGCGGCGACAAAATCGATGAACCGGTCGACGGTTTCCGCTTCGTTTTCCCAGCGGGACCGGTACTCCCGCAATTGACGGATGACTTCCTGCACGCCCATGCTCCACCACCTATCATGCCATTTTCGCAACCGTTGTCCGCCGCATTTGCATCCGCTTCGTTCCCGTGAACCGCATGTTCCTGCCACCTTCCAACGAACACATCCCAAACCTCCCGTCATGCCGCAAGCCCGGAAAGGGGAAAACGGCGGCGGGCGTCCGGCCGCTTCCCCTTCCTTGACTCCCTCCTTTCCCCCGGCGTAGGCTTGAAAATCTGGAAACCAAGGTAAGCCGCCCCATGAACCGTACCTATTGGAACCGAATGGCCGATCGCTACGAAGACGAGATCTTCAGCGTGCGGGAGCATGACCGGGCGGACCTCATCGCAAGCCGGATCCGCCGGTATGGAAAGAAGAACCAGGCGGCGAGCGACATCGGATGCGGCATCGGCCATTTTCTCCCGCTGTTGGCCGGACAGTTCCGGAAGGTCCTCGCGCTGGATCTGTCGTCCAAATGCATCGCCAAGGCCCGGGCGGCGCATTCCCGCCTCTCTAACGTGTCCTATCGCACCGCCGATCTGGCGGCACCGGGCATGCGCCTCCCCCCCGCCGATTTCGCCCTGTGCGTGAACTCCGCCATCTCGCCCTCGATCACCCACCGGAACCGACTCCTCGACGTCACGTGCCGGCACCTCCGCCCCGGAGGGCATCTGGTCCTAGTCGTGCCCGCCCTGGAATCCATCTTCCTCGCCGATTTCCGGCTGATCGAGTGGAATCTCCGGGAAGGCATGCGGCCGGGCCGCGCCGTCCGCTCCGGGTTCCGGGCCCATCGGCCCATCCGCAAGCCCAGGGCCCATGAAGGGGTCGTGCGGATCGACGGCATCGAAACCAAGCACTTCCTCAGGGAAGAAGTGATGATCCTCCTGGGGAACAGAGGCATGCGCACGCTGGAGATCGAAAAAATCGAGTATCCCTGGGGAACCGAGTTCGCGATCCCGCCGCGGTGGATGAAAGCCCCCTTCCCGTGGGATTGGCTGTTCGTCGCGCGGAAGATGTAGGAATATCCGTGCGGAACGGCGGCGCCGCTCCCTCCGGATGAATGCGCTTCCCGGCCCGCCTTACAGGAGCGCCCAAAAATCGTCCGGAACGGGCGCCTCGAAAATCAGATCCTTGCCGCCGCCGGGGCTGGCGATTTTCAATCTCAGGGCATGCAGGCCCAGGCGTCCGCCCGCCTTGCCATAGCGAGGATCCCCCACGACAGGGCAGCCGAGCCAGGCCATGTGCGCGCGGATCTGATGCTGCCGGCCGGTTTCCAGCTGGATCCGCACCAGGGATCTCCCCCCCTCCGTGCTCTCGGTCGCATAATGCGTCCGCGCCGGCTTGGCGCGGGGATGGGCGCCCACATGCACCCGGTATTCCTCTTCATCCAGCCGCAGGGGCTGGTCGATCGTGCCATGCGCAGGGGCCGGGCACCCCTCCACCACCGCCAGGTAGATCTTCTCGGCGGTGGTCCACCGGGCCATGACCGCCTCCCGCATTTCGCGGGACGTGGCAAACAGCAGGACGCCCGACGTGTCCCGGTCGATCCGGTGCACGGGCCATAGCCGGACCGCGGACGACCGGCGCGACAGCTGGTGGCGGAGCAGGGCCAGGGCATGCCGCCGGTTCTCCTGGGTGGTGCCCACCGCCAACAGGCCGGCCGGCTTGTTGATGGCGATCAAATCGCGGTCGGCATACAGGATTTCCAGCGATGGCAGCGAATCGCCCGCCGGCCGGGAAGGCGCCGAAACCTCGACCTGGTCGCCGGCCTTGAGCGCGAAATCATGCCGGCCGACGGACGCGCCGTTTACCCGAACGCAGCCCGCCAGCAACCGCTGCTTGATGGTGTTGCGGGACCATCCATGCAAATAGGCATGGAGGAAAGCCAGGAGGTCGGCGGCCTTCTTCACGCATAACTTTTCCGACATCGGTATGGGCCTCAGATCTTCGCGTATCCGGATCGGGATGCGGCGGGAACGGCGGAAATCTTCCATCCATGCCCGTTACCCGGCGCCGCCATTCCTGCATCCCGTGCTTTCATCTGCGATTCCATCCTCGCTCCCTTTCCGCGGGGATTCAATCCCGAATCCGGAAAAAATGGATGGCTCAAGCCAGGTCTTCGATATCCCGGGCCTGGCGCTGGAGATCGGCGAGTTCGCGGCGCCAGAATTCCGCCGTGCCCCAGTCGGCGGCCAGAAGCCCGCGCCCCCCGTCGGCCTTCTGGCGGGCGCACCAGGCGGCATAGTGCAGATAGCGCATGGCGCGCAGGGGCTCGATGAGCCGCGTCTGCGCGTCGTCGTATTCCGCAAAGGTGTCGTAGCCCTCCAGCAGCAGCTCGAACTCGGGCCGCGCCGCCGGCAGGCGGTCCGGCAGCAGCATCCACAGGTCCTGGATGGCGGGCCCCATGGCCATGTCGTCGAAATCGATGGCGTGGAATCCCTCGCCCGGCCGCCAGAGCAGGTTCATGCGGTGCAGATCGCCATGCAGGCGCTGCGTTTCGATGCCATCGAACATCGGCGCGATGCGGTCGAGCAGGCGCTGCGCGACGTCGAGATAGCGGCCCTGGACCTCGGACGGGATCGCGCCGGAATCGCGCAGGAACTCCAGATGCGTCCGCGAGGATTTCCGCGGATGGAGCTCCAGGCGGTTCGCGGCGGAATGGCGCGCGCCCACCTGGTGGATGCGCCCCAGCAGGCGGCCGATCTGCAGCCATTCCTCCCGGGAAGGTTCGTCGCAGGGGCGTCCGCCCATGCGCGGGAACAGGGCAAAGAAAATCCCGTCTTCTTCATGGAGGGTCCGGCCTTCCGCATCCGCCAGCGGCGCGACGACGGAAATCTCGTCGGCGGCGAGTTCGAGCAGGAAATCCTGCTCGTCCTGCAGGGCCTCCCTCGTCCAGCGCCCGGGACGGTAGAACTTGGCGACGAGGAACCCGCCGTCCTCGAGGCCGACTTCGTAGACGCGGTTGATGTAGGAGGTCAGCGGGCGGCAGATGCCGGAAACCCGGCGCCCCGAGGCCCGTTCGGCGCGGTCCATCACGGCATCGGGCGTCAATGCCGCGAAACCGGCGGCTCCGGCGGGATCGGCCACGGCGGCTATCTCAGGCCGGGCAGATTCGGCAGCGCGCCGCCCTGGAACGGAACGGGACCGGCCGGACGCGGGGCGGTCTGTCGCGGGAAGAGCGCGCGGAATTCGCGGTTGGTGGCCAGCGGCTGGAAGCGCGGGTCGCGCAGAATCGCCTCGCGGGCGCGGTCGCCGCCGATCTCGATGGCCCGGCGCGTGGCCTCGATGGCGTTCGCGTCGCGCCGCAGGAAGGCATGGGCGGCGGCCAGGTCGAGCCACACGTCCAGGTTTCCGCTCTCCTGCCGGACGTACTGCTCCAGCGCATAGATCAGGCCCTCGACGCGTTGCTCCTGCGCGAAGAAGCTCGCCAGCGCGAGGATGTGCTGCGGCGGAAGATTCGTGTCGGAAAGCAGGCGCGAAGCCAGGTTCTGGTAGGCCCCCTGCATGCCCGAGGCGCGGTAGATCGACACCAGCTCGAGCGCCTCGTCGGGAGTCAGGACACCCGTCTCCTGCTGCTTCCGCTCGATCTCTCTCCGGCGCTGGGACATCTTCATCGTGCCCTCGATCTGGGCGAGGAACCCCTTGGAGCTTTCGTTCTTGGGGTCGGCCTCCGCAAAGGCCCGGATGAGGTTCCCGGCATCCTCGAACCGCTGCATGTTCATGTACATCTGCGCCAGGCGGAAGTTGGCCTCCGGGCTCAGCGGATACAGGTCGATGGACTGCTTGAAGGCGTATTCGGCCTCGTCGTACATGCGCCGGTAGTCGTAGATGCCCGCGATGGCGCTGCGGAGCTTCGAGAAGGACTTCCGCGCGCAGATGTCGCGGCGGAACCCCGGCTGGTCCAGCAGCCATTTCGTGTACCAGCCCCAGAACTTGTGGTCGTTCTCCACCAGCTGGGGATCCAGGCTCGTCACCGGATCGCGGTTGAGCTTCATGATGATCCCGTGCGGCGTCAGGTAGGGATACATCCAGCCGATGACATAGCTTTCCTCGACGTAGAAGTCGTGCTTGTCCTTGTTTTCCTTGAAGATCAGGTCCGCCAGGATGCCGTTGATGGTCATGACGCCGCCGACGCCCTGCACGCTGACCTTGCCGTTCTCGATCTTGATGTCGGCCCCGGCCTGGATGCGGCCGGCGTTCACGTCGTCGACGTACTTGCGGAAGGCCTCGTTGCTGTCCTCCAGCGACGGAATGTAGATGGTGTCGCCGTAGAGGTCGCGCGTGATGTTCATGAACGTGTTGTCCGCCAGCGCGTTCTGGGTGATGAGATACACGTCGGGCCGCACGTCCGCCGAATAGATCATGTAGGTCGGCACGAAACGCCCCGGATCGGTGCCGCCGTAGAAGATCGCCCCCTCCGTCATCGGCGGCGGATAGTCCGGCTCGGGCTTGCCCATCGCGCTGGTTAGCGCCCCCCATTCGCGGGCGAAGTCCTCTTCGTCCGGGAACCAATACTGGAAATCCTCCCGGATCCCCCCGATGCCCTCGAGCGACCAGTTGCCGAACTGCCAGCCGTAGTGGTGGCCGTTCTGCTCCGCGCCGCCGACGATCCGCAGCTGCTCCTCGTCATATCCGTTCTGCCACAGCAGGATGCCCGGCAGCAGCAGGCCGGCCAGCATGGCCGGAAGCAGCGCCTTGCGGCCCAGCATCCGCTCCAGCCACGCCGTCGACAGCAGGATGCCGTAGCCCAGCCACAGCGAATAGAGCGCATGGCTCTGGATGAACTGCACGCGGCCGATGAACAGGTTCTGGATGTCCAGCTGCGGGTTCTGGAAGATCAGGAAGATCACGCTGACCGAGAAGAAACCCACCATCGAGGTGAGCAGCCACCGCTGCTGCGAAACCCCCAGGTCGGAATCCAGCTGGAAGCGCGACCGGCCCAGCGCCCACGCCAGCGCCACCGCCACCGGCGGACCGATCACCACCCCGGCGAAGATCACCCGGCCCATCTGCGACAGCGTCTTGTCCGTGAACAGCGCCTTCAGGGTCATCACGTCCACCCACACCACGCCGAGCGCCACCACGGCCAGGAAGCCCCCGATGACCAGCTTCGTCCCCAGTGCGTAGTTGCGCAGGTCGGAGATCTGCTTGTTCAGGTAGAGCGCCAGCAGCGTGAAGAACCCCCAGCCCGCCAGCAACAGGATCGGCGCGATCAGCAGGCGGTACAGCTTCTCCGCCCCCGTCCAGCCCGCCACCGTTTCCAGCACGATCAGCGCCGACGACGCCAGCACCAGCCCCAGGGCCAGCGGGAACGCCGAGCGGCGCTTGCCGCCCAGCACCAGGCCCCAGGAACAGAAGGGCAGGAAGCCCAGCACCGCCACCGGCAGCGAGAACTGGCTGCGCAGGTCGGAGAGGTAGGCGCCCAGCTGCTGGATGAACTTCTCGCTGAAGACGTCCGTCGGAACGATGGCCTCGTATTGCCCGCGCGTCACCGCGTGCATGAAGCCTTCCCACGTGCGCGGATATCCCCAGTTCATCGGCGGATTCTGCTCCGAGGCGAACGGCAGATAGAGGTAGAACGCCACCCCCAGCTCCGCCAGGAGGATGGTCGCGCACACCGTCTTGCCGTGCGGCAGCCGCACCAGCGCCAGCACCACCGGCAGCAGGAGGGAGACCTGGAGCAGGAAGCCCAGCCGCTGGCCGGGCCCCTGCCACAGCCATGCCGCGAAGGGACTCGCCGCCCGCTCCGTCTCGGGAGGAAGCAGCGAGTTGAACAGCCACGGACTGAAGCCCTGGGCCTCCTGCATGACTTCCGGCGCAAGCTGGGCGTTCCCCGCCAGGAGGCGCAGGTGGAAGGCGGCGGCCGCCACCATGCAGAGGTAGATGGCCATGCTCGCCAGGAATCCGAACCCCAGGCGGGCCGAGGCCGTCCGGTCCCGCAGGGCGCTCCCCAGCGCCAGGGCGATCGGAACCGCCAGGAACAGGTAGTTGTAGATCCAGAAGGGCTCGGTATAGGGGCCCCTCGACCATTTCCAGATCGTGGGATCGGCCCCGGCCAGCTCCATCTGCGCCTTTCCGACGACCACCCCCACCCCCTTGGCCGCGAGCAGGAACACGACGCCGACGAGCACCGCCGCGATCGCGAAATCGCGGAACAGGTTCGCGTCCTTCATCAGCACGGCCACCGCCAGGGCGAGGCCCAGGAACAGCAGCGTCTGGTGATTGGTCAGCCCCAGCCCGAACAGGAACGCGGCCAGGAACAGCAGCGTGTCGCTCTTGGGGCGGCACATCCACATGTAGATCAGCAGCAGCACCGCCAGCTGGAACAGCGCGTTGAGGCTGTATACCTCCACGATGACGCTCTGCGACCACAGCACCGGGCTGAATGCCAGCAGCAGCCCGCCCGAGATGCCCGCCACCAGGCAGAACAGGTTCTCCGTGCGGAACCCGACCTTGTCCGTCAGCGCCGGAATGCTCCGCAGCAGGTCCGCGCCCGAACGGCTGATCAGCAGCGCCAGCAAGGCGCACGCCCCCGCCCCGGCCACCGCCGAGGCCAGCCCCACCGACCACGCCGGATTCGGATGCCCGTGGTACGTCACCCAGTGGAAGACCCATTGGAAGAACCAGGTCACCAGCGTCCAGATCGGATAGCCCGGCGGATGCGGGACGCCGAGATAGTCCGACGCCACCGCCAGCTCGCCGGAATCCTCCAGCGTGAGCGTCGGCGCCAGCGTGTAGAAATAGACGCCGAAGGTCGCCAGGAACACGATCCAGAAGGCCCACCAGTCGATGCGGCGGAAGAACGCGCCGGTGGCATTGTCCAAGAAGCCGGCCTGGGCCTGGGCCGCCAGTTTTTCGATCTGCTTCTCCGACGCTTTCGTCAATGTCATCTCGTCCACCTCGCGCGTGGAAATGTCCGCCCGCGGCCGCGCATTCCGCCGGGCGTCGTTGATTTTGATCCTATGCCTCGGTCCCGCCGCGCTCCAGCGCGGCCAGCCGGGCCTCCAGGGCCTTGATTTGCTCCTTGAGCTTGGGAATCCCCGCCACGTGCGCAAGGGACCGGCCAAACTCCAGCCGCGGAACCGCCGGCGCGCCCAGATACATCTGGCCGCCGGGCAGATCCTTCGAGACGCCCGCCTGCGCACCGACCACGGCGCCATCGCCAACCGTCAGATGCCCGGCCAGACCCGCCTGCCCGGCGCAGATCACATGATTGCCCAGCGTGGTGGTCCCCGCCAGCCCCACCTGGGAACACAGCACCGAATGTTCGCCGATGACGCAGTTGTGGGCGATCATGACCAGGTTGTCCACCTTGGTGCCCTTCCCCACCCGCGTCCGGCCGAACCGCGCGCGGTCCACCGTCGTGTTCGCGCCGATCTCGACATCGTCCTCCAGCACCACGATGCCCGTCTGCGGGATCTTGGTGCGCACCCCCTTCGCATCCACCGCGTAGCCGAACCCGTCGCTGCCGATGACCGCTCCGTTGTGCAGGATGACCCGGTCGCCCAGCTCGCACCTCTCGCGCACGCTGGCGAAGGGATAGAGCAGGCAGTCCCGGCCCAGCTTCGCCTCGTGGCCGACGTAGGTCTGCGGATAGAGCGTGGTGCCGTCCCCGATCACGGCCCCGGCCTCCACCACCGCGAAGGCGCCGATGGAAACTTCCCTGCCCAGCTTCGCCTGCGGCGAAACCAGCGCCTGCGGATGCACCCCGCGCGGCAGCACCACCGGCCTGGGCGCGAAGAGCGCGCAGGCCGCGGCGAAGGCCGCATCGGCATCCGCCGCGCGCAGCAGCGCGGGATGGGGCGCGGGGATCGCCGCCTCCTTCGGCACGATCACCGCCGAAGCGCGGCTGGCCGCCACTTCGGGCAGGTACTTCGGATTCCCCGCGAACGACACCTGGCCCGCCCCCGCCGCGCGCAGATCCGACACGCCCTGCAGAACGATGCCGGAATCCCCCTCGAGCGCGGCCCCCAGCTTCGCCGCCAATTCGCCGGTCGTCAACGTAGGCACGGTCCCCTCCGCCTATTCCGCATCCGCCGCCGAGGCCTTCAGGCGCTCGATCAGCTTCTCCGTCACGTCCAGGTCGGGATTGGAATAGACCGCCAGGGGAACTGCGTTCATCGTCATGCCCGACCGGTCGAGCACGAAATCATAACCCTCCGCCTTCGCGAAATCGGCCACCGCCACCATCAGCTCGTCCACGATGCCCTGCCTGGATTTCATCACCTGCTCGCGCATCTGCTTGAGCTTGGTCTCCTGGGTGCGGCGGGCGCGCAGCTGGAATTCCTGCAGTTCCGTCAGCTTGTCCTCGGCCTCGTTGCGCTTCTTCAGGCGCGCATCCTCCGACAGGAGGGGGTTCTTGGCCGCCTCGCGCAGCTTGGCCACTTCCTCCTCCAGGGCGCGGCCCTCGGCCACGATCTTGTCCATCTCCTCCTGGATGCCGTCTTCGGCCTTCTTCAGGTCCGCTTCGGCCGCCTGCGTCTTGGGATGCGCCGTGAACACCTTGTCCAGGTCTACCGTCGCGATTTTCAGTTCCGCCGCCCCGACGGCCGACGCCAGGAAACCCAGGGCCGCCGCCACCGCAACGATCTTCTTCATATCCATCTGCTGATTCCTTTCCTTATAGGAAAAACGATTTGCGCGGCATTGTCCACCACGCCCCCCCTCTTGAAAAGCCGAAAAACGGGGTTTTCCGCCGGATTCCCGGCCTCGGCGTCCCCCGCCATGCGCCTTATTTGCGCAGCAGCGCCCCCGCCACCACCCCGACCCCCGCCGCCGCCAGCAACGCGTAGGACGCCCTCATTGTCACCTTCATCGAAAACACGTTCACCGTCACGCTGTCCCTCGTCATGATCAACACGATGATGAACGCGGCCAGGATCGACAGTCCCAGGATCATTCCTTTGCTCATATCTATCGGGCGCCCTTTTTGGTTTGCCGGCCACTTTTCCACACAATGGAAAAACTTTCACGCCTTTTTCCACGCAATGGAAAAACTTTCGGCAGTTTTTCCACGGCGTGGAAAACCGTCCGCCGGCGCAGGAAGGCGGCCTACAGGCCGGTGTCGAACCGCACCGTCCTGCCCGCTTCGATCGCGATGCCTTCTCCGGCGGGGAGGTCCTCGTCCATGTCGCTGACCTTCAGGATCAGGTCGTACGTCCCCGGCGGCACCGGGAACGGGCGCCAGAGCGGCTCCTCGTTGTCGAATCCCCGCCGGATGGACAGCACGGGTTCGCCGCCGCCCGCCGGCAGCAGGTCCCAGCCGCGCACCCGGGTTTCCCCCGGCCGCGTGACGAGGATCCCCGAATCCAGCGTCAGAACGGTTTCCTGGCCCGCCGCCACCCCGAGCCCCGCTGCGACTTTCGAAGGTTTCTCGCAGCGGCGGTAGAGGAACGACACATCGCAGGTGCCCGGCAGCAGTGCCTTGGGCTTGAAGAGATAATAGTCGTTCCCGTGCGGCAGGATCCGCAGCACCTCGCGGTCCGCGCCGCTCTCCGAAACGATGATCGCCTCCACCGGGGCCTCCTTCAGCTCCTCGGCGATGTTGAAGACCAGCGCTCCCAGCTCCATCGCGGCCGTGCCGCCCTTCACCACCGTGAAATCGCCCAGCGGCATTTCCGTCGGCGGCTGGTAGTTCGGATTCGCGAACAGCAGCGTCAGCGAGTAGTCGCCCGACATCAGCGGATGCGTCGAATCCGCCGCCGGAAGTTCGCCCTCCTTCACCACCTTGCCGCTGCTCTTGCGGACGATGCGGAACCCCTTCAGGCTTTGCAGGGCGCTTTCCGGAACCGCGATCCGCAGCTTGCCCAGGCCGGTCGCCTGCTGCACCACCTGCGTCTTGGCCTGTTCCACCTTCTGCGCGATTTCCTGGTTCACGGCCTGCATCGCCGCCAGCAAACCCGCCGCGTCCGACGCGCCGAAATACCTGCCGCCGCCGGCCTCCGCGATGCACGCCAACTGCGCCTTGTCCTCCTCCGTCACGTCGAATCCCACCACATGCATCACGAATTTCACGCCGGCGGCTTTCAGCGCCTTCACCGTCGCGCACGGATCGCCGCCGCAGGTCTCCTGGCCGTCGCTCACGAGCACGATCGTGGTTTCCGCGTCGCGCCCTTTCAGCAGATCGGCCACTTGCGTCACCGCCGCCGAAATGGGGGTCATCCCCCGCGGCTGCATCGCGGCGATGCGGGCCAGCACGGCGGCGCGGTCTTCGTTGCCGGGCGGGACGAGAATTTCGATGTCCGCGCAATCGTTCGGCCGGCGGTGGCCATAGGCGGCCAGGCCGATCTTCACTTCCGGCGCGACGGCCGGCACCACCTGGGCCAGCACCGCTTTGGCCGCATCGATCTTGGTCTGCCCCCCCGCCGCCCCCATCATGCTGCCCGACGCGTCCAGGATCAGCATCGCCTCCGGCATCGTTGCCGCCGGCGCGCACAGGGGAATGAACAGGGAAACCAGACAGGCTTTCAGCGTCTTCATGTCGTTGCTCCTTGGTGGACCGGCGACGCGCCGGCCGGCGCGCGCTGGGCCATCCCTATGTTGCCAGAGCCCCTCCGCAAATCAACCGCGAACCGTCCCCCGCCCTCCTTGACACTTATACACATATGTGTATATCTTAAATCTATGAACACCGCCCAAGCCAAAGCCCGCGCCGATCTCCTGAAGGCCCTCGCCCACCCCACCCGCGTCCTCATGCTGGACGCGTTGGGCCGCGGCGATTGCTGCGTCAACGACCTCCGCAGTCTCGCCGCGACGAGCCAGCCGACCATTTCCCGCCATTTGGAGAAACTCAAGAAAGTCGGAATCGTCACTGAACGGCGCGCCGGAAAACGGGTCATCCACCACCTCGCCTGCCCTTGCATGCTGCAAGCGCTTGGCTGCACCTTCGAAGCCCTGAAATCCGTCAAGAAGCGCCAAGAGGGCTCCGTCTGACCGGGCCGCCATGAACAAAGAACTGAAAATCCTCCTCGGCCTTCTGGCCGCCCTCCTCGGCCTCTACTTCCTGCCGATGGAGCACCTCCGCTTCCAAGGGGCGCTCCTCGAAGCCCTGCATCTCGCCAAGTGGTACGCCCGGGAACACGTGCTGCTCTGCCTTGTGCCGGCGTTCTTCATCGCCGGGGCCATCGGCGTCTTCGTCCGCCAGAACGCGGTGATGAAATACTTCGGCCCCCAGGCGCCGAAATGGCTTTCCTACTCCGTGGCCTCCGTTTCGGGCACGATCCTGGCGGTCTGCTCGTGCACCGTCCTGCCCCTCTTCGGCGGCATCTACTTCCGCGGCGCGGGCCTCGGCCCCGCCATCGCTTTCCTCTATTCCGGCCCGGCCATCAACGTGCTGGCCATCGTGCTGACCGCCCGCGTGCTGGGATTCCCGCTCGGCGCCGCCCGCGCCGCGGGCGCCATCGCCTTCAGCGTCGTCATCGGCCTGCTCATGCATTTGATTTTCCTGAAGGAGGAACGAGCCAAGGCCGCCAACCCCCAGGAAGTGTTCCTCGGCGACGACGAGAAGGACGATCGCCCGCTCTGGCAAGTCGCGCTCTACTTTCTCTCCATGGTCGGCATTCTCGTCTTCGCCAACTGGGCCAGACCGCAGGAAACCTCCGGCATTTGGTTTGCAATCTTCCAGGCCAAATGGATCCTCACCTCGCTGTTCGCCGCCCTGATGGGCGTCTGTCTGTGGCGGTTCTTCCAGGTCAAGCCGGCCCATGTTCTCCTGGCCGCCGCCCCCGCCCTGGCGCTGGGCATCGCTCTTCCGCAATACCCCGTGGCGGCCTTCGCGGCAGGTTCCGCCGGGCTGGCGGCCCTGACGTTCTTCGGCGGGGCGGAACTCAAGGACTGGCGCGACCAGTCGTGGGGCTTCGCCAAGCAAATCCTCCCCCTCCTGTTCATGGGCGTGCTCGCCGCCGGGTTCTTCCTCGGCAGCCCCGACCATGCCGATGCCGGCATCGTCCCGAATCTCTGGATCCAGGCGCTCGTCGGCGACTCGCCGCAGGCCCTGCTCTCCCTCCTCGGCCGCCCCGAAACGGAAGCGCCGGCCTGGCTTTCCTTCCTCTGGCCGCTGTGGACCAATTTCTTCGCCGCCTTCGCCGGCGCCTGGATGTACTTCGCCACGCTGACCGAAGTCCCCATCCTGCGCGGCTTGATCGACAGCGGCATGGGCCAAGGGCCCGCCCTCGCCCTCCTCCTCGCCGGCCCCGCCCTCTCCCTCCCCAACATGCTGGTGATCAACTCCATCCTCGGCCCCCGGAAAACCCTGACCTACGTGGGCCTGGTCGTTGTCATGGCGACGCTGTCCGGATGGATGTTCGGCGCCATTGTTTCCTGACGAGAAAGGAATGCCATGAAACATATTCAAATCCTCGGAACCGGCTGCCCGAAGTGCAAGCAACTGTTCGCCAACGCCGAAGCGGCCGCAAAAACCGCCGGGATCGAGGCAAAAATCGAAAAGGTCGAAAAAATCATGGAAATCATGAAGTTCGGCGTCATGTCCACCCCGGCCCTCGTCGTGGATGGCACAGTCAAAAGCGTCGGCAAGGTCTTGAGCCCCGGCGAAATCCAAAAGCATCTGGCCTGAACGAGGCGCCGCGATGACCAACGAATTGGAATCCTTTCCCGCCTGCTGCCCGCCGGGCGGCGGCAGCGATTTCGCTTCTCTGCTCGTCGTGCTGGGCATCTTCTTCGCGTCATATGCCGCCACCCAATGGCTCCGAGCACGGAAAGGAAAAACCAAGATGAAATGGCAGACCGGCGCGATCCTCGCCGCCTTGCTTCTGGCTTTGGCCGCCGTATTCACCCTCAAACAGAATCGGCTGGCGGCCGTTGAACAAATTCCGGCGCGGGAAGGCGCCGCAACCGCCCCGGGCGTTGAGAAGCCGTCCGCCCTTCCGCGCCTCCTCGAGCTGGGAGCGGACAAATGCATTCCGTGCAAGATGATGGCGCCCATCCTCGATGAACTCCGCGCCGCCTACTCCGGCCAACTCCAGGTGGATTTCATCGACGTCTGGAAAGAGGAAAGCGCGGGCGAGACATACAGCGTCCGCGTGATTCCCCTGCAGATATTCTTCGACGCCGAAGGCAAGGAGCTCTTCCGCCATGAAGGATTCTTCCCGAAGGAAGACATCCTCGCGAAATGGAAGGAACTGGGGTTCGAGTTCAAATGACGGCTCCCGGAAAGTGGAAGGTGCTGTTCCTCTGCACCGGCAACTCCTGCCGCAGCCAGATGGCCGAGGGCTGGGCCCGCGCGCTGAAAGGCAGCCAGATCGAGGCGTTCTCCGCCGGCATCGAGGCTCGCGGCCTCGATCCGCGCGCCGTGAAGGTCATGGCCGAGGCCGGCGTGGACATTTCCGGACACCGGTCCAAGACCGTCGCCGATCTACCCACCAAGGATTTCGACTACGTCGTGACGGTATGCGACCACGCCCGCGAGTCCTGCCCCCTCTTCCCCGGCAAAACCAAGGTCGTCCACGTCGGCTTCGACGATCCCCCGCGCCTCGCCAGGGATGCCCAAACCGAAGAGGAAGCCCTCGCCCACTACCGCCGCGTGCGCGACGAAATCAAAGCTTTCGTCGAAACCTTGCCTGGCGCATGGACCGCCGAAAGGAGCTGAATCATGCCTTCCCCCCAGAAAGACCGGGTCCGCCAACATATCCGCAACCGCTACGCCGGCATCGCAAAATCCGGCGGCGCGTGCGGCTGTTCCAGCAGTTGCTGCCAGCCCGACGCCTTGCTCAACCCCGACGCTTCGGCCCAGATCGGCTATTCGCAGGAAGAACTCGCCGCCGTTCCAGGGGGGGCGAACATGGGCCTTGGATGCGGCAACCCGCAGGCCATCGCGGATCTCCGGCCCGGCGAAACCGTGGTCGATCTCGGATGCGGAGGGGGATTCGACTGCTTCCTCGCCGCCCGCCGCGTCGGCAAGAAGGGCCATGTCATCGGCGTGGACATGACACCCGAAATGGTCCACAAGGCGCGCGAAAACGCGGTGAGGGGCAAGGTCCGGAACGTGGATTTCCGCCTCGGCGAAATCGAGCACCTGCCCGTCGCGGACGCGACGGCGGACGTTATCCTCTCCAACTGTGTCATCAACCTGTCGCCCGACAAGCCGCAGGTCTTCGCCGAAGCCTTCCGGATCCTGAAAGCGGGGGGGCGCCTGGCCATTTCCGATGTCGTGGCCGTCGCCTCCATCCCGGCCAAGGTAAAACGGAACCTCCAGGCCCATAGCGGCTGCATTGCCGGATCCGCCACCGTTTCCCAAACGAAGCGCATGCTCAGAGCCGCCGGCTTTTCCGGAATCCTCATCCGCGTGAACGAGCAAAGCAAAATCTTCATCAAGGATTGGTTCCCGGGAAGCGGCGCGGAAAAGTTCGTCCGCTCCGCCACCATCGAGGCCATCAAAGGAGCACGGCCATGAACGGAGAAAATCGCAAGCTGACCAACCCCTTCGAACGCTACCTGACCCTTTGGGTTGCGCTGTGCATCGCCGGCGGCATTCTCCTCGGCAAGCTCGCGCCGGATTTCGCCAAGACCCTCGATGGCATGGCCATCTTCGTCAACGGCGCGCCGGTGGTCTCCATCCCCATCGCCGTCTGCCTGTTCTTCATGATGTATCCCATCATGGTGAAGATCGATTTCGCCTCGGTGATCCAGGCGGGCAAGAGCGGCAAGCCCGTGTGGCTGACGCTGTTCATCAACTGGGCCATCAAGCCGTTCACGATGTACGCCATCGCGTATTTCTTCCTTGGATTCGTTTTCCGGACGTTCATCGGAACGGATGCGGTCGATCTCGTCAAGATGCCCTTCGGTCTCGACCTGCCCGTGGGCGCGGAGCACGGCGCGGGCACGGTGGTGCTGGCCGAAGGCGTCAAAATGCTTCAGGTGCCCCTGTGGCGCAGCTATCTGGCCGGGTGCATCCTGCTGGGCATCGCCCCCTGCACGGCCATGGTGCTGGTCTGGGGCTATCTCGCGCGCGGCAACGACGGCCTCACCCTCGTGATGGTGGCCATCAACTCCCTGACGATGCTCCTGCTCTACGGCCCGCTCGGCGGATTCCTGCTGGGCGTCGGCCGCCTCCCCGTCCCGTGGCAGGCCCTGCTGCTTTCCATCGCCATCTACGTGGCCCTGCCGCTCGTCGCCGGCTATTATTCGCGCAAGTGGATCCTCGCGGCGAAGGGCGAGGCCTGGTTCAGGGAAAAGTTCCTGCATGTCCTCACCCCCGTCACGATCATCGCCCTGCTGACCACCCTCGTCCTCCTCTTCAGCTTCAAGGGCGAGGTCATCCTGGCCAACCCCCTGACGATCCTCTGGATCGCGATCCCGCTGTTCCTCCAGACCCTCCTGATCTTCTGGCTCAGCTACGCCGCCGCCCGCGTCCTGAAGCTTTCCTATGCCGACGCCGCGCCCGCCGCGATGATCGGTGCCTCCAACCATTTCGAAGTCGCCATCGCCACGGCCACGATGCTCTTCGGCCTCAGCTCGGGGGCCGCCTTGGCCACCGTGGTGGGCGTCCTGATCGAGGTGCCCGTCATGCTCGGGCTGGTGAAGATCTGCACCCGCACCCGGCGATGGTTCCCGCAACCGGAGACTTGACCGATGCTTGAGCAACTTTTCACCGCCCTGACCCGAGCCATCGAGGGCGGCCCCGCCGTCGCACTCTCCGCCGCGTTTGCCTGGGGCCTCTTGAGCATCCTGCTCAGCCCCTGCCATCTCGCCAGCATCCCGCTCATCGTCGGATTCATCGACGAACAAGGACAGATCTCCACGAAACGCGCCTTCCAGATCGCACTGCTGTTCGCGCTGGGCATCTTGGTCACCATCGGACTCATCGGCGCCGTCACGGCAACGGCCGGGCGCATGCTGGGCGACGTCGGCGCCTATGGCAATTATTTCGTGGCCGCGATTTTCCTGTTCGTCGGCCTGCATCTGCTGGGAATTGTCCCGATGCCGTTCACCGGTCCGGGACAGGTCAAAATGAAGAAGCGCGGCCGCCTCGCGGCCTTCCTCCTCGGCCTGGTGTTCGGCGTCGCACTGGGTCCCTGCACGTTTGCCTTCATGGCGCCCATGCTTGCCGTCACCTTCCGGCTGGCCGATTCCCGGATGGCCTACGGCATCCTCCTCCTGCTGGCCTACGGCATCGGCCACTGCGCCGTCATCGTCCTTGCCGGCACCTTCACCGAAAGCGTCCAGCACTACCTGGACTGGAACGAGGCCTCGCGGGGCGCCTTGATCCTCAAGAAAACCTGCGGCGTCCTGGTCCTCCTCGCCGGCCTCTGGATGGTCTACACGGCCTAGGCGCGCCCCGGGCGGCGCCCTCCCCCCCACGTAAAGCGCTTCCTCTGCCCCCTCCCTCCGGACCGGGTTTTCTACCGTTCGGCTTCCCTCGAGATTGACAACCCGGCCCACTGTTTCGGAAGATATTGGTTTTGATTCAGGAGAAATGAGATGGATCCACTGATGACTCCCGGCGCCCTGTTCTTCTTGGCCTTCCAGGTCCTCGGCGGCCTGGCGCTGTTTATTTTCGGCATGAACATCATGTCGGACGGCCTGCGCGAAGCCGCCGGCCAGAAACTCCGCAGCGTCCTCTCGGTCATGACCACCCGCAAGCTGTCGGGCATCGGACTGGGCACCCTCATCGCGACCCTTGTCCACAGCAGCGCCACCACCGTCATGGTCGTCGGCTTCATCAACGCCGGCCTGATGTCGTTGACCCAGAGCATTCCGGTCATCCTCGGCGCCAACATCGGCACCACCGTCTCCATGCAGGCGATTTCGTTCAGCCTCGGCAAATACGCGCTCTTCGCCGTCACCATCGGCTTCATCCTGAGCATGATCGCCAAGAACCCGAAGGTGAAAAAAATCGGCTTGTCCATCATGGGTTTCGGCCTGCTGTTCCTTGGCATGAACCTCATGAGCGGCGCCATCCAGCCGTACCGCGACCTGCTCAAGCCCATCATGGCGTCCATCAGCGGCGAAACGACCCGGGGCCTGGTGCTCGGCATCCTGATGGCCACGCTGCTCACCTCCATCATCCAGAGCAGCGGCGCCACCATCGGCATGGCTTTCGCGCTGGCGCAAGCCGGCGTGCTCACCAGCGTCGAGCAGACCATGCCGATCATCTTCGGCGCGCACATCGGCACCTGCGCCACCGCCCTGCTGGGCAGCATCGGCACCAGCATGAACGCCAAGCGCTCCGCCTATGCCCACCTGATCTTCAACATCTTCAACGTCACCCTCGCCTCCCTGCTCAAGGAGCCGCTGGTCTGGTTCCTGGAGAAGATCACGCCCATCCCCGCCGATGCGGCCTCCACCCAGCTCGCCGAGCTGGTGGTGCGCCAGTCCGCGAACCTCCACACCACGGTCATGGTCGTCGCGGCCTTCCTCGTCCTCCCCTTCTCCGTCCCCTATGCCCGGCTCATCACCCGCATTTTCCGCAGCCGCAAGCCCGAACCCGAACCCAGCTATCTCGACGACAAGCTCCTGGAATACCCCGAACAGGCCGTCTGCGCCAGCATCCGCGAACTGCAGCGCGTCGCCAAGATCTGCTTCAAGAGCCTGCGGCTTTCCGGCCAGACCATCCTCTTCGCCCACACCCCGCAGGACATCCAGGCCATCAAGCTCAACGAGCAGGTCGTCAACGACGTCAAGCTCGCCATGAAGGAATACCTCGACAGCCTCACCCGACGCTACCTCTCCAAGCGCCAGGCCGTCCTGCTGCAGCACATCGACCGCTGCATGGTCGACCTTGAACGCATCGGCGACCACATCGAATCCATCTGCGACCTGTCCCTGCGCCGCCAGAAGGTCCCCGAGGCCATCGTGGACAAGGAATCCTTCGACACCCTCTTCCGCCTCTACGAGAACGCACTCCACATCTTCAAGCTCGTCATCGACTCCCTCGACGCGGACAAGGACAACATCCAGGAGATCGCCCAGCAGATCCTGCGCGCGCGCGACGACTACATGCAGGCAAGCCTCAATACCCGCTCCATGTTCACCGACAAGGTCGCCCAGCGTTCCGTCACCGCGATCGCCGGCATCTTCTTCGGCGAATACATCTCCGCCCTCGACCGCATCGTGAAGCACTCCAAGAGCATCGCCCTCGCCGAGCAGCAGCCCCAGTTCTGGATCAAGCGCACCAAACTCGGCAAGCACGTGGACATGGCTCCCGAGCCCGCCCAGCAGACGCTCGTCGATCCCAAGGACTACCTCGCGCGCCTCCAGGCCGAGGACTACCTCTAGCCCCCCCCCTTATACGACAGGAAGGCTCCGTCCGATGCTTCCGGCCGGCGGCGGCCGGGTGTTTCCGGCAGCGCGGATTCCAGGGCGCGCATTTCCGGCTTGTGCGCCTACGGCGGAAGATTATCCTGCCCCCGTCCATGCATCATGGGAAAACCGGCATCATGACCGCAGAAGCACGTTGCGCCATTCGACTTCCAGGCCGCCCCGCGGCGGCCCCCGGAAAGGGGGCGGCCCGTGCAGTCGCCGGCTGAAACCGCCGGAAAACCCAATCTCTCGCGGGAAAAGGTCGCCCGCCAGGCTTCGATCATGGCGCTGGCGGACACCCTAGTCACCTTCGGCGCCATGGCCGCCGCCAACTCGGCAGTGATCCTCGCCGACTTCTGCAAAACCTTCCTCGAATTCGTGGCGGTCTTTCTCTCGTGGTGGGCGATCCGGCGAATGGCTCGCGGGTCGGGCGGAGGCTTCGACTATGGCCTGGGCAAGATGGAGCACCTGGCCAGCCTGTTCGTGGGCGTGCTCATGACGGCCTGCCTGCTGGTCATCGCTGGAAACGCCGTCCGCAACATCCTGCACCCCGCCCATCTCGCCGGCATCGGCATCCAGATCAGCATCGCGGCCCAGCTGGTCTATGTCGTGATCAACGGCGTCGTGGCCCGGCGATGCCGGCGCGCGGCGAAACAGGAGAATTCGCCGCTGCTGGAGGCGCAGGCGCGCCTCCACTTCACGCGCGCGGCGGCCAACGCCTTCATCCTCCTTTCGCTGGCGGCGAGCATCGTCCTGGCGCGCTTCTGGTGGGCGCGCTATATCGACCCGGCCGCGTCCCTCGTGATCGCCGGCTCCATCCTGATGGCCGCAATGGGCATCTTTTCCACCTCGGTCGGCGAACTGCTCGACCGGACGCTCGAGGAGGAGGACCAGATCCTGATCCTGCGCGAACTGGCGAGGCATTTCGACGGCTATGAGTTCCTCCATGGCATCCGGTCGCGGCGATCGGGCCCGGAGGCCTACATCGAAATCCTCCTGGAATTCGCCCCGGAAAAGAAGGCCGGGGAAATCCAGGCGGTGGCGGCCAGCCTGCGCCGCCAGATCGAAGCGCAGATCCGCAACAGCCACGTCACGATCGGGCTTGCGGCCGGACCGGACGGCGCGCCAGGGAATGGCTAGCCCGGACGGCTCCCCCGACCCCGCCCGCGTTCCGCCTGGGCCGCAAAACAGCCTATGGCTTCTGCATCTTGGCCAGATAGTCGTCCATTTCCTGGATGCTGGAGAAAATCTGCATGGACGGAAGCGCATTGATGATTTCCAGGGCCTTCTGGATGGGCGGCGGAACCCGCGCCAGGAACAGGGAGCCGCCGGTGCGCACCAGGTCTTTCTTGGCCTTGAAGATGACCCGGATGCCCATGCTGCTGATGAACTCCAGCCCGGCCAGGTCCAGCGTGATGGCCTTGGCCGCGCCTTCGACGATCAGGGAGTCCATTTTCTTCTCCAGCGCGGGAAAAGTGGTGCTATCCAGCGACCCGCCCAGCGACACCACGAAGATGCGCGGCGTATTCTCAGCAACCTTCAGCGTCAAAGCCATGTGTCCCGCCTTTCTTGGTTGGGGCCCTTGTAGCACAACGACCCCGGCAAGGCAAGGAAACGGCCAGGCCCCATCCGCCGGCCGCCTCGCCCTGCCTATGCCGGGAGTCGCGGAAGCGCCGGGCCGGGAAATCACAAAACCGTTGACGCGACTTCCCGAATGGTTCAGCATTCTCCCGCATGTTGGCGACCGGCGGTCGCCGGGTCCACGGGAAACAGGAGGTGGCACGTGAAGATGAAGGCATGCGGCATGGCGTTGGGGATGGCGTTGATGGCGACGGCGCTGGAAGCTTCCGAATTCGAGATCTCCGACGAACTCCGGAAGCAGATCCAAGGCGATGTCGAGGCCGTCCAGAAGGAAGGGCCCCGGATGGGCGAAGTGATGGCGGCCTTGCGCGAAAGCGGATCCTCCTATCTGCCGGAACTCGTCGCCCCCGTCGATGTCGACCGGTTCCAAAGCATGGAAAGGCGCCGCCTGATGGTGGGCGTGTACCTGATGGACCTGACCTATGCATCGACGTTCGACCAGCGCGAACCCACCGCCCGCTATGGCCAGGGCCTCTACCGGCTGCTGGAACAGCTGGGCTATCCGCAACCCGACATGGAACGCCGCTACCGCGAGGCGCTCGACCAGATCGACCAGCCCGGCGGGGAGGAACGGCTGCGGCAACTGGCCAAGGACCAGGAAAAGGATGAAATCTGGCAGGACAAGCTGCAGACCGGCGAAGGCGTCGATCTCGTGGTGGATGGCCTCTATGGCTTCCTGATCGAAGGACTGCATCTCACCTCCGAATTGTGCGTCCTTTCCAACTACAGCCCGTCCTCCATGATGTATGTCGCCTATATGCGGGACTCCTTCCAGGCCTACAAGAGGCTCCTCTATCGCCTGGGCGACAGCCCCGAGTTCGCCATGACGGTCCAGAAGCACGACCGCCTCAACCTGCTGGTCTCCATCCTTGTCATCCTGGGCGATCAGCCCGCCATCTCCGCCGCACAGCTGGATGAGCTGCGGCCCGCCATCGCCAAGGCCCGCAAGGAAATCCTCCAGTAGCGCAGGGGGCGGCTCCGTTCCATGCATGAACATTCGCTGAACGGGATCATCCACGTATTCGCCGTTTTTTCCGCGCTGGCGGGAGAAAAGAAGGACGAAGCCGCCCGGCTGGTGGAGGATTACCTCGTCGGCACGATGGGGCTCCGCCGCACGGATGCCAGCTTCGGCATTTTCGGCGATCTCCTGGAGCTCTACGCGGAACAAGCCGGCTCCGACGCCCCCGAACACGGCATCGACGGGGTCTGCGCCCGCCTCGCCACCCTCCTGTCGCCCGGCGAAAAGCAGTCGTTCCTGCTGCACGCGCTGCAGATCCGCCATTCGCTCCCGGATTCCGGCGAACGGGTCGACCGTCTCATGGCCCGCGTGGCGGAAGCCTTCCATGTGCCCGAAGCCGAACTGGAGGCCTGGCGGCAATTCGCCGCCGCCACGCCCGCCTCGCCCGACACCCCTCTCTGCCGGCGCTTCCGTCGCGCCGGCTGGCGCGCGGAAATCGCCGCCCTTCACAGCCCGTGGACGGGGCGCTTCTTCATCCGCGTCCTGCAAGGCGAGCTTTCCCTCGATGAAAACCCGGTCGCGCCCGGCCGGTTCCATCCCCTCGAACCCGGCTCGATCCTCCGCGACCCCGGCGGACAGGCGGCCTACCTTTGTGAAATCGAACGCCTGTTCGACCTTGCCGCGGTTTCCGCCCCGATCCGGTTCGAAGCCGAAGACGTCGAGTACCGCTTTCCGGGCGGTGAACAGGGCATCCATGGGTTTTCCTTCCGCGAAACGGGAGGACGCCTCATCGGCGTGATGGGCGGCAGCGGCGTCGGAAAATCCACGCTCATCAACCTGCTCAACGGGAGCCTCCCTCCCGGCTCCGGACGGGTCGTCCTCAATGGAATCGACCTGTACCGGAACCCCGGCGCGCTCGAAGGCGTCATCGGATACGTCCCCCAGGACGACCTGCTCTTCGAGGATCTGACCGTCCGGGAAAACCTGGACTACAACGCCCGCCTTTGCCTCGCCAAACTGGCGGACGAGGAACGCCGCGAGCGCGTCCGCCAAATGCTCCGGGAACTCCACCAGGAGGAGATCGCCGATCTCCGGGTGGGCGACCCGCTGGCGAAAACCATCAGCGGCGGGCAGCGCAAGCGGCTGAACATCGCGCTGGAACTCATCCGCGAACCCTCCGTCCTCTTTGTGGACGAACCCACCTCCGGCCTCTCCTCCGCGGACTCCGACATCGTCATGGGGCTGCTCAAGGCGCAGGCCGCCCGCGGACGGCTGGTCATCGTGATCATCCACCAGCCCTCCTCCAACCTGTTCCGGCTCTTCGACGCGCTGTGGATCCTCGACCGGGGCGGCGTCCCCATCTACATGGGCCATCCCCTGGAAGCCGCCCGCCACTTCCGCGAAGCCGCCCATCTGGCGGGCTCCGACCGCAGCGTCTGCCCCGAGTGCGGAAACGTCAACCCCGAACAGATCTTTTCCATCATCGAATCCAAGGAGATCGACGCCGATGGCCGTTTCTCCCGCGAGCGGAAATTCCCGCCGGAGTTCTGGCACGAGGCCTGGAGGAAGAGCGCCCCGGCGCCGGCCGCCGAAACGAAGGCCGCCGGCCTCCCGCCCCGCCAGCTCAACCGTCCCTCATGGCCACGCCAGCTCGCCGTGTTCTTCTCGCGCACGTTCCGCGCCCGCTTCGCCAACCGCGCCTACCGGCTCGTGAACCTGCTGGAACCGCCGCTGCTCGCCCTCCTCACCGCATGGCTCTGCCATGCCGCGCCCGGCGGCTCCTATGTCCTCGGCGACAACCCCTACCTCCACATCTACTTTTTCATGTCCGTCATCGTGGCGATCTTCCTGGGCCTGAGCGTGAGCGCGGAGGAAATCGTGCGCGACCGCCGCATGCTCCGCCGCGAGCGGTTTCTCCATTTGAGCTGGAGCGCCTATTCCGGAGCCAAGATGTTCCATGTCGTTCTCCTGGCCCTTCTCCAGACAGGCGTGTGCGCGGGAATCGGCGCCGGCATCCTGCAGATCCCCGGCTTCTTCGCCAAGCTCTGGTTCGCCCTGTTCTCGGCCGCCGTCTTCGGCGGCTTCCTGGGCCTCAATGTCTCGTCCTGGTTCAAATCGGCCGTCACCGTTTATATCCTGCTGCCGCTGCTGCTCCTGCCCCAGATGCTGCTGGGCGGGCTCATCGTCTCCTACGACGATCTCCGCTCCCGAGACGCTCCGAACGCCCATCCCCCCCTGATCGGCGAGCTCACGGCCTCCCGCTGGGCCTTCGAGGCGCTGGTTGTCGAACAATTCCAATCCAACGCCTGCCAGCGGCAATTCGAGGAGGTCGACCGGGAGCTCTCCCGGATCGACTATCTCGTGAACGATTGGATTCCCGCGATCATCGGACGCCTCGACGCGCTCTACCTGGATTCCGCGACCCCGGAACAGCGCGAGGAAACCCGCGCGCTGCTCGTCCGCGAATTCCGCGCCCTGGAGGGTGAATCCGGCCGCCTGTCCGGCGCCGCCCTCGCCGCCGCCCGTCTCCGCCCGCCGGATCGTTCCGGGCTGGATGCGCTCAAGTCCAGCCTGCGCGAATTGTCCCGCGCGGAACAGGCCGGACGTCAAACGGTCCAGAGCCGCCGCAACGACATCCACAACGCCTTGCTCGCCGAACACGGCGAGGACGGGCTGTCGGCCTTCGTCAAGGCGCACACCAACCGGAGAATCGCCGAACTGGCCCGCAACAGGGGCCTGTTGGCGCCGCTCCGCATCCAGGGCGGCCGGCTCGTCCGGCTTTCGGATCCCGTCTACCAGCCGCCCGGATCGGCATGGGGGCGCGCCCCCTTCATGGCCGGCGAAAAGCGGATCGCGGGAAAAACGTTCCGCACCTACGGCTTCGACATGGCGGCGCTCTGGCTCATGAATGCGGCCCTCGCCGCGCTTCTCGCCGTGCGCCTCCCGGGAAAGAAAAGCTCCGGGCGCGCCGCCTGAGCCGGATCATTTCTCGGCTTTTTCCAGGTCCTTCTTCGCGTCGCGCGTGAAGGAAGCCGTCAGGTAGTCGAGCGTCTTGGGAAGCGTCAGCTCCATGCTGAAGAAGATCTGCAACCGGATGTCCAGATGCCCCGGCTCGCAACTCAGCAGATGGCCGCCCGCCGAAAAGGTCTTGTCGATGAAATGAAAGTGGTATCCCGGCACGTTGACCGAGGGAACGAACGACGGCGTGTAGAATCCCACCAGATGCCCCTCGACATCCTGGAACTGGCGGATCTTCTGGCGTTCCGTCGCCTCGGAAAGCGGCCGGTAGTTCTCCGTCCGCGGCACGGATCGCGTCTTGACCGCCCGGAACCGCCCCTCCATGTGGAGGGCATAGAACATGTTGTCCGACGGCAGGATGCCCTTCAGCCGCTCCGTGAAGGCCTCGTGCGACAGCGGCATGGCGATTTCCTCCGACAACACCGGCTGGAAATGGCAGACGGTGGAAAAGGGCGTCTTCATGCCGCCTTCCGCCGGACGGGCGTTGCCATCGAGGTCGAGCTGGAAGAACCGGCCGCCAAGGGCGATCATCTCGCCGTCGAGGTTGTTGAACGTGCCGATGCCGAAGTCGCCTTTCTCCCTCAGGGTGTCGATCGTGATGTCGTCGCGATAGAACCCCTCCAGCAGGGCGTTGATCGGACTGCTCATGTACAGCATGGAAGACAAGGCCGCCCCCTATTCCCCGGGAAAAACCACGCGCAGGATGTTGCGGCCCTTCTCGCGCCGGTAGTCCATCTCCATGCCCATCGAGCGGAGAAGGTGCAGCCCCAGCCCGCCGACGGGCCGATCCTCCACCGGGCCTTCGAGGACCGGCGCCGGCGCATCCGACAAGGGATCGAACGGCCGCCCGTCGTCTTCGATGGCCAGGACGAACGGGATTCCCGGATCGATCTTCACCCCGATCCGGTGGACGCCGCCGTCGTCATAGGCGTACTGGATGACGTTGGACAACAGCTCGTCCAGGGCGAGGCGGACCGCGGATTTCCGCCGGGCGGAAACCGAACGGGCCGACAGGAGGGCTTCCACCTCGTCCATCACCCGCTGCTGGTCGGCAACGGTATTGACCATGGAGAATTCCATCATGGGCGCGGAAACCCGGGGCCTATTTCAAAAGCCCCATCGCGGCGGAACGGTCCGCCGCCAGCGACAAGATGTTGTCGAAGCCGGACATGGTCATCACTTCGCGGACAGCCGGGGTGAGGCTGCACAGGGCCATCCCCCCCCCGGCCGCCTTCACCGTCTTGGCCAGGACCAGGAGGCTCCTCAAGCCGGCGCTGCTGATGTATTCCACCTTGGCCAGATCCAGCAGCAGCCGCTTCGATCCTTCCTGGATCGACGCCTTTCCGCGCGCTTCAAGCTCCGGCGCCCCCACGGCATCCAGCCGCCCGCCCGCCGCCACGATCGCCGTTTCACCCTGCTTCTCAATGGAGATCACCATGCCGCACCACCTTCCCGACGATCCTTGACCTCGTCATATAAAATCATCCTGTCGCATCCTTGCCCGCCCAATCAAGAAGTTTTCGCCCCGCGGGGCTCGTACCGCAACGCCAGCAGGGTAATGTCATCGGACTGGTCCCGCGAACCGCTGAAGGCGGCGACATCGTCGGAAACCCCCTGAATGACCTCCGGAACGCCCCCCTTCGCCGGCAACGCGGAGAGCCGGCGATCCATGCGCTCCTCCCCATAGAGCTTTCCGCCTTCGTCGATCGCCTCGGTCACGCCGTCCGTGTAGAGGAACAGCGTCTCGCCAGGCCGCAAAAGCAGCGTCTCGCGGGCGAATGTCGCCCCGTCCACGGCCCCCACGACGATGTTGGTCTTCACGGGCACGCCGGAAACCGCGCCGTCGGCGCCCAGGCGGCGGGGCGGGTTGTGACCGCCGTTGGCCAGCACCACCTCGCCGGTGAGGGTGTCGAGGATCCCGATGAAGAGGGTCACGAAGGTGCAGCTCTCGTTGCGGATCGCCAGATCGTCGTTCACCCGCCGCAGGATCTCCGCGGGATCGCGCAGCTGCTTGGCGGCGGAACGGAGCAGCACCACCACGGCCGACATGAACATGGCGGACGGCATGCCCTTTCCCGAAACATCCCCGATGGCGAAAAACAGGTGCGACTCGTCGAGCGCGAAGTAGTCGTACAAGTCGCCGCCCGCCTGCTTGGCCGTCTTCATGGCGGCCTGCATCTGCACACGCCCGCCGAAGAGGGACGGGTCGAACGCGCCCGGAAGGAAGGTCGCCTGGATCTGGCCGGCGATCCGCAGCTCGCTCTCCGCGCGTTCCCGCGCGGATTGCGTGAGCTTCAGCTGCTCGATATGCGCGGCGAGGTTCGTCTGCATCTGGTCGAAGTCGTAGGCCAGGATCGCGGTTTCGGAACCGGTCTGGTTCCCGTCCGGAAACAGGGTGGGATCCACCCGGATGGCGGCGGAAAAACCGCCTTCCACCAGGCGGCGGGTGAAGTTCGAGAGGCGGGACAGCGGCTGCGTGATGGCCGTGCTGGCGACATAGCTGAACAGGACCGCCAGGAAGAAACTGGCCGCGCCCATCATGAAGAAGTTCAGGAACGCGCGTCGCTTGAGCGCGGCCACCTCGTAGGCATGGATGTCGGCCCCGATGATGAAGCGGCGGCCCGCCGAATCCTTGTACCCGATCACGACGGAACGGAGCAGCCCGTAGTCCGGATCGGGCGTGGTCGAAATGTGCGGCTGCCACGTCTTCTGGACCTCGTAGATGTTCGGCGCCGGCTTCTCGTATTCCGTCCAATACGGCGTGTCCAGGGCGGCGGACGCAACGAAGTAGTACCGGTTGCTCACGTTGTGCAGCGCGTAGAGGTACGTGCCGCCGACGTTGCGGAGAAAGAGCTCCAGCCTCCGCGTGTGGGCCCAGTGCTCCTCCTCCGGGATGCTGTCCGGCGCCTGCACCCGGTCGAAATAATCCGCCGGCAGCAGCTGCGGCATCGTCAACGCGGCAATGAGCAGGCGCTTGTCGATCTCGTTGACGATGGCCCGGTTGTTCTGGATGAAGCCGTAGACGGTGAACAGCGTGGACGACAGAAGGGTGATGGCGAAGAACGGAATGAAGATCTTCCACCGGACCGTCTGCCTGCGGTACCAGCCAACCCCTCTCATGGACGCCCCCCTCCCGGCCGCGGGCCCATCGCCCAGAAGATCACGGCGCAGGCGCCGAGCACGGCGGCGATGGCGGCGATGCCGGCGCCCAGGCTCATGCTCGCGGCCAGCCCGAAGGCCATCGGCCCCAGCGCCTCCCCGCCGGATTCGAAGACATTGTAGACCCCCATCGCCTTGTCTTCCCCGAAGCGGCGGACTCCCGGCAGCGAGGAATAGTAGGACATCCCCTGGTTGAAGAGCAGGCTTTCCGTCAGGCCAAAGAGGATGATGGTGGCGTAGGCGGCCGCGAGGGTCTGGAAATAGGCGAACAGCAGCAGCGCGCCGGTCATGACCAGCGCCCCGACGGGCATGGCGCGCCGCGCCCCGAACAGGACCGTGGTCAGGCGCGTCAGGGACGGCCCCAGATAGACGCTGGCGGCGCCGAACAGCATGAAGGCCAGGCTGATCTCGTTGATCGTGTGGCCCTGCGCTTCGGCAAACAGCGGGAAGAGGAATCCCAGGAAAAGGCCGCAGGCTGTGACCGGCAGGAAGACAAAGACGAAAAAGCTCCAGACCGCGCGGTCGCGCAGGAATGTCCACGGCGAAAGGGCGACGGCGGCCGCGACGGCCGGCTTCCCGCGCCGGCGGTTGCGGACCAGCACCAGTGCGGCCGCCGCCGCCAGCACCAGCAGCGCCGCCTGGATCAGGAACACCGGCTTCATGCCGACCCGGTCGGCCAGCATGCCGCCGGAAACCGATCCGGTATTGATGCCCGCCACCACTCCGGCGGTCAGCGCGATGATGCCCGATTCCTTCCGGGTTTCGTTTTTCTCGATCAGGAAATAGGTCCGGAACGCGATCATCAGGAGGCCCATGCCCATGCCCACCAGCACCCGGCCGACGACCAGGCGGTCGAACGTCGTGGCCAGCCCCGTGGCCACCATCCCCGCCATGATCACCAGGCAGGCCAGCACGACATCCGTCTTGATGCCCATGCGGATCCGGACATGGCCATAGAGCAGCGCGATCAGCGCCCCGCAGAGCGTTTCAACCACCATCGGCAGGCCGATGATCAGGTCGGGGACGCGGCCGACAGCCGGGGCCAGCGATTTGATGTACAACGGCAGGAAGGAGGCGGAAAGGAAAACACCGGTGATGGCCAGGAATGAAACGAACCGCAACGCCCCTTCGTCGTAGCGCTGCCCGGCCCTCTCGTCATCCGGTCCGGCCTGGTCCAGCACATGGGAACTGAAGAACCCGATTTCGAAGAAGATGAACAGCAGCACGAACAGGACCATGGCCAGATCGATCAGCGTGCTCTTGAACAGCTCGCGGTTGGCTTCGCGCTGGGCGGATTGATCCACGCCCACTTCGAGCAGGCCGACGGTGGCGCCGTTCGTGCTCACCAGCGGAATCACGCCGTTGAGCCAGACTCCATAGATGTCCACGACTTCGCCAACGTACGGCTGGCCGGTCTGGGCCACCTGCGCGTAGATGGATTGGCCGTACTGGTAATCGTACGGATAGAAGATGCCCCGCAGGCCGTCGTGGTATGCCAGCGCCGAAAGCTTGTCGCCGAAGATCTTGTAGACGCCCGAATAGGTGCCCGAGGCGATTTCGCCCTCCCGGGTGATCGTCTGCCGCAGCTGCCGCAGCACGGCCTGGTAATCCTCGTTCATGTAGTGCTTCACATGCTGGATCCGGTCCACGGCCTCGGCATCCACCACCAGCTGTCCGACCGCCAGATATCCCCGCAGGTTGTTCCGGGCCTCCTCCGCCAGCCGCCGGTTCATGTTGTTGAAGATCATGTAGGTCGTGATGCCCACCGCCGTGCCCAGCATCATGGCCACCAGCGCGACCTGCTTCGCCAGACGCCGCCGGTCGGGCGAGGCATGGCGGATCGCCAGCGAAACCAGCGCGACCGACAGGAGCGCGAACAATCCCATTTGCGACCAGAGGGCGGCGCGACGGCCCCAGAGCGCGGCCGTGCCCCGGGCACGGTCGAAGGTGCGGATGGCGGCGGATCCTCCGGTCGGGAAATAGACCACCTTGCCGTTGTTGGGCAGGGTCAGGTGGTCGGGTTCCAGCTGGAACCCCTTGCATTCGAAAAAGGCATCTTCGTAGCCATGCGCAAGGGCGATGGCCCGGTCGAACAGGGGCTCGGCGGCGTTTTCCCCCGCCAGCCGCATGATGGCGTCGCGGCCCAGATCGGAAAAATACAGTTCGCCGTCCTGGTAATGGAGATCCGAAGGAATCGAGTACACCTCGTCGGGTAGCGCGCGCCCGTCATAGCGCTTGGAGGGGGTCTGGCCGGGAACCGCCGTGTAGATCTCCGTGGCGCCGGTGGAATACGCCAGTTCGCGGCCGTCTGCGGAAATCGTGGCGTAGATCACGCTGGCCGCCCCCTCAGGGAACGGCGTGATGGTTTCGTCGACCTTCGTCCCGTCGGCGGGATCGACCCGCAGGCTGTGGATCCCTTCTTCGCGCGCAAGGCAGAAGCGCAGGCCGTCGGGAGTCCACTGGAGGGAACGGATCAGTCCGATGTTGTCGACATACTGGTCGGGGTCGTGTTCGAGCGAGTAGAGGACGCCTTCCCAGCGGCCCTCCGGGGAAAAGCGCACGATCGCCTCGCGGTTGACCGCCAGCGTGCCGGTGTCGAGATACGTGCTCGCCACATACAGGTGGCCGCCGGGGTCGAACGCGATCTCGTTGGCAAAGAAAAACCCCTTTTCCGGGGCATTGCGGGCCGGAATGAGATAGATCAGGGAACCATCGGCCCCCACCCGTGCGATGCGCTTGTTGGAATCGAACACGACGGCGAAGGACCCGTCGGCGCAACGGGCCGCCTTGGACAATTTCTCGAACGGAACCGAATTGGACAGCGAAAAGGCTTCGGGAATGCGATCGCGCAGGACGAACAATCCCCCCCCCAGCAGGAGGACCAAGGCAAAAAGGACGGGAAGCGTGAAACGTGGTCGATCCATCGGATATCCCGGTTGAGTCAACGTTCTATCGCCCGATAATACCAGAGTGTGTCTTCGCCCGGATAGTAGAAATCGGGGAACCGGCCGACCTGCCTGAACCCGAGTGCATGCAGCAGGCTGTGCATGGGCGCGTAGGAGGGATCCGAGGAGGTCTCGAAGAGCAGCCCGCGGCCATGGGCCTCGGCCACGAAACGCAATGCCAGTTCGAGCAGGCGGCGGCCCAGTCCCCGGCGGCGGCGGGAGGAATGGATCGCCAACGCGCTGACCTCGAAGATGCCGGTTTTCTCCACGTTCATGCGGACCCCGATCACGGCGCAGACCGCGCCTTGGCCATCCCGCACCAACCAGTAGGCGTCATCCGCGCAGCCGACGGCCGTGGCCGGATGGGTCTTGAATTCCTCCTGCTCGCCGGGGGTCAGGGGCGTGCCGAACAAGCCCGGCTGCAGCAGGAACGCCGACACTTCCTCCGCCTCTTCACGCGAGGCGACCCGTACCGTTTTGAAGGACTCGGTCGCCGGAATGGCATGGGGAGGATTCATTTGCGGAAATATCCCATGTTTTGCGCGCAAACTCAAGACGAACCGGATGACCGGGCTCCCCGCCGGAAGCGAAGGGCGCCGCCTTCGCTTCTGCGGGGAAGGGGACTTGCCGGCCCCCCGGGGGCGCTTCTCCTATTTTCCCAGCTTCCGGCGGAGCGCGTCCGCCGCCAGCTGTGGATTGGCCTTTCCGCGCGAGAGCTTCATCACCTGCCCCACCAGGAACATCAGCGCCGCCTCCTTGCCGCCACGGTATTCCGCCGCGACCTTCTCGTTCGCCGCGATCGCCTGCTCCGCGAAACCGTCGATGGCCCCCGCATCGCTGACCTGCGCCAGGCCCTTTTCCTTCACGATGGCCGCCGGATCCCCGCCGTTCTCGAACAGAACCTGGAACACATCCTTCGCCGCCGGCATGTTGATCGTCCTGGCGTCCACCAGCGCGACCAGCGCCGCCAGCGCTTCCGGGGAAATCTTCGCGTCCGCGATGCCCTGCCCCTTCTCGCCCAGCGCCCGCAGCAGTTCGCCCATCACCCAGTTCGACACGGCCTTGAAGTTCTTCGACTTCTTCGCCGCCGCCTCGAAGTATTCGGATATCGCCTTGTCCGCCGTCAGCACGCCCGCATCGTATTCCGGCAGGCCGTAGTCCTTCACGAACCGCGCGCGCCGGACCGCCGGCAGCTCCGGCAGCTCCGCGCGCCACGCCTCCACCGTCGCCGCGTCCAGCACCACCGGCGGCAGGTCCGGCTCCGGGAAATAGCGGTAGTCGTGCGCATATTCCTTTGATCGCATCGGCAGGGTGATCCCGGCCTCGTCGTCCCAGCGCCGCGTTTCCTGCACCAGCGTGCCGCCCTTGCGCAGAGTCTCCGCCTGCCGCTCCAGCTCGTATTCCAGCGCGCGGTGGATCCCCTTGAAGGTGTTCATGTTCTTGATTTCGCACTTCACGCCGAGCTTGTCCGTCCCCGACGGCCGCACCGACGAGTTCACATCGCAGCGCATATGCCCCAGCTCCAGGTTGCAGTCGCTGATGCCCGCGTAGATCAGCATCTCCTTCAGCGCCGTCAGGAACGCAATGGCCTCGTCCGGACTCGACATGTCCGGCTCCGTCACCAGCTCCATCAGCGGCGTGCTGGCGCGGTTGAAATCGATCTCCGAGGTGGTTTCCATGTGCGTGATTTTGGCCGCATCCTCCTCCTGGTGGATGTGGTTCACGCGGATGGTCTTCCTCTGCCCGCCGGCCTCGATCTCCACGGCTCCGCCGATGCACAGCGGCGCCGCCTGCTGGGTGATCTGGTAGTTCTTGGGCATGTCCGGATAGAAATAGTTCTTCCGGTCGAACATGCTCCGCAGCGAAATCCGCGATCCGATCATCAGGCCCACCTTGACGGTCTTGCGGATGGCCTCGCGGTTCATCACCGGCAGCGCCCCCGGCAGTCCGATGCACACCGGGCAGACAGTCGTGTTCGGCTCGCCTTCCTCGTGGGCCGGACACGCGCAGAACATCTTCGTGCGCGTTTTCAGCTGCACGTGCACTTCCAGCCCGATGGAGGGAATGTAGTCGCTCATGGCCGGCCCCCTTTCGGATCCGCCGGCTTTTTCCGGTGCCACTCCGTCGCATGCTGGTACGCCGCGCCGATCCGCAGCGCCAGTTCCTCCCGGAACGCCGGGCCGACCACGTGCAGGCCCGCCGGCAGGCCGTCCGGCGAGAATCCGCACGGCACGCTCAGGCCGCAGATCCCCGCCAGGTTCACGTTCACCGTGAAGATGTCGCCCAGGTACATCTGCACCGGGTCGGCCGTCTTCTCGCCCACCCGGAACGCCGGCGTCGGCGTCACCGGGCCCAGGATCGCGTCGCACCTGGAAAAAGCCTTTTCGAAATCGCCGCGGATCAGCGTGCGCACCTTCTGCGCCCGCAGGTAGTACGCGTCGTGGAACCCGCTGCTGAGCACGTAGGTGCCCAGGATCACGCGCCGCTTCACCTCGGCGCCGAAGCCCCCCGCGCGCGTTTTCTCGTACATCTCCAAAAGGTCCTCCGACTCCGCGCGGAAGCCGTAGCGCACGCCGTCGTACCGCGCCAGGTTCGCCGACGCCTCCGCCGGCGCCAGGATGTAGTAGCACGCGATGCCGTACTTCGAGTGCGGCAGCTCCACGTCCACGATCTCCGCCCCCAGTGCGCGGCACTGCTCCACCGCCGCCCGCGTCAGCTTCTCGACCTCCGGATCGAGCCCCTCGACGAAATACTCCTTCGGCAGGCCCAGTTTCAGTCCCTTCAGATCCTTCGCCCCGCGCACCTCCGGCAGGCAGTCGCCCACCGGCCGCGACGAGGTCGTCGAATCGTGCGGGTCCAGGCCCGCAATGACCTGGTACACCGCGGCCGCGTCCTCGACGCTGCGCGCGATCGGACCCACCTGGTCCAGCGACGACGCGAACGCCGTGCAGCCGTAGCGCGACACCCGCCCGTACGTCGGCTTGAAGCCCGTCACGCCGCAGAACGCCGCCGGCTGGCGGATGCTCCCGCCCGTGTCCGACGCCAGCGCCGCCGGCGCCAGCCGCGCGGCCACCGCCGCCGCCGAACCGCCGCTCGACCCCCCGGGCACCCGCGCCGTGTCCCACGGATTCCGCGTCGGGCCGTAGGCGCTCGTTTCCGTGCTGCCGCCCATCGCGAATTCGTCCGTGTTCGTGCGCGACACGAACACGCAGCCCGCCGCCCGCAGCCGCGCGATCACCGTCGCGTCGTACGGCGCCGTGTAGCCCTTCAGGATGTTCGATCCCGCCGTGCAGGGCTGGCCCTTCACGTTCAGCAGGTCCTTGATCGCGATCGGCACGCCCAGCAGCGGCCGCGCATCGCCCCCGGCCCGGGCCGCATCCGCCGCGCGCGCTCCGGCCAGCGCGGCGTCCCGGCTGAACCATGTCAGCGAATTCAGCGCCGGCTCCAGCCGCTCCGAGCGGTCCAGCAGCGCCGTCGTCAGTTCCTCCGAGGAAACCTGCTTCCGCGCCAGCGCGTCCGCCGCCTCCAGGAATCCCAGATCGTGCAGGTCCGCGCTCATTCGATCACCTTCGGCACCACGAACTGCCCGTGCCGCGCCAGCGGGGCATTGGCCAGCGCCGTGTCGCGGCCCAGCCCGGCCGCCGGCTCGTCCTCGCGCCACGCATTGCGGGCTTCCGTCGCCACGTCCGTGGCTTCCACCCCCGACACGTCCAATGTCTTCAGTTCGCCGACGAACGCCAGGATGTCGTCCAGCTGCCCCTGCAAGCGGGCCGCCTCCTCGTCCGACAGCGCCATCCGCGCCAGCCCCGCCACGTACCGGACATCCATCCGGTCGGCGTTTTCCGAAAATTTCATCGCCATGGTTCGCGCACCTTCCGCCCCGGCCGCGGGGCATTCAAAGACCCTCCTTTTACCACGCCCCCGTCCCCCCGCGCAATCCCGGCCCGCATCTCTTCCTCATTGGATTTTCCCGGAAATCCGCTAGGTTCAAATCCAACTTTTGAAGGAGAAGACCATGAACGAGACCCTGAAGACCCTGTTGACCCGCCGCAGCATCCGCAAGTTCAAGCCCGACCAGATCAAGGACAGGGATCTGAACGCCATCCTCGAAGCGGCCAAATACGCCCCCACCGGCGGCGGTCGGCAGGGCAACCTGTTCGTCGTGGTGCAGGACCCGGCCCTGCGCGCACAGCTCGCGAAGATGAACGCCGCCGTGCTCGGCAAGGATTTCGACCCCTACTATGGCGCTCCCACGATCATCCTCGTCTTCGCCGACAAGACCAAGTCCACGCCCGTGGAAGACGGCAGCCTCGCCTTGGGCAACATGTTCAATGCCGCCCGTTCCCTCGGCCTCGGCTCCTGCTGGATCCACCGCGCACGCGAGATGTTCGAAAGCGAGAAAGGCAAAGCCCTGATGCGCCAGTGGGGCGTTGGGGATTCCTATGTCGGCATCGGCGCCTGCAGCCTCGGCTACCCCGACGGCGAAACCCCCGCGCCCGCCCCCCGCAAGGAGGGCCTCGTCGTCGTGGCCCGCGCCTGA
This sequence comes from uncultured Verrucomicrobiota bacterium, assembly GCA_937860055.1. Classification (GTDB taxonomy): domain Bacteria; phylum Verrucomicrobiota; class Kiritimatiellia; order CAIQIC01; family Lenti-01; genus Lenti-01. The sequence continues at coordinate 52,090 of CALMBO010000009.1, read as the reverse complement.
ACCCCGTTTTTCCACACCGTGGAAAAAAGTTTTCCACACTGTGGAAAAATCCCCGGGCGGCGCCTTCCCTTCCCTCAAGCCAAGGCGGCTCAGGCCATGCCGCGGGACTTCTTGATGTTCGCGTAGGCGGCGTTCACGCGCTGGAACTTCTCGGTCGCGGTCTTCTGGAACTCGGGTCCCAGATGCGCCACCTTGTCGGGGTGGTGTTTCATCGACATGCGCCGGTACGCCCGGCGCACGTCGTCGTCCGAAGCCTGCGGCGATACTTCCAGCACGCGGTAGTCGGCCCCTGGATCGGCCTTCGGCGCGAACATCGCCGCGATGGACCGGATGTCCGCCGCGTGAATGCCGAGTTCCGCCGCGAGGCGCGACAGCAGCCGGTCCTCCGCCGGATGCAGTTCGCCATCGGCATGCGCGATGCTGAACAGGAAATGCAGCAGCGCCATCCGCTGGGAGTAGTTCATGTTCATCCGGATCTGCGCGCAGACCGGCCCGGTCGGGATGTCCCGCTCCAGCAGGTCGTGCAGCATCCGCAGCGCCTGCCCCGCCGTCTCCCGCCCGAACTGCTGCGAGAAGAACTGCTTCACCACCTCGAGCTCGGATTTCGTCGCGCGCCCGTCGGCCTTCATCATCGCCGCCGTCAGCGCCAGCAGGCTGGCGATGAACCCGTTGCGCGCCGCATCCGGCCCCGCCTGCGGCCCGCCGTCTGCCGCACTCCTGCGCTGCGCCGCATTGAACAGCGATCCCGCCGCATAGCCGAACAAACCGCCCAGCGGCCCGAAAAACGCCCAGCCAAGGGCTCCCGCAATCCAGGGACTGACCATCTCAACCTTCTTTCCGCATTTTCAATCCGCGATCGTCCGCCAGCTGGCGCAGCCGCTTCTCGATCTCGGCCAGCCGATCGTCCGTGCCGTGCTTGTGCAGGCGGATGTGCCGTCCGTTCACCATGAGGAATTCGTCGCGCCCCTGGCCCAGCAGCAGGCGGTCGCCGTCCGTCGCGACGCTTTTCAGCCCCAGCCCCGCCGCCAGGATCCGCAGCCGCGCAATCGCCAGCAGGCGCCGCACCGGCGCCGGCAGCGGCCCGAACCGGTCTCGGAATTCACCGGCCAGCGCGTCCACTTCCTTCTCGAACGAAACGCCCGCCGCCTTGCGGTAGAGGCCGATGCGCTGGCTCTCGTCTTCCACGTATGCCCGCGGAATGACGGCCGCGCTCCCCTCGTGCTCCGGATCGGGCGTCAGATCCACGAAATCCAGGTGCACCTGCACCTCGATGATCGGCCGCTCGGCCTCGCCTTTCAGCCGCGCGACGGTGCGGTTCAGGAGCTGGCAGTAGAGGTCGAAGCCCACCGCCGCGATATGCCCGCTCTGTGCCGCGCCCAGCACGTTGCCCGCGCCGCGGATCTCCAGGTCGCGCAGGGCCAGCTTGAATCCCGCCCCCAGGCTCGTGTGCCGCTTGATCGCGCTGATGCGCCGCCGCGCCACGCTGAACAGCGCCCCGTGCCGCGGCAGCAGCAGGTAGGCGTAGGCCTGCTGCTTGCTCCGTCCCACCCGCCCCCGCAGCTGGTACAGGTCCGCCATCCCGAACCGGTCCGCCCGGTCGATCAGGATGGTGTTCACGTTCGGGATGTCCACGCCGCTCTCGATGATTGTCGTGCACAGCAGCACGTCGTATTCCCGGCGCACGAACCGGTGCATCACGTCCGCCAGCGCCTTCTCCGTCATCCGCCCGTGCCCCACCCCCACGCGGATGCCCGGCAGCAGGCGCTCGAGGCGCTCGCGCATCCATTGGATGGTCTGGATGCGGTTGTGCAGCACGAACACCTGCCCGCCCCGGTTCACCTCGCGCAGCACCGCGTCCCTCACCAGTTCGTCGCTGTCCTGCGCGATGTACGTCTCGATCGCCAGCCGCTCGCGAGGCGGCGTCTGGATCAGGCTCATGTCGCGCGCGCCCGTCAGGCTCAGGTAGAGCGTCCGCGGAATCGGCGTCGCCGACAGCGTCAGCACGTCCACCATCTCGCGCATCCGCTTCAGGTGTTCCTTGGCCGCCACCCCGAACCGCTGCTCTTCGTCGATGATCACCATCCCGAGGTCGGCGAACTTCACGTCGCGCTGCAGCAGGCGGTGCGTGCCGATCAGCACGTCCACCTTCTTCTGCGCCGCCCGCGCCAGCGTCGCCGCCTGCTCGGTCCTGGACCGGAACCGGCTGACCATCTCCACGGCGACGGGAAAGCGCCCCATGCGCTCCAGGAAGGTTTCGTAGTGCTGCTGGGCCAGGACCGTCGTCGGCACCAGCACCGCCACCTGCTTGCCGTCCATCACCGCCTTGAACGCGGCGCGCATCGCCACCTCGGTCTTGCCGTAGCCCACGTCGCCGCAGATCAGGCGGTCCATCGGACGCTTCGACTCCATGTCGCGCTTCACGTCGGCGATCGCCCGGAGCTGGTCGTCGGTCTCGGAATAGGGAAAGGCCTGCTCGAAATCGAACTGCCATGGGTGGTCCTTCGCGAAGGCGTGCCCGTCGAGCGCCGCGCGCCGCGCCTGCGTCTCCAGCATCTGCGCCGCCAGGTCGCCCGCCGCCCGCTCGGCCGCGATCTTCTCCTTCAGCCACCGCTTGCCGCCGATCGCATGCAGTTGCGGCCGGGTTCGCCCCACCCCGACGTAGCGGCTCAGCAGATGGGTCTGGCTCGTGGGCACGTAGAGCCGCGCGCCCTCGGCGTATTCCACCGCCAGGGCCTCCTGCAGCTGCCCGTCGAAGACGATTTCGTAGAGCCCCAGGTATTTCCCGATGCCGTGGTCGACGTGCACCACCAGCTCGCCGGGCCGCAGGTCGGTCCAGTCGGTCAGGCGCTCGCCCGTCGCGTCGCGCGCCGCCGCCCGGACGCCGGCCTTCCGGCGCGCCGGCAGCGCCCGGCGCGTGCCGTAGAAATCCGCCTCGGCCACCGCCATCCATTTCGCGCCCGGAAGCTCGAAACCGCCGCTCAGCGAACCGGGGCGGATCTCGAACCCGTCCGGCGTCCCGTACGCCGCCGCGAACCGCCTGGCCCCCGCTTCCGTGGCGAAGAAGAACGCGATTTTCCAGCCGTCCGCCGCGCGTGAGGAAAGCACCTCGAACCATTTCCGGCGCTCGTTTTCGAGCGCGTCCGGCGGCACCGCCCGCGCCGACAGCGCGGCGAGCCCTTCGCATGGCCGCGCCCCCAGATCGCGCGCCCCGTCGCCCCCGCCCGCGTCCAGCTGCCCTCCGCCATCGAATTTCTTCGCCAGCCCCAGCCGCCAGTTCGCAAAATCGCGTTCCGCCGAATCCGCCGCCGCGCCCCGCCCCGCCAGCTCCGCGCTCATCGCGTAGTGGTGCAGGATCGCATCCGGATCGAGCCAAAGGAACGATGCATCCGCCGGGAAGTACTCCGTCGGCGCGACGGTTTCGCCGCCGCCCGCCTCCTCCGATGCCGGAGGAATCGAGAGCTCCTGGATTTCCTCCCGCGACCGCTGCTCGGAAGGATCAAAGTGCCGGATGCTTTCCAGGGCGTCGCCGAAGAATTCCAGCCGCGCCGGCCAGTCTTCCGTCAGCGGCCACACGTCCAGCAGTCCGCCGCGGCGGGAGGCCTGCCCCTTCGCGAGCACTTCCACTTCGAATTCGTAGCCCGCCGCCGCCAGCCGCTCACACAGAGCGTCCAGATCGTATTCCTGGCCGACCGCCACGCGTTCGCTGCCCTGCCGCATCCGGTCCGGCGCCGCCACCGGTTCCAGCAGCGCCTGCACGCAGGTCGCCACGATGCCCCGCCCTTTCCACGCCAGGCAGCGCTGCATGGTCTTCAATCGGTCGCCGCTCACGTCGGGCGAGGGCTGCCCCGACGCCAGCCGCGACGCCTCTACGTTCAGCGCCGGCAGCTTCGCGGTGGATTCCCCCGCGCCCAGCGCGTGCAAATCCTGCCATAGCAACTCCAGCGCCAGCGAGCTTTCCGCCACGACTACCAGAGGCCCCGGCGCCGCACGCGACGCCGCCAGCGCCAGCCATGCCCGCGCCGCATCTTCGACCTCCTGCACCCACCCCTGCCCGCCCGGCGAGAAGACTTCCTTCAAATAGGCCCGGTCCGCCGGCCCCGGCGGCGGCACAGGAAATTTCGCCTGTTCCGGGGAATGTTCGCCACGGCTAGACACGGATGGACGCGGATTCCCGCCCGGGTCCTCTTCCGATCTGTGTCCATCCGTGTTCATCCGTGGTTGTTCCTTGATTCGGTTCCCCGTCTCAAGCCGTCAGATACCGCCCACCGCGCCCGCCGGTGTCTTTGCCGTCGCGAATTGTCAGCGCTCCGTTCACCCACACCGCCGAAAGACCCTCGCAGAACTGGTGTGGTTTTTCGTATGTCGCCACATCGCGGAACGTTTTTGGATCGAGCGCCACGATGTCCGCGAAGGCGCCGGCGCGGATCGCGCCGCGATCCTTCAGGCGGAATTGTTCCGCCGGCAGGCTCGTCATCTTTCGCACCGCCTCGCCCACGCTCACCGTCTTGCCGTCCAGCGCCGCGCGCAGGAACCGCCCGAACGTGCCGTAGGCGCGCGGATGTGGATGATCGTGGCTCAGCGGACCCCACGGCGCCCGGATCGACGCGTCGGAACCGATCATCACCCACGGCTCGGCCAGGATCTTCCACATGTTCTCTTCGCTCATGCCGAAGAAGATGCCGCCCGTGAACAGTTCGTCCATATCCATGAACCGCAGTGCGGCGTCCAGCGGATGGAGCTTCCATGCTTCCGCCGCGACGGCAATCGGTTTGCCCGCGAACGGCGCGTTTTCGGGATGGCGCGAACTTCCCACCCACACAGTTTCCCAGTACTTCTCGTCGCGCGCCTCGGCCATCTCCGCGCGGATTTTTGCGCGTTCCGCCGGGTCGCGCAGGCGCGCCAGGATCGCCGCCCGCCCGCCCTGCGCGGCCCACGTCGGCAGGATCACATCCAGATCCGTGCACGACGCCGTGTACGGATACCGGTCCGACGCGACTTCCACGCATTCCTCCTGCGCCGCGCGGATTTTTTCCAGCACCGCGCCGAGCTTGCCCCAGTTCGCCCGCCCCGCCGTCTTCAGGTGCGAAATCTGCAACCGCGCGTCGCTGGCGCGCGCGACGTCCAAGGCCTCGTCGATGGATTCCAGCAGCCTCCCGCTCTCGCTGCGCATGTGCGTGGCATAGATGCCGCCCCGCCGCGCCACGACCTTCGCCAATGCCTGGATCTCCTCCGGCTGCGCAAACATGGCGGGCGCATAGACCAGTCCCGTGCTCAACCCCGCGCCGCCTTCTTCCAGCGCCGCCTCCAGCAGGACCTGCATTTTCGCAATTTCGTCCTTCGTCGCCGCTCGCGCTTCGACGCCCATGACCGCCGCCCGGATCGCGCGGTGCCCGATCAGCATCGCCGAATTCACCGCCGGCTTCTGCGCAGCCAGCAAGGCGCGGTATTCGGCCACCGAACGCCAATCGCCTGGGTATTTCTGCTCCAGCCAGTCCGACGGCATCGCATAGCCCGGCCAGCGCGGCGCCGCACTCGCGCCGCAATTGCCCGTGATCTCCGTCGTGACGCCTTGCCGGATCTTGGAGGGAGCCGCCGGCTCGACCAGCAAATACGCATCCGAATGCGTGTGGACGTCGACGAACCCCGGAGTGACCAGAAGCCCCTCCGCCGCGAATTCGTTCGCCGCCGCGGCCTTCGAGAGGTCCCCGACCGCCGCGATCCGGTCGCCCGCGACGCCGACGTCCGCGCGCACCGGCTCGCCGCCGGAGCCGTCCGCCACGGTCCCGCCCCTCAGAATCCAATCCATCCGGTCCGGTTTCATTTTTCCCACGTTATCACACCCCCGCCTTGGCGTCACCCCCGCGCCTCCCTTCTGGAAATCCACCCGCTTTCCGCCCCCGGATGGTCTTGGCCCCACCATCCTGTTGACGAATCCACGGCCGGGAGCTATTCTCCAATGCATCAGCTAAGGAGTATGTTATGACGCGAGACGCTATCCTGCTGGTCGAAGACGAGCGGGACATTCAAGACCTCCTGAAATTCCACCTTGAACGCGAGAATCTCGAGGTCGTGACCGCCGGGACGGGCGAAGACGCCCTCCACACCCTGAAAACACGCGGCGTTTCCCTCATCCTGCTCGATCTGATGCTGCCGGGCATCGATGGCCTCGAAGTCTGCCGCCGCCTCAAGGCCCAGCCCGAAACGCGCGACATCCCCATCATCATGCTCACCGCCAAGGACAGCGAAGCGGACATCGTCACCGGCCTGGAAATCGGCGCTTCCGACTATGTGTGCAAGCCCTTCAGCCCCCGCGTCCTGATGGCCCGCATCCATGCCATCCTCCGCCGCCCCGCCACCGCCGCCGCCACCGCCGACGAGGCGGCCCCGCCCATCGTGATCGGCCCGCTCACCGTGGACCCCGGCCGCCACAAGGTCGAGATCAAAGGCAGGGAGGTCCAGTTGACCTATACGGAATTCCGCATCCTGCAGCTCCTCGCGGAAAGCCCCGGCCGCGCCTTCTCCCGCCAGCAGATCGTGGACCAGGTCCGCGGCGAATCCTATGCCGTCACCGAACGCATCGTCGATGTGCAGATGGTGAGCTTGCGCAAGAAGCTCGGCGCCCTCGGCGACTGGATCGAAACCGTCCGCGGCGTGGGGTATCGCTTCAAGGAAGTCTGAGCCCGTGCGGCGGACCTTCTCCACGCGCCGGTTCACCTTCGCCTTTGCCTTCTTCACGACCCTGCTGATCGCGTTGGTCGCGAACTTCTTCCATTACCGCTATGTCCAGCGGCAGGAAGGCCAGATCCGCCAGCGGCTCGAATCCATCCAGCACCTCATGGTCACCGCCTACCGGGAGATCCCGGATGGGCGCTTCATCCCGTGGCTGGAACACCTCGATTTCCGCGCCTGGGCTTCTCCCGGCTGGAACGTGGCATGGATCGCCCCCGATCTCTCCATCCGCTGGTCCATCCGCCCCGTGAAACCGGAGGATTTTTCTCCCGCCATCCTCGCCCTCGTCCACCACCAGGCCGCCGCGCCGGAACCGGTTCCCCACCACAGCCTCCTCAAGGAGGACGGAACCCGGTATGTCATCCATCTCCACCGGCTGTCACCCGGCGATCCGTCGGCCGGCCTCCTGCTGATGCGCGCCCCGCTGCCCTGGTTCTTCTCCAATACCGACAATCTCTGGATCTCCTCGACGCTGATCTTTGCCCTCCTTTTCGGCATTTTCCTCCTCTACCAGCGCCTGCTTCGCCGGCACATCCGGCATATCGTCAAATCCTCCGGCCTGTCCAATGCACCCGCCCCCGACCAGCCCATCGAGAGCTGGGCCGAACAGCATATCAGCCTCGCCTCCCGCCGGATCTCCGAAGAACGCGACCATTTCGACGCCCTCTTCGGTCTCCTCCAGGACGGCACCCTGGTCCTCGATGCCGAAAACCGCGTCGCGCGCGCCAACACGACCGCCACCCACCTGCTGGGAAAATCCGCCACGACCCTCGTCGGCCGCCACCTTTCCGAACTGGAAGCCGGCGCAGACCTGGAGAATCTCGCCGGAGAGATCCGCAGTACCGGCGCCTACCGGTCCGCCGAGATCCCCCTGCAAGCCACTGGCTCCCTGTGCACCGTGGCGGGAATCCCCCTCCACGAAGAGGGTAGCGGGGGCGCCCTCCACGTCATGCTCGTCCTGCGCGACATCTCCCGCATCCGCCAGCTCGAGCGCGCCGGCGAAGAATACGCCACCAACGTCTCGCACGAGCTCAAGACCCCCCTCACCCTCATCCTGGGCTACACCGAAACCCTCCTCTCCCATGCCGAGATGGACCCCGATTTCCGCGACCAGTCCCTCCACACCATCGAGCACCACGCCAAGCGCATCCTCCGCATCATCGACGATCTCCTGCGCCTCGCCTGGCTCAAGAACGAGGACTACACCGTCGGCATCCCCCGCACCCCCGTCCCGGTCAACGCCGTTCTCGCCGAAGCCGTCGCCATCTGCCGCGAGTGGGCCCGCAGCGCCGGAATCGCCATCGAAACCCATATCCCCGAGGGACTCGTCTGGAGCCTGAACGCCGGCCTCGTCGAGGAAGCCCTCGTCAACCTCATCAAAAACGCCATTCTCTACGCCCTGGTCGGCCCCGTCGAGGTCCGCGCCCGCGTCCTCGAAAGCGGAAACCTCGAGATCGCCGTCGCCGACCGCGGCCCCGGCCTCAAGCCCGAGGACGCCAAGCGCATCTTCGACCGCTTCTACCGCGCGGACAAGAGCCGCTCCCGCGCCTCCGGCGGCAGCGGCCTGGGCCTCCCCATCGTCCAGCAGATCATCGAAGCCCACCACGGCACCACCCGCGTCGAGACCGCCCTCGGCGAAGGCTGCACCTTCATCCTCGAAATTCCCCCCGGCTGAGCCCCCTTGCTTCCGGCGCGGGAAGGCGCCGCCTGCGGCATCCCCGCCGCTTTTCCATGCCATGGAAAAAAACCGGCCCGGGCGCCCTACTCGCGGAACCCGTTGGTGATCGGCATGCGGCGGTCGCGCCCGAACGCCTTGGGCGTGATCTTCACGCCCGGCGCCCCCTGCCGCCGCTTGTACTCGCTGCGGTCCACCAGCCGCGCCACCTTGCGCACCGTCGCTTCGTCGAAGCCGGCGGCAATGATGTCCTTCACCCCCTCCTGCTGCTCGACATAGCGCTCGAGGATCGGATCAAGCACCTCGTAGGGCGGCAGCGAATCCGAATCGCGCTGACCCGGCTTCAGCTCCGCCGAGGGCGGACGGGAAATCGTGGAGGGCGGGATCACCTCGCCGCGCCGGTTGCGCCAGCGCGCCAGCTCGAACACCAGCGTCTTGGGCACGTCCTTGATCAGCGCGAAGCCGCCCGCCATGTCGCCGTAGAGCGTCGCGTAGCCCGTCGCCATCTCGCTCTTGTTCCCCGTCGTGACCACCATGTGGCCGAAGCGGTTCGAAAGCGCCATCGCGACCACGCCGCGGATGCGCGCCTGCAGGTTTTCCTCCATCAGCGTCCCCGGCAGGGGCTTCGCCCAGTCCACCTCTGCGCACGCCGGCCCCAGCATCCCCGAAAGCGCATCCACCGCCGGCGCGATCGGGATCCGCAGGCAAGGGATCCCCAGCCGCCGCGCCAGTTCCAGCGCATCCGAATAGGTTTCCTGCGACGTGATCACCGACGGCAGCGTCACGCCGAACACGCGGTCCTTCCCCAGCGCATCCACCGCGATCGTCGCCACCAGCGCGGAATCGATGCCGCCCGACAGCGCCACGATCACGCCCGGGAATCCGTTCTTGTCCACGTAGTCCCGCAAGCCGATCTCCAGCGCCTCGTACACTTCCTCCACCGCGCCCGGCATCGCCGCGAGCCGCCCCGCCGACGGCACCCATCTCCCGGCCGGCCCCGAGACCTCGGCCAGGAGCATCCCTTCGCGAAAGAGCTCCGTGCGGGCCGCGACCTTCCCGTCCGCCGCCACGGCCATGCCGCCACCGTCGAACACCAGCTCGTCCTGGCCTCCGACGATGTTCGTGTAGAGCATCGGGACGCCCAGCGCTCCGGCCGCCTTCCGCGCCATCTCCTCGCGGTCGTTTTCGCGCCCGCGGCAGTACGGCGAGGCCGACAGGTTCACCAGCACGTCGCACGCCCCTTTCAGCCCGCGGAACGATTCGCCCTCCGGCCACCACGAATCCTCGCAGATGTGCACCGCCAGGCGCGCGCCCTTGAATTCGAACACCCGCGGCGCCGCCCCCGGCGCGAAGATGCGCCGCTCGTCGAACACGCCGTAGTTCGGCAGCAGCATTTTCTTCGCCTCGGCCGCGCGTTTCCCGCCGTGGAACAGCAGGGCCGCGTTGTAGAGCTTTCCGGCCTCGCGCACCGGCGCCCCCACGATCGACAGCAGCTCCTTCGGCAACGCCGCGGCGAGCTTCTCCGCCTCGGCCTCCACCGCGTCCATGAAGCGCGGACGCAGCACCAGGTCATCCGGCGGATATCCGCACAGCGCCTGCTCGGGGAACACCGCCACTTCCGCGCCGGCCGCCAGCGCTTCCTGCGCGCGGCGGACGATCTTCGCCGCGTTTTCCCGGACCGCCCCCACCGTGGGGTTCATCTGGATCAGCGCGAATTTCATGCCGGCTTCGCTCCTGTCTTCGCCAGGAAGATGTCCGGCAGGTCCGCCAGCCGGTTCTTCGCGTAGTCGAAGGCCACCATCCCCGTCTTCGCCAGCGCGACCACCGCGCCGTCGCCGGCCCGCGTCACGCGGTACATCAAATCGAACGTCCGGCGCTCCACGTCCTTCAGCCCCATCTCGACGACCAGCCGGTCGCCGCGGAAGGCCACGGCCTTGAACTGCACCACCGCATCGCCCATCAGCATCCCCGTCCCGCCGATGTCCTCCTCCGAAAATCCGGAATTCCCCAGAAACCGCAGGCGCGCCTCGTGCAGCAGCCCCAGCATCGCGTCGTTGCCCACATGCCGCCCGTAGTTGATGTCCGTGATCCGCACCTCCAGCTCCGTGCGGAAGACGAACTCCACGCCCTCCATGTCCAGTTTCACTCGCGCCATGCCCAGCATTGAACCACACCCCCGCCCCGGCGGCAATAACTTGGACATTGGATTTGGACATTGAATATTGGATAGTGCGCTTTTCATGGCTCCTCCCGTTCTCATCCTGGTCCGCCGCGGCGAAGATCCGCGGAAATGCACGGTGCGCCCCCTCCGCGGCGATCCCGGCCTGGACTTCCTGCCCTATCCCTTGCGGCAGCGGCCGGACCTTTCGCTCCACCTCCTGCTTGCCCCCGATGCCCCGCCGCTCACCCCCGCCGACGCGGGCCGCCCCCTTCTCCTCCTCGATGCCAGCTGGCGCCACGCCGCGACCATGCGCCGCGCCGTCGAGCCGGTCGAGGCCCGCTCGATCCCGCCCGGATGGCGGACCGCCTATCCCCGCCGATCCAAGATCCACGACGATCCCGGCACCGGCCTCGCCACCGTCGAAGCTCTCTTCGCCGCCCTCTGCACGCTCGGCTTCCGCGACGATTCCCTGCTGCGCTTCTACCCCTGGCGCGACGCCTTCCTCGATCTCAACCGCGACCGCCTGCCGCCGCCCTGAAAGCCCTATTCCGTCGTCTGCCCCGCCGCCAGGCAATCGATCCAGAACACCTCTTCCATCGGCGTTTCGCGCGGCTTGGATTCGTCGTACCGCTCATGCCAGATGAGCCGGCCCCCTTCCCGCCACGCTCCGCATTCGACATCCAGGATGGCCTGCGCCCGGGTTTCCCCCGCCGCCAGCCTCAACATGGCCGAGCAGGTGAACCCCCGCAGCAGATTGGCATTCTGGTAGGCGGCCCATGTGTCCGGATTCCGGGACACGGGCTTCAGGAGCCCCCGCGTCTGCCGGGCGCGGAGCGAGGCGGTATCGAACACCACCGCTTCGCCGCCTTCCCACTCCGCCCGCGTGGCAACCACCTGGCGATACAGGTTTCGCGAAAACTCGCCCGCCTCGCGGAACGCCAGCGTGTTCCCGGCATTGGCGACCAGGCACAGCAGCGCCGCCAGCATGAAGCCACCCGCTGGCATGCGCCACCGGAACAGCCGGATGGCCGCCGCAAACGCCATGGCCAGCCCGATGGACGGAAACAGATTGTGCCGCGCCGACGACGGGAACACCAGATGGGGGGCATAGGCCAGCACCGCCCAGGCCAGGCCCAGGAGGATCGTCCGCCTCAACCGGAAATCATCGGGCGCCTCGGGGATTTCCTTGCCGGCGCGCCGCATCTGGAGGAAGGCCGACAGAGCCAGCGCCGCCGCCACCGCCGAAAAGGCGAACTGCCATTTAGGAAGCAGCGTGGCAAAGACATTGAACCCGCCCAGGAAGCTCTGGGCCATCCGCCCCCCGATCCACCACGAAAACACGCCGCGGAGGTTCTGCGCCGTCCCCGCCAGCGAGACCCCTCCATCCCCGAAGTATTCCCCGCCGGCCAGGAGCGCCGTGCCCCATCCAAAGGCGCCCGTGAACCGCCACAGCACATAGAAGACCGCGATGGCCGCAAAGGGAATCGACGCCCATGCCTTCTTCCGCGGCGCGCCCAGCGCTAGCGCGCTCAGCGGGAAGAACAGCGCCATCGGAACCCCGTATTCGTACGAGAAAACCCCGATGAAATAGAGCGGAAGCGCCAGCGCATATCTCCAGCCGCCGCCGCCCTGGCACCACCCGATCCAGAGCAGCAGGGAGGCCGCCAGCACGATCGGCACGTAGAGCAGGACCTCGTGGCAGGCCCAATGGAACGATTCGTAGATGTTGGGATTCAGGACATAGAACAGCCCGGCGGCCCAGAGCATGGCGGAATCGCCCTGGAGCCTTTTCAGCAGGAGCAGGAGCAGCGCGAGCAGGAGGCCATGCGCCGCAAGCCCCCAGAGGGCGAACGGGGCCGGCCGGTCGCCCGCCCAATGGAAGAAGAGCATGTTCGCGATCAGATTGGCCGGCCGGTAGATGTCCCGCACCCCGTCCTTCACGATTTCCGCGGGCGAAGGTTCCCCGGATTTGGCCAGATAGGGCCAGTCGTCCGCCGAGAAATCGGTGACAGGCGAAAGGGCAAAGCGGCCCAGGACCAGCAAGGCGAAAAGAACGGCCCAGAGGCCAAGGAGTTGCGCGCGCTTCATGTCGGAAAAGCCTACGGGAAAGGCCGGGCGACTTCAACCCGGTTTTGCGCTTTGGGCCTTGCCTTGCCCCCTCCCGTACCATTACAACAACGCCAGATGCTGCAAGAACCCTCCAGATGAGCACCCGCGGGACGATGGCATGAAAATCGGCTTTTTCGTGATCGCCTACAATGCGGAGGCGCACATCGAACAGACCTTGGCGCGCATCCCCGCGGACGTGTGGGACGAGGTCGCCCAGGTCTACATCGTGGACGATTGCAGCACCGACGACACGGTGAAGCGAGCCGTCGCCCTGCGCGGCCAATACCCCAAGTTGCAGGTGATCCGGAACCGCGTCAACCGCCGCTATGGCGGAAACCAGAAGATCGGCTACCAATATGCGATCGACCAGGGTCTCGACGCGGTGGTGATGCTGCACGCCGACGGCCAATACGCCCCCGAAATCATCCGCTCGATCTATTCGCCCATCGTGGAAGGACGGGCCGACGTCGTGCTGGGGTCGCGCATGATCCACCGAGAAGACGCCCTGCGGGGCGGAATGCCCCGATACAAGTATCTCGGAAACATCGTGCTGACCCGCCTCCAGAACATGATGACCGGCCTGAACTTGGCGGAATTCCACACCGGCTACCGCGCCTACCGGACCGGCTTCCTCCGCGCCATCCCCTTCTGGGAGAACTCGGACGAGTGGCACTTCGACACCGAGATCCTGCTGCAGGCCCATGCCGCGCAGGCCCGGATCGTCGAGGTCCCCATCCCCACCTACTACGGCAGCGAAATCTGCCACGTGAACGGCATGCTCTACGCGCTGAACTGCGTCTTGACGAGCGGGGGCTTCCTCCTCGCCCGGCGCGGATGGCTCTACAGCCGGAAATTCGATGTCAACCTGAGCGGACGCATCTACTTCAGCAAGCTGGAGGATCCCTATTCCAGCCATTCCATCATCTGGCGGCGGCTCGAACAGGCTGGGCTGCCGGGCAAACGGATCCTCGAGCTGGGAGTCGGGGACGCCTCCCTGACCGAGAAGATGAACCAGGCGGGCGCACAGGTCGTCTGCGTCGAACTGGATCCCCAGTTTGCCTCGCTGGCCGTGCCCTTTGCGCGTGAGGTCAAGGTGGCCAACGCCGAGCACATCGACTACCGGCCGGAGGATGACCAGGCGCCCTACGACCTCATCGTGGCCGCCGACATCCTGGAACATCTGGTCGATCCGGAAACGCTCCTCTCCAAGCTGAAAGCGGGCCTGAAAAGGGGCGGGCTCCTGATCGTATCCCTGCCCAATGTGGCCAACCTTTATGTCCGCCTCAATCTGCTCTTCGGCCGCTTCCCCTATCACACCAAGGGCATCCTGGACCGGACGCATCTGCGTTTCTACACCCTGAAGTCGATGCGCAAGATGCTGGCCAAGACCGGCTGGATCGTGGAGGAGTCCTATGTCACCTCCATCCCGGTCGCCATCGTGTTCCCCTTCCTGCGCGCGCGCGGATTCCGCTGGTTGCTCCCCCTCCTCCACGGCCTGACGAGCCTGTGCCGCGGCCCGCTCGCCTACCAGTCCGTCCTGATCTGCCGCAATCCCAACGACGCGACGCTGCTGTAGCGTCCCGTTTCCCCCGGCCCGGCGCTCATCCCGCCGCGGGAACGGCCTTCTCCATCCACCAATCGTCCATCACAAAGCCGCCCCCGATGTCCGTCACGGCCATCCGGGCCTTGCGGAATCCCATCCGTTCATAGAACGCGATGGAACCCGCGTTGTTCCGGTTCACCGTCAGCCAGAGCCTTCCGCATCCCAGCTCCGCGCACCGCTTTTCCGCGAATTCCACCATGGCCCGCCCCAGCCCCGTGCCGCGCATCTCCTCCCGCACATAGATCTTGCTCAGCAGCATGCGGTTTTCCGCCCGGTCCGGCACCAGCGCCAGATAGCCCGCGTCCGGCACGAGATAATACTCGCAGCCCTCCTCCGCGATCTGCCGGGCAATGGCTTCCGCGCTCTGGAACTTCTCCAGCATGTACTCCACCTGCGCCGCCCCGATGATCGGCACGTAGTGCCGCATCCAGATCTCCCGGGCCAGCGCCGCCACCGCCGCGATCTGCTCCCGGCCTGTCACGCGTTCCCATTTCATAGCCCCGCCTATAGCCCCGCCGCCCGGCGATGGCAATCCCAAATCCCTGTTGCCTTTCCCCACCCGCGGCGACTATGCTGTCGACATGTTGCGAATCCTTTCCATTGCCGCCGCCTTCGCCCTCCTCGCTTCCCCGGCCTCGAACGCCGAGGAAAAAGCCAGGCCCGTCGTCCTGGCCACCCTTTTCCCCGTCGTCGACTTCGCGCGCGAAATCGCCGGAGACCTCGCCGAGATCGTCCCCCTCCTCCCGCCCGGCGCCGAAGCCCATTCCTATTCCCCGACGCCCTCCGACATGATGCGCCTCTCCGGCGCCCGCCTCTTTCTCTATGTCTCCGACGGCATGGAGACATGGGTGCCCGGCCTCGTCGCCGATGCCCCGGCCTCGCTGCTCGTCCGGGCCGTCGCGCCGGAATCCTCCGCCTACTTCGGAGAAGAAGCCAGGACACACGAGCACGACGCCTCCTGCGCCCATGGGCCCCTCGGCCTCGATCCGCACATCTGGCTCGATCCCCTCCGCGCACAGGCCATGGCCGACCGCATTGCCGACGCCCTGGCGGAGGCCGATCCCTCCCACGCCGGCACTTACCGCGCCAATTGCACCGCGCTCCAGAACCGGATCATGGAACTGCACGCCGAGATCGAAACAGGCCTCGCCGGCTGTTCGAACCGCACGATCATCTGCGGGGGACACTTCGCGTTCGGACATTTCGCCGAACGCTACGGCCTGCGGCATCTCTCCCCCTACGAAGGCTTCTCCCCCAACGCCCAGCCCTCTCCCCGCGCCCTCGCCGAACTGGTCCGAACCCTGCGCGAGACGAAGACCTCCGCCATCTTCTACGAGGAAATCCTCGACCCCCGCCTCGCCCGGGTCCTCGCCGACGAGGCCGGCGCGCAGCTCCTGCCCCTCCACTCCATGCACAACATGACGAAGGAGGACATCGCCGCCGGGGCGACCTACTTCACCCTCATGCGCCGGAACCTTGACAGCCTCCGCCAGGGCCTCGGATGCGCCCCATGACCGTCCTGCGCGCCTCCAACCTTTCCGCCGGCTACGGCGCCGCACCGGCCATCGAATCCGTCGATCTTTCCGTCGAAGCCGGCGACTATGTCGGCATCGTCGGCCCCAACGGCTCCGGCAAGACCACGCTCCTGCGCGCCCTCCTCGGCCTTCTTCCCGCCCGGTCCGGCGACATCGCCCTCTGGGGAACGCCCCTCTCCGATTTCCGCGACTGGCGCCGCGTCGGCTACCTCCCCCAATCCGCCCAGCTCCCCTTCCGCCGCTTCCCCGCCGATGTCCGCGAAGTCGTCGCCTCCGGCCGGCTCGCCCACCTCCGCTTCCCCAAGCGCCTCGGCCCCGCCGACCGCGCCGCCATCGACCGCGCCCTCGGCCTGCTCGAGCTCGGCCCCCTCGCCCGCCGCATGATCGGCGAGCTCTCCGGCGGCCAGTTCCAGCGCGTCTGCCTCGCCCGCGCCCTCGCCGCCGAACCCGAGCTGCTCATCCTCGACGAGCCCACCTCCGCCCTCGATCCCGCCTTCCGCGAACAGTTCTACGCCCTCCTCGCCCGCCTCAACCGCGAGGGAAAGACCACCCTTCTCCTCGTCACCCACGACAGCGCCACCGTCGGCGCCTACGCCTCGCGTCTGCTCTACCTCGACCAGAAGGTCGTCTTCGACGGCACCTTCGACGACTTCTGCCATTCCGAGCGCATGACCGCCTACTTCGGCCCCGCCGCCCAGCATCTCCTCTGCGGCCGCCACGTCCACCCTCTTCCGGAAGGCGCCCCATGAGCCTTTTTCTCGACGCCCTCCAGATGGGATTCATGCAGCGGGCGCTGCTCGCCGGCACCTTCATCGCCATCGGTTGCGCGTGCCTGGGCGTCTTCATGGTCCTGCGCCGGCAGGCCATGATCGGCGACGGTCTCGCCCACTTCACCTTCGCCGCCGTCGGCCTCGGTCTCTTCCTCGGCGCCGCCCCCCTCGCCGTCGCCGCGCCGCTCGTCGTCGCCGCGTCCCTCCTCATCCTGCGCCTTCCGGAAAAGACCGCGCTCCTCGGCGACGCGGCCATCGGCATGGTTTCCGCGCTCGGCCTCGCCGGCGGCATCCTGCTGGCCAGCCTGGGCCACGGCTTCAACATCGACCTCTTCTCCTACCTCTTCGGCGACATCCTCGCCGTCTCGCGCGCCGAGGCCATCCTCGCCGTGGCCGCCTCCCTTGGCATCGCCGGCCTTGTCGCGCTGAACTACCATGATCTGTTCTCGCTCACCTTCGACCCGGCGCAGGCCCGCATCTCCGGCGTGCGCTCGGAGCGCCTCACGCGGCTCATGGCCATCCTCGTCGCCCTCGTCGTCGTCCTCGGCGTGCGCGTCGTCGGCACGCTGCTCATCTCGGGCCTCCTCGTCTTCCCCGCCGCGACCGCGCTGCAGATCGCCCGCCGCTTCCGTTCCGCCCTCTGGATCGCCGCCCTCGTCGCCGCCGCCAGTGTCGTGCTCGGCATCGGCCTCGCCTTCCTCTTCGACCTCCCCGCCGGCGCCGCCATCATCCTCCTCAACGCCCTGTTCTTCGCCGCCACCCTCCTCCGCCCCCGGCGCTGAGCCGCCTAACCGGATCTTAATTACCATCCCGGGGCTGCATCGGCTATCCTCCCTCCCCCCCCCATGGAAAAGGGGATCCGAGGAGATGACACGATGAAAACAATCCGTATGTTCCTGTGCCTGGCTTTGACCCTCTGCTCCGCCGCCTCCGCCGCCGAACTCCTTTGGAATGATTTCGATGCCGCCCCCACCGGCTCCGTCGCCGCCCTCCCCGGCTGGACCCGCGCGACCTGGCTGGGCGGCCAGACCGGCCGGGTCGTCGCCGTCGGCGCCTTTCATTCACCCTCCCACACGCTCGAACTGCCATGGGCCGCCTCCGGCGCCACCGCCGTCTATACCAATCTCCAGTCCACCTACAACTCCGCGAACGAACACCCCGTCATCCGCTGCTCCGCCAAGTTCTATTTTTCCAACACCAATGCCTTCTTCCAGCTGGGACTGCGCAATCCCGACACGGGACACTTCCTCTCCTTCCAATCCACCAACGGCTACGGTGTCTTCGGTTTCTCCTATCGCGACATCGTTTTCGTCCCGCTCGTTCCCGACCGCTTCGTCGACGTCACTTTCTTCTACAACCGCAGCAACAACCACTACCGCCTCGACTACGACTATACCAACCGCCTCGCCTGGGCCACCAACGGCGAAGGAACCGCCACCGCCACCCAGTTCACCCAGTTCGTCGCCACCCGCCTGCTCGGCACCACCAACACCACCGGCGGGCTTTTCATCGACGATGTCTCCGTCGAGACCTTCCCTCCCCACGTCTGGGCCTGGTGGCGGTGCACGGCCGATCCCTACGCCCGCTTCGTCGAACAACTCGGCGCCTTCAAGCCCACCCTCCATGCCGGCTATTCCGACTCCGCCCGCGCCGGCTCCTCCGATCCCATCTGGGACGGCACCGCCGACTTCCACAACACCGGCGCCATCCGCCATCTCACTGCCGGACCCGGTGATGCCGCCCTCCCCCTTCCCGCCACGACCAATTGGACCTTCGAAACGGCCTTCCGCATGTCCCCCTCCACGTGGAGCACCACCTTCCTCGACTGGGGCACCAACCTTGGATTCAACGCCACCAGCGCCTGGATCAACATCGGCTACAGCACCAATGGCTACGTCTATCTCAATCTCCGCGACGCCCAGCAGGGCGATGGAACCTACGTCAATCTCGCCCTCCGCGACTTCGTCCCCAACGGCCGCTGGCAGCATCTCGCCGTCGTCAAGAGCAACGCCAGCGTATCCCTCTACGTCGACTACCAGTTCGTCACCAACCGCACGCTCACTTCCCCCGCCGACGGCGCCTATGCCTTCCCCGCCGCCGCGCAAGCCGCCATTGGCATCGCCTTGAACAACGGCAATCCCAGCGCCGAGGACACCCTCATCGACGAGGTCCGCTTTTCCGCCAAGCCCCTCGCCCTCTCCGAATTCCTCCAGCCCGGCCAGCCCCTTGTCGTCGCCATCGGCAACTCCGCCCTCCTCGACCCGTGGGAGCTGACGATGAAAGGCATTTTGGGCAAGACCTACCGCGTGGAAACCAGCCCCTCTTGCGGCCCCGACGCCACCTGGCAGCCCCTCCCCGGCTCCTCCTTCGTCGCGAACTACACCTTCAATTTCGTCGATCTGTCCTCCGTCCCCAGGACCAACTTCGTCCGCCTCGTCCGCGAAAACTAGCGCGATCCCGGACAGGCCCTAGCGAAGATCCGCGGCTCCGTCCTCCGCGGGCATGAACCGCCGCCGGAACGCCGCCGCGATGTCCTCCGCCACGCTGAACATCGCCGGCACCAGCACCAGCGTCAGCACCGTCGCCACCGTCAGCCCGAACAGCACCGCCACCGCCATCGGCGCCCACCAGGCGCTCGATTCCGCCCCCGCCACGAACTTCGGCGGCCAGTGGTGGATCTCCAGGCTCCAGCCCGCCACCATCGGGATCAATCCCAGCACCGTCGTCGTCGCCGTCAGCAGCACCGGACGCAGGCGCAGCCGCCCCGCCGCCACGATCGCCTCGCGGTCGCCGAGCCCCTCGGCCTTCCGCTGCAGCGCGCAGTCGATCAGCACGATCGCGTTGTTCACCACGATGCCCGCCAGGCTGATCACCCCCACCCCCGTCATGATCACCCCGAACCGCATCTGGAAGACCAGCAGCCCCCACATCACCCCGATCATCGACAGGATCACCGAGAAGAAGATGACCGCCGGCAGCAGGATCGAATTGAACTGGATCACCAGGATCACCAGGATCAGCCCCACCGCAACGCCGAACGCCTTCATCAGAAAGAGGCCCGACTCGCGCATCTCCTGCGTGTCGCCCGTGTATTCGATCGCGTAGCCCCGCGGCAGCGGAATCTGCCCGATGCGCTCCTTCACGTCCTTCAGGATCTTGTCCACGCCGCGGTCCTGGTTGTTGCCGGTGATCGTCACCACGCGTTTCTGCTGCTTGCGCTGGATCGCCCCCCGCCCTCCCGTGTATTCCAGCCGTCCCAGCGACGACAGCGGCACCGGCGCGCCGCCCGCCACCGGAATGAACACCTGGTCCAGCAGGTTCATCGACTCGCGCTGCCCCTTCGGCAGGCGCAGCGTGATGTCGTATTCGTCCTCGTCCGCCCGGAACTGGCTGCCTTCGATGCCGTAGATGGCCATGCGCAGGAACCGCCCGATCTCCGCCGTGTCCAGCCCCAGCAGCGCCGCGCGCTTGCGGTCCACGTGGAACTGGATCTCCGGCAGCGCCTTCTCCAGGTCGCTCTTCAGGTCCACCAGCCCGGGCACCGTCTCGATCTCCCGGAGGATGTCCGCCGCGTACTGCTCCAGCGTCTCGAAATCGTCGCCGGATATCTCGATGGAAACCGGCGCGCCCGTCGGCGGCCCTTCCTCCTCGCGCTCGACCGTGAGCTCCGCCCCCGGCACCACCCCCGCCTCGCGCCGGATGGCGTCGATCAGCTCCAGCGAATTGGTCCGGCGCTCCGCCGCCTCCACGAACTCCACGTAGATGCTGCCCTGGTGCGTCGCCTCGGTGCCACCCCCCATCGACATCTGGCCCGCGCCCCCCACCGTCGTCAGGAAGAATTTGATGTCCGGATGCCCCGGCAGCTTCTGCTCGATGCCCCGCAGCACCGCATCCGTCCGCTCGATGCTCGTTCCCTGCGGGAACTTCACGGCCACCGTGGCGTTGCGCGGCTCCACGTCCGGGAACAGCTCGACGCCCTTCCCGAACCGGCCGTAGACCTGCACGCTCAGGACCAGGAAGGCGAACCCCAGCAGCAGCACCGCCGCCCGGTGCCGCAGCGCCGCCCGCAGCAGCCGCTCGTAGCCCGCCACGAACCAGTGCGGATGCTCGCGCGCGTCCTTCGGCCGCGCCTGGATGAAGAACGAGCAGATCGCAGGGTTGATCACCATCGCCACGAACAGCGACGCCGACAGCACCACGATCAGCGTCCGCGGCAGGAAGCCCATGAACTGCCCCATCACGTCCGGCCAGTACAGCAGCGGCCAGAACGCCACCACGGTCGTCAGCGTCGACGTGATCACCGGCCACGCCACCTCGCTCGCGCCCCGCCGCGCGGCCTCCCGCCGCGGCAGCCCCTCCGTCCGCAGCCGGTACGTGTTCTCCACGATCACGATCGCGTTGTCCACCAGCATCCCCGTCGCCAGCACCAGGCTGAACAGCACGATCATGTTCAGCGTCGTCCCCGCCACCGCCATCAGCGTGAACCCGATCAGCAGCGACAGCGGAATCGCCAGCCCCACGAACACCGCGTTGCGCACCCCCAGGAACACCAGCAGCACCGCCACCACCAGCACGAACCCCGAAAAAATGTTGTTCTCCAGCTCCTCGATCATCGACCGGATGTAGTCCGACTGGTCCATCACCTCCGTCAGCTTCACGTCCGGCGGCAGCCGGTAGTCCGCCAGGATCCGCTTCACCTCCCGGATCAGCCCCACCGCGTTCACCCCCGCCCGCTTCTTCAGGCTCACCGACACGCACGGCTCCCCGTTCAGCCGCGAGATGGACGACAGATCCTTGAACGTGTCCGTGACCGCCGCGATGTCCGTCAGGTAGATCGGCCGCCCCCCGCGTTCCGCCAGCAGGATCTCCCGCATCTCCGCCACCATCTGGAACTCGCCGGGGATGCGCACCTGGAACTTGTCGCCGGCCATCTCGATGTTCCCCGCCGAAACCGTCACGTTCTCCTGCGCGATCCGGCTCATCACCAGCCCCAGCGGGATCTGGTACGCGATCATCCGCGGCAGGTCGATCTCCACCCGCACCTCCCGCTCGCGCGTGCCCGCCAGGTCCACCCCCTGGATGCCCGGCAGCCGCTCGATCTGGTCCTGCAGCCCCTCCGCCAAGTGCTTCAGCCGTTCCGGATCCGTCGCCCCCGACAGCGCGAAGATGTACACCGGGAAGTCCGAGCTGAAGTTGAAGGCGTCCACCACCGGTTCGTCCAGATCCGGCGGCAGGTCCGGCTTCGCCAGGTCCACCTTGTCCTTCACCCGCTGCTTGGCCTGCTCGATGTCCTCGCCGGCCATGAATTCGATGGTGATGCTGGCCACGTTCTCCGCCGACGTCGAGCGCACCTCCTTGATGCCCTCCACGTCGTTCAGCTGCTTCTCCAGCGGGATGGTCACCAGCTTCTCCATCTCCTCCGGCGCCGTGCCCTCGTAGTACGCGCTGACGAACACGTAGGGGATCGTGATGTCCGGCGCCCCCTCGCGCGGCAGCGTCAGATAGCTGACCGAGCCGGCGATGGCCAGCACCACGACGAACACCAGCACCGCCACGCGGAATTTGATCGCATAGTTGGACAAGATCATCGGTCGCGCCCCCGCCGCCTATTCCGCGGCTTCCGCCGGGGATTCCGCCGCCGTCCCGGAAACGGCGTCCGCCGCCGGCAGGACCTCGCCTGCGGCGGCTTCGGCCACGCTCATCCCGTCCTGCAGCCCGCGATGCCCTTCCACCACGACCCGCTCGCCGGATTCCACCCCCCCGTCCAGCACCGCCTCGTGCCCCGTGAGCGATCCGATCAGCACCCGCTTGCGCACCGCCCGGCCGTCCACCGCCGTGAACACGAAATGCTCCCCCTTGCGCGGCACGACCGCCGCCAGCGGCACCACGATGGCGCCCTCCCGCTCCCGCCGCAGCAGCGCCACCTCCGCGATCATGCCGCCCTTCAGCGCCCCGTCGGCGTTCTCCGCCTCCAGTTCCGCCGCGAACGAGTTGCTCTCCCGCGCGGCCTGGCTCGACACGAACGTGACCGTCCCCTCGAACTCCCGCCCCGGCAGCGCCGCCAGCGTGAACGTCTTCTGCTGCCCCGGCTGCAGCGCCCCCGCATCCTGCTCCGGCACGTCGAACGCCACCTTCACCCGGTCCAGCCGGATCAGCCGCAGCACCGCCTGGCCTTCGTTCGCGTAGTCGCCCACGTCCACCAGCCGGTCGACGACGGTCCCCGCGAACGGCGCCCGCACCTCGCACTGCGCCTCCATGGTCCGAGCCTCGTCCAGCGCGATCTCCGCCGCATCCCGGCGCCGCTCGATGCCTTCGTACTCGCTGGCCGAGACGGAACCCGTTTTTTCCAGTTCCTTCCAGCGCTTCAGGTCGCGCTCCGCGTCCCGCGCCTCGATTTCGGCGCGGCGGCGCGCGGCGGTCCAGAGGCGCGCATCGATCCGCATCAGCAGCTGTCCTTCCGCCACCGCCTGGCCTTTGTCGACCAGCCGTTCCACCACCTGCCCCGCGCGCTGCGCCCCCAGGGCCGCCTCCTGCAACGGCTCGATCCGCGCGGGCAGCCGCAGAACGTCCCGCACGGGCCTCGCCTGCACCTCCACCGTCCGCACCGCCACGGCCTTCTCCCCGGCATCCTCGGCCTTCTCCGGCGGCTTCCGCATGACCGCCAGGGCGATGATCAGCACGATTACGATCGCCAAGGCCGCCCAGATCGCGACCGCTCCGCTTTTCGTTTCCATGGTGTCCGTCCGCTTCATGGCCCGTTCCCTCCCTCTTCATATCCTTCGCCCCCCGCCTGCTGCAGGCGGGCCTGGGCGTTCATGTGGTCGTGCAGCGCCTGCAGGCGCGTCAGCCGCGCCACGCTCAGGGCCAGGTTCGCATCCGCATAGTCCAGCGCGGTCGCCAGTCCGTTCTCGTAGCGGACCCGCGCGATCTCCAGGCTTTTCTCCGCCAGTTCCACCGTTTCGCGGCTCGCCTCCACCGTCTCCGCCGCCTGCTGCAGGTCCAGGTAGTGCGTCTGGATCTCCAGCGCCACCTGCCGCTCGGCATCCGCCAGCGTTTCCCTCGCCTTGTCCAGCTCCAGCTGCTTTTCCCGCACCCGGTTCCGCCGGAGCAGCCCGTCGAACACGTCCCATTCCGCCGAAATCCCGGCGCTCCACCCCCACTCCCATGCATCCTGCCCCGAACCGCTCTCCGGATTGTTCCCGTCGTAGTTCGCGAACGCCCGGATCTGCGGCAGGTAGCCGCCCCGTTCCGAACGGACGTCCTGCTCCCGCATCCCCAGGTATTTCCGCATCTCGACCAGCTCCGGACGCTGCTCCGCTCCTTGCGCCAGCCAATCCGCGAGCGGGCGTTCCTCCGGCGCGAATGCCAGCTCGCCGGCCAGGTCGTAGTCCGCCGGATCCAGCTGGACCAGGTTGCGGAACGCCGCCCGCGCCAGCTCGGCCTGCTTGCGCGCATGGATCAGCAGCGGCCGGTGGTTCGCCACCTTCACCCGCGCCGTCAGCACGTCGAACTCCGAGGCGGTCTGCTGCCGGAAACGGCTCTCCGCCTGCGCCAGCAGATCCTCCAGCTGCGCCAGCGAAGCCGCCTGCACCTTCACCTGCTCGTCGGCGAGCAGGATGTCGTTGAACCCGGCGCGGATGTCGCGCACCAGCCCGTTGTTCACCCCCTGCACCCGGACTTGCGCGGCTTCGCGGTACAGCTTGGCGGCCTTCAGCGCCGCCCCGACCGATCCGCCGGAATACAGCAGCTGGCTCGCCTCCAGCCCCGCCGCATAGTTGTCCTCCCGCCCCATCTCGTAGCGCTCGCCGTCGAACTCGAACGCCGCCGCCTCGTCCAGCCGGGTATAGCTTCCCTTCGCCGACAGCTGCGGCAGCGCCTGCGCCCGCACCTGCCCGATCCGGGTGCCCGCGATCTGCTCGTCCCGCTGCGCGTTCCGCGCCGCCGCCGCCTGCCGCAGCCCGATTTCTATGCACTCCGGCAGCGTGAAGACCGGCTTCGCCGGCGCCTCCTCCGCCCCGGACGCGATGCCCGCCCCCGCCATCCAGCCGAGCAGGGCCATTCCTGTGATCCATTTGTTCATGATGCCAATCGCCCATCCATCCGGATGCGGCGCCTTCGTTTCCCGTCCAAACAATCTCCCGCCAAAAAGGGGACTTTACGCCAAACGGCCGCTCCAAGTCCAATCCTTCATGGCGCCCCCATCCTCCCACCTCTTTGTTTCATCCGCGTCTCCCGGCTTGCTCCCTTTGTTTCCGCCCTTGCGCCCGGGAATCCGCGAATTTTGGAATTGTACCCCCTCTTTCCGTTGCCTATCCTGTCCATGGATGGATGCGTATCTGTTTTGGGGCGCTCCATCCAGGAGTTTTCCATGGAAGAACTATTGATTCCTCTCGCCATCTTCATCTTCCTCGTTTTCCCCGTCTGGACCCTCGTCCTCCTCTACAGGCTCCGCAGCCACCAGCTCCATCAATCCTCCCTCCTCAACAGCCTGCTCTCGCGCATGGACCGCCTTGCCGCCGCCGTCGGCAAATCCGCGCCGGCCGCCGCCGAACCCGTCCGCGCCGCGGCTCCCGCCCCCGCCCCCGTTGCGCCGCCTCCCCCGCCGCGCCCCGCGCCGGCACCCGTCCCCGCCCCGGCGCCGGCCGCCATCGTTCCTCCGCGGCCCGCTCCCACCCCTCCCGTCCAGGCTCCCGCCGCCGCCCGCGCCGAAGAATCCGGAGGGGCCGATGAAACCTCCCCCCTCCAGGAAAAAACGATGCGCGCCCTCCGCCGCATCTGGAACTGGATCATCATCAACGAGGAGTTCCAACCCCAGGGCGTCTCCTGGGAATTCGCCGTTGCCACCACCTGGCTCCTGCGCCTCGCCGTCGTCATCTTCGTCATCGGCATCGGCTTCTTCCTCAAGTACTCTATCGACCACGGCTTCCTCGGCCCCCACGCCCGGGTCCTCCTCAGCACCTTCACGGGCATTGCCATGCTGGCGGTCGGCACCCGGCTCCTCGGCAAGGCCTACCATCTGCTGGGACAGGGCCTCCTCGGCGGCGGCTTCGCCGTCCTCTACTTCAGCGCCTTCGCCTCCTATTCCTTCTACCACCTCGTCGGCCCCCTCCCCGCCTTCGGCCTCATGGCCCTCATCACCTTCTGCGCCGGCCTGTTCGCCGCGCGCTTCAACTCCCTCCTCGTCGCCGTCCTCGGCATCCTCGGCGGCTACTCCACCCCCGTCCTCCTCTCCACGGGCGAGAAGAACTTCGCCGGCCTCTTCGGCTATCTCCTCCTCCTCGGCCTCGGCGTCCTCGGCATCTCCCGCCGCCGCCAGTGGCCCCTCCTCAACCATCTCGCCATGCTCCTCACCTACGGGCTCGCCGCCCTCTCCATCGTCCGGGACTACGGCGACGCCGACTTCCCCGTCGTGATGCCCTTCCTCTCCGCCTTCTTCCTCCTCTTCGTCGCCGCCATGTTCCTCTACAACCTCGTCAGCGGCGTCAAGGCCACCCTCCTCGAGATTCTCGGCACCATGGCCAACGCCCTCGTCTTCTTCGCCATCGGCCACGGCGTCGTCTCCACCGCCCACGGCACCCGCTCCGTCGCCCTCCTCGCCCTCGCCCTCGCCGCCTTCTACGTCGTCCTCGTCTACCGCTTCCTCGCCTCCCGCCGCCGCGACCGCGGCCTTCTCATGGCCTTCTTCTCCCTCGCCGCCTTTTTCATCGTGATGGTCCCGCCCCTCGCCTTCTCGAAGGAATGGATCACCCTCAGCTGGTCGCTCCAGGGCCTGGTCATGCTGTGGCTCGCCGGCAAGCTCGACAGCCGGTTCCTCCGCGGCCTCTCCTTCGGCGCCTACGTCCTCGCCCTCGGCCGCCTCCTCTTCTTCGACCTCGACCGCCAGTACTCCGCCGCCCTCCCGGCCGACCTCGTCTGGTCCGCCTACCTTCCTATCCTCGGCAGCCACCTCCTCTCCATCGGCGGCCCCATCGCCTCCCTCGGCGGCGCCTGGTTCCTCCTCAAGACCCCTCCCCCCGCCGCCCCCGCCCTCCAGGTCTCGCGCGACAACGACGTCGATGCCGAACCCGGCGCCCCCTCCGTCCTCGTCGTCGTCGCCTCCCTCTCCATCGCCCTTCTCTTCCTCTGCCTCCACATCGAGCTCTATCGCGGCTTCTCCTTCTTCTATCCCGCCCTCGCCTATCCCTCCATGTCCGTCGTCTGGCTCGCCCTCGGCGCCTTCCTCCTGGCCCTCCTCCGCCGCAGCGGCGCCCCGGCCCTTCGCATCCTCCTCGCCGCCCTCGCCGCCCTCTTCGCCGCCAAGCTCCTCCTCATCGATGCCTCCTCCTGGCGCCCCGACCTCGACCATCTCCACTACTCCCGCGCATGGGATCCCGTCCTCTCCGGCATCCGCACCTTCGACTTCGCCCTCTGCATCGGCCTCCTCTCCCTCCTCTTCCTCCGCCTCCGCCCCCAACAGGATTCCCGCTCCGTCGCCGTCGCCTCCGGCATCGGCGCCCTCGCCCTCCTCTTCTTCTTCCTCACCTTCGAACTCAACACCGCCCTCCACCACTTCCTCCCCGGCATGCGCGCCGGCGGCCTCACCCTCCTCTGGGCCCTCTACGCCCTCGGCCTCCTCCTCGCCGGCCTCCGCTGGACCGTCCGCGGCCTCCGCTTCGCCGGCCTCGCCCTCTTCGCCGTCGTCGTCGGCAAGGTCTTCCTCATCGACCTCGCCGGCCTCGAATCCATCTACCGCATCCTCGCCTTCCTCCTCCTCGGCATCCTCCTCTTCCTCGCCGCCCTCCTCTACCTCCGCAACCGCGCCCGCTTCCAGCAAGCCTCCAACGAAAACCAAGGGTAAGCCCATGAAAAGATTCCTCCATCCCCTCCTGGTCCTCGCCGGCGCCACCCCCCTCCTCGCTGCCATCCCCGCCGACTTCCGCTCCTCCCGCGACCTCTCCGGCCCCGCTGTCGACGCCCCCTGCCTCGCCGAAATCCGCCTCGACGCCCACCTCATGGCCGACACCCGCCCCGGATTCCCCGACCTCCGCCTCTTCGACGCCGAACTCCGCGAAATCCCCCGCCTCGTCGAACCCCTCTTCACCACCCAGACCCGCCTCGTCCGGAATCCCGTCGGCGCCCGCGCCACCGAGCTCCGCGAACTCCCCGGCAACCGCATCGAGGCCCGCTTCGACCTCGAACCCGGCGTCCCCTCCCCCACCGCCCTCGACATCCGCACCACCCTCCGCGATTTCATCCGCACCGTCCGCATCTCCGGCAGCGACGACGGCCAGTACTGGCGCCCCCTCGTCGAGACCGACATCTTCGACTACGCCCGCTACATGGGCATCCGCCGCACCTGGATCGAACTGCCGGAAAACTCCTGCCGCCATTTCGCCATCGAGATCGACAACGCCACCGAGGAGCGCGCCCAGCCCCTCGTCCACCTCGTCCAGAAAAACCGGAAGGAGCAAAGCCGCGCCCTCGAGCTCCTCCGCACCCCCTTCCAGATCTCCGGCATTTCCTTCTTCCAGAACGTCCCCTCCACCGTCAACGACGCCCCCGTCCTGCAGGAATGGCCCGCCGCCGCCATGAAGGTCCGCGAAGACTACATGGCCCGCATCACCGAAATCATCCTCGACACCCGCTTCGCCCCCGTCACCCGCATCGTCTTCGAAACCCCCTCCCGCAATTTCAACCGCATCGCCACCATCCAGGTCCCCACCGTCGTCAAGGGAAAGGATTCCTGGCGCACCGTCGACGACGGCATCATCTCCTGCGTCGACATCCCCGGCTACTCCACCAACCGCCTCTCCGTCGATTTCGCCGAACAGCGCACCGGGCAGCTCCGCGTCATCATCCAGAACACCGACAATCCCCCCCTCAAGATTTCCGCCGTCCGCCCCTACGGCCCCGTCTACCGCCTCCTCTGGCTCGCCGAACCCGCCGCCACCTACCGCCTCGCCTCCGGCAACAACACCCTCGCCCAGCCCTACTACGACCTCTTCGCCATCCGCACCGCCCTCGAAAAAGGCGTCGATCCAGCCCTCTGGCAGCTCGCCGCCGCCCCGCCCCCGCCCCCCGTCGCCGCCCGCCCCTTCTCCTTCGGCGAATTCGTCTCCCGCCCCTTCGTCTTCGGCTCCCTCCTCGCCGTCGCCGCGCTGGCGCTCCTCTTCCTCCTCGCCAAGGCCCTCAAGAAAGCCCCCTGATCCCCCTGCGCGGCGGGAAGGCGCCGCCTGAGGCGCCCTCCCCGCGATGAGAATTCAGGGGTGCTATTTCCCCCGCATGTGGTATGAACGAGGGGAGACAACAGAAAAGGAACCCACATGGCCAAACCCAACTACGCATTCGCAAAACACCAGCGGGAAATCGCCAAGAAGCAGAAGAAGGAAGAAAAGCGGAAGCGGAAGGCCGAAGCAGCCGCCGCAGCCGCAACTCTTCCTCCCTCTCCGCCTCCGGCCCCGACGCCCCCGCCCGTCTCTCCCTCCTGAGTTCCCGCCTGGACCAGCCGTTCGGCCGGCCCCCCGAAAAAGGGAGTGCGGACATGGCAGACTCAAAAGATCTCCGGAAGATCGGCTTCTTCGCGGGATGCTCCGAGGCGGAACTCCGCGATCTGGCCCCGCTGTGCCGCCGCGCGACCTGCCGCCAGGGCCAGCCCATCCACGAGGAGAATGCCCCCGCCCGGAAAGTCTATGCCGTCCTGGATGGCGACGTGCTCCTCTACCGCTCCTCCGGCGAGGGCCGCCCCTCCCGCCTGGCCGTCGTCAAAAGCGGCGAAATGTTCGGCATCGGCGAGGCGATGCTGCCCACCTACTACACGGGCGCCAGCGCCCTGTCCGCCTGCACGGTGCTGGAAATCGGCCGGGAGGATTTCGTCCGCCGCTTCCTGGCCGTGCCCGCCTTCCGCGAACGGGTCGTGCTGGAGCTTTCCCGGATCGCCCGCTTCCTCGTCTGCAAGGTCACCGGCGGCGGCGGGCGGCATGACCTGGCGTTCTACCTCCGGGCTCAGGCCGACGAATGCGGCAAGGCCGCCGGCGGCAGGATCCATCTGCAGAAAAAGCAGCGCCAGCCGGAAATCGCCTCGGTCCTGAACCTGAGCCGGGAGCACGTCACCCGCCTCTTCGCCAAGCTCAAGGCGGAAGGCGCCGTGGATTTCAACCGCGGTTTCCCCATCATCGACCCCGCCTGGCTGGATCGGGAGGTCCGCGACAGGGATCTGGCCGCCAGCGTCCAGTACCGCGATGCCCCGGTTGAATGGTGACGTGCATCACTGACGCCTCGGCGCGGATGGCGCAAGATCGCGCCACCATGAAAAGCACCCCCTTTCTCGCGCCCCTCCTGCTGCTGGCATGGCTGGCCCTCTCCCTCCGCGCCCACGGAATCACCACCCTGACGATCACGATCGTCAACCTCCCCGACAGCGGCGACACCGCCAACGGACGGACCGTCGCCTTCGCCGGAACCCTGAACAACTGGGACAACAGCTCGACGACGGCGACCGTTTCCGGCGGACGCCTGGTCTTCTCCTTCCCCAACATCGTGTCGCTGGCGCCTCTCGACTCGTCGTGGGGCGACAAGCCGGCCAACGCCAACCTGGGCTTCCAGTTCCTCGTTCCCGGCACGTGGACTCCGGCCGTCAGGACCGACATCCTCTCGAACGAAGGCAATTTCCGCATCGCGATCGCGGAGGGCATCGACAACGCCGTGGAGATCGATGCCGGGCCCGTCCCGACGCTCGTGGACCAGCCCTCGGCCGTCCGCGTCAATGGCGCCGTCGAACGCCTTTCGCCGGCCATCGATCCGGCGCGCTTCGCCTTCCCCGGCGGAAAGTGGAAGGCCCTCGTGATGAGCTACGACGACGGCCATGTCCAGGATCGCGGCATCGTGCCTATCTTCAACGCGCATGGCATCAAAGGCTCCTTCCACCTGAATTCGAAGTCGATCGGCACCGATACGTTCATTGCCGGTTCGGAAATCGCCTCCCTCTTCGCCGGCCACGAGGTGTCGTCGCACACCGTGGACCATCCCTATCTGGACCAGCTCGGCGAGGACAGCATCCGCTGGGAGATCGAAACGGACCGCAACGCGCTCGAACCCCTCGCGGGCTGTTCCGTCCTCAGCCTCTCGTATCCGTTCGGCGCCTACAACAACCTCGTCCTTTCCACCCTGCGCAGCCTGGGCGTGAACAGCTCGCGCACGACCCTGAACACGTGGAACATGGAATATCTGCCGGCCGATCCGCTCAAATGGCATCCCACCTGCCACCACACCGGCGCGCTGGACCTTGCCCGGCAGCTCGTGGCGAAGACCGAGGAAAGGATGTCCCTGCTCTACGTCTGGGGCCACAGCTATGAACTCGACTACGGCTATCCGGACAACAGCTGGGCCCACATGTCCACGCTCTGTGAAACCGTGGGCGACCGCGGCGACATCTGGTACGCGGGCGTCTCCGAGGTGGCCGACTACCTCGCCGCCATCCGCGGCCTTTCCTATCCCTCCACCAACTGCGTGTACAATCCTTCCGGCCTCTCCGTCTGGGCCAGGCTGGACGGAACCCTGTGCCGGATCCAACCCGGCAAGCTCATGACCTACCCGGCCGGAACCGTCTCCGCCAGCCCCGAAAGCCCGCAGGAAGGCGAACGAGCCGCCATCCGCTACGCCCCGGCAGGCAACGCGCTGTCCGGCGCGGCTTCCGTCCTGTTGCACATCGGCCACGACGGCTGGCAGGACGCCGTCGACGTGGCGATGGCCCGGGAAGCCGATGGCGCCTGGATCTGTTCCATCCCGGTTTCCAACGGCATCCGGCGCCTCCACTTCGCCTTCACGGACGGCCAAGGCACCTGGGACGACAACGGCGGACAAGACTGGTCTCTCGCGGTGAAAGCCGCCTCGTCCGCCACCCCCGCCGCCGTCCAGCTCGCCCTCGCCTCGCCCGTCGTCGCGTCCAAATCCGGCTCCGGCCAGAACACCGCCGGCGATGCTTTCGACCTCCGCGCCGCCGGCGGCGCCCTGGCGACAACGCCCCAGGGCGGATTCGGCAGCTTCGGCTCCCTCCATGTCAACGCCGACGGGGAAAACCTGTATCTCGGCGCGACCAACTGCGACCTGGGCGGCACCAACAATGCGATGATCCTCTTCCTGTCGGTCGACACGCTGTCCGATGGCGTCGAAAACCTGTGGGGCCTGCGCGGCGCCCCCCTCGGGCTCGATCATCTCCACAACGTGGCCCTCTCGCCCGCCGCCCATCTCGCCATCGTGGTCGGCGACGAATTCGGCGACGGCACCTTTCCCCGCTTCAACCTCGAAAGCGGCTCCGATTTCGGCCAGGGCGCCTTCTATCTCTGCCGTTCGAACACCTTCCAGCCCGTTCCCGGCGCGCGGCTGTCGCAGTTCGACGGCGCCGGCACCGCCGCGGCTTCCTCTGCCGACGACGACGGCAACCGGCAGACCGACCGCTGGGAAATCGCCATCCCCTGGCGCAGCCTCCATGCGGAGGGCTGGCGTTCCGTGCGTTCGCTCCATGTCTCCGGCCTGATCGCCAGCGACGGCATCTCGGGCAGCGACCGCTACCTGTCCGGGAATTTCCTCGGCGCGGCGGCCGCGGGAACGCTTGTGGACGGCAACTACGGATTCAACTTCGTGGCGCTGGAGGGCTGGCGCATCGGCATCCCCTTCGAGGATTCGGACCTGGATGGATTCTCGGACCTGCAGGAAAGCTTCGCCGGCACGGATGCGGCGGATGCCGCCAGCCTCCTGGAAATGGCCGATCCCGGAACCCCCGCCGCCGGCGACCTTCTTTGCTTCGCTTCCGTGCCCGGCCGGCAGTACCGCATCCAGCACAAGGCGGACCTGTCCGCGGAAACCCCCTGGGCCGACCTGCCCGGCACCCTGTCCCCCACCGGCGGCGCCTGCCTCGCAACCGGCCTGCTCGAAAACGCCACCTCCGCCTTCTACCGGGTGCGCCTCGTCGAGCCGTGAGCTGGCGCCGGCCCGCCCCTATTTTTTCGAGCCGAGGGCGTCGAGCTTGCCCAGCAGCGCCTTCGCCTCTTCGCGCACCGAGGGGAGCTTCGCCTGCAGCAGCGGCGCATACTGCTGGCGGGTGATGCCCACCGTGCGCAGGATCCGCTGGCGCGTGGCCGTGTTGGGCGCCGCCGCCACCTGCGCCGAAAGCGCATCGACCTCCTGGCGCAGCTTGGCCAGCTTGGCGAAATCCGGATTGCGCCCCAGGCGCTCGTAGTCCGCATCGAAATCATGCACCGACGGGAAGGTCTGCTTCAGGCCGGCGATCTTCGGGATCGCCCGTTCCGGCGCCGTGGCCAGGCTCCCGGCGATGTCCTGGACCAAGGCCGCCTTGTACTTCTCGCACGCGGCCAGCAGGAGCGCCGCCTCCTGCGCCGCAGGCGTGCCGCCGCCCGCCGCTTCCCGCGCCAGGGCCTGCACCGCCGGCTCGACATTGCGCCCCGGACGGATCGCCTCCAGGATTCCCGCATGGTACTTCGGCGCCTGGAGGCCGAAGATCGGATGCCGGTCCGGGCACGCCTTGATCAGCTCCTCCACCCGTCCGAAGAACTCGGTGGGATATCCATCGCCCACGCACTGCCCGCGGCCGTCGATCAGATGCGTGTGGGGCACCCCTCCGCTCGATCGCGGGAACGGAAGCCGCAACCCCTGGTAGATGGGAAAGGTGAGTCCCTTCTCCTTCGCGATGCTTCGGAGCTTCTCGTCGTCGCGCGGCCAGATGTGGTTCCCGATCACCATGAACTTGCCCGTCTTTCCGTATTTCTCCCACATCTCCTGCAGGTGCGGCATGACCTGCAGGCAGGGATTGCAGCCGCTGCCCCAATGCTCGAAGAAAATGACCTTCCCCTCCAGGTCCGCCTCGGTGATCTCGGGCCCCGCCACCCAGTTGGCGTGGTTCAGGCCGCTCACCACGAAGGGCAGCGCCGCCAACGCCGGAAAACACCCCACGATCCACCCCGCCCCGATCCAGAACAACCTCTTCATCCCTCTTCTCCTCCGGGGCCCGCCCCCCATCCACTTCCCACCCCGGCCGCCGAGGTGGAACAAGGCCGCCCGCCCCTTTCCGGGGCGGGCGGATCCACGGACGCCAAAACGCCGCGGCTAGAACGTCACGCGCGCGCCAAGGCCGAAGAACACATCGTCGATATGCGCGATCTCGCCATAGAACGCGATCTGCTCGCTCAGGGAGAAGGCCACGCCGGCGGCGACCGCCAGATCGGTCTCGTCCTCGCTCTCCTCGCCGTACCCCTCGATGTCCACCGTCGTATCGGCGTAGTTGATTCCGGCAAAGGCATAGGGCGTGATCATCTCGATCTTCTTGCTGGCCAGCACGCCCCCGTTGAGGGTCATGAGGGTCGCGCTGGCGTCCACGCCGGCTTCATCGATATCGAATCCTCCGAATCCGATCGCGCCGCGAAGGCCCAGGTCCACCGGCAGGTCCAGCGGCAGCACGAACAAACCGCCGCCCTGGATTGCCCAGCCCATGTCGCCCTCGTCCGGATCCAGGGCCCCGGCATCGCCGAACAAGGCCAGTCCCTCGACGGGAGCAAAGGTCCCGCGGACGCCATAGACGTTGAAGTCGTCTCCCAGCACCAGGCCGCCGGATCCCTGCAGCACGCCGGCCGGAGCCTCGGCGCCGCCCGCGATCGGCAGACCGGCCAACTGGGCCATCGCCGGAAAGGCCAACATCAGAACAACCAGACCGATCATCCATCTCTTCATTCGCATCTCCTTTGTTTCGGCGCTTACCGCCTTCATCGTCAGGATGGAACCGGCCGCGGGGACTGTCAAACCCAATCCGCTCACCCGTCCGTTTTTTCGAGGGCGAGCAGGCGGACGGCGCCGGTCTGGCGGATTTGCTGGAAGCATCCCCCCTCCTGGATGACGCGGACCACGGCGGACGCCTCCACGACGCGCGCGCCGCAGATGGCGTCGAAGCCGAGATCGAGCGCTTCCCGGCACAGCGGCGAGGAGGGCCCCACCAGCATCTTCCACGCCCCGGGACGGGCCGCGCGCAACAGGCCGTCCAGCGTCCGGTTCAGCAGCGCGGAGGCGGTGATGCACAGCGCATCGCAGCCCGCCAGGCGCGCCGCGCGCTCCTCCGTCAGCGCGAACCCGGTTTCGGGATCCTTTTCAAACACCTCGACGCGGGCCGCGGCCTGCTTCAGTTGCGGAAGAAACGGGAACCAGCCCACCACGCCGATGGTCTTGCCGGCCGCCTGTTCGGCGGCGAGCTCTCCCGCGTTGCGCTCGGTGATGCGCCCGGCGGGCTCGGGCAGGATCGCATTCAGCGCGGCCAGGCCCACGCTCCGGGCCAGCGGGAAATCGGATGCCAGGCCCGCCGCCAGCTCGCGGGCGTCGCGACCCGCCAGTTTTCCCGCGCCGGCCAGCCGCTGCGCGTGTTCGCCATGCGCGGGGCCGTTGTCCAGCAGGGTCGTGGCCAGTCCCGTTCCGGAACCGGTCTGCACCGCGGTCCAATAGGGACCGATCCAGACGCCGCGGACGGGCGCGGGAACTTTCGGCAGCCGCTCCAGCAGTTGTTCCAGGAAATCCATCGGGGGAAGATCAGAAACCGTTCATCAGGATGATGGACTCGAGCTTCGGCACCTCGATCTCGCCCTTCCAGCCGGCGGGCCAGGTGGGCGGGGTCTTGCCGGCGGGCCACCCGCGCGGGGAAAGGCCGTTGCGGTTGATTTCGCGCCCGTTGCCGATCATCTTCCAGGCCGTGGGGCCGCCCAGTTCCACCTCCATGCGGCGGTTGCGGTCGTCCGCGTTCAGCAGCACGGCGAATCCGCGGCCGGCATGCAGCTGCGGCACGTTCACCACGTAGCCCATCAGCCGCTCGTTGTCCGGCAGGAGCCAGCGGTAGTAGCTCTGCGGCGGGCGCTGCGCCACGCGGAAGGCGGATCCCTCTTCGCTCATCCGCAGCTGGATCAGGCCGGCATAGTAGTCCATCGCCTGCTTGGCCAGCGGACGCTCCCGGTCCGTCCACCGCACCGCGTTGACGGCATCGCCCCGGTTGTACGTGTTCTTGATCCCCCACTTGCTCCGCAGGAATTCCTGCCCTTCGTACAGCATCGTCTTCCCCAGCGAGGTGAACAGGATCGTCGCCGCCAGCCGGTTCATTGCGGCGTCGCGGTCGTTCAGGTTCCGCCCGTCCTTGTCGGGATTCGCGGAAATCTCGTCGATGTAGGCCACGTCGTCGTGGCTCTCCAGGTAGTTCACCGGCTGCAGCGGATTCAGCGCCCAGCTCCCCACCGAACCGAAGATGCTGCCCTTGAGCCAGTCGCGGTTGCCCGAACCCCGCACGAAATCCTTCGCCGCGTAGCGGAAATCGTTGTTCCACGCCGACCACCCCGTCCCGCGCAGCTGGTACTTGTTTTCCCCGCGCCCCGGACTCCACGGCTCGGAAATCAGGATGGCCTTCGGGTTGATCGCCCGCGCCGTGTCCCGGATCGCCAGCATCGTCTCCATGTCGATCAGCTCCGCCAGGTCGAGGCGGAACCCGTCCACGTGGAATTCCTCCATGTAGTAGCGGATGCTGTCGAGGATCAGCTTGCGCATCATGGGGGACTCGGTCTTCACGTCGTTGCCGCACGCGCTGTGGTTCGAAAAGCTCAGGTCCGGATTCAGCCGGAAATAGCACTTCTTGTCGATCAGCCCGAAGATGTTGGGCCCCCCCACGTGGTTGTAGACCATGTCCAGCACCACCGCGAACCCCTGCTCGTGCAGGTCGTCCACCAGCTGCTTCAGCTCGTAGTAGCCCGACCCCTCTTCCGGATCGAGCGCATACGTCGATTCCGGCGCGAAGAAATACACCGTGGCATAGCCCCAGTTGTAGGGATCGGCGCTCTCGGAGAATTCGCTCACCGGCAGCAGCTCGATCGTGTTCACGCCCATCTTCTTCAGGTGGTCCAGCCCCGCGCCCTTGCCCAGCGTGGACGCCAGCCCCGCGAACTTCCCGCGCTTGGCCGCCGCCGCGCCCGACGACGGATGCACCGTCATGCCGCGCACATGGCACTCGTAGATCACCACGTTCTGCGGATCGGGCGCCTCCCACGCCTGGTCCGTCCATCCCTTGAACCACTGGTTGGTCGCCGCCGGATCCACCACGATCGTCAGCCCGTCGGCGTTGGCCGCCGCGCGGCCGTACGGATCGCCCACCACGAAGGAGGGGTCGAATCCCTCGCCGTCGCCCGGCGGTCCGTCCACCCGGAACCCGTAGAAGCGGCCGATGTCCAGCCCGCGCACCGTGATCTCCCAGACGCCGTCTTTCGGATCCTTCCACATCCGGTATTCCTCCGCCGGCGGGAAGCGCTTGAAGGAGGGCGTCCATGTCACCGCCATGGGGCGGTCGAAGAAGCAGAGCCAGGCGTTGCGCGCGCGCGGGGCGAAGATCCGGTAGGTGGTCGTTCCCCGCTCCTTGTCCAGCGTCGCGCCCATCGGCTTGTCGCTGCGGATCTTGTCGAACACGCCGCCGGGCGTCGTCATCACGCCCAGCGTCCGGTCCGCCACGCCGTCGAGTTTCAGCACGTAGGACTGCGTCAGGTCCAGCGGTTCGGACGTGTGCACGCGGATCTCCGCGCCGCCGCTGCGGAACACGTCCAGTTTCAGGTTCACGCTGCCCTTTCCGTCCGGCAGCGCGTTCGGCGCCCCCTCCGGCGGCGGCAGCCACTCCGTGTCGTTCAGCACGAACTTGAACACCAGGTCTTTTTCGCCCGCCGGCAGGCGCATCCCGCCCAGCTGCGCGGTGCCCTCCCACGTGCCCGGCAGCCGCCCGCGCTTCAGCACCCATTTGCCGTCCCCGCCGCCGCCGTCCCAGCCCGTGAAGTTGCCCGCCACCACCACCTTCGTGTCCCGCGGCAACTCGCGCCCGTAGGCCGCCTGGTCGAAGAGGAACGTCACCACGCCCTGCGAGAGCAGGTAGCCCGTCCGCCGCGCGTCCTCCTCCGTCGTCACCACTTCCGTCCATGCCACGGGCACCGGCGGATCCAGCGTCGCCGACGCCGAAATCCCCGTCGGCAGGCTCTGCTTGAAGAAAACCCGGACCATCTTGAAATCGTCGATCACCGCCCGCTGGATCATCGCCGGCGGCCGTTCAATCACCCCGTCGAGGTTGATGGGCAGGATGCGGTTGTCCCCGCTCTCCCAGACGGAGTCGACGATGAACTTGAACTCGTGGCGCCCCAGCCGGGCTCCCAGCGTCCGCACGTCCAGCTCCCAGAGCCCCTCGGCGTTCCGCGCCAGCGGGTGCTGCGCCTGCCACCCGTTCCACGTCCCCGCCACGGCCACGTTCGTGACCAGGTCCGGCGCCTCGTACTGGAGGAAAGGCGTCGCCTCGTTCCCCAGGATGGGCCGATGATCGGCGCGCTGCGGCTCCCCGCCGGAGGCGAAAGACGCCGCCGCCAGAAGAACCATTGCGCCCAGAATGGCCTTGTTGTGGATGAATGCCCGCATAACGCTTCCAGTGAAGCGTTATCGCAAA
This sequence comes from uncultured Verrucomicrobiota bacterium, assembly GCA_937860055.1. Classification (GTDB taxonomy): domain Bacteria; phylum Verrucomicrobiota; class Kiritimatiellia; order CAIQIC01; family Lenti-01; genus Lenti-01. The sequence goes on along the minus strand of CALMBO010000009.1, from coordinate 14,027 downwards.
ATCCGGCGAATCCGTCAAAAGATTAGAATGCGGATTCCCCCCCCCAAAAAAATGGCACCCCCAACCGGATTCGAACCGGTGTTACCAGGATGAGAACCTGGCGTCCTAGGCCTCTAGACGATGGGGGCGCTCAAAAACGAGGGCACAGATTGCCCAACTCGCCCCTTTTTGGCAACCAAAAGTTTCTCCCCCTTCCTTCCGCGCTTTCCGCTCTCCACTCCGCCTCCGCCACCCTTGCCACCACCCCCCGCCGCCCGCTATAGTCGGCCCCCATGAAAAAACCCCTCCGCGAACAAGCCGTCGAGTATTTGCAATATCTCAAGGAACAAGGCGTCACCCACGTCCCCTCCTCCGGCAAGAAGCTCGCGAAGGCGCCTCCCCAGTCTCCCCCCCCCGCCAAAACCGCCGCCCCCGCTTCCCCCCCCCCGCACGCCAGCGCCCCGCCCCGAACCAACAGACACCCCCCCCACACCCCCCCACAGACCCGCCCCGCCCACATCCGCCGCCCCCGTTCCTCCCCCGAAACCCGCCGCCCCTCCTCGCAAACCAGCAACCACCCGCCACCAACCACCCGCCAAGTCCGGCCCCGACACCCTCGAATCCATCGCCGCGGAAATCGCCGCCTGCCAGCTCTGCGCCCTCGCCCCCACGCGCACGAATACCGTCCCCGGACAAGGCGCCCTCCAGCCCGACATCATGTTCGTCGGCGAAGGCCCCGGCGCCGACGAGGACGAACAGGGCCTCGCCTTCGTCGGCCGCGCCGGCCAGCTCCTCACCAAGATGATCGCCGCCATGGGCTACACCCGCGAGCAGGTCTTCATCGGCAACATCGTCAAGTGCCGCCCTCCCGGCAACCGCGTTCCCACGCCCGAGGAAATGGAAGGTTGCATCCCCTACCTCAAGCGCCAGATCGCCGTCATCCGCCCCAAACTCATCGTCTGCCTCGGCGCCACCGCCGCGCGCGGCCTCGTGAACGAAACCCTCCCCATCGGCAAGGCCCGCGGCCAGTGGCGCGAATTCGAAGGCATCCCCGTCATGCTCACCTTCCACCCCGCCTATCTCCTGCGCGATCCCCGCCGGAAGGTTGAAACCTGGGCCGACCTCAAGACCGTCCTCGCCCGCCTCGGCAAGGCGCCCCCCGCCAAGGCCTGAAAAAAGCCCGCCCCGGTGCCGGGGCGGGCGCGCGGAAACCGCTTCCGGAACCCTATGCCTGCGGAGGTGGCTCGCCCTTCCCCGCGATCTTCGCCGTGTTCTCGGCGATGCGGAACAGGACAATGACGACTTCCAGCCACACCCGCGCCATGATCACGTAGAGGATGAACACGATGGGCGCCAGGATCAGCCCCATCAGGACTCCGCCGAACGTCTTGGTGGCGAACAGGCCGCCCAGGATGAATAAGGCGCCGAGGGCGGAGGCAATGATCGCAATGACATACAGCGCCTTGATGATCTTGGTCGTGACGAATTCGTTGAACGACAGATCGAACAACCGGCCGAAGAACCCTTTCTCTTCCATAATCCGCTCCTTTTGATTTTGTTTCGAGGCCCCGGATGAAGCCTCCCACTGGAGGAAATCCTGCCAAAAACCTCCCGGCGGAGCAAGCCGTCCGCTTGACTTTTTGCGCCCAGCCCGTATTCTTCCCACGCTTCCCTCGAGGAAGGGCGTTTAGCTCAGTTGGTTAGAGCGCGTGCCTCACATGCACGAGGTCACTGGTTCAAATCCAGTAACGCCCACCATCCTTAATAGCCCCGTAAACATTGGTCGAAATGATGTTTGCGGGGTTGTCGTTTTGACCCCCTAAAAAATGCCAAGTGGCCACTTAGTGGCCACTTTTGCAGGGCACTTGCGTTTCGGGGGCAGAGAATCCCCTTGGTCCAGGAAGTCTCCTCTGGCAGGCAGAAGGGCAGGATTGGAGGGTGGAAATCCCCCCTGGCCAATGATACCGTTCAGCCATAAAGGACATGAAAACCAGAGAAAGCGGAATGCCATCCGAGGAAATTTGGCAGACGTTCTTCAGCCCCACTGAAACGCTCCTCTTGCTCGGATTAGAAAGCACTATGGCGACTGTCGTCGATTTTGGGTGCGGGTACGGTACATTTACGATTCCCGCTGCTCAAATTACAGGCGGAACCGTCCACGCATTTGATGTCGAGGCGGATATGATAGCCGCTACACGACGCAAGGCAGACCAGAGCAACCTTCTGAATGTCCGACTTCATCAGCGGGACTTCGTTTCGGAGGGAACGGGATTGTCCTCCGCATCCGTTGACTATGTGATGCTCTACAACATCCTACACGCTGAAAAGCCCGAACAACTGCTATCCGAGGCATTCCGCATTCTCCACAAGGGCGGAACCCTGGGAATTATGCATTGGAACTATGACCCGAAAACGCCTCGTGGGCCTCCCATGGACATCCGCCCTACTCCAGAACAATGTGCAAATTGGGCTGAAGCGTCGGGATTCAAGATTGAAAAGCGATGGGTTGATTTGCCCCCTTACCATTATGGAATCACCGCAAAGAAAGAGACTAATAAATGAAAATCGGCGTTGTAATCTATTCAACAGATGCAGAAACCGTTTGGAATGGGTTTCGCTTCGGCGTGTTTGCGTTGAAACAAAATGACCAAGTAAAGGTGTTCCTGATGGCCAAGGGGGTTGAATGCGAATCCCTGGACACCGCCCAATTCAAAGTTACCGAACAGATGCAGGCCTTTGTGGACGGCGGAGGCAAAATCCTGGCTTGTGGAACCTGCCTCAAACTACGCCATTCGGAGGGCTCGGAACTTTGCCCCCTCTCTACGATGAAAGACCTGTATGACCTGGTGAAGGAATCCGACAAGGTCGTGTCGTTCTAGGAAAGCCAACGCCAACAACTGACCTCGCCCCCGCAAGCGTGATCTAGTCCATAGGCCGAGCCACTCGGAATTGCCACAAGCGTCATGGCTGGTCCAGCCGCCCCGATTGACAGTCCTCATCCCCCTCGCTATTCTCCAATCAACCGCTTCGGTTTTTGAAGCCTGCCCTGGGGCTGATGAGACTGTTGGCTGAATACATGAAATTACAACCTGTAATTGTGGCCCTCGTTCTTGCATCCGCTTGTGCTTTTGCCGGAGATATCTCTGCTCCATCGCCACAGGAGATGGCCACGCTTATTAACTATGACCGACCGGTCACGCTATCCGTCCAAGAAGAGGGGCCCATACCAACCCACGAATGGGGCAATCTCATCAAGTACTGGGGCTACAGCAGTAAAACCCAGACGCTCACTGCCTATTCCATCGTTTTATTCGCAGGCGGCACCTTATACGGGACAAATCGGGCCCGAGCAGAAAACCATATTATTGAGTTTGAAGCAGAACATACAAATCGCCCAAATAAGGACATCTGCGTGGTCACGATGTCAGATGGCCACAAGGTCTATTTCGCAGGGATGGCGGCCGGTCCTGGTGGCGCAACAAAGGCCGGGTTCACGACTCTGCCGGGTGGAAAATATGATCTGATGGTGGCCCAATCGGATAACTATGAAGATGATATGCCTAAAGAGCAGAAACTAATTGACCCCGCAGAACCACAGTCAACGCTACAAGAGATTTACCCTCGAATTGAGTCTTTCATCCTAAGCCAGATTCAGAATACTGGAAGCAGCCGACAATCGTTTACTGGGGACTCTCCACAAGGTGTCGGGGCTCCTGAACCGTGATATGGGAATTAGAATATGAAAATGCTTGGTGTCATTATCATCCTCGCAGCTTCGTCACTAACTACAGCCGCCGATGCTCCGATCAAGACCCGAGCCGAGATTTTCGCCCCAGTCAACAGACCAGATCTCCGCAACCAGGACAGCGAATATTCCGAACTTGATTTGAACGGTGATGGGATAGACGAATTGATTATGTCCGGCCCGATGTCTTTTCATGGCACCGGCGGGCTTACATACACTCTATACCGTGGTCTTGGTGACGAGAAATATGAAGAGCTAATCGGTTTCCTTGCTGGCCCATTGGCCCTTGAAGACTGTAACCCTTCGCATGAAAAACATCTTTGGGGCTATTCCCACCGTTCGTGCCGTTCTGGAATTATTTTTTATTTTAGTTTTGACCGCAAAGGAGTATTTCAAGGGAGCCCATCGCTTGAGATATATCCAGGGGATATGGGGACAGAAATGGGCAACAGCATTTACCGATCAATATTTAACGAGAAAACAATTCTTAAAATGATAAAACTTCCCCAGTCGGTTGCAGGGGAATCTTCACAAGGCGTGCCGTCTTCTAAGCCGTGACGTTCGCAGAAGAAAATGAAATGAGATATTTCGGAGTAATCGTCTTCGGCTTCCTTATGGCGATATCTATGCTTGCCGTTCTATGGATATCCCACGGCGCAGGGGTAGGCAATGGGGCCGCTATGGCAATGGGCCTGGCCGCATCCCCATTCCTCTACATGATATTTGTCGGCCCATTCGCCATCCTATTCGTCGTTTCGCTGATCAGAAGCCGTAAACAATGATATTTTTTCGAATAAGTGCTTTCCCCGCTTCGGCTTGGTCAGCCCGACATGAGCCTATTACACTGTTGGCAGCATAAACATGAAAAGGATGATTTTCACTAATGCAATAATTCTTCTCTGCGCCATACCTATATCCGGCCTTATCGCAGCTCTTGCATTGCTTGCAGGATTCGGCCCACGGTATATTGATTATTCAACGTTCGGGATGATAATTCGAAATGCCATGTCCCCCGTAATCGGCGGTATTGTTTCAACTCATGATCCAATTCAAAACATAATCCTCGCAGGAACACCCCTACTGTTTCTTGTCAGCATGGTCGTTTCGATTTTTCAGAAACGGCCGAAAACAAGTTATGCATTCTCAGCTTTAACTTCTTTGTGCTGGGTGCTTATCGTTGTGCTCACCATCTATTCGCAGGCATTGCCATGAAAATGAATTCTGCCAACATTCGGTTGCAGGGGAATCTTCACAAGGCGTGCCGTCTTCTGAACCGTGACATTGGCGATAATTCATGAAACGAATATTTACAATATTAGTCCTAACCGCCTCATCCTGCCTGGCCATTGACAACCCAATATCGGCTGAAAATATGGCGTCTTGGCTCGCCTATAACAAACCCGTTACATTAGAGCGACACGACGCAGCCACAAATGAACTGTCCTTCCTCCCCGGTAAGTTGGTCTGGCTTACTGGATATATGAGCAAGGAACGCACGATATCCGTATATTATTTGGCGTTATATGAAGGAGGCACATTCCTCGCCGGACGTCGGGCAGAAACCGAAAAGCGCATAGAAGAATGGATTGCCAATTCAGAATCCGTTTCCCTTCGGAGACCATCTATCAAGGCGATCCGAACCCGTAATGACGGACGAAAGGTGTTTTTTGACGATATGTTTTTGGGACAAGGCGGGGGAGGAGAAATCGCTTTCACTACTCTACCCGGACAACAATATGATTTGGTTGTGGCGCATATTGCCGGTGACGACTATGAGCTCCCTGAAGAGCAGCGCACAAATGACCCTCCGTTCCCGCAAAATACACTCTCGGACATCTATGATATGATTGAGGGCGCAATTCTAAATGGCCCCAGCCCGTCGGTTGCAGGGAAATCACCACAAAGCGTGCCTTCTCCTGAACCGTGATGATCTGTAGTCTTTCGCCCCAGCCCCATTTTGAAGCCAGTCGCCAGGCCATCGCCTGCTACCTAGAGGGGAAGTTCTACCGTCAGAACTGAATTGGGACTTTTCACTCCACAGGGGCGGGGCAGGTCGTTTGGTCTTTCAAGTCCCAACGCACATTGACGATCTTGCACTTTGGGCTTAGATCGGTTCCATGAACATTACCGAAGCTCCCGAATCAGGCCCACCTGCCTCCCAGGACCCCGTTACAACCCGTTACCAGCCCCTTGCCTGCCCAACGGACGGGGATGGACAGAACCTAGGCCGTGTGAGGCTCCTGATGAGGCTCTTCGGATTGAGCATTTCCGAGGTCGCCAAGGCAGGAGGGGTCTCAAGGCCGTACCTATCCAGAGCCTTGGGCGGAAGCCTCGTCCCCAGTCCCGTTTTCTGGCGGCGGCTGGAGGGGAACCTGGGGAGCCTGGTTGACCAACGGGGCTCCCAGTTCTTTCAAATCCCCGTCACTGCTTGCGAAGAGGACTTGGCGGGGGGACTTGGGGGCTGAAGGGGTGGCTAATGGAAACCTTGCTTCTAATCCTATTCGTCCTCTGGTTTTTCGATATCATCTAGCCTGTTTTCAGGCCGCCTCTTCTAAGAGGCTGATGTATTCTGGCGAAGTTATTGGATTGGCCGATCATAGTACCCGTCAGACTCAAGAGCCCCCTTGCACATAGAAAGTCTTTGGGCCAACACCAAATTTCTGCGACATCAGCACCCGATATTGCTGAAGTTCAGGACGAGCCTAAACTGTAGAGTTCCCACTTATTCTCCAGCCTTTGCATCCCAAGGAGCATATTCGAAGTATGATCGGTCCTCAACGGGGTGCATAAGGAAGACCGAACATATCTCTAGCTTGGCAAGCGAAAGAACCCGGATTTCCCAGACTTGTTCCCCTTTGTTGGCAAATCCCGGGATGTCTTCTTTCAATGTTCGGACCGCAATCTCGTGAACCCCTTCATCTACGGTCCGGTCTGCACCCCGTGCATTCCGATAGATATTTGCGGCAGCGTCACGCAAGCTGCGGACAGTCTGGAACCGTGTGCTTTCGATCCAGGGCATATATTCATAATGCAACTGCTCCGATACGGGATTAATTAAAACAACCACCTGAATTCCCCATGCTTTATGAGGAATCGGCAACTCCCATATATACTCTCCCTCTGCCCCAAACCCGGCAATTGCAGTATTGAGTTGCCTTATGCTTGCTGCGGGATTTTCTCCTGGATAAATGAATCCACCGCTCGCCTTAACCGCTTCACTTTCTCTTGCAAATTGCACAGCCGCTTCGCCCGTTACAATCTTGGCGCCATCAATGGATAATGCTTGATCTGCCAATAGCCCCAGCATCGGCATGTTCATCACTAGTAATGAAACAAGGTGCTTTATCATAGTAATGTCCTTTTACTTATTTGAATTGGTGCCCACAATGCTGGTCCCTGCTGGATTTTTTCGGAACAAGAATACCTCTACGTATACATTTGTGTTTTCGATAACACTGTCCCCATCCAGATCCACATTTACCACCTGCTCGTTGACGGGATATGAATTATCGTATTTGAAGAATCCGTCTATGAAGTTGCTTTCCAGAGCAGACAAATCAGAGTGCCTTAATCCCGATGATGGATCATAATATTGCCCATTGATAAATACAAAGTGCTCCAGAAACAATGAGCGTGGATTGGTGTTGCCCTGTCCAGATGCCCCCGACACATCGACCACATCGGCATATTTCCAATTGTAGTTGGTTGGCCCCATATAGGCGGTCTCAGGTATGTTTAAGTATGGAAATCCTGAATCCCCGCTTAGCCCGGGCTCTGAAAATGACCAGTTTTTGAAGGCAAACCCATCGTCGCCCGCACCCGGCTCGATAGTCGCCCACTCGTCTTGATAATCAATTCCCTGTGCTTTAAGGATGTCTATGAACAGATTTACCCATGCTCCGCATTGCCCATCACCGTGAATCAGCAGGGAGTCTGTTGTTGAATTTGTGCAGTTATAGTCTTGGTAATATGTCAGCCGGGTATCATCGACACGACGTACATCCCGATCAGTGAATTCATTCCATATCTCTTCTGTACACTCCGACTCCGTTGATTTGCCCGCTCCATTAGAACATCCAAGATGGATGACGGTATGGCGAAGGTCTGCATTCAACGGATCATCCAATGTCACATAGCATTGGTTCGTACTCATCCCCGCATTAAGAGGAACCGTGCAGGAGCCCAGCAAGACAGACCAATCAATTTGCATTGGATTAAAGAAGGCAACAACTGCATCAAAGGCATTCGAGCATTCCATCACGGGGGACACCCACCTGATGTCTTCGCTCCGGGCCAATTGAGTCCAAGAAAATCCCATGCCTCCAGAAACCGCCCCCTGAATTTGAACGCTTAAGTCGGCAGGCAGGCCTGAGGGCGTAATATCCCATCCTCCCAGCACGGCCATCTTGCTCCCACGCACATAGCATAGGGGATAACTCCGTCCCGCTTCTCCGGGCCCTGATGTAATCCATTGGGGTTCGGAATACGCCGTTAAACCGTCGTCGGAAATCACATAATGATAGTTAGTCCCTGAAAAGGACAATGCATCCAATGTCACTTTAACCGCATCGAAATGACCAAATATGTCAGGCCCAAGGGTGATGGGGGTTTGATTGGTCCAGTAGGTGCCCCCGTCGTTGACGGTTACCTCTATTGGTACGGCGTGATTTGTCGAAATTAGCAGGAGTTGCAGGGTGCGGAAGCCGCCGTTGATGATATCGTTCGAATATGCAACGGTCGCATTTGTAATCGTGCATGTGAAATCTTCTGGCTCGTCTCCGCCCTCCTTTATGGTCGCCCAAACGCCAACGCCTTCCCAAGATTCGCATGTAAATTTCACCCATCCGTTACTTCCGATGCTCTGCCCAAGAATCCAGCCTGGCAGGGAAGAGTCTATGGACACCGACACATCCGTACCCAGTTGATCTTCCAGGTAGGTATTGCCTGTTTCAGGGTTGATTTCATCTGGGTCTTCTATGGAATCGCCATCTGAATCGGAATTCGCTGGATTCAAGCCATGATCGGCCTCAAATCCATCTTCCAATCCGTCGTTGTCAGTATCTGGGTCCAGCGGATCGGACTGCACACCGTTGGCCTCACTCCCCGAATATTCTTCGCCATCCGTTAGGCCATCCCCGTCCGTATCTAATACGATTTCGCTATTCCACAAATCGCTAACCAGACGATATGTCCAGTCGGACCGCAAGTCGGCATCCTGGCCAAGCCGAGTCCTGACCAATTGATTGCTTCTTCCCGCCCACAAGTCCGTGTTCGTCGAGCCCCAGCCGTTGGTGGGCAATCCGCCTTCGTTGAAAGGGGAATGCGTTCCGTACATCACCACATCGGCAGGATCGGCGTCCACCCCATCTGGTCCAACCAGTCTCGCTCCCGCTGTAGGATTGGTCGAATATGAGTTCGGCAGATCCAGACTCGCAAGATAATCGCTTCCTACGACATTGGAACCGCCAACCAAGATGAAATGGCCAGGCTGAATCCACGTGTTCGAGGGAAAGGACAATTTCGTTGCGTAGTTGCTCCCTGCCACTTGCAGGCGGAAATTCCCCAGATTGACTGGCGATGCTGATGAGGAATGCAGTTGCACCCACTGATTTGAAGAGGCTAATCCGTTGGAGGGATTGTAACAAACCCCATGAATCAGTACCCCTTTCGCCAGACGGGTTGCACTGAATCGGTCAAGCGGGTCTGTTTCTGCCGAAATCTCCTCCCCGTCGTTCCATCCGTCACCATCGGTGTCGGCGTTGGTCGGGCTGGTATGGTGAACGAACAACTCCGCCCCATCGGTCAATCCGTCCCAATCCCCATCCGCCTTCTTGGCAACCCCGTAGAACCTAACTCTGGCGTTGCTGGTGATGCTAGAGTCTTCCCAGACCCCAACCCCGGCGGCGAGTACAAGATTGGTCTCCTGGCATTCCCAGTCGCTCTCCAGCCCGTTGAACGTCGGCGACACCGGCGTCCAGAGGGTGTTGGTGCCGATGTTGGTTACGCCATATTCATCCACCCACTCGTTCGTTGTCACTGTCGAGGTATGCCAGACCGTATAGGAGTAGACTTCGGCCACGTCCATCCCATTGGTCACCGTAAGCTGCATGTTCCCATTGGTCAGCCTCTGGAAGCTCAAGATGCCAAAGTTGGTGCTGCCAACCATCATGTTCATAATGACAACGCCCCCATCCTTGGGCGTCCTGGCTGACTTGGAGGCGGTGGCGATGGCGACTCGATCCTCTACGTACAGATAAGGCTCCACATCCTCCGTAGGCAGCAGGTCCAATTGCAGCGTAACACGAGCGGGATCGGCATCCTCGGGCCATGTGCGGGTTACCCCATCTGAAGGAACGGTTGCTATGATTTTCCCTTCCGCATTGTAAATCAGCGTCTCTCGGGTCTTGGGGTCCAGCACCAGAGACAGAGGGTAGACGGCTACGCTGTTTGTCTCCTCGCCCAGCAGTCCATCGAGAAAGGCTTCGTCGAAATATCCTGCTTCAAAAGGGGCAACGGATGGGAACATGGGCTGAAGCCAGGAGAATCCAGAAGGAGTCATGCGGTTAAACATGCGACGCTGGATTTCAGCCCCCTCGGCCAAGTCCTGGAGATCCATGACCTCGTTGTCCATGAGGTTAGCGTAGGCCTCCTCTGAAACCGCTGGCTGCTCCTCCGCCACTGAGGGCAGGCTGAATCCCAATGCAACACAAACGAGTAACCCCCAGAAGAAATAGCGTGTGCTCATGGTGATATGATGGCAAATCTTGGGGCTTGGCACAAGGCCCAAGGGGGAAGGACGAGGAACCCGTCATAATATCTTCACCCAACTCGAAGTTATTCGCAAGGCTTGCACGACTTGATAATTTATTCGAGCCGTGGCGAATTTGATCTATAAAATATTCTTGTGCATTATCCGACATCTCTACAAACTAATAGCGTTGTCTATTGCTTCATATGGGGACCAATCAGGCCACCAGGCAACGGCGATACATGAGGTGTGACATGTACTTCGAAATATGGCAAAACGCCCAAAACAAGAACTGGTACTGGCACTTGAAGGCCGCTAACAACCAAATCATCGCCCATGGCGAGGGCTACCAGAACAAGGCAGACTGCCTACACGCAATCTCGCTTGTGAAGCAGTCGTACTCTGCCGCCATTAGGGAATAGGTCGCCTTTCAGATAGAACCGTTCGGGACATCGGCGGCGAGCCAATCCTAGCCGAAGGGATGGCTGGACGGTTTGACAGCCAACCCGAATCCGTCGCCCCCATTTGACGCCCACTCCCGACCTTGTTATTCTCCGAATCAGTCACTTCGGCCTTGGTAATGACATCGGACGGAAGGGGCTTGCGAGTTAAAGAGGAATGATTATGAGCATTACAATTGGCCAATACACATTTGAAGGACCATATGCGAACACTGATAGCCTTCAGGACCGGTCCGGTGTCTACGCAATCCTTTGCCACAGCGACAACGCCTACTCTTTAGTTGATGTCGGCGAATCTGCAACGGTGAAATCACGGGTTGACACCCATGACCGAAAAGACTGTTGGAGCCGCAATTGTACAGGCACTCTCAACGTCGCCGTCCTGTATACACCAGATGCCCAACAGTCCGGCCGAATGCAGATCGAACAGGAAATACGAGACCAGTACGGTCCACCATGCGGAAAGAGGTAATATGTGAAAAAGATTCAAGGCATACGGCCACTCAAACCTTTGAAACCGCTGGATCGAATGCAGAACATGAAGACCCTTCGCCCTCTTGGGGCAACGAAATGGGTGAAGGCCCATTGGCGTTGGGACTACACCCATAATCAATGGGAATGGGTCATGGGGCATTGGAGCAAGTAGAATTTACCCCGCCAGGATTCTCGGGAATACTTATGGGCGATTCCGAATCCAATGGCAATAGCACGCCGACTCCGATCGATAATGCAGGAGCGGCCATTTTCGACAAGATTGCGAGCACTGCCCCGACGCCTCGCAAGCGTATTTTTGAAAAGTTTATCTTGGCGGCATTGGGCAGTATTCCATGGGTTGGCGGTTTCATTAGCACGATGGCCAGCCTGAAGACTGAGTCTGGCGATGTGCGTGCCGATGAAATGCGGACTCAGTGGTTGAACGAACACCAGAGAAAGATTGGTCTTCTATCTGGCACGCTCCGTGACATCTCCGATAGATTTGAGAAACTTGGAGACCAGATCAATGAACGTATTCAGAGTGAAGACTACCTAGACCTAGTGCGGCGGGCCTTCCGCATCTGGGACCAGGCCGATACCGAAGAAAAACGCCGGGACGTTGCAAATCTTGTCGCCAATGCAAGCGGCACTCGCCTGTGTTCAGACGATGTGGTCCGTTTATTTATTGATTGGCTCAACCTGTATCATGAGGCCCATTTTGCAGTCATTCGCGAGATACACCGAAGTCCCGGCGTCACGAGATACGACATCTGGATGGAAATCTATGGAGATATTCCCCGTGAAGATTCAGCAGAAGCCGATCTATATAAGCTCCTGATTCGTGACCTCAGTACCGGCGGCGTTATTCGCCAAGAGAGGGATACAACTGTGGACGGAAAATTCCTTCGCAAGCATCCCAGGAAGTACCGAGGTCCTGCGCCTTCGACGATGGAGTCGGCGTTTGAAGACAAGAAACCATACGTCTTGACGGCACTTGGACAGCAGTTTGTACACTATGCAATGACTGACGCAGTGAGAAGAATTGAGAACGGAGAGGCCAAAGAAGCTCAGCCAAGCCCCGAAGACAATACTCAGACATGCACCGATGCGGGCCTCGGAACGCCCCATTAATTGCTTTCGCTAAAAGGATAATTTATGAACCTAGACAAAGACTCAATGGCCGCCATCGCAGCACTTCTATCCTCATTAACCGCCTTGGTTGCCGTATTCATAGGCCCAATCATCACGGCAAGGATACAACACCGGCAGATGGTCGCAGGCATGCGTGAGAAATGGATTTATGACCTAAGGCAAATTCTTTCAGACATGATCGGGACCGCAGAAACCGCTTCGTCGGTTCTCCTTCAGTCCCGTGAAATTTGCGAGCCATTGCAGGAGAAGTACGACAGTCTTGTTCGGCTCGAAGGCAAGGCCAAGATGATGCTGAATCCGAAGAAGCAGAGTCATAAACAACTCCAGTCTCAACTAGAGGAAATGGTTGCACTTGTGAATGACCCGTCGGTAAAGAGTGCCAATAAAATGCCTAAAATGAGGACCCTTTCACAGTCAATTATTCCAACCTGCCAATCGGTGTTCAAGGAAGCGTGGGACAAGGCGACCTGAATTACATGGCTGAAGGGAGTTTCGCACTGCTCCTGCTAGGCCGTCAAGACGCCAGCCATGGCCTGCCCAGTTTCTACGTCCCGATTGACACCCTATAAGTGCTTCGGTAATCTTCGAGTCAGCCACTTCGGATTTGCAAGTCTGACTTGGGCGGATGAAACTTTTCGGCCGATTGATGGGCAGACTACGCCTATATGAATATTGAGAACACGATCCGCCCAGTATTATGCACAACTGGACACGAACCATGTCAGGGTGCCTGGTTCGGCTCTGGGGTATTGGTAAAGAAACAGGCCCACTACTTTGTTACAGCGTTTCATACTCTTGATAAGTACGGGAAACATGTGAGAGACCTTCGCATTATTTCCCGCTTAGGATCGGACCAACTCATCCCGCAAAGACATGGAATTCGAACTCATATTGACGACACGCATAATTATGAAGACATAATTCTAGTGAGGCTTGATTCGTTTTTTATCATAGAATCAGGACTTGATGGTCAGTTCTGGAATCTATCAGACATGGATCGCAATCTACAAGAAGGTGACGACGCTATTATTCTTGGTTTTCCAGAGCCTGAACAAACGCTTGATTATGAGAATAATTCGGGAACGTATTGCCCAATCCTCATAAAAGGAACCGTAGCTGCCATTGATAATATTGAAAAAATGATTGTCATAAACACCCCATCATCTATTCCACTTACTAGTTTCAACGACCTTAGTGGTGGGGCTGTGTATAAAATGAATCAAAACCACCCGCTTGGAATATCTCTTGGCGGAATAATTTTACAGGGCGGTCGGGCGGCCAATATAATCCGGGCTCTATCTGTTTCATGCCTATTGAATATAATCGATTATTATGAGGCGAATCATTTCAAAGATGATTTGGCAAAAGATAAACTCCTGCGAATGAAACAGGATAGTGATGCTCCACAAGGCCCAAACAGTTAGCACTCATGGGAATTACGGTTCGCAAGATTCCGCCCCCTTTCTCC
>CALMBO010000008.1 GCA_937860055.1 uncultured Verrucomicrobiota bacterium | reverse complement strand
GCCGCGCGCGGGGCTACCGCCTGTACGACCACCACGGCCGGCGGTATCTGGACCTCTGGCAGAACGGCGGGCGCAGCCTGCTCGGGCACCGGCCGGCCCGCCAGACCACGCTGCTGAAGGACGTGCTGTCGAAGGGGCTGGCCGCCGACCTGCCGTCGGTCTACACGCACCGCCTGGAGAGGGCCCTGGCCGAGCACGGAGTCAAGGTGCCCGCGGGGGCGGGGGTGGCCGCCGCGCCGCCGTAGTAGATGCGCTTGATCTCGTCGCGCAGATACTGCTCCAGGTCGGGCGTCAGGTTCGCCTGGGTGCTGCGCGCGGTGCAGCCCCGGGCCTGCAGGAGCGCCAGGAGCTCCTTGCCCGTCGTCATCAATTCCTTGGCTAGATCGCAGATTCTCATTATTCAGCAGCCTTTCCGTTTTCGCGCTCGAACGCGGCTTCGGCCGCGGCCCGCACCTGCTGGGCGGTTTCGGCGTCGAAGCCTTCCACGTCCACCAGGTCCTTGACGTCCGCCGCCAGGATGCCTTCGAGGGAATTGAAGCCGTTCGCGGCGAGTTTTTCGGCGCGTTCGCGGCCGATGCCCTCGACGGCGGCCATCTGGTCGATCGCGCGGGCGAACTTCTCCTCTTCCGAGATGTCGCCTTCGTCCTTCTGGATGTCGACCTTCCAGCCGGTGAGCTTGGCGGTCAGGCGCGCGTTCTGGCCCTTCTTGCCGATCGCGAGCGAAAGCTGGTCGGCCTCGACGATGACCTTCACGGCGTTTTCGATCTCGTCGACCTCGAGCCGCAGCAGCTTGGCCGGCGCCAGCGAGTTGGTCACGAACGTCTTGATGTCCGTGCTCCACTTGACGATGTCGACCTTTTCGCCCGACAGTTCGCGGACGATGTTCTTGACGCGCTGGCCGCGCAGGCCGACGCAGGCGCCGACGGGGTCCACCTTCTCGTCGTTCGAGTGCACGGCGATCTTGGTGCGGAAGCCCGCCTCGCGGGCGATGCCCTTGATCTCGACGGTGCCGTCGGCGATCTCGGAGACCTCCAGCTCGAAGAGCTTCTTGATGAAATCGGGATTGGCGCGCGAGAGGGTCAGCTGGGTGCCCTGCGTCTGCGAATCGAGGTTCAGCAGCAGGAAGCGGATCCGGTCGCCGATCTGGTATTCCTCGCTGGGCACGCGCTCCTTGCTGGGCATGATGCCTTCGGCGTCGCCGAGGTCCACGACCACGTCGCTGCGGTCGAAGCGGCGGACGGTGCCGGTGACGATGGCGCCGACATGATCCTTGTAGGCGGCGTAGACCTTGTCCTTCTCCGCCATGCGCAGCTTCTGGATGATGGCCTGCTTGGCCGTCTGGGCAGCGATGCGCCCGAAATTGCGGGGGGTGACCTCGATCTCGATCAGGTCGCCGATCTTGCAGTTCTTGCCGGGGAACCTCGTCTGGGCGTCGTCCAGGGAGATCTCCTCGTCGCGGTTGCGGACGAAATCGACAACCTGGATGCTCGCGAAGGCCTTGATTTCCAACGTCTTGCGGTTGATCTCGACGCGCAGGTCCCGCACGCGGCCGATGCTCTTGCGGCCGGCCACCTGCAAGGCGGACTCGACCAGCTGGGCGAGGGTTTCGCGGTCCAGCTTGCGCTCCCGCTCCATATATTCAAAGACAGCCAGCAATTCGTTGTTCATATTTCAAACCTCCTCCCTCGACGGGGAAAAGCACTTTCCTGCACAGCTCCGGATACGCAAAAGAGTGGGGGAAACCCACTCTCACAGAACAGCCAGAGTTGTATCGACGCGGGGGAAGCTATCTCATTCCCCGCGACCCGTCAATCCTCAAATATGCCTAAAAAGGGTCGAAAAGCCGATTGTCGTCGGGGCCGAACCACCCCAGGACGGGACCGGCCGACCGCGCGCCTGTCCGCTCCGGCGTTTCGGAGGAGACATGGCCGTCGCACCAGGCCACGTTGGCCCGCCCCCGATGGCGGAAGTGGATGGAAGGCCAAGGGGTTCCGCCGTTGGCGAACCGCGGCGGCTCCGCAAACGAGTATTCGATCAGCTTGGCCTTCTTCCCGGCGCCCTGGAGGAAGGCGGCATCGGCGAACATGACGGTTTCCGCCGGATGGGCGATGGCGGGGGGCCTCATGCCGACGGTGGTGCCGCCCCCCTCGGGGAGGCAGGCCTCCGAGCCGACGCCGAGCGCGTTGTAGCCGTAGCCCCCGCAGGAGGATTCAAAACCCGCCGCTTCCGGCTGGAAGCCGGGGCAGCGCCGGACCCAGGTGCTCGAACCCGCCCCGCCGAGATATTCCGCCAGCGGCCCCTTCGAGCCGTCGAACCCCCTGCCTTGGCGCACTCCGTGCCAGCGGATGGAGTTGGCCCCCTCGATGTCCGCCGCCGCCGCCACGAACCGCCCGTGGTCCGCCGCATAGGCCAGGTTGGCGGCCACCAGCTGCCGCAGGTTGGATCGGCAGGCGGCCGCCCCGGCCGCGGCGCGCGCCGCCGGCATCGCCCCGGCCAGGATCGCCGCCAGCAGGAGCATCGCCGCCATCGCCGCCAGCAGCTCGAGCAGGCCGAACCCGCCCATTCCGGCGGGGGAAGGCGCCGGCCAAAGTTTTTCCATTGTGTGGAAAAACCGGGGAAAGTTTTTCCATTGCGTGGAAAAACTCATTTCGCGAGCCTCCAGCGGAAGAAGCCGGGGGTTCCCTGCGCCGGCGCGTTGGTCGTCCATGCCGCGGGGTCGAGCGCGGGATTGTATTCCAGGACGGTCTGGTAGCCGGGGAGGGCGGGAGGCGGCGCGTTCGTGGCCGCCGAGATCTCGATCCGCGCGTTCAGGACGGCGACGGCGTCGAGGTCGAAGCCGCCCGAGCCCCACGTCGGGGTCGGGTCGTAGAGGGGGTTGCCGTAGGAATCGGGGACGGAGCCGTCGCCGAAGACGTCGACGAGGCGCACGTGGGTGACGCGGCGGACGTCGAGCGCGTCGTCGCCGGCGAGTCCGCGCAGGTCGAACGGCGTGCCGGTTCCCTGCAAGTGCTTGCCGGCGAGTCCGCCGACGGCGCCGGCCTCCGTCCCGCCCGTCGAGGCGTAGGCGTCCACCGGGTTGGTGGCGAGCGTGTGGCAGGGGAAGCGCACGAAGTTCGTGCCGTCGGACGACACCTCGACGAAGGCGAATTCGAGGAAATCCTCCGTGAAGGCGTTTTCGAAGACGGCGAAGTCGGGGCCGGGGCCGTCGGCGACGGGGACGGGGAAGACCAGCGTGATCCGGCCGCTGTCGCCCAGGCTCACGACGTTGGTCGAGCCGTTGATGCCGTCGCCGGCGTCGGCCGGGCCGAGGGCGTTGGCGGAGTTCTGGAACTGGTTGCTGACATTGGGGCCGGGCGCGTACGACGCCACGCCGCCGGCCCAGCAGAGGATGGCCGGATCCGCCGCGTCGATCCCGGAATCCGTCCCGGCGTAGGCGTAGGCGAAGTCCGCGAGCGCGAAGTACATCGGCGTGTTGGGGCCCCAGGCGCCGACATCGGTCGTTTCCAGCGTGCCGGCGATCGAGGCGACGCGGGGAGGCATCCAGGAGAGGTCGAGCGTGGACCAGTTCGTCTGGATGAACGTCTTTCCGTCGCGGAAATCGGCGAGGTAGTGGTTGGTGGCGGCGAGGAGGTTCCCTTCGGCGTCGGAGGCCGTCAGCGTCAGGACGAAATAGTCGCCGTTGGTGAAGGCGCGGTTGTAGGCCGAGCCGTCGCGGATGGAGAGGGCGGCGTAGGTGGTGTTATCCACGCGCACGGATTTCGGCGCGGCGGGGAGGTCGAAGAGGATTTCTGGCGCGGGGTTCCAGCTGTCGTGGTAGGCCACGGCATAGGCGTTGGAGAGCGCCTGCGCGGCGGCGTACTGGTTGGCCCACGAGCCGTCGGTGGTGTTGCTCACGGTCGAGAAGGCGAAGCCGGCCCACGAATCCCAGTCGGGGTTGTAGATATTGACGAACGTGGCCGCCTCGTCCGAAAGCGAGGTGTCGTGGAGGGATTGGCCGGGGCCGGGCAGGAACGCGTCGAACGAGACGACGGTCTGCGCCGCCCAAACGGGAAAACAGAGGAACAGGACCAGGCCGAACAGACTGCGCCGCATGACGGCATCCTTTCCGCCCCAAACTGCGAGGGCATCGGGTTGATTTCGATCCGTCGGCTCGTCTTCTGGCTTACGGTTTTTCTACTCTTCCGCCTTCTCCCGCCTGCGAGGGGGCGGAATGGCCGGATGGAATTTCGGAACCGATTACAGCGGCGCGACCGCGCGGGATTTCCACCCGCTTCCGTTAGTCGCCGGATGCGCCTCCACCAATGGAAACGCGGAGGCACCCTAGCACGGGGGTGGAAGGAAAAGCAAGGGCGGCGGGGATTGGCTTTTGCCTTTTCATATGCGCCGCATTTGAATATGATCTTCTTCATGAAGCTTCCATTTGTCCCTGTGCGCGTGCTGCTCCTGCTCTGCCTCTTGCCGCTGGTTCCGGCCTGCCGCGAACCGGCGCCTCCTTCACCTCCGCCCGTGCCGGTGGTCGCCGCGGAAGTCATCGTCCGCGACCAGCCGGTCTACTTCGAGGCCATGGGCCAGACGCTCGGCTCGCAGGACGTCGAAATCCGCGCCCGGGTGGAAGGCATCCTCGAAGCCGTTCATTTCCGGGAAGGCGCCATGGTCGAGGAGGGGGCGCTGCTCTACACGATCGATCCGGCCACGGTGGAAGCCAATCTGGCGCAGGCCCAGGGCAATCTCGCCCAGGCGGAGGCGGCGCTCGACAAGGCCCGGCGCGACAAGGCCCGGCTGACCCCCCTCTGGGAAAAGAACGCCGTGCCGCGCCAGATGGTGGATGACGCCGAGGCCGCGGAGCGGTCGGCGGCCGGCGCGGTCGAAACCGCCGAAGCCGCGGTGAAGAACATGAAGATCCAGCTCGGGTACACCAAGATCTGCGCGCCCATCTCCGGCCTGATCGGCAAGACGGAGGTCAAGGCGGGCAACCTGGTGGGCCGGGGCCAGAACACGCTTCTGACCACCCTGTCCGCCCTGGATCCGATCCACGTGCGCTTCAGCATCAGCGAGCAGGAATACCTGTCCCTGAGCCAGGCGTATCCGGAAGACCAGCGGCAGGAATCGTCGGCGCCCGTGTTCGAGCTCGTGCTGGCCGACGGTTCGGCGCTGCCGGGGAAGGGGTCGGTGGTGTTCGCGGACCGGAACCTCGATCCGGCCACCGGCACGCTGCTGCTGGAAGCCTCCTTCCCGAATCCCGGCCTGCTCGTGCGGCCGGGGCAGTTCGGGCGGGTGCGGGTGCCGGTCCGCCGCATTCCCAACGCCATCCTGGTGCCGCAGCGGGCGGTGCAGGAGCTGCAGGCGACCTATTCGGTCTACGTGGTCGGCGCCGACGGACGCGCCGAATTCCGCCCGGTCCGGGTGGGCGCCCGGGTCGACAACCTGTACGTGATCGAATCCGGCCTGCAGCCCGGCGAGAAGGTCGTGGTCGAAGGCGGGCAGAAGCTGCAGAACCACGTGCCCGTGGCGGCCACCGTCCCGCCCGCCGCCGAGTAGTCCGCCATGGCGCAGTTCTTCATCCGCCGGCCGATCCTGGCCATCGTCATTTCGATCCTGATCGTGCTGGTCGGGACGCAGACGCTGCTGAAGCTGCCGGTCGAGCAGTATCCGCAGCTGTCGCCGCCGAACATCCAGGTGACGGCCACCTATCCCGGCGCCAGCGCCGAAGTGGTCGAGCAATCGGTCGCCACCCCGATCGAGCAGCAGATCAACGGCGTGGACAACATGCTTTACATGAAGTCGCTCAACTCGAGCGACGGGCGCATGCAGCTGAACGTGACCTTCCAGGTCGGCAGCGACCTCGACAACGCCAACATGCTCACCCAGAACCGGGTGGCGCAGGCCCAGTCGCGCCTGGCCTCGGAAGTCGTCGCGCAGGGTGTCACCGTCAAGAAGGTCAATCCCAGCATCCTGATGGTGATCTCGCTGTATTCGCCCAAGGGCACCTACGACGACCTGTTCCTCAACAACTACGCGGTGCTCAACGTCCGCGACGCGCTGCTGCGCGTGCCGGGCGTTTCGCAGGTGGACATGGCGGGCGGCGCGGAATACGGCATGCGCGTCTGGCTGCAGCCGGACAAGCTGGCCAAGCTCGGCCTGACGCCGGCGGACGTCATCGGCGCCATCAAGGAGCAGAACGTGCAGGCGCCGGCGGGGCAGATCGGCGGCGCGCCGTCCCGCGCGGACCAGGAGTACACCTTCACGGTGCGCGCGCCCGGCCGCCTGTCCGCGCCGGAGGAATTCGGCGACATCCTCGTGCGTTCCACGGACGACGGCCGCCAGGTCCGGGTGAAGGACGTCGCCCGCATCGAGCTCGGCGCGGAGACCTACAAGTCGTTCGGACGCTTCAACGGCCGGGGCGCCGGCCTGCTGCTGACGTACCTGCTGCCGGGCGCCAACCAGATCGAGAGCGCCAACGGCATCTACCGGACGCTGGAGGAGCTGAAGGCCTTCTTCCCCGACGACGTGGACTATGCGATCACCTACGACTCGACGCCGGCGGTGTCGGCCTCGATCGAGGAAATCGTCCACACGCTGTTCGAGGCGATCCTGCTGGTGGTGCTGGTGGTGTTCGTGTTCCTGCAGAACGCCCGCGCCACGCTGATCCCGCTGATCGCGATTCCGGTGTCCCTGATCGGCACGTTCGCGTTCTTCCCGGCGCTGGGCTTCACGGTCAACACGCTGACGATGTTCGGGCTCGTGCTGGCGATCGGCATCGTGGTGGACGACGCCATCGTGGTGGTGGAGGCCGTGATGTCGCACATCGAGCGGGGCAAGCCCGCGCGGGAGGCCACCGAGCAGGCGATGCGCGAGGTGACGGGTCCGATCATCGGCACCTCCGCCATCATGGTCGCCGTGTTCGTGCCGGTGGGCTTCATCGGCGGCCTGACGGGCCGGATGTACGCGCCGTTCGCCCTGACCATCGCGGTTTCGGTCATCATTTCCACGTTCAACGCGCTGTCGCTCAGCCCGGCGCTGTCGAGCCTGCTGCTCCGGCCGGCGCACATCGAAAAATCCCCGCTGCGGTTTTTCTACAAGGGGTTCAACCGCGGTTTCGCCCGGACCGCGGGCGGATATCTCCGGCTGGCGAACGGGCTGGCCCGCCGGGCGGGCCTGAGCCTCGTCGCGATCGCCGCGGTGGCGCTGGCCGGCGGAGGGCTGTCTTCCATCGTTCCCTCGGGCTTCGTGCCGATCGAGGACCAGGGCGTCCTGATCGCCAACATGCAGCTGCCGAATGCGGCGTCGCTGGAGCGCACCAGCGAGGTGGCCAAGCGCATCGAGGAAATCCTCGCCACGACGCCGGGCATCGAGTCGTACAACGCCATCGGGGGCATGTCCATCCTGAGCGGCACGTACACGCCCAACACCGCGACCTTCTTCATCCGCCTGAAGCCGTGGGAGGAGCGAACGGCGCCGGAGACCAGGCTGCGCGGGATCGTGATGGGCCTGCGCCGGCGCATGGGGGCGATCCCCGAGGCGGTTGCGTTCCCGTTCGTGCCGCCGTCGCTGCCGGGCTTCGGGGCCGCGGGCGGGTTCGACGTGTTCCTGCAGGACCGCAGCGGCAACCTGTCGGTGGAGGAGCTGCACGGGGAAGTCCGGAAATTCATGGAGGCGGCGCAGAAGCGCCCCGAGCTCACGGGGCTTTTCACCGCGTTCGATCCCACGGTGCCGCAGGTGGAACTGACGGTGGACCGCGAGAAGGCGCGCACGCTGGGGGTGCAGATCACGGACGTGTTTTCCACCCTCCAGGCCTCGCTGGGCGGCGCGTACGTGAACGACTTCAACCGGTTCGGCCGGCTCTACCGTGTTTTTGTGCAGGCCGACTCCGATTTCCGCCAGAAGCCGGAGGACATCGGCCGGTTCTACGTGCGCAGCCGGACCACCAACGCGATGATCCCGCTGTCGGCCCTGGTCCAGGTCGTGCCCTCCGCGGGCGCCGAGCTGATGATCCGCTACAACCTGATGCGCTCGGTGGAGATCACCGGCCAGGCGGCGGAGGGCTACAGCTCGGGGCAGGCCATGGAGGCCCTCGAAGAGGTCGCCGCCGAAGTCCTGCCGCGCGAGATGGGTCTTTCGTTCACCGGGCTTTCATACCAGGAGAAGAACGCGCCTAGTTCCACGCCGACGATGATCCTCGCGGTGGTGTTCGTGTTCCTGCTGCTGGCCGCGCTCTACGAGAGCTGGACGCTGCCGTGGAGCGTGATGCTCATCACGCCGACCGTCCTGTTCGGCGCCTTCCTGCCCGTCTGGCTGTTCGGGTTCGACAACAACGTCTATGTCCAGATCGGACTGGTCATGCTCATCGGCCTGGCGGCCAAGAACGCCATCCTGATCGTCGAATTCGCGAAGATGAAGCGGGAGGAAGGGGAGGAGGCGGTTGCCGCGGCCATGGCGGCGGCGAAGCTGCGCTTCCGGCCGATCCTGATGACGGCGTTTTCGTTCATCCTCGGCGTGCTGCCGCTGGTGATGGCCAGCGGATCCGGCGCCAACGCGCGCAAGATGATGGGCCTCGCGGTGCTGTTTGGCATGCTTGCCGCCACGCTGCTGGGCGTGTTCCTGACGCCGTCGTTCTTCGTGGTCGTCGAGCGCTGGGGCCGGCGCCGGAAAGGAGGCGCGCCATGAAGCGGACCGGATTCCATGCGTTGCTGCTGTTCGCGGCCGCCCTCGCCGGCGGCTGCGCCACGGGGCCCGGCTACCGCCGGCCGGATGTCGCCATGCCGGACCAGTGGCGGCCGGGGGAGGCGACGACGAATTCGCTGGCCGACCGGGCCTGGACCGACCTGTACCGCGATCCGGTGCTGAACGGCCTGGTCGCGGCCGCGCTCTCGAACAATCCCGATGTCCGCGGCGCCGTCGCGCGCATCGAGGAGGCCGCGGCGGCCCTGGGCATCCAGCGCGCCGGCTATTGGCCCGCCCTCAACGGCTCCGCCGCCGCCACGTCCGCGCGCAAGGGGAACATTCCGCCGGTGCGGGGCGCGGAAGGCGACCAGTTCGACGTGTTCGGGGCGCTGTCCTACGAGCTCGACGTTTGGGGCCGCATCCGCCGCCTCAACGAGGCCGCGCGCGCGCAGGTCCTTGCGTCCGAGGAAGCCAAGCGCTCCGTCGAGATCGGCCTGGCGGCCGGCGTCGCCTCGGCCTACTTCAACCTGCGCGCGCTCGACCGCCAGCTCGAGATCGCGCGCGACACCCTGGCGTCGCGCGAGGACATGCTGGAACTCACGAAGGTCAAGTTCGCCGACGGCGAAGGCATCGTATCCGAGCTCGACGTGGCCCAGGCCCAGACGCAGGTCGCCGCGGCGCAATCGGCCATCGCCAACCTGCGGCGGCTGGTCGCGACGACGGAGAACGCCCTGAGCGTCCTGCTCGGCAGCTGCCCGCGCGAGATCCCGCGCGGGCTGGACCTCGCGGAGCAATGGCAGCCGGAAGACGTGCCGGCGGGCCTGCCGTCGGATCTGCTGCTGCGCCGTCCGGACCTGCGCGCCGCCGAGCAGGCCCTCGTCGCCGCCAACGCCAACATCGGCGTCGCGCGCGCGGCCTATTTCCCGGCGATTTCCCTCACCGCCGCGCTGGGCCTGCAGAGCGACGAGCTCGGCGACCTGTTCGACACCGGCCTGTCCAAGGCGTGGAGCTACAGCCCGAGTCTCGCCGCGCCCATCTTCAACGCAGGCAAAATCCGCGCCGGCGTTCGCGTGGCGGAGGCGCAGAGGAAGGGCGCGCTGGCCGACTACGAAAAGGCCATACAGAACGCCTTCCGCGAGGTCGACGACGCGCTGGCCGGCGTACGCCATCTCCGCGAGCAGCTCGCCGCGGACGAGGAATCCGTTCGCGCGGAAAAGCGGCGCCTCGAGCTGTCGCGGCTGCGCTACGAGGGGGGCGTCGCGAGCTACAGCGACGTCCTCGACGCCCAGCGCTACCTGTTCAATGCCGAATTGACGGCCGTGCAAACCCGCAACGACCTGCTCAACGCCGTCGTGCAGCTCTACAAGGCGCTCGGCGGCGGCTGGCAGGCGGCGCCCGCCGCGGCGGAAACGCCCGCTCCGGCGGAGCAGGAATCCGCGAAGCGCGTTCCGCAGGAGGTCCCATGAAAATCCACATTGCCGGCGCCGCCGGCGGCGAAGTGACCGGTTCTGCCTACTACGTCCGGACCGACCGGGCGGCCGTGCTGGTGGATTGCGGCCAGTTCCAGGGCACCCGCAAGTCCGAGACGCTCAACCGGTGGCTGCCGCCGTCCCGGGTCAAGCTGGACGCGGTGCTCCTCACGCATGCGCATCTCGACCACACGGGGCGCCTGCCCGTCCTGGCCCAGCGGGGGCACCGCGTGCCGGTGTTCGCCACCGAAGCGACCATCGAAATGACCGCGCTCATCCTGCGCGACTCCGCCCGCATCCTGGCGGCCGACGCCGAGCACAAGAACCGCCGGCGAGCCCGCGCGGGAGAGCCGCCGGTTCCGCCGCTCTACACCCCCGAGGATGCGGAAACCGCCATCGGCATGCTCCGGCCCGTGCCGTACCAGCAGCCCGTCGACGTTGCCCCCGGCATCCAGGCCATCTGGGCGGAGGCCGGCCACATGCTGGGGTCCGCGTCCATCCAGCTCCTCGTGGAGGAGGACGGCCGCCGGAAGCGCATCGTCTTCTCCGGCGATCTCGGTCCGAAAAGCGCGCCGATCCTGCGCACCTACGAGCCGTTCCACGAGGCGGACATGGTCTTCCTGGAGTCCACCTACGGCTCCCGCGACCACCGGCCGTTCGCCCGGACCGTCGAGGAGTTCATCTCCATCGTGAACGCGGCGATCGCCTCCGGCGGCAAGATGCTGGTTCCCACGTTCGCCGTCGGCCGCGCCCAGCTCATCGCCGGCCTGCTCGGCTGGATGTTCCGGCACCAGAAGGCGCGGCCGTTCCCGATCTTCCTGGACAGCCCGATGGCGATCCAGGCCATGGATATCTATTCGAAGCACCGCGAGCTGTTCGACGACGAGGCGCTGAAGTTCCTCGAGCAGGGGTCGCTGCGCGACGAGCTGCGGACGATGAAGCTCTGCGTCACGTCCGAGGATTCGAAGCGGATCAACGACCAGCCCGGCCCGTGCCTCGTCATGGCGGGCGCCGGCATGTGCAACGCGGGACGGATCCTGCACCACTTCAAGGCGAACCTCTGGAAGCCGGAAACGCACGTGCTGATCGTCGGCTACCAGGCCGCCGGCACGCTGGGGCGGCAGCTGGTCGACCATGCCGATTCGGTCCGGATCTTCGGCGAAAAGATCGCGGTGAGGGCCAACATCCATACCATGGGCGGTTTCAGCGCCCACGCCGGGCAGACCGATCTGCTGGCGTGGCTCGAGGCGATCGCGCCCTCCCGGCCCCGGGTAGTGCTGACCCACGGAGAGGCGGAGTCGCGCCTGGCGCTGGACGGGAAGATCCGCGAGCGCTTCGGCCTCCAGCCGCAGCTGCCCGGATTGAACGAAGCGATCGAATGCTGAGCCGGCCCGGCCATTTTTCCAACAGGAGAAGTTCCATGAAGAAAACAACGATCCTTGGACTGACCGCCGCCCTCTGGATGGCCGGCGCCGCTTCCGCCGCCCCTGAACCGCCGGCGCTGCAATTCGAGCTCGTGCCGAGCCTGTGGGCGGCCGGGCTTTCGGGCGATGGCACCCTCGGCGGCCGGGCGGTGGACTACGACCGTTCGACCGGCGACCTGCTGGACCATCTCGAGGCCGGCGGTTCGCTGGCGGGCAAGGTGGTGTTCGGCCGCTTCGCCATCGGCGGGCAGTTCGATGGCTACAGCCTGTCCACGGATGCGCTGAAGGTGGACGGCCGTCCGCTGGATGGCCGGATGGACACCGACATGCTGTTCACGGAACTGGCCGCGGGATACGTGTTCAAGGGGTGGAAGGAGGGGCAGACCTTCACCGTGGCGGCCGGGGTGCGCCATGCGCATATCGAGAGCGACCTGGAAATCCGCGGAATGGGGACGATCCGCCGGCAGCAGGACCGCCTGGACCCCATGGTCATCCTGTGGCCCACGATGCCGCTGTTCCCGGCGAAGATCGAGGGATTGAGCCTGACGCCGGCCTTTTCCATCGGGGGGGGAGGCGACTCCGAACTGGTCTACGAGCTGTTTCCCCAGATCCGCTACCAGGCGACGGAGCACCTGGTCGTGCGGTTCGGCTACCGGTCGATCGGCTACCGGACGGAGGACGGCGACGATGAACTGGACTTCGATCTCGCCGGCTTCATCGCCGGCGTGGGCGCGGCATTCTGATGGAGCCGGGGATTTTCCTGTTTGACAATCCCTCGCCCGCGAAAACATCATCCGGCCCATGAGAGATTTCCCCGTTGAGGTCGTTGCCTGCTTTGTCGGGCTGGTGCTGGTCGCGCTGTTTGCAAGCATCCTGTTCCGGAAGCTCCGCTTTCCCTGCACGATCGGGCTGGTGTTCGTCGGGATGGCGCTCTACAAGCTGGGCGGCGCGTTCGAGCCGCTCCATCTCCTGCAGCGCGTCCACCTGACGCCCAACTTCATCCTGTACATCCTGCTGCCGACGCTGATCTTCGACGCGGCCATCAACCTGGACGCGCGGGAGCTGATGCGCAACATCGTGCCCATCCTCGCCCTGGCGGTGCCGGGCGTGCTGGTGGTCACGGCGGTGGTCGGCCTGCTCGTCGCCCGGTTCACGGTGCTGGGGCTCAACGCGGCGATGCTGTTCGGGGCCTTGATTGCCACGACGGACACGGCGGCGGTCATCGCGCTGTTCAATGAGCTGGGGGCGCCGAAGCGGCTGTCCATGCTGGTGGACGGCGAGAGCCTGTTCAACGACGCCACGGCGATCGTGGTCTTCGACATCGTCGCGGCGATCGTGGCCGGCAGCCTGCTGCTGGCCGACCCGGCGGACGCCTGGAACCTGGCGACACTGTCGGAGATTCCGAGCCAGTTCCTGCTGGTGTTCTGCGGCGGCGGGCTGGTGGGGGCGGGGATCGGCTGGGTGCTCATGCAGGTCATCCGCTTCTCCCACCACGATCCCCTGATCGAGGTCGGGATGACGACGGTGGTGGCCTACGCCGCCTTCATCGTCGCCAACTACTACTGCAAGTTCTCCGGCGTGATGGCGGCCTGCGGCGCGGGCATCGTCGTCAACTACTACGGCCGGCGCTTTCTGGACGCGAACATGCGCGACGCGATCCGCAAGTTCTGGGGGTTCGCCGCCTTCATGGCCAACAGCATGATCTTCCTGCTGCTGGGCCTGACGCAATCCTTCCTGATCAACGACATGGGCCGGCTGCGCGACGTGGCCGGGGCCGTCGGCGTGGCGATCCTGGCCGTGCTCCTGTCGCGCGCCCTCATCGTCGGCCTGACCGGCCTGTGCTACAACCGGTTCACCCCGCCGGAGAACCGGCTGACGCGGCCGATGCTGACGGTCATGTGGTGGGGCGGGCTGCGCGGCGCGCTGCCGATCGCGCTGGCGGTTTCCATCCGCCCCGCGCTGGTGAGTCCGGAGGAACGCACGCTGGTGGTCCAGCTCACGCTGGGCATCATCCTGTTCACCATGCTGGTGCAGGGCACGACCCTGAAGAAGATCATGCGCCGCTTCGGCATGAACAAGGGGCCCGCCACCGCGATCGAATAGCCCGGCCCCTGCGGAGGCGAAGGAGGGGGGGCGCAGGGAACGGGGATCCGGCAACTTCCTTGACCGGAATTGGTTGTGGAGGCGGAGGCTGCCCGGCCTTGCGTTCGTCCCTTCCCCATAACGCGATTTTATCCAGCGGCTTACTTGCATATACCCCATGGGGGTATATGGTTGGAGTATGAAAAGCAAGCCACATGCCACCACCCATGAAGAGGTGCTCCACCGGATCCGCCGGATCGCCGGCCAGGTCCAGGGCCTCCAGCGAATGATCGAAGGGCGGGAATACTGCATCGACATCATCACGCAGATCCAGGCCACCCGGTCGGCCTTGCGGGCCGTCGAACTGGAAATCCTCCAGAAGCACATGAACCACTGCGTCCGCGATGCCTTCGCTTCCGGCGCGCCCCGGGAGGCGTCCGCGAAAATGGAGGAGCTGCTGCGCGTGATGAGAAAACAATATTGAACATGAACCCCAAGCCAAAGGAGAACGCCATGAGAACATACCTGATCCTCGCCGCGCTGATGGTGGCGGCCACGCTGGCCTTCGCGGAAGGCCTGCCGCAGGCGACCTGCCCCGTGATGGGCGGCGCGGTCGACAAGGCCCTCTATGTGGATGCGGAAGGCTATCGCATCTACGTCTGCTGCAGGGGCTGCATCGCCGCGGTCCGGGCCGATCCCGCCAAATACATCGAAAAGATGAAGGCGGAAGGCGTGGAGCCCGAAAAGGCCCCGGCGGAGGCGCCTGTGAAATGACGCGTCACCTGGCCAGCCTGGTCCTGTTGGCGGCGTTCGCGGCAAGGGCCGAGGCGCCGCCGGCGGGAGGCGCCTCCCTCTCGCTGGACGAGGCGGTCTCGCTGGCGATCCGCGACAACGTCGAGATCCAGAGCCTTCGCGCCAAGGCCCAGGCGATGCAGGAACGGCCGGCGCAGGCGGGCGCGCTGGAGAATCCGATGCTCACCTTCCGCGGCATGGACATGGCGGAGGACGGCGATTTCCCCGACGCCAACGAGAAGCAATTTGCGGTCGAGCAGGCGATCCCCGGATTCGGCAAGCGCGGATGGCGGCGGAGGGCGGCCGAACAAGAGGCCGCGGCCATGGGATACGAGGTCGAGGCCATGGTTCTCGACGTGGTCCTGGAGGTCAAGGAAGCCTACCATGGACTTTGGTCGGCCCGGCAAGCGAGGGGTATCCTCCGTGACGAGGCGGATGTGCTGGCGCGCCTGGAGACGGTGGCTCGGACCGCGTATGCCGCCGGCCAGTCGGAACAGCCGGATGTGCTCAAGGCGCAGGCCGAATCCACGATGCTGAAAGCGCGCCTTTTCGAGCTCGAGGCGCAGATCCGGACTTTGGAAGCCAGATTGAATATCCTGACGGGGCGGGCGGCGGACGAGCCTCTTGAAATCGCCCCGCCTCCCGCGCTTCCCGAAATGGAGGCGGACGCCGAAATCCTCCGTGCCCGCGCCGGCGGGAGCCGTCCGGAAATCGGACGGGCCGCGGCGGCCCTGGAGCGCGCCCGCATCGAGCGCCGGCTGATGGGCAGGGAATCCGTTCCCGACTACCGGCTCGGCGTCGAATACCGGACCTTCCGCGACGACGAGCCCGACATGGCGATGTTCATGGTCGGCATCGATCTGCCCATCTGGCGGGGCCGGACCCGCGCCGGAATCCGCGAAGCCGACCGGATGATCGCCTCTCGCCAGGCGGCGCTGGAGGCATCGAAGCTGCGGGCCGATCTAGACGTGCGGCAGGCGCATTTCAACGCGAAGGCGTCGCGCGAGACGCTTTCCCTCTACCGCGACACCCTGATCCCGCAGGCCCGATCGGGATTCGAGGCCGGCGAGGCGGGCTATCGCGCGGGCAAGGTGGATTTCATGGATCTGCTGGAGAGCGAGCGGTTCCTGCTGGAGGCCCGGATCCTGGCGGCGATGGCGGAAGGCGAGGCCGGCATGCAGGCGGCGCGTTTAGAACGCGCGTTGGGTTCGGCGGAGGAACGGGAAGGGGATGCGGGGCGGAATGAACAGGGGAAATGGCCATGAAGAACAAATCCAGATGGATATGGGCTCTCCTCGTTGTCTTGGCGGCCGGTTTCGGGCTGGGGCGGGGGTGTGAGGATCATTCCGCGCCCGCAGATGCCAAGCCGTCGGCGACGGATTCCCGGCCGGCCGAAGTGTGGACGTGTTCGATGCATCCGCAAATCCGCCAGCCCAAGCCGGGAAAATGCCCCATCTGCTTCATGGATCTGATCCCCGCCGTGGAGCCTGGGGGCGGGGGCGACCTCGGCTCCCGTGAAATCGAACTTTCCGAGGCGGCGCAAAAGCTGGCCGAAGTGGAGACGGCGCCGGTCGAACGCCGTTCCGTCGCGGTGGATATCCGCATGGCGGGCAAAATCCAGCCGGATGAAACGCGGATGGCGGTCATTGCACCGCGCGTGGCTGGGCGGATCGACAAGCTTTATGCCAATTACCTCGGAATGGCCGTGAAAGCGGGGGAACCGCTAGCCGATCTTTACAGTCCGGAGTTGGTTTCGGCCCAGCAGGAACTTCTCCAGGCGGCGAAGGCGCCGGGTGCCGCATCGCTTCTCGATGCGGTGCGGGAGCGCCTGCGGCTCTGGGGGCTCACGGCGGAACAAATCTCCGGGATCGAGCGCCGCGGCGAGGTGCGGGACCATGTTACCTTTTATGCGCCCATCGGCGGCGTCGTGGTGGAAAAAGACGTCCGCGAAGGCCAATATGTGGAGACCGGCATGCGCCTGTTCACCGTGGCGGACCTGTCCCGGGTCTGGGTGCAACTGGAAGCCTACGAGTCCGATCTCGCGTGGTTGCGCACCGGGCAGGAAATCGAATTCGAGGCGGAGGCGCATCCCGGCGAAACATTCAAGGGGACCATTGCCTTCATCGAGCCCGTGCTGGATCCGGCGACCCGCACCGTCCGCGTGCGCGCCGACGTGCCGAATGCAGACGGCCGTCTCAAACCGGAGATGTTTGTCCGGGCGGTGGTCCGCGCCGCCGTGGCCGGCGATGGGGAGTCCATGCCGCTGGCGATTCCGGCGACCGCGCCGCTGGTGACGGGTGCGCGGGCCGTGGTGTACGTGGCCGCGCCCGGTCGCGAAGGCGTATTCGAAGGCCGCGAGATCACCCTGGGGCCGCGCGCCGGGGCCTATTACGTCGTGCGGGAGGGATTGCGCGAGGGAGAACGGGTGGTGGTCCAGGGCGCCTTCAAGATCGACAGTTCGTTGCAGATCCAGGGCAAGCCCAGCATGATGGCCCCCGACGGGGGCGGCATGGAAATGGAAGGTCATGCCCATGAGTGAGCCGGTCCCAGCGCCGATTCCCGTGAAAAGCCCCGCGCTGGTGGACCGGGTCATCCGCTTCTGCCTGGAGCAAAAGCTGATTGTCGCCCTGATCGTGATCGGCGTGGTGGCGTGGGGCGTCCTGGTGGCGCCATTCGATTGGAAGCTCGGCGGGTTGCCGCGCAGCCCGGTCGCGGTGGACGCCATCCCCGACATCGGCGAGAACCAGCAGATTGTGTTCAGCGAATGGACGGGGCGTTCGCCCAAGGACGTGGACGACCAGGTGACCTATCCGCTGACGGTCTCCCTGCTGGGCATGCCGGGCGTCAAGACGGTCCGGAGTTCTTCGATGTTCGGATTCTCGATGATCTACGTCATCTTCGAGGAAGGCGTTCCGTTCGAGGCGGCGCAGAACCGCGTCATCGCCCGGCTCAACGGACTTCCCGCCGGCATCCTGCCGGAGGGGGTGAAGCCGGCGCTGGGTCCCTATGCCACGGCGCTGGGGCAGATCTTCTGGTACACGCTGGAAGGGCGCGACCCCGACGGCAGCCCCGTTGGCGGATGGGATTTGAACGAACTGCGCACCCTCCAGGATTGGACGGTGCGCTACCACCTGCAGGCGGCGGAAGGCGTCACGGAAGTCGCGTCGGTCGGCGGGTTCGTGCAGGAATACCAGATCGACGTCGATCCCGACGCCATGCGGATGAACAACGTCAGTCTGGAGGAAGTGTTCAACGCCGTGCGCCGGTCGAATCTCGACACGGGCGCCCGGCAGATCGAACTGAACCGGGTGGAATACCTGATCCGCGCGCGCGGGTTCATCCGGGATGTCCGCGACATCGAGGACACGGTCGTCAAGGTGGACGGCAACGTGCCGATCTATGTGAAGACCGTTGCCCGGGTGGCGCTGGGTCCGGCGGCCCGGGAGGGGGCGCTGGACAAGGAGGGGACGGAGGCGGTGGGGGGCGTTGTGGTGGTGCGGCACGGATACAATCCGCTGGCGGCGATCCAAAACGTCAAGGCCAAGATCGCCGAGATCGCGCCCTCGCTTCCGCGCAAGACCCTCGCCGACGGCACGGTCAGCCAGGTGACGATCGTCCCGTTCTACGACCGCACGGGGCTGATCTATGAGACGCTCGGCACGCTCAACAGCGCGCTGTACGAGCAGATTCTCATCACCACCATCGTCGTCATGATCATGGCTTCGCGATTGGGGCTGTCGCTCCTGATCGGCGCCGTCATGCCGCTGGCCGTGCTGATTTCGTTCATTGCGATGAAACTGTTCGGCGTGGAGGCCAACATCGTTTCGCTGTCGGGCATCGCCATCGCCATCGGAACGATCGTGGACATGGGGATCATCCTGTGCCAGAACATCGTGCAGCATCTGGCGGAAGCCCCGCCGGGGGAAAGCCGGCTCGAAACCATCTACCGGGCCTCCAGCGAGGTCGGCAGCGCGGTGCTCACCGCCATTTCCACGACGGTGATCGGCTTCCTGCCGGTGTTCGTCATGACCGGTCCCGAGGGCAAGCTTTTCAGGCCGCTGGCCTTCACCAAGACCTTCTGCCTGATCGGATCGGTGCTTGTTGCGCTGACGGTGATTCCCGCCGCGGCGCACATCCTGTTTTCGGGGAAGGCGCGATCGAAGGCCTCGAAGGATGCGGGGCATGCCGGAATCGTCCTGGCCGGCCTCCTGGCCGGATGGTGGTTGCATTGGTGGCTGGCTGCGGGACTTTTGATCGCGGTCGGTATCTATCTCCTGATTTCAGACCATTTGCCGGCGCGTGTGCGCGGGGCTACGCCTTGGCTGGCCAACGCGCTGGTCATCGTGGCCGTGGGCGTCCTGCTCACGAAGCACTGGCAGCCGCTGGGCATCCAGGCCGGCCTGTGGCGGAACCTGGTCCTGGCGGTTCTGCTGATCGGCGGACTGATGGGGTTTTACCGCCTCGTGGAGCGCCATTATGAGCCGCTCCTGCGCTGGTTCCTGGCGCACAAATTGGTTTTTCTGGCCATGCCGGCCCTGATCGCGGTGCTGGGATACACCGGCTGGCTGGGATTTGGCCGCACATTTGGCTGGCTGCCCGATTCCGCGCGCAGCAGCCGGCCGGGGCAGGCGCTCGCCCACGCTTTCCCCGGCCTCGGCAAGGAATTCATGCCGTCCCTCGACGAAGGTTCCTTCCTCTACATGCCGACGACGATGCCGCACGCCTCCATCGGCGAGGCGCTGGACATCATCCAGAAGCAGGACAGGGCCATCCGCGCCATTCCGGAAATCGATTCCGTCGTCGGGAAGATCGGCCGCGCCGCCACCGCGCTCGATCCCGCTCCCGTCAACATGATCGAGACCGTCATCACGTACAAAACCGAATACATCACGGGCCGGGACGGCCGCCCGATTTCCTTCCGCTACGACCGGCGCAGCAACGAGTATGCGCGCGATGAGAACGGCGGGTTGATTCCCGATCCGCGCGGCCGGCCCTACCGGCAGTGGCGCGATTCCGTCCGGAGTCCGGAAGACATCTGGCGGGAGATCGTTTCCGCCGCGCAGGTTCCCGGCGCCACCACGGCGCCCAGGCTCCAGCCGATCGCGGCGCGCATCGTCATGCTGCAAAGCGGCATGCGCGCGCCCATGGGGGTGAAGGTCAAGGGGCCCGACCTGGAAAGCGTGGAACGCGCCGGGCTGGCCATCGAGCGGTTCCTCAAGGAGGTCCCCCAGGTCGAGCCGTCCGCCGTCATTGCCGACCGGATCGTCGGCAAGCCGTATCTGGAGATCGACATCGACCGCGAAGCCATCGCGCGCCATGGCCTGCAGATCGAGGACGTCCAGGACGTGATCGAGGTGGCCATCGGCGGGCGGCCCCTCACCACCACGGTGGAAGGGCGGAAGCGGTTTCCCGTCCGCGTCCGCTATCCGCGCGAGCGGCGCGACCAGATCGAGACGCTGGGGCGGGTGCTTGTTCCCACCATGGCCGGCGCGCAGATCCCCCTTGCGCAGCTGACGGACATCCGCTATGTCCGGGGGCCCGAAGCCATCAAGGGCGAGGACTCCTTCCTGGTGGGCTACGTGCTGTTCGACATGAAACCCGGACAGGCCGAGGTGGACGTGGTGGAAACGTGCCGGCGATATCTGGATTCCAAGAAGGCCTCGGGCGAGCTGATCCTGCCGGCCGGAGTCACCTACCGGTTCGCCGGAAACTACGAAAACCAGATCCACGCCGCGAAAACGCTGTCGATCGTCCTGCCCTTGACGCTGTTCATCATTTTCATGCTGATCTACTTCCAATTCCGGTCCGTCGTCACCACAGGGCTCGTTTTCTCCACGATATTCGTCTGCTGGGCGGGCGGCCTGCTGTTCATCTGGGCGTACGGGCAGCCCTGGTTCCTCGACTTCACGCTGTTCGGCGTGGATTTCCGCGACCTGTTCCGCGTGCATCCGATCAACATAAGCATTGCCATCTGGGTGGGATTCCTCGCGCTGTTCGGGATCGCTTCGGACGACGCCGTCGTCCTCTGCACCTACATGGACCAGCGGTTCGACAAGGTCCGGCCCCGCACGGTCGCGGAAGTGAGGGAGGCCACGGTGTATGCCGGGAAGCGGCGCATCCGCGCGTGCCTGATGACCACGGCCACCACGGTGCTGGCGCTGCTGCCAGTGCTGACCTCCACGGGCCGGGGCTCGGACATCATGCTGCCGATGTCGCTGCCCTCCTTCGGCGGCATGGCCATCGAGGCGGTCACGCTCTTCCTGGCGCCCGTGCTGTATGCGTGGGTCTGGGAGCGCCGCCTGGCGATGCGCGAGGCGCGGGCCGCCGGATTGTCCGGTTGAAGGGGGGCGCGGTCCGGATGTTTTCCGCGGCAGGGAACAGTGTTTTCCATGCGGTGGAAAACCGGTTTCCAGGCATGGGAGGCGCCTTTCCGTCCCGGGGGGAAGGGGCCGGAAATTTCCTTCAAATTGGGTGGCATTGGGGAGGCGGAGGCTGGTAGGATTCGGCCTTTCGGTTGGACAGAAGCCGGAGGAGAACGCCATGGACGAACTGCTGAACATTTTGAAGAAGAACGCGCGCACGAGCGTCGAGGACATCGCAAAGATGATCCGTTCGACGCCGGCCGAGGTCGCCGGGCGCATCGAGGATTACGAGAAGGAAGGGACCATCCGGGGCTACCGGGCGCTGATCAACGAGGACCACCTGCCGGAAGACAACGTGACGGCGGTCATCGAGGTCAAGGTGCAGCCGGAGCGCGAGGGCGGGTTCGACCACATTGCGCGGCGCATCAGCGGGTTCCCCGAGGTGGTGAACATGTACCTGATGTCGGGCAAGTACGACCTGCTGCTGTTCGTGGCGGGCAAGAACCTCCGCGAGGTGGCCTCGTTCGTCAGCGAGCGGCTGGCGACGCTCGACGGCGTGCTGTCCACCGGCACGCATTTCATGCTGAAGACCTACAAGGAAGACGGCGTGCTGATGGATGGCGAGCGGATGGACGACCGCCTCCAGGTCAGCCCCTAGGAACGGCGAGGAAGGGATCGAAGCCATGACCGGCAAGAGCAGAGTGGCGGAGCACGTGCGGGTGCTCCCCTTTTCGGGAATCCGCAAGTTTTTCGACATCGTCGCGTCGCGCAAGGACGTGATTTCGCTCGGCGTGGGCGAACCGGACTTCGACACGCCGTGGACGGTGCGCGAGGCGGCCGTGTGGTCGCTGGAGCGCGGGGCGACGCACTACACGTCGAACCGGGGCGATCCGGCCCTGCGCCGGTCGATCTGCCGCTATGTGGCGAGGCAGTTCGGCGCGGAATACGACTGGGAGAAGGAGACGCTGGTGACGGTCGGCGTGAGCGAGGCCATCGACATCGCCCTGCGCACGATCCTCAACCCCGGCGACGAGGTGCTCTACCACGAGCCCTGTTTCGTGAGCTACCGGCCGAGCATCATCCTGGCGGGCGGCGTGCCGGTGTGTGTCGAGACGCGGCGCGAGGACCAGTTCCGCCTGACGCGGGCGATGCTGGAGAAGGCCGTCACGAAGAAGACGCGCGTGCTGATGCTCAACTTCCCCTGCAATCCGACGGGCGCGGTGCTGTCGAAAAAGGATGTCGAGGACATCTCCCGCTTCTGCATCCAGCACGACCTGCTGCTGCTGACGGACGAGATCTACGCGGAGCTGACCTATGATTCGAAGCATGTCAGCTTCGTGTCGGTGCCGGGCATGAAGGAGCGGACGATCTTCCTGCACGGGATGTCGAAGGCGTGGGCGATGACGGGATTCCGCATCGGGTACGCCTGCGCGCCGGCGGAGATTTCCGAGAACATGATGAAGCTGCACCAGTATGCGATCATGAGCGCGCCGACGACGGGCCAGAAGGCCGCGGCGGAGGCGCTGGAGCGGGGCGAT
This sequence comes from uncultured Verrucomicrobiota bacterium, assembly GCA_937860055.1. Lineage (GTDB taxonomy): Bacteria > Verrucomicrobiota > Kiritimatiellia > CAIQIC01 > Lenti-01 > Lenti-01. The sequence continues at coordinate 11,315 of CALMBO010000008.1, read as the reverse complement.
TCGGCCGTGGCGGAGATGGTGGCCGAATACAACCGGCGGCGGAACTACCTCATCGCGGCGTTCGCCGAGATGGGGGTTTCCTGCCACACGCCGGCGGGGGCGTTCTATGCGTTCCCGTACATCGGCGACCTGGGCGTTTCCGCCGAGGATTTCGCGATGCGGTTCCTGGAGGAAAAGGGCGTCGCGGTGGTGCCGGGCGACGCGTTCGGCACGTGCGGCGCGGGGTTCCTGCGCTGCGCCTACGCGACCAGCATGGACAACATCCGCGAAGCGATGAAGCGCATGGGCGATTTCGTCGCCGAGGTCCGGGCGGGAAAGAAGAAGTAGCCGCCTCTCGGGGCCTGGTTCCGCGGCTTGCCGGATTCCGACGGCAAGCCGCGTTTTGTTTCTAGGGGCGCCAGAGGTAGAGGCGGCGGGGGGTGGCGGCGGCGGAGAAGAGCGACTGGAGGCCGGGGAGTCGCGCCTGCACGCCCATCAGCTGTTCCAGGAAGGTCTTCTCGACCTGGTAGGTGACCACGAAGAGGTCTTCCACGCCGAGAAGGCGGGCGGTCTCGTCGAAAGCCTCGTCCCAGTAGCCGATGGCGTCGACCAGCTTGTGCTGGAGGGCCTCGTCGGCGGTGAAGATGCGCCCGTCGGCCAGGGGCTTGAGGTCGGACTTCCGGAGGGAGCGGCCCTGGGCGACGAGATCCACGAAGCGGTCGTGCATGGCATCGACGGACTCCTGCAGCATCGCGACCTGTTCGGGATCCACGGGGCGGAAGGGGTTGAGCATGTCCTTGTTCTTGCCGGACTTGATGGTGGTGTCGGTCACGCCGATCTTTTCGCTGAGGCCCTGGATGTTGAGGGACTGCATGATCACGCCGATGGAGCCGACGAGGGCCGTGGGCTGGGCGACGATGCGGTCGGCGGGCACCGAGATGTAATAGCCCCCGGAGGCGGCCATGTCGTGGACCAGCGCGACGATGCGGCGGCCGGGCCGGCTTTCCTTGAAGAGCATGAGCTCGCGGTGAATTTCGTCGGCGGCCGTGACCTCGCCGCCGGGGGAGTCGACCTCGAGGAGGATGGCGGCGACCTCGTCGTCCTGCCGCGCTGCGCGGATCTGCCGGAGGCAGTCCTCGACCGGATCGACGGTGCCGAACCAGCCGCCGTCGAGCTGCCGGGTGAGAATGCCGGTGAATCCGATGCGGACGACCTTGGTGGTGCCCGCCCCGTAGGAATGGGTCTCGGAGAATTGGGGGAATTCATCCTCGCCCCAGCTGTCGCTGGAAGGCCGGGGAGAGCCGGCGAGCAGGCCGACGGCGGTCAGATTGATCAGCAGGCTGAGAGCCAGGGTGGCGGCCAGCGCGATGATGATGATCCAGAAGGGCCAGTAGCGGCCTTTGGAGGAGGAAGGATGCATGGGAACCTCGCGTTTCATTGGATTTCCAGAATAGCACGGGCCTGCGGAGCGGGAAAAGCCGAAAACGGAAAACATCCATGGCCGCCCGGATCCTGGGCGGTTCCTTTCCGTGCGGGGGCAAAGGTCTTGCCGGGAGGGGGCGGGGGATGGCAGAGTCGCCGGAAAGGAGAATCTGGGCCATGCCGTTTGAAAGTGGATCGGTGAGTTTTCGGATGATGGAGCTGCCGCGGGCGTTCCCGAAGAATTTCGCGGAGAAATTCGCGGCGCACCGGGCGGGATCGCTGGAGGCGGTGAAGGAAGGGGAGCAGCGGGGGTGGGTGACGGGGCGGCACCTGCTGGATTCGCACATCACGGAGGAATCGGCGATGCACGCGGGGTGGGTGCGGCTGGCGTTGCGGCAGGCGGAACGGAAGGTGCCGGCGGCGCTGCTGAAGGCGGAGTGCCGCATGGAGGAGCTGGCGACCCTGGCGGCGGAGGGAAAGGCCTATCTGAAGGCGAAGCAGCGCGCGGAAATCCGCCAATCGGTGACGGAGCGGCTCCTGCCGAACATGCCGCCGCAGCTGCGGGCGATTCCGTTCGTTTACATGCCGGGATCGACCCATCTCCATGTGACGGCGCTGGCGGAGTCGCCGCTGGACGTATTCAATGCGGCGCTGGCTTCGACGCTGGGTTTCGGGGGCGACCCTTCGACGCCGGAGACGCTGGGCCGGCAGCTGGGGAAGGTGGATCTGCGGGACCTGCCGGGCGCAAGCTTCTCGCCGGAAATGGAGAACGAGGCGATGGAGGCGGCGCCGGGGCGGGAGTTCCTGACCTGGCTGTGGTTCAAGGCCGAGACGCAGAACGGAAAGGTGGCGCTCTCGGAAGGGCGCGAGCTGGGCGTGCTGGTGGAGGGGCCGCTGACGTTCATGCACGAAGGCAACGGGGCGCATGCGGCGGTGTTGAAGAAGGGGGCGCCGGAAAACAGCATCGAGGCGAAGACCTGCCTGCTGGGGGGGAAGAAGCTGAAGGAGGCGAAAATCACGTTTGCCCTGGATGAGCAGCAGGCGTGGTCGTTCGGGCTCGAGGCGGACCAGTTCGTGATCCGAGGGTTGAAACTTCCGCAGGGCGAAGGGCAGATGGATGCCATCAGCCGGTTCCAGGAGAGGATGATCTATCTGGAGCAGTGGAGGGACATCTTTCTGGATCTCTTTGGGGCGTTTCTGGATGCGCGGACGGAGCCGAAGAAGTGGAAGAACACGGTTTCGGACATCCGGGCATGGGTCCAGGGGCGTCCGGCGCGGCGATAATCCAAACATCCAATCGATTGGAATGGCCGCAGAAAAATCCCGCGCCGGGTAGACCGTTCTATTTCCCGGCTTGTTTTCCTCTTTTTACCGCGGGAGGCCGGAGGGTATCTTTATGCAATAGTGGAAGAGGGTCGTCTTCCCGGGAGCTGAACCTATGAAAAGAATGATCGGGATGGTCCTTGGCCTGGGTTGGGCGGGGATGGTCGGGGCTGCGGAATTGAGCGTGGACTTCACGTTCTCGGCAAACGACGTGGAAATGGTTTCGGCGGGGGAATATACCGTGATCGGATTGGCCGGCGGTTCGCGCGTCGTGGACGAAGCCGGCGCGCCGTCGATTCCCGCCAAATTCGCGAACATCCTGCTGCCGTCGGGGGCGCAGAACATATCGGTTTCGGCGAGCGGCGATTGGGCGCTGCTGGCCGAGGGGATCACCCCGTATCCGGCGCAGCCGCGGAGCCCGAAAAGCAAGCCCCGGCCGGCGTTTGTCCCCGCGAACGACCGCTATGCCAGCGCGGAGGCCTGGCCGGCGGAAACGGCGACCGGCGAAGGCGACCATGACATGCAAGGCTACCAGTTCGTGTCGGTGCGCGTGAATCCGCTGGCCTACGTGGGCGCGGAGAAGAAGCTGTACCTGCGCGAGAAGGTGGCCGTGAAGGTGACCTACGACGCGCCGGTGGTGACGAAGACGATCTCGTCGAAGCAGGCGGTCTTGTTCGAACCCCTGGTGGACAGCCTCGTGGTGAATCCATCGGATGCGGACACCTTCGCGCCCAAGGTGCGCACCACCCTGCCCAAGGCGGGAGAAGTGGATTACCTGATCATCACGTCGGCGACGCTGAGCAATGCGTTCCAGCAGGTCGCGGACTACCGGGCGTCGGGCGCCGGCGGCGGCTACACGACGCGGGTGCTGACGACGAACTACATCGCCGGCGCCTTCTCGGGGGCGGACCTGCAGGCCAAGATCCGCGCGTGCATCAGCAACGCGGTGGCGACGCTGGGTACCACGATGGTGCTGCTGGGCGGCGACGACACGGTCGTGCCGGACCGCGACTGCTACGGCAACGTGGATGGAACGATCGAGACCAACATGCCGACGGACCTGTACTATTCCGGCCTGTCCGGAAGCTGGAACGCGGACGGCGACGGGCAGTACGGCGAGACGACCGACAGCGTGGACATGGCATGGGACGTGGTCGTGGCGCGCCTGCCGATGCGCACGGCCGCGAACGTGACGAACTACCTGAACCGCGTGATGACCTACGAGTCGGGTTCGCCCGTGACGAACAAAATCATCCTGGGCGGTCCCTACGCGTGGGATACCTACACGCTCACCGACCGGCCCAGCGACGACGTGACGATCGACGGGCACGTTGGTTTTCGCGACGCGACCCACCCCTCCGTGAGCGATTCGGAGGCCTGGCTGCGGCGGCTCTACCGCGACGGCATCCGGTCCTATTGGCCCGCCACGGTCAACATCATGTGCGACACGATCACGTCGTGGGACAGTTCCACTGCCGGCGACCATTTGGAGAGCGAGGCGAACACGGTGGCGGCGTTCAACAAGAACTTCACGCACCTGATGTTCTCGGGCCACGGGGCGCCGCAGGAGTGGGGCCTGGAATCGGGCTATTTCGACCAGGCCAACGCCTCGGCCATGACGGGCATGGTGGCCTTCGTCTACACGGACGCCTGCCTGACGGGGCATTTCGACAAGAACAGCAACTCGATCGACGGCTACAGCTATACGACGGAACCGTGCCTGGGCGAGGGGTTCCTGCGCAACACGCGGGCCTTGGGCGGCGCCTTGGCGCACATGGGCTGCGCGCGCTACGGCTGGGGCGAGCCGGACGCGGCGCCGGCCAGCAACACGTCGGACGGCGGCCCGTCCACGGTCTACGCCTACAAGTTCTACAAGCGGATGTACGAGACCACGAACCGCACGCTGGGCACGGCGTTCGCGATGCACAAGGCGGACATGGTCAGCCTGTGCTCTTCCGACGGCTCCGAGCGGTGGATCCAGTTCGGCATGAACCTCCTGGGCGATCCCGCGCTGAAGATGCCGACGGGCACCACCACGCCCGTCGCGCCGGCGTTCACCAGCGGGACCAACTACAGCGCGACGACCGGCGTGGCGAAGGTGTTCACCGTCACCGCCAGCGGCTATCCGGTTCCCGTGCTGTCGCTGCAAAGCGCCACGGCGACGACCGGCAGCTACAGCTTCGTTTCCGGCACGGGCGTCCTGACCTACACGCCGCCGACGAACGACGTCGGCACGAAGACCTTCACCTTCCGGGCGACGAACACCCAGGGCTCGGCGACGCAGACCGTCAGCGTGGCGGTGTCGCTGGCGCCGCCGCCGGCTCCGGCCTCGATCTGGGCCGCCGCGACGAACACGACCTCCTTCACCGCCGCGTGGAGCGAATCGGCCACCGCCACGGGCTATCGCCTCGATGTCGCCACGAACGCCAGCTTCGGCGGGGGCGGGGGCAGCGGTTCGGCAACCAACTGCTACCACAACGGCACGCTGGGCGCGGGCACGGGCGGCACCTGGACGGAAACCGGCCTCACGCAGGGATCGGGCTATCTGGTTTCGCTGACCGGCGACGTACTGATCACCCCGGCGATGGATTTCACCGCCAGCTCCTCGGAGACGCTGACTTTCAACGCGCGCACCTACGGCGGAGCCGTCTCGAACAACAACACGGTCACCGTGTCGATCTCGACCGACAACGGCGGAAACTGGACGGCGATCGGCACGCGGACGCCGCTCAATACGACGCTGACGGCGATGGTGCCGTTTGACCTGAGCGGCCACGACGGAACGCAGGTGCTGGTGAAGCTCGAGAACCTGGGGGCCACGGCTTCGGTGGGGGCCGGCATCGACGAGGTGCTGGTGACCAACACGCCCGGCGCCGCCGTCGCCTCCTACGTGCCGGGCTATTCGAACCGGACGGTGTCCGGCACGAGCCAGTCCGTGACGGGGCTGGTGGCGGGTTCGACCTACTATTTCCGGGCGCGCGCCGAGAATGGCGCCGGGACGAGCGCCAATTCCTCGGTGGCGAATGTCACGACCCTGGCCAGCCTGACGGCGCCGGCCTTCGGCTCGAATCCGGGACCGGTCGCCACGACGGCGGGCGTGGTGGTGGCGTTCACGGTCAGCGCATCGGGCAGCCCTGCGCCGGCGCTGGCCCTGCAGTCCCAGACCGCGTCGGGCGGCTTCAGCTTCGATTCCGGCACGGGCGTGCTGACTTACACGCCCCCGCAGGCGGACGCGGGATCCCGAACCTTCACGTTCTCGGCCAGCAACAGCCAGGGCGTGGCCTACCAGACCGTGACCGCGGTTGTGACTTCGGCGACGGCGCCGGCGTTCACCAGCGGGTCTTCGTACGCGACGACGACGGGCGTGCAGGTGGCCTTCACGGTGGCGGCGTCGGGCACGCCGGCTCCGGTCCTGGCGCAGATCGGCGAGACGGTTTCCGGGGAATACAGCTTCACGCCGGCGACGGGCGCCTTCACCTACACGCCGGTGTACGCCGACATCGGCACGCAGACCTTCACCTTCACCGCCAGCAACGCCGCCGGCGTGGCGACGCAGGCCGTCAGCGTGACGGTGAGCGACCTGCCGGCGACCGCGCCGGTCTTCGGCGCGAATCCGGGGCCCGTGAGCGCGACGACGGGCGTCCAGGCGGCCTTCACGGTGGCGGTGGCCGGCGGCTATCCGGCGCCGGTGCTGGCGCTGCAGGGGACGACGGCGACGGCGGACAGCTACCTCTTCGAGCCGTCGACGGGATATTGCGTCTATGAGCCTCCGGAGGGCGACGCGGGCACGCAGACCTTCACTTTCACCGCCAGCAACAGCGCGGGGGTGGCGACGCAGGCGGTCAGCGTGGCGGTGGCGGCGGGCATTCCCGGCGCGCCGGCGGCCATCTGGGCCAGCGCGACGAACGCGGCGGATTTCACCGCGGCGTGGAGTGCCGTGCTGAACGCGACCAGCTACCGGCTCGACGTGGGCACGAACGCGACGTTCTCCGGGGGCGGTTCCAGCGCCCAGTCGGTGCTGGCCACCAACGCGGCGACCAGCACGACTCCGCCGGCGGACTGGACCTACAACATCTCCGCTTCGAGCAGCAGCTACCTGATCCTCGGATATTCCAGCAACCAGGTCGTGTCGGAGGCCTTTTCGACGGAAGGATTCACGAACCTGACGGTGGACTTCCTGGCGCGCAGCTACGGCACGGTTTCGGGAACGACCCGGACGAACATCACGGTTTCGATCTCGAGCGACAATGGGGCCACCTGGACGGACGTCGGCGTGGTGGCGCCCGCCAACAACGTCATGAACGCGATGCCGACCCTGACGAACACGGCGAATCTGGGCAACAGCCAGACCCGGATCCGCTGGCAGGCGCCCAACGCCGCCGCCAATTCGGGCGTGGGCATCCAGTCGCTGGTGGTCAAGGGCTGGAGCGCGGGCGGCGGGCCCGCCTATGTTCCGGGCTACTCGAACCGGACGGTGTCGGGCACGAGCCAAAGCGTGACGGGGCTGGCGGCGAGCGCGACCTACTATTTCCGCGCCCGTGCAGTGAATGCCAGCGGCACCGGCGCGAATTCCTCCGTGGCGAGCGTCACGACCACGAGCAACGCCCCGGCGGGGACGCCTCCGACGGTAAACGCCATTGCCGCGCAAACCACTTCGGTCGGCGCCAATTTCGAATGCACGGTGGCGGCGACGGAACCGGACGCCGACACGGTGACATTCGCCTGCACGACCGCCGTCGATGTTGCCACATGGGGCTTCGACACGAACACGGGCGACTTCCTCTTCATTCCGACGGCGGCCCAGATGGGCACGAACATCTTCAGCTTCACGGCCACGGACAAGGACGGGACGAGCGCGCCGGTTAACATGAGCGTCAAGGTGTATTCGGCGGCGGCGACCAATGCCTTCACGATGTGGGTGGAAGACGAGGGGGAGGATCCGGCCAGCCCCGACTTCCAGGCGAACGCGGACTACGACTTCGACGGCGCGACGACATGGCAGGAATACATCGCCGACACCGATCCGGCCTTGTCCAACAGCGTGCTGAAGCTGACGGGAAGCTATTTCATCGCTTCCCAGGTGAGCAATGCGACCGGCCAGATCCGGTTCTCGTTCCCGGCCAGCCCGGACCGGTACTACCAGATGGAATACTGCGTCGACCTGACGAACCGGATCATCGGAACGACCAATCTGGGCTGGGGGGTGCCCGGCATGGTGGTCACCAACACCGCCACCGGGACATGGTACGGGGTCATCCGGGTCTTCCTGGACGAGCCGTAGCCGATCGCACCCTGCCGCTTGCGGGGCCGCCGGATATCCGGCGGCCCCGCCTTGTTTTTCGAGGTTCGATCCCGGGGAATGGGGATTCATGAAGTGGCGATGAAAAAAGTCCGGAACCGGTAAATCGCTCTATTTTCGGCGGTGTTTTTGGCTTTGTCGGAAGTAGAACGAAGAGTAGTTTCAACCGATAACGGAAGAGTGCATTTTCACAGCGGAGTGAGCGTATGAGGAAGAGTCTTTGGATGGGGTTGATCGGGTTTTGGGCGGCGACGGCACCGGTATGGGCGGCGAATTACGGGGTGTTTGCGGGGCTGAACCAGTACAACAGCAGCTACATCTCGTCGGACAGCTGGCTGGAGGGCTGTGTTCCGGATGCCATGCACATCTACACCAACGCCACGCAGCGCGGCAGCTGGACGGCGGGCAATGTCCAGGTGCTGACGAACGCCGCCGGGACCAAGGCGGCGATCCGGCGGGCGATCACGAACCGGGCGGCCACGGCGGTGTCGGGCGATGTGTTCTTCTATTTCCACTCCAGCCATGGGGGCAACAACGCATCGGACGGCTACACCAACTATACCAAGAGCGTCTACCTGTGCGCCTACGACGCGGACTATTCCGACACCGAACTGGCCGCGGACCTGGCCAAGTTTGCCACCGGGGTGAAGGTGGTGGTGATGGTGGACGCCTGCCATTCCGGCGGCCTTTTCCAGTCCAAGGTGGCCGGCACGCGGGAGCTGGCTTCGGCCGTGCCGGGAACCTGGGATCTGGCGGGGAGCGTGACCCGGATCATGGACGAGGACCGCGCGGCCAAGATCGCCCGCGGGGTGAAGGAGGTGGACAAGCTGATTTCGGCCAGCGAAATCGGGTGGATCACGGCGGCGGACTACTGGCAGTATTCATGGGATGACACGAACGGGGGCGCGTTCACGACGGCGGCGATTGATGGCTGGAACAACGGGACCTGCGACAATGCCACGTATGGCGACCAGGATGGATATGCCACGTTCTATGAATTGTGGAATTACGCCAAGGATATCGCGATCGGCTATCCCGGGGAGTACGATCCATATGACGGAACGAGCTATGAAACGGATGCCCAGGCCTACAACACGAATGTGTTGAAAGCCACGATCGCGGGCGTGGCGGGCGATGTCCCGGTGGCCGATCAGCCGCCGACGATCGCGCTGAATCCCGCCGGCACCAACAAGTCGGTGGTGTTCGGCAACCCCCTGAGTTTCACGGTGACGGCCACGGACGCGGACGGCCTGGCCGTGTCGCTGACAGCGGCCGGCCTGCCTTCAGGCGCGACGGCGCCGTCCAACAGCGGGACGGGGACGGCGGCCACCACCTTCAACTGGACGCCCGGGGAGGCGCAAGTCGGCACCTACAACATGACCTTTTCGGCCACGGACGACGATGGAACGACGGTGCAGGGCGTGAAGATCACGGTCACGGACGGCAGCACGACGGCGGACCTGCTCGTTTCGGAATACATCGAAGGATCGAGCAACAACAAGGCGATCGAAATCTTCAACGGCACCGGCGCCGACGTGGATCTGGCGGCGGGCGGCTATGCCCTGCGGCTGTATGCCAACGGCGCGGCTTCCCCTTCGGCCACCATCAACCTGAGCGGCACCCTGGCCAACGGCGACGTCCACGTGGTCGCCAACACGAGTGCCAACGCCACCATCCTTGCGCTGGCCGACCAGACGTCGGGCAGCCTGACGTTCAATGGAAACGACGCCGTGGCCCTGTCCAAGGGCGGGGTCGACATCGACGTGCTGGGAACGATCGGGGTCAATGTCACGAATCTGGTCGACGTCACCAAGGTCCGCAAGAGCACGGTGAGCGCGGGCACCACGACCTACGCGCCGGAGGAATGGGACGACTACGCGTTGGACACCACGGCCTATCTGGGCAGCCACATCTTCGGCGGCGGCGGGGCGACGACCTCGGCGCCGGCCTTCAACGCCATCGGCGGGCAGAGCGCGACGGCGGGGGCGGCGATGTCTTTCACGGTCGGGGCGACGGGGTATCCGGCGCCGACGCTGGCGCTGCAGGGAACAACCGCTTCGTCGGGCTACAGTTTCACGGCGGGGACGGGCCAGCTGAGCTACACGCCGCCGGAGGCGGATATCGGCGAACAGACCTTCACCTTCACCGCCAGCAATGTCGCAGGCGTGGCGACGCAGACTGTCGGGGTGACGGTTTCGGCGGCGCCGGTGACCGTGCCGGTGGCGAGCATCGCCAACCTCTCCAGCAACTCGTTTACCGTCAACTGGACGGCGGTCACCAGCGGCACGACCTACCAGGTGCAGGTGGCGCCGGACACCAACTTCTCCAGCGGATCCGGGGCCAGCGTGGTGGTCCTTACCAACGCGGCCAACACCAATGTCGCCCCGGATGGGTGGACCTACCGCATCTCCGCCTCGAGTTCCAGCTACCTGGTCCTGGGCTATGCCACCAACTACGTGCAGTCGCCGGAGTTTTCGACCGTGGGCCTGACCTCCCTGGCGATCGATTTCAAGACGCGCACCTATGGCGGAGTGACCCCGAGCAACAACATCGTCACGGTGTCCATTTCGACGGATGGGGGCTCGAACTGGACCGATGTGGGGACGGTGACGCCGACGAACACGACCCTGCTTTCCTATGGGGCGCTGGATGCTTCGGCCTATGTGGGATTCGCCAGCGTCTGCGTCCGTTGGCAGGCCAAGGGGGCCATCAGCAACAAGGGGGCCGGGATCCAGGCCCTCAGTGTGACCGGCACGGAGCCGTCGGGGGCCGGTTCCATCCTCGTGGACGAGACGGTGGCGGCACTGACGTATGGCGTGACGGGGCTGGACCCGGAAACAACGTACTACGTCCGCGTCCGGGGCACGGGCGGGACCTGGTCGGAAATCGTCTCGGCGACAACGACGGCGAGCGGTGTCGTCACTCCGGATCCCCAGCCGATCAGCGACGTGGTTTCGCCCGCCAATGGCGCAGCCATTTCGATGCAGATCTCGACCACGGCCGGGATCACGTATGCCTTGCAGTACACCACCAATCTGGAGGGAAATGCCTGGAGCCAGGTGGACGCGGAAGTTGGAACAGGGGGAACCATCACCCTGCAGGATGCCGGCACCTCCGGCATCAAACAGTTCTACCGGGTGGTGAAACCCTAGGTCCAAAAGTTCATGGCAAAGAAAAGGCCGGTCTATCCAGACCGGCCTTTTTTTTAAAAAAGGGCTATGAAACAAAGCGAATTCCGCTCCTGTCGGCTTTAAAAATGAAATAAATGTAATTCGTTTCGCATAAAAGAATT
>CALMBO010000007.1 GCA_937860055.1 uncultured Verrucomicrobiota bacterium | reverse complement strand
TCGCTGTCCGCCTGTTCGTTTTCCCCCAGCAGATGGAGGGGCAAGGTCCAGCCCACCCCGCGGTTGTCGTCCGTTTCGCCGCCGCCGGAAAGGGACGCGATCTTGCAGACCGTGCCGGTTTCCGAGAGCAAGACGGTGCTTTCGAACCGGCCGCCGGAGACCGCCGGAAGGGTTGCGCTGCCGCCATCGGAGAAGGCCACCGTGATGCTCGACAAGGCCAGGCCGTTGAAGACGTCCGACGTCACCGAAAGTTTCAGCGCCCCGCCTTGCAACGGGAGGGAGGGCTTCCACAGCACCGGGATTCCCGCTACGGCATTGGATGTCGCGGGGTCGGTTCCCATCGCGGACTCCACGCCGTTGTCCATGGGAATGTCGGGCAAACCGTCTCCATCCGGATTTCCGGAGGCCGCCGCGTTGGTCAGGCCGCCGAACCAGAAGTTTTCCCAGTCATCCGGCAGGCCGTCCGCATCGCTGTCCGTGGCATTGCCGGAGACGGCGGCGGAATAGGGCAGACCATTGGTCGGACGGATGTGCGAGGCGCCTTCGCCGTCCTGCGCGTCGAAGGCATACCAGACCGTTCCGGACGGCGGCATCTGGCCGAGTTCGACATGCCACCATTCGTTGGTGCCGTCCATCTGCCAGAAGGACAGCGGGGCGCGTTCCCAGATCCAGCCGTTCACGCTGTATTCGGCATAGGCGTTCACCAGCGTCTGCGACGGAGCGGCGAACAGGTTCAGCCACAGGCTGTTCGTCGGCCCCAGCGCGCCGTTCGTCGGCCAATGGTAGGCGCCCCCGAGATACGAAATGGGCGCACCCGTGGAAACGGAAATCGAATAGTAGTTCCCGCCGTTGTTGTCGTAATGGGTCGTTTCCGCCCCGTCCTCCACCGCCACGAGATAGTCCAAGGTGGTTCCAGGCAGGAACCGGCCCAAGGTCCCGGTCCAAAGGTCATTCAGGTTCGTCGAGGTCGTTTTCGCCAACCCCGCTTCGCCCCATTGCGAATCCACCTCGAAGAGGGAATAGCCGCCTTGCCCCGCCCCTTTCGGCCAGGTTTGCGTCCAGATCCTGATGTCCTGACCCGCCACCGGGGAAGCGGGCGTGTGCACGGTTGCGCCAATCCAATCCAGTTCCGCCGGGCCGGCGACAAAGCTGTAGTTGGTGCCGTAGTTGTTCGCGTAGATGTTGCCGCCCCAATCGTCCCATCCGTGGAAATAGTAGTAAACGGTGGTGTTCGTCGCCAAGGCCTCGCCCGGATAGTACTGCCACACCGAATTGCCGTCGGCATTGCCCATGTAGGTCATCGCATGGGTCGTCCAGTTGTTGCTGATGCCGATTCCGACCTCCGCATGGAGCCCGTAATAGTCCTGGTTCATCAGGATGGTATAGACGCCCGGATTCGATCCGTTGTGGGTCGCATAGCTTCCATACACGCCCATCCAGCTCGGAAACGCCCAGGCGCTGGCGGCATTCCCCGCAAGCCATCC
>CALMBO010000006.1 GCA_937860055.1 uncultured Verrucomicrobiota bacterium | reverse complement strand
TGGCACCACCGTGTCTGCCGCCTATGACACCTTCGGGCGGATGACCAATATCTCCTTCTCCGGCAGGACCTGGAGCTACCAGTACGACGCCATCGGGCGCGTCACGAACCTCGTCGCGCCGGAGGGAGCGTACCGGTTTGCCTATCTGCAGCAAGGCATGCGCAAAACCTTCGTCCGCTATCCCAACGGGGTGGAGGCCGCATTGACCTACGACGGCTGGACCCGGCTGACGAACCTGGCCTGTTCCGCAGGAGGGACCAGCCGGCTTTCCATCGCCTACGCCTACGATATGGACGACCGGCGGACGAACGAGACGTGGGACAGCGGAAGAAACATGGCCTACGCCTACGACGGGGCGCACCAGGTGACGGGCTCCTCCAGCACCAACCGCGCCAGCGACAATGCGGCCTACCGCTACGACGCGGCGGGAAACCCCCTGCGGCGGACGGAAGCGGGGTTGGGTGTCACCAACGGCTTCAACAACCTCAACCAGATCGTTTCGGGCGTGTGGACCGGCGGGGCCATCACCGTCGCCGGATCGGTCAACTACAACGCCGGGACCGTGACGGTGAACGGGGCCGTCGCCGACCGCTTCGGGCTGTTCTACGAGCGGAGCGGCGTATCGCTGTCGGAGGGAACCAACATCCTGACGGCCGTGTACCGCGGGCCGGCGTTCGCCAACACCGCCATGGTGGCCACGTCCATCGCCGAAGTCGTCGTGGGTGCGACCGCCTACAGTCACGACGCCAATGGCAACCTGATCGGCGATGCCAACTTTGCCTACCAGTACGACGCGCAGAACCGGCTGACCAACATCGCCCGCAAGGCCGATGGGGTTTCCATCCTGGCCAACCGCTACGACGGCACGGGGCGGCGGGTGGAGGCGGTCCGGGAGACGGGCACGGAACGCTATGTGTACTTCCCCGGGTCGTTCCTCGTGCTGGCCGTCCTCGACGGGAGCAGCAACGTCAAGGAGGTGTTCACGCATGGTCCCGACCTCTCCGGCTCGCTTGGCGGCGCGGGAGGCATCGGTGGGATCCTGGCCCAGACGGCCGGCGCCGCAGGCCCGGACACGCACTATCTGCATCCGGATGCCATGGGCAACGTCGTTATGACAACAGATGCCTCCGGACAGACCTCCTCCACGGTCCACTACGGCCCCTTCGGGCGCATCCTCGCCCGGTCGGGGGAGTTCCAGAGCCGATACCTGTTCTCCTCCAAGGAGTGGGAGGCGGCGGCGGGGCTGAGCTACTACGGCTACAGATATTACAGCCCAGCATTGGGCAGGTGGATCAGCAGAGATCCGATCGAGGAATCAGGAGAAAATAATCTTGTTATGTTTGTTGCGAATAGGCCAATTGCTCATATCGATTTTCTAGGGTTGCGAAAGAAGAAGGTATCGGACTGTTGTGGGGTGAAGAAATACAATCCTAAATCACAATGTTGCGAATACGACATACCTGTCGATAAAGTGCCAATCTGGATTTGTCGTAGGAAGCTTGCCAATGTTTTTCCAAAACTGCACCCTGTATCACATACTTTTGTATGTTGTAAGGCGCCATCTAGTAACAACCGGGAAAACACAGAGTGCTATGGGAAACAACCGACTTGGGGAATAATAATTATCGATAGAGGCATTATTCGGAAAGAGGAACCGGGTGTAGATGTGACGGATTGCAGCATGGAAATGGTATGCCCTTTTGATAAAGAGCGACAATGCAAGGAAGGTCCGACAAAAGCGCCATACGCAATATGGCATCCCAATTTGAATTGCCATGGGTGGGGCAACAGGAGAAGCAGGTAAATCAATGAAACGAAAATGGTTCGCGCTATTATGTTTGGCAATCGGTATATTTTGCTCAAACGGTTGTATGGGGCTATACCGCAACTATCGCATAATAGAAAAAGGAAATATTCAAGCATATGGTTGGCGGCATTATCTGAGTCCGTTTAGGTATAACTATATTAGTATTGGAACACCAGACCATCCACTGGACAAACAGTCGGTCCTCTTTATTGTTCAGCTATCAAATGGAGAGAAAATTAGATCATCTGATATATCTTATGATTTAATTACAGCTATTAGCACAAACATCTGGATATATCCCGAGGAGCGGGGCGGATGGCCTAAAGGAACCAAAAGTATCATTACGTCTGGGTATGAATTCCTCTTTTCAGAGACAGGAAGGCTCTTGGCTTTATCTGCTCGGGCAAGCGGGCGGGAAGAGGCGGCGACTATAGGTACTCCTTACGGTTCATATTTTAATCTTCCTCTTACAGAGCAACAGATAAAGAGCATATTCGGAACTAATTTTATTGTTAAGGCATGTGAGTTCCGTTTGTAGAAAGTCATCCATTACAGGTTCCGGTCAAACACAAAAAAGGGGTCAGTCTGATCTAGCCCCAGATTCGTGGACACTCCGGTAGTAGTTATTTCTGGAAAAGGGGTCAGTCCTATAAATTATAAAATGGCTTGACGGTTCGGGGGCGGCATGAGGGAATGGGGGCGTGCCGAGGAAACCGAGAGTGGAATACGCGGGGGCGGTTTATCACGTGATAAAAGAGGTTTCTGGACACGCTGGGGGAAGTCTGCGGCCGCATGGGGTGGAAGGTGCATGCGTACGTGCTGATGGGGAACC
>CALMBO010000005.1 GCA_937860055.1 uncultured Verrucomicrobiota bacterium | reverse complement strand
GGCTGTTCGCTTTCCCCGCCCGGTCGGTGACCGGGCCTACAACAAATCCATTCCGCACCCTCGGGCCGGATGGCCCGTTGTAGGCCGGGTGCCCTCACCCGGCGCGCTGTCCAGGCTGTCGTTTAGCCGGCCGCGCTGAGGCCGGGGCTGTTCGCTTTCCCCGCCCGGTCGGTGACCGGGCCCACACCGAACCCGGAATCCCCCCTGCCATTCCCCCGTTATTCCGGCTGCCGACGGGGAGGGCCGGCCTTCTCCAGCACAAACCGGACATCTTCCTGCAGCCGTTCCTTTTCGTCCGGCGAAAGACCTCTCCAGCAGGAGGCCTTCTTCACGATCCCCTCCATCCCCTCGATTTCCGGACGGAACCGGGCCAGCGCCTCCGGCTCGTGCCGGGCCACCCGCGAAAGGATCACGCTCAAGACCACCAGGGCATCGCGGGCGCCCCCCCGCACCTCCCGCTGGAATTCCACCAGGCAGCGGCCCGCCGCCTGCCCGATCGTGTAGTTCTCCTCCCGCAGCGTCTCGTAGAACATCTCCACGACCGCGCAGCGGAGTTCGTAGTAGGCCGACGAATCCATGTTTCCCTCAAGGCGTCCGGTAGAGGACGTCCATCTCGATGTTGGTGTAGACCGCCAGGAACTGCTTCATCACGTTCCAGCAGCTCGGGCAGGGATACAGTTCCGTGAACAGGCGGATGCGGCCCTTCGCCGAAGGATCCGGCAGCCGCGAGGCGATATCCTCGAGAATCTTGAATTCCGTGTCCACGTCGCGCTGCCAGCAATCGGCCCCCCCCACCGCGCCCAGTTGGTTCACGCAAAGGGTCTGGAAGCGCCCCTCGCCGGGCTTGGTCGAAATGCCGGCGATCTTCTGCGCCTCTTCGGACGACAGGCCGTCGAGGCTCTGGATGCCGCTGTGCGCAAAGAACTCCGTCTTGTCCATGCCCTCGATCTCCGCCACCGCCCATGCGAAGTTGTTGCGCTTCCGGTATTCCACGGGAAGCATCTCCCGGCACGCTCCGATCCGTTCCAGGAGAAGCGCATCCCCCTCCTCCGGCCCGATCTGGCGCAGCGACGGATCGCGCGTCGTCGCAGGAGGCGGCGGCAGGGCCGGCGCCACGGAAACCGCCGGAACAGCGGCCGGCGAAACGGCGGCCGGCGCCGGCGCGGCCTCCCTCTTTGGAGAACAGGCCGCCAGCGCGCCCGCCAGCAGGACAATCCAGGCGATCCTCAATCTTTTCACCATCATGGCCGTCTCCAATGTGCCCAATTTTGCAAGAGGGAAAGCATAGGGGAGAAGACCTTCTTCCCCAAGACAAATGTGAGGAGAAACAAAAAGATTTTTGAACGGAAGCGGGGAAGGTCGGAACCGCCAAGGCGGTTTTCCGCCTTGACGTCAGGGCCGGTGGGATTTCATCCTTGCACCGTTGGAGGATATGGCCATGAGAAACGTTGGAAAGCTTCTGGCGACGCTGGTGTTCGTGCTGGCCGCCTTGGGATCGGGATGCGGCAAGAAACCTTCTGCCGCAAAAGCGCCCGCCCCGGCGCCGGAACCGGCGGCCATTCAAAGCCAAGCGCCTTCCGCCACCGGCACACCCGTGGCCGAACCGGCCCCCCTCCCCGAGCGGCCCCCCATGGACGCCTTGAATGAAAGCGGCGACACGCCGCTCATGGAGGCTGTCCGCGGCCGCGACCTGGAATCCGCCAGGCGGTTGGTGGAGCAGGGCGCCTCGGTGGATGCCCGGGATGGCGGCAGCCACACCCCGCTGATGCGGGCGGCGCGGAACGGCGATCTGGAAATGGTCAAGTTCCTGGTGGAAAACGGAGCCGATCCAAACGCCCGGGATGAAGACGGTCGCACACCGCGGATGCGGGCCTTGGAAAACGGGCACCGGGAAGTCGTCGACTATCTGTCGCGGTAGGGGGCCGGCCTCTACGGCGGCCACTCGTAGAACACTTCCATCTGCACGTTGGTGTAGAGGGCCAGAAACTGGTCCATCACGCCAAGGCAGCTCGGACAGGGCTCCAGATTCGTGTAGAGCCGGATGCTCCCCGCCACGGAAGCGTCCGGCAGCCGCGAGGCGATGTCCTCGAGGATCTTGTATTCCGTGTCGAACCATCTCGGCAGCGCATCGCGCCCGCCGATGTTGCCTTTATAGTCCACGAGCAGCGTCTTGAACTTCCCCTTCCCCTTCTTCGGGGAGAACGACATGTCCCGGAGCCGTTCGGCGATGTCGGCCGAAAATCCATCCAGATTCTGGATGCCGCTGTGCGCGAAATATTCCTTCTTCTCCAGCCCCTCGATTTCCGCCCGCGCCCACGCGAAATTGTTCCGGCGGTAGAACGGCTCCGGCAGCATCTTGCGGAAATGCCAGATGCGGTCGAGGTCCTCGCGGTCCTTCTCCCGGTCGAGATGCCGCACCGCCGGCGCGCGCGCGGACGCCATGGCCTTGGAGTCCGCCGGCTCCTTTGCCGTCGCCCGGCCCGCCCAGGCGCATGCCAAGGCGGCCCATGCGGCCAGCACCCAGGAGAATATGATTGTCCGGCTCATCGGCAAAACCATACGGAAGTCCGCGCGAAGCCCCAAGACAATTGTGGAAAAAAGAATGGAAGTCCGGCACCCCGAAGACCCATGCCCAACCGCGCATCCCGGGAGACACCGAGGCAGGAATCCACCCTCCTCCCGGCCCGTTCCGCCGTCCCGCATATTATAATGTGCGGGACTGGATATTCTCCATCGAAACGCGGATATCCGGCCTAAATTCCCGTTTTTCTGTCCCGCATATTATAATATGCGGGACGAAGGATCCGGAAACATTTCCGGTTCCAACCGGCGGACGGAAACCCTCGCCAATCCCTCCGTGTGCCAGATCGGTTCCTGTCCCTTCTCGGCAAGGACGCCTCGCCCTACCCAAGAGCTCCATTTCCGGGCTTCGGGTAGGACGAACCCTCTGGGTGAGCCGTTCACCCCCACCCGGTGGGCTGTCCTGGCTGTCGTTGTAGCCGGCCTCGCTGAGGCCGGGGCTGTTCCGGCTGTCATCCCGAGCCTGTCGAGGGATCTCGGCTCTCCCCCAGCCGGCCGGCCATAGCCGGAAAGCAAGATGTTTCGACTCCGGCGCAAGGCGCCTCCGCTCAACATGACCCATGAACATCCGGAGGACCCCATGAAGCCCGGCTCGGCGAGGACGCTTCGCCCTGCCCAAGAGCTCCATTTCCGGGCTTCGGGCAGGACGAACCCTCCAGGGGCGACCCGTTCTTCCGAACGATTCAAAAACGGCTACAGAAATAAGGAATTCGCCCTACCTGAACACGAAGACATTCACCGGCTTGCCCGGACGCTCGTCGGATTCCTCGACCGTCGCGGTCAGTTTCATCCCCGTCTTGGGTTCCCCGACCTCCACCCGTCCGGAAGCGCGCAGCCCGTTTTCGAACTGGACGATGCCGAACTGGAGAAACTTCTTGGTGTAGCCCTCGGGCAGGTTCCAGACGCGCGTCCACGCGAGAAGCGTGCAGGGACCTTCCAGGTCGAAGGTGGACCAGCCCTTCCCTGTCACGGGGTCGCGCCGCGCGCCGCACTTGGAGCAGATCATCGGCGCGGGATAGAAGATCTCCCCGCACCCCTCGCACTTGCAGGCCTGGATCTTGGGGGCCTTGACCTCGTACATGCTGAAATCGATCATGGCGACCTCCTATTCCTTGGCGCAGATGACGGCGACGACGTTGTTCCCGAAGCCGCCGAAGTTGACGGACATGCCGACCTTCGGATCCTTCACCTGCCGCCCCGGCTCGGCCTCGCCCCGCAGCTGGCGGACAAGCTCCACCACCTGCGAAACGCCCGTGCCGCCCACCGGGTGGCCCTTCGACTTCAGGCCGCCCGAGGGATTGATCGGGATGCGCCCGTCGATCTTGGTCTCGCCCTTGCGCACGGCCAGGAACGACTTGCCGCGCTCGAACAGGCCGATTTCCTCGCTGATCGCGAGCTCCAGGATGACAAACGCGTCGTGGAGCTCGGCGAAGGAGATGTCCTTCGGGCCCATTCCGGCCATCCGGTAGGCCTTCTCCCCCGCGATGCGCACGGCTTCGAGCTTGAGCGGGTCCTTGCGGTTGTGCACGCAATGGGTGTCCGTCGCGCTTGCCACGCCGGCGATGCGGACGGGCTTCTTCGGGAATTCCTTCGCGATCGGCGCATCCATGTTGACCAGCAGGACCGCCGCCGCCCCGTCCGTCACCGGACAGGTCGAATACATGCGCAGGGGCTCGGCGATGTAGTTGTTCACCACGTCGGCCTCGGGGCCGTCGGCGATGGCCTCGATCGTGCAGGGGATCTGGACGTGCGCGTACTTGTTCTTCGCGCCGTTCTCGTGGTCCTTCACGGCGATCAGCGCGAGGTCGCGCTCGGTGAGCCCGTACTTCTCCATGTACATGCGGGTGAACATGCCGCCGAAGCCCGGCAGCGTGAGGCCCATGTTGTACTCGGCCTCCGTATGGAGCATGGTGGCGACGATGTCCGTCGCGTTCCAGCCCGTCACCTTGCGCATGATCTCGCCGCCGACGACAAGGACGACATCCGCCATCCCCGACGCCACGGCCATGTAGCCGACCTTGATGGCGCTCGCGCCCGACGCCGGGCCGTTCTCGATCAGCTCGGCCGGCACGGGTTCCATGTCCATCCGGCTGATCATGGACGACGCCACGGCCGTCTGGTGGCAGAACATGCCCGACGCCATGTTGGCGACGAAGACCTGGTCGATCTCCTTGCGGCGGGCGAGGAAACCCGCGTCCTTGAGCGCGTCCGTCGCCGCATAGGCGAGAACATCCGCCAAGTCGTACTCCGACGAGTTTCCGAACCGGGTGTGCCCGATCCCGACGATTCCGACCCTGGCCATGATCTACCTCTTGAAGCCCGGAAGCTGCGAGTATTCCTTCGGCATGACGAGCTTGTCGGCCGTCCGGAGGTCGGCGTCCGAAATGGGCCGGGTGCCGGTGCACTTGATGGCCTTGACCGCGTTCCACAGCGCGCGGGTCAGCACGAACGTGGGCACGCCGCCGAGCTCGTGGCGCACGTCGGGGAACTGCGCCGAGCGGTCTTCGAGCTGGTATTCGATCATCCAGCGCTTGAAGCCGTTGGGGCTTTCCGCGACGATGAAGACCTCGTCCTCGCCGAGGATGTCGATGTGGTGCTCCATCTTGGCGGCGAACAGCTGGGCGCCGACGCGCAGGCCGCGCTTGATGGTCAGCGTGTGCAGGCTCATTCCCAGCTTGGGGCTCACATGCCGGCTGGTGACGATGCCCGCGATCACGCCGTCGATGGCGCCGACGAGGACGAATTCGTTCGCCACGCGGTAGCGGTACCAGCCCAGGATCTCGGAGTACATGCGCGCCGCAACGATGTCGTAGAAATCGGTGGGCACGCCGATGAGCGGGAACACCGTGCCGAGCAGCGCGCCGACCTCCTCGCGCTTCGCCTCGCGCACGACCATCTTTTCGCCCGAAGCGAGCGTGATGAGTTTCGGGGGATACGGCTTGAGGGCGATCTCGGGGGGCCGCAGTTTCATTTCCATTGCGTCGATTGCCATGATCTATTCTCCTTGTGGATTCACCTCTCCAAAGGGTGCGATCTTTCCCCCGCCGGTTCAAGCCGTTTGCGGCGTTTTTGTTCAACCGTTTCGACCTTGCCGGCGCCCCTCCGCGGGCATCTTTTCCCTTCCCGGACGCGTTTCCCTGTTGAATCGCGGCGGCCGCTTCCTCTACTATCCCTCCTTTTCAGGAAACCAGCATGAAACCATCTTCTTCCTCCCGCCGCCTTTCCAAGGACCGCCGCATCGTCATTGCGGGCGCGCAGTTCGCCGTGGTGCCCAACGACATCCCCACCAACCTCTATCGCTGCGTCTATTTCCTGCGCCGCGCCAAGGAGGACACGGGGGCCAGGCTGCTGGTCTTCCCCGAATCGATCACCACGGGCTTCAACCCGGCCATGCCCGCGCGCGAACTGTACGAAATGCTCCCGCGCACGGAGGAGATGCTCACCCCCGTCCAGAAGATCTGCAAGGAACTGAAGATCCACTGCGTGCTGCCGACCTACGAGCGGGGCTCCCGGCCCGGCATCGTCTACAATTCCGCCTTCCTGATCGATTCGCGCGGCAACAACCTCGGCGCCTACCGCAAAACCCACCTCTTCCCGCCCGAGCGCCTCTCGAACAAGGGCTGGACCACCGCCGGCCACCACTATCCCGTCTTCCACACCGAAATCGGCACCATCGGCGTCCACATCTGCTACGACGGCGATTTTCCCGAGGTCTCGCGAATCCTCGCCGTGAAGGGCGCCCGCATCCTGTGCCGCCCGGCCGCCCTGATGCGGAATTTCGAGATCTGGGAAGCCAGCAACAAGATGAGGGCCTACGAGAACCACGTCTACCACGTCGCCGTGAACGCCATCGGTTCCGACGCCGCCCACACGACGTATTTCGGGCATTCCATGATCGTCTCCCCCATCGCCCAGACCCTCGCCCTCGGCCGGGCCGTGGACGACCTGATCTATGCCGAGATGGATCCCAACCCCCTCCAGCGCGTCAGCTACGGGTCCGACGCGCCCATGCTGTTCGACCATCTCGAAGACCGCAACGTGAAGGGCTACACGAAGGAATTGTTCGCCCCCGCGTGGTCGCCTTTCAATCCGGCGAAACGGATTACCCCGGCGAGAAAATAGTGCGTGCCTTTTTCGGGACCACCCCCTATTCTTTTCCATCTATGATACGCTTCCACCACGGAAAAACCGCGACGTCCTTCGCCGCCCTCGCCGCCGCCTGCGCGCTCCTCCTGCCGGCGGCGCCTTCCTCCGCCCAGGAAGAAGCTCCCGACGATTCCCCCGAGGCGCTCTACCAGAGCGGCATGAGCCGCTTCGTCGCCGGCGACTACGAGAACTCCGTCCAGTTCCTCGAGCAGCTCGTCAAGGTCTTCGGAAACGAGCCCGAGCTGCGCACCCAGATCGATCTGGCCATGTACGCCCACGCCTGCGCCCTCTACAACCTGGGCCGCCACGCCGACGCCATCAAGGCCTTCGAGGCCTACATCGCCCAGTATCCCGAATCCAAATTCGCCGACGAGGCCCTCTTCCGCATCGGCTCCGCGCAGCAGCAGCTCGAGGATTACAACGCCGCCGTCGCCGCCTACCAGAAGCTCCGCTCCACCTATCCCCTCTCTTCCTATTCCGAAGATGCCCTCTACCAGGTCGGCATCTGCTACCTGATCCAGGACCAGAGCGCCCTGGCCGCCGCCGCCTTCAAGGATTTCATGAACCTCTATCCCGCCAGCCCCCTCTGGGGCCAGGCCGGCGCCTTCGCCGCCCGCGGCCTCTTCGACGACGGCAAGGGCGCCGAGGCCATTGCGATGCTCGAAGCCATCGAGAAGCGCCCGCGCTCCTGGTCCGTGGTCTCCTACTGCAACTTCCTCGCCTTCGAGATCGGCGACTTCATGTTCGACGACACCGAGTACGAGCAGGCCCTCAAGGCCTACCGGCGCGTCAAGACCCGCAAGGCGCTCCTGCGCCACCAGCAGAACTACGTCCGCGTCCTCGAGGCCCAGCTCGCCGCCATCCAGTCCGCGCGGCCCACCACCCGCGACATCAAGTCCCGCTTCCAGGAGGAGCGCCGGCTCTCCGCCGACCTCGCCCAGGCCAAGGAGATGTCCGCCAAGCTCGATGCCCTGCCCGACTACGACGCCAACCTCTACCACCGCATCGGCCGCTGCTTCTTCAACACCGACCGCTTCTGGGAGGCCCGCACCGCCTTCACCCGCGTCGTTGCCATCGCCCAGGACGAAACCGTCCGCGAGGCCGGCCACTTCGACCTCATCCTCGCCATCTCCCGGCTCCGCCGCTTCGAGGACCTCGTCATCGAGGCCGACCAGTACCTGTCCACCTACGATCCCCAGGGGAAATGGGAATGAACGCCGCACGCCTCGCCCTCCTGATCGCCGCCGCCGGGCTCGCCGCGGCCGTCCCCTCCGCCTCCGCCGCCGCCAAGTGGGAGAAGTTCGAGGACGTCGTCCTCGCCGACGGCTACATGGATGGCGACAGCTTCCACGTCCGCGCCAACAACCGCGACATCATCATCCGCCTCTATTTCGTCGACACCCCCGAGACCGACAAGACCCACGAGGACCGCAACGCCGAGCAGGCCGAATATTTCGGCATCTCCCCCACCCAGGTCACCCCACTCGGCGCCAAGGGCAAGAAGTTCACCCAGGGCGTCCTCTCCGGCAAGAAGTTCACCGTCTGGACCCGCTGGGAAGACGCCATGGGCAGCAGCCAGCAGCAGCGTTTCTTCGGCATCGTCCAGATCGGCAAGGAGGACCTGGGGGAACTGCTCGTCGCCGAGGGCCTCGCCCGCGTCTACGGCTCCTCCACGGTCATGCCCGACGGCACCTCCATCGATCAGCAGTTCGCCTCCCTCCGCCAGCTCGAGCGCCGCGCCAAGGCCAAGCGCCTCGGCGGCTGGGCCAAGAAGAAGAAGCTCGCCAAGGAGGGCGAGGCCGAAACCTCCGAAGACGCCGCCGGCATGTTCGACACCGGCGAGGAGGAGGCCGCCCCCGAGGCCGGCGCCAAGCCGGCCTGGGTCCTCGACGAGGAGGAAATCAGCGTCTACAGCGACAAGTGGCAGAACGTCCCCACCGTCGCCTTCCTGCGCGCCGAAACCTTCGTCAACCGCGAGCTTTTCGAGGATGCCGAGATCGAGATGCGCAAGCTCATCCGCCGCTTCCCCGACCATCCGCAGAAGGCCCGCATCGAGTTCTACCTCGCGCTCTCCACCGCCATGCAGGAGCGCTTCGAGGAGGCCGTCGCGCTCTTCAAGGCCTGGCTCCAGGCCTGGCCCGGCCACGTCCTCGCCCCCGATGTCCAGTACTGGATGCCCATCTCCCTCTACTACGACGGCAAGTACGAGGAGGCCCTGCCCTACTTCGACGAGTACGCCAAGAACAACCCGATGAACATCTACGCCCCCGAGGCCACCTACCGGGCCGCCTGCTGCCGCTACGCCCTCGAGGACTACGAGCGCACCGCCTCCGACACCGCCGCCTGGCTCGAGCAGAACCCCAACCACTATTTCCGCCGCGAGGCTGCCATCATGCGCGGCGACGCCCTCGCCGTCCTGGGCCGCCTCGACGAGGCCAAGGCGGCCTACCGCCTCTCCATGAACCCCGATGCCGGCCCCTTCTACTACATGGCCCTCACCCAGATCGCCCGCATCCACAAGGCCCTCGCCGAGACCAACGACTTCCTCGAGATGTCCAAGGACTATGTCCAGTACATCAAGGACATGCCCAACGACGGCAACATCATCGACGCCGCCTACAACGCCGGCTGGGCCCTCCGCCAGATCCAGCGCCCCGACCAGGCCCGCCTCCTCTATTGGCAGATGATCGAGCGCCACGGCAACACCCCCGCCTGGGAGGGGTTCGATCTCATGCTCGAAGACCTCGCCGGCATGTATCCGCGCGAAACCGGCGAATACGCCGCCGAGCTGCGCGGCCGCTACGACAAGGCCCTCGCTTCCCAGCGCCTCACCCTCGCCGCCCGCCTGGCCTGGGCCGAATCCCAGATCCTGCCCCCCGAGGAACAGGCCCGCCAGCTCGCCATCTTCTCCGGCCGCTTCAAGCCCGAATATCTCGGCCCGGAAACCCTCGTCTGGCTCGGCCGCGCCTGGATCGACAACGGCATGCCCTCCTCCGGCATCCCCAATCTCGAGCTCCTCCTCGAGAAATACCCCGATTCCCGCCACGTCCCCCAGGCCCAGACCCTCCTCGCCCAGCAGGCCCTCGCCAACAAGGAATACGCCACCGCCCTCGGGCTCGCCGACTCCGTCCTCAACAACGCCGCCGAAATCGAATACATCATCGAGGCCACCTTCTGCCGCGCCGAAGCTCTCCGCGGCCTGGGACGCCACGGCGAGGCCATCAGCGACTACAACGCCATCCTCGCCAACCGCGCCGCCAACCGCCGCCTCAAGCCCGATGCCCTCATCGGCATCGCCGCCTGCCTCGAAGCCCAGGGCGAATACTCCCAGGCCATCGCCTACTACCAGCGCATCTATGTCCTCTACGGCGCCTATTCCAAGGCGGTCGTCACCGCCTACCTCCGCAGCGGCGACTGCTTCGAGAAGCTCGGCGACAAGGCCGCCGCCCTCAAGACCTACCAGGAATTCCTCGAGAGCGAATATGCCCCCGGCACCGCCGCCGCCGCCTACGCCCGGCAGCGCATTGCCGCCCTTTCCGGAGGTGCCTCATGATGTCCCGGCCGTCCAAGTTCCTCTTCGCCCTGGGCCTGCTGTCCCTCGCCGCCGCCGCGCAGGCGCAGCTCGGCCCCTGGCCCATCCAGACCAAGCAGGCCGCCTTCGAGGCCGAAATCATCAAGCGCGAGAAGGACCTCCTCTGGGTCCAGCGCAAGGCCGCCGACAGCAGCCAGGCCGCCCCCCAGATCGGCATCGCCATCCCCGACATCGTCCAGATCCAGGTGCCCCGCCCCCCCCTCCTCGACATGGCCGAGAAACTCCGGACCTCCCCGGCCGCCACCGACGCCCAGTTCGCCGCCGCCCACTCCGCCCTCGACAAGATGATCCTCCAGCTCAAGCCCCTCCGCGACCTCCCCGGCATCCCCGCCCACGAGGCCATGCTCGCCAAGGGCCGCCTCTACGACGCCAAGGGCCTCTGGCGCGAATCCACCCGCATCTACGAGGACATCCTCGCCAAGGCGCCCGGCACCGCCATCGCCACCAATGCCCAGATCCTGGCCGGCATCGCCTTTGCAAAGGGCGGCGAACACCAGTTCGCCGTCGAATATCTCGGCGGAGTCCCCCTCCCCGAGGAGGACGAGGAACTGCTCTCCACCCTCCTCTTCGCCCTCGGCGATTCCTACTTCGCCCTCGGCAACTACGACAACGCCCTCCTCTCCTACCTCCCCCTCGTCGTCTTCTACCCCTTCGTCTACGACAACGAGCCCCGCGGCCTCGCCGCCGCCCTCGGCTGCTATGCCGAACTCAAGGAATGGGAGCCCCTCTACCGCTCCATCCAGGAGATCCAGAAGAACTATCCCGACACCCCCGCCGCCCAGACCGCCGCCGAGTTCCTCGAGAAGTACAAGGAGGATCTCATCCAGGCCGGACAATTTGTCGATGCCGCCAAGATCACTTCCTCCGACGCCCCCGCCGCCCCGCAGGAGCCTGCCGCTCCCGCGCCGCCGGCGGAGGACGGCGCGGCCCCCGCCGCGCCCGCGGCGGAAGAGAAACCGGCGGAAGCCCCCTAGGAAACCGTGCCATTTAAAAAAGGAGCGCGCCCCGGGTCCCCTCCCGCGGCGCCGGAAGGAAACAGAACCATGAAGAAACTGACCGCCATCCTCGCCCTCGCCGCCCTGCTGCTCCCCATCGGAGTCGCGCTCGCCCAGGACCCGCCGCCCCCCGCCCCTCCCGCCGCCGCCGATTCCCCCTCCGGCGAGAAACAGTCCCTCTGGAAGCGGTACATCGTGCCTTTGGGCTGGTGCGGCTACCCCCTCGCCCTCTGCTCCATCGGCGTCGTCACCATGATCATCCTCAACACCCGCATGGTCACCCGCAAGAATCTCATGCCGGCCGGCGCCGTTGTTTCCCTCCGCTCGGCCGCCGACCAGCGCGATGTCGGCCAGATGTATTCGCTCTGCCGCGCCACGCCCAACCTCTTCACCAAAGGCCTCATGCCCGGCCTGCGCAAGATCAACCCCGAGGATCCCGCCGCCTCCAAGCCGGACATGGAAGGCGCCATCGCCGAAGCCGTCGGCCGCGAGGAGGCCCAGGTCAGCTTCTGGATCAATTTCCTCTCCCTCTTCGCCAGCATCTCCCCCATGGTCGGGCTGCTCGGCACCGTCTCCGGCATGATCGGCGCCTTCGGCAAGATCGGCTCGGGCGGCATGGGCAAGCCCGAACTCCTCGCCGAATACATCAAGGAAGCCCTCTTCACCACCGCCGCCGGCCTCATGATCGCCATCCCGGCCATCTTCGCCTTCTTCATCTTCCGCAACAACCTCTCCCGCATCATCCGCGATGCCGAGGGCGAGTACTCCGCCCTCATCGACGCCCTCACCGGCACCACCAACCTCTTCGCCGAGTCCGAAGCGGCCGCTCCGGCGGAAAGCGAGTCCTGAAGGTTTCCCCCGTCGCCGAACCGTGAACCCCCAACCGTGAACTTCGCGCCATGAAACTGAAAAAGCCCGACGAACCGGAAGCCAACGTCGACATGACCCCCATGATCGACTGCGTCTTCCAGCTGCTCATCTTCTTCATGGTTTGCGCCACGATGAGCAAGGTGGACCTCACCCCCGAAGTCACGCTCCCCATCGCCCCCCGGGCGGCGATCCCGGAGAACCCCTCCGGCCGCGGCGTCATCAACATCGTCCCCCTCGGCACTCCCGCCGCCGGGGGCGCCACCTCCGAGGACCAGCCCTTCCTGGTCTACGGCCAGCTCACGGACGAACCCGGCCTCGTCAAGGTCATCTCCGAACGCCTCAAGACCGAGCCCAACCTGCGCATCTACATGCGCGTCGACCACAACGCCGAATTCAAGGTGGTCAAGCGCGCCATCCGCGCCTGCGCCAACGCCGGCGTCTTCGACATCATCTTCGGCGCCTTCCAAAGCGAATCCGCCGGGGGAGGCACCTGATGAAACTCAAGCACAAGGACAACGTCAAGGCGGAGGTCGACATGACCCCCATGATCGACTGCGTCTTCCTCCTTCTCGTCTTCTTCATGGTTTCCACCACCTTCAACCGCCAGGAAGCCGACATTTCCTTCGCCCTCCCCGGCACCGCCGACCAGGCCGAATCCGTGGACATCCCCGACGAGCAGATCATCCAGATCACCGAGAATGGCAACGTCTTCCTCAACGATCTCGAGTACGACGCGCCCGCCGACGCCGACATGCCCGAGCTCGTCAAGACCCTCATCCTCTTCCGCCAGACCGCCGAGGCCAACCGGGTCCCCGCGATGATCACCATCGCCCCCGAGGACAATGTCAAGCAGCAGCGCGTCGTCGACGTCCTCAACGCCTGCACCGCCGCCAAGATCGCCAATGTCACCTTCGCCGTCGGCAGCGGGGACGAGGAGATTTGACCATGAAGATTTTCGCCGTCTGGACCGCCTTCTCCAAGACCAAGGCCGAGGATGCCGCCCAGCGCAAGCGCGCCCTCAACGCCATCCTCATCTCCCTGGGCGTCCATCTCCTCCTCATCATCGGCGCGGTCACCCTCACCATCGTGATCATCACCCCCAAGCAGAAGATGATGTTCGAGGGCAAGAAATCCCCCTCCCTCCCCGCCCGCAAGCTCGAGCACGCCATCCGCGTCAAGCAGATGCAGAAGCAGACCCGCAAGCCCCAGATCCTCCAGCGCCTCGTCACCGAGGCCCCCTCCAAGGTCGCCCTCCCGGAAATGCCCGAGATGACCACCCCCGACGTCAAGAACCTCCGCGACACCCCCCTCATGAACTCCCGCGCCGGCTCCATCGGCGGCATCGGCGGCGGGGGCGGCGGCGCCGGCCGCGGCCTCACCGGCGGCATGGGCTACTCCGACACCAAGTTCTTCGGCGAAAACGTCCGCACCCGCGCCATGGCCATCTGCTTCGACATCTCCACCTCGATGATCGAAAAGGGCGTCATCCAGGACGTCATCTCCGAATCCGCCGGCATGCTCGAGAAGATGAACGCCGGCACCAAGTTCAACTACGTCGTCTTCGTCGACGGCTACGACCTCTTCGCCCCCCAGATGGTCTACGCCACCCAGGAGAACAAGGCCGCCGGCCTCGCCTGGCTCGACAAGGTGAACAAGGCCTTCGATGCCGCCACCCAGCGCTTCACGGACAAATCCGTCGACGGCCAGCTCAACGGCCAGACCGGCTCCACCTCCTTCCACGCCCTCCAGCAGGCCGTCGAAATGGGCGCCGACACGATCTTCCTCCTCACCGACGAAGCCCCGTGGCTCAGCACCGATTCCAACATGGCCAACGCCATTCCCGACCATATCCAGAAGGTCGAGGAGTATGTCCGCTCCATCGAGCGCACCACCGGTCGCTCCGTCAAGATCTACCCCATCCTCTACAGCCCCCGGGAACGCCCCGGCCGCAACCAGTTCGGCGTGGTCAGCGCGGAATTCCACAAGACCCTCGCCCGCGCCACCGGCGGCCGCATCCGCATCATCCAGCGCGAAGCCCCGCCCCCTCCCGCCCCGGCCCCGGCTCCCGCCCCCTGATCTCTCGGACTCGCCGCCCTCGCCATCGTCTGTCCGCCGATCGATCCGGTCCTCCCCCTCAAACTGGAAGCCATGAACAAATCCCTGTCCTGCCTCGTCCTCCTCGGCGCTGCGCAGGCGTGCGCCGCGGCCGAGTTCATCCAAAACGACGCCCGCCACGCTTCCTATGTCCGGCGGATCCCCCCGGCCCGCGCGGAACCCGCCTTCGCCTCCGCCGAACATCGCGAGATCGTCCGCCTGCTCGCCCGGCGCGCCACTCCGCCCGTCACGCCGGCAGACGCCATTCCCGCGGAGCAGATCGCCGAAGCCGTGTTCCGTGCCAAACCCATCAACCGTCCCCCGGATTTCGGCGCGGCGGATTTCCTCGCCCTGTGGCAAGGCGCCCGCCTGCAGGATTCCGTCGGCGCCGGGGAGATCTCCCTCGCCCCCGACTGCGGATTCCTTGTCCTCAAGGATGGACAGGTCCTGCCCATCGACTTGTACGGCACCAACACCCTGCGCTTTGCCGGCTTCCTTTTCCGCCAGCCCTGAGTCCAGCCCCGTTCCGCCCGGAAGGACGGACGCCTCCCCCTAGAACACCGCCACCGCCAGCGCGTAGGCCCCGCCCCGCACGCGCCGCGACCAGACCTTCACCTTCGTCGACGGCTCCACCTGGAACCCCGTCAATTCCAGCCGCGTCCGCCGCACGATGCCCCCGTTGGCCCAGCCGCACCCCATCGCCTTCAGCAACGCTTCCTTCTGGCTCCAGAGCGTGAAGAACGCCTCCCGCCCGCCGGCATCCGCCAGCGCCCGCTCGCTCTCCGAAAACACCCGCCGGCCCAGCAGCCCCGCATCCGCCTGGCGCGACATCGATTCCAGGTCCACCCCGATCGCCGCCCCCTTCGCCAGCGCCGCGACGACCACCCCCCCCGCATGCGAAAGATTGAATCCCCACGGCGCGCCCGCTCCCCCCAGCCGGGGCTTGCCATGCATCCCCGTCTTCCACTCCACCTGCGCCATCCCCAGCTCGCGCGGCAGCCAGCACGCCTTGAACCATTCCGACGCTCCGGCCTGCGCCCGGGCCGCCGCATCCGAAAACCGCCCGGCGCGCGCCCGCGCGTCCGCCGGCAGGTAACGGCCCCAATCCGCGGCCCCGGCCTCCACGGCGACCAGCCGGAACGGCTCGCCGGGCAATGCCCAGTCCTGCAAGGAAATGTCCTCTCCCGGATTCATGCCGCCCATCCTGCCAAATCGCGACCGCCGGATAAATCTATTTGTCATCCGTCCCGTTCTGGGCCATCTTCCCCGGAAGAATGCACGGCAAATTGCTCATCCTGTCCATCGCCCTCCTGATGGCGCTTGCCCTGGGCGGCTGCACCGTGTTCTTCCTCGACTCAGGCGGCGACGGCCTCACCTATGGCCGCGTCGTCCGGATCGAGACAACGGCCTATTGCCCCTGCGGCTCCTGCTGCAGCTGGAAGCTCAACAAGCTGGGCCGCCCCGTCGTCTCCGCCGGCCGCGACCGCGGAAAACCCAAGGCGGTCGGCATCACCGCCAGCGGCAAGCGCGCCCACCCCGGCACCCTCGCCGCCGACACCCGCCACTATCCCCTCGGCACCGTCATCTACGTCCCCGGCTACGGCTATGGCGTCGTCGAGGACCGCGGCGGCGACATCCGGGGCAAGAAGCGCCTCGACCTCTTCTTCAACACCCACCGGGAAGCCCGCAACTGGGGCCGCAAGAAGATCGAGGCCGTCGTCTTCCCCCCCGGCACCCCCGTCATGCCCCAAAACGCCCTTCCTCCCCGTTGATTGCAGTTGACAGCACCCCCTCCTTCCCCTAGGTTTTCCGCGTTTTCCCGCCGGACTCCCGTTCCGGCGGCCCGCCCCCGGGGCGGGTAACCACATATAAGGCAGGTGAATACCCCCACATGACTGAAGTGAAGATCAGGAAAGGCGAGTCCGTCGAAAAGGCCCTGCGCCGCCTAAAGAAGAAACTGGACCGCGAAGGCATCATGCGCGACATCCGCGCCAAGCGGCATTTCGAAAAGCCCAGCGAGAAGCGGCGCCGCAAGGCCGCCCGCGCCCGCATCAACGCCCGCCGCGCCACCCGCGAGGCCGCCTTGTAATCCACGGTCCCCAAAGGTACCACGGAGCCGGATGTCAAAACCCCGGCTCTTTTATTTTGCCTGAATCCATGCTATAGATCCCGCACCATGAAAATCCTCGTCATCAACGCCGGCAGTTCCTCGATCAAGTACCAGCTCATGGACCTCGAAGACGTCCATCACTGCACTCTCCTCGCCTCGGGCCTCGTCGAAAAAATCGGCGAACCCAAGGGCCGCGTCATCCACAAGAAGTACGCCGGCGGAACGGAGGAGAAATTCGTCGAGGAGGAGCACCTCGCCTCCCACCACGAAGGCATGTCCCGCGTCGTCGCCCTCCTCACCGATCCCCGCAAGGGCGTCATCCGCGACGCCTCCGAGGTCCACGGCGTCGGCCACCGCGTGCTGAGCTGCGGCGAAGTCTACAGCGACACCGTCCGCGTCGACGCCAGGGTCAAGCAGACCATCCGCGAATTCTTCCCCCTCGGCCCCCTCCACAATCCGCCCAACCTCATGGGCATCGAGGTCTCCGAGGAGTTCTTCCCCCAGGCGCCCCAGGTCGCCGTCTTCGACACCGCCTTCCACCAGACCATGCCCCCCAAGGCCTTCCTCTACGCCGTCCCCTACGAGTGGTACACCAAGTACCGCCTCCGCAAATACGGCTTCCACGGCACCTCCCACAAGTTCATCGCCCAGGAAACCGCCGAATTCCTCGGCAAGCCCCTCGGCCAGACCAGCCTCATCAGCATCCATCTCGGCAACGGCTGCTCCATGGCCGCCATCCACAACGGCAAATGCGCCGACACCACCATGGGCGTCACCCCCCTCGAAGGCCTCATGATGGGCACCCGCTCGGGCGACATCGATCCCGCCGCCCTCGAATACATCATGGACCAGACCGGCATGGACATCCACCAGATGGTCAACGCCCTCAACAAGAAGTCCGGCCTCAAGGGCGTCTGCGGCGTCAACGACATGCGCGAAGTCGTCGAAGCCGCCGCCGCCGGCAATGCCCAGGCCGAGACCGCCCTCGAAATGTTCTGCTACCGCATCCAGAAATACATCGGCGCCTACATGGCCGTCGTCCCCCGCCTCGACGCCATCGTCTTCACCGCCGGCATCGGCCAGAACTCCGCCCCCGTCCGCGAACGCATCTGCAGGGATCTCGCCCACCTCGGCCTCCGCCTCGATCTCGCGAAGAACGCCGCGCGCTCGGACGAACCCCGCGCCATCCAGCAGGCCGGCGCCCCCCTCCATATCCTCGTCCTCCCCACGAACGAGGAACTCCAGATCGCCCTCGAAACCAAGCAGATCATCGAAGGCCAATAGCCCCCCCCATGCCGGCCAACGCGCCGCACGGGATTTTTTCCACACTGTGGAAAACTTTTTTCCACGGTGTGGAAAAACCGGAATTCCACCCCGTGCGGCGCCTTCCCGCGCGGGGATTCTCGCCTTGCCGCCGCAGGACGCACCGCCTATGCTTCCGGCCATCGATGAATACGCCCCGACCATGGCGCCGCGGCCTCCTGCCGCTGGCCCTCCTCCTGCTGGGCTGCGCCGCAACGGCGCAGGCCGGGCCCGCCATGCTGACCGTCGGCCAGGGATGGGCCTGGGTGCGCGAGTTCTTCCCCGCCTCCGGCCAGAAGGACATCGACCGCATCGTGTGGACGAATCCACCGGCCCAGATCGATCTCCCCACCCTCCAGGTCTGGAATGTCCGCCGCCCCTGGCCCATCCGCGAATGGCGCTGGCTCGGCTCCGGAACGCCCCCCGCGCCCGCCGATGAAACCCGGCCGCTGGTTTGGCGGCCCCGCAAGGAAGAGCCGCCCCCGCCCGCACCCAACCGGCTGGAAATCCTCTTCGCCGAGCCCCTTTCCCATTCCATGGGCCACTCCCTGGCCTATCGCCTGCCGGACTTCAACTGGAACGCCTTCTACCGCGTCACCGTCCGCGGCATCGGGCCGCAATCCATCGAAGCTGTCCAGGTCGATCTCACCGGCTACCTCCGCATCCAGAACGGCACCTCCGCGAGCTATCCGGAGGCCCGCGTCTCGCTCGTCGGCTCGGATGCCTCCCTCCAGCCCCCCCCCAAGCCCTTCGGCCTGCTCGACCTGAACCCCGATACCGCCCTGACCGACCTCTGGCTCGCGCCCCAGGCGCCCGAACCCTCCATGCCCTCCACCTATCCGCTGGAGACAGAGGCGGACATCCCCGCCAACGGGCAGGCCGAAATCCAGTTCGCCAAGGTCTCGCGCAAACCGGCGCAAATCACTCACATCTGCGATTCCGCCGAAATCCCCGCGCCCACGCCGCAGGGCGGCCTGCCGCTGCGCCGCGTCCTCCTCATCCCCAATACCGCCGCGATGGGCCTGGGCTTCCCCCTCCCCCCCGGCGAGGCCGATCTCTTCCTGGGCTCTTCGCGCGGGGCCCCCTTCCAGTCCGGCCACGTCTCCCATACCCCCCTTCCCGGAACCTTGGAGCTCGACATGGGCCCAGTCGGCACCGTCCGGGCCAGCCGCCAAGCCGGCGAGGAAACCCCCCTGCCCGAAGGCGCCTGGCAGGCCGACTACACCCTGACCCTGGCCAACGACCTTTCCTCGCCCGTTCACATCCAAGTGCGCGAAGCACCCTCCACGCCCATGCAATGGAGCCTCGTCCGCTCCTCCGTCCCCTGCACCCAGACCACCCGCGCCCTCCATTTCGACCTCACCCTTCCCCCCCAATCCACCAAGGCCATATCCTATCGCCTGCGCCTCGTGGCGCGCGCGCAACCCTGAACCCCGACGGAGCATCCCCATGGCACCTGCTGTTGACACCGCCATCCAGAACCTGGGCCCATGCCTCCATGACTCCCCCCTCGCCCTCAACACCATCCGCGGCGACCGCATCGGCAATTTCATCTCGGACAGGATCCGCGTCCGCCACCAGGTGGAAATCCAGCCCGGCGCGCCGGTCGACGGCGAAACCTTCTTCGAAAAGGCCGGCCCCCGCCAGAAGATCTTCTTCGATCCGCGCAAGACCCGCGCCGCCATCGTCACCTGCGGCGGACTCTGCCCCGGCCTCAACAACGTCATCCGGTCGGCCTTCCTCGAGCTGCACCACAACTACGGCGTCCGCGAAATCCTCGGCATCCGCCACGGCTACCAGGGGCTGACCTTCCAGGCGGAGCCGCCCCTCGTCCTCACCACCGAAATGGTCGACCACATCCACCGCGATGGCGGCACCATCCTCTCCTCGTCGCGCGGGCAGCAGCCCGTCGCCGAAATGGTCGATTTCCTCGTGAACCGCGGCATCGACATCCTCCTCTGCGTCGGCGGCGACGGCACCCAGCGCGGCTCCCACGAGGTCGCGGAGGAAATCGCCCGCCGCAAGCTGCCCATCTCCGTCGTCGGCGTGCCCAAGACCATCGACAACGACATCCAGTTCGTGCGCCAGACCTTCGGCTATTTCTCCGCCATCGAGTCGGCGCGCGCCATCCTCGACGGCGCCCACTGCGAATCCAAGGGCGCCCCCAACGGCATCGGCCTCGTCAAGCTCATGGGGCGAGACTCCGGCTTCATCGCCGCCGGCGCGGCCGTGGCCTCGCAGGAAGTCAATTTCGTGCTGGTTCCCGAAGTCCCCCTCCGCCTCGACGGCCCCAAGGGGTTCCTCGCCGCCCTGCACCGCCGCATGTCCGAACGCCACCACGCCGTCATCGTCGCCGCCGAAGGCGCCGGACAGGACCTCCTGGAGCAGGTCGCCGGCACCGACAAGTCCGGCAACCGGAAGAAAGCCGACATCGGCATCTTCCTGCGCGACCGGATCGCGGCCTACTTCAAGGAAAAGGGCTCCGACGTCAACCTGAAGTACATCGATCCGTCCTATGTCATCCGCTCCGTCCCCGCCAACTCGCAGGACGCCCGCCTCTGCGACGGCTACGCCCGCAACGCCGTCCATGCCGCCATGGCCGGCAAGACCGACCTCATCATCGGCGATTGGTACAGCGTGTATGTGCATGTCCCCATCGCCCTGGCCACGGCCGGCCGCAAGAAAATCGATCCGGAAAGCGACCTGTGGCACGCCGTGATTTCCGCCACCGGCCAGCCCCAGACCTGGGACTAGGCATTGGCCGCCCCTCAAAAAGTTGAAAAAAGTGCTTGATTCGGAAGTAAAACGATTTACCTTTTGCGCGTTGAAACCGGATTAGTGAAGTTTTGGATAGCCAAAGGCCATTTTGAGGTGATAGCCTTTTCCCGGTTTTGGCCAAATAGTAGGAAATTATGCTCTCTTTCATCGCAACCGCTCTCTTCTCAGGCGCGCTCTACCTGCTGCTGACGGCAGGCTCGGGCTCCATCCTGCGCTTCTGGTCTTCCCAGGAGCTCTTTGTCGCCGCCCTCGTGGCTCTCGCCGTGGGCTTCGCCTCCCGCAACTACTTCTCCAGAAACCGCCAGCGCGCCGTCCTGAATCCGCTCCGCTGGCTCCGGGGCATCGCCTATGTCCTCGGCCCCTTCTTCCTCGAAATGGCCAAGGCGAACATCGACGTGGCCTGCCGCGTCATCACCGGCCGCATCCGCCCCGGCATCGTCCGCGTCAAGTCGGGCATGAAGACGGACATGGGCACGCTCCTGCTGGCCAACTCCATCACCCTCACCCCCGGCACCCTGACCGTGGGCATCGACGAGGAATCCAACGACTTGTTCGTCCATATGATCAATGTCCCCGAAGGTCTGGAAGCCCGCGAGTCCATCGAGGCCCGCGAGCTCTTCGGCCTGTTCGACTGCCCGGCCCGGGTGAGGAGGATTGCGGAATGAACTGCTGGATGTTCACGGCCTCCGCGATGGCGGCCCTGATGCTGCTGGCCATGGTGCGGATGGTCAAGGGGCCGACGTCGGCCGACCGCCTCGTGGCGCTGGATGCGGTCAACACCCTCGTGGTGGCCTCCATGATCGTCCTCGGCGCGGCCTTCAAGCAGGTCGTCTTCGTGGATGTGGCCATCGTCTATGCCCTGCTGTCCTACGTGGGCGCGCTCTTCATCGCCAAATACCTGGGAGGCGAGCTGTGATCCTCAACATCCTCATCTGGACGGCCCTCGCCATCGGCCTGTTCTTCAATACGCTGGGCATCGTCGGCATCCTGCGCTTCCCCGATGTCTATACCCGCCTGCACGCGGACACGAAAGCCACGACCTTCGGCTCCATCTTCACCTCGCTGGCGGTGATCCTGTACGCCGCCGCCACCTATTTCCAGACGCTGGACGGTCAATACGCGACGCTGGCCCTGCACGCGGCCGTCGCCGTCGTGGTGCTGGCCATCACCAACGCCACCGCTGCGCATGCCATCGCCCGCGCCGCCCACCGCCGCGGCCACAAACCCGTTCAGGCCGTGGTCGACCGATTGGAGGAGCACAACCAGCCATGACACCCTTCCTTCTGCTGCAAGCCTTGATCCTGCTGGGACTGATCGTCACCGGCGCGCTGATCATCGCCTTCAAGGACCTGCTCGCCGCCGCCATCGCGTTCGCGGCCTTCAGCCTCCTGCTCTCCATCGAGTTCTACATCCTCCAGGCCCCCGACGTCGCCATCGCCGAAGCCGGCATCGGCGCGGGCCTGACCACCGCCATCTTCCTCATCGCCATCCGCGGAACCAAGCGCTTCGAGGAGAAGGAATGATGAAAATCGCCCTGTTCAGCGCCATCCTCCTCGTCCTGTTCGGCGGACTGATGTACATCGCCGCCGACCTGCCCTTCGGCTCCCCCCCCGTCTCCGACATGGACGACTACTTCATCCGGAACGGCCAGGAGCAGACCGGGGCCAACAACATCGTCACCAGCATCGTCTTCGACTTCCGCGGGTTCGACACCCTCGGCGAAGCCACCGTCCTCTTCACCGCCGTCCTGGGCGTCGGCATGATGTTCCGCAAGATGAAGGAGGGGGAGGAATATGAAAATGACTAAGATCGTGCGGACCACCGCCGACGTCTTCTACCCCTTCTGCCTCGTCTTCGGCCTCTATGTCGTCATCCATGGCCACCTGACCCCCGGCGGCGGCTTCCAGGGCGGCGCCGTCATGGCCACCGGCGCGGCGCTCCTCATCGTGGCGCACGCCTACGAGGACATCACCGGCCGCATCCGCAAGACCGCCATGAAGATCCTGGAGGCCATCGGCCTGTTGACGTTCCTCTTCGCGGGCCTGAGCGGCATCCTGTTCCACCGCCCCTTCATGGCCAACTGGATGGCGCAGACGGGCAAGCTGTTCGGCAACACCGTCGCCCACGGCCCCAACCCCGGCGATCTGAACACCGCCGGCCTCCTCCCCCTGCTGAACGTCGGCGTCGGCATCGAGGTGCTCGGCGGCCTGACCGTCATCTTGCTGTACATGCTCTCCGGCATCAAGGAGGAGAAGAAGCCATGATGACCCTCCTCCTGCTGAAGCTCCCCTATTTCACCGTGGTCGTCCTGACCCTCCTGGGCCTGGCCGCGATGGTCTTCAAGAAGAACCTCATCAAGATCCTGATGGGCCTGTCGCTCATGGAATCGGCGGTCAACCTCTTCCTCGTCGCCACCGGCTACCGCATGGGCGGCGTCGCGCCGATCTTCACCAACGCCCCCTCCCCCCACATGACCCTGCCCACCGTGCAGGCGCTCACGCTCACCTCGATCGTCATCGGCGTGGCCACCTCGGCCATGATGCTGTCGTTCGCCATGGTGATCTACAAGAAGTACGGCACCGTCGATTCCCAGAAAGTCAAGAAGCTCAAAGGTTGATGATGGACACTTTTGTCATGCGGCATTTGCCGGCGTTGTTGATCGCCACCCCCTTGTTCGCGGCGTTCCTGATGCCGCTGGTCGGAAACGCGGGCCGGACGGTCCGCTCCGCCTGGGTCTTCCTAGGCGCCCTCCTCACCTCCGCCATCGGCCTGGCGCTGGCCTGGAAAGTCCTCGCCACGGGAACCGTCCTCTACGTCTTCGGCGCGGCCACCACGCAGCAGGCCCTTCCCCCGGATGCCGCCTTCCCCATCCGCATCATGTTCCAGGTGGACGCCCTGAGCGCGCTCATGGCGGTGATCGTCTCGCTGTCTTCGCTCGGCATCACCATCTATTCGCTCGCCGCCGAATCGAAGCAGTCCGGCCTCGAAACCTTCTATGCCATGCTCTTCCTGCTGATCGCGGGCGTCCTGGGCATGGTCGTCACCGGCGACTTGTTCAATTTCTTCGTGTTCCTCGAAATCAGCTCCCTCGCCGGCGCCGCCCTCGTGGCCTACCGCGTGGACGACGGCGTTGCCGTCGAAGCCGGCCTCAAATACGCCCTGCTCAGCACCGTGGGCGCGCTTGCCGTGCTGACGGCCATCGGCATCCTGTTCGCCCAATACAACGCCCTGAACCTCGCTTCGCTGGCCGCCCGGCTGCAGTTCACCGCGCTCGACAAGGTCGCCCTCGTCCTGCTGGCCGTCCCGCTGGCGATGAAATGCGGCGCCGTCCCCATGCACTTCTGGACGCCGGACACCTACACCACCGCCCCCTCCTCCGTCACCGCCTTCCTCGTGGTCTCCAGCCAGGCCAGCCTCTACGCCCTCTTCCGCATCCTCTTCACCCTCTACGGCCACCTCGTCCAGTTCAGCTGGGCCACCTTCGGCTGGTTCCTGATCGTCCTCGGCGTGCTCTCGATGTTCATCGGCGTCACCATGGCCATCCCGCAGAAGGACGTGAAGCGCCTCATGGCCTATCATGCCGTCTCCCAAACCGGCTACATGCTCCTCGGCGTCGGCGTCGGCCTCGCCGTCCTCGGCAATGCCGAGGCCCTCAAGACCTACGGCAAGACCGCGATGGCCGGCGGCCTCTTCCACATCATCAACCATGCGATGTACAAGGGCCTCCTCTTCCTCACCGCCGGCGCCATCTTCCTCCGCACCGGCACCCGCAACCTCAACCGGCTCGGCGGCCTCGGCCATACCATGCCGTGGACAATGGTGTTCTTCATGATCGGCGCCCTCGCCATCGCCGGCGTCCCGCCCTTCAACGGTTTCGCCTCCAAGCTGCTCATCTATGAGTCCGTCTTCCGCTTCTCCCCCTTCCTCTCCATCATCGCCATGGTCGTCAGCATCCTGACCCTCGCCTCCTTCGTGAAGGTCTTCCACTCCATGTTCCTCGGCCCCCCCCGCGCGGAATTCGCCGAGGCCCGCGAGGTCCCCGCCCCCATGTTCATCGGCATGGCCCTCCTCGCCCTCTTCGTCGTCGTCGCGGGCCTCATGCCCCAGCCCTTCATCGACCACCTGATCTCGCCCGCCGTCGACGCCCTCGTCGACCGCTCGGGCTACATCGCCGCTATCCTCGGAGGACGTTGAAATGGATGTCACCCAAACCCTGCAAACCGGCTCGGGCGCCTGGAACCCGCTGCTCTGGCTGCTGGCGCTCGCCGTCGCCCTCGCCCTCGCCCTCGCCATCCGTTCCCGCGGCCGCAAGGATTTCCGCGAAGGCAACGGCCGGAAGCCCTTCATCTCCGGCAACGAGGAACCTGGAAACGCCGGCGGCCACGTCCCCGCCTCCAATCTCTACTGGGGCTTTCTCGAGTCCCTCAAGGGCTACTACTCCCGCCTCGTCCCCCTCCACACCGGCGTCCCCACCGACTACGTCGCCTGGCTCCTCGGCGTCATGGCCCTCATGCTCGTGATTGGATTGACGATATGAAACTCTCCCAAACCCTCGGCAAGTCCCTCTGGGCCTTCCTGTTCAATTCCGGATCCTGCAACGGCTGCGAAATCGAGTCCGTGGCCTGCGTCACCCCCCGCTATGACCTCGAACGCTTCGGCATCAAGGTCGTCGGATCCCCCCGGCATGCCGACCTCCTCTTGATCAGCGGCCCCGTCACCCGCAAGATGGCCCCCCGCCTTCGGCGCGTCTATGAACAGATGCCCGAACCCCGGATCGTCGTCTGCGTCGGCACCTGCGGCACCTCCGGCGGCGCCTTCTACGATTCCTACACCCTCGTCGGCCCCGTCGACCAGGTCGTTCCCGTCGACATGTACGTCCCCGGATGCCCCCCCCGCCCCGAAGCCATCATCGATGGCGTCGTCAAGGTCCTCGCCCGCCTCGAGGCCTCGGAGAAAAACGCATGAGCCTTCTCACCCCCCAGCAAATCGCCGATGTCCTCCAGGCCGCCGCCGGCGCCGGCTTCGTCTCCGCCCGCTGCACCGAATGGGCCGAGGGCGTCAAGGGCCGCAAGAGCAAGCAGGTCTGGCTCAAGATCGCCCGCGAGTCCCTGATCCCCACCCTCAAGCGCCTCGTCGAGATCCAGTATCCCCACGTCTCCGTCATCGCCTTCGCCGACACCGGCGCGCAGGTCGAACTCATGTACCATTTCCACGTCTACTGGGGCATCCCCCACGAGGAGATCCTCGTCACCCTCGCCGTCCCGCTCGACAAGACCGATCTTCGCGTTCCCACCATCACCGGCATCATCCCCGGCGCCCTCACCAGCGAACGCGAAAAGCAGGAAATGCTCGGCATCGAAGTCGTCGACATCCCCGATGGCCGCCGCCTCTTCCTGCCCGAGGACTTCCCCCAGGGCGTCTACCCCTGGCGCAAGGATGAAACCGGCATCCCCGCCGACATGGTCAAGAATCTCTGGGCCACCGGCCGCGACAATCTCCAGTTCAACGACAACCCGCCGCCCCCTGCGGCCCCTGC
The DNA here is from genome assembly GCA_937860055.1 of uncultured Verrucomicrobiota bacterium. Classification (GTDB taxonomy): domain Bacteria; phylum Verrucomicrobiota; class Kiritimatiellia; order CAIQIC01; family Lenti-01; genus Lenti-01. The sequence goes on along the minus strand of CALMBO010000005.1, from coordinate 25,808 downwards.
CGCCCCCCAGGGAGAGACGAAATGAAAACCATCGAAGTAAAAAAGCCTTCCGGCTACGCCACCCAGATCGGCCCCGCGCATCCCGCGCTCAAGGAACCGGTCATGTTCTCCCTCGACATCGAGGGCGAATGCATCAAGAAGGCCGACTTCGTTCCCGGCATGGCCCATCGCGGCGTCGAATGGATGGGCATGCGCCGGAACTGCATCCAGGTCATGTACCTTGCCGAGCGCATCTGCGGCATCTGCGGCATCACCCACTCCATCTCCTTCGTCCGGGCCGTCGAGCAGATCGCCCAGATCCAGGTCCCCAACCGCGCCCACTACATCCGCTCCATCGTCGGCGAACTCGAACGCATCCACTCCCACCTCCTCTGGGCCGGCGTCGCCGCCCACGAGCTCGGCTTCGATTCCGCCTTCTATCTCGCCTGGCGCGTCCGTGAAAACGTCATGGACCTGTTGGAATACCTCACCGGCAACCGCGTCCACTACGCCATCATCCAAATCGGCGGCGTCCGCCGCGACATCGTCCCCGACCAGTTTCCCCGCATCGAGGAATCCATGAAGTTCTTCGAGGACGCCTATGACAAGCTCGCCGCCGTCTTCCTCGACGACACCACCGTCCAGATGCGCTGCCGCGACTGCGGCGTGCTCACGAACGACGAAGCCCGCGAACTCTGCCCCGTCGGCCCCACCGCCCGCGCCTCCGGCATCAAGAAGGATGTCCGGGTCGACCATCCCTACGCCGCCTACGGCGACCTTGAAATCGACTACATGACCCCCGATCTCCTCACCGGCGAAGTCCGCGGCGATGTCTACGACCGCATCATCACCCGCCTCCTCGAGGTCAAGCAATCCATCGGCATCGTCCGCCAGCTCCTGGCTCAGATGCCCGACGGCCCCTTGCTCGCCATCCCCAAGCCCGCCGTCCTTCTCGCCAAGCTCAAGGGCGTGGCCGGCGAGGCCGTCGGCCGCCACGAAGCCCCCCGCGGCGAAGTCATGCACTACGTCCGCCTCGAAGCCGGCAAGGACGAACCCTCCGCCTGGAAGGTCAAGGCCTCCTCCTACTCCAACTACCTCTCCTGGATCCCCATGATGGAGGGCGAGCAGATCGCCGACATCCCCATCATCGCCGCGTCCATCGACCCCTGCATTTCCTGCACCGACCGCGTCGCCCTCGTCCGCAAGGACTCGCGCCAGATTTTGACCAAGGAAGAGCTGCACCGCCTCTCGGTGGAGAAGACCCGCCGCATCCAGGCCTCTCTGTTGAAGTAGGAATCCCATGAACGCCACCACCCTCCTGTTGACCGTCGCCGGCACCATCGGCATGGCCCTCTTCGGCCTCCTGGCCGGCCTCTGGTTCACCGGCATCGACCGCGTCCTTGCCGCCCGCATGCAGGCCCGCATCGGTCCCCCCGTCCGCCAGCCCTTCATCGACATGGCCAAGCTCATGGTCAAGCAGAACGTCGTTCCCGCCAATGCCATCCCCTGGCTGTTCAACGGAGCCCCCCTCCTCGCCCTCGCCTCCGCCATCACCATCCTCCTCTACATCCCCATGGCCGCCCTCCCCAACCTCCCCCTGCTGGACCTCCACGGCGACCTCGTCCTTATCATGTATCTCCTCCTCATTCCCGGCCTCGCCATGGTCGCCGGCGGGCTTTCCTCCGGCTCCCCCTACGCCACCATCGGCGCCCAGCGCGAAATGGTCACCATGATCGCCTACGAGCTCCCCCTCGCCTCCACCGTCATCGCCTTTGCCTGGAAGCTTTCCAGCCTCGGCATTGAATACCCCTTCTCCCTCGCCACCTTGGCCACCGCTCCTATCTGGACCCTCGTCGGCCCCGTCGGTTTCATGGGCCTCCTCCTCCTCCTCGCCACCATGGTCCTCGTCGTCCCCGGCGAACTCGGCCGCATCCCCTTCGACGCCCCCGAAGCCGAAACCGAAATCGCCGGCGGCCTCCTCGTCGAATATTCCGGCCGCAACCTCGCCCTCTTCTCCCTCTCCCTCGCCGTCAAGACCATCGTCGTCACCTCCCTCATCGTCGCCCTCTTCTTCCCCTGGAACTTCACCGACTTCGTTCCCATCTCCTGCTGCCCCTTCCTGGCCGCCGGAGCCAACATCCTCTTCTTCCTCGTCAAGCTCCTCGTCGTGCTGTTCTTCTCCGTCACCCTCGTCCGGATTTCCGTCGCCCGTTTCCGGATCACGCAGGTCGTGGACGTGTATTGGAAGGTCCTGGGCGCCCTTTCCATCGTCGGCCTGATCCTCGTCATGGTCGACGCCCGCATCTAAAGGAGACCCCCCATGCCCTTCCCGATGGTTCCCGAACTGCTCTCCTGGCTCCTCCGGAAGCCCAATACCAACCCCTTCCCCGCCGCCCAGCTGCCCCCCACCGTCACCGGCCTTCTCGAACAGGTCGGCCGCGGCGAAGCCTCCCTCAATCCCCCCGTCCTCGTGCCCCCCAAGCTCCGCGGCAAGATGACCTACAACCGCGATACCTGCATCGGCTGCAAGCTGTGCATCAAGGTCTGTCCTGCCCACGCCATCGACTTCGTCGAAGCCACCAAGAAAATCCGGATCTTCGTTTCGCAGTGCATCCAGTGCGGCCAATGCACCGAAGCCTGCCCCAAGAACTGCCTCGCCCTCAGCGACGAGTTCCTCAACGCCAACCACGACCGCTACGCCGACACCCTCGTCGTCGATTAGCGGATTCCGGGCCTCCCCCGCCCCCCTACCACTTCAAGACGGTATTGGTCCGGTAGGGCCCGCAGGCAATCAACAGATTCTGCGGCTGGATTTCGGGCACCTCGATCTGCAACCGCTTCCCTTCGGCCTTGGCGTTGATTTCAACCGTCCGGTTGATCAGCGCAGCCCGGCCGCTGTCCTGAAGCGTGGCCAAAACGGATTGAGACCGGTCCGTGAGGTTCTTGACGGCGAAGGAAATCCGGAACTGGTTGTCCGGCAGCTTCTCGGCCTGGATGTCGAAAACCTCGACCAGCGCGGGACCTTGGCTTTCAACAGCCGCCGCCTCTTGCGCGATCTGCGCCTTCTGCGCGGCTTGGTCCCGCCGGTACTTCCACCCGGCGATGGGATCGTAGTTGTACTTCTGCCGCACGTCCTCCGTCAGCGCCGGAAATCCCACCTTGGTCATCCCCCCGTCGTGCCGGAACGTCAATCCATCCGGCTCCTGCAGGATGATCTCGATGTTGCGGAATATCTGTCCGTAGGCGGTGACCAGATCGTTTGCGCCGATCCCGGGATCCGGCACCACCGGCGTCCCCGTCCGGTACTTCTCGTGCAAGGCCGGGGGAATCGCCACAAAACTGACCGTGGCCATGCCCGTGTCGTGGGCAATGAGGATGGACTCCTCGTCGACCCGCTTCAACACCACGTTCCGGTAGATTTCGCCCGACAGCGTCTCGAGGTCGTTGGGTCCGGCCGGCGCTTCCTTCTCCCCGGCCAGCCGGCTCTCCTGGATCGGCAGCAGGGAAAGCGCCTTGTAGTGCCCGCGCAACTCGGCCGAAATCTCGTTGTAGGGAACATGGTTGCTTCCCCCGTCGTATCGGATGAAGAACCCCTCCCCGTCGAACCGCTGGACCACGATGTTGCTGTAGGTCTGCCCCGCCAATGTCTTCATGTCCTCGGCCTGCGCCGCCACCGACATGCCCAAGGCAACGCCCAGGATTGCCCGCCCGATTCTCATGCTCTGCCTCTCCGCGGATGGCCGGTTGCGCTTTCGGTGCCCCCGGAAGGAAAACGGCCGATTCAAGATACAAAGGATTGATAACCGAAACCGGCCGGCTTTGCACGCGGAAACATGCCTGAACAGGCCACCATTCCGGCATTGCCCTCCCCTCCCCCCCCGCCCTATCCTGCCCCCATGAAACATGCCCATTCGCGCAAGGCCGAATTCGATTTCCACTGGCCCGCCCCGCCCCTCCATGTCGTCCTCGTCAGCCCCGAAATCCCACCCAATACCGGCAACATCGCCCGCCTCTGCGCCGCCACCGGCACCCGCCTCCACCTGGTCGAACCCCTCGGCTTCCAGATCACCGACGCCCAGCTCCGCCGCGCCGGCCTCGACTACTGGGATGCCGTCCACGTCCAGGTCCACCCCTCCTGGCCCGCCTGCCTCGATGCCATCAAGCCCGCCCGCCTCTTTTTCTTCAGCACCGGCAGCTCCCGGCCCTATACCCGGGTCGAATACCGCCCCGGCGACGTCCTCGTCTTCGGCTGCGAAACCAAGGGCCTCCCCGACGAAATCCTCGCCGCCCACCCCGATTCCGTCTGCGGCATCCCCATCCAAACCCGGCACGTCCGCTCCCTCAACCTCTCCAGCGCCGTCGCCATCGTCGTCTACGAAGCCCTCCGCCAGATCGATAACCGGTCATAAGGGTTCAGGGTTCAGGATCTAGCCAGACCGCCGTCCGCAGGACATGGCCGTCGGGAATTTCTTTTGGATTCGGGCGGGGTCTTCTCGCGGAAATATCCAGCCTTCTGCCCCTGTCCGCTCGCCGCAGGCGCGGCATGTGCAGCAAAGGATTAAAATCCTTTGCTGCTGGAATAATGCCCCCCGCTCCCGCTACCCGCTACTTCCACTCGTCCGTGTCCAGCAGCAGCGTCACCGGACCGTCGTTGACCAGCTCCACCTGCATCATCGTGCGGAATACGCCCGTCTCGACCCCCAACCCCATCCCCCGCAGGCACGCCACGAACTTCTCGTACAGCGGCTCCGCCTGCTCCGGCGGCGCCGCCTCGATGTAGCTCGGCCGGTTCCCCTTCCTCGCATCCCCGTGCAGCGTAAACTGGCTCACCACCACGAACTTCCCGCCCGGCACCGAGGAAATCGGCAGGTTCATCTTCCCCTCGGCATCATCGAACACCCGCAGCCTGGCCGCCTTGTCGGCCAGCTTCATGGCATCCGCCTCGGTATCGGTCTTCCCGATCCCCAGCAATACCACCGCGCCCGGCCCGATGCGCCCCGTCACGCGCCCTTCGCTGCGGACTTCCGCGCTCGCGACACGCTGGAACACCGCTTTCATGCGCCGGTCAGTTTCCAGACCGGGTGAGCAGCTCGATGGATTCGTTGTTCACCACGACCCCGTCCAGGTTCCGCAGGATCCGCGATTCGTTCTTCATCTGCCGGAACATGCCGCTCGTCGCACTGGCATAGAACTTGCCCAGGAAGCCCGGCAGCGGCAGATGCCCCGCCTTCGCCCCCGTCACCACCAGTTCCGAATCCCGCGGCTTCGCGTAGAACTGCCCCGTGAAGGTGAGCGGCCCGCGCCGCACCGCGATGAACATCTCCGCCCGCCCCGCGAAGAAGCGGACCCCCAGATCCTCCACGACCGCGGCGAATCCGCCCCCCGCCGCCGGCTGGTTGGCCACGATCTCCTTCAGATGCGCATTGACTTCCCCCTCCTGGATCGCCTGCGAAGCCGGCATGCCCCGGTTCAGCGCATCGATCAGCAGCTCGCCCTTCATCCGGTACCGCTTGGCGTCGATCTCCTCCCCCGTGGTCCGCGCCATCTTCCCCGGCCAGATCAGCAAGAGAATGGCCAGCACCATCGCCCCCGCCAGCCCCAGCTTGAATAACCCGCGGATCCTCTCCCCTGCGGAAGGCCCCCCTCCTTCGATCATGTGCTTTTCCGCCGCCTCGAAATCCAGGCGCGCACCGCATTTCTTGCAATGCACCACCGGCAGCCGGTTCATCTCGCCGCATTTCGCGCAGCGCATCATCAGGGCATTCTCTCCCATGGCCAATCGCTCCTTATTTCGCCGGCTTGTCCGTCTTGCCCTCGGACTTCCCGCTCTCCGCCTTCTTCTCCGATGAATGGGACGCGTGCGATGTCTTCTTGTAGTCCGTCTGGTAGAACCCGGACCCCTTGAAGATGATCCCCGCCCCGCCCGACAACAGCCGCGCCACCTTCCCCCGGCATTTGGGACAGGTCTTCACCGGCTCCGCCGTGATGGACTGGAACTTCTCGAACCGGTGGCCGCACTTGCGGCATTCGTATTCATATGTCGGCATGGTCGCCTACCCTTCCCGGATCTCGGCCGGCAGCTGGGCCTTCAACGCCGCGTTCACCTTCTCTTGGAAACCGTTCGCCGCCTCGTCGGTCAACGTCCCGGCCTTGGACCGGTACGTGAACGCGTAGGCCATGCTCTTGCGGCCCTCGCCCAGGTTCTTCCCCTGGTAGATGTCGAACAACTCGACCTTCTCCAGTTCCGCCGGCGCCGCCGCGCGCGCCACCTCCAGCACCCGCTCGTGGCGCACGCCCGTCGCCACGATCAGCGCCGCGTCGCGCCGGATGCTCGGGAAGCTCGGCGGGGGAACCAGCGCCTGCATGGCCTCGACATCCTTCACCAGCAGCTTCGCGGCCGCTTCCAGCAGCCCCACCGGCTCATGGATCCGCCATTCCTTGGCGATGCCCGCGCTCAGCAGGCCCAGCCAGCCGACGACCGCGCCGTCCACGACGATCTCCATGCCCCGCCCGGGCTCGCTCCAGGGCCGGTCCGCCGGCCGCAGCGACGCCCCGCGCAGGTTCAGCGCGGCCGCCGCCTGCTCCCACAGGCCCTTGATCCACAGGAACATCTCCAGTTCGTCCACCGGGCGGAACTTGTCCAGCCCCATGCGCCCCACCGGCCCGGACAGCCCGGCGGCCACGTGGTCTTCTTCCGTCGGCTTGCCGTCCGGCCCCAGCCGGAACACGCGCCCCGTCTCGAAGAACGCCACTTCGGACACCTGCCGCGAGTAGTTCAGCCCGATCGTCTCCACCATCTGCGGCAGCAGCGCGTCGCGCATCGTCGTGTGGTCCGCCGTCAGCGGATTCGCCAGCTTCGCCCGGTTCGGCGCGTGGTCCTTGTCGAACAGGTCCAGCAGCTTTTCCGCCAGGAAGCTGTAGTTCATGATCTGCTGAAGCCCCAGCCCGGCCAGCACCTCGCGCAGGCGCCCCTGCGCCTGCGCCGGCTTGTCGTCCGCATCCGGAACAAGGGTCGCCATCGACCGCACCGGCGGCAGCTTCTTCAGCCCGTAGATGCGCGCGTATTCCTCGATCAAATCCGCCTCGCGCGTCAGGTCCTCGCGGAACGTGGGCACCTGCACCTCGATGGCGTCCGGAGAGCGCCGCAGCACCTTCAGCTCCAGGGACTCGAACACCTTCGCGATCTCCTCCGGCACCGCTTTCACCCCCAGCAGCGCCTCCAGCCGCGCCGGACGGCACACCACCGTCCACGGCTGCTTCGGCGCCGAGCGTACATCCACCACGCCCTTCAGGAGCTTCGCCCCCGCCAGCTCGCACATCAGCTTCGCCGCCCGGCGGCTGCCAAATTCCGCCAGCTCCGCGTCCACCCCGCGCATGAAGCGGTAGGCCGATTCCGACAACATCCCCAGCTTCTTGCTCGTCGAACGGATCGCCGCCGGCCGGAAGCTCGCGCTTTCCAGCAGCACGTCGGTCGTCGTCTCGTTGATCCCGCTGTGTTCGCCGCCCATCACGCCCGCCACCGCCATCGGCTTGGCCGCGTCGGCGATCACCAGCATCTGCGGCTCCAGTGCCCGCTCCACGCCGTCCAGCGTCAGGATCTTCTCTCCCGGCTTCGGATGCCGCACCACGATGCGCCCCTCCGCCAGCAGCTTCTGGTCGAACGCGTGCAACGGCTGCCCGCATTCCAGCATCACGTAGTTCGTGATGTCCACGATGTTGTTGATCGCCCGCACGCCCGCCGCCTCGAGGCGCCGCTTCATCCAGTCGGGGCTCGGGCCCACCTTCACGTCCCGCAGGATCCGCGCCGTGTACCGCGGGCAGTCGTTCAGGTCTTCCACCGCCACGCTCGTCGCCTGCTCCGCCGCCGGATCCGATTCCGCCAGCGCCGTGTCCGGCGCCTTGACCTTCGTTCCGTACAGCGCCGCCACTTCGCGCGCGATGCCCAGCAGGCTCAGGCAGTCCGGCCGGTTCGGGGTGATCTCGACTTCGATCACCGTCTCCGGCGGCCCCATCACCTCGGACAGCGCCGTGCCCGGTGCCCACTTCGCGTCCAGCACCATCAGCCCGTCGTGGTTGTCGGAAATTCCCAGTTCGTCCTCGGCGCAAAGCATGCCCTCGCTGAAGACCCCGCGCACCTTGCGCTTCTCGATCGTGATGCCGCACGGCAGCGCCGTGCCCAGCGGCGCGAACGGATACTTCCCGCCCACCGCCACGTTCGGCGCGCCACAGACCACGGTCATCTCGGACGCTCCGCCGAAGTTCACCTTGCACAGCGTCAGCTTGTCCGCATTCGGATGCTTCTCGATGGCGAGCACCTCGCCAACCACCACGCCCGCCACGCCTCCGCCCAGGCGCTCGATGCCTTCGACCTCCACGCCCGAGAACGTCAGCTTATCCGCCAACCCCTCGACCGTGTCCTCGAAGTCCACGTAATCTTTCAACCAGCTCAACGGTATCTTCATGGTCGTGTCCTAAAATTGCGCCAAATACCGGACGTCGTTTTCGTACAGCCGCCGGATGTCGTCGATGCCGAACAGGATCATCGCCAGCCGCTCGATGCCCATGCCGAACGCATAGCCCGTCACCATCTCCGGGTCGTATCCGGCCAGCTTGAACACGTTGGGATCCACCATGCCGGCGCCCATGATCTCGATCCAGCCGCTCTGCTTGCACACCCGGCAGCCCTTGCCGCCGCACATGTGGCACGAGAAATCCACCTCCACGCTCGGCTCCGTGAACGGGAAAAAATGCGTGCGGAACCGCGACTTCACCCCCGGCCCCATCAGTTCGCGCGCGAAGTGGTCGATGTCGCCCTTCAGGTCCGCCAAGCTCACCTTCTCGTCGACGTACAGCCCCTCGATCTGGTGGAAGTTCGCCGAATGCGTCGCGTCGGTCGTGTCGCGCCGGTAGCACCGCCCCGGGCATACGATCCGCACCGGCGGCTTGCGGCTTTCCATGTACCGTGCCTGCACGGCGGAGGTCTGCGTCCGCAGCAGCAGCCCGCCGGGCAGATAGAACGTGTCCTGCACGTCGCGCGACACATGGTCCGCCGGCGTGTTCAGCGCGTCGAAATTGTAGTACTCCGTCTCGACGTCCGGCCCGTCCGCCACCGTGAACCCCATCCGGCGGAAGATCGCCGATGTCTTGTCAATCAGTTGCTGGATGGGATGCAGCCGCCCGCGCCGCGGCCAGCGCCCCGGCAGGGAAAGATCAAACGCCCCCGCCTTCGCCGCCTTCGCCGCCGCCTCCAGCGCGGCCTTGCGTTCGGCCACCGCCGCCGTCACGCCCGTCTTGAAGCGGTTCAAGGCTTGCCCCATGGCCGGTTTGTCCGCCGCCGGAACGTCCTTCAACCCCTGCATCAGCGCCGGCAGCATCCCGTTGCGGCCGATGTACTTCACCCGCAGCGCCTCCAGCGCGGCCCCATCCGCCGCCCCCGCCAGCTCGGAGAGCGCCTGCGCCGTCCATCCATCCACTTCCTTGATGTCCATAAATCTCCTCAAACTCCAGGTTTTCCACACCGTGGAAAAGAATCCGGGCATTTTTCCACACTGTGGAAAAATGGAAAGCACGAAAAGCGCGGCTCAGCGGCCCGGATGGGCCTCGACATGTTCGCAGATGCTTCGGCAAAACTCGACTTCCAGGTCGGATTTACCATCGAACCGCACCCATTTTCCATCGCGGTATTCGTGCCAGAACTCCGCCGCCTGCAAGGTGTAGGGCCCGAGATGGATCATCTGGAACTCGAACAGATGGTGCCGGCTCCCGTCGAACGCGATATCCAGCCCCAGCATCGGGAAATCGATCTCCTGAACCGCCTTCCGCGCGAAATCCAACAATCCGATCCGGTCCTTCTCCGGCACCACGAACAATCTCCCCCCGCCGCTCGCCCGGAAATCGCCTTCACGATTCTGCCGGTAAAGGATGTAGTACTTGCCGCCGAAAACCACCACCTTGTAGTCCCCCGCCAGCCCCGGCAGGAACTCCTGCACCACCACCGGCTGCCGCACCGGCGGATCCGTCTTGCGGTACTTCGCCACCACCGGCGAAAGCCCCTTGCGGATCGCCTGCTTGATCCCCTCCTTCGCCACTTCCGGCCATCCCGGCCCCAGCGACGTCTGGCTGATCGCCCGCGCATGCCGCCCGTATTCCTCCGCGTTCCGCGCCAGATAGACCCCTTCGCTCCCCGATCCCGCCACCTGCTTGAGCACCACGGGAAACCGCGACGGCATCCCCGCCACCGCTTCCTCCACCGACCCGAAGCACCAGGCCTGCAGCGATTTCAGCTCCGGGTTCCGGAAATCCCGCCGCATCATCTCCATGTAGCACTTGTTGTGGTGCGCCTTCAGATGCCCGAACGGCGGCAGCAGGATCGCCCCGTGCCGCTCCAGGAAATAGACGACGTCCTCGACATAGTGCTTGTAGAACGGCCCCTTCTTCTCCGACGTCTGGTACACCACATGCCTGCCCCGGAAATCCTGCCCCAGGTCCAGCTCGCCGAATTTCTTCACCTGCACCGTGAAGCCGCTCTTCTCGAACAGCGCCTTCATCTTGGGCACATCCATGGAGGTGAAATGGACGAGATCCTCCATCGAGACCAGGAAATCCCCGTCTCCGTCCGTCAGGATGTACAGCTCCTTGTCCATGCGTTTGACAGTCTGCCCCCCCGCCCCTCCAAAATCAAGTCCGCCGCCCTGCCCCGCCGCTTGTCTTCCCGCCCTCGCCCCGCTATAGTCCCCCCCTGTCAAACATCATGAGCGACATCCAGCAACAATCCCTTTTTGGCGACGATGAGAACGCGCCCCGCCCCGCCAAGGGCGCGAAGGCCCCCGCCCCCGCCGAGCCCCCGCCGCACCTCGACGCCAAAGACCTCGGCGATGGCCCCCTCCACCGCCTCATGGACAGCAATTTCCTGCAATACGCCTCCTATGTCATCCGCGACCGCGCCATCCCCGAGCTCGACGACGGCCTCAAGCCCGTCCAGCGCCGCATCCTCTATTCGCTGAACCAGAACGACGACGGGCGCTTCATCAAGGTCGCCAACATCGTCGGCTACACCATGCAGTTCCACCCGCATGGCGACGCCTCCATCGGCGACGCGCTCGTCACCCTCGTCAACCGCGGCTACCTCATCGAAGGCCAGGGCAATTTCGGCAACATCCACACCGGCGATCCCGCCGCCGCCCCCCGCTACATCGAATGCCGCCTCACCGACCTCGCCGCCACCCAGCTTTTCAACGACGACCTCACCGAATTCATCCCCTCCTACGACGGCCGCAAGAAGGAACCCGTCGTCCTCCCCGCCAAGCTGCCCCTCCTCCTCATGCTCGGCGCGGACGGCATCGCCGTCGGCCTTTCCACCCGCGTCCTCCCCCACAACTTCGGCGAGCTGCTCCAGGCCCAGGTCGCCATCCTCCAAAAGAAGCCCTTTAAGCTCGTCCCCGATTTCCCCCAGGGCGGCCTCATCGACGCCCGCGAATACGACGAAGGCCGCGGCAAGGTCCGCTGCCGCGCCGTCATCGACCAGAAAGACGAGGCCACCCTCGTCGTCCGCGAACTGCCCTATGGCGTCACCACCGAAACCCTCATCGGCTCCATCGAGGACGCCGCCAAGAAGGGCAAGATCAAGACCAAGGCCATCCGCGACTATACCGCCGGCAAGGTCGAGATCGAAATCGCCCTCGCCCCCGACGCCGACGTCCAGCAGGCCATCCAGGCGCTCTATGTCTTCACCCAGTGCGAGGTCTCCCTCTCCCTGCGCCCCATCGTCATCAAGGAACAGCGCCCCGTCGAGATGTCCGTCCACGACATTTTGCGCCACAACACCAGGCGCCTCGTCGAGCTGCTGCGCAAGGAGCTCCAGATCGAGCGCAAGAAGATCGACGAAGCCCTCCAGACCGCCTCCCTCGTCCGGCTCTTCATCGTCCACCGCATCTACAAGCGCATCGAGGAATGCAAGACCGCCCCGGAAGTCCGCCAGGCCATCCTCGACGGACTCTCCCCCTTCCGCGACCAGCTCCGCCGCGACATCAGTTCCGCCGACCTCGACATGTTGCTCGGCATCCCCATCCGGCGCATCTCGCTCTACGACATCAACAAGTCCCGCAAGGAGGAAGACGATCTCCTCGCCGACTTCGACGCCGTCGAGAAGAACCTCACCGACGTCACCGCCTACACCATCAAGTACCTCAAGAACCTCTACCGCGACTACGCCGATCTCTTCCCCCGCAAAACCCGCGAATCCAAGTTCGACGCCATCGAAGTGCGCGAACTGACCGCCGAAGAACACGCCATCATCCACGACAAGGGAAAAGGCTACCTTGGCTACGACGTCGGCGGCGGCGAACCCCTCTTCCGCTGCTCGTCCTACGACAAGATCATCCTCGTCTGGAGCGACTGCCGCTACCGCGTCATCCCCCCGCCCGAGAAGCTGTTCGTGGACAAGAACCTCGTCTATGCCGCCATCTTCGACCGCGACCGCGTCATGACCCTCGTCTACGAAGCCGACGGCATCACGCACCTCAAGCGCTTCTCCTTCGGCGGCGTCATCCAGAACAAGGACTACTTCTGCATCCCCGAAGGCGAAACCGGCAAGTGCCTCTTCTTTGCCGACAACCAGCCCGCCACCCTCTACGTGAAGTATGCCCCCCGCAAGGGCCAGCAGATCCACCAGCAGGAATTCGAGCCCAAGAAGGTCGCCGTCCGCACCCCCAAGACCCGCGGCATCCAGATGACCACCAAGACCATTTCCGTCATCGACACCCAGAAGCCCCGCAACTGGGACGACAAGGCCGGCCCCAAAGGCGCGCTGCTGGATTAGGGGTTCAGGCCAAAGGCTAAAGACTGAAGGGGGGGAGAATCCATTTCCCCGGCCGCCCCACTTGGAAATTGGACATTCCTTGTTGGATATTGGACATTCGGGTTTCTTCATTTTCGCAATCCCGGTCAAGAACCCTCGCCGATCCCGTGGTGTACTGGCGGCACAACAAAGGCAAATCCCGATGGACTCGGAGCAGATCAAGGCAGTGAAACGGATGCAGGGCTTCATCGAAGCGCATCGGACCGAACCTATCACCTTGGCCGGTCTCGCCCGCGCCGCCTGCTATTCGCCGTGGCATGCCGCCCGGCTCTTCAAGGAATACACGGGCCGCGCCCCCTTCGAGTACGTCCGCCAGCTCCGCCTGTCCGCCGCGGCGGACCAGCTCTGCGCCGCGCCCCGCAAGGTGGTCGATGTCGCGTTCGACTTCGTCTTCGATTCCCACGAAGGCTTCACGCGCGCCTTCACCCGCCAGTTCGGGATCTCCCCCCGCCAGTTTCGCCGGAAAAAGCCGTCCGTTGTCCTGTTCATGCCGGACCGGATGCGCAGCTATTACCCGCCCCACCCGAAAGGAAACGCCCCCATGAAACAAGCCCCGCCCAAGTCCCAGGTCGTCTTCGTCCAGATCGTCGACCGCCCCGCGCGCCGGATGATCCTCAAGCGCGGCAGGAAAGCCACGCACTATTTCGAGTACTGCGAAGAACTCGGCTGCGAAATCTACGCGCAGCTCGGCCAGATCAAGCAGGCCATCCACGAACCCATGGGCCTGTGGCTGCCCAAGCGGCTCCAGCGACGCGGCACCTCCGTCTACGCCCAGGGCGTCGAAGTCCCCGCCGACTACGCCGGCCCCGTCCCGGCCGGCTTCGAAATCATCGACCTGCCCCCCTGCACCATGATGGTTTTCCAGGGCCCTCCCTTCGACGAAAAAAACTTCGAGCAGGCCATCTTCTCCCTCTGGGACGTCATGAAGACCTACCAGCCCGAACTCTACGGCTACGAATGGGCCGACGACGATGCCCCGCGCTTCCAGCTCGAACCCGTCGGCTACCGCGGCTACATGGAAGGCCGACCCGTCCGCCCCGTCAACAAGGCGAAGGTCAAGTCCTCCCGCAAAAAGACCGCCGCCACGCCCCACCCCTCCCAAAAGAAAGCCCCCAAGAGCGGCACCCTCCAAAGGTAGGGTCGTCTCGCCAAGGGACCAGACTCATAAAGTTCAGAATCTTTTCTCTCGCCAAGAACGCCAAGAAGTTATTGCCATTCCCGGCGCCTCTTCGCGCCCCTTGCGGCCTTTGCGAGAGAAATGGCTTTCCTGATTTCAATCCCTGTACGGATCTTCTGTGTCCGCCATGGCGACGCCGATGGGCCGCAGGGTGTGCAGGATCTGGATCGTGCCTTCGTGGGCGGCGAGGACGCCTTGCAGATGCTTGTAGCAGTGCGGAGATTCGTCCAAGCCGCCTCCGCGCAGTTCCGTGCCGAAGGATTCCACTCGCTTGCGCATCATCTCCGGCGTGATCTTCCCCGGCCGCAGGCATTTGCCCGTCCGGCGATCGAATTTTCCCTTGGCTTCCATCCGCCCCATCGTGCGCCCCGCGCCGTGAACCGTCGAATAGAGCGACCATTGGGCCTGGTCGTTTTCAATCCCTTCGACGATGACGCTGATGTCGCCCATGGAGCCGCCGATGAAGCCCTTCTGCCCCGGAAACGCCGGCGTGGCGCCCTTGCGCACCACCCAGAGTTTTTCTCCGCCGTGGGTCTCTCGCCACGCGAAGTTGTGGTGGTTGTGCACCTCTTCCAGGATGCGCCAGCCCAGCAGCCGCGCCGCCTCCGCACAGACCCAGTCGCGCCCCGCGTAGGCGTAGCGCCCGGCGAGGTGCATGCAGGCGAGGTAATCCTCTCCCAGTGCCGAGTTCGCCGGAATCACCAGCGGATCCACGTCCATGCCGTCCTTCGCTCCTCCCTTTTCGAGAAACCACGTGGCCGTCTTGAACCCCAGCCCCCGCGAACCGAAATGGACGCCGATCCAAACGCGGTCTTTTTCATCCAACAGGATGTCCAGGTAATGGTTCCCGCCGCCGACGGTCCCGAGTTGGTCCCGGGCCAGGTCCTTCAGCGGGCGCACGGCGTCCAGTTTCCACGCCTCGTCATCGAACAGTTCGTGATCCACCCTCACGCGGTTTTTCTGGCCAATGCCGAAAACGAAGTGCCCGAAAATGGCATCCATGATCCGGCCGATGTTCTGGCGCACGTCCGCCGCCTTGGCGTCCGTCAAAACGGCCTTGTTTCCGCAAGCGATGTCGTAGCCGACGCCGGAGGGGCTGATCTTGTCTGTGTAGGCCACCACGCCGCCGATGGGCACCGCGTAGCCCTTGTGATGATCCGCCATCAGCGCCGCGCGATCCGCCGTCTTGGCGCAGCGCTGGATCTGCCTCAGCGCATTGGGTTCGATCGGGTCGCCCCACACCGGAATGCCATCCACCAGCCGCATCTTGCCACGCCTTTCCTCGCCCCGAATCTATCACAAACCCGGCCGGACATCTCTCGCCAAGAGCGCAAAGGACGCAAAGACAGGAATCTCAATAGCCAATATCCACCAAGGAATATCCAATATCCAAGGGGGCAGCCGGGAGTGGAACAGCCGAGAACTACCGCAAAAGGACGCGAATGGAAAGCGGCGGGGAAACAACGGTTTTGTGCCCGCCATACGCAGGACGTCAGAGTTAAGATTATTGCGACGGTTCGCTGTCCGCAGGACGTGGCAGTGCGGCAAAGGATTTTTTAAAACGAGGGGCTTCAACGGCAGAAGAAGCGCCCGGATTTTCCGAAGATGCCGCTTTGCGGGCGACCCGAGCAGTACTCGTGTACGCGAGCGGTCGCCCTCGAAGCAGCAGGGCGGAAAAGACGCGCCTTCATTTTGCCGCCTCGTTTTGAAAAATCCTTTGCCGCTGTTCCCCTTTAGCCCAAAACGGATTGCACCAGCCCCAACAGCACCACGCACGCCGTGTCGGTGCGCAGGGTGCGCGCCCCCCACGACACCGCCTCGAACCCATGCGCCCCCAGCAGCTCCAGCTCATACGGCGTCCAGCCCCCCTCCGGCCCCACCGCCAGCAACACCCGCCCCGCCGCCGGCAACGCCGCCAGCTTCTCCCGCGGAAAAACCCCGTCCCCCGGATGCGCCACCAGCCGCGCCGCGTAGGGCCCGAACCCGTCCAGCTGGTCCTCGACCAGCTTCTTGAACTGCTTGTGCAAGCTGACCTGCGGCAGGCGCGTGTCCCGCGCCTGCTGCAACCCTTCAACCAGTCCCTCCCGGATGTGCTCCGGCTCCAGCACGTGCGTATCGAAATAGCTGCGCTCCGTTTTCCACGCATTGGAAACCAGGATGCGCCCCACCCCCAGCGAGGCCAGCACTGGCCACAGGCGGTTCATCACCTTGGGCCGCGGCATCGCCAGCAGCAGGTCCACGCGCGGCACCGGAGAAATCCCGCCCGACCAATTGCACTGCAACCGCAGCTGCTTCGCATCCTCCAGGATCGTGGCGATGCCCGTGGAGCCGTTGACCACGCCGACGCGGATTTCCTCCCCTTCCGCCGCCTGCAGCACCTCGCGCACATGCCGCGCCCGCTTGCCCGATATAACGGCCGTCCCGTCGGCTTGGATCTCGTCCGGTTCCAGCAGGATCAGGTTCATGGGTCCGGATCTATTCGCGCAATTCGCGCAATTCGTAGTTGCGGCTGTACGGCTGTTAGGCCATCTGGACGTCGTGCCTGGCCTCGAACGCGGCGATTTCCGCCTCGTGCGCCAGCGTCAGCCCGATGGCATCCAGTCCGTTCAACAGCTTTTCCTTCACGTCCGGCGTGATGTCGAACTTGAAGACGCGCTCCGGCGCCCCGTGCACCGTCACCGTCTGCGCGGCGAGATCCACCGTGACTTCGAGCTTGCGACCCTTGGCCGCGGCGAAGATCCAGTCCACCTCGTCGCTCGACAGTTCGACCACCAGCAGGCCGTTGCCGTAGCTGTTGTTCCGGAAGATGTCCGCAAAGCCCGGGATTCGCTTCTGTGCATCGCCGCGCCACGGGGCGATCACGGTCTTGAACCCGTACTGCTGCACCGCCCACACCGCGTGTTCGCGGCTCGACCCGCAGCCGAAGTTGTTGCCGGTCACCAGCACCGATGCGCCCGCGCGCAGCGGGTCGTTCAACTCGAACGCCGGATCGGGCTTCCCGTCCTTCAGATAGCGCCAGTCGAAGAACAGCGCCGGGCCGAAGCCGGTCCGCTCGATCGATTTCAGGAACTGCTTCGGAATGATCTGGTCCGTGTCGACGTTGGCCCGTTCCAGCGTCCCCACCACGCCCTTGAATGTCTTGAATGCTTCCATCTCACTTCCCTCCTTCGAGGAACTTGCGCACGTCCACGAAATGACCCGCGACCGCCGCCGCCGCCGCCATCACCGGGCTCACCAGATGCGTTCGCCCGCCCTGGCCCTGCCGGCCCTCGAAATTCCGGTTCGAGGTCGACGCCGACCGCTGCCCCGGTTTGAGCCGGTCCGGATTCATCGCCAGGCACATGCTGCAGCCCGGCTCCCGCCATTCGGCGCCTGCCGCGAGGAAGATCTTGTCCAGCCCTTCCGCCTCGGCCTGCGCCTTCACGCGCGCGGAACCCGGAACGATCAGCGCCTGCACGCTCTTCGCGACCTTGCGGCCCTTCAGCACGCCCGCCGCTTCGCGCAGGTCTTCGATGCGGCCGTTCGTGCAGCTGCCGATGAATACCACGTCCACCGGGATCGAGGTCATCGGCGTGCCCGGCTTCAGGCCCATGTAGGCCAGCGCCTTCTCGACATCGCCCGGCTGCACCGTCGGCACGTCGTTCGGACCCGGCACCACGCCGTCGATGTCCACGACCATGCCCGGGCTCGTGCCCCAGCTGATCTGGGGCGAGAGCCTGGAGGTGTCGACCGTGATTTCGCGGTCGAACTTCGCGCCGTCGTCGCTCTTCAGCGTCTTCCAGAAGGCGATGGATTTCTCCAGCGCCGCGCCCCGGGGGGCGTGCGGACGATCGCCCTGGGCGATGTAGTGGAAGGTCGTCTCGTCGGGCGCGATCATGCCCGCGCGCGCGCCGGCCTCGATGGACATGTTGCAGATCGTCATGCGGCCCGCCATGTCGAGGGCCCGGATGGCTTCGCCGGCGTATTCCAGCACGCTGCCCGTGCCGCCCGCCGTTCCGATTTCGCGGATCAGGCGCAGGATGAAATCCTTGGCCGTGATCCACTGGCCCGGCTTGCCGGTGAAGATCGCCCGCATGGATCGGCTCTTGCGCTGCCAAAGCGTCTGCGTGGCCAGCACGTGTTCGACCTCGCTCGTGCCGATGCCAAAGGCCAGGGCGCCGAACGCGCCGTGCGTCGCCGTATGGGAATCGCCGCACACGATCGTCATCCCCGGCAGGGTCAGGCCCAGTTCCGGAGCCATGATGTGCACCACGCCCGTGGTCGGAGACCCGATCCCGTGCAGGGCCAGGCCGAATTCCTTGCAGTTGCGCTCCAGCGCGTCGATTTGGGCCTTGGCGATCCGGTCCAGGATGTTGTGCGGATCGGTGGTGGGCACGTTGTGGTCGATGGTCGCCACGTTCAGCTTCGGGCGGCGCACCGGACGCCCCGCCAGCCGCAGCCCGTCGAACGCCTGCGGGCTCGTCACCTCGTGCAGAAGCTGGCGGTCGATGTACAGCAGCGCTGAACCGTTTGACTCTTCGCGGATCACGTGCCGCGACCAAACCTTGTCATATAGTGTTGTGCTCATAATTGACCTCGAACTATACGGGCCGCCCCCCGTCCCGCGCAAGCTTCCAGGCCGTTTTTCCGCAATTTTACCCTTGCATCCGCCCCCCCCTTCCCGTAGATTGCGCGGCGAGTTTTGCGTGTGCAAAACCGGAAGCGAAGTTCGCCGGCGGTCCTCCGCCGGCGGCAAAAGCGGATTTTCCGGGCGAAAACAAAGAAGGCCGGAACAAGCCATCAAGAGAGGAAAACATCATGGTCACCATGACGACCGCCAACGTCCGCCAGGACGTCAGCATCCAGGACCTGCTCGAAGCGGGTCTTCACTTCGGACACCGTACCAAGCGCTGGAATCCCAAAATGCGCAAGTACCTGTTCGGACAGAAGAACGGCATCTATATCATCGACCTGGAGCAGACTCTCGACGGGCTGCAGAAGGCGCGCCAGTTCATCTATGACACGGTCTCCCGCGGCCGCCAGATCCTGTTCGTCGGCACCAAGAAGCAGGCGCAGGAATCCCTCAAGGCCATCGCCAGCCAGTCCAAGCAGCCCTACGTCGTGAACCGCTGGCTCGGCGGCACCTTGACCAACAACGAGACCCTCCGCAAGTCCATCGCCCGCATGCGCGAAATCGAGCAGATGGAGAAGGACGGTTCCATCAACGCCCTGCCCAAGAAGGAAGTCGCCAAGCTGCGCCACGAATTGAAGAAGCTGCAGTTCAACCTCAGCGGCATCGCCGACATGCAGGGCAATCCCGGCGCGCTGTTCGTCGTGGACGTCAACTGCGAGGCCATCGCCGTTGCCGAGGCCAACCGCCTTCACATCCCCGTCATCGCCCTCGTGGACGCCAATGTGGATCCCGATCCGATCGACTATCCCATTCCGGCCAACGATGACGCCATTCGCGGTATCAAGCTGATCGCCGACCTGGTGGGCATCACCATCCAGCAGGCCTCCGCCGAATACTCCAAGGTCGCCGCCGAAGAGGCCCGCAAGCGCGCCGCCGAAGAGGCCGTCGCCGCCGCCAAGGCCAAGGTCGAGGCCGAGGAACGCAAGGCCCGCGCCGCCGAAGCCGCCAAGGCCAAGGCCGAAGCCCGCGAAAAAGCCAAGGCGGAAAAAGCCGCTGCCGAAGCCGCCGCCAAGGAGGCCGAAGCCGCTCCCAAGGCCGCCGAAGCCGCCCCCGAGGCGCCCAAGGCCGAATAACAAATCCGACGGAACCCGCCGGGAAGGCGCTCCGAGCCTTCCCGGCCCCATTCAATCATCTCTAGAAAGAAGGTAACCCCATGGCAGAAATTTCTGCATCGTTAGTCAAGGAATTGCGCGAAGAAACCGGCGTCGGCATGATGGAGTGCAAGAAGGCGCTCGTCGAAGCCAACGGCGACAAGGCCGCCGCCATCAAGATCCTGCGCGAGTCCGGCATGGCCATCGCCGCCAAAAAAGCCTCCCGCGCCGCCAAGCAGGGCATCATTGCCGCCGACATCGCGGCCGATGCCCAGTCCGGCCGCATGATCGAAGTCAATTGCGAAACCGACTTCGTCGCCAAGAACGACAACTTCAAGGCGTTCGTCGCCGATCTGCTCAAGTCTTCGTCCGGCGTCGCCGACAACAGCCTCGCCGAGGCCGCCAAGGCCAAGGTCGATGCCAAGATCGCCGAAATCGGCGAAAACATCGTCGCCCGCCGCAACCTCACCTTCAAGGTGCAGGGCGTCGGCGCCGTCGCGGGCTATGTGCATCTGGGCGGCAAGCTGGGCGTGATGGTCGAGGTCGGCTGCAAGAACGCCGCCTCCGTCCAGAATCCCGCTGTCAAGACGCTGCTGGCGGACCTGACGCTCCATATCACGGCCGTCAATCCCGCCTGCATCACCCGCGACCAGGTTCCCGCCGAGACCGTCCAGGCCGAGAAGGAAATCTACGCGAAGCAGGTCGAAGGCAAGCCCGCCAACATCGTCGATAAGATCGTGGCCGGCAAACTCGAGAAGTTCTACGGCCAGATCTGCCTCGTCGAACAGCCCTTCGTGAAGGACCAGGACAAGACCGTCTCCGCCGTCCTCGCCGAGGCCGGCAAGGCCGCAGGCGACGAATTCACCATCCGCCGCTTCGTCCGCTGGCAGCTCGGCACCTAGGCGCACGGCGCAGAAAGCGGCGAGCCTCCGGCTCGCCGCTTTTTTTGCGCCCCTCCCCTAGCGGCAGGGGAAGGCGCCGCCCGTAGCCTCCCGCCTCAAAAAGTGATTTTGATGCCGCCCATGAATACAAGCAGGTCGTCGTAGGCTTCGTCCGTGCGCTCCAAGGTGTAGTTCCGCACCGTCGCATAGATCTCCGAGGAAATGGGCTCCACCCGCTGGTTCAGGATGACGGCATAGGACTCCGCCAGGTCGTCCGCCTGCGACACCTCTTCGTTGCGCGAATAATCGACCGCCAGCATGGTCGCGCCGCAGGAGAGAAGATCCAGCTTGTAGCCCACCTTTCCGTAGTACGACAGCGGGGAGGTTTCCCCCTCCACGTTCTGTCCACCCATGGCCGCGGTGAAATTCAGCCCGCATCCCAGCAGGATCGAGCAGGATCCGCTGTATTGGTCGATCCCGGCCCCCTTGTGCGCATAGGCCGCCGCCGAGGAGACCTTGTGCGTCCCGATCTCCTTGCCGTGGCGCAGGGCCACATCGTAGAAATCCTCGCCGGCGGCCGAGGCGGATGCGGAAAGTCCGTGCCAGGCGGGCGTGTCGTAGCGGATGCGGTCGTCGCGATGGAGCCCGTCGAAGTTGCTGAACACCTTCTTGATGGCCGGCCCGTTCGTGGCGGGTCCGAAGACCAGGCTGGCCGCCGCAAACCGGACCTGGCTGTAGCTGATGACGTAGGTGCCGCTCAAATCCTCTTCCGCCGTTCCATTGGACGCCATGTCGCCCTGGCCCACGGCAAGGGATCCGAACTTCTTGCTCCTGGCATAAGCCTCGATCTTGCGGCCATCCACGTCGAATTCAGGATCGGGGCCGCCGAACACGACCTCGCCGGAGTTGTCGGACTTGAACCCCAGCTCGAATTGGCCGCCCAATATCCAGTCCTCCCATCCGTTCGGCTTGTAATCCCCCGACATGCCGAAGCGGGAAGGCGAACTGTCATTGTCCACATGGAACCATTCGGACTCGGTGCCGTTGTCGGCAAACAGGACCGCCCGGTTGATCTGTGCCCAGAAGCGGATGTCCGCCTTTTTCCTGGCTTCTTCGAGAAGTCTCTTCCCTCCGCCCCCCTCCTGGACCGGCGCTTCCGCCCCCCACGCGGAACCGGCCATCCAAACCAATATCGCTCCGGCCAAGAAACCTGCTGATTTCATCGCATCTCCTCCTGCGGGACGGCCACTTTTCTGCCCCCTATCATTCCCCCTCCCCGGCAGGAGGTCAATAGCGAGGGGGCCCCGGACACAAAAAAAGATCCGACCTGCTTTCGCAGATCGGATCCGGTAAAAAAATCCTGGCAACGTGCTACTCTCCCGCCCCCAAGTGAGGCAGTACCATCGCCGCTGCGAGTCTTGACTTCTGTGTTCGGAATGGGAACAGGTATTACCCTCGCGCCATGGTCACCAGGAAAAAAGGATTGCATAGGATACATGGAATCAAAACATAACCATGAAAGAAGTCGCGGGCTCCGCCCCGCCGAAACGGGGCGGAGCCGCGAACAAATAAATGGTCAAGCCGCACGGCTGATTAGTAGCGGTTAGCTGAACGCATCGCTGCGCTTACACACCCGCCCTATCAAGGTCGTAGTCTTCAACCTGCCTACAGTCCAGGCGAACCTGGAAGGGAGATCCAATCTTGGAGTCGACTTGGCTCTTAGATGCATTCAGAGCTTATTCATTCCGCACATAGCTACTCGGCGATGCCGCTGGCGCGACAACCGAAACACCAGAGGTGCGTCATTCCCGGTCCTCTCGTACTAAGGAATGTTCTCCTCAAATCTCCTGCGCCCACAGTGGATAAGGACCAAACTGTCTCACGACGTTTTGAACCCAGCTCGCGTACCACTTTAATCGGCGAACAGCCGAACCCTTGGGACCTGCTACAGCCCCAGGATGTGATGAGCCGACATCGAGGTGCCAAACCGCATCGTCGATATGAACTCTTGGATGCGATAAGCCTGTTATCCCCGGCGTACCTTTTATCCGTTGAGCGACGGCCCTTCCATTCGGAACCGCCGGATCACTAAGACCTACTTTCGTACCTGCTCGAGATGTCTCTCTCGCAGTCAAGCTCCCTTATGCCTTTACACTCTACGGCTGGTTTCCAATCAGCCTGAGGGAACCTTCGCGCGCCTCCGTTACTCTTTGGGAGGCGACCGCCCCAGTCAAACTACCCACCAGACACTGTCCCCGACCCGGATCACGGGCCGCGGTTAGAGTTCAAAGATAACAAGGGTGGTATTTCAAGGGTGACTCCACGACAACTGGCGTTGCCGCTTCAAAGTCTCCCACCTATCCTACACATGTTATCCCTAAAAACAATGCCAAGCTATAGTAAAGGTGCACGGGGTCTTTCTGTCTAGTTGCGGGTAACCGGCATCTTCACCGGTACTACAGTTTCGCTGAGCCTCTGGTTGAGACAGTGGGGAAATCGTTACGCCATTCGTGCAGGTCGGAACTTACCCGACAAGGAATTTCGCTACCTTAGGACCGTTATAGTTACGGCCGCCGTTTACCGGGGCTTCGGTTCGATGCTTCGCTTGCGCTGACATGTCCCCTTAACCTTCCGGCACCGGGCAGGCGTCAGACCCTATACTTCGTCTTTCGACTTCGCAGAGTCCTGTGTTTTTAGTAAACAGTCGCTCCCCCCATTTCACTGCAACCTGCGTAGGCTTCGTCAGTAAATAACTACACCATGCAGGCACACCTTCTCCCGAAGTTACGGTGCTATTTTGCCGAGTTCCTTAACCAGAGTTCTCTCAAGCGCCTTGGTATCTTCTACCTGCCTACCTGTGTCGGTTTACGGTACGGTCACATTCATAACTAGATACGAGGATTTTCCTGGAAGCATGGAACCAGCCACTTTATTGTCTAAAAGACATCGTCATCACGCCTCAGTGTTAACAAGGACCCGGATTTGCCTAAGTCCTCCACCTACACGCTTAAACCGGGACTACCAACGCCCGGATGGCCTTACCTTCTCCGTCCCCCCTTATCATCAAACGCTATGAAAGTGGTACAGGAATATTAACCTGTTTCCCATCGACTACGCCTCTCGGCCTCGCCTTAGGAGCCGACTAACCCTGAGCAGATTAACTTGACTACAGGAAACCTTAGGCTTTCGGCGACAAGGTTTCTCACCTTGTTTTTCGCTACTCGTGTCAACATAAGCTCTTGTGGAACCTCCAGCACTCCTCTCGGTGTACCTTCTCAGGCGGCCACAATGTTCTCCTACCATCGAAATAAATTCCGATCCGTAGCTTCGGTACTATGCTTAGCCCCGTTGAATTTTAGGCGCGGTATCACTAGACCAGTGAGCTATTACGCTATCTTTAAAGGGTTGCTGCTTCTAAGCCAACCTCCTGGTTGTATCTGCAATTCCACATCCTTTCCCACTTAGCATAGATTTTGGGACCTTAGCTGACGGTCTGGGCTCTTTCCCTTTTGACCATGGAACTTATCTCCCACAGTCTGACTCCCGCATTTGAACTTGACGGCATTCGGAGTTTGAAAGGGGTTGGTAA
This sequence comes from uncultured Verrucomicrobiota bacterium, assembly GCA_937860055.1. GTDB lineage: Bacteria > Verrucomicrobiota > Kiritimatiellia > CAIQIC01 > Lenti-01 > Lenti-01. The sequence continues at coordinate 1,563 of CALMBO010000005.1, read as the reverse complement.
TCCGGTGGGACCCCTAGCCCTGTCAGTGCTCTACCTCCGTCAGTCATCATGCGAGGCTATACCTAAATATATTTCGGAGAAAACCAGCTATCACCGAGTTTGATTAGCCTTTCACTCCTATCCACAGCTCATCCGAACAGTTTTCAACCTATATCGGTTCGGGCCTCCATCTCGTGTTACCGAGACTTCACCCTGGCCATGGATAGATCACCCGGTTTCGGGTCTACCCCATGCAACTCGTCGCCCAGTTAAGACTCGCTTTCGCTACGGCTCCACCTCTCGGCTTAACCTCGCTGCATAGGGTAAGTCGTTGACTCATTATGCAAAAGGCACGCGGTCACACTGCATCGCTGCATAGTGCTCCCACTGCTTGTAAGCTAACGGTTTCAGTTTCTATTTCACTCCCCTCCCGGGGTTCTTTTCACCTTTCCCTCACGGTACTCGTTCACTATCGGTCATCGGGTAGTATGTAGCCTTGGAAGATGGTCCTCCCAGATTCCCACAGGGTTTCACGTGTCCCGTGGTACTCAGGAACTCCCTAGGGTGTGGATCGATTTCGTGTACCGGACTATCACCGTCTATGGTCAGCCTTTCCATACTGCTCCACTATCGATCCTACATCCCACATTGGGGTCCTACAACCCCGGACAATGTCCGGTTTGGGCTAATCCGCTTTCGCTCGCCGCTACTCACGGAATCTCATTTGATTTCTTTTCCTGCAGGTACTTAGATGTTTCAGTTCCCTGCGTTCGCCTTCATCACCTATGTATTCAGTGATGAATGACAGGATATGACTCCTGCCGGGTTCCCCCATTCGGAAATCTCCGGATCAAAGCCTGTTAACAGCTCCCCGAAGCTTATCGCAGCTTGCCGCGTCCTTCATCGCCTCCCGATGCCAAGGCACCCGCCGTTAGCCCTTAGTAGCTTATCCATAAAGCCTGATTCAACTCAGCTACTGTAACCCTCATACCTCACAACCTGTCTACGTGCGGTGGCAGGCTCTCACCCACCGGTGCACCAGATCATGCCGGTACAAAGGATTTCTACTTCTCTACTATTCAATTATCAAAGATCAAAGACTTACGTCCTGAAATCCGCCTTCTCTCTCAAGAAAACGGATACCAACCCGTAAGATGGTGGAGGTGAACGGGATCGAACCGATGACCTCCTGCGTGCAAGGCAGGCGCTCTCCCAGCTGAGCTACACCCCCATCCCGATTGGTGGGCCTAGGTGGACTTGAACCACCGACCTCACGCTTATCAGGCGTGCGCTCTAACCAGCTGAGCTATAGGCCCGAGCTAAAAAAATGAGCCCGACCTACGCCACACTCATTTCATCGTTCACAACCCACATCATATCTTCTCCGGTACACTACCGATTCCAAATATGACTCGGCTAAAAGATCATCACGATCCTTCAAAACCAAATAGCAACACAGACGGGGTTAATCCCCGAAATTAGCAGCCTAAGCTGCTTCTTCCTTAAAAAGGAGGTGATCCAGCCCCAGGTTCCCCTAGGGCTACCTTGTTACGACTTCACCCCAGTTACTAGCCATACCTTGGC
>CALMBO010000004.1 GCA_937860055.1 uncultured Verrucomicrobiota bacterium | reverse complement strand
GCGCGGGCGGGGGGGCGGGGAGGGGGGGGGGGGGGGGGGGGGCGGGGGCCGGGGGGGGGGGGGGGGGGGGGGGGGGGGGGGGAAATCGCCGTTTCCAAAGCCGATACAGGGAACTGGCCTCCAAAATTCATCCAAATGGCGAGGCTTGCCTGAAGAAAAATTCAGGAAATTTGTTAAGATTATATTTGTCCGCCATCTTGCCGCAGGGCATATTCTTATATCTCATCCATAGAACCAACAGGTTGCCTCTATATGACAAAATCCAATCGGTATTTCTGTGCCTTGCTCGGTTTCGCGCTCTGGGGCGCGGCATTGTCTGCAGAGGCCCTTCAGGTCCGTGTCGCGACCTGGAACGTTCTGGGCGGCATCGATACGAGCCACGACTACACCAACGCGGCCGTGGACATCGACTACAAGGCGGTGACCTCCATCGTGGCCCGGGTGCGGCCGGACATCCTTTGCTTCAATGAGTTGTATGCGGGCGAGGACTATGCCACCTGGGTGGCAACCGCCGCCGCGATGGGATATCCATACACGGTGTTTCCGGCAGGGGAAGCCGGAACCTTCGACGGCAGCCTGTATCCCGGCGTCTGGAGCAAGTATCCGGTCACGAATTCGTACCAGATCAAGGAGACCGATTTTGCGGATCCGACCGCCACGTATTTCACGCGCTGGCCGCTGCACACGCAGATCCAAGTGCCCGGCGCGCTCCAGCCTTTCCATGTGTTCGTGGTCCACAACCGGTCGGGGACCGAAACGACTTCCTCCCGGTTGAACCGGGGGCTGGAGATCTACCGGACGGCGAACTTCATCTCCTCCAACCTGATCGCGCAATATCCGCTGGACTCGGAATACGCGATCATGGGCGACTGGAACGACACGATCGAAACCGAATCGGGATTCACCGCGCAGAACACTTCCTTCACGCGGAGCCAATATCTCAGCTATACGGGAGCGCTGGACAACACCACCACGCCTTTCGACGCCGGATCCGACATGCCGTGGGAAACCGATGGCACCTGGGTGCTGCCGTACAGCCTGTATCCCGTGGACCGCCTGACGAACGTGTTCCTGAGCGCGGTGGACGCGGCCCACACGGGGAGCACCAACACCTGGACGCAAGACCACAAGGACGGGACCGGCTACCGGCTGGACTACATCCTGTTCAGCGACGAAATCGTGAACAACTCCTACGGCCCCCCCGTGGCGGAAGTGTATTTCTCCCCGGGAGATGGCGTCGGCGTCGGGTTGACGAAGTATGGCGATCCGCTGCCGGCCGCCACCAGTTCCAACGCCTCGGACCACCGCATGGTGTTCGCCGACTTCAACCTGATCGACGAGGTGGGGGGCATCACGCCCATCGGCCTCATCAGCGAAATCGTGGACCACCAGTCCAACAGCAACGCGAACTATGTGGAAATCTGCAACATCGGCACCAGCAACCTGGATTTGTCAGCCTATCAGGTGCGGATCTACACCAACAAGAACTCCAGCACGGCTTCGAAAACCATTACGCTGAGCGGGGAACTGGGGGCGGGACAGGTCTATACGCTGGCCGCCTCGACGAGTGCATATGCCCAGACCTACAGCAACTATGTCGGATACAGTGCGCCGGACTACCAGGATTCCTTCCTGGCGAGGATCGACGGCAACGATCCCGTGGCCTTGTACCGCTCCAACTCGCTTTCGGACATCTACGGGAAGGTCAAATCGAATCCGCTGGGGTGGGGCTACACCAATGCGAACGCCGTGCGCGAGCACGATGTCCAAGACCCGTCGACGACGTGGCAGTCGAACGAATGGACCATCGCGGTGGGGACCAACGCGATCACGCCGGGCACGCACCAGTCGCAGCCGGACGCGGCCGTTTCCCTCGGGGGGCTCGGCCTCAATCCGTTCGCGCCCGTGGCGACGAACCTCTTCTCGATCCAAACCAGCATCTTCCGAAACCGGGCGGCCACGAACCTGTCGGCGCTGGCCAAATTCCGCATCAATGGCGGGGTCTGGATCGAAGCGGCGATGACCAATTCCAGCGGGTATACGTGGCAGACGCCGGAGATCGCCGTGGCGAAGAGCGGCGGCGACGTGATGGAATACTTCGTCCAGGTTTCCTTCTACGACTATTACGGGGTAAGCACGAACAGCCCGAAGGTCTCGACGACCAATGTCTATACTTTCCCGGCGGGCACCGGGACGGTCGCGCGCCTCATCCCGATGTTCAACGAGGTCCAGGCCGACGGGGAGGGGGCCGACACCAACGAATTCATCGAGCTGATCGCTCCGGCGGGCACCAATCTGGTCGGCTACACGATGAGGCACTACAACGCGGCGACGAACGTGAACGGTCCGCTCTGGACCTATACCTTCCCCTCGTTCACCGTCCCGGACGACGGCATTCTCGACCGCGGAAGCAACCACTTGGGGTTCGTCGTCCTCAGCCAAATCTCCAACAACGTGGCGAACACGGACGTGCTTCTTCCGGGGGCGCCGTTGGCGGCGTTGGGCAACGGGCCGCACGCGTTGGTCCTGTATGATCCGGCCACCAACATCGTGGACGCCGTGGTCTGGCTGGCCACCTTGAGCGACGCCATCGACACCGATGTCAACGATCCCGGCGGGGTCTCGCGCATCGTGCCTGCCGGCAGCGTGAACTATCTGCACAACATCGGCATCGATCCCAGCACGGACAACACGCCGCAGGCGCCCAACAACCTGCTGACGGCGGTGCCGGGCACATGGGAAACCGCCTTGGCGACCCCGGGGGCGCTGAACTTCGCCCAGACCAGCGGATACCTGGTCGTTTCGCGCCTGGACCTCGACCAGGACGGCGTGCTGGACGACGAGGACAATTGCGACAGCTACAATCCGACGCAGACAGACACAGACAACGACGGCATCGGCGACGAGTGCGACGCGGACGATGACGGCGACGGCGTTTTGGATGTCAACGACAACTGCCAGTACAATTCCAATGCCGACCAGTCGGACATCGACTTCGACGGGATCGGCGACGAGTGCGACGAGGACATCGACGGCGACGGGATCGCGAACGAATCCGATCCCGATCCCTACACCCCCCCCACGCAGATCTTCAATTTCGAATACCCGACCAATCTGTCCCACGGCACCTATATCGATCTGGTTCCGGAACTGATTTCGCGCAGCTATTGGGTGCTGTCCAACGCGCTAATCGGCACGACGACCAGCGACCTGACCAACGGGCTGAAATCCCTCCGGTTCCGCGCTCCGGGTGAATTCATTCTGCAGGGCGGTCTGCCCAACGGCATTTCCACGATGTCGTTCGCCTACGGGCGCTACGGAACGGATGCCGGGGTCACGATCGCGGCGCAATACAAGAAGGGAACCAACGACTGGACGACCATCGCTTCGGTCTCCACCGAGGGCGTCACCAGCCTGGCGACCAACACCGCCACGCCGTGGGTGCTGGGGCCCGTGGAATTCCGGTTCATCTGCTCCGGGACGACGGATCTCCACGCCAATCTGGACGACATCTCCATCACGGAATACCGGCTGCCCGACGTGGCCACGAACGCCCAGTGCACGCTGGTCGCGACCAACACCGTGGCCTACGACGGCTATGCCCATCCCAACGCCTTCCTCACGGATCCGCCCGGCCTCGACTTCACGGTGGAATACACCAATGTCGCGGCGGGAACCGTCGCGGCGCCCATCGCGGTTGGCACCTATTCCGCCATCGTGACCATCCCCGATACCAACAAGGTCACGGGCGGCACCTTCGTGTTCACCAATTCCGTGAACATCTCGCAGGGTACAGCCACCTGCACGCTGGATTCCGCCATTTCGGCGGCCTACGACGGGGCGGAGCACACCAACACGTTCACGGTGACGCCGGGCATGGCCTGGACCGTGACCTATGCGTCGAACGGCCTGCCCGAGGCGACCGTCCCGGCGCCCGTGGAGCCGGGAGGCTACGATGCCACCGTGGAGGTCACGGGCGACGCCAATGCGACGGGCGGAACCTTCATGTTCAGCAACGCCGTGATCATCACGAAAGGACTGGCGACCTGCGCCATCGATTCCCGGATCACCGCGAACTATGACGGCTTGGTCCACACCAACACGTTCACGGTGTCGCCAACGGGCCTGCCCTGGTCGGCGAGCTATTCGCCAACCACGCCCCAGAACGTGGGCATCTACAGCGCGACGGTCCGCGTGACCGGTGATGTCCACTATGCCGGCAGCACCAGCGTCTTCCCCGGCGCGGTGACGATTCTGGACACCTCCACGGTCAGCCGGACCGCGGGCTCCCCGTATGTCATCGACTTCGAGACCTACACGGCCCCGTCGAGCTACGCCCCCGTCAACCGGACGCTGGCGGCCACCAATCCCGTGGTTTGGTATTTGAACAACGCGATCACCAGCAGCACCACCAACGACGTGACGAACGGGTTGAAATCCATCCGGTTGCGATACATCGACGACACCGCGACGAGCAACGGGGTCATGCAAAGCACCACGCCGTTCTCCAACGGCATCCATTCCGTCGCGTTCAACTATGCACTGTACGGAACCTCCACCAAGGTCACGCTGTCCGTGGAGACCAGCGCCAACGGCGTGGACTGGACCAGCCACACGAACCTGCTGGTCACCAACAAGTACTCCTTCCTGGCCTATTCCAACACGTTTTCGCTGGCCCAGGCGTCTTATATGCGCTTCCTGCTGGTGACGAACAGCAACAATGGAAGCATGATGAACATCGACGACATCGTGGTCCTGCCCTATGAGCCGCTTGCCGCGACGGTCACCTTGTCGAACCTGACGCAGACCAACGACTACACGCCCAAGAGCGCCACGGCGACGACGGTTCCCGCCGGGCTGAACGTGGCCATCACCTACGACGGTTCGGCCACCCCGCCGTCCACCACGGGCAGCTACGCGGTCGTGGCGACGGTCTCCTCGCCGGGATATGCCGGATCCGCATCGGGCACGCTGACCATCGTTCCGGGGCTCATGGCCCCGCAATTCAACGCCATTGCAGGGCAGACGGCGTATGTCGATTCGCTCCTGTCCTTCAAAGTGGGCGCGACCGGCTATCCCGATCCCGTGCTGGCCCTGACGAATTCGACGGCGACGGCAGGCGCCTACAGCGTCGCGACGAATGGGGCCGAATTGACGGTGAGCTACACGCCGCCCGCCGGCGACCTGGGCTCCAGGATATTCTCCTTCTCGGCGAGCAACAGCCTGGGCGTGGCGACGACGAATGTGACCGTGACGGTCAGCGACACCCCGCCCGGAGCACCCGCTTCGATCTGGGCGAGCGCGACGAACTTCACGGACTTCACGGCCGCCTGGAGCGAAGTCTCCGGCGCGACCAGCTACCGGCTCGACGTCGGCACGAACTCGTCGTTCACCACCGGCGGGGGCGGCGGGGGCGGGGGGAGCGTCTATACGGCGGATTTCGAAGATGCCACCAAGGCGTCCTATGCGGCGGGAGATGTGACTTTGAACGGCATCTCCTGGAACATGAGCGAGGCGGTGATCGGCACGGGAACCAGCGACCGTTTCATTGGATTGAAATCGGCCCGCGTCCGTTCCAACGAGACCGTGAATGCCGGCATATTGAGGATGAATGCGGACACCAACATGGGGCTCAGTTCGATCACCCTGCTGCATGCAAAATACGGAACGGACGGCGCCACGACCGGCCGGGTGGATTACAGCACGGACAACGGGACCAACTGGACTTCCGCAGGGACCTTCAGCGTCACCTCCACCAACCTGACCCTTTTCACGGCGACCAACCTCAACGTGGCCGGAAACGTGCGCGTGCGGGTGGTCAAGACTTCCGGAACAACGGCCCGGTACAACATCGACAACATCACGCTCTACCCCTATGCGCTTCCAACGGGCGACGCCTATTACGTTCCCGGCTATTCGAACCTGACGGTCAACGGCACCAATCAGATCGTGTCGGGGTTGGCCAGCAACACCACCTATTACTTCCGGGTGAGGGCGGTTTCGGGCACGGGGACGAGTTCCAATTCCGCGACGGCGAACGTGACGACGCGGGACCCCATGCCGGCCTTCACCAGCGGCACGGGGATGTATTACGTGGCCGTCGGGGTAGCGACTTCCTTCACAGTGAGCGCATCGGGCGAGGCCCCCGTTCTCGCGCTCCAAAGCACGACGGCCACGAACGGCTACAGCTTCCCGCCCGCGACGAATACGGGCATGCTGAGCTATACGCCGCCAGAGGAGGAGGCCGGCGAGCGGACATTCACCTTCACGGCCAGCAACGCCGTGGGCGTGGCGACCCAGACCGTCCACGTCTGGGTGGGAGGCTCCGCGCCCGAGTTCGCCACCAACGCCGTGGCGCTGAGCGCGACGGCCGGCGTGGCGATGGCCACCTACACCGTGAACGTGTCCACCGGCGCTCCGACCCCGGTGCTGGTCCTGAAGAGCACGACGGCTTCGAACGGGTATTACTGGTTCACCAATTCGACGGGCACGCTGGACTACACGCCGCCGCAGGCGGACTGCGGAACCCGGACCTTCACCTTCACGGCGAGCAACGACCTGGGCGTGGCGACGCAGTTGGTGACGGTCACCGTGTATGCGGCGCCGGTGTTCAATGCGTTGGGAGCGCAAGGCGCGACGACGGATGTGGCGATGGCCTTCACCGTCGGCGCCTCGGGCTATCCCGTTCCCCTTGCGCTGGCGCTGACGAACGCGACGGCGTCCGGCGGCTACAGCTTCAATCCGGCGTCGGGCGTGCTATCCTATACGCCGCCCTACGCAGACGTGGGAACCCAGACGTTCAGCTTCACGGCCAGCAACAGCATGGGCGTGGTCTCAACGAACGTGCAGGTGACGGTGACGGAAGGCCTGCCGCCGCCGCCGGCCGCGCTCTGGGCAAGCGCGACCAACACGGCGGACTTCACGGCGGCCTGGACCGCAGTGGCGAATGCTTCGGATGGCTACCGGCTCGATGTCAGCACGAACGCGACGTTCATCGGCGGGGCGGCCGCGCCGGTGTCCACGCTCGCGGCTGGCGACATCGCCATCATCGGCGCCAATTTCGACTCGGATAAATTCACCTTTGTCGCCTTGGCCAATCTCGATGCGGGGACCGTCATCTACTTTACGGAGAACGGATGGACGAACGATCACCTGCGGACCGGCGAGGGCACCGTGCTTTGGTCGAATTCCTCCCCCAATCCCATCATGGCCGGGACCATGGTGACGATCATCCCGAGCGCGACGGCAAGCACGGGGACGGTTTCCGGAAGTTCCTTTGCCTTGTCCGCCTCCGGCGACCAGATTCTTGCCTATCAGAGGACGGCTTCGACGACGACCATGATCTACGCGGTCAACAGCCAGGAAACCGGCTGGCAGGCGAGCGCGACGAATACCGAATCGTCGGGCCTCCCGACGGGCCTGACCGACGGAACGACGGCCATCGCCTTGAACGAGGTTGATAACTTCGTCTATGGCATGAGTGTCACCACCGGCACCAAGGCCGAATTGCTGGCCGCCATCGGCAACAAGACCAACTGGACGGGCAGTGATTCCGTGACGCAGACCCTTCCGCCGGCAGGAGCCTTCTTCGTGACCGGTGTCAGCGGAACGCCTTCCTATGTGCCTGGCTACTCGAGCCTGGCGGTTTCGGGCACGAGCCATTCCGTGACGGGGCTGGCTCCCAGCACCACCTATTACTTCCGGATGCGGTCGGCATCGGCGCTGGGAACCGGGGCGTATTCCTCGGTGGCCAGCGCGACGACGGTGGCCCTCGCGCCGTACTTCACCAGCGGGACCAGTTACAGCACGACGAACGGCGTGCAACTGACCTTCACGGAGACGGTGACCGGCGATCCGGCGCCCGTCCTGGCGCTGGAAAGCACGACGGCCTCGTCGGGCTACAGCTTCATTCCTGCCACGGGCGTGCTGACCTACACGCCGCCGCCGGCGGATGCGGGCACGCGGACCTTCACCTTCACGGCCAGCAACACCTATGGCGTGGCGACGCAGGTGGTGGATGTGGCAGTTTATGCGCCGCCGGTGTTCGATGCGATGGGAACGCAGTACGCGACCTCGGGAGTGGCACTGGCCTTCACCGTGAGCGCGAGCGGCTGGCCCACGCTGGACCTGCTGGAAACCGAAACGGCGGCGACGCCAGGCAGCTTCTCCTTCAACCCGGCCACCGGCGGGTTCACCTATACGCCGGCTTATGCGGACATTGGCGCCGTGTCGTTCACCTTCACCGCCAGCAACAATCTGGGCATGGCGACGCAGGTGGTGGACGTGGTGGTGGCCGAAGGCCTGTCCGAGGCTCCTTCTCCGATCTGGGCGAGCGCGACGAACACAACGGACTTCACGGCCGCCTGGGGCGCATCGGGGGGCGCGACGGGCTACCTGCTTGATGTCGGCGCGCAATCGAACTTCATGGCCGGCAGCCTGAGCACCGACCTGGTTGCCTTTGATTTCGCCGGTTATGCGGGCGACGAAACGGAAGGGATATCGACATTTGCGGCCGTTGGCATGCAGGCTCCGGCCTTCATCGTCCGCGGCACGGGCTTGACGGCGGCGGCGAACGCGGGCCGGTTCAATGCCGGCGGCTGGTCCACCAACCACGCCGATGCGGCGGCGGCGCTGGCGGCGGGCGACTATTTCGAGTGGACGGTCCAGCCGGGCGCCAGCCATGTGGCGATGTCCATCACGAATATCAGCCTGATCATTCAGCGGAGCAGCGGCGGCGCGTCCAATCTCGCCTTGCGGGCGAGCCATGACGGCTATGCGGTGGACCTGGCCGGGACCAACGGGATTGCGACGAACACGGCCAGCTTGTCCTTGTCGGGCGATTTGAGCGGCGTGCCGGGACTCCAGAACGTGTCCGGACCCGTTACCTTCCGGCTGGCGGGGTGGGGTGGCCAATCCAGCGGTTCGCTGGGCTTCGAAGGCACCGGCGATGACATCCTGATCCAAGGATCCATCTCCACGCCGGCCTACATTCCAGGCTACTCGAACCTGTCCGTGGCGGGAACGAGCCAGTCCGTAACGGGGCTGGCGGCGGGCGCGACCTATTATTTCCGGGCGAGGGCGGTTTCGGGAACGGGAACCGGCAGCTATTCCTCTGTGGCCAGCGTGGCCACGAAGGCGAACCAGGCCATTCATTTCGCGCCCATCGACACCCAGGTTGCGACGAACGTGGTCCATCTGTCAGCGACCGCCTCCAGCGGCCTGCCGGTGACCTTTGCCGTGGCGGGCGGGCCGGCCAGCATATCCAGCGGCACCAACCTGACGTTCTCTGCTTCGGGGACGGTCAGCATTGTCGCCTCCCAGGCCGGCGATGCCCAGTGGGCTCCGGCGGACAACGTGACCAACACGGTCAATGTGAACAAGGCCAAGGCCACCGTGGCGCTGGGCAATCTGTCGCAGACCTGGGATGGCAACGCCAAGACCGTCACGGTGACGACGGTGCCGGCGGGATTGAGCGTGGACGTTACCTACGACGGATCGGCCGTTGCGCCCAGCAATGCCGGCAGCTATGCCGTGACCGGCACGGTGAACGAAGTCCTCTATCAAGGTACGACCAACGGCACGCTGCTTATTTCGGGGGTGCCGGCACTCAATGCGGCAGGGCCGTTCACCGCGACGACAGGGGTGGCGCTGGCCTTCACCATGAGCGCGACCGGCTATCCCGTGCCGGTACTGGCGTTGGAAAGCACGACCGCCTCGTCGGGCTACGTGTTCGTGCCGGGGACGGGCGAACTGGCCTACACGCCGCCGCTGGCCGATGCCGGCGCGACGCAGACCTTCACCTTCACCGCGAGCAACGATCTGGGCGTGGCGACGCAACAGGTCAGCGTGGCGGTGGTGGAAGGCGCCGTCGAGCCGCCGGCTTCGGTCTGGGCGGGCGCGACCAACACGGTCGATTTCACCGCGGACTGGAGCCCGGTGGCGGCCGCGATCGGCTACCGCCTGGATGTCAGCCCCCGCGTGGACTTCGCCTCCAACATCGCGGGAACCAATCTGGTTGCCTTCGACTTTGCGGACTATGCGGGAAACGAATCGCAAGGCATGGCCGATGCCGTGGCTCCCCACATGCAGGCTCCGGTCTTCATCACCCGCGGAACGGGGTTGACGGCAACGGTGAATGCCGGCCGCTTCAACGCCCAAGGGTGGGAAAACCATGCCGATGCGTCCGCCGCCCTGGCGGCGGGCGACTACTTCGAATGGACGATCCAGCCCGCGACGAACTATGCGGTGATGTCCATCACGAACATTGCGTTGAACATCCAGCGGTCCTCCTCGGGTGCTTCCAACCTCGCCTTGCGCGCAAGCCACGATTCGTATGCGGCGGACCTGCTGGGCACCAACGGCATGACGAATGCGAACAGCACGATCGCCATTTCCGGCGACATGTCCGGAGTGTCCGGGCTCCAGAATGTCACGGGTCCCATCACCTTCCGGATGGCGGGATGGGCCGGAGCCACCAATGGTTCGATGGGTTTCGAAGGCGCGGGCAGCGACATCCTGATCCAAGGTACGGTTTCCACGCCCGCCTGCATTCCGGGCTACTCGAACCTGTCCGTGGCCGGCACGAGCCAGTCCGTGACGGGGCTGACGGCGGGTGCCACCTATTATTTCCGGGTGCGGTCGGTTTCGACCGAGGAGACCGGCACGTATTCCTCCGTGGCCAGCGTGGCTACGAAGGCGAACCAGGCCATCCGCTTCGCGCCGATCGGGGACCAGGCGGTCACGGACATGCTGGTGCTGGAGGCCACGGCGTTGAGCGGGCTTCCGGTGTCGTTTGCGGTGGCGTCCGGGCCGGCCTCTCTGTCGGGCGGATCCAACCTGACCTTCAGCGCAACCGGCGTGGTGAGCGTGGTGGCCTCGCAGGCGGGCGACTCGGCCTGGAACGCGGCTCCGAGCGTGACCAACTTCTTCAACGTGACGAAGGCATACGCCAGCGTGACGCTGCAAAACCTGTCGCAGACGTACGACGGGACGGCCAAGGCCGTGTCCGCCACGACGTTCCCCGCCGGCTTGACGGTGGAATTCACCTATGATGGTTCGGCGGTGGCCCCGTCGAACGCAGGGAGCTACGCCGTGACCGGAACCGTGAACGACGTGACGTATCAGGGTTACACGACGGCGACACTGACCATCTCGAAGGCTACGGCGGTCGTGACCCTCGGCAGTCTGGACCAGACCTATGACGGGACACCGAAGAACGCAACGGCGACGACCGTGCCGGCGGGCCTGACGGTGAACTTCACCTACGACGGGTCGGCGTCCGCACCGACGGAGGTGGGCAGCTATGCCGTGACGGGAACCGTTTCGGACGCGAACTACGATGGTTCGGCGGCGGGCACGCTGGTGATTTCGGCCGCCGCCGATCCATTTGAGCAGTGGTTGCAGAATCTCAACTTGGATCCGCAGGATAGCAACTACGCGACAAATTCGGACTATGACGCCGACGGCATGAACACATGGGAAGAATATCTGGCCGACACCGATCCGGCGTTGTCTGGCAGTGTGCTGGAGATCACAGGGACCTTCAATGTGGTGGATCGAAAGTACCGCATGGTCTTCCCGCAAAGCACGGGCCGCTATTACCAGCTGGAATATTCAACCAACCTGTTCCAGGGCACGATATTGAGCAATCTGGGGTGGGGCGTGCCCGGACGGGTCATTACGAACGAACCCCATACCAACGGATCGTGGTTCTGGGGTGTTCGATCCAGGCTTTCTGCCCCATAAGTTGGCGAAAGCTAGACAACATACATTTTTTTCCCTCATTTTTGCCGCCGCACAGGGTGCAAGGCGGGCGGCATATTGTTAAAATTATGTTTGAATCTGGAGGCTGTCGGGATATTATTGTTTGATATGAGAACCACCAAAGGTTTTTGGGGAATCGTGCTGGGAATCGCGCTTTGGGGCGCGGTCATTCCTGCACAGGCCGTCCAACTCCGCATCGCGACCTACAACGTGCTGTTTGGCATCGACACGGGTGACGACCGGACCCTTTCTCCCACGAACGACGACTATGCCGCGGTGCAGGCGAGTATCGCGCGCGTGCAGCCGGACATTGTTTGTTTCCAGGAGTTGTATGCGGATGACCAGGAACCGTGGACGGAAATGGCCGCTTCGCTCGGGTATCCCTATGTGGCCTTTTCCGATGGCGGCGCACTGTATCCCCTCTACAAGCTCGGCTTTTGGAGCAAATATCCCATCACGTACACCGACCACATCAAGGAGACGGTGGTGGATACCAATGCGGCGGTATTTGAGCGCTGGCCGCTGCATGCGACCGTCCAGGTTCCGGGCGCGCTGAATCCCTTCCATGTGTTCACGGTCCATACCAAGTCCGGGACCCTGGACGCGAATGGCCGTTGCCAGCGGGCGTTCGAGATGTACCGGATCCTGAACTATCTCACCAACATGAACGCTCAACTTCCGTTCGACACGGAATATGCCATCATGGGCGACTGGAACGAATCCATCGAGGGCTCCATCGGGGCGGGGCAGAACCTGAATTTCTCCAAGACGGATTACGAGAGCCGGCTGCCCAACCTGAGTTCCGGTTTCAACGACGGGTCCGACATGCCTTGGTATACGGACCCCAACTGGCTGCTGCCCTACAAGCTGTTTCCCTCCGGACGGCTGGGGACGATCGGGATGGGGGAGGTGGATGCCGTCCAGACCGGACGCACGAACACGTGGACGCACGACAACAACCACCCGGAAGACGTCTATGGCTACCGGCTGGATTACATCCTGTTCAGCGAAGAGATCTTGAACAGCGCCTATGGTTCGCCAACGGGGGAGGTCTACAGCTCGGCGGGGGACACCAATGGAGCGGGCGGCCTGACCAAGTATGGTTCGCCGTTGCCGGCGGCCACGACCGTCTACGCCTCGGATCACCGCCTGGTGTTCGCCGATTTCCACCTGATCGATGCCATTCCGGGCATCACGCCCGTGGGCATCCTGAGCGAGGTGGTGGATTTTTCGACATCGACCAACGGGAACTTCGTGGAAATCTGCAACACGGGCATTTCCGACCTGGATCTGACGGGCTATTCGCTGGCCGTCTATCTGGATGGCGCCTCGACGCCGTCGGGGACCATCGCCCTGACCAATACGTTGGCGGGGGGGGGCGTTTATGTGGTGGCGGCTTCGACCAATGCGTTTTCCACCTCCTGGCCCGGAAAACAGGCCAACCAGCAGGCTGCCATCGTCGGCCAGTTGAATGGCAACGACACGGTGGCGCTGTTGAAGCCGAGCGGGGGCGTCGCCGACATCTACGGGCAGATCGGGGCGGTGGCGGGGGCGTGGGCCTTCACCAATTCGGCCGCGTACCGCAAGGCGGGCTATAGCGACCCGGTGGATAGCTGGGATGCCGCCGAGTGGACGATCGTGGCCAGCGCCTCCGGCACGCCGGGCACGCACCAGGCGTTGGCCGCCGCCGACGCCTATATCTCGACCCGGGCCGCGCTGGATCCCTCCGCCCCCCATGCGACGAACGCCTTCGCCATCACCGCGGGCATCACCCCGAACTCGCTGGCCTCCAACCTGGCGGCGAAGGGCATGTACCGCATCCAGGGTGGGACCTGGCTGGAGCAGGCCATGACCAATTCCGGCACCGCCTGGCGCACGCCGATGATGAACATGGCCCGGAACGAAGGCGATGTGATCGATTATTACGTCCGCTACACCTTCCAGGGGCCGGAGGGGATCCACACGAATTTCTCCACGACCAATTCCTACACCTTCCCCGTGATCTCCGGCATCGGCGGCGTCATGCCGATGTTCAACGAAGTGCAGGGCAACGGCAACGGCACGGACAGCAACGATTTCGTCGAAATCATCGCGCCGGCCGGGCTGAACATGGCGGGATATACCATGACCCACTTCAACGGCTCGGACACGGTCGACGGCGGAGAATTTACCTATACCTTCCCGGCGTTCGTCGTGCCGGACGACGGGATCATCGATGCCAACAGCAACAAACTTGGATTCGTGGTCATCAGCCAGAGCTCCAACACGGTCGCGAACACGGATTTCCTGCTGCCGGAAACGTTGCAGGCCGGTCCGGACGGGCTGGTGTTGTACGACTCTTTCGGGAACATTCTGGATTCAATCGTGTATCTCGCCTCGGCCAGCGACACCTATGACATCGGCGTGGACGATCCTTCGACGGTTTCCGAAAGCGTGCCGCCCGGCAGCAAGACCTTCCTCCACAAAGTGGGGGTCGACACCTCCACCGATTATTGCCCCCAGGCCCCGAATGTCGTCATGACGGCCACGGGCACGTGGTATAGCGCGTCGCCGACGCCGGGGGCGTTGAACGCCCAGCAGCAGAGCGGCAGCATCGTCGTGGCGGCGGGCGACGGAGATCATGATGGACTGCTGGACGACGCGGACAACTGCGCGACGACCTTCAACCCGACCCAGACCGATACCGACAACGACGGCCTGGGCGACGCCTGCGATCCGGACATCGACAACGATGGCGTGGCGAACGCCGGGGACAACTGTCCGTACGAGCCGAATAGCAACCAGTCGGACGTGGATGAAGACGGAATCGGCGATGTGTGCGATCCGGACGCCGACGGCGACGGCATTCCCAACGACGAGGATCCCGAGCCCTACAACACGGGCATCCTCTTTATCAATTTCGAGGATTCCATCTTGAAGGGAACCGCGAGCGACTATACTCCCTACGCGATCGGGGGGCGCATGTGGGTGTTGTCCAATGCGCTGGTGGTTTCCGATGCGGACGCCAGCGCCATCATCGACGGAACGCGTGGCGCCGTGCTGAAGAGCACGGCGGGCGGAATCTATCTGCAAGGACAGCTCACCAACGGAATCGGCGATTTCAGGTTTGCCTATGCCCGCTATGCCGCCGACAACGGCGTGAGCATGACGGCCCAATACAATTCGGGCACCGGCTGGGTGACGATCGCCACGGCCAACAGCGCAGGCATTACGAACCTGACCACCAATTCCACCACCGGGGTGAATGTGGGCGGGCCGGTGGACTTCCGCATCACCTGGACATCCTCCAACAACCAGGACGCCTGTCTCGACAACATCCGCATGACCTCCTACATTCCGCCGCTGACCGGCGTGGCGACGTGTTCGCTGAATGCGGCGGTTTCGGCGCCCTTCAACGGGCAGGGGCACGAGGCCGCCTTCACGGTCGAACCCGAGGGCGTGCCGTACTATGTCGTCTATTCGCCTGCAGATCCGGTCGAGATCGGCACCTATCATGCCACGGTCACCGTGGATGACTATCAGATGGTGACGGGCGGGGTGTTCGTGTTCAGCAATGCGGTGACGATCACCCAGGGCGTGGCGAGCGCCACGCTGGCGGTGCCGATCACGGCGGCCTTCACGGGTCTTGCGCAGACCAACACGTTCATGGTGACGACCGGGCTGGCCTGGTCGGTCCAATATTCGCCGACGGTGCCGGTGGAGCCGGGGACGTACAACGCAACGGTGGCGGTGACCGGCGACGTGCACTACCTGGGCCGCACGAACCTGTTCACCAACGCCGTGGTCATCACGCAGGCGATGGCAACCTGTTCGCTGGATGCGCCGGTGGCGATCCTGTACGACGGGGCGGTCCACACCAACACGTTCACGGTGACAACGGGCCTGGCCTGGTCGGTGGCCTATTCGCCGGCCCTGCCTCAGGCGGCGGGGAACTACGATGCCACGGTGACCGTGACCGGCGACTCGCGCTATGTGGGAGGGACCTTTGTGTTCTCCAACGCGGTGGTCATCACCCAGATGATGCCGACCTGCACCCTGGACGCCCCGGTGGAAACCCTCTACGACGGGGCGGTGCACACCAACAGCTTCACGGTGACGCCGGGGCTGTCGTGGTCGGCGACCTATGCCCCGAGCAATCCTCCCGTGGCGATCGGCGTCTATACAGCGACGGTGGTGGTGGTGGGCAATACGTCCTATTCGGGCCGGACCAGCGTGTTCGCCAACGCCGTGACCATCCTGGATCCGGCCTCGGTGGTTCCGGTGCCGCCTTCGTCGGTCTGGGCCAGCGCCACCAACGCCACGAGCTTCACGGCGGCATGGAGCCCCGTGACCGCCGCCACCAGCTACCAGCTCGATGTCAGCACGAATGAAACCTTCACCCAGGTCGCCGGGGGCGGCCCCAGCGTGGATACCAATCTGGTCGCCTTCGATTTTGGCGCCTATGCCGGAAACGAAACCCGGGGCACGTCGACGTATGCGGCGGCGGAAATCCAATCCCCCGCCTACATTGTCCGCGGAGGAGGACTGACCGCCTCGGCCAATGCCGGTCGCTTCAACTCGACTTCGTGGACGGTCCTGGGCGATGCGGCGACCGCGTTTGCCTCGGGAGATTACTATGAATGGACCATCCAGCCGGCCGCCGGCTATGCGATGTCCATCACGAACATCGCCCTGAACATCCAGCGGTCCGGCACCAGCGCATCCAATCTCGTGCTCCGCGCCAGCCACGATGCCTATGGAAGCGATCTTTTCGTGACCAATGGATTGCCGAACACGGCGGCCACCATTCCGCTCTCGGTCGCCCTGGCCGGATTCGCCGGGCTTCAGGACGTGACGAACGCCATCACCTTCCGGCTGGCCGGCTGGTGGGCGTCTTCCACGGCGGGAGCCTTGGGCTTCGAGGGAACCGGGAATGACTTGCTGATCCAGGGCTCGGTGGTCGCCACCGGCAGCGGAAGCACCCCCGATTACGTCCCCGGCTATTCGAACCGGACGGTGTCGTCGGGCACCAGCGAGCCGGTGACGAACCTGGCGACGGGGGCGACCTACTACTTCCGGGTGCGGACGGTTTCGCCGGGCGGGACCAGCGACTCGTCGTTCCCGCCGGCCAGCGTGACAACACTGGAGCAACTGCCCCATTTCAACGCCCTGGGGCCCCAGAGCGCGACGGTGGGAGAGCCCCTGGCGTTTGTCGTGAGCGCGACGGGCGAGGCGCCGATCACCTTGGCGCTGCAAAGCGCCGAGGCCACCGGCGGCTCGTACAGCTTCACGCCCGGAACGGGGCAGCTGGTCTACACGCCGCCGGTGGCGGACGTCGGCACGAAGAACTTCATCTTCACGGCGAGCAATTCCTATGGCGTGGCGACGCAAACGGTGGCCGTGGCCGTGTCTTCGTCGAGTGCCGCGACCATCGCCGCCTGGGATTTCTTTGGCGCCAGCGCGGTCGCGACCTGGACCGCGGAGGTGTACAGCGCCCGCATGGTGTCCGACAAAACCATCACCCGCGGTTCCGCCGCCGCCGCCAGCACGGGCGTCGATTCCTTCCGGACCATTGGATTCAAGAACGAAGGCATTTCGACGGCCAGCAACGACTACTTCCAAGTGACGCTGTCGGCGGACGCCGGATACGCGCTTTCGCTGAACAGCGCGACGGGCAGGTTCGTGGGAACGGCCAGTTTCTACACCAACGAGATCAACTACATCGGCGTGAGGGACCAGTGGGCCTACAGCCTGGATGGAGCCAACTTCACCCTGATCGGTTCTCCCCTCGATTCCAAGAGTCTCGGCCGCGCCTGGGATTTCTCGGGCGTGTCCGCCCTTCAGAACGTGGCCGCCGGCACAACCGTGACCCTGCGCTACTACGCGAGCGGCCAGACCACCAGCGGCGGATGGGGCTTCTCTTCGCCTTCGGACAACAGCTACGGGCTGGACATCATCGGCGTCCTGTCCTCCGTCGCCGGGGTTCCGGTCATCACGGTTTCCAGCGGTGCGCTGGCCTTTGGCAACACCGTGCTGGGCACGGCCTCCGCCGAGCAGACCTACACGGTCTCGGGCGCGAGCCTGAGCAACAACATCGTGATCACCCCGCCGGCGGGCTTCGAGATTTCCACCACCAGCGGTTCGGGATTCGTGACGAGCGCCAGCAACCTGACGCTGGTCGCGGCGGGCGGGTCGGTTCCGCCGACCACGATCTATGTCCGGTTCGCGCCGGCATCGCCGGGCGTCTATGCCGGGAACATCACGCATGTCAGCGGCGGCGCTTCCCAGAAGGACACGGCGGTCACGGGAACGGGCACCTACAACGAGGCGTCCGACATCATTCGCGATGCCGGCTTCACCGAGCCGGCCAATATCGCCTACGCCTCCTGGCAGGAGGGCGATCTGACGGCGTCGTCCCTGCAGGTCGGCAGCTTCACGATCCGCGATGGCGGCGCCGCCGCCGATGCGGATGCGCAGGCGACCACACTGACCGATCTTGTGCTGGCCATCACCAATGGCGCCCATTTGAGGCGCGTGGCGCTTTATGACGGCAGCACGGAAATCGCGGAAGCGGCCGGCGCCGCCAGCATCGCGTTCACCAACCTGGCCGGCCTGTCCGCCGCGGATGGCGGCACCAAGACCTTCCAGATCCGGGCCAGCTTCAACAGCCCCGTCGCGGACAATGCGCAGCTGGCCTTCGCCGTCACCAGCGCCACGGCCGACATGGCCGGGTCGCTCTTCGCGGCCGCCGATGCGGGCGGGGCGTCCACCAGCACGGGAGGCGACGCCAACCGCATCGAGGTCACGGCCGACCGGTTGGCGTTCAGTTCCCTCTCCGCCGGGGTGGGCATCGCCCAGGACTTCACCGTCGCGGTGCAGGCGCAGGATGCCCTTGGCAGCGTGGATTCGGATTCGGCGGCTTCGGTGACCCTCAGCCAGGCCAGCGGTTCCGGAACGTTGAGCGGGGTCGGGATCCGGGCCCCGGTCTCCGGCACCTGCACATGGACCGGCCTCCAGTACAGCGTGGCCGGCGTATTCACGATCTCCGCCAACGATGGCGGATCGTTGACGGACATCACGAGCGGCAACATCCTCGCGGGCACCCCCTTCGAGACCTTTGCGGACGGGAATTTCACCGCCGCTCCGGTCTGGACCGGCGACACGACGAACTGGACGATCCAGGCCAACAGCACGGTGGCCGCCGGAGCCACGGGGTCTCAAACCCTGCAGATGTTCGGGGCGGTGCTGGCGGAAACGGACCACCTCCGGACGCAAATCACGGATTGGGGTGTCGCGCAGGAGTGGGGGCTCTGGGTGGGGCGGAAGGCCCAGTCGCTCACCAGCGGCAATCGCATGTTCATCTGGCTGTATGCGAACGAGGCCGACCTTGAATCCCTCACGGTGGATGGCTATCGCCTGGCCATGGGCGATGATTCCGGCGCGGATGAAATCGTGCTGGAGCGGATCACGGATGGCGTCGTGGCCAATACCGTCATCACGTCCGCGGAGGGCGTGGTCAATGGCTTGACGGATATCGGATTCCTTGTCCGCGTCACCCGCAACAGCAGCGGCAGGTGGGAGCTCTTTACCTCGGCGCTGCCGACGGTCAACGGCACGGGGAACGTTGCCTCGGACTACCCGACCGACGCCAATCTCAGCCAAGGCGCGGGCACGGACAGCACCTACACGCCGGCAACCGGCGGGTACT
This sequence comes from uncultured Verrucomicrobiota bacterium, assembly GCA_937860055.1. GTDB lineage: Bacteria > Verrucomicrobiota > Kiritimatiellia > CAIQIC01 > Lenti-01 > Lenti-01. The sequence continues at coordinate 21,016 of CALMBO010000004.1, read as the reverse complement.
TCGGCCTGGCCGCCTCGCATCTGACGGGCGCCTCTTCGATTGTCGGCGGCGAATTCGACCAGGTTTTCTTCTCGGCCATCACCAGCATGGTCCCGGCCTTCACAAGCAGTGCGGGTCCCCACAGCACCACCTCGGGCGTGGCCCTGGTCTTCACGGAAACCGCCTCGGGCGAGCCTCCGCCTGCGCTGGCGCTGCAGGGCACGACGGCCTCGTCGGGGTACAGCTTCACCCCGGCGACGGGCGAGTTGAGCTACACGCCGCCGCAGGCGGATGGCGGATCGACCCGGACCTTCACCTTCACGGCGAGCAACAGCACAGGCGTGGCGACCCAGACGGTCAGCGTCGCGGTCACCGCCGCTTCGGCCCCGGCGTTCACGGGCGGTGCGGGACCCTACAGCACGACCACGGGCGTGACCCTGGTCTTCACGGAAACCGCCTCGGGCCAGCCGGCGCCCACCCTGGCCCTGCAGGGCACGACGGCCTCGTCGGGCTACAGCTTCACGCCGGCGACGGGCGAACTGAGCTACACGCCGCCGTTCGCCGATAGCGGCAAGACGAACACCTTCACCTTCACGGCCAGCAACATCGCGGGGGCGGTGACGCAGACGGTGGCGGTGGCGGTGGCCCTCGGTCCCTCCACCCTCGCGGCGTGGGATTTCTACACCGGCGTTTCCCAGAGCCCGGCCACATGGACGGCCGAGGTGTTCAACGCCAACATGGACAGTTCATCCAATCTCGTTCGCGGGGCCGGGGCCCCGGCCAGTTCCGCGGCAAACGCCTTCCGGACCGCGGGATTCCTGAACGATGGCATCTCCACGAACAACACCGATTATTTCGAGGTGACGCTGTCGCCAGCCGCCGGCTACAAGATTTCGCTGACGAGCGTGACCGGCAGATTCGCGGGCACCGCAAGCTACCTCACGAACAGCCCCGGCGGGGTGACGGATCAGTGGGCCTACAGCCTGGATGGTTCCCATTTCGTCCTGATCGGCGCTCCGGCGACCAGCACGAACCTCGATCGGGCCTGGGATTTCTCGGGCGTGGCCGCCCTGCAGGACCTGACGGAAGGCGCGCTGGTGACCCTGCGCTACTATGCCAGCGGCCAGACCACGAGCGGAACATGGGGCTTCTATTCCGTCGCAGACAACAGCTACGGCCTGGACGTTTCGGGCATCATCGCCGTGGACGCGGTGACCCCCGGAATCACGGTTTCGGGCGGCTCCATGGCCTTCGGCAGCGTGGTGACCAACGTGGCGACCGCCGAGCAGTCCTACACGGTGTCGGGAGTGAACCTGGCCGCCGACATCGTGATCACCCCGCCGGCGGGCTTTGAGATTTCGACCACCAGCGGCTCGGGGTTCAGCGCCTCTGCGATTTCGCTGTCGCCGTCCGGCGGAGTGGTGGCGGAAACAACGATCTATGTGCGGTTCAAACCCGCCACGGCCGGGGTTTACGACTCGGCCATCGCGCACACCAGCGCCGGTGCGATGCAAAAGGACAAGGGGGTCACGGGAACGGCCACCCACAGCGTCGATTCCGACATCATCCGCGATGCCGCCTTCACCGAGCCTTCCAGCATCGCCTATGGCTCGTATCAGGAAACCAACCTGACGGCCGCCTCCTTGCAAGTCGGCAGCTTCACGATCCGCGACGGCGGCGGCATCGCCGATTCGGATGCGCTCGGGACCGCCCTGACCGCGATCACCTTCGCGGTAACCAACGGCAGCAACCTGCGGCAGGTGGCGATCTATGACGGCGACCAGGAAATCGCCGAGACCTATGGCGGCACCAGCGTCGTGTTCACCAATCTGGCCGGCCTGTCCGCCGCCGACGGCGGCGCCAAGACATTCCGGATCCTGGCCAGTTTCGACCGCGCCGTCGCCGACAACGCGCAGCTGGCCTTCGCGGTGACCGGAGCCGAGGCCGACACCGCCGGATCCACCTTTGCGTCCGCCAACGCCGGAGGGGCGGCGACCGACACGACCGGAGACCGCAACCGGATCATCGTCACGGCCACCCGGCTGGCATTCAGCTCGCTGGCCACGGTGGTGCCCATCGCCCAGAACTTCAGCGCCGTCGTGCAGGCGCAGGATGCCAACGGCAACCTGGATGTGGATATGGCGGCCACCGTGTCTCTCAGCAAGGCCAGCGGCGACTTTGTTCTCAGCGCGGCCGGCGGCCTGGACAACAAGAGCCTGTCCGGCGGCTCCTGCACCTGGACCGATCTGCAATATGCCTCGGCCGGCGATTTCTCGATTGCCGCCAGCGGCGGCGGGCTGGAGGGGGCCATCAGCGTCCTCCTCACGGCGTCCATGCCGCTGGACACCTTTGCGGACAATGATTTCACCTCCGCGCCCGTCTGGTCCGGCGACATGACGAACTGGATCATCGTGGCCGACAGCGATGCGGCGGCTGGCGCCACGGGTTCCATGACCTTGCGTCAGAACGGCCCGGCGGGCACGGCAACGAACCAATTGCGGACCCAGATCGCGGATTGGGGTGTTGCCCAGGAATGGGGCCTGTGGGTCGGGCGCCGGAATCTGGAATTCACCACCGCCAACCGCATGTACATCTGGCTCTATGCGAACGAGGCCGATCTGGCCTCCGCCACCGTGGATGGCTATCGCCTGGCGATTGGCGGTGACAGCACCTACGGGGACAAGATCCGCCTGGAACGGGTCACGAACGGTGTTGCAGATGCCACCATCCTGACCTCGGAGGGATCGCTGGCCGACGGGCTGACGGACGTCGGTTTCCTGGTCCGGGTCACCCACGGCCGCGAAAGCGCCGGCGTTTGGGAACTGTATACCTCCGTCCTGCCTGCCGTGGGCGGCACGGGCAGCGTTGCCTCGGACATCCCCGCCGGTGCCTCCGTTCTCCAGGGCACGGGCGTGGATTCCGCGACGATGGAATCCAACGGGAATTTCGGCTTCGTCACCGTGCAGACGCTTTCCGGGGCCCAGGCCGCCGAGTTCGACCAGATCTTCTTCAAGGCGGTCACCAACGTGGCCCCGGCGTTCACGGGCGGTGCGGGCCCCTACAGCACCACCTCGGGCGTGGCCCTGGCCTTCACGGAAACCGCCTCGGGCGGGCCGGCGCCCGCGCTGGCGCTGCACGGCACGACGGCCTCGTCGGGCTATGTGTTCACGCCGGCGACGGGCGAGCTGAGCTACACGCCGCCGCAGGCGGATGGCGGCTCGGTCCAGACCTTCACCTTCACGGCGAGCAACATTGCGGGCGTGGCGACCCAGACGGTCAGCGTCGCGGTGACCGCGGCCACGGCCCCCGTGTTCACGGGAGGCGCGGGACCGTACAGCGCGACCACGGATGTGAACCTGGTCTTCACGGAGACCGCCTCGGGCGTGCCGGCGCCCGTGCTGGCCCTGCAGGGCACAACGGCCTCGTCGGGGTACGGCTTCACGCCGGCGACGGGCGAACTAAGCTACACGCCGCCGCTTGCCGATGGCGGCAAGACCAACACCTTCGTCTTCACGGCCAGCAACATCGCGGGCATGGTGACGCAGATGGTGGAGGTCGTCGTGGGCGGCACGGGGACCAACGAACCGCTGTCGCCCTTCGAAGAATGGGTGGTGGTGCGCGGACAAGAACCCACCAGCCCCGATTTCGCGGCGGATGCGGACTACGACGGCGATGGCGAGACCACCTACGAAGAGTATGTGGCGGACACCGATCCGGCGCTGTACGGGAGCGTGCTGCGGATCACCGGGACCTTCAACGTGGTGGACCGCCAGTACCGCATGGTCTTCCCGCAGAGCACGGGCCGCTACTACCAGCTGGAGTATTCGACGAACCTCTTCCAGGGCACCATGATCAGCAACCTGGGGTGGGGCGTCCCCGGACGGGTCATTACCAATGCGGCCCACACCAACGGATCCTGGTTCTGGGGAGTCCGATCCCGGCTTGCCGCTCCGTAGCGCGAAGAAGGCGGCCAACCCCTTCGGAGGGAAGGAGTTTTCCACAGTGTGGAAAACTCCTTTCCATAGGCAGGAAACGTGCCGCCGGACAGGGCCTTGAAGCCCCTGGAAAGCGGGAAGGGGCTCCTGCCGAATAAAACGTTTCGACACGGGCCGGATTTTATGCCTAAATAAACCCTTTGCGACAAAAGGTCGGAGGAGATTTGCAATGAAGTTTGAGAGAGCGTCTGGCGTTCTGCTGCATCCTACATCCCTGCCGGGCCCCTATGGCATCGGCGAGATCGGCCCCGAGGCGTACCGCTTCGCCGATTTCCTGCATTCCACCGGCCAGAAGCTGTGGCAGATCCTGCCTCTGGGGCCCACGAGCTACGGAGACAGCCCGTATCAATCTCCCTCGACCTTCGCGGGCAATCCGCTGTGGATCAGCTTCGACCTGCTGATCAAGGACAAGCTGCTTTCCCGCTCGCAGCTCAAGGGGTTTCCGGCATTTCCGGCGGACAAGGTGGATTTCGGCCCCGTGATCGTGGCGCGCATGGGCATCCTGCGGAAGGTCTGCGAAGGCTTTTCGCAGAAGGCTTCCGCCGAGCTGCAGGCGGAGTTCCAGGCGTTTTGCGCGCACAACGCGTATTGGCTCGACGACTACGCGCTTTTCTCCGCCTTGAAGGATGCACATGGCGGGGTGCCGTGGACGCAATGGGAGCCGGAACTGGGCCGGCGCGACCCGGCCGCCCTGCAGGCGGCGCGCGAAACATACGCGGCCGAAATCCGCAACGTGCATGTCATCCAGTTCCTGTTCGAGCACCAGTGGAAGCGCCTGCGTGCCTATTGCGCGGCGCGCCGCATCCATTTCGTGGGCGACATCCCGATTTTCGTCGCGCACGACAGCGCCGATGTCTGGGCGAACCAGGGGCTGTTCTTCCTCAAGCCCGACGGACAGCCGAGCGTGGTGGCGGGTGTGCCGCCGGACTATTTCAGCGCGACCGGCCAGCTGTGGGGGAATCCGCTCTACAACTGGGAGGCGCACAAGGCCCAGAACTACGACTGGTGGATGGCCCGCCTCCGCCGCATCTTCGAACTGGTGGACATCGTCCGCATCGACCACTTCCGCGGTTTCGAGGCCTACTGGGAGATCCCCGGCGGCGAGACCACCGCCATCAAGGGCCGGTGGGTCAAGGGCCCCGACCAGCATTTGTTCGACGTGCTGCTGCGGCGCATGGGATCCCTGCCGATCATCGCCGAGGACCTGGGCGTCATCACGCCGCCGGTGGAGGCCTTGCGCGACAAGTTCGAATTTCCCGGCATGCGCATCCTGCAGTTCGCATTCGGCAACGACGACCGCGCCGACGAGTTCCGGCCCGAAAGCTATCCGGCCCACTGCTGCGTCTATACCGGCACGCACGACAACGACACGACGGTCGGCTGGTTCCGCAGCGAGGCGGGGCCGGGCAGCACCCGCACGGCCGAGGAGATCGCCGCCGAGCGCCGGATGATCCTCGATTATCTGCGCACGGACGGGCACGAGATCCAATGGGATTTGATCAGCCTGGGCTCGCGGTCCAACGCCAACACCTTCGTGGTGCCGCTGCAGGACCTGCTCGGCCTCGGGTCGGAAGCCCGCATGAACACGCCCGGCGTCGCCGGCGGCAACTGGCAGTGGCGCTTCTCGTGGGACCAGGTCACGGACGCCATCCGCGACCGGTTCGCCTATGTGACGCGGTCCACGGGCCGCACGCACTAGGCGTTTCCCCGGTGTTTGCGCGCCGCACCCGCCCCCGGACTTGCAAGGGGCGGGTTTTTGCTTATGATGCCGGTACAGACTGGAATCGATGAATCCGAAGCGCAAAGTCCTGATGATCCTGACGCATGACCGGCTGGATTGCCTGCGTCTCTGCCTGGACATGCTGGAGCGGGCCGATGCCTTTTCCCGTTTCGATCGCGTCGTGCTGCTGCTGAACGGGGTGCCGGCGCGGCTCCGGCGGTTCGTGGAGGGCTATATGGCGGCCCGGCCCGGAGTGGGGTGGGACACGGTGGAGGGGGACGGCACGCGGCCGGGGGGCATCTGCGCCGTCCAGAACGAATGCATCCGCCGCTATCCCGGTTCCGTCTACGTGAAGGTGGACGAGGATGTCTTTGTTCCGCGCGGCTGGGCCGAGCGCATGCTGGAGACCTACGAGCAGTTTTCATCGCGCAACGACCTGGCGCTCATCACGCCGCTGATTCCCAACAACGCATTCGGCCTGCATCGCCTGCTGAACACGTTTTATCCGGAGAAGCTGGGCGAATTCGGCCGGCGTTTTGGCGCGCCCCCTTCCGACGAACCGAAGGGCCCGACCTGGCAAAGCCCGTACATCGCGGAATGGGCCTCCCGGCAATTCCTCGACATCGACGCGGCCAACGAGGAACAGCGGCGGCGGCTGGCGGCGGGGGGGCATCCGCGCTGGCACGAATTCTGCAGGTATTTCAGCATCGGGTGCATCTGCTACGACTACGCCCATGTCCAGCGGATGGGCGGGGCGCTTCCCCCGCGCGACGAGCCGGATTGGTGCGCGTGGTTCGAGGCGAACCGCCAGGCCTGCGTCGTGGACCAGAGCCTGGTGGTGCTGCATTACGCGTTCTTCGTCCAGCAGGAGTGGCTGGACCGATCCTCGCTGCTGGAGGACATCCGCCGGGTGAACCTGCCCGGTCGTTCGCCGTGGACGGCCCCCGTCCTGCGCTGGGTGCGGCTGGCGAAGCAGATCCCCGGAATCGCGAAGCGGAGGCTCGGGCGATGAACTTCGGCGGCGCCTATCGCGGCAAGCGGGTGTGGCTGACGGGCGATACCGGCTTCAAGGGTTCGTGGCTGGCCTTCTGGCTGCGCCGCCTCGGGGCGGAGGTGCTGGGCATCGGTCTGGATCCGGAAACCCCGGATGGGCCTTTTGTCCGGGCGGAACTGGACAAGTGGATCCGGCACGAGGCGGCGGATATCCGGGACGGCGAGCGGATGGCCGCCCTGGCGCGCGAGTTCAGGCCCGACGCGGTGTTCCATCTGGCGGCGCAGGCGCTGGTGCGGCGCTCCTATGCCGAGCCCGTGGAGACCTTCGATGTGAACGTGAGGGGCGCGGCGCACGTGCTGGAGGCCCTGCGGCTGGCGGGGCGGCCCTGCGCGGCGGTGGTGGTGACGAGCGACAAGTGCTACGAGAACCGCGAGGAGGACTACGCCTACCGCGAGGACGATCCGATGGGGGGGCACGATCCCTACAGCGCCTCCAAGGGGTGCGAGGAACTGGTGGCGGCGTCCTACCGCTCCGCGTTCTTCGCGCCGGGCGGGAAAATCCATCTGGCCACGGCCCGCGCCGGGAACGTGATCGGCCCGGGGGACTGGGCCGCGGACCGGATCGTGCCCGATGCGGTGCGGGCCTTCCGCGCCGGCCAGCCGCTCCGGGTCCGCCATCCGCGCGCGGTGCGGCCGTGGCAGCATGTCCTGGAACCGCTGGGCGGCTATCTGCGCCTGGGGCAGGCCCTGCTGGAGGAGGGGGAGGCGGTGGCGGAAGGCTGGAATTTCGGCCCCGATCCGGCCAGCGCGCGCACCGTCGGCGAACTGGCGGATCTCTTTTGCGGGGCGTGGGGCGCCGGAGCAGCCTGGCGGGGCGATCCCGATCCCGCCCATCCGCACGAGGCGCATCTGCTCCAGCTGGCCATCGGCAAGGCGGCCGCGCGCCTGGGATGGAGGCCCCGCTGGGATTTCGAGACGACTGTGCGGCGCACGGCCGCCGGATACCGGGCCATGCTGGCCGCGCCGGATGCGGAGGCCGTCCGGCGTTTCATGGATGCCGAAATCGCGGCGTACGAACCGGGAAGCTGAAGGGAGCCGAACATGCAGAACAAGGATATTCCGATCATGATCCTGGCCGGCGGCCGCGGGACGCGCCTGATGGAGGAGACCCGCGACATCCCGAAGCCGATGGTGACCATCGGCGGCAAGCCGATCCTGCTGCACCTGATGCAGTACTACAGCCGCTTCGGATTCCGCAAATTCATCGTCTGCCTCGGCTACAAGGGCGAGCTCATCAAGGAGTATTTCCTGAACGTGCGCGAACGCACCGCGACGGTGCGGTTGCATGCGGGCGGCAAGGTGGAATACGAGAACGGTCCGGCGGGCGACTGGGACATCACGCTGGCGGAGACGGGCGAGCACAGCCTGACCGCCACGCGCATCCTGCGCGCGGCGAAGTACGTGGAGGCGCCTTTGTTCGGCCTGACCTACGGCGACGGGCTTTCCGACGTGGATCTCGACGCGGAGCTGGCCTTCCACCGCGCGCACGGCCGGATCGGCACCATGACCGCCGTCCATCCGCCCTCCCGCTTCGGCATGATGGAACTGGGGGCGGACGGGAAGGTGCTCGCCTTCCGCGAAAAGGAAAAGCTCCACAACGACTACATCAACGGCGGGTTCTTCTTCTTCCAGAAGGAGTTTGCCGCGCGGATCCCCGCGAACGAGAACACGAGCCTTGAAGCCGAGCCGCTGGCCCGGCTGGCGGCGGATGGCGAACTGTTTGCGTTCCGCCACGAGGGTTTCTGGGGCTGCATGGACACGATGCGCGACCGCGAAAACCTCGAGAAAATCTACGAGTCCGGCAAGGCCCCTTGGGCGGGGTGAGCGGGAAGGCTAAAGGCTGAAGGCGGAAGGCTGAAGACGGAAAGCTGAAGGCTGAAGCGAGATGAGAGATCACAACAACCTTCGGGCCTTTGAATTGGTCGACCAAATTGCCCTGCAGACCTATCATCTCACGCGTTCGTTTCCCCGGGATGAGTTGTACGCCTTGACTTCCCAGATGCGCAGGGCGGCTGTATCTGCGGCCTCGAACATTGTGGAAGGCTGCGCCCGATCGAGCGAATCCGAATACGTAAACTTTTTAAACATCGCTTTCGGGTCGCTGAGAGAATTGCGTTACCAGTTTAGCCTGTCTATGCGCTTGGAATACCTGTCCAAAGCAGCTTGCGACGGACTCGAACCGCTTTTACTGGAAGGGGAGAAAGTTTTGTCTGGATTGATTCGATCCTTGCGAAATTCTCCAGGTGCGTCTCCATGACTTCCCTTCCGTCTTCAGCCTTTTGCCTTTCGCCTGCCGTGGTCGTCACCGGCGCGGCGGGGTTCATCGGCCGCCGGGTCGTCGCGCACTTGGCCGGGGCGGGGGTGGACATAATCGCCTTGGATCGGGTTTCAGACCCCGGCGGGTGGCCGGCGGGCGTTGAGTATCGCAAGCTGGATCTGGACCGCGAAATGCCCGGTTTAAAAGGAAACTGGATGCTGGTTCATCTCGCCTGGAGCCTCGACCGGGGCGATGCAGACTCGCAGCAGGAATCTTTGCGGACTTTCGCGCGGCTGCTGGGGCAGGAGGGGCTGGCCGGCGTGGTGGGGCTGGGCAGCGCCGAGGAATACGGCGAGCTCGAAGGACGCCTGAGCGAGGACATGGCGCCGGGGCTGAAGCTGTCGGCCTATGGAAAGGCGAAGCACGAGGCCTGCCAGGCGCTCGAAGCCTGGACACGCGCCGGTCACAGGGCGGTTTGGCTGAGGCCGTTCCTTGTCTACGGACCGGGGCAGGGAGGAAACATGGTGATTCCCTACGCCCTGCGTTGCGCAAGGGAACGGAAGCCGGCGGAATTTTCGGAAGGGTTCCAATTCCGCGATTTCATCCATGTGGACGATGTGGCCGAAGGCATTGCGCAGGCGGCTCTCCGCCTCGGGAAGAATGGCGCATTTTCGGTCTGCAACCTGGGCCGGGGCGAACCGGTGCGGCTGCGCGAGGTGCTGGAGCGGATCGCGAAGAAGACGGGCTCTCAGGCGTTGTTCCGTTTCGGGGCGAAGCCGATGCGGGCCGGCGAACCGGAAGAGCAATATGCGGACGTATCGGCCGCGGCGGCTCGGCTGGGCTGGCGCGCGCGGATTTCGTGGAAGAAGGGGATCGACGCGTTGTGCCGGGAGGCGGTTCCGTGAGCGCGCGGAATGTCGTGGTGCTGGGGGGCGGGCTGGCCGGGCTGGGGTTTGCGCGGCATTTTCCGGGGAGCCGCATGTTCGAGGCGGAGGCGGAGCCGGGGGGGTATGCGCGGTCGCGCGAGTTTGCGGGGGCGTGGTTCGACCAGGGGGCGCACATCTGCCATTCGCAGGGTGCGGCGTGGCTCGAGGCGGTCTGCGCCGGCACCCCTTTGCATGAAATGGCGAAGAGCGTGGTGCTGAACCACAAGGCGGGGCGCTGGTTCGCCTATCCGGTGCAGAACCATCTGGCGGAACTGGCCCCGGCGGAGCGCGATGCGGCCCTGAAGGACTTTCTCGCGGCGCAGGAAAAATACCGCGGCCGGACGCCGGGAAACTACGAAGAGTGGTGCCGTTTCCAGTATGGCGACTTCCTGCTGGAGAACTTCTACCGGCTCTACACGGCGAAATACTGGCATGTGCCGATGGCCGAACTGGCGACGGATTGGCTGGGCGGGCGCCTGTTGCCGTCGCAGGTGGAGAACATCATTGCCGGCGCCCAGGGGCATCAGGAAGAGAAACAGGCGGTCTTCCGCAAATTCCGCTATCCCCGGTGCGGCGGTTTCTTCGGGCTCGTGGCGCACCTGTACGGAGGCGTGGATCTGCGCCTGAACAAGCGGGCCGTGCAGGTGGATGCGGGAAGGCGCCGCGTATCGTTCGCGGACGGCACGGAAGAGGGATACGACGCGCTGGTTTCGACGATTCCGCTGCCGCAGCTGGCGGCCATGGTCCCGGACGCGCCGGCCGATGTGCGCGAGGCGGCGGCCCGCCTCCGCGCGCTGCGCCACTATTGCGTGAATTTCGTGGTGGACCGCGAGAATCTGGGGCCGGCGAACTGGTTCTACGTCTACGACCCGGAAATCGAGGTCTCGCGCGTGTCGTTCCCGTTCTCGCTGTCGGGGGAGGAAAGCGGGAGGACGGCGGTCCAGGCGGAGATCTTCGTCCCGGGCGATGCGCGGCCGGGCGGGGAATCGCTGCGCAACAAGGCCGTGGCCGATCTTGTCCGCCTGCTGGATTTTCCGGAATCGGCGGTGGTGGCGGCGGAGATCCGCACGTTCCCGGTTTCCTATGTGATTTCCGACCTGGATCGCGCGGCGGCGGTGCGGCATGTGCGAGGCTGGCTGCGCGGCCGCGGCATCGAGACGGCGGGGCTGTTCGGCAATTGGGAATACATCTGGTCCGACCGCGCCTATGAAAGCGGCTGCGCGCTGGCCGAGGCGATGGGGGGCGGGGCATGAAGGTTTCATTCCTGGTCCCGGACCTGGGCTGGCCCATCGTGGGGATCGCCGCGCGCATGGCCCGGTGCATCTGCCGGGAGCACGAGGTGGAAATCGTCGGCCCCTGCCTGTGGGGAAAACCCAACGCGATGTATTCCGACGAGTTCGCCTACCGGGCGGTGGATTGTCCGAGGCTGTACCGCTTCCCCGAGTATTTCCGCGAGGTCCGCAAGCTGGCCCGCGCGGTGCGCGGGGATGTGGTCATCACGATGAAGGCGTTCGGGGGCAATCTGCCGGCGGCCCTGCTGGCCAGGCGGGAACGGGGCTGCCGGGTGGTTGCGTACCTGGACGAGTGGGACGGGGCGGTTTCCGCCTCGTGGGGCCTGGGCGAACGGCTGAAGAACTGGGCCCGCGACTGGGCCCACCCCTGCAACAATGTCTATGTGCCCTGGGTGGAGCGCCGCCTTCGCCAGTGCGATGTGCGGCTCGGAACGACGCGCTTCCTGCAGGACAAGTTCGATTGCCGGATCTTCCACATCGGGGTGGACACGGAATGGTTCAAGCCGCAGGACCCGGCGAAGGTCGAGGCATTGAAGCGGCAACTGGGCCTGGGCGGGAAAAAGCTGCTTGTCTTTGGCGGGGTGGTCCGGCCCCACAAGGGCGTCGAAGTGTTCGCCGAAGCGTTGGCGAAAACAGGAAGACCGGATCTCGCGTTCGTGATCCTTGGGCCGCAGAACCAATATGTGCGGCAGATGATGCAGCATCCGGAATACGGGAAGTACATCCATTGCCCGGCCACGAGCGAGGAGGAAACGCTCCGGATCCATCGCGACATGCCTCTCTACCTGGGGTTGGGCGACGTGCTGGCCGTCCCGCTGGCCGATACCGTTTTGTCGCGCAGCCAGATGCCGTGCAAGGTGTTCGAGGCCATGGCGATGGGGAAGCCGATCGTGGCCAGCGCGGTTTCCGATCTGCCCGAGGTGCTGGAGGGATGCGGCCGGCTGGTCGAGCCGGACCGGGTGGACCTGGCGAAGCAGGCGTTGGAGGAGGTGCTGGATCATCCCGAGCCTTCCCGCCAGATGGGAGAACGCGCCAGGGCCCGGTGCGTGGAAAGATATGGAGTGGCCAGTAGCCGGAAGGCCTTGCTGGATCTGCTGGAAGAATTGAAGTAACCCGCTGGCCGGACGGGGGGAGCGGCGGGTTTTGCTGGACGGGGGAGGGGGGGCGCGATAGCATGGCCGGCTATGGAATTGTTGATCCAGCGGGCGATGGGTTTCAACGGGAGCGTGGTGCTCCCGGAGGGGAATGATCCGCGCGTGATGAAGGCGGCGGCGGAGATCGTGCGTCGCGGGTTTGCGCGCGTGGTCGTGCTGGCATCCCCCGCCGAGGCCCAGCAGGCTTGCGCGGCGGCCGGCGTGGTGCCTTCGGGCTTCGAGGTCGTGGATCCGGCGACGGCGCCGTTTCTCGGCGAGCTGGTGTCGGCCTACCACCGGAAGCGGGCGGCGAAGGGCGTGACGGAGGAGCAGGCGCGCGAGTCGCTGAAAAAGCGGCTGTATGTCGGCGCGATGATGGTCGAGACCGGCCGCGTGTCGGGCATGGTGGCGGGCAGCATCGCCTCGACCCCGGACATGCTGCGGGCGGCGTTCCATTGCGTCGGAACGGCGCCGGGCATCCAGACGGCGAGCAGCTGCTTTTTGATGCGCCTGAAGGCGCCGACGATCGCGGGCGAAAGCACGCTGATGTTCGCGGATTGCGGCGTGAACCCGAATCCGACGGCGGAGCAGCTGGTGGACATCGCGTTGGCGACGGCGCAGACGCACCGGGCCCTGCTGGGCACCGTTCCGCGCGTGGCCCTGCTGAGCTTTTCGACCCGGGGCAGCGCCAAGCACGAGCTGGTGGACAAGGTGGCCAGGGCGGCGAAGATGGCGCGCGAGGCGGCGGCGAAGGCCGATCCCGACATGCTGCTGGACGGCGAACTGCAGACGGATGCGGCGATCGTGCCGCAGGTGGCGGCCCAGAAGGCGCCGGACAGCCCGCTGAAGGGCGCGGCCAACATCCTGGTTTTTCCCGACCTGCAGGCGGGCAACATCGCCTGCAAGCTGGTGGAGCGGCTGGCGGGCGCGCTGGCGCTGGGCCCGATCCTGCAGGGACTGGCCAAGCCGGTGAACGACCTGTCGCGCGGCTGCAGCGCCGAGGATATCGTGGGCGTGGCGGCGGTGACGATGTGCCAGGCGGCGGCCCAGGGCATGCCCAAGGGCGCGGCGGGTTCCGTCCCCGCGCCGGTTCCGGCGGCCTGCGCCGGCGGCATCCTGTCGGACGACGAGATCGAGGCGATTGCGCGCCGCGTGGCGCAGGACCTGCTGGCGAGTCCGGCGGTGGCGCGGAGCCTGAGAGGATTTTGAGAGGAACGAGACCATGAACAACATCGATTGGAAGAGCCTGGGATTCGCGTATATGGACACCCACTGCCATATCCGCTACGTGTGGAAAAACGGAAAATGGGACGGCGGCGAACTGGTGAAGTCGCCCATGATGCAGATCCACATCGCCGCGACGGCGCTGCACTACGGGCAGGCGGCCTTCGAGGGACTGAAGGCGTTCCGGCGCAAGGACGGCAAGGTGAGCCTGTTCCGGCCGCAGGAAAACGCGAAGCGCATGCAAACCACGGCGCGGCGGACCTGCATGGCCGAAGTGCCGGAGGAGCTGTTCGTGGACGCGTGCAAGCGCGTGGTGAAGGCGAACATCGATTTCGTGCCGCCCTACGGCACGGGCGGTTCGATGTACGTGCGGCCGCTGCTGTTCGGCAGCGGGGCGCAGATCGGCGTGGCCCCGGCGGACGAATACACGTTCCTGGTGCTGGTGACGCCCGTGGGGGCGTACTACAAGGGCGGCCTGCAGGCGGTGAAGGCCATCGTGTTCGACGACTACGACCGCGCGGCGCCCCAAGGCACCGGGCACATCAAGATCGGCGGCAACTACGTCGCCGGCCTCTATCCGCATCTCCTGGCGAAGAAGATGGGCTACCCCGTGGAGCTCTATCTCGACGCGCGCGAGCACAAGTGGATCGACGAGTTCGCGACGAGCAACTTCCTGGCCATCACCAAGGACGGAAAATACGTGACGACGAAGTCCGGTTCCATCCTGCCCAGCATCACGAACATGACGCTGCAGCAGCTGGCGAAGGATGCCGGCATCCCGGTCGAGGTGCGCCCCGTGGCGTTCGACGAAGTGACGAACTTCGCCGAGGTGGCGGCGTGCGGAACCGCGGTGGTGGTGACCCCCGTGTGCCAGATCGAGCGGGCCGGGAAGATCTACAAGACCGGCCCGGAAAGCGGCTGCGGGCCGGTGCTGCAGAAGCTGTACAACGCCGTGCAGGGCATCCAGTACGGCGAACTTCCGGACACCCACGGCTGGAACGTGGAAATCGAGTAGCCGCCGCATGATGACGCTCGAACAGCAATTCGCGAAGATCACCGCGCGCCGGGTGGACCTGTACAGCGCGGAGGAACTGAAGACGCGCCTGGCGAAGTCCGTCGCGGAGAAGAAGCCGCTGCGCATCAAGATGGGCGCGGATCCGTCGGCGCCGGATCTGCACCTGGGCCATTGCGTGGCGCTGAACAAGCTCCGCGATTTCCAGGACTGCGGCCACACGGTGGTGTTCATCATTGGCGACTTCACGGGCATGATCGGCGATCCGTCGGGCAAGTCGGCCACGCGCCCCCAGCTTTCGCGGGAGAAGGTGCTGGAAAACGCGAAGAGCTACCAGGACCAGATGTTCAAGATCCTGGATCCGGCGCGCACCGAGGTGCATTTCAATTCGGAATGGTTCGGGGCGATGACGTTTGACAAGGTGATCCGGCTGAGCGCGCACGTGACGGTGGCGCAGCTGCTGGCGCGCGACGATTTCTCGAAGCGCTATGCCGCGAACCAGCCGATCTCGCTGGTGGAGTTCCTCTATCCGCTTGTGCAGGCCTATGATTCGGTGATGGTGAGGGCCGACGTGGAGATCGGCGGCACCGACCAGCTCTTCAACCTGCTGCTCGGTCGCGAGATCCAGAAGGTCCACGGCCAGGAGCCCCAGATCGTGATGACGATGCCGCTGCTGGAAGGCCTCGACGGCGTCAACAAGATGAGCAAGAGCCTCGGCAACTACATTGCCGTGAACGACTCGCCCAAGGACACCTTCGGCAAGACGATGAGCGTGAGCGACGACCTGATGTGGCGCTATTTCTCGCTGGTGCTGTGCATGCCGGAGGAGGAGATCGCCGCGCTGAAGGCGGCGGTCGCCTCGGGCGCGCGGCATCCACGCGACGTCAAGGACGAGCTCGGGCGGCGCATTGTGGAGAAGTTCCATGGCGCGGCGGCCGGGACCGAGGCCAGCGCGGAGTTCGCGCGCGTCTTTTCCCAGAACCAGCTGCCGGCGGAGATGGCCGAAGTGGTCGTGCCGGCGGGGAAGATCGGCATCCTGACCTTGATGGTCAAGGCCGGGCTGGCGGCCAGCACGAGCGAGGCGCGCCGCCTGGTGCAGGCCGGCGCCGTCCGCGTGGGCGACGACAAGGTGTCGGATGTCCGGCTCGAGATCGAGCCGGAGAATGGCGTGGTGATCCGTAGCGGCAAGCGCGGATTCGCGAAGATCCGGGTGGGCTGATCGCCGGGGCGGCATGCGCGGAAGCGGGGAACAGGGCGCGCCCATGAAGACGGTCCCGGATCCGGCGCACGGGGAATCGCTGGAGGGGCTGGTCGACCTGGTGACGTTCCACAGCGAGGAAACGGGTTTCTGCGTGCTGAAGGTCAAGGCGCGCGGATTCCGCGAGACCGTGGCCGTGGTCGGCAAGGTGCCGCGCATCGACGTGGGGGAATGGATCAAGGCCCGGGGAAAGTGGACCATCGACCGCAAGCACGGGCGGCAGTTCCTGTCCGAGCACCTCGAGGCCGTCGTGCCCGATTCGATCGAAGGCATCGAGAAGTTCCTGGGTTCGGGGCTCATCCGGGGCATCGGGCCGGTCTATGCGAAGAAACTGGTGGAGGCGTTCGGCATGGCCGTGCTGGACGTGATCGAGAACCGGTCCGCGGAGCTGGAGCGGGTGGAGGGCATCGGGCCGATGCGCCGCAAGCAGATCAAGGAATCGTGGAAGGCGCAGAAGACCATCCGCGAGATCATGAGCTTCCTGTTCGCGAACGGCGTGAGCACGGGCCGCGCGTTCCGCATCTACAAGGCCTACGGCGACCAGGCCATCGCCAAGGTGCGGCTCGATCCGTACTGCCTCGCGCGCGACATCCACGGCATCGGCTTCAAGATCGCCGACCAGATCGCGGAAAAGCTCGGCATCGAAAAGGACTCGGTCCTGCGCGCGCGCGCCGGACTGACCTATGTGCTGCTGGAGCTCTCGAACCAGGGGCATTGCGCCTATCCGCGCGAATCGCTGCTTTCGAAATCGGCGGAGATGCTGGGCATCCCGGCCGGGACGATGGAGGAGGCGCTGCGCATCGAGGTGGAGAACGGGCAGCTGACCGTCGGGGCGGGCGAGGACAACGAGCCGTGGGTCTATCTCGCCACGCTCGACCTGGCGGAGCGCGAGGCGGCGGCGCGCCTGGCCGAGATCGGCAAGGGGCCGCACCCCTGCCCGAAGATCGACCTGGCCGCCGCGGCGGAATGGGTCCAGAAGCAGCTGGACATGCAGCTGGCCGAAGGCCAGAAACAGGCGTTTTTCGGGGCGTTCCGGCACAAGGTGCTGGTCATCACGGGCGGGCCGGGGGTGGGCAAGACCACGCTGGTGCGTTCGCTGGTGAAGGTGCTGGCGGCGAAAAAGCTCCGCCTGATGCTCTGCGCGCCGACGGGCCGCGCCGCCAAGCGCATGGCGGAGCTGTCGGGGCGGGAGGCCAAGACCATCCACCGCCTGCTGGCCTACGAGCCGGCGACGGGCGGATTCCGCCACCATGCGGGGAATCCGCTGGAGACGGACGTGCTGATTGTGGACGAGACCAGCATGATCGACATCCAGCTCGCGGTGCATCTCTTCCGGGCCATGCCGAGGAACGGCCTGCTGATCCTGGTGGGCGACGTGGACCAGCTGCCGTCCGTCGGTCCCGGCTGCGTGCTGCGCGACATCATTGAATCGGGCACCGTTCCCGTCTACCGCCTGACGGAGATCTTCCGCCAGGACGAGGGCAGCCGGATCGTCCGCAACGCGCACCGCGTCAATTCGGGCCAGATGCCCGAACTGCCGGGGAAGGACGAGGGCATGGCCGGCGGCGGGGATTTCTTCTTCGTGAAGGCGGAGACGCCGGAGCGCGGCGTGGAGCTGATCCGCCGGCTGGTCTGCGAGGCGATTCCGCGGCGGTTCCGGCTGGATCCGATGAGCGACGTGCAGATCCTGACGCCGATGCAGAAGGGGGAGCTGGGGGCGCGAAACCTGAACGCGGTGATGCAGGCGGCCCTGAACCCGCGCGGGACCGAGATCGAGCGCTTCGGCTGGAGGTTCCGCGAAGGCGACCGCGTGATGCAGACGGAGAACGACTACGACAAGGATGTGTTCAACGGCGACATCGGCCTCGTCGAGAAGGTGGACGCCGACGGACAGGAGGTCGTGGTGCGCTACGACGACCGCAAGGTGGCCTACGACTTCCAGGAGCTGGACGAGCTCACGCCGGCCTATGCGGTGACGGTTCACAAGAGCCAGGGCAGCGAATATCCCTGCGTGGTCCTGCCGATGCATACGCAGCACTACGTGATGCTCCAGCGGAACCTGCTCTACACGGGCATCACGCGGGGCAAGAAGCTGGTGGTCGTCGTCGGCACGGAGAAGGCGGTGGGTCTCGCCGTGCGGAACGCCGAGGCGGGGCGCCGCAACACGACGCTTCGCCGCCGCCTCCGCGAAGCCTTTGGAACGGTCTAGGGCATTTTCGGCTTTCCTGCAGCCGCAGGAGCCCGATGCAGGCCGGAAGCCCTCACCCAGCGAAATCCCGCCCGGTCAGGGGACCGGGCCTACAACCTGAAATTCAACCGTCATGATGAACGGTGACAGAATATCCAAATCCGTCCAAGCCTTCCGATGCGGGAAGGCGCCCCGCGGGGCGAAGAAAGGCTGGCGGGGCGGCGGGCCGAGGCGTAGGATCGGAGCGAGAACAAGGAGATTCCATGACCCGAGAAGAAATCATCCGGTTCATCAACGAGAATCCCGTGTGCCATCTGGCGACACTGGAGGAAGGCCGGCCGAGGGTGCGGGGGATGTTCATGTACCGCGCCGACGAGAAGGGGCTGGTTTTCCATACGGCGTCGTCGAAGTCGCTCGCGCGGCAGGTGCAGGCCGGCGCGCCGGTGGAAGCGTGCTTCAACAGCCCAGACCTGCAGGTGAGGGTGTCGGGCGTGGCGGAGATCCTGGAGGACATGGCCCTCAAGGAGGAGATCGTGGCCTCGCGGCCGTTCATGCAGCCTTGGATCCGGGAGCACGGCTACGGGCTGCTGCTGGTCTTCCGCGTCACGAATTGCGAGGCGGCGGTCTGGACGATCGCCGCGAATTTCGAGCCGACGCGGTACCAGAAGATCTAGGATAAACCATAAGGGAGGGCGAGCACATGGACGAGATGAAGGAATGCTGTCCGAGGTTCGATCCGGCTCCGTGGCAGGAGCGGTGGATCACGCTGGACGGGAAGAAATTCGTGAAGGATCGGGTGCGGAGCTTCCTGCGGATTCCGCTGAACTTCGGCGGCGTCATGGTGCGCAACATGGCCGCCATCCAGAAGGCGGGGGCCGAGGCGAAGGACATGATCGTCCTGTCGGACGAGAATTCGCTGTGGGGATCGGACATCTACCTGGAGGTGGCGAAGGAGGTGCCCGGCCTGCAGATGGCGACGATTGAGGGCACGTTCCTCGCGCAGGCGTACGAGGGGCCGTATCGCGACATCCCGAAATGGATCGCGGACATCAAGCGGCGGGTGGCCGACAAGGGGAAGACCCTGCGGCGGATCCTGTTTTTCTACACGACGTGTCCCAAGTGCGCCCAGAAGTACGGGAAGAACTACGTCGTGGTGTTTGCGCAGGTCTAGGGCGGATTTCGATTCGCTGCAGCCGGGGGCGATGGTCCCGGCCTTTTGCCAATAGCCGCCGGCCTCACCGCCGCGGAATCCCCGGGGTCATCCGCGCGCGAGGCGGCGGGCGGCGGTTTCGAGGGCGGGAAGCGGATGGGTCCGAAGGGCGCGCAGAAGCTGGCGCGCGGCGCAGGGGATGTGCCGGGAGAAATGCGCCATGCCGGGTTTTTTCGAGAGCACGGCGTAGGCGCCGAGGGCCTGGCATAGGCGCTGGATGGCGGCGGCGGGGAAGGCGGCGGCGATTTTCCGGCCCTGGGGATGCCGGTTGGCGTAATCGCGCAGGAGCGCGTTCTGGAGAGGGGCGGGGAGATCGGCATAGGGGTCGCACAGGAGGCTGGCGAGGTCGTAGGCGGCGGGGCCCTGGCGCATGCCCTGATAGTCGATCATGACGGGCCGCCCGTTCCGGAACAGGATGTTGCTGGATTGCCAATCGCGGTGGATCAGGGCTTGCGGGGATCGGGCGAGGAGGCGCGAAACGGATTCCAGCTCGGCGGCGACCGCATCGATTTGCTTTTGGGGCGCGTGGAGGCGGTCCCGCAGGATGTGGCCGATGAAGTAGGCATGTTCCCATGCGTAGAGCTTCGCATCGAAGCCCGGCATGAGGGGAAGGCGGTTTTTGCGCGCCGCCCGGAGGCCGTTGCGATGCAGGCGCAGGGTGATGTCGAGAAGTTGCCGGTACAGGCGCAGACGTCCGGATTTTCGGAGGCGGGGAAGGCGCGTCTCAAGGGTTTCGGAGCCGAGGTCTTCGATGGCGAGCATATGGTCGCGCGGGGCATCGAGGAGAAGGCGGGGGACGGGGATGCCGATGGAATCCAGGAAACGGGTATGGCGGGCGTAGAGGCGGTTGTCGGGACGTTCGGGCGACCAGCGGATCAGGATGGAGGTATTTTCGTTCTCGCGCAGCCGGAAGAATTCGCGCGAGGATCCGCGCGGGGGAAGGACTTCGACGGGGAACCCGGAGGCGTGGAGAAGCGTCTGTTCGCGGGGAGTCAGGACGGCGGCGGCGGGGAGGGTGAAGTTCCGGCCGGCATGCCCGAGGCGCCGGGCCGTGTCGCGGTGGGCCTGGATGTATTGGGCGAACGTGCCGATATCGGCCCAGAAGGAGCCGGGAACGGAGACCCCGGCAATGAGGTGTCCTTTCTTCTGTGCGCGCTGGTAGGCGGCGATGAGGGTGTCGAAGCCTTCCGGGGCGATGAAGGGCAGGATGCGTTCGTCGAGGATCTGCAGGCCGCAGAAGGTGGCATGGCCGCGGGCCGGGTCGTGGAAGTTCCGGATGATTCCGTTTTCGCAGCGGACGGTCCTGGGGCCGGCGTCCTCGGAGAGCCAGCAGGCGGCGAGGGGTTTTTGTCTTTGCCACGCGCGGAGAAGGGGGGCGGGATCGAGATGGGCGACAACATCGGCATTGAGGAGCCAGAATGGCTCGTCGATGAACCATTTGGCGTTGCGGAGGGCGCCTCCGGTGCCAAGGATGACCGGCTCGAAGACGGCCGAGATCCGCATTTGGGGGAAGGGCTGGGTGCGGAGGTAATTGACAATGGGGCCGGGGGCGTGATGGAGATTGACCAGGACCTGCTTGACGCCCCATTTCGCCAGCATGTCGAGGGTGCGGGCGAGCATGGGCTTGTCCCAGAGAGGGAGCATGGCCTTGGGGAAATCGAGCGTGAGGGGGCGGAGGCGGGTGCCGAGGCCGGCGGCGAGGATGAAGGCTTTGCGGGGGGCATGCATCGGAAGGAAGAATAGCGGGGGGGAGGGGGAGTGCAATTCAG
>CALMBO010000003.1 GCA_937860055.1 uncultured Verrucomicrobiota bacterium | reverse complement strand
CTTTCGCCTTTGAGTGCCCCCGCCGCGCCCCCCATACTTCGCCGCTTTGATTGGTCCCCGGGTATTTTTGGAGGTCCCACATGAACGCGACATATTTGGAAAAGGCGAAGGAACGGATGCCCAACATTCCGTTGCTGGTCAATGTGGTCTCGAAGCGCGTCCGCCAGCTCAACGCCGGCCAGCGCCCCCTCATCAAGCCCGACACCCTGGACATGGACCACCTCGATCTCGCCCTCAAGGAAATCGCCGAAGGCAAGCTTTCCGCCGAACTCGGCACCTACTCGTCTCCCCGGGCCGACCTCGGCCGCTCCCTGCTCGCCCTCTAAGGCGCGTTCCGGCGCCCCATCGCCATGACCGCAGGGGAAGAGGCCGGCAAGGGCGCGCTGGCCACCAACCGCAAGGCCCGCCACGAATTCCATATTCTGGATTCCTGGGAAGCGGGCCTTTCCCTCACCGGCGGCGAAGTCAAGAGCTGCCGCGACGGACAGGTCAGTCTCGCCGAAGCCTACGCCTCCTTCGACAAGGGCGAGCTCTATCTCCACGGCATGCGCATCCAACCCTACGCCGCCGCCAAGTCCGGCTTCAACACCCACGAGCCCGACCGCCCCAAGAAGGTCCTCATGCACCGCCGCGAGCTCGACCGCCTCGCCGGCACCCTCCAGCTCAAGGGCCACACCATCGTCCCCCTCAAGCTCTACCTCGCCCGCGGCAAGATCAAGATCGAACTCGGCCTCGGCAAGGGCAAGCTCCTCTTCGACAAGCGCGAATCCCTCCGCCGCAAGACCGATGAACGCGAAACCGCCCGCGAAATGAGGAGATAGGGTTCAGGGTTCGGGGTTCAGGGAAAACCGTTGGAGCCCCCCCCGGCGGCCCGCTTGAAGATGGAATATTTGTTGTTGGATGTTGGATATTGAATTTTTCCCCTGAACCCCGAACCCTGAGCCCCCATATGAAGCCCCCCCGCACCCCCCAGGAACTCGTCGTCCGCACCGAGAAGATGGTCTATGGCGGCCAGGCCCTCGCCCGCGCCGACCGCTTCGTCGTTTTCGTCGACGACGCCCTCCCCAACGAAACCGTCCGCGCCGTCCTCTACAAGAAGAAAAAGCAGTTCGCCTTCGGCCGCGCCGTCGAGATCCTCGAGGCCGCCCCCGAGCGCATCCCCTCCGACTGCCCCTGGACCGGCGACTGCGGCGGCTGCACCTTCCGCCACTGCACCTACCCCGCCCAGCTCCGTTTCAAAAAGGAAGTCCTCGTCGAATCCCTCCATGGCGTCCCCGGCGCCCAGGAGCTCGTCCGCGACCTCGTACCCGCCGAACAGACCACCGACTATCGCAACAAGATGGTCTTCAGCTTCGGCGCCACCATGGAAGGCGAGCTCCGCCTCGGCCTCCACCGCCGCGGCAGCTTCATCCACATCATTCCCGCCGACCGGTGCCTGCTCCAGTCCGCAGCCTCCCGCGAAATCGTCCGCCGCGTGGCCGCCCTTGCCAAGCAGATGAACATCCCCGCCTTCCACGAGATCCAGAAGACCCCCGGCCTCCGCTCGCTCACCATCCGCGAAGCCCGCGGCACGAACCAGCGCATGGTCGAGCTCGTCACCACCACCGCCTATCCCGGCCTCGCCGAGCACCTCCTCGCCATCCTCGAAGACCTTGTCGACACCCTTTACTTCTCCATCGACACCAACATCTACGGCTCCCCCCGCCCCGAAAAACGGACGATCCTCAAGGGCACCGGCACCATCGAGGAAGTCCTCAACGGCCTTCGTTTCCGCATCGGCCCCGACACTTTCTTCCAGAGCAACACCGCTCAGGCCGAAAAGCTCTTCACCCGCGTCCGCGAGCTCGCCACCCTCCACGGCCGCCCCTCCACCGCCCTCGATCTCTTCGCCGGCACCGGCCCCATCGCCCTCCATCTCGCCTCCATCGCCGGCCGCGTCATCGGCGTCGAAAGCTGGGAGCCCTCCGTCCTCGCCGCCCGCGAAAACCTCGCCCTCAACGACATTCAGAACGTCGACATGATCGCCGCCGACGTCAACGAAGCCCTGCCCCCCGGCATTCCGGAAAAGGTCGACCTCGTCGTCGTCGACCCGCCCCGCCCCGGCCTCTCTCCCGAGGCCATCGCGTGGATCGCGAAACTCACCCCCGACACGATCCTCTACGTTTCCTGCAACCCCTCCACCCTCGCGCGCGACCTCAAGCTCTTCCTCCAATCCCCCTACCACCTCGAAGCCATCGAACCCTTCGATCTCTTCCCCCATACCTTCCACATGGAAACCCTCGCCCTCCTCCGCCGGAACCCCTGAACAAGCCGCTCGCGGCCCCCGCACGCGGATGCTCCCGGCTTGATCCACCGTATACTCCCAGGGCCATTTTCCGACGGATCGGCCTTGTCAAACGCTTTACCAAATCTGTAGTTTAGCTCGCGGAGGATTTTTGGGTGGCGATCTCCATGACTACGCTGTTGATCAGAAAAACCGAAGGCGATTTCGAAAACATCCTCGCGAGGGACGTGCCGACCCGCATCGCCGCGCATGTGCAAATCCCCGTCAATGCCAACTCGCGCCGCGTCGTGGTCGCCACGCCCGCCGGCAAGGCGGCTTTGTGTTTCGAGACCGACCAGCCCGCGGGCTGGACGCTGGAGGATCAACCCATCCCCTTCGCCGCCGCGGACGGCCAGAACGGAGTCCGCTTCACCCTGGCGTCGACCGCACCGGAGATTTCCATCCCGGCGGCGTCCATTCTCCTGCATCACACGCTGATCGCGCGGTTCGGCCTTGATCCCGACCGCCGCAACGAAAACCGCTTGAAGGATCTGATCCGCTCCGGCGGCATCCGGGAAATCGAATTCGCCCTGGGCCTGTCGTTGCAGGATCTCGCCGGCCGCGGCGAAATCACCGGCCCTGTCGTGGACGCCGGCGGCAACACCATCACCTTCACCCGCCGGGCGCTGGACGGAAAACACCGCTACCGCCTCGAATTCGCCGGCGGCCCCGGGACCGGAATCCGCTTGTCCGGCGACAGCCTCCGCCTTGTGCGCCAGGACCCGTCCGGCACCGCCCCGCTCCGCCTGGTCGTCCGCGCTTCGACCGATTTCGAACTTCTCACGCCCATGCCCTTCGCGGAACTGGTGAACGAGAGCGGCCGGAAACTGGCTGCGCGGGACCCGCATTTCGCCGAGGCGATCCGCAACTTCGAATTCCTTTCCTACCGCGAAAAGTTCCTCGCCGGCTCCTGGAATTTCCTGTCGTACTTCGGCCGCGACACGCTGATTTCGCTGAGCATCATGTGGCCGGTCCTGTCCGCGCCGGCCCGGCGCACCGGCATCCAGAGCGTCGCGAACGAAATTTCGGCCGGGGGCATCGTCAACGTGACGGACGAATGGACCGACGACCGGACCACGATGGATGCCATCGAAAGCTTCTTCCACGCGTACGACCGCGGCAACCTCGGCCGCGCCAAGCCGCTCATGCAGACCATTCTGGACGGCACCGTTCCGGAACATCCCTTCCTCGACGTGCTGGACCAGACGTTCATGTATCCCTCCGCGGCGGCGCGCTGGTTCCGGGAAATCGCCGACGCCGATCTGACGCAATGGCTGCAGGCCAACCATCCCGTGCTGGGCCGGACGGAATCGAACCTAACCACGCTCCTGCTCAACTGGAACTACCTGCTGAAATCCGCGGCGCCGTACCTCGCGGCCTGGCAGGCCCTGCGCGCGAAATACCCCGATCTCTCCCCGCCGCAGCTCATCGCCGCGCATCCGGGCGACTTCAAGGCCGCCGGCCAGGCGCTGATTTCGACGATCGCCGGCGCCGCCAACTGGCGCGACACGTACAACCTGCCCTGGCACTTCCGCTCCGAGGACATCAACGTCAATCTCCTGCCCATGGCCATCGACGCCATCCAGGAAATGACCGCGCGCATCCGCGCCATCGGCCTCGGCGAGGCCCTGCTCGACGCGGCGAAAACCAGCGCCCTCGACGAAATCCGCGGCTACCTCGAAGAGCCTGGCCGCTTCGCCGACGCCGCGGAAGCGTGGAACCGGGACCTGATGCGCGAGCATTTCCTGGTCCGGCGGTCGGCGGACGAAATCCGCCAGAACCTCTCGCGCTATTTGGACGGCCTGGCCAACGGCGACGTGACCTGGGGCGACCGCGAGCGCGGCCAACGCGAACGAGAGGCCATCCTCCGCTGCCGGGAAGGCGGCGTCACCGTCGCCGAATTCCTCCGCGGCGACCGCGTGCCCGCCGCCATCCGCGACGGCATCGAATTCACCGCGCTGATGATGGATCCCTCGGGCCGTCTGCTGCCGGTCATGCACAACGACGACGTGTTCTCCTTGCTGTTCGGCCATCCCGGCATCGAGCAGGTCCGGAAGATCATCCGGCCGCTGGTGCTCGCCTATCCGTTCGGCCTCAGCTTCATGGACGACGATTCCGGCATGGCCGTCACCAACAACGTGTACGCCCCGCGGGATCTCCCGGTCCTGCAGGACAACTGGAAAAACGCCTGGGTCAAGTTCGGCCCGGACGAATACCATGGACGCGCCGCCTGGCCGTGGACGATGTTCGCCCTGATCATCGGCATCGACCGCCTCGTGCGGCAGGGCATCGGTCCCGGCGGCTCCCTCCGGAACGGGCTGACGCCGGAGGACGTCGCGCTGTTCCGGAAAATCCTGCTGAAAACAAAATCCGCCCTGCGGAAGCTGGGCCCGCTCGCCACCTCCGAGGTGTTCAAGTACGGCCCCGCCCGGACCGGCGACGGCATCTGGCAGGCAGAGCCCCTGGGAATCTCCACGCCGATCCAGCTCTGGAGCGCCGCTCCCGCCAATCTGGTCATCGACGAGGCCTTGGCGCGCCTGCCTTGAAACCCGTCCCATGTGCCGGGAATAGCGGCGCATGTCCCGATGGTCCCCCTGAACCGTCTATTTCCCCATGCGGGAGGGCACCGCCCCCTCCGCCGCCTCCCCGCGCATTTATCGGATTTTCACTTGTGCCGCACCGTCCCGGCGTCCTACGCTGGAAGGCGATAAGCAAAACCACCGCCATTCAAACGAGGTCGCCCATGATGAAAAAATGCCTGTTCCTCTGCCTGCTGGTTTCGGTCGCTTGTGTGTTCGAGGCCGGCGCATGGCCGCACAAGCGGGCCAAGGCGAATCCCAAGGTCAACACCTCCGCCGAAAAACAAATGGACAGGAACCGCGACGGATGGGTCCAGCCCAAGGAAGCCGCTGCCGCCAAGCACCACGGCTATTTCCGGCACCGCGCCGAAGTCAACCGCCCCTGGGAATCGGCGGCGGACCGGGACAACGACGGCTATGTCGACGGCGCCGAGCTCCGCGCCTACCATCTCGTCCAGCTCGACACCAACCACGATGGGCGGATCGGAAAGGCGGAGCGGATCTCCTATTGGCACCATCGCTGGATCGCGAATACCGAACTCGAGCGGAAATACGACCAGAACGGGGACGGTTATCTGGAATGGCCGGAAGCCGTCGAGATTCTCAAGGACAAGCACGCGCTGATCATGACCCGCGGACGGGCCAAGGTGAACACTGATCTGGAACTGGAATTCGACACAAATGACGACGGCGTCATCGACCGCTCCGAGGCCCCCGCCCTTCTCACCGCCATCGAGGCCGCAGACTAGGGCGATTTTGCCGTTGCCACGCCCGGACGCATAGGGCGGCGGCGCCGCCACCTACCCCACTTGGCGGTAGACGTCCCACGTCTTCCGCGCGGTTTCTTCCCATGTGAATTTCTTCGCCTGCTCGAGGCCGGCGGCGCGCAGGCGCGCGGCGCGGGCGGAATCGGAAAGCACGGCCCTGATTGGGGCGGCCCACTCCTCCGCGTCGTAGCCATCCACCCATTCGGCGGCATCGCCCAGCACTTCGGGCAGGGAACTGTTCCGCGCCGAAACCACCGGCGTGCCGCGCCCCATCGCTTCGAGCGGCGGAAAACCGAATCCCTCGTAGCGCGTCGGGAACACGAACGCCGCCGCCCCCGCATACAGCGCCGAGAGCTGCACATCGTCCATGTGTTTCAGCAGTTTGATTCCGCCCTTGCGGGGCGATTCCGAAATCGCCCGCAGCGTCGGCCCCGTCTTCCATCCCAGTCCGCCCGCAATGACCAGATCGCCGTCGAAATCCTTCAGAGCCTCGTAGATCTTCACGAGAAACGGGATGTTCTTGCGCGGCTCGATCGTCCCCACCATCAGCAGGTAGGGTTTCTCCAGTCCCAGCGCCTTCCGCACCTGCGCCGCCGCCTCCGGCGCGGGCGGCGGACCGAACTTCGGAAGCCCCAGCCATACGGGAAACACCTTGTTCTCCGGCACATTCAGCAACTCGACGATTTCCCGCGCGGAAAACCGGCTGTCCGTCAGAATGGCGTCGGCCTTTTCCGCCGTGGCGCGGATTTCGGCCGAGAGCCACGCGAGGTTCTTCGCCTCCGTCGTCTCCGGCATCCGAAGGAATGACACGTCGTGGATCGTCACCACGGATTTCCTCCCGCGTCCCAGCGGCGGCCGGATGAAATTCGGGAAATGGTAGAGATCGGCCCCGCCCGCGAACCAATCGTAGGGAGGGAACCCGATGCGCTTCCACGCCGCCTGCGCGACGCGCCCCGGCATCCAGCGGCACGAGCGCATCTCCACGCCCGGCGGCGCCGCGTCCAGCCCCGTGCGCTTGAAGTCGAAATAGAACGCCGCCAGCGTGTCCCCCCCCGCCTCCGCCCCCAGGTGCCACAGCAGCTCGCGCACATAGCGCCCCACGCCCGCCCGCTGCCCCAGCGCCGCCTGGATGTCCATGCACACCTTCATTCTTTTCCCTTATACCCCGCCCCTGTTCAAAAATGAAGCCCCGCGTTCGCCTCTCCCGGAACCCACAAAGCCATTGTTATTTTCCGCCCTTTTTTGCATTCTTCCACCATGGAAGAGACCACGCCGCAATCCCCGCCTCCGCCCTCGCGGAAGAAGATCCGCCTGACCAAGTCGGAGGCCTACGCCATGGCGATCTCCAGCCCCAGGAAAAGGCGGCTGGCCTTCGGACTGGTCGGCCTGCTGATCCTGGCCGCCCTGGGCAACGTGCTGTGGCATTTCCAGGATTGGTGGCTGCCCTACTGGCTCCCCGCCGGCGGAGAACCAGTTCCGCTCGCCGCGGCTCCTCCGGCCGAACCGGCCGAAAGCCCGTCTCCGGCCGCCGGACAGCCGGCGCCTCCCGCCGCTGCCGCTGAACCGGATGTCGCGGCTCCCGAAACGGCCCCGCTCGACTTCCTCTCCGCCGCCGCCTGGGACCATCCGCAATTCCTCCAGGGCGTTCGCCTGTTCAACCAGGCCCTGGACCGCTACCGCACTTTCCAGCGCGACCGTCGCCCCGCCGACCTGCCGAAGCAGATCGAAGAAGGCGCCCTCCAGGCGGCCATGGCCTTCGACCAGCTCCGCGCGGAGGCGCCCGCTTCCGTTCCGCTCGCCGATTATGTCGCTTGCTGCCAGAAGCTGGTTGTGGAAACAAGGGACCTCTGCCGTCCCCCTTCTGCCACGGCCTCTTCCACCGTGCCGCGGCCCTCCCCCCCGTCCGCCGCGGCGCGCCCGGCCGCGCCCGCGCCCCGGCCCGGCGAAGCCTGGCAGGAGCCGGACTATCTGCAGGCGGCCAAGCTGTTCAACCAGGCGCTGGAGCAGTACCGGCAGTTTCTCGCCGACAAATCGCGCACGGAACTGCTCAAACCCATCGAGGAAACCGCCTTCCAGGCCGCCAAGAAATTCGAGGCCTTGAAGGAGCTGGCCCCCACCAACGTCCCCATCGGCGACCACATCACCCAATGCTACAAGCTGATTTCCGACTGTCGCCGGCAGAATCTGGAATCCGCACCGCCGGAGAACGGGGACGCGCCCGGCCGCGGCACGGTAGGCCCCAGCCGGCGGCCCGCGCTCCCGGCCTACCAGCCGCCCCCGCCGCCCTAGATCCGCGTGCCCGGCGGAATAACCGTGTTCTTCGGAATGACGATGACGCCATCCTGCACGGTGTAGAGCGGCGTCACAGTGTCGGACTTGCCCTCCGGCGTGATGTAGCAGCCGTCGCCGATGCGCGCGTTCTTGTCGATGATCGCGTTGCGGATGAAGCAATCGCGGCCGACGCCCATCGGGATCTCGCCCCGGGGAAGGTCCTTCTTGTCGTAGTAGTCCGCTCCCATCATCACCGTGTGTTCGATCACGCTGCCCTCGCCCACCTTGGCGCGGACGCCGATGATGGACCGCAGGATGCGGTGCCCGGAAATGATGCACCCTTCGCTCAGCAGCGCCCGGTTCAGGTCGCAGCCGTTGATCTTCGAGGGAGGCAGGTACCGCATGTGGGTGTAGATCGGGGCGTTCACGTCGTAGAGGTTGAACTGCGGCAGCGGCTCGGCCAGTTCCATGTTGGCCTCCCAGAACGCGCGGATCGTTCCGATGTCGCGCCAATAGCCGTTGAACAGGTAGCGGTAGACCGCGCGGTCCTGGATGGCCGCCGGGATGATGTTCTTGCCGAAATCCTTGGCATCGTTGCCCAGTAGCTCCAGCAGCACCTTCGTATTGAACACGTAGATGCCCATGCTGGCCAGGAAACGCTCGGGTCCCGGCCCCTGCTCGCGCAGCCCGTCGAGCGTGGCCGCGTCGCCCGGTTTCTCCACGAAGCGCGAAATCCGCCCGCCGGCGTCGGTCTGCATGATGCCCAGCGCCCCCGCCTCCTGGCGCGTCACCGGTTTCGTGCAGATCGTCACCTCCGCCTGGTTGCGGACATGCTCCTCCAGCACCGGCCGGAAATCCATCTGGTAGAGCTGGTCGCCCGACAGGATCAGGACATGGTCGGGCTGCCGGTCCAGTACGTAGCGAAGGCCCTGCCTCACCGCATCGGCCGTCCCCTGGAACCAGGTCTCGCTCCCCGGCGTCTGCTGCGCCGCCAGGATCCTCACGTAGCCGCTGTGGAACTGGTCGAAGACATAGGTGCCGGCCACGTGCTGGTGCAGCGACACGCTGTTGAATTGCGTCAGCACGTAGATGCGCCGGATGCCGCTGTTGATGCAGTTGCTGACGGGGATGTCCACCAGCCGGTACTTGCCCGCCAGCGGAACGGCCGGTTTGCACCGGTCGCGCGTCAACGGCTGCAACCGCTTGCCTTCGCCTCCGCCCAGAATCACGGCGACCACATTCATCATCCACCTCTCGCGCGGCGGGCAGTTCTTTCCACCCGCCATCGTGGCCAGTATCCGCCCCCCGGCGGGTCAAATCAACCGTAAAACGGTTCCCGTTTTACTTCGTTTTACCGGCTCCGCCGCCCAGCAGCCGCCAGAACCGCTTCAGGATGCCCTCGCGCGAAATCGCCTGGTCCACCGGGCCCGATCCCGCCGCCAGGAGTTCCTCGACCTGCTTGCGGTTCTGCTGCGCCCGGTCGGAAATCAGCTGGCTCATCTGCTCGACCAGCCCCGCATGCTTCCCCAGCAGTTCCGCGAATTCCGGCGCCGGAATCCGCAGCAGCTCCGCCGGTTCCCTCACCCGGATCTCCGCCATGCGCGGCAGGCCGGTCATCAGGCTCATCTCGCCCACCACCGCGCCCGCGCCCACCTGGAAGGCCGTTTCCTTTCCCGATTCGCGGTGCGCGATGCGCCCTTCCAGCAGCCCCGACAGCACCACGTAGCAGCAATCGCCCGCATCCCCCTGGCGGAACACGGTCTCGCCGCGTCCGTAGGGCTGGCTCGACAGCCGCCCCGCCCAGGCCGACAGCTCCTCCGCGCCCACCAGCATCTTTCCATCCGCGCCCGTCAGCACCTTGCGCGCGAAATCGCTCTGCAGCAGCCCCTCCGCCCGGCGTTTCGCGCCCGGATCCTCCGCCGGCGCCGCCGCCGGCGCAATGGCCCGCTGCATGAAATCGTTCAGCACCTGGTCCGTCACCGGATACGGGATCTCGATGCCCCGCCGCCGGAACTGGTACCAGACATGGCGCCGCACCTCGGCCATCACCGGATCCCGGAACGGATAGTCGTCCACCCAGATCCGCAGCTCGTAGCCGATGCCGTAGCTCTTGTAGTCCACCAGCAGCGCCGCCGGCGCCGGGTCCCGACGCACCTCCGGCACCGCCGCGGCCGCGGCCAGCATCGATTCGATCACCGCGTCCGGCGCATCGTCGTAGCTGGCATCCACGAAGACGGAGCACCGCCTCGGCCCCGCCGGGCGGCTCAGGTTCCGGATGCGCGCATCCGCCACCTTGCTGTTGGGGATGCGGACGGGGATCTTCTCGCGGGTGACCAGCCAGGTCTCCCGCCAGTTCATTTCGTCCACCTGCCCTTCGAGATCGTCGATGGCCACCCAGTCGCGGTGGGCCAGGGCGCCGGTCAGGTTCATCGACATGCCGGCCAGCAGGTTGCCCAGCACCCCCTGCAGCGCGAAGCCGACCACCGCCGTGACCAGGGCGGTGGAAGCCAGCAGCGGCGTGATGTTCCATCCCAGCTCGAACCGCAGCACGAAAAACGCCGCCAGCGCCACCCCCGCCACCCGCAGCAGGCCCCGCAGCAGCGCGGGCATCGGGCTCCGGCCTCCCGCCGCGGCGATCCTCAGCGCCGTCGCCTCCGCAAAATGGAACGCCATCAGGATCAGCCAGAACAGGCTCCATGCCGACCGGTGCGACGCCGGGCATCTCCCGGCCCAGGAAACTTCGGCCGCCCCCGGCGCCCAGAGCGCCAGCCAGCCCAGCAGCAGCGCCAGCAGCGGAAAAACCAGGCTCTCCAGGGTCTCGAACAGCCACTTCGCCGGCGCCGCCCGCGATTCCTTCGCCTTCCGCGACAGGATGCGGCGGGGCAGGACCCCCAGGCCCATCGCGACGAGCAGGACCAGGACCAGGACGCCCCCCTCGACGAACGAGAACAACATCGCGCTATTCATGCAGGATCTCCGTCATGGTTTCGACCGTCGGCACGACGGCCCCTTTGAACGCCGCCGCCGCCTCCGCGGCCACCGCGTCGAGTTCCGCATCCGTGCGGCCCGGCGCATGGTGCATCAGCCACAGTTTCTGCGCGCCGCAGCGGCGCGCGGCCTCCACGGCATCCGTCCAGGCGCTGTGGCCCCACCCCTTGTGCGCGGCCGCTTCCGCCGGCAGGAAATGCGCATCGAACACCAGCAGGTCCGCCCCGCGGGCGAACAGCGCGAACGCATCCTGTGCGCGCGGCGTCATCGCCGGCCATTCGATGTCCGTCGCCACCACCACGCACGCCCCCGTCGCCGGTTCGTCCACGCGGTAGGCGACGCAGCCGTCCGGATGCGCCACCGGATGCCAGGCCACCTTCAGCCCGCCGATGTCGCACGGCTCCGCCGGTACCGGGAATTCGGCGGCCGGCAGCTTCACCGGCCAGACCGGCGGCGAAAAAACCCGGGCCAGGATTTCCGGCAGCCCGCCCCGCGGCAACACCAGCTGGCGCGGCCACGCCTTCGCCAGCATCGGCAGCCCGATCAAATGGTCCAGATGGGTATGCGTGAAGAACAGCACGCCTCCGGCGCGGAACCGCTCCTTCAGGCGGCGCACGCCGCTCCCCGCGTCGATCAGCACCTGCCCGCCTTCCCGGCCCTCCACCAGCAGGGAAAAAGTATCGCCGCCATGGCGCACCTTGTCCGCCCCCGAAACCGGGTAGCTGCCGCGCGCCCCTCCCAGGAAAACCTTCATGCCGCCGTCCTCATTTCTCCGTCAGGTTCCAGATGCCGTCCCAGGCCGCGCCGGCACCGGCCGACGCCAGCGCGCGGCATTTCGCCGCATAGGTCTTCGCCGCCGCGTCCCCTTCGATCTTCTCGAACGCTTCCGCCGCCTCCGCCCATCGGGCCGCGCGCACCTGCGCCAGCGCGGCCTCGAAGGCTTTCTCCGCGCCCTGCGCCTCTTCGCCTTCCAGCCCCGTCGCCTCGTACACCCGCACCGGCGTCTTGCGACCCACCACGCGCAGGAATCCCAGCTCGCGCCCCGGGAACGCCCCGTTCGTCTGCGACCACGTCGATTCCGAAATCATCAGGTAGGTCCCCAGCGCCTTGTTCGCGCCCTCGAGCCGCGAGGCCAGGTTCGCGGCGTCGCCCAGCACCGTGTAGTCGAACCGGTTGCTCGACCCCATGTTGCCGACCACCACCGCGCCCGTGTTCAGCCCGATGCGCATCTTCAGCACCACGCCCGTGCGCTCCTCGAACTCCGCCCGGCGCTCCGCCAGCTTCCGCTGGCACCGCACCGAGGCCCGCACCGCCCGCATCGCGTGGTCCGGCTGCGCCAGCGGCGCATTCCAGAACGCGATGATCGCATCGCCCTCGTACTTGTCCAGCGTGCCGCCCTCCTCGAGGATGATGTCCGTCATGTCCGACAGGTAGTCGTTCAGCAGCTTCGTCAGGTCCTCCGGTCCCAGCCGTTCCGAAATCGTCGAGAACCCCTGCAGGTCGGAGAAGAAGATCGTCAGCTCGCGGCGCTCGCCGCCGAGCTTCAGGCTGTTGGGATCGCGCATGATCTGTTCGATCACCTCCGCGCTCAGGTAGTGCTTGAACGCGCCCTTGATGAACATCTTCTGCCGCCCCTCCAGCACGAAGTTGATCACCGCCCCGCCCAGCAGCGCGATCACCACCCCCATCATTCCGCCCGCCGCCGGCAGGACATAGCCCGCCTCCCACGCCGCCAGCCCCGCCAGCGCCGGCAGCGGAATCAGCACGAGGGCCGCCACCCCGCTCTGCCAGCCGTTGCGCGCCGACGACGCGCATGCGCCCGCGGCCAAGGCCAGCAGCAAAACCCACAGCCAGACCGCCGCCGCCGGCGCATCCCTCAGGAAATCGCCCTCCAGCAGGTTGTCCAGCATCGTCGCGTAGATCTCCGGCCCCGGATAGTCCCCCCCCATCGGCGAGGGCCGCAGGTCCTTCAGCCCCGGCGCGCTGAACCCGAAGACGACATGCGCATCCCGGAACACGCTCCCGTCCTGAATCGGCGGCTCGCCGCCCTCCAGGAGACGCAGTTCCGATTGGATCACCGACGACGCCGTGAAGGCCTGGTGCGTCCCCGATTTTCCCCGGAACTTCAGGATCATCCGCCCGGAGGCGTCCAGAGGGATGCGCTTGCCCCCGGCAAGAAGCGCATCCGTCTCGATCGCCGCCCGGACGTCGACCGCGCCAAGCCCCCCGAGCCAGCCCGCGAATCCCAGCGAGGGCAGCACCTGCCCGTCGAAGATCCGGAAGGGCGCCGCGCGCCGGAACACGCCGTCGCCGTCCGGAACTTCGCGCACGTTCGCCAGCCACGCGGCCTTCTTCGCCAGCTCGGGAACAGGGAAGGCCGCCCCCGCCGAGACGATCTCCCCCGCCGCGTCCGGATGCGCCTCCAGCCAGCCCTCCAGCCCCCGGATCTCGATGGGGTTGGGCTTCGCGAATTCCGGCCAGGAAGTCGCCTGGTCGGTCTGCTTTCCGAGAAAGACCGCGCCGACGAAATGGCCGAAGCGCCCGGCGGCCTCGCCCAGCGCCTCGTCGTCCGCCACCCCGTAGGCCGAGGGCTCCGTGTAGAGCACGTCGAACACCACCGTCTTCGCGCCGTTCCGCTTCAGGTAATCCAGCAGGGCCCCGTAGACTTCGCGCGGCCAGGGCCACGACAGCCCCATGTTCTGGCTGGCCCAGTCCAGGCTCGACTGGTCCAGCAGCACCAGCTTGACCCGCTCCGTCGCCGGCGACGGCTTCGCCAGCACGCGCGCCCGCCAGTCGGAGAGGGGATTGTCCCACCGCGCGACGAGGCTGGCGCGGTCCAGCGCGCCCACGCAGGCGGCCGACAGCGCGCCGGCCAGCAGCCCGTACGCGATCTTCTTGTTCATCCCGCCGCGCCTCTTACAGCGCTTTCGTCGCGGCAAGGAAGCGCTGCTGGCGCGAATTGGCCGAAGCCGTGGTCGAGGCGATCCCGAGCTTCTGGAGCTGGGCGATGCGGTCCGTCGGCGGCGGATGCGTCGCCGCGAAATCATGGCGCGAGGAATCCCATCCCTTCGCCATGTTCTCCAGCATCGCCACCAGCGCCCCCGCCTCGTAGCCCGCCTTCTTCAGGATCTCGATGGCCGCCGCATCCGCCTCGTATTCCAGCTTCCGCGAATAGCCGCTGTTCATCAGCGTCCCGGTGATGTCGTTGATCGACTCGTCGAAGGCCTTGGTCACCTCGGCCAGCTGTTCGCCGGCCAGGTTCTTCCCGGCCTCGACCGCCAGGATCGTCAGGGCCGAATTGAGGCGGCCCGTGCGGATCGCCCGCAGGCCATGCAGCTTCTCGACATGCCCGATCTCGTGCGCCAGCACCGATGCCAGCTCGTCCTCCGTCTGGCAGCACTTCAACAGGCCGCGCGTCACGAGGATCAGCCCCCCCGGCGCCGCGAACGCGTTGATCTCGTCCGAATCCAGCGTCAGGAAGTGGTAGCCGCCGAACGTCTCCGGGCGCCCCGAGAACTGCGCCAGCGTCTGGCCCACCGTGTTCAGGTACTCGTTGAGGGCCTTCGCATCCTTCGGCTGGTAGCCCGTCAGCACCGTCGCCGCCACCGTGCGGCCGATGTAGTACTCCTGCTCCGGCGTGATGTCCTGGAAGGTCTTGGTCACCGCCGTGCCCACGCGCTTGGTGCTCTCCGCCTGGTCCTTCGTGATGACGCCCGCGCCGGCCGCCGCATCCGCCACCGCCCCCGTGATCTGGTTCACCGTCTCGCAGCCCGTCGCCGCCCACAGCAACGCCGCCGCCGCGATCCCCGTCCCCGCCCAATGCATTCTGGAAATGGTTTTCATCGCGTGCTCCTTATTGGGCCAAGTCGCCCTGTTTCAGGAACTGCACGAGCTGCTCGGCCGGAACCGTCTGCTTGCCCATCCAGTCCACCCACGTGTAGTCGAGCTTCGCGTTCTGCTTCTTGTACTCCGCCTCGACTTCCTTGCTGAAGCCCTTGCCTGCCAGCGCGACTTCCTCCCCGCTCGCGCCGATGCGCGCATCGTCCGTTCCGGAGCCGACCACCACGCGCTTCGGCGTCAGCGCCGATTCGTGGATCCAGCCGGTCTTCCCGGCGATCGTCACCTCGCACCAGCCCGCCTGCGTCTGGTTCACCGTCACCCGGTCGCCATAGGCCACCGTGCCGGTCACCGTTCCCAGGAACGACGCGCGGTTGCGCAACTGCCCGTCGCGCACCTGCACGCTCATCTCTTTTGCCGCCCATGCGCCGGTCGCGACCAGCGCCGCGCAACACATCAGGATCCATTTTTTCATGCCCATTCTCCGGGTTTGGTTATTTTTCAAGTCGTTGCTCTTCTTTGAAAGTTACAAAGAGGTCCGCCATTTTCTTCGCAACCGCTTCATCCTTCAGCCGTTCCGCGCAGGAAACCCCCTCCTCCAGCGTGCGCACCGCCTCGGGCCCGAATCCCTGCGCCCACAGGCTGCGCGCCGCCCGGCGGAATCGGTCGCATGCCCCCGCCAGATCGTCCGCCGCCTTCGCCTGCCGCCCCGCCTCGGCCAGGGCGCGCGCCATCTCCGGCAGCCGGCCCGCCTTCTTCCACCGCGCCGCCGCCTTGTCCTGCCAGCTCATCGCCACCGTCGGCTTCTTCTCCGCCGCCGCGATCTGCGCCCGGAGGACGGCCTCTTCCGCGCGGATCGATGCCGGCAACCGGCCCCATTCCTTCCCGGACAATTCCGCCAGCGCCTGCTCCGCCGCCGCGGCATCCTTCTTCGCCAGCCATGCCGCGCCTCGCGCCAGCTGCGCCTGCGCCTTCAACGCCGCCTCCGGTTCCAGCTTCAGCGCCGCTTCCGCCCGTGCCAGCGCCTCGTCCGCCTTCCCCGCCGCCGCCGCCGCCCGCGCCCCCGCCACCATCAGTTCCGCCCGCCGGCCCGGCGAGACCCGCCCGTCCGCCAAAGCCTCTTCCACCCCTGCCAGCGCCGCGTCGGCCCGCCCGGCGGCCACCAGGCACACCGCCCGGTTCACCGCCGCCACCGCCAGCGCATCCGCGTCGTCCAGCGCCTTCGCCCGCCGCTCCGCCCGCCCGTACGCCTCTTCCGCCCGGCGGTAGTCGCCGCGCTCGTACGCGCCGCGCCCCGTCGTCGAATGCGACACCCAGTCCGCATCCGTGAACTGCGCCGCCTTCGGCGATGCGCATCCCGCCGCCATGATCACGGCCAGCAGCGCCGCCCACCGGCCCGCGCTCCGGCCGCCCTGCTGAATCCTGAACCCTGAACCCTGAATCCCCGCTTCTTTCCTCATGGCACCAGCACCTCCTCGGACCGGACCGCGTCGTCCGACCCCATGTATTTCTTCAGCAGCCAGTGCTTCTGCAGCCCGTCCAGCAGCGACGTCGTCTCGCGCATCAGCGCCTGCGCATCGCCGGTGATCACGGGCAGGTTGTCCACTTCGTCCGCCACCGTGTCGGCCATCGGCGGCAGCTTCGCCACCACCGCCTGCATCTCCGTGGCCATCGCGTTGATCTTCACCATCAGCGCCTGCACCTGCGCCACGATGTCCTCCACGTCCTTCGCCATCGCCGGATCGTTCAGCACCTTCGCCGGAATGCCCGGCCCCTTCCGGATGTCTTCCAGCAGCCCGTTCGCGTTCGCCAGCAGCTGCTGCACGCTGCCGTCGGGATCGTTCAGCGTCCCTCCCAGCGCCATGTATTCCGAAATCGCCCCGTTCACCAGCGCCAGCGTGTTCAGCGCCTCCTTGCGGATCGTCTCCAGCGCCTCCTCCAGCATCTGGATGATCTCCGTGTCCTTCACGCACTCGATCTCCCCGCCGATCCGCGGCAGTTCCGCGCCCGTTCCGCGCGTCAGCTCGATGTACGCGTCGCCCGTCACCACCATCTTCTTCTTCACCAGCCCGATCGAATCCGCCCGCACGAACCGCATGAACGGCCCCCGCACCCGCATGGCGCCCGAGATGTGCCCGTCGTCGTTCACCGTGATGTCCTGCACGCTGCCGACCTTCGTCCCCAGCAGCATCACCTCGGCGCCCTTCTGGATGTCCATCGATCCTTCCGCCGGGAACCGCAGGTTGATCAGGTACTTCGCCTCGAACCAGTGCTGCGCGTGCCCCGCCACCAGCACCCCCGCCAGCAGCAGCAGGAACACCAGCAGCACGAAGCCGCCCACGATCTCGTTCACGTACCGGAATTTGAATTTCTTCGCCATGTTCCGCTCCTCACGCCGGCCCCGGCGCCGCCGCCGCCAGCGGCGCCAGCGCCGCCTGCGTCGCCGCATCCGGGGATTCCTCCACCCACACCACCGCGCAGCCCGCCGCGCGCACCTGCTTCACCGCCTCCAGGAACAAGGTCCGGTCCTCCGCCGGCGCCTCGCGCAGCGGACGCTCCAGCACCAGCGCCTCCGGTTCCCCCGCGAACGCCCGCGTCCACAGGATCTTCCGCCGGTCCCGCTCGCGCACGAACGGCGCGCGCTCCGCCGGCACCGGCCAGACCCCGAAAAAACGCGCCCACCGCTCGATCGATTCCTCCGCCCTCTCCCGGCGGTGCATCCGCGACGGCAGCCACACGTTTTCGTCCATGTCCAGGTTCGCCAGCAACCCGCCGGCCGCGAAGACGCATCCCATGCGGCCCCGCTCCGCCGAAGCGTCGTCCGGCCCACGGTCCCGCCATTCGACGCCCTTCCAGAACACCTGCCCCGCCGGCGGCGGCTCGATGCCCGTCAGCCAGTCCAGCCACGCCATCCCCTCGTCCCCGCCATCCGGAATCCACAGCGCATCCCCGCGCCGCAGCGAAAAACTCCACGCCGGCCCCGGCGCCTCCCCCCGCACCGCCTCCGCCCGGATCAACTCGCTGGATTCCATCTCGTCCATGCCTGTTCCTACAAATACGCCATCAGCGAAATCAGCAGCGACGTCACGAACAGCGCCGCCACCGACCGCATCACGCCCCGCGTCGCCGCGATCGGCACCTCCGTCGACGCCGCGCCAACCCCCAGCCCCTCGTCGCAGCAGATCGCCCCCGTCATCATTCCGGGAACGATCGACTTCGCCAGCAGGCTGAACACGTCCCGCACGCCGATCGCCCCGATGATGTTGTTGAAAAACAGCCCGATGTCCACGTCCCCCAGCTCGATCACCCACAGGCACAGGAACCCGCCGATGAACGTCACCGCCAAAAAGATGATCGTCAGGCAGAACGTCGACGCCGCCACCCCCAGCACCCGCGGAATCACCAGGTACACGAACGGATCGATCCCCATCGCGTCCAGCGCCCGCACTTCCCCGTGCACCTTCATGTTCGCCAGCTCCGTCGAGATCGCCGTCCCGCTGCGCGCGATCACCACGAAGTTCGTCAGCAGCGGCCCCACCTCCCGCACCACCACCGCCGTCAGGATCGGCCCGATCAGCGCCGCCTGCCCCAGCCGCATCAGCCAGTACTGCGCCTGCACCACCACCAGCACCCCCACGATCAGCGCGATCATCGATACGAAATTCGTCGCCTCCAGCCCCGTGAACAGCACCTGCCGCGCCAGCACGTTGCGCATCGGCGCCGTCCACGTCGCCGGACGCAGGGCTTGAACCGCCACCGCCCACACCACCGCCGTCGTCCGCGACGCCCGCCCCAGCCGCGTCAGCGTCCCGGCTCCGATCTGACCCAGGAAACTCATCGTGCCCCGCAGTATAATCCACCCCCTTCCCCCCATACAACATCTTCCCATGCTGAATATCCTGCCCATAACCCCGATTCAACGCCCCCCTCCCCAGGCAAGAAACCGCCGCTCGCACCCCCATGCGCAAAAGTTGCTAGACACCACTACGCCGCAACGTTTGACTCGCTTGGAACAAGGGAGGTGAGGCTTCCGTTTTGGAAATAGCTCAAAGTGATTATTTGTGTTTGACCGCTCTTTTGAGTATCACTCAACGCCCAACTCTTCCTTCAACTCCATCACGACGGGATTGGTTGGTGCCAGCCGCTCGGCGACGGCTAACCATTTGATGGCTTCCTCGCGATCGCCGAGTTCCCGGTAGGACATCACCATAAGAAGATAAGGCCGATATTGGTCGGGCTGCAATTCCGCCGCCCGTTTTGCATCTTTAATGGCAGCGACATAGTTGGACTTCGTGGCGAATACCCCTCCCCTCCCCAAGTATGAATTGTACATTCTTGGCTCATTGGGCAGAAGTTCAATGGTTTTCGAATAATCTTGGATGGCTGAGTCCAGGTTCTTTTGCCGCTGATGGATCACGCCACGAAGATGATACGATTGTGCGGCTTTGGATGGAGCCAATCCTATCGCTTTGCCTAGATTGTTAAGAATCGTTTCGTCTACCTTGTCACCACCTCCCATGAGATACAATGTCCACGCCCTCATTTCATAGACCAGATAATGGGACGGTGCAATTGTCTGAATGCGGTCGAGTTCCCTCAACAACTGCTCGTATTTGCACTGTGTGAACATCTCGAATGCCCGATCCAGCGATTCATCGACATCGCGCGGGGAGGATCGCGGATTGCACGATATGCAGAGAAGGACAGCGAAGAAGACAATTCCCGATTTTATGCCGTTGAACTTCACCTTTTCTCGGTTATGCCTCCTCATAACAGGAGACTTGAAGCGGCAATCCAACCGAAGCGAGCTTGGACAGCAGTTCAACTGGTATCTCAAACAAACAACTGCCATCATGATATACTTCCAAATACAGTGCGATTGACTCAGCACCAGTCGACTTAAGCAGCGGTATTTTCCCGGTAATGGAGCCCATTACTCGCTCGCCAAAACCGTTGCCGATTGATGGATGCTTTTCCTCTAGAACACCAGAACCGTAAGGCAAAGGTTTACCTTTGTACGCTCCCGTACGGACTAGTTCACCGGGCTCGTTTGATTCATCAAACCAAAGCCCCGTCATGCGTGTTGCTGCGCCCGGACTGAATTCCCGGCCGCGAATCAAGCACCACATTATAATACGGGTTATCATGGAATATAATTTCCGATATTTTCACCAGTCGGGAATACTTGACGTGTCGCTAGATCTTTTAGAACAATATTATTGTTTGCATCAATAAGTATATCAGGATTTTCACAGTTTTGGGGTATATCGTTTTTAAAGGCATTTATGATTTTCTTTTTGATTGGATGAAATGCTTCTTTATCTTGCACGCCAAGTTTATTTTTCAGGTATTTTGCATCAAATCTTTTGGCATTTTTGGCAAGTTGCTGAAGAGCTTTTCGCCTTGCATTTTCTTGCGCATGTTCTTTGAGAAACCCCCTAGCCAGATTAGCTACATCATCACCGTATGTTGCCGGATTCAAAGCCGCCTGTTCGACAGACCCCCTGATATCCTGCAGCCCAAATGGATCAACCAAATCTACCGGATCATTCCCGCAATACACATACCGATTTGCACCATCCACAAATCCCAGCGGATCTTGGGAGATGAATCGACCGGTGTTCGGATCGTAGACGCGGTGGCGGTAGTAATGGAACCCGAGGTTGTCGCCCATGGCTTCGCGGGCGGTGAAGGTGACGCGATTCAGGTCGGTGCCCGTTTGCTCCCGGATGCCCCCAAAGGCCGCATAGGCGTAGGTCTGGACGGGTTCGCCGTTTTCATCCGTCAGCGTGGAAACCGATCCCAGGCCATCGGCGTGATAAACCTGCCGGTTGCGGGCGGTGCCGTTGATGAACGCGATCCGCTCGACGGGCTGGTCGAGCCCCGCCCCGTTGACCCACGCCCACACAACCTGGTTGCTTGCGTTCATTTCCGCCACCGCATTGGCCCCATCATAGACGAACCGCGTGGATAGACAACCGTTCAAATCCTGCCGGACGCGGTTTCCTTCGCCGTCGAAGGCGTAGGCGAAGACCGCTCCATTGGTGTCCGTCAGCGACGTCATCCGGGACTGGAAGTCGTAGGCACAGGTGCGCGACAGCCCGCTGACGGTCTGCCCGACGAGCCGCCCGGCGTCGTCGAAGACGTACACATTGGTTTCCGCCGCCGATTCCGAGAACAGCAGCCGGTTGGCGGGGCCATAGGCGTAGACAGTTTCGATGGCCGGCCCGCCCGATGCCGCCTGGACCAAGGACGTCCGGTTGCCGACGGGATCGTAGGCGAAGGCCTCGGAGCTCCCGTCCGGATAGGTCACGGCGGT
Organism: uncultured Verrucomicrobiota bacterium; assembly: GCA_937860055.1. Taxonomy (GTDB): domain Bacteria; phylum Verrucomicrobiota; class Kiritimatiellia; order CAIQIC01; family Lenti-01; genus Lenti-01. The sequence continues at coordinate 42,791 of CALMBO010000003.1, read as the reverse complement.
CAACTGCCCCCGGGCGTCGTAGGCATAGCTGTTGGTCCCTTCCAAGGTCACCATGTTGGTCCGGCGGCCGGAGAGGTCGTAGGCGTAGATGAAAGAGGCAATTGGCGGGTTCGGCGAACCCGCCCTACCGTGGACCAGCGAGAACAATTGCCCGGCGTCATCGTAGGCGTAGGCGGCATGGGTCCCGTTGGGCCAGACGGCGTTGGTGCGCTGTCCCGCCGCATCATAGTCGAATCGGGTGGTCTTGCCGTTGTCCAAGATTTCCACCAGCCGGTTCCGAACGTCGTATTCATAGAAAACGTCGAGCACCCCCGCCACGGCAAAGTTGGTCCGCCCGCCCAGGGCGTCGTAGCCATAGGTCAGGACAGGGCCTGCGGCGTTCGTCTTTAGCAACAAGCGGTCGTTGAGGTCGAAGGCGAAGGCCGTGTTTTCCGTGACTGTCCCGTCCACCCGGGTGCAAACGGAGGTGCAGCGACCGCCGATGTCGTAGGCGTATTCATAGCGGAAGTTTCCGCTGCCTTGGGCCACAAGGCGGCCCATCGCATCGTATTCCCGGAAGGTTTCGACACCGGCCCCGTCCACGCGGTTGGTCAGGCTGCCCGCCGGATCGTAGGCGTAGGTCGTCACTTCGGCCGCCGCGTTGGACTCCGCCGCCAGACGACCGGCCGCGTCATAGATCCAGGTGTGGAGGTTGCCGTTGGCGTCGGTCTGTGTTTTCAGGCGCCCCAGGGCGTCGTAGGTCCAGGAGGTGGCGGATTCCGCCGGCGTGCCGACGGCGACCGTCTCGTTGGTCCGCGTGCCGCTGCGGTCGTAGGCGTATTCCGTGACGATCCCGGCCGGGTCGGTGATCCGCGTGACGGTCGCTTCGTACACCCCGCAGCCGCCGCAGCCGGGGGTGCGGCCGTACTCGTATGCCACCTCGCGCCCGAGGGGATCCCGGACGGTCTGGACGCGGTTGTAGGCGTCGTAGGCAAAGGCCGTCGCGCGCCCCAGTTCGTCCACCTGGTTCGTGCAGTTTCCAAAGGCGTCGTAGTGGAAATAGACCGCCGTACCGTCGGCGTTGGTGACAGCCAGGGGCCGCCCCTTCCAGTCGCTGGCAAACCAGGTAGTGTTGGACCGGGCGTCGGTGACGCTGGCGCGATAGCCGGCCGGGGTCCACGTGTAGGTCGTGGTGCTACCCATGGGGTCGGTCGTGGATTTCAGTTCTCCCATCATCCCGCCGGTCTCGTTCGTGCCGTAATAGGCGAAGGTGGCGACGCCCCCGTTGCGCAGCCGGTTGGTGAGCGGCAGCAGGAACTCGTTGTAGCTCCATTCTTCATAGCTGCCGTCGGGATAGTCGATGCGGACGGGCAGGTTGTTTGTGTCCCGGGTGCAGGTCGTGGTCCGGCCCAGCGGATCGGTCTCGGTCAGCGCGAACCCGGCGTCGTTGTAGGTGAAGCGGTTGGTGTTCCCCAGCGGATCGACCTGTTCCAGAACCCGGCCCGCGTAATCTCGCACGTAGGTCGTCGTGTTGCTTTCGGCGTCGGTGATCGCGGCAACATACCCCGCCCCGCCCTGGTCGCGGGTGTAATATTGAGCCCGTCCCTCGCCGTCGCGCCATTCCTGGATCAAGCCGTTGGTGTACTTGTGGACCACCTCGATGCCATCCCCCAACAGGACCTGAGGGTAGTCGCCCGACCCTTCCGGCATTCTGACCAGCGCCTCGTCGGTATCCAGGTTCCGCTGCTCCAGGACCACGCCGGTCACCAGATAGGGCCCGCTCCCGAAATCCAGGATGAAACCGTAGTTGTACAGCAGCTTGGCCCGCGCTCCCGCCCCGGACACGCAGGGATCGCTCGCCGTGGCGAGCAAGGGCCGCCCATTGGTCAGGCTTTCCGCCCCGACGTAGGTGTATTCCGCCTGCGATCCGTCGGGATATTGAACCTCGGCCAGCACGAGGTCGGACACCGACGAGGTGCTGCCCGGCATGGATTCCCAGATGTCGTAGCCGTAGGTGACCTCCCGGCCATCGCTGCTTTCCAGCCCGGTGATGCACAGCCGTCCGTTGACGGTGCCGCGGTGAATTTCGATCCAGCGCCCAAACTCGTTTTCCACTTTCGAAAGCCGGTCGTAGCCATCGTAGCCCATGCTCCATTCGGTGCCCTGTCCGTCGCGCATCCGGACCAGCCGGTAGCGCGGATAGGTGCTGCGCTGGAAGTCGTATTCCTTCCCGCCCGGTGTGACCAGGGTGAATCCCACTGTTCCCCCGGTCCATTTGTACAGGCGGTCGCCGACGAAGGCATAGGGCACGCGGACCAACCCGTTGGTGTCCACTGCCTTGAAGTTGTACTCCACGCCGCTGGGATACCGCACCTTGATGTCGTTGAACCCGAGCGACGAGGAGGACAGGTCGCGCATCTCGTAGCTCCAGTTGTGCTGCCACGTCTGCCGCCAGCCGAATTCCACATAGTTGGTCGTGTAGTCGGTCGTGCGGCTGTTGTAGATGCGCGTGAAGGCGATCGGTGCGAGCCCCGAAGTCACCAGATCGGTGACGTGGCGGCTCTTGTTCGCGCGGTAGGGCGAGATGGAATCCGGCCCCACTGTTTTGCTGTCGGGCTGCGGGCCGGAAACACCCACGCACGGCGGCGGAGTCGGGTCGTTCCCGCAACCCGCGACATAGGCGTCGGCGTCGGCCGCCGCGATGATAAGCCATCCCGCGATCCACGCATTTAAATAAAGATTTTTTATGGTTTTCTCTCTTTCACGCGGGGTCGGGGTTGAATATCCGGATTGGCCCAGCCTGGCCGGGCGGCGGCTCCGGTCCGACCCGGAATTCCAGCAGTTCCTGGCGTCCGCCTTGGCTGACCATGATGGTGTACCGGCCCGTGTTGCCGCCGATGACGAAATCAAACTCGATGGCGCCATCGTCGGCGGGCGGCTGGAGGACGAGCGGACCTGCCCGCCGGTTCAGGCTCCCCCCGTTGTCGGCCTCGATCAGGACCGGCCGGCCTGCATCGAAGCCCCTCAAAGTTAGCCGGATTTTCAGGTTTTCATTGGGATCGACCTGCACCCGGCCGAATTCCCCGTCGATGGCCCGAATGGCCGCCGTGCTCCCGTCCCCCCGGACGATCTGCGCCGTGGCGGTGGTCAGGGATTCGAGCATTTCCGGTGTCACGGCCTCGGTGTCCGCCTCGGCTCCTGCATTGGCGCCTCCTGGCGTTTCCGAACCCAGCGCCACGTCTTGCCCTTTTCCGACCCTCCCCTCCGCCTTCTCCGCCCCCCCTTGCCGCTGGGCCCAAAACGCCAGCCCCAGCAAAGCCGCGAGGACCGCGGCCACGATCACCATGCGTGTCGTCTTCATGTCGGAATTCTCCTACCAAACCCGGGGTTTGCACTCGGCCGGGACCGCCAAGGCGGGATCGAACCCGTATTGCACCTTCCAGCCATCGCGGATCCCGTCTCCAGCCGTGCAAGCGTTCTGGGGATTCGTCGAATAGGTCGCCACTTCCTCGTAGTCGGTCAGCCCGTCGCCGTCGCAGTCCAGCGTCCGGCTGGGGACGACCACCATCTGCTGCGTGCAGACAGAGTGGTTGCCCGCCGCGTCGAAGGCATGCCACACCACGGCATTCGTGCCGACGGGCAGCGCGACGGGGATTTCGCCGTACAGCATCGTCACCCCGCAGTTGTCCGTCGCCACGGGTCCCGCCAGGACCAGGTTGGTGACGGCCCCCAGGCAAGGCCCGGCCTCCACCGTGTGGTTGGTCGGCGCCACGAACACCGGGCTCTCGGCGTCGACCACGGTGACCATCTGGGTGCAGGAGGCGGAATTCCCGGCATGATCGGTCGCCGTCCAGACCACGGGCGTCGTCCCCGACGGGTAGACAGCCGGGACGTTGTTCCCGATGGACGCGATGCCGCAGTTGTCGCTGGCGACCGGCTGTCCGAGGCTCACGTTGGCGGTGGAACACTGGCCCGGATCGGTATTCGTCGTCACGTTGGCCGGCGGTTCGATGCCCGGCGGCTCGATGTCGTCGTTGAGTTCCATGTAGCACCGGATCGTCTCGCTGGTCTTTCCGTTGCCCACCGCCGCCGGAGCGACATCGTACAGGATGATCACGTCGTCCATCTTGCCCACCAGCAGATTGGCGATTCCGCGGCCGACCGAGGAATTCCCCAGGGTCAACCGGTTGTCGTTGGTCCCGACCACGGCACCCTGGAGCGTGTTGCCGTCTCCGTGCTGGATTCCATCCACATAGAAATGCACATTCCGGGTCAACGTGTTCGTCGCCGGACGCGTGCCGTCGTACACGACCGCCACGTGCCGCCATTCATTGCCATTGGGAGGAACGCTGGCCGCCGTGGTGCCAACCTCGGACCCGTTCACCCTCAGGTACAGCCCGCCGCCCGATCCGGCAAAACGGAATTCCACCCCGGCCGTCGTGTTGGTCAACGTCAGCGAACTGGTATCGCTCGCGATACGCGCGGAGGTGTTGCTGCCGGCGCTGCCGCTCTCGCGCCGAACCCAGGCCATGATGGTGAAGCGGCCCGCCTCGGCGAACGGATCATAGAAATCCTCCGTTTCGGCCGCTGGCGTGGTGGAACCCGATCCCGTGCCCGGCAACTGCAAACTCCATCCGCAACCACCATTGGACGGTGCCGCGTCGGCATGGAAACCGGCCCCGTTGACCAGCGCCGCGTTGCCATCGTCTTCATCGATGCCCGTGTTGACGGTCGTGCTGCCCTCGCCCTCGATGAACAGATATTCCGCCACCACCTCGCTGTCGCCCCAGCATGCGGCGAACGCAGATGCGGAAATCGCCAGCGCACTGGCCCCCAACATATGCAACACAGTTCGACTCCATTTAATGGACGTGAGATTCATGCGGCCTCCTCCAATGCAAACCCTGGCAAGCCAGAATCGACATCCGTGGTTTCGATCTCACGCACAGACCGCGCCTCTTCACCCCATTCAACACCCTGTTTCCAGCCGCCAAAAGATCGCAGGAATTCAGATGAATGCCGCCACCTCCCGGCGAAAACATAGCCCAGCTGACGGCAACAGTGGTGCCGGGTGGATTGAAAAACAACGGTGGCGGGGTTCGCGTGAACCCGCAGCGAATCAGGTGGTGAAGGAGAGAGAGAAGCAGGCGCTATGCCAATGACTCGGCGTGTACGTTGCCATAATTTATTCGTATATGGAGCTTGCATCTGAATGTCAAGCTCCCTCCGCTTCAAGCATCTTCGGCTTTGGATTTTCCGGCCCGATCCCCTATTCTCCCGCCATGAAGAAATTGCTTCGTTTCCTCCTCTGGCTCGCCGGTACGGCGGTTTTCCTGCTCGCCACCGCCCATTTCACGCTGCGCCACCTGCTCAATACGCCAAAATTCAAGGCGGCCGCGACGGGGTTCGTCGAACGCACCACCGGACGGACGGCCGATTATGGCAGGATCGACTACCGTCTCTTCCCCTTCTCCCTCGTCGTCCGGGACGCCGTGCTCCGCGAAAAAGGCGGCGCGCAGGAATTCGCCTCGATCCAGGCCTTCTCCGCCACCGTGGATTTCCGGACCAAGGAAATCTCGGCGCTCCGGCTGGAACGCCCGTCCATCCGCATCGTGCAGCGGGAGGACGGCTCTTTCAATTTCTCGGACCTGGTTTCCGCCCCGCCTGCCGGGGAATCTGCGCCGGCCCCCTCCGCATCCCTTCCCCCGGAAGCGGCGCCCCCCCTCCCCGCCGTTCCACCTGCGCCCGCCCAGCCGGCCGAGCCTCCCCTGGCCATCCGGCTGGTGCAGATCGAAGATGCGCAGTTCGAGTTCATCCGGCCGGCCGCCGCGGGGGGCGAGGAATCCTTCCAGCTCTCCAACCTGGATTTCCAATTGCGCGACGTGGCGCCGGACAAGCCCTTCCGGATGGAGGGCAGCGTCGCCATCGGCGGATCCTCCACGTTCCAGTTCGAGCTCTCCGGCCCCCCTCTCGCACAATACTCGCGGAATCCGGAGGCATGGCCGATGGCCTTCCGGTCGAAGCTGGACATCCGGGATTTCAAGGATTTGCAGATGTTCCTGCCCCCTGGCACCCGGCCCTTCCAGCGACTGGAAACCGCGCTGGAAATCCAAGGCGCGCTCGCGGACAAAACCACCCTCCGGCTGGATTTCAAGACCTCCGCAGCCACGGAAGACTACCCCGTGGAGCTGAATGCCGGACTCCGCCTCGACATCTCGCTGCCGGCCCCCGTCGCGCAGCACCTGCTCGCCGGCGCCCCCCTGCCCCCGGAATTCCAAACCGCCCCGGCGCCCTGCGTACCGCCTCCCGGCGCGATTTCGCTGGCGGAAAATCCCCGGCTCGTCCTGCTGCTCCGGCATGCGCAGGCCACCGCCGAACTGGCCTTCCCGAAAATCGCCTACGGACAAAACCGCTTCGAGCAGGGAACGGCCGCCGCCTTTCTGCGCGATGGCGTGCTGGCGATCCCGGCCGCGAAGCTCTCGGCCTATGGCGGCACCATCGAGGCGCGCGGCAACGCCCAGCTACTGGCCTGCCCGCTGTCATACCGGCTCGACCGCCTCGTGGCCGACCAGCTGGCCATCGAACAGGCGCTGGCCGCCAACGGCTTCGGCGACCTTGCCGGCCTCTCGGGCCGCCTCCATCTGGAGGCCAGCGCCTCGGGGACCGCCGTCGCCGAACCCGGGCTGCGCGCGCTCGTCGCCGACGCGACGGGACGGATCGACGGCCTGCAATCCGTGGGAACCGGCGGATCCCTCATGGACCAGGCCTGGCTGCAGCTCGACCATCCCGTCCTGCTGCAGCTCGTGCCGCGCCTGAAAGCCAAGGTCGAACAGGCGAAACAGGCCGCCGCCGCCACCACCACTTCGCGCTACGACACGGCCACTGCCACCCTCGCCCTCCGCAATGGAAAAGCCGCGCTCTCCGGCACGCGCCTCTCCATGCCCGGCTATCGCCTCGATCTCTTCGGCGCGATCTTCCCCTTCGACGACCGGCTGGACCTTTCCGCGCATCTGGTCGCCTCGCCCGAAGAAACCGCCGCCCTGACCGGCGGCAAGGACCTCTCGGCCTATCTGCCCTACGAGGAGGGCGGCCTGCTGGTCCCCCTCTTCATCCGCGGATCCCTGCGCGATCCCCAGGTGCAGCCCGATCTCGACCGGCTCCTGGAAAACGCCTGGGCCGGCATCGCGGGCGGAGGCCCGGATTCGCCCCTGGATTCGCTCTCCAAGTCCGACCGGAAACACGTGGAAAAAGGGCTCGAAATCCTCGGCGGCCTGCTGCAGCCGTAACGGTTTTCCTGCCCCGCATTTTCGGATTTGACGCCCCCTCCCCCCGCGGCCTATTCTTTTCGGGTTGTAATCAGTCTGCTGTTTCTTTGTCTTAAGGAGCGCGCCATGGAAGAAATCACATTGGAACAAGTCCCCCGCAAGATCCGCGACATCTACGAAAAGGCCATGTCGGCGCTCGAGCGCGGCAATGCGGGCTACGCGCTGGACATGTTCAGGCAGGTGATCTCCCTGGAACCCCGCTTCCTGCTGGCGCGGAAAAACCTGCGCATCGGGCAGGTCAAGGCGCTCCTGGCCACCAAACCCACGGCCATGACCCACCAGATGTCCTCGCTGAAGGGCGCCTTCACGATGATGGGCGCCCAGGGCAAGCTGAAAAAGGATCCCAAGGCCGCCCTCGACGGCGCCGAAAAACTGCTGGCGCTGGATCCCCTGAACCTTTCCTTCCTGAAGTTCTTCGCCCAGGCCGCCGAGGCCGCCGAAATGCCCGAAATCGCCGTCCAGACGCTGGAGATCGCGCGCCCCTACTACGCCAAGGATGTCGAGTTCCTGCGCCTCCTCGCCCGCCTCTACATCGACACCAACCAGCCGGGCGGAGCCAAGGACTGCTACGGAGCCGTCGCCGAACTGCTGCCCAACGACCAGCTCGCCATCAAGAACCTCAAGGATGCCGCCGCCCTCGACACCATGAAGGCCGGCGGATGGAACGACATGAAGAGCGACTTCCGCACCAAGCTCAAGGACAAGAAGGAAGCCATCCTCCTCGAACAGCAGGCCAAGGCCGTCAAGGGCGACTCCGACATCGACACCCTCATCGCCGAACGCCTCAAGGACATCCAGCGCGAGCCGCAGAACATGAACTTCCGCCGCGCCCTGGCCGACCTTTATGTCCGCGCCGACCGCTTCGACGACGCCCTCCAGGCCCTCGACGACGCGACCCAGGCCGCCGGCCGCTCCGACCCGCAGATCGAACGCACCACCTCCATGATCAAGGTCAAGAAGTTCGACGCCGCCATCGCCGCCGCCAAGGCCGCCGGCGACGAGGCCGCCGCCGCCGCCAAGGAGCAGGAGAAAACGACCTTCCTCTACGACGACGCCGTCACCATGGTCAAGCGCTACCCGAACGACCTCCAGTTCCGCTACGAGCTCGGCTACCAGTACTACCTGCGCGAGCAGTTCAACGAAGCCATCGAGGAATTCCAGCTTGCCCAGCGCAATCCCCAGCGCCGCACCCGCGCCCTCTACTACCTGGCCCTCTGCTTCACCCGGAAGGGCCAGTACGACATCGCCTTCGAGCAGCTCCAGAAGGCCGCCTCCGAACTCACCGTCATGGACGAGCTCAAGAAGGACGTCGTCTACGAGATGGGCATCCTGACCGAGAAGATGGGCCGCCCGGCGGAAGCCATCGCCTTCTTCAAGGAAATCTACTCCGTGGACATCAAGTACCGCGACATCGCCCAGCGCATCGAATCCTCCTACCAGAAAAAGTAGCCGGCCCGCCGATGAAGAGAAAGCTGCCGCTCGCCCTCGCCGCCCTGGCCATCCTCGCCGCCGGCTTGTGGGCCGCCGGGTGCTCCCTCTTCCAATGCTCGGCCCCCGCCGCCGGGGACGGCGCCCCCGCCTTCCCGCGGCCCGCGGAGGGCGAGTTCTCCGTCATGACCTTCAACCTCCACCAGTACGCGCTGGTCGACCGCGACGGAACCGCCGACACCCTCGAGCCCAAGCCCCGCGAAGAGGCCGAGGCCATCGTCGATACCATCCGCCAGGTCTCCCCCGACATCCTCGCCGTGCAGGAAATGGGCGATCCCGCCGCCTGGGCCGAATTCAAGTTCAGCCTCCGCCAGGCCGGCCTGGAATACGGCAACGAGGAATATCTGCGGCGCGGCAAGTCGGAATTGAACATGGCCGTCCTTTCCCGCTTCCCCATCGTCGCCCGGAACTCGCACACCGACGACACCTATACCATCGGCCCCACCCAGTTCCCCGTCATGCGCGGCATCATCGAAGTCGACATCGAGGTCAATGCCCAATACCGCCTCCGCCTGATGGTCGCCCACCTCAAGTCCAAGGTCTTCCACTCCTTCGGACAGGCCGAAATGCGCCGCAACGAGGCCCGCCTGCTGAACAACCACATCCGCGACTCCCTCAAGGAAAATCCGGACGTCAACCTGCTCGTCGTCGGCGACTTCAACGACGACCCCTCCTCCGCCGCCCTGCGCGAAATCCGCACCTACAAGCACCAGCCCCTCCTCCACGACCTGCGCCCCGCCGACTCCGTCGGCGACGCCTGGACCCACCGCGAAAACGACGACACCTACCACCGCATCGACTACATGCTGGCCAGCACCGGCCTGCTGTCCGAGGCGATCCCCGAGAAATCCTTCGCGGTCCGTTCGCCCGCCCTCCTCCGGGCCTCCGACCACCGCCCCATCGTCGCCACCTTCCTCGCCACCGACCGCGGCCCCGAGGCGGCGCCGGATCTCTCCAAGACCCTCCCCCCCGAAATCCCCCAGAACGACTGACGCGGAGCCGCCCATGGCCACTCCCAAACCCACCGCCATCCTCCTCTTCTGCTGCCCCGACCAGCGCGGCATCGTCGCCGCCCTGTCCACCTTCATCACGCGGCACAACGGCAACATCATCGCCCTCGACCAATACGTGGATGCCGAAGAGGGCGTCTTCTTCGCCCGCATGGAATGGGAACTCGAGGGCTTCTCCCTGCCTCTCGGCCAGTTCGCCGAGCATTTCGACGCGGTGGCCAGGCCCTTCCAGGCCAACTGGCGTCTGCACCGCTCCGACCAGCGCCTCCGCATGGCCGTGATGGTTTCCAAGCAGGCCCACTGCCTCTACGACATCCTCGCCCGCCACGAAAGCGGCGAATGGCCCGTCGAGATCGCCCTCGTCCTCTCCAACCACGAGGACCACCGCGGCCTCGTCGAACGCCACGGCCTGCCGTTCCATTGCATCCCCGTCACCCCCCAGTCCAAGGCCGCCGCCGAAGCCGCCCAGATCGACCTTCTCCGGAAGGCCAACGTGGATATCGTCGTCCTCGCCCGCTACATGCAGATCCTCGGCCCCGCCTTCGTGCAGGCCTTCCCCATGCGGATCATCAACATCCACCACTCCTTCCTGCCCGCCTTCGCCGGCGCCAACCCCTACCGCGCCGCCCACGACCGCGGCGTCAAGATCATCGGCGCCACCGCCCACTTCGTCACCGAAAAGCTCGACGAAGGCCCCATCATCGAGCAGGACGTCATCCGCGTTTCCCACCGGCAGGGCGTCGACGACCTCGTCCGCCTCGGGCGCGACCTGGAGAAAATCGTCCTCTCCCGCGCCATCTACGGACAGCTCCACCACCGCCTGCTGGTCTACAAGAACCGCACCGTCGTCTTTTCCTGATGTCCTCCGAGGCCCTCGAAAAGCTTCGCTCGCGGCTCCGGGATGCCGATCGGAACCTGCTCTGCGCCCTATCCAATCGCGCCTGCTTCCCCCGCCATCCCCGTCCCGTTTTCCCGGTGGAGGGAAGGCGCCGCCTGGTTCCGCCGCCGCTCGATGAAATCTGGATCGCCATCTGCCCCGCCGGGACCGCCACAGATGCCGCTCCCGCCGAAAAGGCGAATCGCGACCTCGTCGCCGCCCTCGCCGAACGCCAGCGTCTGGCCTGCGAAGCCTCCGATGCCAAGGCCGCCCTCCATCCCGGCGACTTCCACGCCGCCCTGGCCGTCGGCGACCGCGAGCAACTCGCCCGGCTCCTGGAAGATCTCTTCGCCGAACTGCAAACCCTGGATTTCATCCGCACCGCCGCCCCGGAAACCGCGCCGGAACTGGACCCCAACCTCGCCCTCCTGCTCTGGCGCGAATACCTCCTCCCCTGGCTCCGCCAGACCGAGCTCGACCATCTCGCCGCGCCCTGAAGTTTTCCACCACTGTGGAAAACTTTCCTCCGGACCGCTTGCGGCGGGCCTAGGCCTTCGCGCGGAAGCGCGCAATCAGTTCGTTCGTGGAACTGTCGTGCTTCAATTCGGAAGTCTTGTCCTTGAGCTCGGGCAGGATCCGGTTCGCCAGCACCTTGCCGAGCTGCACGCCCCACTGGTCGAACGAGAAGATGTTCCAGATGACGCCCTGCACGAAAATCTTGTGCTCGTAGAGCGCCACGAGCTGGCCGAAAGTCTCGGGAGTCAGCTGTCCGGCCAGCAGCGTGTTCGTCGGCCGGTTGCCGGGGAACGTCTTGTGCGGCACGAGCTTTTCGGGCACGCCCTCGGCGCGGCATTCGTCCGCCGTCTTGCCGAACGCCAGCGCCTCGGTCTGCGCGAAGAAGTTGCTCATCAGCTTGGCGTGGTGGTCGCCCACCGGATTGTGGCTCCGGCAGAAGCCGATGAAGTCGCACGGGATCAGCTTCGTGCCCTGGTGGATGAGCTGGTAGAAGGCGTGCTGGCCGTTGGTGCCGGGCTCGCCCCACACCACCGGGCCGGTCTCGTAGGTCACGGTCTTGCCGTTCCTGGTCACGCGCTTGCCGTTGCTCTCCATGTCGCCCTGCTGGAAGTAGGCCGCGAAGCGCGACAAATACTGGTCGTACGGCAGGAGCGCCGTGCTCTGCGCGCCGAAGAAGTTGCCGTACCAGATGCCCAGCAGCGCCAGGACCACCGGCATGTTGCGCTCGAACGGCACCGTCGCGAAATGGCGGTCCATTTCGTGGTAGCCCTCGAGCATGCGGATGAAGTTCTCCGGGCCGATCGCGATCATCAGCGGCAGGCCGATCGCGCTGGTCAGCGAGTAGCGCCCGCCCACCCAGTCCCAGAATTCGAACATGTTGGCCGTGTCGATGCCGAACGCCTGCACTTCCCTGGCCGCCGTCGAGACGGCCACGAAGTGCTTCGCCACCGCCGCCGGATCGCCGAGCTTCTCCAGCAGCCACGCCTTCGCCGTTTCGGCGTTGGTCATCGTCTCCTGCGTCGTGAAGGTCTTGGAGGCGACGATGAACAGCGTCTCCGCCGCGTCCAGGTCGCGCGTGGCCTCGACGACGTGCGTGCCGTCCACGTTCGAGACGAACCGCACCGTCAGGTCGCGCCGGCTGTAGGGCTTCAGCGCCTCGTACGCCATGACGGGCCCGAGGTCGCTGCCGCCGATGCCGATGTTCACGATGTTGCGGACGGGCCTGCCCGTGAATCCGAGCCATTTGCCCTCGCGGACCAGATCGGCGAAGCCGGACATCTTCTCCAGCACCGCGTTCACCGCCGGCATCACGTCCTTGCGGTCCACCAGGATCGGCGTGTTCGACCGGTTGCGCAGCGCGATATGCAGGACCGGCCGGTTCTCGGTCTCGTTGATCTTGCGGCCGGAGAACATGGCGTCGATCTCGCCGCGCAGGTCGGCCATGGGGCACAGGGCCTGCAGGAGCTTCATCGTCTCGGCGGTGGCGAGGTTCTTGGAATAGTCCAGGTACCAGCCGCCGGCCTCGAGGCCGAACGCCTTCGCCCGCGCGGGATCCGCCGCGAACAGTTCCCGCAGCGAGGCGGTCTTCATCTGCGCCGCATGGGCCTTGAGGGCTTTCCATTCCGGGGTCGTGTCGAGTCGTTTGCGGCGGGGCATGGTCGATTCTCCTTGGAAAGAATTCAGGGTTCAGAGGTCGGAGTTCAGGAAAAATCCCGATCTCCTCATCTCCGAACCCTGCACTCTGAACTCTGCGCTCCGAACTCTTACTTCTTCACCTGGATCCGCTTGAAGCGGCCGATCTTCGGCAGGTCGCCCACGATCGGGGCCGCGTAGTCGAGGAAGGCCTTCGTCACGTCGCAGCCGTTCGCCGCGATGAACTCGTCGGGCATGTGGCGGGTTTCCTTCGCCACGCTTCGCAATTCGACGCGCTCGAAGAAGACCTGGTACTTCCTGCCCTTCTTGCGGCGGATCGCCACGCTGCCGTCGACATCGCCGCTGGTGGCCAGCTTGACCGCCTCGCGCCCGACCGCGAAGGCTTCCTTGGCGTCGTTCGCCGAAACCACGCCCGGGAACGAACGCTGCAGGTAACCGAACGTGTCGGCGCGCACGCGGGTGATGTCGGTCTTGGTCTTGATCAGGTTCGACAAGGCGTCGCCCAGCGCGCCCGAACCGGAAAGCTGCACGTTGCCGTGGCTGTCCACTTCCTTCGAGAAGGCGGCCGCGATCGCCGTGCCGGTGATGTCCGAGATGCCTTCCGAAACCGCCACGACGCAGCGGCCGTGCTTCTCCACGACTTCCTTGACCTGCTGCGGGAACTTCTCCAGGTCGAACGGCCGCTCGGGCAGGTAGATCAGGTGCGGGCCGGCGCCGGGATACGTGCGCGCCAGCGCCGACGCCGCCGTCAGGAAGCCGGCGTGCCGGCCCATCACGACGTTGATCTTCACGCCCGGCAGCGCCGCGTTGTCCAGATCGTCGCCCATGAACGCCTGGGCCACGAACTTGGCGCCGCTGGCGAAGCCCGGCGTGTGGTCGTTTTCGCGCAGGTCGTTGTCGATGGTCTTCGGAATATGGAAGCAATGCATCTCGTAGCCGGCCTTCTTGGCCTCTTCGTTGATGATGTGCGCGGTCTCGGCCGAGTCGTTGCCGCCGATGTAGAAGAAATAGCGGACGCCGTACTTCTGGAGCTTCTCGAAGATCTTCGCGCAATCCTCGGGCGTGGGCTTCTTGCGGACGGAGCCGAGGCCGGACGACGGCGTCTGGGCCACGGCCTTGAGCGTCGCGACGCTTTCACGGCCCAGATCGACCAGATTCTCGTTCAGGATGCCCTTGATGCCGTGGAGGGCGCCGTAGATCTTCCGGATCTCCTTGTGCTTCTTGGCCTCCATCACCGCGCCGATCAGGCTCTGGTTGATGACGACCGTGGGACCGCCGCTCTGGGCGATCAGCATGTTGCCGACGATTTTCGCGTTTTTCTTGGCCATAAAACGTTTTTCCTTTTCCGTGGAGGGTTGCGTCCACGCCCGCGCATCCAACCAAAACCGCCCCCCCTTTTGCAAGGCTGTTTTGAGCCGGCCCGCCCCGGAAAAACACCCGGCGGCGCACCAGGCGCCGCCGGGCGGTCATCGCTATGGCCGAGGGGCCTATGGATTCGGGCGGATTTCGATCACCTGCGGAACCGCATCGGTGCCGTCATCCGGGAAGACCAGCCACAGGAAGTTCAGGGAGACCGGGTTGGACTCCATGTCGTCCGGAAGCGGCTGCCAATCCTGGGCATCCAGGCTGTAGAGGAACTGGATGTCGGCCAGCGAGCCTTCCGCCAGATCCACCTCAAGGGCGGAAAGTTCCAGCGTCGGCCCGTACTCCACGAGGATGTAGCCGCCACCGGCCTGCTGGCCGGTCCATGCCGTCTCCGGATCTCCATCCACCGCCGCCCAGCCGCTTTCATAGACCGGCGCGACGTCGTCGCTGGTCATCACCGTCACCGGCTCGCTCTCCACGATCGAGGATGCGCCCTTGGCGGCGAGGCTGCGGCGCACCGGAGGCCGGGTGCCGTAGACTTCCAGTTCGGAAATGCACACATAGGCGTTCGCCGAATTGGAAATGCCGGTGAACCGCAGGTAGCGGATCGCCTGGCTGGCCACGGCCCAGTCATCCCAGCCCTGGTGGTTTTCCGCACCCGCATTGGCCACGACCGACCAGTTCTCGCCATCCGTCGAGGATTCGACCTGGTAGCGGTGGGTCCGGTAGACCCAGTCCCAGTTCAGCAGGCGGATGCGCGACACCGTCATCGACGCGCCCATGTCCAGCGTGATCGTCCCCTCCGGATCGTTCGTCCAGGTCGTATAGCCATAGTTGACGCTGGAGGCATGGATGCCGTCGATCAGATGCGACGGCCGATAGGCCTTCCAGGCCGTGATCGTGGCTCCGCCCGAGGCCAGTGCCACGTTCTCGGCGATGTCGTCGTCCAGCGCCGTGGCCGAAACGAAGGCGTCTTCGTAGCCCGGGGCCGAAATCTGGAAGGTCGCGGTCTCGCCATCGGCGTCCACGTCGTCGACCTGCGCCAGCGTCACCACCTGCCACTGGCTCCAGTTCAGCGTGGTGAATGACCGCGTGGCCCCCTGCTGGACCGTCAGGCTCGAATCGCCCGCGCTGCGGGCCACCGTGACGGCGACATTGCCCGTCGGCGCGTTGGCCAGGCGGACGAAGAAGCGGCCTTCTCCGGCCTCGCGGACATTGACGCTGTCCGACGAGAGCTCCACCGCCGGCAACGGCCCGGGGACGCCGTAGACTTCCAGTTCCGGAACCACCACGCACTGGTTGGCCGTGTTGGTCAGGCCGGTGAAGCGCAGATAGCGGGCCGACGAATCTTCCACCTCCCAGTCGTCCCAGCCCACATGGTCCTCGGCGCTCGCGTCGATCAGCGTCGACCAGTTCGATCCGTCTTCCGAGGATTCGATCGTGTAGCGGTGGGCGCGGTAGACCCAGTCCCAGTTCAGCAGGCGGATCCGGCTCACGAGCATCGACTGCTTCATGTCCAGCGTGATCCTGCCGGCCGGGATGTTGGTCCAGATGGTGTATCCGTAGTTGGTGCTGGAGTTGTGGATGCCATCGATCAGCTCCGCCACGCGGCTCGACCGCGAGCCGATGATCGTGCTGCCGCCCGAGGCCAGCGCCACGTTGTTCCCGATTTCGTCGTCCAGCGCCGTCGCCGTCACGAACTGGTCCGCCCGGCCCGGCACCGAGACGCGGAACGTGGTGGTTTCGCCATCGCCGTCCGCGTCGCCCGCGGCCACCAGCGTCACCGCCTGCCACGTGCTCCAGTTCGACGGCTTGAACGTCCGGGTCGCGCCGCTCTGGACCGAGATGCCGCTGTCGCCCGAGCTGTACGCCACGCTGACGGTCACGAGGCTTTCCGGCGCCTTGTCCAGCCGGACGAAAAAGCGCCCCTCGCCCGCTTCGCGGACGTTGACGGCAGTGTCGAGGATCTGCGCCTGCGGCAGGCCGGAGAGGTCGCGCGTGCCGTACACTTCCAGCTCCGACACCGACAGGGCATCCTTGGCCTGCGTGCTCGACTCGCCGGTGAAGCGCAGGTAGCGGAACGTCTCATCGTCCAAAACCCACTCGTCCCAGCCGTGGTGTTCTTCCGCCGTCGCGTCGATCAAGGGAGACCAGTTCGACCCGTCGGGCGAGGACTCGATCGTGTAGCGGTGGTCCAGGCGGACCCAGTCCCAGGTCAGCACCCGCACGCGGGACACCGTCGCCGTGGCCTTCAGGTCCAGCGTGATCGTGCCCGGCGGAACGCTCGTGCATACCGTGTACCCGTAGTTGGTGTTGACGGTATGGACGCCGTCGATCAATTGTTCCGGCCGGCTGTACGCATAGGAAGCCGAAATTTCGCTGCCCCCCGTGGCCAGCGCCAGGTTGTTCGTGACGTCGTCGTCCAGCGCCGTCGCTCCCACGAACTGGTCGGCCGCGCCCGAAAGCGAAACCTGGAAGGTCGCCGTTTCGGCGTCGGCGTCCCCATCATCCGCCTGGGCGAGCGTCACCGTCTGCCAGGCGCTCCAGTTCGAAGACTTGAAGCTCCGGGCCGATCCGTCCTGGACCACCAGGCTCGCGTCGCCCGCGCTGCGGCTGACATTGACCATGACTTCCGCGCCGGGATTCTTGTTCAGGCGCACGAAGAATCGGCCTTCGCCCGCTTCGCGCACATTGACGTTCGTCTGGCTCAGCACAACGGCCAGGTCCGGCTCGGTCACATCGAAGGTGTTCGTCACATCCGGCGCCGCGTTCCAGTTCGAATTGCCATCCTGCGACGCCACGATGCTCACCGTCCCCGCCCCGCTGAAGGTCAGGGTGGTGCCCTCGATGCTCGCCGGCCCGCTGGCCACCGCGAAATCCACCCCCAGGCTGCTGGAGGCCGTCGCCGACAGTTCCACCTCGTTGGTCGTCAGCTGGTTGCCGATCGCCGGGAAATCGATCGTCTGGCTGGCCTTGGCGATCACCAGCGTGCCGGCCGCGGAACCCTGGTAGTTGGCGCTGTTCACCGTTCCGGTCACCGCGTAGGAGCCTGCCGCCGTCGGCGCCGTCGCGCTGCCGTCGTAGGTGAAGGTCACCGTCAGCCCCGCCGGCATCGTCGTCGCGCTGGCGGCCTTCGCCGTCCCGTCATACGTCTGGGAGAGACTGCCCAGATAGACCGATGCCGTCGCCTTGGCCACGACAAGGGTCGCGACATAGTTGGCGCCCTCGTTGCTCAGATAGCTGTCGCCCTGGCTGCTGCCCCAGCTCTTGGCGTAGACCGAAACCGTGTAGGTGCCGGCGTCCAGTCCGGCGGCGACGTTGTTTTCAGTGGCTTCCAGCCCCTGGTAGTCGTTTCCGCCGAGATAATTCTGCGCCCAGAGGACTTCGTTGAAGGCGCCGCTGTCGATCTTCCAGTAGAAGGCGCCTCCTGTGCGGTCCTGGTTGTCGCTCCAATAGCGCATGTCGGCGCCGACTTCCAGCGTCTGCCCATAGACGATGTGGAAGGTGGCGCCAACATAGGGGCTGCCGTAGCCCGGATCGCTGCCGATCCAGTTATAGGTGTCGGCGGCGCCGTTCGAACTCACCAGGACGTAATCTTGATACCACCCCGTCGACGCAAACGCCGAAAGGGCCATCATCGCCACCAACGTGAAAACCAACCGTCTTTTCATTCCCAACCTCTTTGCTGATTTATAAATCCAGTTGCCTACCGCTGTACAACACGCCGGAAATCATCTGCACGGAACCGACAAGCCCGCGCAATGTCCATGCGCTCCCTTATAGAGGAAGAAAGCTAGTATCCCCCTTCCCTTCCTGTCAACGGCCGTGGTGTTCATTTTGTGTTAGCCCTCGGTGCTTTTGCTCGGCCTGTTAATCCACGCGCACGGAGGCGCCCCATGGCCGATCAAATGCTTTTTCGGCATCCGAAAACCACCCCGTTTTTCCCCGGCGGCCGGAAGTACCCCGGCCTCCCGTTCGGCCAAGGTCCTGCCGCCGACCTGATCTTTGGCCGGGAAACCGGTTTTCTCCGGCCCTCTTTCTTGTTTTTGGCCTTGCATCCTTCCCCTCCCCGCCCCTATAGTCCGGCGTTCATTAATCGGAAAAGAAGCAGAAGCAAGGTTGAATCAAGCAAATGGATAGTTCAGTCAAGGCGACGATCAAGCAGGAATATCAGCAACACGTGAAGGATACTGGCTCTGTGGAGGTCCAAGTGGCCCTGCTGAGCAAGCGGATCCAGGATCTGACCGCGCACCTCCAGTCCCACAAGGCCGACCACAATTCGCGCCGCGGACTGATCGTCATGGTCAGCAAGCGCCGCCGTCTGTTGGACTATCTCCGCAGCACGGAACTCGGCCGCTACCAGAAGCTGATCGAGCGTCTCGGCCTGCGCCGCTAGTCCCTCCGGGGGTCTCCCTCCCCGCCGGGGGAGCGCAGACCCCCATCCGCTGGCGGCCTCCGCGGCCGTGGACGGACCGAGTCTCCCTCTTTCCTTTCATTGTGCCGCGTCGGATCTCCGCCGCGATGCGCTCCTGTGCGCACTCCCGATGTAACAAGCAAGCCAGAAGAAGAAGAAGAAGAAGAAGAAGCGAAGAAGGAAAGAATCCATGAAGAATACCACATCCGTCAGCGTCGCCCTCGGCGAAAAAACGATGACGTTCGAAACGGGCCTGCTGGCCCGCCAGGCGGCCGGCCAGGCCACTTGCCAGCTCGGAGAGACCATGGTCTTCTCCGCCGTCACCACCACCTCCAAGCCGCGCGAAGGCATCGACTTTTTCCCGCTCCAGATCGAATACCGCGAACGCTTCTACGCCGCAGGCCGCTTCCCCGGCGGCTATTTCAAGCGTGAAGGCCGCCCCACCGAGAAGGAAATCCTCACCGCCCGCGTCACCGACCGCCCCATCCGCCCCCTGTTCGCGGAAGGCTTCTTCAACGATGTCCAGATCAACAACGCCCTCTTGACCGCCGACGGCGAGAACGAGAGCGACATCCTCAGCATCAACGCCGCCTCCGCGGCCCTCATGCTCAGCGAACTGCCCTTCCTCGGCCCCCTCGGCGCCGTGCGCGTCGGCCGCCTCAACGGCCAGTTCGTCCTCAATCCCTCCCATGAGCAGATGAAGACGTCCGACCTCGACCTCGTCTACGTCGGCCGCCGCGACCTGCCCATGATGATCGAAGGCTCCGCCCTCGAAATCAACAACGCCGACATGGTCGCCGCGATGAAGTTCGGCCACGAGGCCGTCGTCAAGATCTGCGACGCCCAGACCGAACTGCGCGCCAAGATGGGCCTCGCCCCCAAGACGTTCGCCGACAAGGGCCAGGATCCCGGCCAGCTCGCCAAGCTGCGCGAAATCCTCGGCAACGACCTCGAGGAAGCCCTCTTCACCGTCAAGAAGCTCGAGCGCCAGACCAA
Source organism: uncultured Verrucomicrobiota bacterium (assembly GCA_937860055.1). Classification (GTDB taxonomy): domain Bacteria; phylum Verrucomicrobiota; class Kiritimatiellia; order CAIQIC01; family Lenti-01; genus Lenti-01. The sequence goes on along the minus strand of CALMBO010000003.1, from coordinate 23,168 downwards.
GATGCGCGCCGTCTTCGACGCCGCCTTCGCCAAGATGAAGGAAGCCTACGGCGAAGAACTCATGACCGAAAACCGCTTCAAGCAGCTCTTCGACGTCGTCGAAATCGACCTCGTCCGCCAGGGCGTGCTCGTGAAGGGCAAGCGCATGGACGGCCGCGCGATGGACCAGCTCCGCCCCCTGCAGGCGGACGTCGCCCTGCTGCCGCGCGTGCACGGCTCGGCCCTGTTCTCCCGCGGAGAAACCCAGGCCATGGCCGTCGTCACCCTCGGCACCGGCCAGGACGAACAGGAAATGGACGGCCTCACCGGCGGCGAAAAGACCAAGCGCTTCACGCTGCACTACAACTTCCCGCCCTACTCCACCGGCGAAGTCAAGCGCCTCGGCGGCCTCAACCGCCGCGAAATCGGCCACGGCGCGCTCGCCGAGCGCTCCATCGAGCCGATGGTGCCCAAAGACTACCCCTACGCCGTCCGCGTCGTCTCCGAGATCATGGGCTCCAACGGCTCGTCCTCGATGGCCTCCGTCTGCGTCGGCACCCTCGCCCTCATGGACGCCGGCGTCCCCATGAAGAAGCCCGTCGCGGGCATCTCCATCGGCCTCGTCACCGGCGAAGGCCACAAGCCCGTCCTGCTGACCGACATCCTCGGCGCCGAAGACCATTGCGGCGACATGGACTTCAAGGTCGCGGGCACGCGCGACGGCATCACCGGCTTCCAGGTCGACCTGAAGATCCGCGGCCTCGAGTGGGATCTCGTCGCCGGCGCCTTCGACCGCGCCCACGCCGCCCGCCAGAAGATCCTGGACACCATGCTGGCCACCCTGCCCGCCCCGCGTCCGGAACTCTCGCCCTACGCCCCTCGCATCGTCGTCGTCAACATCAACCCCGAGAAGATCGGCGCCCTCATCGGCCCCGGCGGCAAGAACATCCGCCGCATCACCGAGACCACCGGCACCCAGATCGACATCGAGGACGACGGCAAGGTCTCCATCTTCTCCAGCAACAAGGAGAACCTGGACGCCGCCCTGCGCGAAGTGCAGTCCCTCACGGCGGAGGCCGAGGTCGGCAAGATCTATCGCGCCACCGTCACCGGCATCAAGGATTTCGGTTGCTTCGCCGAATTCCTCCCCGGCCAGGAAGGCCTTGTCCACATCAGCGAACTCGCCGACTTCCGCGTCAACCGCACGGAAGACGTCGTCAAGATGGGCGAGGAAATCTGGGTCAAGGTCCTCTCCGTCGAGGACAACGGCAAGGTCCGCCTCTCCCGCAAGGCCGCCATGGCCGAAAAGGGCGAAGGCAAGAAGTAGCCGGTCTTCCCCTGCCGGCCGCCGGGTTCGCCCCGGCGGCCTTTTTGTTGCCCATCATTCCCCATCCTTTCCCTTGCGGCTCGGACGGCTTCGGACTATGATTTTTCCTTTCGCCATCGCCTTCGGATGGCCCAACCCACGGTGGCGCCCGCGGCCGCCCTGGCTGTGAAGACCGATGAACCCGGGCGCCCGGCGCCCCTGATGGAGACCTGACATGACGCTCAAGGAAACGCTGGAACGTTCCGCGCAAAAGCACGGCGATAAAGTCCTCATGAAATTCAAGCGGAACGGGGAGTGGAAGACCCTCACCTACCGCCAATTCCTTGCCAACGTCCGCAATGTCGCCGAGATTCTCTCCCGCAACTGCCACATCCGCCCCGGCGACCGCGTCGCCCTCATGGGCGCCAACTCCCCCGAATGGTGCGCCATTCATTATGCCATCACCGGCATCGCCGCCACCGCCGTCCCCATCGACGTCAAGCTCCAGGAACAGGAGGTCACCCACATCCTTTCCGACTCCAGCGCCTCCGTCCTCCTGATGGATTCCGCCGCCGAAACCCGCATCCTCGACGTCTCCAGCCGGTGTCCCAATCTCCGCCACATCATCCTCTTCGGCGACCAGAAGCCCGAACTCTACAACGGCAAGACCCGCGGCATCCAGCTCCACGACTTCGACAAGGCCATGGCCGAAACCCGCTCCCTCGCCAGCGGCCATGGCGCCGCCTATGACCGCTACCACCCCAAGGAGTCCGACGTCGCCTCCTTCATCTACACGTCCGGCACCACCGGCCGCCAGAAGGGCGCCATGCTCACCCATGGCAATTTCACCGCCAACTTCCAGTCGCTTGACAATGCCATCGAGATCCTGCCCGACGACAACTTCATGGTCATCCTCCCCCTCCACCATTCCTTCGCCTTCACCGCCTGCCTCGTCACCCCCATCGCCTCCGGCACCCAGATGAGCTTCGTCGAAAGCCTCCGGACCGTCGGCGAAAACATCCGCGAGACCTCTCCCACCCTCGTCCTCGCCGTCCCCCTCCTCCTGGAAAAGGTTTATAACAAGCTCATCGCCGGCCTCAAGGCCAACCGCATGGGCAACATCCTCTGGACCTTCGGCATCCGCAACCCCGTCCGCAAGGGCATCATGGAGAAACTGGGCGGCAGGCTCCGCCTCATGATCTCCGGCGGCGCCCCCGCCGACCCCCTTCTGCTCAAGGGGCTCGAAGACCTCGGCCTCAAGGCCCGCGAAGGCTACGGCCTCACCGAATGCTCCCCGGTTCTCACCCTTTCCCCCTTCGAGGCCCCCATCCGCCCCGGCTCCTGCGGCAAGGTCCTGCCCGGCGTCGAGATGAAGGTCTTCGACCCCAATTCCGAAGGCGTCGGCGAACTCGCCGCCAAGGGCGGCAACATCATGAAGGGCTACTACAACAACCCCGCCGCCACCGAAGATGTCTTCCGCGACGGCTGGTTCCTCACCGGCGACCTCGGCTACATCGACGCCGACAACTATGTCTTCATCACCGGCCGCAAGAAGGCCCTCATCGTCAACCGCGAAGGCAAGAACATCTACCCCGAAGAGGTCGAGCTCCAGATCAACCAGTCGCCGCTCATCCTCGAATCCGTCGTCCTCGGCTACCGCCCGCCGGGAGAGGCCGTGGGCGAACAGGTCGGCGTCATCGTCGTCCCCGACGAGGAGGGCATCGCCGCCCTCGAGGCCTCCGAAAAGCGAAAGTTCAGCGAACAGGAAATCGAAACCCGCCTCCGCGCCGAGGTCAAGAAGCAGGTCGCCGCCCTGGCCGACTACAAGCATCCCCGCCGCGTCCAGATCCGCTGGGAGGAGTTCAACAAGACCTCCACCGGCAAGATCAAGCGCTACCTCTACGCCATGAGCGAGACCTCCACGGATTGAGAAGCCGGCCCCCGTCCTCTTTCCGTGGTAGAATGGGGATGTGAGAAAGCGCCTCGTCATTGCATCGGCCCTGCTCCTGCTGGCGGTCCTGCCGCTGGCAGGAGGCGGATGGCGGGGGTTTCCGGAAGGGTTCTTCTCGTTCCCGCCGCTGATCCACCACAAGCCGCTCCATGCCCCGTTTTCCGCCCCCGTCTTTGCCGTTTTCGCGGCCTTCGGCGCTTTCGCCGTTCTTCTCTTTCTCTTCCCCCGGCGCTTCGGCTTCGCCCCGCCGCCCCGCCCCGGTTCGGAAAACCCGCGGGCTTGCCCCGTGGTCGAACTCGGCCCGTCCTCCCCGCCGGTGCCGCCTCCCCGACCCTTCCCCCTCCGCGGCAGACTCGGCTTGGCGCTGATGCTCGCCTCGTGGATCCTCGCGTGGGGCCGCTTCGATCTCCCCGGCGCCGCCGAACAGCACACCTTCTTCCCGCTGTGGCTCGGATTCATCCTGACGCTGGACGGCTGGGTCTTCCGCCGCGCGGGCGCGTCGCTTTTCTCAGACCGCCGCCCGGCCTTCCTCCTGGCGTTCCCCGTCTCCGCGCTGTCGTGGTGGTATTTTGAATTCCTCAACCGGTCCGTCCAGAACTGGTGGTATCCCGACCGGATGGACTTCGGCCCCGCCCATTACCTGGTCTATTCGTCGCTCTGCTTCTCCACCGTCCTGCCCTCCATCTTCGAAATCCACTCCGCCTTGGAAAGCTTTCCCGTCCTGCGCGTCCGCTTTTCCCGCGGGCCGCGCCTGCGCATTCCCCGCGCCGCCCCGGTCTTTGCCGCGCTCGGCGCACTGCTGCTCCTCCTGATCCCGCTGTTTCCCGATCCGCTCTTCTTCGCCACCTGGGTCGCGCCCCTCGCCCTGCTCGCCGGCGCCCTCGGCCTCGCCCGCGTGGAGTCCCCGTTCGATTCCATCCCCCGTGGCGACTGGTCGCCGGTCCTCCTCCCCGCCCTCGCCGCGCTGGCCTGCGGCTTCCTCTGGGAACTGTGGAACTCCGGCAGTTCGCCGCATTGGGAGTACGCCGTGCCCTATCTGGACCGCTTCCACCTCTTCGAGATGCCCGCCGTCGGCTATACCGGCTATCTCCCCTTCGGCCCCGTCTGCGCCTGCTTCTGGCTCGCCTGGACCGCGCTGCTGCCCAAGAGGGTTCAGGGGGCAGGGTTCAGGATCAAGCCGGATCGGGTCCCTCTCTCCTGAACCCCGAACCCTGAACCCTCTTCCTCTTGCCCCTCCCTGGCAAATCGGCTACCGTTCGCTCCATGAACAGCAACCCCCATGTCCTGATCACTGGCGGCGCCGGCTACATCGGCTCCATCCTCGCCCCCACCCTCCTCGCCCGCGGCTGCGCCGTCACTGTCGTCGACAACTTCCTCTACGGCCAGACCTCCCTCCTCGACTGCTGCGCCAACGAGAAATTCACCGTCGTCCGCGGCGACGTCCGCGACGAGCGCCTCATGCTCCCGCTCCTGAAGAAGGCCGATGTCATCATGCCGCTGGCCTGCCTCGTCGGCGCGCCCCTCTGCGCCCAGAAGCCCGTCGAGGCCCGCTCCATCAACCTCGACGCCATCCTCATGCTCCTCCAGAACGCCTCGAAGGCCCAGCGCTTCATCTCCCCCACCACCAACTCCGGCTACGGCGTCGGCCAGGCCGGCGTCCATTGCACCGAAGAGACGCCCATGAACCCCATCTCCCTCTACGGCGTCCTCAAGGTCGAGCTCGAAAAAGCCCTCCTCGCCGCCGGCGCCATCTCCCTCCGCCTCGCCACCGTCTGCGGCGTCAGCCCCCGCATGCGCCTCGACCTCCTCGTCAACGACTTCACCTACCGCGCCGTCACCGACCGCTTCGTCGTCCTCTTCGAGGCCCACTTCAAGCGCAACTACATCCACGTCCGCGACGTCGCCCGCGCCTTCTGCCACGCCCTCGACCACTTCGACGCGATGAAAGGCCAGCCCTACAACATCGGCCTCTCCGACGCCAACCTCTCCAAGATGGAGCTCTGCCTCGAAATCCAGAAGCAGATCCCCGACTTCACCATCATGGAAGCCCCCGTCGGCAAGGACCCCGACCAGCGCAACTACATCGTCAGCAACGCCAAGATCGAGGCCACCGGCTACCAGCCCCAGGTCTCCATCCAGCAGGCCATCGCCGAACTCATCAAGGGCTACCAGATCATCCGCCGCAACCAGCACGCGAACATCTAGGACAATGAAGAAAGAAGAATTAAGAATTTCGCGACTTCCGCCATTCTTGATTCTTGATTCTTAATTCTTCATTGGAGCCGCCATGCGTCGCTTCTTGCCCATCCGCGCACTATTCTTCGTAACGCTGTCGTTCGCGCCGGGGGTTCCTCTTGCCGCCCCCGCCGCGCGCCTCGTCGAGGACTTCGCCCCCACCTCCGCCGCCGCCTGGAAACCCTACCTGAAATCCCCCGCCGCAATGCCCGCCCCCGACGGCCTCGCCTTCCCCGCCCCCTTCTCCTCCGGCAGCGACCGCTTCGCCTGGGACAAGGCTGTCGCCTTCGACCTCTCTGCCGCCGTCGCCTTCGAAATGGATGTCTCCTGCCCGCAGCCCGCCGCCCTGCGCACCCTCGGTCTCTACTTCAAGAGCGGCGACGGCTGGTACGTCGCCAACAAGCCCCTCTCCAGCCCCGGCTCGCAAACCCTCGTCTACGCCAAGACCGATTTCACCACCGAAGGCAAGCCCGCCGGCTGGAACCGGATCGACGGCATCCGCCTCTCCCCCTGGAAAGGCGCGGGCGCGGTCGACACCGCCCTCGTCCTGCGCCGCCTCGCCACCGTCGAAGGCTCGCTCGTCCTCGTCCGCGGCACCACCTCCTGCCCCGACGATGGCGCCCGCGCCGTCGCCGCCAGCACCACCGAACGCATCAGCCGCATGCTGGTCGAAGCCGGCATCGGCCACGCCCTCGTCACCGACGACGACCTCGCCAAGGGCGCGCTGAAGAACGCCGGCGCCGCCCTCCTGCCCTACAATCCCAATCCCACGCCCGCCCAGCTCAAGGCGCTCACCGGTTTCCTCGAACGCGGCGGCAAGCTCGGCGTCTTCTACGGCGCCTCCCCCGCCCTCGCCTCCGCCATGGGCTTCAAGCTCGGCCCCTACCTCAAGGCCGAGCGCCCCGACCGCTGGCGCTCCATCGTCTTCGGCGATCCCTCCGCCTGGCTCGTCCCCCCGCGCATCTGGCAGGATTCCTCCAGCCTCATGCCCGCCTACCCCGCCGGCGCCGGCGCCGGCATCGTCGCCTATTGGCAGAATGCCCGCGGCCTGCCCCAGCCCGAACCCGCCATCGCCGTCTCCCCGCGCGGCTTCTGGATGTCCCACATCCTCAAGGGCGACGACATCCCCTCGAAGCGCGACCTGCTCGTCTCCCTCTGCGCCCATCTCGATCCTTCGCTGTGGACGCCCGCCGCCCTGCGCGCCGTCCAGAACGCCGGCCGCATCAACGACTATACCAGCCTCGCCAACGCCATCGCCGAACTCCATCGCCAGCTCCCCGCCGCCGCCCGCCCCCTCGAAACCCGCGCCATGATCGACGAGGCCGCCGCCCTCTCCGCGCAGATCAACGCCGCCATGGCCGCCGCCCGCCCCCGGGAAGCCCTCCTCCTCGCCCGCCGCCAGCGCCAGCTCCTCCTCCGCGCCGACGCCGCCGTCCAGCTCCCCCGCCCCGGCGAATTCGTCGGCGTCTGGGACCACGACGGCACCGGCTTCATCCCCGGCGACTGGACCTTCACCGCCTCCACCCTCGCCGCGAACGGCGTCACCGCCCTTTTCCCCAACATGGCCTGGGGCGGATGCGCCCACTATCCCTCCAAATACCTTCCCGCCTCGAACACCCTGCGCCTCTACGGCGACCAGATCGCCGCCGCCCTCTCCGCCGCCAAGGCCCACGGCCTCCAGCTCCATGTCTGGCTCGTCCTCTGGAAACTCGACGGCGCCCCGCCCGAATTCATCGAGCGCATGAAGAAGGAAGGCCGCCTCCAAGTGTCCGACACCGGCGCCACGCGCCCATGGCTCAGCCCCCACCACAACGCCAACCGCGCCCTCGTCCTCGCCGTCATCGAGGAGATCGCCCGCAACTACCCCGGCATCGACGGCATCCATCTCGACTACATCCGCCTCCCCGACTCGCAAAGCTGCTACTCGCCCTCCACCCGCGCCCGCTTCGAATCCGATACGCGCAAAAAATGCAAGGCCTGGCCCGCCGAGGTCAAGGCCGGCGGCAAGCGCCACACCGAGTTCCGCCGCTGGCGCACGGCCGACATCACCCGCCTCGTCGCCGATATCCGCGCCACCCTGCGCCGCGTTAATCCCAACGTGAAGCTCTCCGCCGCCGTCTACGGCTCCGCCGCCCCCGACGGCGGCAACATCGCCCAGTACTGGCCCGACTGGCTCCGCGCCGGCACCGTCGATTTCCTCACGCCCATGGACTACACCGAATCCTCCTCCGAATTCGCCAGCCTCGTGCGCACGCAGGTCTCGGCCCCCGGAGGCGCCGGACGCATCCTCCCCGGCATCGGCGTCACCGCCGACGAGTCCCGCCTCGACCCCGCCCAGGTCGCCCGCCAGGTTTCCCTCGCCCGCCAGGCCGGCTGCCCCGGCTTCCTGCTCTTCTCCCTCTCCGGCACCCTCCGCGACGAAACCCTCCCCGCCCTCCGCCAAGGCATCACCCGGCCCGTCCCCTGAGCAGCGGCCTTCAGCGCGGCGTTCCGGCTGCGACCCCCATGTCGATCAAACGGTCGGACCCGATGGGCGCCCATTCCTCCCCGCTTCGCATTTCCAGCGTCAAGTCCAGCGGCTGCTCATACCGTTCCCCCGGCACCGGAAACACGTGCAACACCACCGGCAGCGGCGAACGGTCCGAGTCCGGATACCCGTCGATGTCCGCATCCCGCGCCAGTAGATCCCCCACCCCACCGAAATTCCCATCGCCATCCGCATCCGCCGCCAGCAGCGCCAGGCTCTCCGCGTCGTACACCTCCACCCGGCAGGGCGCGCTCCCGCGCACCCGGAAGTTTCGCCCGCCTTCCGGCCCCGGCCCCCCGCCGATCTCGTGGTACAGCGCCACGCTGAAAAACGCGTTCTGCTGCGCGAAATGCTGGTGGAAGGTCGACTCGACCCGATAGGCATCCGCATCGCCAGCCACATTCCACTCCGCCTTCGAATCGTCCTCGCCGTCCCATTCCAGCACGATCCGGGACGCATCGGACGCCGGCGCGGCCCGAACCAGCCGGATCGCCAGCACGTCCTCCGCCGGAACCGCGATTTCCTTCTCCACGACCCCGTCTTCTTCCCCATCCCGGATCTCGATCTCCAGCCGCGACGCCTCCGCCGCCTTCCAGGCAAACCCGCCTTCGCCCCGCACCCGCAGCATCCCCCGCATCTCCGCCGCCCCGGGATTCATCAGCCAGAACCAGGATTGCGCCGCCTGGCCGGACGGCGCATGCGTGGCCGTATAGACCGGCTGGAGACTCGCCGGCAGCCGCACCGGCAACGCCGGATCCGGCGCCGCCAGGTATTCCTCCGCCTTGAATCCCCGGAAGGCCTGCATCTGGTACGCTGTCAATTGGGACTGCTCGGCAAAGGCCCGCGTCTCCTCCAAGGCCTTCGCCAGTTCTTCCGTCCGCCCGCCCCGCGCCAGATGCCGCAGGTATTCCACCCGCACCCTCATCTGCCGGTTCTGGCTGTACCCCGCGATCTTCCCCATCATCTCGAGGATTTCCGCCCAGGTCGCGTCCGCCGCCCCCGCCTGCCCCGCCTGCTCCAGGATCCCGGCCTTCAGCGCCAGCAGCTCGGGACGCAGATGAACCATATCCATTCCCCGGTTCATCCGCACCGCTTCGTTGACCATCCGCAGGGCGTCTTCCGTCCGCCCCTTTCCCTTCAGGAATTCGGCGTACGCCTGGTACAGCCTGCCTTCGTAGGGCTTGGCGCCTTGCTGGCGGTAAAGACCCAGCGCGGACAGGAAATCCTCTTCGGCTCCCGCGTGGCCCGCCCGGCCCCGCGCCTTGCCCCGCCAATACAGCGCGTGGGCGACCACCACTCCGTAGTTCCGGCTCTGCGCGTCGCCAATCACCCGCCCGAACAGCTCCTCGGCTTCCTCGTTCTTCCCCAGGTCGTACAGGATCGAGGCCGCCCGCCGCCGGATCTCCAGCGCGTCGTCCCGCCGGCCGGCTTCCGCCAGCCGGTCGGCCTTCGCCGCCAGCCGCTGCGCCAATTCCTCGCTGGGCCCGCTGTCCAGGCTCTCCCGGCGAAGCCGGTTGGCCTCCGCGATCAGTTCGCCGCCGTTGTTGCCACGGTATTTCAAGGCTTCGGCCTGGTACCGGTCCTCTTCGTCGTCCCTCCCGGCCAACCCCAGCATCACCGAGTAGTTATTGGCAATCCGGCCCATGTAGCCGGCATGGTCGGGGGTTCCCTTCAGGTATCCTTCGGTCAACGCCAGGCTCCGCAGGAACGTCCGCTCGCTCGCCGCCATCTGTCCCGTTTTCTCCTGGTGGTCCGCCTGGTCCAGCAACAGGTTCAGCAGGATCCCGATGTGCCGGGGTGAAGCCTGGCGCAGCTCGGCTTCGCCCTCCATCGGCCCCCAGTTTTCCCGGAGCAGGTCCGCCGCCTTCCGGTGGGCCATGAAGGCCTCCCCCCTGCGCCCCTGCGCCGCCAGCACCGTTTCCTTCTCGCACAGCATCTGGATGTAGTTGGGCAGGTCCGCGATCCCCCACTTGTAATGGTTCCGGTCGCGCCGCAGCAGGGCCCTCTCCGCGATGTCGAACCATGCCAGCCGTTGCTCCCCGTCCCAGTGATCCGAACGGTACTGGGCCAGCAGCCACGCATGCCAATACAGGTTGGCCCAGTCCTGCGCGGCCTCCGCCTGCCGGACCGCCGCCTGCATCTGCTCTTCCCCCTCCGCCACCCGCCCCGCCTTCACCAGCCCCAGCGCGCGACCGAACTGCGTCCTCAGGTCAGGCGGACTCCCCGCCTCCTGCCCGCCGCTCCCCGCGACCAGTCCTAGGAACGCAATGACCACGCCAACCGGCATCCACCGGGACAATCCGCTTTTCATCGCAGGTACCTCTGGTTCCATGAGCAAGGGCTCTTGGATTGTTATTCTCCCATGGACCGCCGGAAACGGCCACCTTTTTCGCCGCTAGGCCCGGAAAACGGGGTTTCCTTCCCGGTGCCGTTGGCATAGGATGCCCCGGATTTGATCGTCAAACCCCTGAATGGAATTTCACGGAATCCTCTCATGAGCATCGAAGCCAAAGTGATCGCCGACAGTGTCTCCCCGCAGGCCATCCGCCTCACGACGCTGTCCCTGAAGTATCCCCGCTGGATCCACGCCGAATTCATGACGCACCGCCTGTTCTCGCGCAACGCCAGCAGCTCGCGCGCCATCCCCTCGCGCCGCCTCGGCGCCCTCGAGCGCGAATATCCCCTCCGGTGGGATGCCAACATCCCCGGCATGCAGTCCGGCGCCCGACTCTCCGACGAGCAAGCGGCGAAAGCCAAGGCCGTCTGGGACCGCATGGCCGACGCCTGCGCCGCCGGCGTCGCCGAACTCGCCGAAATCGGCCTCCACAAGCAGTGGGCCAACCGCCCCCTCGAATGGTTCACTTCCATCTCCGTCCTCGTCTCCGCCACCTCGTTCGACAATTTCTTCGGCGTGCGCTGGCACCCCGACGCGCAGCCCGAAATCCAGGAACTGGCCCGGCAGATGTTCCAGGCCATCATGGGCAGCAAGCCCCGCCCCCTCGATCCCGACCAGTGGCACCTGCCCTTCATCTCCCCCGAGGAGGAAAAATCCATCGGCCTGGATACCGCCCGCCGCTGCTCGGCCGCCCGCTGCGCCCGCGTGTCCTACCTCAACCACGACGGCTCCACCCCCAACGTCGCCAAGGACCTCGATACCTTCGCCAAGCTCGCAGGCGATCCCAACGGCCCGCCGCATCCCCTCCACGCCTCGCCGATGGAACACCAGGCCACCCCCGACCGCCTGCGCGACCCTGCCGATCCGGAATCCTGGCAGTTCCCCGCCCAGCACGGCAATTTCCACGGCTGGCGGCAATTCCGCAAGATGCTCTCCAATGAGCACATCGCGAGATTCACTCCGCCCGCCTAAACTTCCGCTGGCCCCGTCCGGTTTTTTGCCCTAGAATCCGTCCGAATTTTTTTCACGCCGCTTTGGAGAAGCCCCATGCCCGAAACCTATTCGCCCTCCCTTCGCGCCCAGATCCTGACCCGCCGCACCTACAACCGCGTCCTCAACGACGACGCCACCTCCTTTGAAACCTGGGCGCAGACCATCGACCGCGTCATCGAGCACCAGCGCTGGCTCTGGCGCCGCCAGATGCGCCGCCCCCTCAACAAGACGCAGGAGGCCGAGCTGGAAGAGCTGCGTACCCTCCTCCTCGCCCGCAAGGTGGGCGTGGCCGGCCGCACGCTCTGGCTCGGCGGCACCGAAATCTCCCGCGAGAAGGAAGCCTGCCAGTTCAACTGCGCCCATCTTGAGATCCAGACGGTCGACGACATGGTCGACGCCCTCTGGCTCTTGCTGCAGGGCTGCGGCGTGGGCGTCACCCCCAAGTCCGGCGGCATCAGCGGCTTCACCCAGCCCATCCTCGACATCCAGCTCATCCGCTCCACCCGCACCACCAAGGGCGGGCGCGACAACAACATCGAAACATGGGACCCCGAAACGAAAATCTGGTCCATCAGCGTCGGCGATTCCGCCGAGGGTTGGGCCAAATCCGTCGGCAAGCTCCTCTCCGGCAAGTACGCCGCCGAAAAGCTCATCCTCGATTTCTCCGAAATCCGTCCCGCCGGCCAACGGCTGACCGGTTATGGCTGGATCAGCCAGGGCGACGAAACGATTTCCGTCGCCTACCGCGCCATCGCCGAGATCATGAACCGCCGCGCCGGCCAGCTCCTGCGCAAGATGGACATCCACGACATCTGCAACTGGCTCGGCACGATCCTCAGCACGCGCCGCTCCGCCGAAATCAGCCTCTTCGAATACGGCTCCCCCGAGTGGCAGGAATTCGCCGTCTGCAAGAAGGACTACTGGAGCAAGGGCCAGCCCCAGCGCGGACAGTCCAACAACTCGCTCGTCTTCTACGACAAGCCCACGCGCGCCGAATTGCGCGGCATCTTCGACCTCATGCTCGCCGCCGGCGGCTCGGAACCCGGCTTCATCAACGGCGCGGCCGCCCTCAACCGCGCCCCGTGGTTTTCCGGCGTGAATCCCTGCGCGGAAATCCTCCTCGGCAACCGCGCCTTCTGCAACCTGACGACGATCGATCTCGCCAAGTTCAAGGACAACCCCAGCGGCATGCACCGCGCCATCTACGTCATCGCGCGCGCCAACTACCGCCAGACCTGCGTCAACCTCAAGGACGGCATCCTCCAGCACTCCTGGCACGAGAACAACGACTTCCTGCACCTCTGCGGCGTGTCGCTCACCGGCGTCGTCCGCCGCCCGGACCTCGGCCCCTACGAACTGCGCCTGTTGCGCAACGCGGCCATCATGGGTGCCTACTCCATGGCCGACGAACTCGGCCTGCCCCGCCCCAAGAACGTCACCACCCTCAAGCCCGAAGGCACCATCTCCAAGTGCTATGACACCACCGAAGGCGCCCACAAGCCCCTCGCCCGCCACATCTTCAACAACGTCACTTTCGTCAAGCACGACCCGCTCGTCAACGTCCTGCGCGAATGCGGCTACCAGATGATGCCCCACCCCAATGGCACCGGCGACTGGGTCATCACCCTCCCCGTCTCCTGGGACGACGTCGATTTCGACAAGGTCGGCGACCTCGAAGTCAACCTGGAAACCGCCATCGACCAGCTCGAGCGCTACAAGCTTCTCATGGATAATTATGTCGAGCAGAACTGCTCCATCACCGTCAGCTACGACCCCTCCGAGGTGGATGCCATCATCGAATGGCTCCTGCAATACTGGGACCATTATGTCGGCGTCTCCTTCCTCCTCCGGGCCGATCCCCTCAAGACCGCCGAGGATCTCGGCTTCCCCTACCTGCCCCAGCAGCCGGTCTCCAAGGCCGTCTTCGACGCCTATGTGGCCCGGCTCAAGCCCTTCGACATCGAAAAGGTCAAGGCCCAGTCCGAGGACAGCGTCGATATGGGCAACGAATGCGCCGGCGGCGCCTGCCCCATCCGTTGACCGCATGAAGCGCGCCGTCGTTGCCACCGCTCTCGCCTGGGCCCTCTCGCCCCTGGCGGCGCGCGCCGATGCCGGCCTCCTCGCCGCCACCGCCGCCTCCACCATCGGAGCCCAGGCGACGGCCAGCCTCGTCAGCACCCCCTACGCCGGCCTCGGCGTCTTCGCCTCCCGCTGGGACAGCCAGGACTACGGAACCCTCGCCGGCTGCGGTCTCCGCCTCGGATGGAACATCTTCGGCCGCCTCGGCCTCGAAGCCCGCGCCTCCTATCTCGAATCCGAGGACGACGGCGTCGAAACCTCCCTCGTCCCCCTCGAGGCCGCCCTCGTCTTCCGCCTCCCCTTCGGCCGGCACCTCTCCCCCTATGTCGGCGGTGGCGCCGGATACTACCTGAAGGACGCCGAATACACCGATACCGAAACCTGGGACTCGTCCGAGAAGGTCGCCGGCTACTTCGCCCTCGCTGGCCTCGATCTCCGCCTCGGCCCCGCCTCCCTCTTCGCCGAGGCCAAGTACAACCTCGTCGGCACCGACGAAGACCTCCACTGGCGCGGCGCCGACATCGAAGCGGCCAACTCCCTCGACGGCCCCTCCTTCTCCGCCGGCCTCAAGCTCGGCTTCTGACCGGCAGGCCCATCCCCCTTCCCCCCCCCCCCCCCCCCCCGGGTCCCCCTTTTCCGGGAATTCCACCGCCACGGGCCGGTCCCGGCTTGACGGCGGGAAAGGAGACCCCTACCCTTAAGGGTGTGGCAGAGAGGTCGCGCGTGCGGCCCGATGGTTCAGAACAAGGAGAGAATGCATGAAGAAGTTACTGGTTATGCTGATAGCGATCGGTCTCGGGACCGCGGCGGCCTCCGCAGGCAGCGGCCTGGGTGTGTTCGGAACGTATCTCGACAGCAAGGATCCGGGTCCCGGTTTCGGCGGCGGCGTGAAGTTCAAGGCCGACCTCTCCGATTATTTCGGAATGGAAGTGCGGGCCTCCTGCATCACCCAGTTCGACGAGGACGACAGCGATGACGGCCTGTACCTGATCCCGCTGGAGGCGGGCCTGCTCTTCAACCTGCCGCTGGGCGAAGATGTCCCCATCACCCTCTATGGCGGCGGTGGCGGCGGCTATGCCATCATTCCGGAATGCGACGACATCGACCTGGACGATGAATTCTGCTTCTACGGCGTGGCCGGCGCGGAATTCGGCCTGGGCGACGCCGCTTCCCTGTTCGTGGAAGCCCAATACCGCGTCCTCGAGGTGGATGGCGCCGAAACGGACGACGAAGACGAAATCGAATTCGACGAGGAAGTGGAGTTCAGCGGCCTCGGCATCAATGCCGGCCTTCTGTTCCGCTTCTAATCCGCAGGTTCCCGTTCGGGGAACTTTCCCTTCCGGCGCCGGAGACCCTCCGGCGCCGGAATCGTTTTGCGCCGGATTTCTCCGCCTTGCCCAACCCGGAAATCCCTGCCATGATGCCATGGGTTTGAAACGCCATATCCAAAGGAGTGCGACATGAAAAATTGGATCGTTCCCGTGATTCTGGCCCTCTTCCTCCTCCCTTCCGCCCGTGCGGCGGATAGTGCCCACCGCATCGGCGCGGGCGCGAACTACTGGGTCTGCATCGACGACATCGACGTCGACAACGTCGATGAAGACGGTTTCAGCTATCTGGTCTCCTACCAGTACCGCCCCACGCTGGTCGGCCTGCAGGCCGATGTCGAATTCCTCCCCGACCTCTTCGGCGAGGATGCCATCGCCCCCGCCGCCTATCTTGTCGTCGGCAAAACCATCTATGCCGCCGCCGGCGCCGGCATCGTCAACCTCGACGGCGAATGGGCCGACGAACCCTTCCTCGCCCTCAAGGCCGGCCTCGATCTGGAAATCCTCCCCGGCCTCTTCCTCGATCTCTCCGCCAGCTACCGCTTCAACAGCGAGACCGATCTGGAGGAAGCCGTCGACGCCATCGACACGGATACCGTCTTCCTCGGCGCCGCCGCCCGGATCGGCTTCTGATCCGCTCCCGCCTGGCCCGGCAGGCCCTTCATCCCGTAAAACGTTTCCGCCCAGGCGGCCCCGCCACCCCGGTTTTTTCTCGCGTCGACCCGCGAAAATGCGATAGAAACTAGCGTTCGGCAGGCGGTGCATCCCGCCCGGCCCGCAAGGAGATGGTACACACGATGAATATCGCCGGTCGCATCAAACAGGGTTTCTACTTCGATTCCGTCACCCTCATGCGCGTGGGCCGCGAACTGTCCGGGCTCCCCGGCGTCGCCGAAGCCTCCGTCGTCATGGCCACCGAGGCCAACAAGTCCATCCTCGCCATGTCCGACCTCCTCCTCCCGGAATTCAAGAAATGCGGCGACCAGGATCTGGTGATCGTCGTCAAGGCCAAGGATGGAAAGGCCGCGGGCGAGGCCCTCGCCAAGGCCGAGGACATGCTCTCCCGCAAGAAGAAGCCCGCCGCCGCCGGAGGCTCCGCCGCCCCCGCCCCGCGCGACATCGCCTCCGCCGTCGCCGCCCTCCCCGGCGCCAATCTCGCCCTCATCTCCGTCGCCGGCCGCTACGCCGCCCGCGAGGCCCGCAAGGCCCTCGACAACGGCCTCCACGTCATGCTCTTTTCCGACAATGTCTCCATCGAGGACGAAGTCGCCCTCAAGAAGGAGGCCCACAAGAAGGGACTCCTCGTCATGGGCCCCGACTGCGGCACCTCCATCGTCAACGGCGTTCCGCTCGCCTTCGCCAACGTCGTCCCCAAAGGCCCCATCGGCATCGTCGGCGCCTCCGGCACCGGCACCCAGGAGGTCACCTGCATCATCGCCAACGAAGGCTCCGGCGTCTCCCAGGCCATCGGAACCGGCGGACGCGACGTCAAGGACGCCGTCGGCGGCATTTCCTTCCTCGATGCCATGCAGGCGCTGGCCGGCGACCGTGGAACCAAGGTCATCCTTCTCGTCTCCAAGCCGCCCCAGCCCGGCGTCCTGAAAAAGGTGCGCGCCCTCCTCCGCAAGATCAAGAAACCCGTCGTGGCCCTGTTTCTCGGCGAAGGCGGCAGGCCCGCCACGCTGGAAGAGGCCGCCCTCCTCGCCGTCGCCCATGCCAAGGGCGCGGATCCTGCCAAGGCTCTCGCCCATCTGGTCCGCCGTGACGAAATCCTCGTCGAGGAAGCCCGCGCCATCGTCGCCAGGCGCAGGAAACCGCAGGGCCGCTACCTCCGCGGCCTCTTCAGCGGCGGCACCTTCTGCGCCGAGGCGCAGGTCGTCCTCGATGGCCTCGTCCGCCACCTCCATTCCAACGCCCCCCTCGGCGATTCCCAGAAGCTCAAGAACGCCTGGAAACCCGAGAAGAATTCCGTCATCGACCTCGGCGAGGACGAGTTCACCGTCGGCCGCGCCCACCCGATGATCGATTTCACCCTCCGCAACAAGATGATCCTCGAACAGGCCGACGACCCCGATGTCGCCGTCATCCTGCTCGACGTCGTCCTCGGCTACGGCGCCAACCTCGACCCGGCCGCCGAACTCGTCCCCGTGATCCAGAAGGCGGCGATGAAGGTCTTCGTTGTCGCCGGCGTCAACGGCACCATCGGCGACCCCCAGAACCGCGCCAAGGTCGTCGAGGCCCTCCGCGAGGCCGGCGCCCACGTGCAGCTCACCAACGCCGCCGCCTGCAAGCTCGCCGGCCTCATTGCCGCCGAGGTGGCCCGCCAGAACCGCTGATCGCAAAGGAACATCCGCCATGAGCATCCAGAAACTCTTCTCCTCCCCCCTCCAGGTCGTCAACGTCGGCATCGAATCCTTCAAGGACGCCTGCGAAAAGAACGGCGCGCCCTCCGTCCAGGTGGAATGGCGCCCGCCCGTCGACGTCGCTCCCGGATCCGAAGCCATCCTCGCCGGGCGCAGGGCGAAAATCGAAAAGGCCAACCGGAAGGTCATGGAGATCATCCTGGCCGGCACGCCCAGGCTCGTCGGCCTCGACATCGCCCGCAACGTGATCCCCGGCATGACCGAGGACACCATCCTCCACGCCGGCCCGCCCATCACCTGGGACCGCATGTGCGGCCCCATGCGCGGCGGCGTCATGGCCGGCCTCGTATACGAAGGCCGCGCCACCACCATCGAAGAGGCCGAAAAACTCGCCTCCTCCGGCAAGATCAAATACGCCCCCTGCCACGAGCATGCCGCCGTCGGCCCCATGGCCGGCATCGTCACCCCCTCCATGCCCGTCATGATCATCCGCAACGAAAAATTCGGCAACACCGCCTTCTGCACCCTCAACGAAGGCCTCGGCAAGGTCCTCCGCTACGGCGCGTTCGGCGAGGAGGTCACCAAGCGCCTCAAGTGGATGGAAACCGTCCTCTATCCCGTCCTCAAGGCCGCCCTCGAACGCACCGGCCCCATCGACCTGAAGAACCTCATCGCCCAGGCCCTCCACATGGGCGACGAAGTCCACAACCGCAACCGCGCCGGCACCTCCCTGCTCTACCGCGCCATCGCCCCCGCCGTCCTCGCCACCTGCGCGAACAAGGACGACGCCGTCGCCGTCCTCAACTTCATCAACGGCAACGACCACTTCTTCCTCAACCTCTCCATGCCCGCCTGCAAGGCCACCCTCGACGCCGCCCGCAACGTCAAGGGCAGCTCCATCGCCGTCGTCATGTGCCGCAACGGCACCGATTTCGGCGTCCAGCTCGCCGGCACCGGCGACCAGTGGTTCACCGCCCCCGCCGAGGTGCCCGACGCCCTCTACTTCGCCGGCTTCACCAAGGACGACGCCAACCCCGACATCGGCGACAGCGCCATCACGGAGACCGGCGGCCTCGGCGGCTTCGCCATCGCCGCCGCCCCCGCCATCGTCCAGTTCGTCGGCGGCGCCGCCGCCGACGCCCTCCGCTACACGCTCTCCATGTACGAAATCACCGCCGGCGAAAGCCGCATGTACCAGATCCCCGCCCTCGACTTCCGCGGCACTCCCACCGGCATCGACGTCCGCAAGGTCGTCGAGAAGAACCTCGTCCCCGTCATCGACACCGGCGTCGCCCACAAGAAGGCCGGCGTCGGGCAGGTCGGCGCCGGCATCGTCAGCGCCCCCATGGGCCCCTTCGCCAAGGCCTACGACGCGCTAGCCAAGATCCTGAAGTAGGAGTCAGGGTTCAGAGTTCAGGGTTCAGGCAAGATGAGCGAGTATCGGAAATTGGAGGATCTGATCGTCTACCAGAAGCTCTGCCAACTCCACATCGAGATCGCGGCCATCTCCCATCGATGGCCGGCCGAGGAGAAATTCGAGTTGGGTTCGCAAATACGGCGCTCCTCGAACAGCGCGGCCGCCCAGTTGGCCGAAAAATACGATGATCGCCATATTCGCAACAAAATCGAGGGGATCAACCGCAGCCATGGTGAAGCCGCAGAGTCCGTCCACCATCTGTTCATGGCCCATTTGAAAAGATACGAAACCCTTGAAACATACGAATCATACCGTTTGCGCTATCAGGAATGCATCCGTATGCTGAACGGCATGGAGCGTACTTTGGAAAAACAGCTGCCGGAATCCGCCCGCCGCTGGCCTGCCGTGCAGGAAAACCCTGGCGATTACAGTGCTGCCGGCTTTCCGGATCCTTCTTCAACTGAACCCTGAACCCCGAACCCTGACCCCTATTGAAAAAAGAAAGGACCCTAAAAAATGAACAACAACCAATTCATCGACTTCCTGGACAACGCGCAGATGTTCGATCTGACGATGCGCCTCAGCGTCCACACGCCCCCGTGGCCGTCCTACATGCCCCTCGGCATCCAGTACTTCAAGCGCCTCGCCGGCGCCCACATGGGCCAGGGCGCCAACGGCCAGATCATCACCACCTCCAACCACGTTGGCACCCACATGGACGGCGAAATCCACTTCTACCCCGCCGGCCGCTCCATCGGCAACGTGCCCCTGCGCGAATGGGTCGGCCCCGGCGTCATCGTGGACATCTCCAAGGAAGTCTCCGACTACTCCCTCTACACCCCCAAGATGATCACCGACAAGGTCGAGGTGAAGAAGGGCGACATCCTCATCATCAACACCGGCTACCACCGCTATTCGTGGGACCAGAAGACCGGCGATGAAATCCGCTACTTCGTCATGCACCCCGGCCCGAGCCCGGAATTCGACGAGTGGTGCATGAAAATGCAGATCAAGTGGATCGGCGTGGACTGCGGCAGCGCGGACCACCCCATGAACACCATCATCCGCACCTGGCACCCCGGCCGCTTCCAGGAATGCGACGCCAAGATGAAGAAGGTCTACGGCAAATCCTTCGACGAAATCTTCCCGCTCAAGAAGTACTACCAGGTCATGCACCTCAAGCTCTTCCCCAAGGGCATCGTCCACGCCGAAAACCTCGCCGGCGACATCGCCAAGCTCGGCTCCACCCGCGCCTGGATCGGCTGCTTCCCCCTGCGCGGCATCGAGCTCGAATCCAGCATGTGCCGCATCGTCGCCTGGCTGCCCCCCAAGGCCAAAAAGGCCGCCAGGAAGGCCAAGAAGTAGGAAGAACCTCAGGGTTCAGGGGTCAGGGGTCAGGGAAGACGGGTCAGGATTCCATCCTGAACCCCGAACCCTGAACCCTTTTTCTTGCCCATCCTGAACCCCGAACCCTGAACCCCTTTTCTTGCCCATCCTGAACCCCGAACCCTGAACCCTTTTTCTTCCCCTGCTCTTCCTGACCTCCGACCTCTGACCTCTCTCTACGCTTCCGTGCGCCCCCGGATCGCCCGCCCCAGCGTCACCGGGTCCGAAAACGCGATCGCGCTCCCCGCCGGGATCCCCAGCGCCAGCCGGCTGACCTTCACCTTCGGCAGCTTCTGCGAAATCACGTGCCGCAGATACGACGCCGTCGCCTCGCTCTCCACGTCGCTGTTCAGCGCCAGCAGCACTTCCTTCGCCGCCGCCGCGCGTTCCATCAGCGCCGGCAGGCGCAGGTCCCCGATCCCCTCCCCCCGCATCGGCGAAATCTTCCCCATCAGCGCGAAATAGCGCCCGTGGTATTCCCCGCTGCGCTCGATCAGCGCGATGTCCGACGGATCCTCCACCACGCACAGGATCGCATCCTCGCGGCGGGGATCGGAACAGAGGCGGCAGGGATTCTCCTCCCGCGCCGTCACGCTTCCGCACAGCTGGCAGGCGGCCAGGTTCGAACGGGCTTCCTCGATCGCCGCCGACAGCTCGCGCGCCGCCCCCGACGGATTCCGCGCCAGGTGCGTGGCCAGCCGTTCCGCCGTCCGCCGCCCGATCCCCGGCAGCTTCGACAGCGCCTCCGTCAACTGGACCAGCGGATCCATGGCTAGCCCTCCGCGGTCCCCGCCGCCTTGCGCGGCGGGGGAGCAAAAGCCGGCTTCTGGCGGCGCGCCGCCGCAAGAATGCCGTCCGCTGGAACAAGCGGTTCCATCGGCATCCGGCTAGAACCCGAACCCCGGCGGCAGGTTCAGGCCCGCCGTCAGCTTCTTCATCTCGCGGGCCGCCGTCTCCTTCGCCAGCTCCTGCGCCCCGCGCACCGCCGTCAGGATCAGGTCTTCCAGCATCTCCGCCTCGCCTGCCTGGATCGCCTTCGGATCGATGTGGATCGCGGAAATGTTGCCGTCCCCGCTGATCTTCACCGTCACCGCCCCGCCGCCGCTGCTGTGCTCCAGCTCGAGCGCGGCCAGCGCCTCCTGCACCTGGGCCATGTTCTTCTGCATGTCCGCGGCCTGCTTCATCATCTTCATGAAATTCGCCATCTTCTGCTCCTATTCGCGTATGTCGAAAATCTCTCCGCCGAACAGCTCCGACGTCTTCTTCACGATCGGATCCTCGGCCAGGTTGCGCCGCTTCGCCGGCGCCGGGGCCGCCTTCGGCTCGGCCGCTCCGGCCGGCGGGGGCGGCGGCTGCGGCTCCGCCTCGGCCTGCGGACGCTCCTCCAGCGCGAACTTCACGCCGATGGGCCGGTTCAGCTCGTGGCCGATGGCCTTCTCGATCACCATGCGGGTCCGGGAGGTGTCCACCTGTTTCAGGTGTCCCGCGAACTCCGGATCGAACCCCAGGATGACATGGTCGCCCTCCACCCGCAGCGGCTCGGCCTCCTTCAGATAGGGCGCCGCCAGCTGCGCCGTCTCGGCGATCATCCCCAGCAGCGCCGGCCAGCGGCTCTTCAAATGCGCCGCCTCGTCCTTGCCCGGATGCTTCCCGTGGCCTGCGAACGGAGGCGCCGCCGCGTGCGCCGGGGCAGGATGGGCAACGGCGGACGGCGCCGGCGCGCCGCCATCCGCCGGACTGGACTGGATCTGCGCGATCAGCTCGTCGAGGCTGACCACCGTGGCCGCGCGCGCCGCCTTCAGCAGCGCCACCTCCACCACCGTGCGGCGCGACAGCGCGAAACGCGCCTGGTTCGCCGCCTCCGTCAAAATCTCCACCACGCGCAGCAGCTTCTCGCCGTCCGCCAGCGCCGCCTGCGCCTTCAGCCCGTCGAGCTGCGCCTCCGTCAGGTCGAACGAATCCGCCAGCTCCGGCGCGTGCTTCCACACCAGCACGTTCCGGAAATGCCCCAGCAGCTCCTGCACCAGCCGCTGCAGGTCGCGCCCCCCCTCGTCCAGCTCCGCCACGGTCTTCAGCGCCGCCGCCGAATCCCCCTTCAGCACCGCCGTCGCGAGCCGGTCGATCGTCGTCCACGACACCAGCCCGAACACCCCCAGCACATCCTCCTCTTCGATCTTCTCCCCCTTGAACGAGATGATTTGGTCCAGCGCCGACTCCGCGTCGCGCAGCCCGCCCTCCGCGCCGCGCGCGATCGCCAGCAGCGCCTCCTCGCTCACCTTCCACTTCTCCGCCTTCGCGATCTCCCGCAGCCGCCCGACGATCTCCTTCAGGCCGATGCGCCGCAGGTCGAACCGCTGGCACCGCGACAGGATCGTCGCCGGCACCTTGTGCACGTCCGTCGTCGCCAGCAGGAACTTCGCGTGCGGCGGCGGCTCCTCCAGCGTCTTGAGCAAGGCGTTGAACGCCCCCGCGCTCAGCATGTGCACTTCGTCGATGATGTAGATCTTGTACGGCCCCCGCGCCGGCGCGTACCGCACGTTGTCGCGCAGGTCGCGCACCTGGTCCACGTTGTTGTTCGACGCCCCGTCGATCTCGATCACGTCCAGGCTGTTCCCCGCCACGATCTCCTTGCACGAGTCGCACTGGTCGCAGGGATCCGCGTTCTTGCCGCGCTTCTGGCAGTTGAGGGCCTTCGCCAGCAGCCGCGCCGTCGTCGTCTTGCCCGTCCCCCGCGGCCCCACGAACAGGTACGCATGCGCCACCCGGTCCGCCTGGATCGCGCGCGACAGCGTCTGGATGACGTGCTCCTGCCCGACCACCTGCTCGAACTGCTGCGGGCGCCATTTCCGCGCCAAAACCTCGTATGACATGCTTTCCTCTCCTGGCGGGCCTTCGCTCTCCGGCACCCGCGCCCCGCCCAAGCCGGCCGCCACGGGCCAGGATACCCACGGCACCCGGAAGAACGGCCATACCGTTGCTGCCTTCCGGCCCTGGCGGGGTTCTGGCCGCATCCGTCGCATGGGACCCAACCCGTGGCAACCGGCCCGGACGGGGCCCGGTCCGGCCCGCCGGAATCCGCCCCGGCGAGCGCAAAACACCCTATCCCCCCCCGCCCCGAATTGCAATCCTATCGGCACCTTCCTGCCGCCGGAAATCCTCCCCTCCACCCCCCTCTCGAAATAATGGAATCGGAACCCTTTTCCCCTTGA
>CALMBO010000002.1 GCA_937860055.1 uncultured Verrucomicrobiota bacterium | reverse complement strand
GGGGGGGGGGGGGGGGGGGGGGGGGGGGGGGGGGGGGGGGGGGGGGGGGGGGGGGGGGGGGGGGGGGGGGGGGGGCGCAGGAGCTGGCGCTGCTGGTGAAGGACGCGAAAGGGGAGGTCTCGGCGCGGGCGGTGCTGCCGGTGCGGTTCGTGCCGCTGACGGGGCGGAACGGCTGATCAATCGGTTTCGTAGTCGACGAGGCGGCGTTCGGAGACGATCCGGGAGGCGAAGGCGACGACGGCCTTGTGCTCGGGGTGGATCTGGTAGGCGGCGAGGGCCTCGCGCGATTCGAAGGCGGAGACGAGGACGACATCGGAGCTGTTGGCGGTGGCGGAGAAATCGAGGCCGACCTCGAGGCGGAGGAGGCCGGGGATGCGGCCGCGCAGGGCCTCGAGCTTCTGGCGGAGGAGGCGGGCATTGGCGGCCTTTCCGTTCCCGAGGGCGGAGTCCAGGAGGCGCCAGGCGACGATGTGGACGACCATGGGATTGCCTCCTAGAAGGTGAACATCATGCCGGCATTGATGGCGAGGCCGCTGAAATCCCAGTCCTGCTTGATCCAGTCGATGCCGATTTCGTGGAGGGTGTCGACGACCTGTTCGACGGAGGTTTCGATCCAGGTGTATTTGCCTTCGAGATAGAAGGCGAGGTTGCGGGCGGCCTGGACGCGGGCGCCGAGCAGGACGAACCAGCCGCCTTCGTCATCGATTTCGATGTCGTAGATGGTGGTGCGGGGGCCGTATTCGCTGCGGTACTGGCCATCGAAGAGATAATATCCGACGCCGGGGCCGCCATAGAGGCTGAAGGCGCCGCCGAGAGGCAGGATGCCGACGACGCCGGCTTCCATGGGGAGGGAGACGACGGTGAATTCGTTTTTGTACCAGCCTTCGTCGGGCGTGAACTTGTCCTCGGAGTAGCCGGTGGCAAAGCCGGAAAGGCGCATTTCGAGGGCGAAGAAATCATGGAGGCGGAAGTGGCCGATCACGCCGCCGCCGATGGAGCCGTCGATGTCGAATTCATCGAGGGTGTCGACATTCCAGTAGGAGAGATGGGCGCCGAGGCTAAAGTGGGAAAGGGGCGGCAGGTTGGTTCCGGCCGGGGCGGCACCAGCGGCGAAGACGAGGGGGGCGGCGGCCAGCAGGGCGGCGAATCCGAACACGAGCCTGTTCATGCGATCTCCTTGGAACGGGCGCAACCAAGCGCCCACGCCGGCAGAATAGGACAGGGGAGGCGCGGAAAAAAGCGAAAAACGGGAGGGGGGCTATTCGACGAGGGTGAAGCGGGCGTTGCGCCAGGCGCCGTGCCGGGCGTTGAGGGAATCGCCGAAGAGGTCGAAGAGCCAGAAGGATTCGCCGCCGGCCTTGGAGAGGCTTCCGGCGCAATAGAGGGGGATGCCCGTGCCGGGGACGAGGTGGGTGTAGGGGCGGTGGTTGTGGCCATGCAGGAGCACGAGATTGTCCCGCCCGCGCAGGATCCTGAGCAGGGCGCGGGAATTGCGCAGGCCATGGAAATAGCCATGTTCGTCGAAGGGGTAGTGGGTCATCAGGAAGATGTGGCGGCGGACGGCGATCTCGGGGAAGTCGAGGAGGCGGTCGAGGGCGTCGAGTTCGAGGGAGGGGACGCGCCCGCTGGAATCCCAGAAGGGGAGGCAGGGGCGGGAGGTGTTGAAGGCGATGGCGACGGCATCGTCGCCCATCCAGCGGACGATCGGATAGCCGGTGGGGGTGGCGGCTTCGGGGAGATCGGTGCGGTAGAGGGGGGCGAAGTGCTTGCGGTGGAGGGCGAGGGAGGAACGGGCATAGAGATCGTGGTTGCCGGGGACGGCGAGGGAGCCCTGCCGGGCGAGGGCGAGGGTTTCGATGAGGCGCGGGGCGCCGGCGGTGAATTCGCGCTCGAGGCCGAAGTTGAGGGTGTCGCCGGTATAGAGGAGATAGTCGACGGGTTCGCGGGCGAGGAATTCGCGCAGGCCGTTGAGCTTCTGGAAGGCCTCGGCGTATTTGGAGCCGCGGCGGAGGTAGAAATTGACGAGGGCGACCAGGCGCTTGGGGTGCAGGATTTCGGGCGTGCGGAAGGCGCCGGCAGGAAAAGGAAGATGGACATCGCTGAAATGGAGGATGCGGAGACTCATGGCGGCGAATGTAGCGGAGAGGGGGGGGGCGAGGCAAGGATTTGGGCCTTGAGGCGGGAGAGGGGGCGGGTATGATGGGCCGCATGAAAGATGTCGTGAAGGCCATCCAGGCATGGGATGAGGCGGGTCTCCGGAGCGCGGAGGCGGTCCTGGTCGGGGCGCAGCATTCCTCGCCGCGGCAGCCGGGGGCGAGGCTGGCGGTGAACGAGAAGGGAGAGGCGGCGGGGGCGGTCTCGATGGGATGCGTGGAGAGCGACCTTCGGGAGCACCTGATGGCGCTGATGCGCGGGGAGGGGGAGGCGCGGATGCTGCATTACGGGGCGGCCTTCGCGGCGGCGCTGGAGGTGGGACTGTCGTGCGGCGGCGAAATCGACGTATGGATCCGGAAGCACGATCCGAAGGCGGAGGCGTGGAGGGCGGTTTGCGCGCGGAAACCGGACGAGCCGGGGATTTTGCTGACGCGGCTGGGCGGGAATTCGGAACAGGTTTTTCTATGCGAGGGGAAGGCGCCGCCCGAGCCGGAGATGTCCGTGGCCTTGGACAAACTGCGGGTCCGGGGCGGAACGGGGAAAGTCGTTTCGCCGAGGGGCGATTGGTTTGCGGAGGCGATCACGCCGGATCCGCTGCTGCTGATCGTGGGGGCGTCTCCGATCGCGGTGGAATTGTGCGCGATGGCGGCGCGGACGGGCTTCCGCGTGTCGATCGTGGATCCGCGGCGGGATTTCGCGCGGGCGGAGCTGTTCCCGGCGGCGGAGCGGGTGGTGCACCAGTGGCCGGAGGAGGGTTTGGCGGCGGCGGGGCTGGATGCGCATGGCTATGTGGCGGTGGTGGCGCATGACGCGAAGCTGGACGTGCCGGCGCTGCGGGCCTCGCTGCGGGCGAAGTGCCGGTACATCGGGCTGCTGGGGAGCGCGGGGACGCAGGCGGACCGGCGCACGGCGCTGGAAGCGGAAGGATTCCCGCCGGCGGAGGTCGGGCGCATCCGCGGGCCGATCGGATTGAAGACACTGGGCGGGACCGAGCCGGCGGAGATCGCGGTGTCGATCCTGGCGGAGCTGATCATGGCGCGGCGGGGCCGGCTGGGAGCCGCTGGGAAGGAGGGGCGATGAACCTGATGGAAAAGATCCTGACTCCGAAGCCGTTTGGATGCCCGAACTGCGGGAAGGAACTGCCGCTGGAGGACGTGAACGTAGCGCAGGACATGGCGCTGTGCCGGGCGTGCGGCTACACGGGACCGTTCCTGGGCGCCTCCTCGGTTCCGAAGATGACCGACGAGGAGATGGCCCGTCCGCCGAAGCGGGTGAAGCTGGAGCGGGGGTTCGGGGACGCCCTGACGATCACGTGCCGGCCCAAACGGACGGCGTTGCTGTTCCTGGTGCCGTTCACGCTGTTCTGGTCGGGGATTTCGATGACGGTCATCTATATCGTTCCCCTGGTCACGGGCCAGTTCGAGTGGAAGGCGGGGCTGTTCGGGCTGCCGTTCCTGGCCGGGACGGTGGTGCTGGTGACGATCATCCTGAACCTGCTGATGGGGAAGATGACCGTGACGTTGACAAAGGGGCGGGTGCAGGTGGGGACGCACCTGCTGGGCTGGAAGCGGATCCGGGAACTGGAGTGCGGGCCGGGGACGACGGTGACGCTGGAGAAGTCGGGATACCGCGTGAACGACGTTCCGCAACCGGAAATCGTGGTGGCGAGCGGGGGGCAGAAGCTGAAATTCGGGGCGGTGGCGCTGTCGGCGGAGGCGAAAACGTACGTGGCCGCGGTATTGCGGCGGGCGGCGGGCGGCGGGTAGGAGACGGGCCGGATGGAAAGCATTGCGGACAACCTGGAGGCGGTGCGGGGACGGATCGCGGAAGCCTGCCGGCGCGCGGGACGTGCGCCGGAATCGGTCCGTCTGCTGGCGGTCTCCAAGACCTATGGCCCGGATGCGGTGCGCGAGGCGGCGGCGGCGGGGCAGCGGCTGTTCGGGGAGAACCGCGTGCAGGAGGCGGCGGCGAAGATCCCGGAGTGTCCGGGAAACCTGGAGTGGCACCTGATCGGGCACCTGCAGGGCAACAAGGCGGCGCTGGCGGCGCGGCTGTTCGACTGGGTGCATTCCGTGGATTCGGTGAAACTGATGGAGGCGCTGGACCGGCAGGCGGGAGAGGCGGGACGGACGTTGAAGGTTTTGGTGCAGGTGAATGTGTCGGGCGAGCGGTCGAAGTCCGGGCTGGCGCCGGAAGCGGCGCCGGAGGTGCTGGCGCTCGGGAACCGCTTGCGCCACGTGCAGATCCGGGGGCTGATGACGATTCCGCCGCTGGCGGAGGATCCGGAGAAGGCGCGTCCGTACTTCCGGAAGCTGCGCGAACTGCGCGACCAATGGGCGTCCGCGGCGGGGATGGAACTGCCGGAGCTGTCGATGGGGATGACGCACGACCTGGAAACGGCGATCGGGGAAGGGGCGACGTTCGTGCGGGTGGGCACGGGGATTTTCGGAGCGCGGGCGAAGCCGGCGGGAGAGGCGGAGGAAACATGAGAAGCGAGAAGATGGCGTTCCTGGGCGGCGGCAACATGGCGGAGGCGATCATCAGCGGGCTGCTGGCAGGCGGCGTATCGATGGAAAAGCACCTGGTGGCGGCGGACATTTCGGAGGAGCGCCGGGCGCTGATGGAGGAAAAATACGGCATCGGCGCGACGGCGGACAACGCCGAGGCGGTGCGCGGGGCGGAGGTCGTGGTGCTGGCGGTGAAGCCGCAGCAGGTGACGGAGGTGCTGGCGGCCTTGAAAGAGGTGTTCACCGCAAAACAGCTGCTGGTGTCGATCTGCGCGGGCCTGCCGACGTCTGCGCTGGAGGCGCAGGTGGCGGCGCGGGTGGTGAGGGTGATGCCGAACCTTCCGGCGCTGGTCCGGCGCGGGGTGTCGGCGATCTGCGGCGGGACGCGCGCGACGGCCCGGGACCTGGATCTGGTGGAGGAGCTCTTTTCGGCGGTGGGGGCGGTGGTGCGGCTTCCGGAGCACAAGATCAACGAGGTGACGGCGCTGAGCGGCAGCGGTCCCGGCTATGTGTTCGCGTTCATCGAGGCCCTGGAGGCGACGGGGGTCGCCATGGGCCTCGCTCCCGCGGTGGCGCGGAAGATGGCGGTCGAAACGGTGCGGGGGGCGGCGGAACTGGCATCGGAGACGGGAGAGGATCCGGCGGAGCTGAGGCGGCGGGTGAGTTCGAAGGGCGGCACGACGCTGGCGGGGCTGGCGGCGATGGAGGAGAAGGGATTTTCGGCGGCGGTGGTGGCGGGGATGAAGGCGGCGCGGGACCGCGCCGCGGAATTGGCGAGGTAGCGCCATGTGGAGGAAGAAACCGGAGGCGGTTTCCCGCCCCTTTTCCGCCGCCCGGTCCCTCTGGGCGTTTTTCTGGAAGCTGGCGCTGGCCGTTGCGCTGGTCTACGGGGCGCTGCAGGTGCTGGTGCGGACGTCTTTCTTCCGCTCGCGCGTGGAAGCGGAGCTGTCGCGCCTGGCGGGCATGGAAATCCGGGTGGGGCGCATCCGGGCGACGGAATCGCTGAATCTGCGGATCCGCGATGCGATCGGCGTATCGGAGGTGGCGGGGATCGAGGCGCGGCTGGCGCGCATCCGCTGGCGGCTGTTCCGGCCGAGGGGCGAGCCGATGCTGGAATCGGTGCGGGTGGACGGGTTGGCGCTCACGATCGCGCCGGACGAGAAGGGGGCGATCCAGCCGGCCTTCCTGGACCAGCTGTCGAGGAAGGTGTTCGAGTGGTCGGGGACGCCGCTGCCCAAAGGCGTGGAAGCGGAAGACCAGAAGTCCGCCGCCTTGTCGGAACATGCGCTGGAAGAATGGATCCGCGGACCGTTGATTTTCCGCGATGTATCGATCCGCTGGCAGGATGCGAAGGGCAACCTGCAGGCGGCGATTTCGGGGATGGATGTGACGTGGATGTCGGTGAAAACGCCGAACGGGGGGCGCGTCTCGCATTTGGAATGCCGCGCCGGGGAGATCAAGGTGGTGGCCGGTCCCCGGATCACGGGATTGCATGTGGAACTGGTGGAGGCGGATGGAAAGCAGTTTCTGGTGGATCTTTCCGCCTCGGACTGGGGGGCGTCGCCGCCGTCCGGGAACCCGGAGTCGGAGGCCCGCGAGCTGCTGGATGCGATGGACCGGCCGGCAAAATAGGCGGAGGGGATTGCAATTTTCGGGGGGATGGGGTAGAACACGCGGTCTGTTCGGTTGGTGGATATAGCTCAACTCGGTAGAGCACCTGATTGTGGTTCAGGTTGTTGCGGGTTCAAATCCCGTTATCCACCCCAGTTTTCCGGGGGTCTGCGTTTCATTTCACGGTTGCGGAAAGGCTCTCTTTTGTATAGGGTGCGCTGTTCTATGGCCGGGCTCCCCGTCCGGTCGGTCCGGAACGAACGGCAAGGAAAGGCAAAGAGCAGACATGAAGGACATCCCGATCGCAGATGTGCGGAATTTCGTTTTGGTGGGCCACACGGGCAGCGGCAAGACGGCGCTGGTGGATTCCCTGCTCTTCAAGCTGGGGGTGAACGATCGCCTGGGCAATCCGGGCGACGGCACGAGCATGGCTGACTGGACCGACGAGGAAAAGAACCGCAAGATCTCGATCTGGGCGAAGCCGTTCGACGCCGTGTGGCGCCCGAAAGGCGGCAAGGCGCTGAGGCTGGTGATGCTGGACACGCCGGGCTATGCGGATTTCCACGGGCAGATGCTGGCGGCGACGCAGGTGGCGGATGCCGCGCTGATCGCGGTGGACGCGACGGCCGGGATGCAGGTGGGGACGGTGCGGGCCTGGAAGCGCTGCGAAGCGTTGGGTCTTCCTCGCGCGATCGTGATCACGGGCCTGGACAAGGAAAACGCGGATTTCGACGGGACGGTGGCGGCCTTGCAGGATGTCTGGGGCGCGCGCTGCGAAGTGGTGACGTTCCCGGCGGAGGACAAGAAGGGCGTGGTGGATGCGCTGTCGGCGCAGGGCGGGAAGGCGGACGGGATCCGCGCCCGGCTGACGGACGTGGCGGCGGAATCCAGCGATGCGCTGATCGAGAAGGTGCTCAACGGCGAGACGCTGTCGGCGGACGAGCTGTCCGGCGGGCTTCGTTCCTCCGTGGCGCAGGCGAAGTTCATCCCGATCTTCGCGGTGATGGCGCGGCAGTCGATCGGGCTGGAAGAGCTGATGACCGGGTTTGCGCGGCTGATGCCGAGCCCGGCGGACCGCCCGGCGAAGGACGCGGCGGGCAACGCGGTGAATCCGGCGGCGGATGCGCCGCTGGTGGCGCAGGTCTGGCGGTCGATCAACGATCCGTTCGTGGGGCAGCTGACGATGGCCCGCGTATGGGGCGGAACGCTCAAGGAGAAGAGCGAGGTGTTCAACGCCACGAAGGAGCAGAAGGAGAGCGTCGGCGCGGTGTATTTCCTGAACGGCAAGAAGCAGGAGACGGTTCCGGAAGTGCAGGCGGGCGACATCGTGGCGTTGCCGAAGCTGAAGGCGACCGGCCTGAACGACACGCTGTGCAGCGCCGGCAAGCCGGTGAAGCTGGCTCCGATCGTTTTCCCGAACCCGGTGGTTTCGTTCGCGGTGACGCCGAAGAACCAGAGCGACGACGACAAGCTGGGGCCGGGCCTGCACCGCGTGGCCGACGACGATCCGACGATCCACGTGCAGCGCAACGAGGCGACCCACGAGCTGATCATCACGGGCATGGGCGACGTGCAGATCGATGCCGCGATGGAGCGCATGAAGGCGCGCAGCAAGGTGGAGGTGACGCTCAGCACGCCGAAGGTGGCCTACAAGGAGACCGTGACGGCGAAGGGCGAAGGCCACTACAAGCACAAGAAGCAGTCGGGCGGCCGCGGCCAGTACGGCGAAGTCTATCTGCGCATCGAGCCGATGAAGGCCGGCACGAAGGAGTGGTTCGTGGACGGCATCGTGGGGACGAGCATTCCGCGCAATTTCCTGCCGGCGATCGAAAAGGGGCTGGTGGACGGCATGACGCGCGGCGCGGTGGCCGGCTACCCCGTCGTCAACACGATGGTGACGGTGTACGACGGCAGCTCCCACGATGTGGACAGCTCCGAAATCGCGTTCAAGATCGCGGCGCGCACCGCCTTCAAGGACGGCATGAGCAAGGCGCGGCCGGTGCTGCTGGAGCCCATCATGAACATCCGCGTGACGATCCCCGGCGAATTCATGGGCGATTGCACGGGCGACCTGAACCACAAGCGCGGGCGCATCATGGGCATGGAGTCGGAAGACGGCATGCAGGTGATCGTCGCCGAGGTGCCGCAGGCGGAGGTGTTCAAGTACTCGTCGGAACTGCGCTCGATGACGGGCGGCCGCGGGTCGTTCGAGATCTCCTTCAACCGCTACGACGTCGTGCCGTCCAACGTGGCGCAGAAGATTGTCGCGGAGGCCGCGAAGAACAAGCAGGCCGAGGAAGAGGAATAAGGCCGGCCGGAACCGTGTGAAGCCGCGGGGAACCCGCGCAGCGCCGGTGGAGCCGGCGGGAAGGAATGACGAGGAATGAGCGGACATAGCAAGTGGTCAACCATCAAGCACAAGAAGGGTGCCGCCGACGCCAAGCGCGGCAAGGTGTTCAGCAAGCTGGCCAAGGAACTGACGATCTCGGCGCGCGCCAGCGGCGGCGACCCGGGCGCCAACATCACCCTGCGCACGATCCTGTCGAAGTGCAAGGCGGCGAACATGCCGGCGGACAACATCGATCGCGCCATCAAGAAGGGCACCGGCGAGCTGCAGAGCGCCGCCATCGAGGAAATCCTCTTCGAGAGCTATGCGCCGGGCGGCGTGGGCATGATCATCCAGTGCCTGTCGGACAACCGCAACCGTTCCGTCGCCGAAGTGCGCCACCTGCTGCAGCGGCACAACGCCTCGCTCGCGGGGACGAACCAGGTCATGCGGAATTTCGCGCGCCGCGGCCAGATCCTTGTGGACGCCGAAGGGGTGGACGAAGACAAGCTGATCGAACTGGCGCTGGACGCCGGCGCCGACGACGTGACGAATGAAGGAAGCCAATTCGAGGTCCTGACGGCCCCGAGTGCCTACAACGAGGTGTCGGAGAAGCTCACGAAGGCCGGCTACAAGGTTTCCGAAGATTCCGGCGTCAATTTCGTTCCGACGGTCTGGGCTCCGGTGACGGACAAGGCGCAGGCCTCGGCCTTGATGAAGCTGATCGAGGCGATCGAGGATCTCGAAGACGTCCAGAACGTCTACATGAACGGCGACATCGCCGACGAGGCGATCGAGGGGTGAGCCGGCGGGGAAGCCGGCCGGGAAAAGCTCCGGAATCCGCAAGGATTTTGGAGCTTTTTGTTTGTGGAATCCGGAGTACGATTCCGGGTGCATGAAGGTACTGGGCATAGATGCTTCGCTGCGGGGCACCGGGCTGGCGGTGATCGAGCAGGCGGGTTCGCGCACGGCCGCGCTCCACTGGGAAGTGGTGAAGATGTCCGCGAAGGCGCCGCATTCGGAGTGCCTGGCGGCCATCCGCGGGAGGATCGACGCGGTGATCGCCTCTCACCGGCCCGACGCGGCCTCGATGGAGGGGGGGTTCTTCTGCAAGAACGCGAAGGTGGCCATGGTGCTGGGCGAGGTGCGCGGGGTGGCGATCGCGTGCTGCGCGGCGGCGGGCGTTCCGGCATTCGAATATTCTCCGCGGAGCGCGAAGCAGAACATCACGGGCTGGGGCGCGGCGCCGAAGGAACAGGTGGCCAGGATGGTGAAATCCGTGCTGGGGCTGGCGGAGATGCCGCCGCCGGACGCGACGGACGCCCTGGCGCTGGCGCTGTGCCATGCGCAGACGAGCCGGGGGATTTTCAGGAGCGAGCCCATCTGATGGACGGGGCGCGCCAGGAGCGGCTGCGGCTGGAGGGGGTGCGCAAGGTGTTCCGTTCGGCGGGAGGGGAGGTCGAGGTGCTGCGCGGGGTTTCGCTGGCGCTGGCCGCAGGGGAGTTTGGCGTGATCACGGGGCCGTCGGGCTCGGGAAAGACGACGTTGCTGATGGTGGCGGGGCTGCTGCAGCCGGCGGATGGCGGCCGCGAGTGGTTCGATGGGCGCGAGGTGTCGGGGCTTGGCGAAAGGGAACTGGCGGAAATCCGCAAGCACGGGGCGGGGATGGTGTTCCAGAAATTCTGCCTGATGCCCCACCGGAGCGCGCTGGACAACGTGCAGTTCCGGTTCCGCTATCTGGAATGCGATGCGCGCGAAGCGCGGAAGCTGTCGGAGGCGGCGCTGGAGCGGGTGGGGCTGGCGCACAAGGCGGAACAGGCGGCGAGGCTGCTGTCGGCCGGCGAGATGCAGCGCGTGGCGATCGCGCGGGCGCTGGCGTTGCCGCCCCGGCTGCTGCTGGCGGACGAGCCGACGGGGAATCTCGATCCGGATTCCGCCGCGCGCGTGATGGAACTGTTCCGCGAGCTCAACCGCGGGGGGATGTCGATCCTGCTGGTGACGCACAACGCGGAATGGGTGGCGCCGGGGACGACGCACTGGACGATGCACGAAGGACGGTTGTTCCGCGCCTGAGATTTTCCGCGCGGGGAAAAGCGCCGGGGAGGCGCGGGCTCCCGTCCGGATCAGCCGCCGGAGAAGGGGGGGAGGAGGGTGATCTGGTCGCCGTCGCGGATCGGCGCGTCCCATTCGACGAACTCGTCGTTGATGGCGGCTTTGACGATGTTGGTGGTGAGGGGAAAATGGCCGCTGGCCTGGATCTCGTGGAGGAGCTGCCGGGCGGTGCCGGCTTCGGTCTCGTAGGGCTCGGTCTGGGTGCCGCGGCGGGCGCCGACGAGGGCGAAATAGCGGATGGTGACGTTTTTCTTCATAGAAGTCAGGATTCAGAGGTCGGGGTTCAGGAATGCAAGAATCATCGGAAAACAGCATACCCCAAAAAGAATCCGCAGTCCACCGAAGGACTGCGGATTCCGTGCCGGGGGGCTGCTTCGCGGCGTTCAGCAAAGGCCGACGCGCTTCTTGAGCCCGGCGAGCTGCGCCTTCATGCGGGCCGGCAGCCGGTCGCCGGCCTTGTTGAGGTATTCCTCGATCTCCGGCACTTCGCCCTTCCAGCCATCCATGTCGATGCGCAGCAGTTCGGCCATTTCGGTTTCGCCGATCTTCATGCCGCTGAGGTCCAGGTCGCCGGCTTTCGGCACATAGCCGACCGGGGTTTCGACACCGCCGACCTTGCCTTCCACGCGTTCGCACATCCACTTCAGGACGCGGGCATTCTCGCCGAATCCGGGCCACAGCCACTTGCCGTCCGGGGACTTGCGGAACCAGTTCACATAGAAGATCTGCGGCGCCTTGGCCCCGAGCTTGTCGCCCATGTTGAACCAATGCTGCCAGTAGTCGCCGACGTGGTAGCCGCAGAACGGAAGCATGGCCATGGGGTCGCGGCGGATGGAGCTCTTGACGTCGAGCGCGGCGGCGGTGGCCTCCGACGCGGCGGTGGCGCCCATGTAAACGCCGTGGTCCCAGTCGAAAGCCTGGCTGACGAGCGGCACCAGACTGGAGCGGCGGCCGCCGAAGACGAAGATGTCGATCGGCACGCCGTTGGGATCTTCCCAGTCCGGGCAGATGACGGGGCACTGCCGCGCGGGGGCGGTGAAGCGCGCGTTGGGGTGGGCGCCCTTGACGGGTTTGCCGTCGGCGTCCTTCTTGTCCGGCGTCCAGTCCTGGCCTTTCCAGTCGATGCCATGTTTGCATTCGACGTTCATATCCTCCCACCAGACATCGCCATCGTCGGTCAGGACGCAGTTCGTGAAGATGGAATTGCTCCGGATCGTATCCATGGCCATCGGATTGGATTTGTAGCTGGTGCCGGGGGCGACGCCGAAGAAGCCGGATTCCGGATTGATGGCGTGCAGGCGGCCGTCGGGCCGGATCTTCATCCAGGCGATGTCATCGCCGATGCATTCGCACTTCCAGCCGGGGATGGTGGGCTGGAGCATGGCGAGGTTGGTCTTGCCGCAGGCGCTCGGGAAGGCGGCGGCGATGTGGAAGCGCCTTCCCTGGGGATTGGTCAGGCGCAGGATGAGCATGTGCTCGGCCATCCAGCCCTCGCGGCGGGCCATGGTGGAGGCGATGCGCAGGGCGAGGCACTTCTTGCCGAGGAGGGCGTTGCCGCCGTAGCCGGAGCCGAAGGACCAGATCAGATTCTCTTCCGGGAAGTGGGCGATGTACTTCTTCTCGATCGGGGCGCACGGCCAGGTCGAATCCTTCTGGCCGGGCGGCAGCGGGGCGCCGACGGAGTGCAGGCAGGGGATGAATTCGCCGTTTTCGCCGAGGATTTCGAGCACCCGGTCGCCGACGCGCGTCATGATGTGCATATTCACGACGACGTAGGGCGAATCGGTGATCTCCACACCGATCTTCGAGATGGGGGAACCGACCGGGCCCATGCTGAAGGGGATCACATAGAGGGTGCGGCCCTGCATGCATCCGGCATACAGTCCGGACATGGTCTTCTTCAATTCAACCGGATCTATCCAGTTGTTGGTCGGACCGGCTTCGATGCGGGATTTCGACGCGATGTAGGTGCGGTCCTCGACGCGGGCGACGTCGCTCGGGTGGCTGCGGAAGAGGTAGCTGTTCGGGCGCTTCGGGAGCGGCGTGGCCATGCCGGCGGCGACCATGAGCTTGATCATGGCGTCGTATTCGGCCTGGGAGCCGTCGCACCAATGGATGGCGTCGGGTTTGCACAGCGCGGCCACTTCCTCGACCCACTTCAGCAGCTTCTGGTTTTTCGTCTTCATCTCGGCTCCCTCTCCTGTAGTTCCGGGGTTCGGCACGGTCTTCCGGAAGAGGCCGAACGCTATCCTTTTGTCCGGAAACCCGCAAGCGAAAAACGAGTGCGGCTTGCATTTGGCCGCGCGATTTGTTTTTCTGCGGTGCGCATTAGCGAGAAAGAAGAGCCCATGAGCGAAGCCGTGTCCCCGAACGAGTTGGAAAACCGCGTATTGGAATTGATGGAGAACCCGAAGGCCGCGGCCGCGGACTGGATCGCCGCGCTGGCGGCGGGGAAGGCGGCGGACATGCCGCCGGCGACGCGGGAGTGGGCGGCGATGGCGCAGGAGGCGTTGTCGAAGGCGGGGGATGTCGAAGGCGGGATCGAGCTGCTGAAGTGGCGCGCGGAGAACACGCCGGCCGAGCAGATGGGGGCGAAGGATTGGCTGAAGGCGGCCGATGCGGTCGCGGGATCGAATCCCCACCTGCTGGCGCTGATCCAGGAAGCGGGCTTCGGGCAGAAGCTGGCGGCGCGGGAATGCATCCGGCGCTTCCGCCTGCTCCACAGCCTGCGGCCCGGCGCGCTGTGCCTGCACCGCACATGGGGATTCGGCGTGGTCCAGAAATCGGACACGCTCTACAAGAAGATCGAGATCAATTTCCGCGGGCGTCCGGGGCACGGGCTGGCCATGAAGGTGGCGGCCGAGACCCTGGAGGTGCTGGGCGACGACCATCTGCTGTCCCGGATGCACCGGGACCGGGACGGCGTCCAGAAGCTCGTGAAGGAGACGCCGGCGGAAGTCGTCCGATCGGCGCTGTCGAGCTTCGGCCCGATGACGTCCGGCGCCCTGCAGGAGAAGCTGGTGCAATCGGGCGTGGTGGCGGAGGTCGACTGGAAGCGTTTCTGGGATTCCGCGCGCAAGGTACTCAAGGCCGATCCGATGGTGGAGATCCCCTCGAAGCGGACCGATCCGCTCCGCCTGCTCGACCGCGCGTCCGGCTATGACGATTCGTGGTTCGACAAGCTGGCGAACGAGCGCGACATGAAGACGATCCTGGAGCGCGCTCGGGAGCTGGCGGACAGTCCGGCGAGCCTGGCGGCGATCCAGCCGGCGCAGAAGCAGATCCTGGCCAACCGCATGGCGTTCGTGCTGCGGGGCGCGACGAGCCGCCAGCCGGGCCTCCGGATGGCGGCGGCGATGCTGGCCTCGAGGCTGGGCCTCGCGGCTTCGGAATGCGACTGGCCCGCCGCCATCCGGGAGTTCCTGAAAGACGGGGCGGTTGTCCCGCTGCTGCACGACCTGCCTGTCCGCGAACTGGAGCCGTCGCTGGATTTCCTGTGGGCGCAGGATGCGGCGGCGACTCGCGCCGCGCTGCTGGGCCAGCTGCGGCATCTGCATTTCAACGCGCTGCAGGAATCGATGGAACTGCTGCTGAAGCAGGGGGCGGGGGAGGAATGCCGGCAGATTTTCGCGGAGGCGTGCGCGACGCACCTGATCCGCCAGGAGATGCTGCTGTGGATCCTGCGGAACCCGAAGCAAGGCGAGGAATGGGACCTGCCCACGGCGACGGTGCTGGCGCCGCTGGCGGTGGAGGAGCTGGAGCAGGACTACATGGGCGACCGGCTCAAGACGCAGAAGCTGCTGCGGGAGAAGTTCGAGGAGGCGGAATTCCTCCAGGCGGTCTTCGACGGGATGACGCCGGGGCGGCAGAAGGATTTCTTCAAGCGGCTGAACACGTCGCCGGCGTGGCCGGGGCTGGACCGGCAGGTGATGCAGGCGAAGGTGCTCAAGCTGTATCCGCATCTCCACAACGTCATCACGGGCGAGGCGGAGGACGCGCCGGTGGCGACGTACGGGTCGGTGACGTCGCACCGCAGCTACCGCGAGCGCCAGGAGCAGCTGGAGAAGCTGATCAACATCGACATCCCGGCCAACTCGAAGGAGATCGCGGTGGCGCGGAGCTACGGCGACCTGCGGGAGAATTTCGAGTACAAGGCCGCGAAGGACATGCAGCGGGTGCTGATGGCGCGGCGGGCGGACCTGGAGGCCATGATGTCGAAGGTGCGGCCGACGGATTTCTCCGAGGCGCCGAAGGGCGTGGCGGGGGTGGGTTCGACGGTAACGCTGCAGTATCCGGACGGGCGGACCGAGCACTTCCACATCCTGGGCGAATGGGACCAGCAGCCGGAGAAGCACATCATTTCGTCGAACACGCGGATGGCGAAGGCCCTGGCCGGCAAGCCGGCCGGCGAAAAGGTCCTGGTGCCGACGGAAGAGGGGGCGGAGATCGAATGCACGCTGCAATCGGTCGAGGACCTGCCCGCCGAAATCAAGGAATGGGTGAAGTAGCATGAACCTGAAGGAGCGGTGGAACCATTATCTGTCCCACGACGCCCCGCCTCTTGTGCAGTTCATCAAATACGGCGTGGCCGGGGGCCTTGCGACGGCCATGCACATCCTGGCGTTTTTCCTGGCGGGGTTCCTGCTGTTCCCGTGCGTGACGCCGGAGGATCCGCTGGTGAAGCTGTTCGGGCTGGACGCGCCGGACGTCGTGGCCGACCTGCGCGCGCGCTACGCGGTTTATTCAAACATCATCGCGTTCTTCGTATCGAACACGGTGTGCTACCTCGCCAACCGGTGGTTTGTGTTCAAGCCCGGCCGCCACCATGTTGTCATCGAATTCCTGCTGTTCCTGGGGGTGTCGGCGATCAGCATGGTGGTGGGCACGACGATGATGGGGGTTTTGATCAAGCAGTTCGGCATGCAGACGACGTACGCGTTCGGGGCCAACATCCTCAGTTCGCTGGCGATCAACTACGTGATGAGGAAATTCTTCGTCTTCAAGGGATAGGCGCAGGCCCATCGGGGCGGGAAAAAGCGAAGGGCGGCCGGTGGGCCGCCCTTTTGCTTTTTGGAGGTTCCCGTGGGATCAGGCGAGGGCCTGGGCGATCAGGTCGCGCGCGGCCGCGAGGGCGTCGGGGAGCTTGGCGGGATCCTTGCCGCCGGCCTGGGCCTTGTCGGGCTTGCCGCCGCCGCCGCCGCCCGCGATCTTGGCGATGGCGCCGACGAGCTTGCCGGCGTTGACGCCCTTGGCCTGCGCGGCGGGACCCGCGTTCAGGATGAAGGTGATCTTGCCGTCCGCGACGGCCGCCAGCAGGATGACGCTTTCGGGATGTTGCTTGCGCAGGCTTTCGACGAGGGCGCGCAGGGGGTCGGCGGCGAGTTCGCCGACGGACTCGACCAGCACGGGGATGCCGCCGATTGGCGAGAAACGGCCGGCCAGCGCGGCGCCTTTTTCGAGGGCGCTCTTTTCGGCGGCGGCTTTGATTTCCTTTTCGAGCTTCTGGGTCTGCTCGAGCAGGGCTTCGACGCGCGCGGGCAGATCGGCGGCGCCGATGGACAGGCGCTGGGCCAGGGAAGCCAGGATGGCGTGCTCCTGCGCGGTATGGTCGCAGGCGGGGAGTCCGGCCTGCGCCTCGATGCGGCGCACGCCGGCGGCGATGGAGGTTTCCATGACGATGCGGAAGGGGCCGATGTCGCCGCTGCGCTCGACGTGGGTGCCGCCGCAGAGTTCGCGCGAGATGCCTTCGGTGTCCACGACGCGCACCGTATCGCCGTACTTCTCGTCGAAGACGGCGATGATGCCGGAGCCGGGGACGTCCTTGAGGGCCATCTCGAAGGTCTTGACCGGGCGGTTGGCGACGATGAACTCGGTGACGAGGCGTTCGATGGCGTCGATCTGCTCGGCGGTGAGGGCTTCGAACCAGGTGAAGTCGAAGCGGAGGCGGTCGGGGGAAACATAGGAGCCGGCCTGCTTGATGGAATCGGTGTTGAGCACCTTGCGCAGGGCGGCGTTGAGGAGGTGGGTGGCGGTGTGGTGGCGGCGGATGGCGGCGCGGCGGGCCTCGTCGACCGTCGCGGTGACGGCGGCGCCCTTGGCGAGCGAGCCCTTGGCGAGCTTGCCCTTGTGGAGGAGGATGCCTTGGGCGGGCTTCTGGGTGTCGGCGACGGTGAACAGGGCGCCGGAGCAGGTGGTGATGATGCCGGTGTCGCCGACCTGGCCGCCGGACTCGGCGTAGAAGGGGGTCTGCTTGAGGAGGATTTCGGCGCTCTGGCCCTCGGCGAGGGAATCGACGAGCTGGCCGCCGGAGAGGATGGCGACGATCTCGGTGCCGTTGGAGAGCGAGGCGTAGCCGGTGAACGTCGACTGGATGCCCTGTTCGACGAAGTGGGCGACGAGGTCGTTTTCGGCGGCGGAGCCGTCCTTGCGGGCGGCGCGGGCGCGGGCGCGCTGTTCTTCCATGCAGCGGTCGAATTCGGGCTGGTTGACATCGAGTCCCTTTTCGGCGGCCATGAGGACAGTGAGGTCGAAGGGGAAGCCGTAGGTATCGTAGAGCTTGAAGGCCTGTTCGCCGGGGAAGACGGTGGCGTCGGTTTTCTTGAGCTCGGCGACGGTTTCATCGAAGAGGGCGATGCCGCGGTCGAGGGTGGCGGCGAAGGATTCCTCTTCGGCGCGCAGGGCGCGGACGATTTCCTCGCGGCGGGCGGTCAGTTCGGGGAAGAAGGCGCCCATCTGCTTTTCGAGGACGGGGAAGAGCTTGCAGAGGAAGGGCTTCACGAGGCCGATGTTGCGGCCGTAGCGGGCGGCGCGGCGCAGGAGGCGGCGCAGGACGTAGCCGCGGCCCTCGTTGGAGGGCATGACGCCGTCGGCGATGGCGAAGGAGAGGGCGCGCAGGTGGTCGGCGATGACGCGCATGGCGACGGCGGTTTCGTCCTGGAGGTAGGGCTTGCCGGAGAGTTTGGAGACGGCGTCGATGAGGGGCATGAAGACATCGGTGTCGTAGTTGGAGGTCTTGCCCTGGATGACGGCGACGACGCGTTCGAAGCCCATGCCGGTGTCGACGCACTTGGCGGGGAGCTCGTCGAGGGAGCCGTCGGACTTGCGGTTGTACTGCATGAAGACGTTGTTCCAGATCTCGATGACCTGGGGGGTGCCGGCGTTGATCATGTCCGGAGTGCAGCCGTTGGGGGTGAGGTCGAAATGGATTTCGGAGCAGGGGCCGCAGGGGCCGGTCTCGCCCATTTCCCAGAAATTGTCCTTTTCGCCGAAGCGGAGGATGTGGGAGGGATCGACGTCGGTGACGGTCTTCCAAATGTTTTCGGCTTCGTCGTCGGTCTTGTAGACGGTGACCCAGAGGCGGTTCTTGGGGAGCTTCCAGACGACGGTGAGGAGTTCCCAGGCCCAGGAGATGGCTTCGCGCTTGTAGTAGTCGCCGAAAGACCAGTTGCCGAGCATTTCGAAGAAGGTGTGGTGGTAGGTGTCGCGGCCGACCTCCTCGAGGTCGTTGTGCTTGCCGGAGACGCGGATGCACTTCTGGGTGTCGGCGACGCGCTTCCAGGAGGACTTGCGGGCGCCGAGGAAGATTTCCTTGAACTGGTTCATGCCGGCGTTGGCGAAGAGGAGGGTGGGGTCGGTGGGGAGGACGACGGGGGAGGAGGGGACGATCTCGTGGTTCTTCGAGGCGAAGAAGTCGAGGAACGACTGGCGGATTTCGGATGAAGTCATCATGGGGCGGCTCCTGGGTCTGGGTTTTCCATGCCGTGGAAAAATGTTTCCACACCATGGAAAAAGCGGGGGCGATTTTTCCACACTGTGGAAAAAAGGGAAGCTCCAAATTGGGCGGCGCCTTGCCTCCCCCCGGGGGGGGGCGGGGGAGCGGAAGGGGGCGTCAGCGCAGGGGGATGCGGAAGGTTTTCATGACGGGGAGGTGCTGGAGGTTGCGGGCGGTGTCCTCCCATTCGGCGGGGGCGGGGGGTGGATTCCAGAGGCGGGTGTCGAAGACAAGGCCGTCGGGGAACTTCCGGCCGGCGAGGGTGGTGGGGACGTGGCAGGGGGCGAGGGCGGGGTTGGGGAGGACGAAATCGTAGGGGCGGTTGCGGTTGGCGTTGGTGTTCTTGTTGCCTTCCTGGTCGGCGGGATGGTGGTCGTCGACGAACCATCCGGTCAATTCGGCAAGGGCTTCGGACTCGCGGCTGGCGATG
This sequence comes from uncultured Verrucomicrobiota bacterium, assembly GCA_937860055.1. Lineage (GTDB taxonomy): Bacteria > Verrucomicrobiota > Kiritimatiellia > CAIQIC01 > Lenti-01 > Lenti-01. Next base: position 64,778 of record CALMBO010000002.1, on the reverse strand, counting down.
TTGAAATCGCCGCAGAGGGCGACATAGTCGCCGGCGGGGAATTTCTCGCGGATGAGCCGGAGGAGGAGGCGGGCCTCGGGGATGCGGCGTTCGGCGCGGTTCTGGACGAGGTGGACGCTGACGACATGGAGGGGTTTGGGGCCGGGGATCTGGAGGGTGGCCCAGGCGAACTTGCGGTTGAGGACGTAGGGGTCGTCCCACTGGCCGAAGGCGACGATGGGGTAGCGGCTGAGGATGCCGTTGGGGAGGCGGGCGCCGCCCTTTTCGCGGGCGAAGTGGTAGGCGGGGCCGAAGAGCTTGCGGACGAGGTCCTGGGAATTGCCGCTTTTGTAGTTGAATTCCTGAATGGCGACGACGTCGGGCTTGAGGGCCTGGAGGATGCGGATGCCGGCATCTTCGTAGGCCTGGCTGGTGCTGTCGGAGAGGTTGGCGGAGGCGATGGTGAAGGAAATCGCGTTGCGCTCCGCGGCGCCGCAGCAGGTGGCGGAGAAGAGGGCCAGCAGAATGTAGAAGCGGCGACGCATGGAGAGGGGAAGATAGCCGAAAAAAGGGAGGCCGTCCACCCCGGAACAGGGGGAATCAGCTGGGGGGGAAGCGGGACGCGAGGCGGCGGTGGAGGCGGAGGAGGGGGAGGAGGGCGAGGGCGAGGAGGTTGGCGGGGAAGCGGTGGACGGCGGCGACGCCGAGAAGCGCCTGGAGGGGGATGAGCAGGCCGAGGAGCCGGCCGATGCGTGACGGCGGGAACTTCGTTCCGGGGAGGGTTTCGTTACGGGCCAGATGCGTGACGGCGGCGATGTAGAGGCCGAGGACGGCCGCGCCGATCCAGGGGGCGGCGTGGGCGGGCAGGCCATCGGATGCGGCGGCGGCGCCGAGAAGGAGGTTGCCGGCGCGGCAGGCGCCCATGAGCAGCGGGCCGAGGAACCGGTTCCGCTTGAGGCCGATGTCGTAGAGGATGATGCACAGGGCGAGGGGGATCGCGACGGGGAGGGCATCGAAGAAGGCGGCGGAGAAAACGGCGATCCACAGGAGGATCAGCGCGGCGGCGGCGGCGTTCTCGCGGTGGATTTCGTTGGCAGGGAGGGGGCGGCGCGGACGCTGGCGCAGGTCTTCGGCGTAGTCGAAGAGATCGTTGAGGATGAGCCCGGCGGCGTATAGGAAGATGCCGGCGGGGATGGCGAGAAGGAGCTGGCCCCAATCTTCCGAGGCCGCCGCGGGGGCGAGGAGGAAGCCGGCGAGGATGTCGCCGGGGACCGTCAGCAGGTTGGGCAGGCGCAGGAGGCGGAGCCAGGCGTCGGCGTGCTTCGGGCGGGGGAGGGAATCCTCCACCATGTAGTAGGCTTCGATCGCCTTCTGCCGGAGCGCCGAAAAGGGTTTTTCGCGGCGCGGAGGCCGCTCATCGCTGGTAGGTGGCGGGGTCAATGCAGGGGAGGTCCAGCTGGGGTTTGAACTTGGGGGTCTGCGAATAGAAGGCCAGCGGATTGTCGTGCATGATCTTGCGGATCTGGGCCTTGGTGAATCCCTGGTCGGCCATGAAGGCGGCGGTCTTGGGAAGCGAGCAGGGATCGGAGACGCCCCAGTCGGCGGAGGAATTGACGAGGACGCGGTCGAGGCCCCAGCGCTGGAGGATGTCGACGACGCGGCGGGGGTTGAGCTTGGAATAGGGATAGACGGTGAGGCCGGCCCAGTAGTCGGTCTTGCGGGTCAGGGGCATGGTTTCCTCGGTGTTGTGGTCCACGACGATGAGGGAGGGGTCGTAGGCGAACTCGCGGAGGATGTCGAGGATGCGGGCGGTGCCCTTTCTCTTGCTGACTTCGGGCGTGTCGTGGGGGGTGTGGACGAGGACGGGGAGCGCGTGCGCCTTGGCCATTTCGAGCTGGCGCTGGAAGACCTCTTCTTCGTTCGGGGTGATGCGGTTGAAGCCGATTTCGCCGACGGCGACGCAGCGGGGATGCTCGAGATAGGCGCCGATGCCGGCGAGGGTTTCGCGGGCGAGGGAGATGTCCTCCGCCTCCTTGGGATTGACGGAGATGCAGGAATAGTGGTCGATGCCGTAGCGGAGGGCGCGGGTATGCTCGAAGTCGAGCGAGAGGGAGAAGTAATCGAAGAACGTGCCGGCGTGTCGGCGGTTGGAGCCTTGCCAGAAGGACGGTTCGACGACGCAGCGGATGCCGGCGTTGTACATCGCCGTGTAGTCGTCCGTCGTGCGGGAAAGCATGTGGATGTGGGGTTCGATGATGATCATGGCGTGGCGGCGATGGCGGAGATTTCGACGAGGGCGTTCTTGGGCAGGCGGGCGGCCTGGACGACTTCGCGCGCGGGGAAGGGCGGCGCGAAGACTTCGGCATAGAGCCGGTTGACGAGGGCGAAGTCGTCCATGTCGGCCACGTAGACGGTGGCCTTGAGGACATGGGCGGGAGCGAGTCCGGCGGCGGCGAGGATGGCGGCGAGATTCTGCAGGGCGCGGCGGGTCTGGGCCTCGATGCCTTCCGCGAGCGCGCCGGAAGCGGGATCGAGGCCGAGCTGGCCGGAGATGAAGAGAAGCCCGTGGTGCGAGACGGCCTGGGAATAGGGCCCGATAGCGGGAGGGGCCTTTTCGGTCTGGATGGATTTCATGGCAATTCTCCGGGAAACAGGCCCATCATAGACTCCGGAGGGGGGCGGGACAAGTGCGATTCCGGGGGGGGCTGCCGGAAGCCAGGTCCATCTGCGATTGAATGCCGTCTCTGGTCATGTTGAGCGGAGGCGCATCGCGACGAAGTCGAAACATCCAGGCATTGTCCCCACGGCGAGCCTGCGGAACGATGCCCAGATCCCTCGACAAGCTCGGGATGACAGCCCCAAGCGCCCAAGGCCGGACGGAACCGCAGATGCATTTTGGGCGGATTCTAGCGCGAGGGTTCCGGGGGGTGTTGAGCGAGATAGTCCCGGATGGGGGTTCCGGCGATGTAGAGGTCCTCGATCACGCCGAAACCCTTTTCGATGCGGACCTGGACATAGGCGTTCTGGTTGCTGCGGACGCTGTTTTCCCAATAGGCCTCTTCCGCGCGGGGGGCTTCGCGCTCGTCCATGTAGAACCGGTCGAAGGGGAGGCGGAGATAGACATTGGTGCCGGAAACATGGCGGGCTTTGAGGGCCAGATGCGGTTCCGATGCGGGGCGCGACCGGCGGATTCCGGAAAAATAGGCGAAGCCGCCGGCATCCTCTGAAATGAGCGCATACACCTTTTCATTGCGCTTGAAATCGGCGCCCTGCGGAACGGGGGCGGAGTCCTGATCGAAGCGCAGGGCCACATAGCGGCCGCGGAAGGCGTCGTAGGGATCCACCGGCGCGGTGCGGAACTTGAAGACCTGCCCGTGCTGGAGGACCCGTTCGCGCCGGAGGATCATCGAGGCGGGAACGACGAGCTGGAGGATGGCCGCGACGGCGAAGAGGAAGAGGAGGGATTTGGTTTTCATGGGGCCGCTCCTTTCCGGCGGGCCAGCACGAGGTTCACGGCGAGGAAGGCGATGCCCAGCAGGACGAACACGACGCCCCGGAAGACAAAGTCCAGATCCGCATCGAAGAACCGCAGCAGGATCAGGGCGAAGACGATGAGCAAGCCGGCGTTGACCGTGCCGATGAGGCGGGCCCGGAAGCCGTGGACGAGCCGTTCGATCCCGATGGCCAGGACAAAGGCATTGAACAGCGCGATGGCGCCGCCTTCCTGTCCGGTCCGGGCCGCGAGGGCGTAGCCCATCACCGCGAGGATGGGCATCGCCCCGAGGAAGATCGCGCCGGCCTTGCCGCGGCGGACGCTGCTCGCGAGGAGGACGATGGCCGCCACCGGAAGAGCCGCGGCCAGCGCATAGTCCAGGGCGGCGGCGAGGCCGTGGTACGGGGCGCCATGGCGCCAATAATGCCAGCCGATCTCCTCCCATGGCCATTCATAGGTGAGCAGGAGCGCCAGCACGACCGCCCCGAACGAACCGACGGTCTGGAAGGGCTTTTGCCAGAACGACGGTGCCGCTCCGAACCAGAACTCGCCGGCCAGGTAGAGACCGGCGAAGAGAGAGGCATAGATGATGATCCAGAGGCCGGGCAGCACCTTTTCCAGCGTGACGCCGGTGGCGACGCACAAGGCGGCCGAGATGCCCCAGAAGAGGACGGCGGGGCGGGAGGCGTAGGGATTGCCGCGCGCGGCGGCGGCGGTGTGCGGCAGGACCAGCGCGGCGAGGGGCCAGAAGAGAATCGCGTGTCCGCCGCCTTCCTGGGCATCGATCGCCCAGAACGTCATGCCGGCCAGGTAGGCCAGCGCGGGGCCGGTGGCGTTGAGCAGATAGACGACCGGCAGCGACAGCAGCATCCAGGTCATCGCGAAGCGGCCGGCATCGCCGGGGATGTGGTAGGTCTGGGCGACGAGCGCGATGGCCGCGCCGATGGAGAGCATCCAGAAGATGCCGATGCCTTCGCGGCAGGCCGGCGAATCGTTTCCGGAGCGGAGGATGCCGCCCGCCAGGAGGAGGGAGGCGACGAGCGGCGAAAACGCCAGCGCGGTGCGCATGGCGCGGGACATGTCCGTCCAGTTGTGGGCGAGCAGGAGGATGATGCCGAGGCCGACGAGGGTGCCGCCCAGGATGCCGAAGACGGTCAGCGCCCAGTTGCGGCCCTTGCCGGCCGCCGATTCGTAGTGCTGCCGGAGACGGTCGGCGGCGGCGCCGTTGATGACGCCCTCGTTCAGCAGCGTCGGCAATTCGCCCAGCAGCCATCGGATCTGTTTTTGCGACATGGAAAACCTCGCGTGGTTCCGTTCGGAACCTTTATATCCCGAAACAGGAGGCCGGAACAAGCCTGGACGCGGGAAAACCGGAAGGGGTCAGCCGAAGAGAAGCATCAGGCGTTCGAGGCCGTAGCCGAGCATGGCGGTGACGGGGATGGTCAGCACCCAGGCCCAGACCATGCGGCCGACGATGCCCCACTTGACGGCGCTGAGGCGCTTGGTGGCGCCGACACCCATGATGGAGGCGGAGATCACGTGGGTGGTGGAGAGGGGGATTCCCCAATGGCTTCCGATCTGGATGATCGTGGCGGCGGTGGCTTCGGCGGCGAAACCGTGGATGGGCTGGAGGCGGACCATCTTGTGGCCGAGGGTCCGGATGATCCGCCAGCCCCCCATGGTGGTGCCGGCCGCCATGGTCAAGGCGCAGAGCAGCTTGATCCAGAAGGCGATCTTGAATTCGGGGGTATGCAGGAACGCCAGGGCCGCCGGCAGGTGGTCGAAGGCGCCGCCCTGGGTGCCGGAGAACAGGATGAGCGCCATGATGCCCATGGTTTTCTGGGCGTCGTTGGTGCCGTGGCTGAATCCCATGAAGGCGGCGCTGGCGATCTGCAGCTTGCCGAAGACGCGGTTGATGGTGGAGGGGCGGAGGCGGTAGAGGAGGAGGAACAGCGCCAACATGACCAGGAAGCCCAGGAAAACGCCCATCACCGGCGAGGTGAACATCGGGGCCACGACCTTGGGCCAAAGCCCTTCGAGCCTGCCGGACGCTGGATTGCGGACCGCCCAGTGGATGACGGACCATTGGTTTCGCGCGGAGGCGAGGGTGGCGCCGCAGAGGCCGCCGATCAGCGCATGGCTCGAACTGGAGGGCAGGCCGAGCCACCACGTCAGCAGGTTCCAAAGCACCGCGCCGATCAGCGCGCAGAAGAGGGTCTGGGGGGTGACGAACGCGGTGTCCACCAGCCCCTTGCCGATGGTGGTCGCCACGGAAACCCCCGCCATGGCGCCGAGGAGGTTGGAAAAGGCCGCCAGGACGATGGCCTGCCGGGGCGTCAGGACCTTGGTCGAGACGCTGGTGGCAATGGCATTGGCCGTGTCGTGGAAGCCATTGATGAATTCAAAGGCCACCGCGATCAGCAGGGCGAGCAGGATCAGGGTCATGCGCGCCCGCCTTTCAGGAATACTTCAGCACGATCTGGAAGATGATGTTGCCGGCGTCGCGGCAGCGGTCCACGACTTTTTCGAGGGTGCTGTAGAGGTCGAGGATGACGATCACGCGCAGGGCTTCGTGGCGGCCGCTGTAGAGTTCGCGCGTCATTTCCATCATCAGCCGGTCGGCGTCGGATTCCAGGCGGTGCAGCCGGTCGTTCCGTTCCTTCATGGTTTCCAGGTCCTCGTGCTGGCGCAGGCCCTGGACCATTTCCACCACGGTATCCACGGACCGGGTCAGCAGATCCAGGTGCCGGTCGAACTCCCGGGGTTCCATGCGGGGATGGCCCAGCAGGAACTTTTCGCCGAACTTCTCGATGCACTTGGGGATCTTGTAGAGGGCGAAGGAAAGCGCCTCGATATCCTCTCGTTCGAAGGGGGTGACAAAGGTCTTGCAGAGCTCCTGGGAGATTTCCTCGGTGATGCGCTTTTCGTTGCGGCGCGTCCGGACCAGGTCGTCGATGGTCGCCGGTCCGCCGTCCTGGTGCAGGAGGCGGGCCAGCTGCTGGACGCTGGCGCGGGCTTCGGCCGCGCTGGCCTCCAGCAGGGCGAAGAACTTGTCGTTATGGCCCATGAGACGTCGAAGGAGGTTGATCATGGGGGCGAGGGTAGCAGGATCCGGCGGGGAGGCAAGGGGAAAGTAAAGCGTTTTTCTTTAGGAAATACGGATATTTTTGCCGTCCTTCGGCTTCCGGCCCGGGAGAGGGAGGGGGAGGTGCCGGCCCCGGCGGCTCAAGGAACCATCATTTTCCAGAGACGGGTCCAGAATTCATCCTTGGCGATGCCGGCGACGAGGCCGCAAAGCAGCGCGCCGCCCCCGATGCACAGGAGGCCGGTCCGGGCCGATTCCGAGCCGGAGAAATGGAAGGCCCAGAATCCCAGGCCGAACACGGAGCCGAGGATCGCGCCGAAAAAGAAATGCACGGCGAAGGCGAAAAGCCGGTCCGTCCCGCCGCGCTTCTTCGTCTTGATCGGCTTCGGCATGAGCGGCCAGTTGGGGGCGTGGGGAGACATCTGCGCGTGTTCCGGTTCTGTTCGATGTCAATTCGGCGACGGGAAGGCGGGGGGATTCCTGGAAAAAATCTGTAGGGAGTACTTGCCCATGCAGACGGTGGCGGCGGGGGGATCGCCGGCGGCTTCGACCTGGGCGGCGCCGACGTTGCCGAAGTCTTCGGAGTAGAGCTTGGAGTCGCTGCTGAACTGGCGGTACCAGGTGCCGGCGGACGGGAAGCGGATGGCGTAGTCGTTCTGGTCGAAGTCCAGGCTGGAGAAGTTGGCGACGGCCACGACGTCGTCGGCGGGTCCGCCCTGGTTCCAGCGGACGAAGGCGACGACCTTGTTGTCGTTGTCGACATGGTGGATGTAGACGCCGGTTCCCTGGAGTCCGGGGGTGGTGCCGCAGAGATTGCGCCGCAGGCGGATCAGGTCGGCATAGGCGCGGACGATGCCGGAAAAGGTGTTGGTGAGATTCCAATCCATGGGGACATCGTCGTGGAAGGAGCGGGCTTCGTTCATTTCCTGGCCCTGGAAGATCATGGGAATGCCGGGGGTGGTGAAGACGATGGCGGCGCCGAGGAGGGCGCGCTTGCGGGCCCAGAGGCTGGCGGGATCCTCGGGATGGATCATGGTCGGGACGCGGCTGCGTCCGTAGTTCATGCCGGCGACGTAGTCGTGGGCTTCGGTGAAGGCGATGCGGCGGAACCCGGGCCAGTCGGAGAGGGCGCCGGCCACGTCGCGCATGTTGCGTTCGACATCCCAGGCGTCGGCGACCGGATGGAAGATGGCCCAGCGGTAGCCGATGTCCCATTGGGCGTCGAAGCCCATGTCGTGGTGGAAGGCGTGGTCTTCGGCGATGCGGACGAGGCGGGGATGTTTCCGGGCGAGTTCGAGGTTGATGTCGCGCAGCATTTGGATGCCTTCGGGATTGGGCGCCGGATTCTGCTCAGAAAAGCTGACGATATGGAAGACGGAGTCCCAGCGGAAGCCGTCCACGCGGTATTCCTCGGCGAACATGAAGACCTGGTCGCGGATATATTGGCGCACTTCGGGGCGGCCATAGTCGGGGCGGGTGGATCCCCAGGGGGTGTGGGCGCGGTCGTCGTTGTAGAAGTAGATTCCACCGAATCCGTTCCAGGAGGCGCCGTCGTAGCTCCACAGGTCGAGGTCGGTGGGGCCGTAGTGGTTGTGGACGACATCCACGAAGACGGCGAGGCCGCGCTCGTGGGCGGCGCGGACGAAGCGCTTGAGGGCGTCGGGGCCGCCGTAGTCGGTTTCGATGGCGAAGGGGTCGGAGGGGTTGTAGCCCCAGCTGCGGCCGCCGGGGAATTCGTTGACGGGCATGAGCTGGACGGCGGTGGCGCCGATGGCACGGATGTGGTCGAGGCGCGCGATGGCGTCGTCGAAAGTGGCCGGAGGATTTTTGCCGGCGAAGGTGCCGACGTGGAGCTGGTAGATCACGAGATCGTTGCGGGCGACGTCGGGCGCCGGAGCGCCGCCCCAGTCGAAGGCGGCGGGGTCATAGACGACGGAATCGCCGTTCGAGTGGGTGACTTGGCGCGCGCGCGGATCGCGCTTCCAGATATAGCCATTGAAAAGATATTTGTAGCGCTGGCCGGGGCGGGCGCCGGGGATGTCGGCGGACCAGGTGCCGCCGGAGGGATCGCGGGCCAGGGGCGCGGCGTTCCACGAATTGAATTCGCCGGCGACGGCGGCGGAGGTGGCGAAGGGCGCCCAGACGCGGAAGGTGGTTCCGCCGGCATGCGGGACCGAACCCATGCCGGGGCGCGCAGATTGGGCGGAGGCGGCGACGGCGGCGGAAACCAGGGCGGCGAGGAAAACCGGGCGGAAATATTTCACGGGATTGCTCCAATGAGGCCGAAGCATACGCGCCGCTGCGCGGCGAGACAAGGTGGACGTTTTTCGCGATCATCCCGGGCTTGTCGAGGGATCCCGGTCTGGTCCCGCCGGCTGGCCGTTCCACGAAGCCGGGATGTTTCGACTTCGGCGCGTTGCGCCTCCGCTCAACATGACCCCCGCAGGCGCTCAATTGCAGATGCGACCCCGGATCGAGCGGCGGGTTGGGCCCGCCCGCCCTACCGGAACGAGGAAACCGATCCGAGGTCGAGCGTCGCGAAGAGGTCGTGGAGCGTCTCGGCGCGTCGGATCTGGATGACGGAGCCGTCGGGGCGCAGGAGCAGCTCGGCGGAGCGGGTCTTGCCGTTGTAGTTGTAGCCCATGGCGTGGCCGTGCGCGCCGGTGTCGTGGATCACGAGCAGGTCGCCCATGGCGATTTCGGGGAGCGTGCGCTGGATGGCGAACTTGTCGCAGTTTTCGCACAGCGAGCCGACGACGTCGCAGGTGTGCGTGACAGGGGCCTTTTCCTTGCCGAGGACGGTGATGTGGTGGTAGGCGCCGTAGAGGCCGGGGCGCATGAGGTTGGCCATGGAGGCGTCGACGCCGACGTAGGAGCGGTAGGTTTCCTTGCGGCGGATGGCGCGGGTGACGAGCCAGCCGTAGGGGCCGGTGATGGCGCGGCCGCATTCCATGTTGTAGGCCAGGGGGTCGAGGCCGGCGGGAACGATGATCTGGTCGTAGAGCTTCCGCGCGCCGCGGGCGATGGTTTCGTAGTCCACGGCCTTCTGCTCGGGGCGGTAGGGGATGCCGATGCCGCCGCCGGTGTTGATGAAGGAGATGCGGATGCCGAGGCGGTCCTGGATGTCGACGACAAGCTCGAAGAGCATGCGGGCGGTTTCGATGTGGTACTGCTCGTCGAGCTCGTTGGAGACGACCATGGTGTGCAGGCCGAAGGTCTTGACGCCGAGCTCGCGGGCCCTGGCGTAGGCGGCGAAGAGCTGGTCGCGGGTGAGGCCGTACTTGGCTTCCTCGGGATGGCCGATGATGGCGTTGCCGGCCTTGAGGGGGCCGGGGTTGTAGCGGAAGCAGATCGTTCCGGGCATGGAACCGGTGGCGGCGACGAGAGCGTCGATGTGGGTGATGTCGTCGAGGTTGATGATGGCGCCCAGCTGCCGGGCGGCGCGGAATTCGGCGTCGGGGGTTTCGTTGGAGGTGAACATGACGCGGTCGCCGGAGAGGCCGACGGCTTCGCAGAGGCGGAGCTCGGCGAGGGAGGAGCAGTCGGCGCCGAAGCCTTCGGAGGCGAGGATCTTGAGGAGGAAGGGGTTGGGGGCGGCCTTGACGGCGAAGAATTCGCGGAAGCCGGGGAAGACGGAGAAGGCCTTGGTCAGGCGCCGGGCGTTGTTCCGGATCGCCGATTCGTCGTAGAGATGGAAAGGCGTCGGGAACTTCCGGGCGAGTTCTTCGGTCTGCTGGAGCGTGAGGGGGAAGGTTTTCATGATGAATTGAGAATGTAGAATTAAGGATTAAGAATGGCGGTTGGACGTTTTCCACAGTGTGGAAAACTTTTTTCCATAGCGTGGAAAATCCGGCCTGTTTTTTCCATAGCGTGGAAAAACATACGCGATTTTTTCCATAGTGTGGAAACTATTTTTCCACGGCGTGGAAAAACCGCAAGGAGCGAGGGCGGCTGGAAGCCGCCCGTCCCGTGGGATCGGGAAAGGAGCGGCGGCATCTTGCCGCCGGGAATGGGGAGAGAAAAGGGGAGGCTGGAAACCGCCCGTCCCGTTCGATCCGCTATCGTATTTCGGCCAGCAGCGGCGGGGTTCGCTGCCAGATGCGGAAATGTCCTTCCGGCAGGCGGGCTCGGGCCGGATTGGTCAGGACGTATTCCCGGGTTTTCCACCCGTGTTCGGGACTGCGGATCATGCGATCCCAGTAGTCCTTCATCCAAACGGCGCCCGTGCTGCGGAGCTTCTCGTTCAGCCGTTTGGCGGAATAGCTCTTCCACGAATGCACGACGTCTTCCAGCTTGTGGTCGGGCACCAATTGAAACAGGACGTGCACGTGGGTGGGCATGATGGCGAGGGCATCCATGCGGAACCTGGAGCCGTCAAAATGCAGGAGGGAATCGAGCACGATTTGCGAGAGATTCGGATCTCGCAGCAGACCGGATCCCAGGCCGGCATCCAGCCAATCGTGGAGGCGTTCTGAAAACAGGCGGCGGTATTCGGCTTCGACGGCCTCGGACCAAGGTTCCGGGTGGCGTGTTCTCCAGGTTTCCTGTTCCATGGCGAGTTGGCGGCGGGTTTCGACGGGAAGGGCATCGCCGAGGTGAAAAGTCACGAATTGGAGGCGTTGTTCCTGTTGCCAATGGGGCAGACGGTTGTGATGTTGGGCGATGGAGGCGCGTGGATCGAAGAATGGCGAGGGGGTGGCGTCCATGCCGAAGAGGTAGCGGGAGCGGTCGGGAGGAGGCAAGAGAAAAAGAGAGCGGGGCGGCTGGAAGCCGCCCGTCCCGTTCGAACTGGGAAGGGGGAAATGGGGCGGCTGGAAGCCGCCCGTCCCGTTCGAACCGGGAAGGGGGAAATGGGGCGGCTGGAAGCCGCCCGTCCCGTGGGGAGGGGGAAGGGAGCGGCGGCATCTTGCCACCGGGAATGGGGAGAGAAGCGGGGCGGCTGGAAGCCGCCCGTCCCGTGGGAACCGGTATGGCCATAGGAGGCTGGAAGCCGCCCGTCCTGTCCGATCCCGTCCCGTTGGAGGCGGGTCGATCAGGCGTAGTGGGTGGCGATCCATTTCTGGTAGTCGCCGGAGCGGACCTGGGCGCACCACTCGAAGTGGGAGAGGTACCAGGCGACGGTGCGCTCGAAGCCGGTGGCCCAGGTTTCGGCGGGTTTCCAGCCGAGGTCGCGCTCGATTTTGGAGCAATCGATGGCGTAGCGGCGGTCGTGGCCGGGACGGTCCTTGACGAAGGTGATGAGGGAGCGGCGGGGTTTTCCGCCGGGGAGGGGCGGGGCCTTGGCGTCGACGAGGTCGCAGATTTTTTCGACGACGCGGAGGTTGGGGAGTTCGTTGCGGCCGCCGACGTTGTAGGTGGAGCCGAAGGCGGCCCGGGTCATGACGCGCCAGATGGCGGAACAGTGGTCGGTGACGAAGAGCCAGTCGCGCACGTTCATGCCGTCGCCGTAGACGGGCAGCGGCTTGCCTTCGAGGGCATTGAGGATCATGAGGGGGATGAGCTTTTCGGGGAACTGGTAGGGGCCGTAGTTGTTGGAGCAGTTGGAGAGGGTGGTGGGGAGCCGGTAGGTCTCGTGGTAGGCGCGGACGAGGTGGTCGCTGGACGCCTTGGACGCCGAGTAGGGGGAGTTGGGCGCGTAGGGGGTGTCTTCGGTGAAGAAGCCGGTGTCGCCGAGGGTGCCGAAGACCTCGTCGGTGGAGACGTGGTGGAAGAGCTGGATTTGCGAGGCGTGCTCGCGGGCGGCCTGGAGGAGGGTGTAGGTGCCGAAGATGTTGGTGCGGACGAATTCGTCGGGGCGGACGATGGAGCGGTCGACGTGGCTTTCGGCGGCGAAGTGGGCGATGGCGTCGATCTGGTATTTCTCGATGACCTCTTTCATCTTCGCGGCGTCGCAGATGTCGGCCTTGACGAAGACGTAGCGGTCGCCGGCGCGTTTTTCGACATCAAGGAGGGAGAGGGGGTTTCCGGCGTAGGTGAGCTTGTCGACGTTCACGATGCGGGCGGGGCCATCGGGCTGGTCGAAGAGCCAGCGGATGAAGTTGACGCCGATGAAGCCGGCGCCTCCGGTGACCATCAGGTTGCGGAAGGTGCGGGACATGGTCAGGCCCGGACTTCGTTGAGGAGGGCTTCGCGGTAGCGCTGGACGTATTCGCCGAGGTCTTCGCGCCAGTCCTTCATGACGTTGAGACGGGCCTTCTTGAGGGCGGCGTTCTCGAGGATGGAATTGGCGGGGCGGACGGTGGGGGTGGGGTAGTCGGCGGTGGTGCAGGGGCGCACTTCGCAGTCGAGCTTCATGAGGGAGATGAACTCCTTGGCGAAGTCGTACCAGGAGCAGTAGCCCTCGCCGGAGGCGTGGAACAGGCCGGCGGCGTCGGCCTCGAGGACGGCGAGGACCTGGTGGGCGAGGCGGCGGGACCAGGTGGGGGTGCCGAACTGGTCGGAGACGACGCGGAGGCCCTTGCGGGGGTCGTTGACGGCGCGGCGGAGGATGGTCTTGAGGAAGTTGTAGCCGTGGGCGCCGTAGAGCCAGGCGGTGCGGAGGATGGCGTGGCGCGGATCCTTCTCCTGGATTTCGCGTTCGCCGGCGAGCTTGCTCTTGCCGTAGACGCTGGAGGGATTGGGCTGGTCGGTCTCGAGGTAGGGCTGCGGGACGGGGCGGAGGCCGTCGAAGACGTAGTCGGTGGAGACGTGGACGAGGAAGATGCCGTAGGCCTTGGCGCGGGAGGCGAGGAGGGCCGGGCCTTCGCGGTTGACGCGCCAGGCCTTGGCGACATCGCTTTCGGCGCGGTCGACGGCGGTGTAGGCGGCGCAGTTGACGATGGCGTCGGGCTTCCAGAGGTTGAGGATGCCGTCGACGCTGGCGGCTTCGGTGATGTCGAGGTTGGGGAGGTCGAGGGAGAGGACTTCGTGCCTGGGGCTGAACACTTCGCGGCAATCCCAGCCGAGCTGGCCCCATCCGCCGGTGACGAGAATTTTCATGCGGGAATCCTTCGTGGTTGCAGGTTACGGGTTGAAGGTTGCGGGTTTCAAGATGACGCTTTGCGCCAGCGCGCGAGGCATTCGGCGAGGCGCGGATCCAGAATGGTTCTGGCCTGGTTCAGGATGTAGAGGTGGATGCCGGGGGCTCCGTGGGCGATGAGGCCGTCGATCTGGGCGACGAGCCATTCGATGCCGGCGGCGCGGGCGGCTTCGGGATCGGGGGTTTGGAGCGCCTCGCGGAGTTTCTGCGGCGCGGTGGCGCGGCTGAAGGCGAGGGAGCGGTCGAGCTGCGCGGCGGAGGCGACGGGCATGAGGCCGGGGAGGATGGGGGCGCGGATGCCGGCGGCGCGGGCGGCATCGAGGAAGCGGAAGTAGGCGGCGTTGTCGAAGAAGAGCTGGGTGTTGATGAAATCGGCGCCGGCATCGACCTTTTCCCTGAGATGGCGGAGGTCGTCGGCGGGGGAGGGGGCTTCGGGGTGGGTTTCGGGATAGCCGGCGACGCCGCAGCAGATGTCGGGATGCCGGGACTTGATGAGGGCGACGAGGTCGGAGGCGTGGGCGAGGCCGTCGGGGGCGGGCTTGAACGTTGTTTCGCCGCGGGGGGGGTCGCCGCGCAGGGCCATGATGTTGCGGATGCCGGAGGCATGGATGCGGTCGATCTGCGCGGCGAGGTCGGCGCGGGAGGCGCCGACGCAGGTGAGGTGCGCGACGACGGGGGTGAAGCCCATGCGGCCGAGGAGATCCCAGGCGGCGAAGCTGAACTCGCGGGAGGATCCGCCGGCGCCATAGGTGCAGGTGACGAAATCGGGGTGGACGGGGCGCATCCGTTCGATGGAACCGCCGAGGATGCCGAAGCCGAGGGGATCCTTGGGGGGGTAAAATTCAAGGGAGAGCGTCGGCTGGCGCCGCGCCGCAAGCAGTTCCCGGATGGTCGACGGAGTCATGAAAATGGAATCCTACCGGAAGAACGGGGTGGGAGGCACGACTTTTTTGCAGGGGAGTGGAGAGGCTAAGGGGCGGCGGGAGCAGGCGCCGGGACGGGGCGTCGGGGATCCTGCGAACGGACCAGATTGGTCCGGCTGGGCGGCGGGTCGAAATGCGTGACGAAGGCGATGTGGACGGAGGAGGTGGCCGACAGGTTGGCGTTGGAATAGGCGGCGGCCATTTCGGCCTCGACGACCGCGGGGAGCTTGCTCTCGGCGGAATGGAAGCCGATGAAGGGCAGCTCGATGTTCCCGTCGCTATCCACGATTTCGCGGTATTCGGGGAGGTTGCCGCCGATGCCTTCGATGCGGACGAGGAGCGCGTCGCCCTTGTTCAGAGGGGCGGGGGCGGCCGGCTGCCCCTCCTCGCCGCCGGCAGGGCGGGGAGCGGCGCAGAGCAGGAACGCGGCGCAAGAGGCGAGGAGGGAAACGGCGCGGAACGGATGGTGCGTCATGGCTTGAAATCCTGGGGGCCGCCGAACAGTTCGGCGATCAGACTGTGCTCCATGGTGTTGAGTTCGCTGTTTGCCTGCGCGACATGGAGCATGCTGCGCAGGGTGAGCATTTCTTCGGCGACCATCAGGCGGGCGAGGGTTTCGTAGCGGGCGGGGGCGGTGAGGCGGATATCCCGCCCATCGTATTCCAGGATGAAGAAGATGTCGTCCTTGCGGATGTGGTAGGTGCGTTCTTCGGGGGTGAGGCGGTAGACGTAGAACTCCTCCTGCCGGAAGGCGCGGACGATGCGGGAGGCCATGAAGTCGGCCATGTCGGGGGAGGGGAACGTCAGGAAGAGGGTCTTGGTCTGGCTTTGGGCGATGTCTTCGGGATGGCGCAGGCCGGGGGCGGGGTTCTCGAAGCTGCCGGAAAGCAGGATGGGGCCGAGGAGGGTGGTGGCGACGGTCATCAGGATGGCGATGCCGAACACGTCCTGGCCGATGGCGCCGGAGGTGAGGCCGATGCCGGCGACGATGAGGGCGACCTCGCCGCGGGGCAGCATGCCGACGCCGATGCGGACGGCTCCATGGCGGTTGAAACCGCAGAAGAGGGCGGGCAGGCCGCATCCCCCGACCTTGCTGACGATGGCCAGCAGGGCATAGACGAGGCCGATCTTGAACTGCGGCAGCATGACCCCGAAGTTGACCATCATGCCCATGGTGGCGAAGAAGACGGGGACCAGGACGTTGTGCAGGCCTTCGATTTCCCGCTGGATGACCTGGACGAGATCTGTGCGGGAGAGGGAGAGGCCCATGATGTAGGCGCCGATGATCATGGCCAGCCCGGCCATTTCGGAGAGGCCGGCGAGGAGGAGGGCGAAGCCGAGGGCGAGGGCGGCGATGGCCGGCGCGCTCTTGAAATGCTTGAGCATGCGGGAGAACCGGCGCGCCAGCAGCAGGCCCAGGGTGGTGGCGCCGATCCAGAATCCGAAGGCCTTGAAGGCGATCCAAAGAATGTGCGACCACGAGACGCCCAGGTCGGACTCCACGCGGACGGTGCCGACGACGATGGCGAGGACGATGATGCCGAGGACATCGTCGAAGACGGCGGCGGCCAGGATGGTGACGCCCTCGGGCGAATCCATCTTGCGGCGTTCGCTGAGGATGCGCGCGGTGATGCCGACGGAGGTGGCGGTGGCAATGGCGCCGAGGAAGAGGGCGCGGGGATCCAGCCAGCCGGGGGCGAGGCCGGACCAGACGGCGCAGCCGGCGCCGAGGAAGAAGGAGAAGACGACACCCCCGATGCCGACGACGGTGCCGGCGAGGGAATAGCGCAGGAAGGTGGACAAATCCGTTTCCAGGCCCGAGAGGAAGAGGAGGAGGATGGAGGCGAAGGTGGAGAAGGCGTACAGCTCGGGGGAAACGGGGGAGCCGGAGGCGCCGAGAGGGAACAGCTTGCCGATGAGCGGCCAATGGAACTGGCCCAGCGCATAGGGGCCGATGATCATGCCGACGATCAGTTCGCCCAGGACGCCCGGCAGGTGCAGCCAGCGCCGCAGCCAATGGCCGCCCATGCGGGTGAAGACAATCAGGATCCCCAGTTGAAAGATGAACTGGAGTTCAGAGGAGAACACGCCGGATTTCCCGTCCGGTTCAGCCGATCAGCAAGTGGAGGACTTCGTCCGGGCTGGTGGCCGCGAGGAGCTTGGTCCGCACGGCCGCGTCGTTGAGGGGGCGGCTGATTTCGGCCAGGAACTGGATATGCGGGCCGGTGCGGCTGTCGGGCGAGACGGTCATGACGAAGATGTTGGAGGGCTGGCCGTCGAGGGCGCCGAAATCCACGCCGCCGCGCTTGATGCCGAGGGCGGCGACGAGGCAATCCACGCTGTCGGTCTTGCCGTGGGGGATGGCGATGCCGTTCTGCATGCCGGTGCTCATCCGTTTTTCGCGTTCCATGATGGCCTTCAGGACGGCGTCCCGGTCCCGGATATGGCCGGAAGCCACCAGCAGGTCCACCATCTCGGCGAGGATGGCGTCCTTGGTCTCGCCCTTCAGGTCCAGGCGGATGGTTTCCACGGTCAACGGTTTTTTCAGATTCATGTCTTGGCTCCAACCCACAATAAACTCGCGCCATTCTCTTCCGTTTGGTTGGCAATTCAAGCCCAAATCTGTTCCGCCGGGGAAAAATACCGGGCGAGGTGCCAGGCGGCGGACTAAGAGGCGTGGATCGCCTTGGTTTCCCGCAGATGCTGCAGGCGCAGGCGGACCAGTTCGGCGGTGGCGTGGACGATCTCGGGAACCCGGAAGCGGTCCATGTTCCACACGATGTCGAAATTCGCGGGGTCGCGGATATCGCAGTTGTGGTGGCTTTTCAGGAAGCGGGTGCGTTCCTCGTCGGTCTTCCGGATCTTGCGGGCGGCTTCTTCTTCGGGAAGGCCGTCGTGTTCCATCACGGCTTTCACGCGGTATTCCATGGGAGCCACCAGGCGGAGATGGATGGCGCCGGGCATGTGGCGGGCGAGCTGGAATCCGCCGCGCCCGATGATCACCACCTTGCCCAGGCGGGCCAGGAGGCGGACGACTTCTTCGATCTTCTTCTGGATGCGGTATTCCTGCGGCGTGCCGATCAACATCTCGTAGAGCATGCGGTGGAGGCTTCCCCCCGCGCGGTATTTTTCATTCACCAGGGTGTCGTAGTCCGCGTCGAGGCTTTTGTTCTGGGCGATCAAGGCGCACAGCTTCTGGTCGAAGAGGTCCCAGCCGGAGCGCAGGTCGGGATCGGCATATTCCGCCAGCCGCATGATGAGATGGCGGCCCAGGGCATGGGCCCCCGTTCCCGTCTCGCGGGAGATCGTGACCAGGGGGAATCCGGTGTCGCGGAAGTCCACATCGCGGGGCTCATGGAGGTATCGCCTGACCACGTCGGCTTGGTTCATGTCGGCAATGTATCAATCGCGGCGGAATTTCTCCACCACAAAAACCGGCCGGCGGGGGTGGCGGGTTCCGGGGTAAAGCGGTTTTCCGGATCCTGTCGATTGCGCTTGTTTTCAAATATAAGAGTTCATTACCGTTTGCCCGATGTGTTGCGGTGTCCGGACAGGCCCGGCGTTGAGGGCATTGTCCGGCGGCGGACGTTTTACGAAACCATAACATTCCCAGAGGTGACGCCATTCAACTGAACCCTGAAGTCGAAAAGGTGGTTTACAGCCAGAACCGCCGAGAAACAGAATGTTCCGCCTGCGGCCGGTTCATCGGCTCCTGGGAGCGGTGCCCTTTCTGCCGGCACTGGAATCCCAAGAGGTGGCAGGTCCGGATCTTCAAGTACAGCATGCCGATCCTGGCGGTGCTGGGCTTGTTCCTGCTCAGTTCCATGGGCAAGAAATACGGCGTGCAGCCGGTCCAGATCCAGGACCTCACCCGCAAGTCCAACTATGCGCAGGTCCGGTTGACCGGCCGCGTCAGCGACGAGATCCGTTTCCACTCCTCGGACCAGGAGGCCAGTGGCGGCAGCCTGGAATTCGAGGTGGACGACGGGACGGACACGATCCGGATCCGGGCCTACGACGACGTCAGCGACGAAGTGCAGAAGGCGGGCAAGATCCCCGGCTTCGGCGACGAGGTTGTCGTGGACGGCAGCTACCAGTACAAGGCCCGGCGGCATTTCATCATCCTGGGTTCGGCGGACGACCTCCAGATCCGGCGGGAGAAGCCGGAAGCCGCCACGCCGATCGGCTGGCTGCGGAATCCGGAGGAAAAGGGCTTGAAGGCGGCCCAGCGGCTGAAGATCACCGGCCGCATCGAGGACATGAAGTCGGGCGCTTATGACCGCCGCCTGTGGGTGCTGGATCCGGCGGGGGCGGGGACGGCCATTTCGATCTCGGCCGGCATGCTGGCGGCGCACGGGCCGGACCATCCGTCCGTGAAGTTCGTCGAAGGCCTGAAGGCCGGCGACTACATCACGTGCTACGGCAGCCTGGCCCGGAGCCGGAGCCGTTCGAGCCAAAGCTATTGGCAAGTGGCGCCGGCCGCGCCGGATGATCTGGTGGCCGCCGACGAAACGGCATGGAGGAACGACAATGGCAACCCCTGAAATCCCCCGTTGCTGCCCCAGTTGCGGCAAGGAGAATCCGCCCGACTCCACGGTCTGCCATTTCTGCGGCGCGTCGACGGTGGAGAGGATCTCCCTGAAGATCGTTTCCCTGGGCATCGTCCTGCTGCTGGCCATCGCGGCGGCGCATTTCTACCTGGCGATGAGCTATGCGCCGGACTATGCGGCGATTCCCTCGCTGACGCCGGACCGGAACTTCGAGCGCGTCCGGGTCAAGGGCCGGGTTGCGGACGTGCAGATCGTCCGGGAGGCCTACGACCACCACCAGGTGCGCATCGAGCTGGAAGGCGAAGGCGGGGGCGGGCGGTATTCCGACAACCGGATCTCGGTCCGGCTGGAGGGCGAGCCCGCGAACGACTTCCTGTCCAATCCGGGCTTCCTGAACCGGGGCGACTTGATCGATGTGGCGGCCTCGCTGTACGCGGGGGACAACTATCGCCATCTGAGCCTCAGCAGCATGCAGTTCATCCGGATCCTGGAGAAGGGGAGCGGGGCGCCGATCGATCCCTCCGCCGCCTCCGGCTCCCGGTATGCGCCGGCCGCTCCCGCGCCCAAGGCGACGGTGGCGGAGCTGCTGGCCGATCCGGAGAAGTTCCGGGACCAGGTGGTCATCGCGCGTCCGCTGGAAGTGGTGGAGGTTCCCGAGGCCCTGCCGTTCTTCCGCGTGAGCGACGAGGGAAAGCCGGAGCCGCAGCTGGTGGTGATCGGCTACAAGGGCGAGCTGCCCGCCGTGGGAGACCAGATCTCCGTGCGCGGGAAGTTCATCTACTATGAGAAGAAGGGCTACTGGGAGATCCAGGTGCGGGATTGGGACAAGGGAGCCGTGATCGTCCTGACGGACGGGACAAGCGAATAAAGCCATGGACATATTCATCATCCTCATTTGCTGCCTCGCGGCGCTTGCCGGCGTCGCCATCGCCTCGGTCT
The DNA here is from genome assembly GCA_937860055.1 of uncultured Verrucomicrobiota bacterium. Lineage (GTDB taxonomy): Bacteria > Verrucomicrobiota > Kiritimatiellia > CAIQIC01 > Lenti-01 > Lenti-01. The sequence continues at coordinate 44,791 of CALMBO010000002.1, read as the reverse complement.
TCTCCCTGATTCCGGGGCTCCACATCTACAACGTCATTGCGTTCACGATGATGATCGCCTTCGCGGCGCTCGACCTCTTCAAGACGATGGATCCGCTGATCACGACGTGCTTCATCATGGGCCTGGTGGTGGGATTCTCCGTGCTGTTCACGGTGTCCAGCCAGTTCTTCCAGCCGTGCGACGACAGCTACCGCTCCATGATGCTGCCGCACGAGCGGTTCCTGTTCGAGGGCCGCGGCTACGAGGCGGCCATGCTCAGCGGCATCGGCTCGATGTTCGCGCTGCTGATGATCTCCGGCCTGTTCCCGTTCGTCACGGGCGCCATCGGCACGCTGCGGCAGCTGATCCGCCCGCACATCTACTGGATACTGGGGCTGGTGAGCCTGTTCATCCTGATGAGCGAGTGGCCCAAGGACCATGGCGTCGGGAAGACCACCGGCCAGCGGCTGGCCGATGCGTGGGTGCAGCTCGGCATGGGGCTGTTCGTCTTCGTGGTTTCGGGCATCCTGGGCCTGTTCGTCTTCTGCAACACCATCATCCCGGTGGACAACGCGTTCCAGTCGCTGATGCCGGTGTTCATCGGCCTCTTCGCGATTCCGAGCCAGCTCATGACGGTGATCGCCCACGCGCGGATCCCCAAGCAGTATTTCGCCGGGAGCGTGGACGCGGCGCCGCAGGACCTGGCCCGCGGGGCGCTGACGGGGACGGTGGGCGGAATGTTTTCCAGCCTGACGCCGGGCCTGACGCCCGGCCCGGCGCTGCTGATGAGCGCGCACGCCACGGCCTCGTCCGGCGAGAAGCAGTTCATCATCGGCGGCGGCACGGCGCGGGTGCTGTACTACATCGGCGCGCTGGTGCTGTTCTTCATGCCCGACGTCTACATGCGGCGCGGCGGCGCGGCCATCAACATCAGCCTGTTCTTCGTGCCCGAGACCGCCGAGCAGTACTTCCTGATTTCGGGCATCATCGCGGTGGCCGGGGCGGCCTCGCTGCTTCTGCTGGGGCGCTACTGCAAGTTCTGCGCGAACGTCACCCAGAAGATCGATTTCCGCTGGATTTCCCTCGGTGGGATGATCTTGTTGATTGCGATGGTCTGGTATGTCACGAGCTGGCGCGGGGTGGTGCTGATGGGCGTGGCGACGGCGCTGGGCATGGTCCCGAACTTCTGGCACACGCGGCGCATTCCCCTGCTGGCCGTGCTGCTGGTCCCGGTGTGCCTGAACATGGCGGGGGTGGGTGCCAAGGTCGCGAGCTGGTTCGGCTTCAGATAACCCGGGAGTAGAACATGAAAGGCATTACACATTTCCTGACCGGCGTCGCCACGGCGTCCTGCTTTCCGCTGGCCATCCAGACGGCCTTCGCGGACAAGTCGTTCCTGATGCTCTACGGCGGTTTCTGCGGCATCCTGCCCGACACGCTGGACTTCAAGTTCGCGCGCTATTTCTGGAAGTTCGACCACATCGTGAACCTGACGGAGGACAACCTCGACGCCAAGCTGGCGGCGGAGACCGTGGCCAAGGCGATCGACGAGGCGGCCGAGACGGGCAAGCCGGTGCGCGTGAAGCTCAACGTGATGCGCGTCTCGACCAACTACTACCGGACGGTCACGGTCCAGATCGACGGCGAGCGCAAGGAGGTCACCACCTACGTCGGCCCGCTGAAGACCATGAGCCACGTCATGGCCCGGGGCGAAACCCTGCCCAGCGACGCCGCGCGCTACCGCTCCATCGCGGAAAAGGGGCCCATCCCGGTCCTGCGCGACATCGCGCAGAAATCGGCGAGCCTGCCGGGGACCATTCCGGAGCCGGAGATCGCGCACGTCGCCAAGTTCAAGGCGGACGTCAACAACACCTACTACGCCGACACCGAAATCGGCATCTTCTCCGGCCCCGACTGGCAGTTCGCCAAGCAGGAGGACGGCCGGGTGCGCATCGACTTCATCCCGTGGCACCGCCACTGGTCGCACAGCATCACCCTCGGGCTGCTGCTGGGGCCGCTGGGGCTTTTGCTGTTCGGGCTGTCCGGCCTGCTGTCCGGCCTGGGGTTCCTGAATCCGTTTGCCATCGCTGCCCTGTTCATCGGGCCGCTGGCGTTCTGGAGCCATGTCTTCGTGGACCAGCTGGGACATCTGGGGTCGAACCTCTATCCGCCGTGGACCCATTGGCGTTCGCTGGGGTTCAAGTGGAGCACCTCGTCCTCGGCCTTCGGCAACCAGATGGTCAACTACATTTCCGCGACGATCATCCTGTGGAACATCAATGCCTACGGGCCGAAAGCGGTGTTCACGATGCCGTGGGCGGCGCGGATCGCGGGGGATTTTGGCGATCCCCTCTACTATCTGGTGTCGCTGCTGAACTATGCGACCGTGGTGGTGGCCATTCCGCTGCTGGCGGCCTATCTGATCGCCCTCGTCCACCGCAAGCTCTACTTCGCCAAGCGAATGATCAACTTCGGCGAGGAGGACGAAGGCGTCGAGGACTTTGGCGGCGGCGGCGGCGACCTGTAGAGGCTTTCTTTCCTGCGCGGCCCGCCGGAATCCGGCGGGCCGTTTTTATTCGAGGCATCCCTCCGGACCGGAAATCCCATGAAGGCCTCTTCCTGTGCCAAAAATGAGCAGTCTGGGGTGCCTTCCCGCATGGGAGAGAAGCGAAGCGGATGTCGATGGCGAGGGAGGAGGGGCGCCGAATTTGCCTTGAAAAGCGGGGGGGGGAGTCCACAATGCGCCAAAACGGTTCAATGACGTGAAGGATAGTATTCCATCGTCGTCCGGCGGACAGCGGGCGATCGGCCTGGCTTGGTCGATACCGGTCCTCTTGGCGGTCTACATCGGCCTTGGCTACGGCGCGGGGCGGTGGTTCGGCTCGCCGGTCGCCGGCGTGCTGGCGGGATGGGTGGCGGGGATGGCGGCGGTTTTCTACGAAATCCGCAAGGTGTTGCGAAGCGGAGAATCCAAAGGGGGCGCGAACTAGTTCGCGGGCCTGGCCATGGATCCCCTTGCCGCCACCAACACCGTTGTCGCCGCCGCCGAGGCCGTCGAGCGCAAGACGCTGGTGCACGACTATATCCAGCACCATGTGCTTTTCCATGTGGCGGACGGCAATCCCAGCGTGTGGAACCTGCCGTTCATCCGGATTCCTGCCCTCGACGTGTTCCGGCACGACGAAGTCATGCTGGTCCTGGCCTTGCTTCTTCTGGTGGGGCTCTTCGGGTTTCTCTACCGCCGCGGCGACGAGGTTCCCCACGGCTGGAGCAACCTGCTGGAACTATTTGTTGTATTTGTCCGCGACCAGATTGTCCGGCCGTATTTCCAGGAAGACGATGCGCGGCGGATCGCCCCGGTTTTCTGCTCGTTTTTCTTCCTGATCCTGACCCTGAACCTGCTGGGCCTGTGCCCGCTGTTCAGCGCGGCGACGAGCAACATCAACGTGACCGGCGCCTTGGCGCTGGTGACCGGCGCCTTCATGGTGGGGGGGGCCATCTGGAAGAAAGGGGTGGCGGGGTTCCTGAGGAATTTCGTTCCGGGCGGCGCGCCCAAGATCCTGCTGGCCATCCTGGTCCCGGTCGAGGTCATCAGTTTCCTCTCGCGGGTGTTCGCGCTGGCCATCCGGCTGTTTGCCAACGTGCTGGCGGGGCACATTCTGATTTTCGCCCTGCTGAGCATGATCGTCTTGTTTGGCTGGTTGGCGGCCCCGGCCATCTTCATCGTGGTGGGCATCTATTTCTTCGAGATTTTCATGTCCCTGTTGCAGGCCTATATCTTTTCGCTGCTGTCGGCGATCTTCATCAGCCAGATGGTCTACGAGGGGCATTGAGATCCGGAAACCGGTTTAAAACGAACGAAAGACGAGGAGTACAGACATGACAAGTTTAGCGCTCGCCAGCGTAGGCGCGGGATTGGTGGCCATCGGGGCCGGCATTGGCATCGGCCTGGTCTGGTCGTCCGGGCTCCAGGGCATTTCCCGGCAGCCGGAGATGTCGGCGAAGATCCAGACGTCGATGTTCATCGGGGCGGCCCTGGTCGAAGGCATCGCGCTGTTCGGCCTGGTGATCTGCTTCCTGCAGATGTAGGGAAGGCGGGCCCGGAGGGGCCTTTCGCATGAACGAAACCGAAACGACATCCCTGGTTCCGGAGGAGGCATCCCCTCCCGTGGAGGCCGCGGTGGCATCGATGCCGCCCCGCAACGAGGTGGGCAACGTCCTGAAGGTCTCCGACACCATGGTGACGCTGACGTGGCTGGCGTTCCTCATCGCGTGCTTCGCGCTGTACAAGCTGGCGTGGAAACCGATCCTCCAGGCGCTGGACCGGCGCGAGGACAAGATCCGCCAGAGCCTGAAGGAGGCGGCGGACATCCAGGCGCAGGCGGCGATGGACCGGGAGGCGCAGCGGATGATGCTCGAGGAGGCGCGGCGCGAAGCGGCGGCCATCGTCGAGCGCGCCCGGTCGGCCGCCGAGGCGGCGGCCCAGGCGGCGGAGGAGCAATCGCGCGCGGAGGCGGAGAACCGGGTTCGCGCCGCCGCGGAAGAGATCGGCCGCGCCAAGGAGAAGGCGGTGGCGGAGCTGCGGCGCGAGGCGTCCGGCCTGGCGCTGGACCTGGCCGGCCGGGTCCTCGGGAAGAAGCTGGATGCGGAGGCGGACCGCGAGCTGACCGACCGGCTGATCCGGGAGATCGGGTGAGCCGTTCGCTCCAGACCGTCCGTCGCTATGCCAAGGCCCTGCTCGACGTGGCGGGGCAGGCGGGCGCTGCGGATGCCGTCCGCGCCGACCTGGCGCAGGTGAGGCGCTGGCTCGGCGAGGCGCCGGCGTTCCATGTGTTCGCGGCGTGCGGCCGCCTGGGCGGAAGGGACGCCCGCCGGCAGGCGCTGCTGGACCTGGCGCGCGCGGGAGGCCTGGGGCGGATCACGGTGGAATTCCTGGCCTGCATCGAGGCGGCGCAGGACATGGGGCTTCTGGAGGCCATCCTCGACGAGGTCGAGCGGCTGGGAGGCGAACGCGAGGGGCGCGTCCGCGCGGAGATTGTTTCGGCGCGTCCGCTGACGGAGGGGCAGAAGGCCGAGTTGGCGCGTCGCTTCGGGGGGGCGGGCGAAGGGCGGAAGATGGAGATTTCGTACAAGGAAGATCCGGCGATCCTCGGGGGCTTCGTGGCCCGGATCGGCGAGCAGGTTCATGATTACAGTGTTTCCAGCCGGTTGGCGCGGCTGCGCCGCCGGTTCGCGGAGGCGTGAAGGAGCGGACCCTATGGCGGTGGAACTGAAATCCGAAGAAATATCCGCGATCCTCAAGCGGCAGATCGAGAACTTCGACGTCTCGTCCGACGTCTACGAGAGCGGCGCGGTGCTGAGCGCGGGCGACGGCATCGCGCGCATCTACGGCCTGAAGAACGTGATGGCCGGCGAGCTGGTCGAATTCCCGGGCGGCATCCGGGGCATTGCGCTCAACCTCGAGGAGCAGAGCGTGGGCGTGGCCATCATGGGCGATTCCTCGCGAATCCGGGAGGGGGATCCCGTGCGGCGGACGAAGCTCATCGCGTCGGTACCCGCCGGCCCGGCGCTGGCGGGGCGCATCGTGGACGCGCTGGGCGCGCCCATCGACGGCGGCCCGGCGCTGGAGAACATGGAGATGCGGCCCATCGAGACGCCGGCGCCGGGGATCCTCGACCGCCAGAAGGTGCGGGAGCCGCTGCAGACGGGCATCAAGGTGATCGACGCGCTGACGCCGATCGGCCGGGGCCAGCGCGAGCTGATCATCGGCGACCGGAAGACGGGCAAGACGACGCTGGGGATCGACGCGATCATCCACCAGGCCGGCCAGGGCGTGATGTGCTTCTACGTGGCGATCGGCCAGAAGCGCTCGACGGTGACGCAGGTGGTGGAACGGCTGCGCCAGCACGGGGCGCTGGCCTACACGACCATCGTGGCGGCGACGGCCTCGGATCCGGCGCCGCTGCAATACCTCGCCCCCTACACGGGGTGCGCGATGGCCGAATACTGGCGCGACAAGGGCGGGCATGCGCTGATCGTCTACGACGACCTGACCAAGCAGGCGCAGGCCTACCGCCAGCTTTCGCTGCTGCTGCGGCGGCCGCCGGGGCGCGAGGCGTTTCCGGGCGACATCTTCTATCTGCACAGCCGCCTGCTGGAGCGGGCGGCGAAACTCGGGCCGGCGCGCGGCGGCGGGAGCCTCACGGCGCTGCCCATCGTGGAGACGCAGGCCAACGACATCTCGGCCTACATTCCCACCAACGTGATTTCCATCACGGACGGGCAGATCTTCCTGGAGGCCGGCGCGTTCAACGCCGGGCAGCGCCCGGCGATCAACCCGGGCATTTCGGTGTCCCGCGTGGGCGGCGACGCGCAGATCAAGGCGATGAAGAAGGTGGCCGGCACCCTGCGGTTGACGCTGGCGCAGTACCGGGAGATGGCGGCGTTCTCGCAGTTCGCGGGGGACCTCGACAAGGCGACGCTGGCCCAGCTGGAGCGCGGCAAGCGCCTGATGGAGGCGTTCAAGCAGGGGCCGCAGCGGCCGATTCCCGTCGTCCAGCAGGTTGTGTTCCTATATGCGTGCAGCGCGGGGCTGTGCGACGACCTTCCGGTGGGCCGGGTCGGCGAATTCGAGAGACAGCTCTACCGGGCGCTGGAGGGGCCGCACGCCGCCTTCCGCGAGAAGCTGGCGAAGCGCGGCGACTTGACCACCGACCTGAAGGCGGAGCTCGACCAGCTGCTGTCCCAGTTCAAGGCCTCCTTCCAGGCGGGATGACGGAAGCGCCGCCATGGCCCATTTCCGGGAATACAACGCGAAGATCCGGCAGCTGCAGAACATGCGCCGGGTGACGCTGGCCATGAAGATGCTGTCCACCACCAAGCTCGCCCACGCGCAGGGGGCGATGGAGCGGGCGCAGGCGTTCGAGCGCGAATGGAGCGGGCTGGTCCGGCAGGTGGCGGGGCTGGGAGGCGGCGGGCGCGATCCGCTGCTGAAGCCGCGGGAATCGCCGGAGTCGGCCTTCGTGCTGATGCTGACTTCCGACATGGGCCTCTGCGGGGGCTTCAACAACAACCTGGTCCGCACGGTGAACGCCTGGCTCGCGGAGAACGGGGGGAAGTACCGCATCCTGCGCTTCAGCTTCTGCGGGCGGAAGGGCTACCAGGCCGTCCGGCCGCGGGTGGAGGTGCGCAGCCACTACGAGGATTCGGTGCGGCGTCCGGACTTTCGGCTCGCGGCGCGGATCGGCCGGGAAATCTTCGAGACCTACGCGGAAGGCAAGTACGACGAGGTGTACCTCGCCCGCAACCGCTATTTCGGGCCGATGTGGCAGGAGCCGGTCATCGAGCGGATCCTGCCGGTGGACCTGGATGCCGTCCCGCCGGCGGAGGAGGGGAAGCCGGCTTCGTTCGTCCTGATGGAGCCTCCGCCGGAACAGCTGCTGCCCCATCTGCTGTCGCGGCATGTCGGCCACCGCATTTTCGCCGCGCTGCTGGAGAATTCCAGCGGCGAGCACGCCGCCCGCATGGCGGCCATGGACAGCGCCTCCAAGAACATCGACGCGCTGTGCGGCACGTACACCCTTTTGAGAAACCGGGCCCGGCAGGCCTCCATCACCACCGAACTGATCGAAGTGGTGTCCGGCGCGGAGGCGCTCCGGTGACCCCGGCCCGGCAACGACAGGAAGACGAAGCATGAACACGAATCCTACCCGTTCCGCCCCGAAGAAGCTCCGCGCGGGCCGCATCACGCAGGTGACCGGCGCCGTGGTGGACGTGGAGTTCGCCCCCGGGGAGCTGCCGCCCATCTACACGGCGCTGACGGCCGGCAACCCCTCGATCGACGACCGGCCGGACAACCTCGTGCTCGAGGTCGCGCAGCACCTGGGCGACAGCACGGTGCGCGCCATCGCCATGAACCAGACCGACGGCCTGGTCCGCGGCATGGAGGTGCGGGACACGGGGCGGGGCATCGAGGTGCCGGTGGGGGCGGGGACGCTGGCGCGCGTGATGAACCTGCTGGGCGAGCCGGTGGACGGCGGCGGGCCGATCGAGGCCGCGAAGCGCATGCCCATCCACCGGGACACGCCGTCGTTCGCGGAGCAGAGCACGCAGGAGAAGATCCTGGTGACGGGCATCAAGGTGGTGGACCTGCTGACGCCGTACCGGAAGGGCGGGAAGATCGGGCTGTTCGGCGGCGCCGGGGTGGGCAAGACGGTGCTGATCCAGGAGCTGATCCACAACATCGCCAAGAGCTACGGCGGCTATTCGGTGTTTGCCGGCGTGGGCGAGCGCACGCGCGAGGGGACGGACCTGTACCAGGAGATGAAGGATTCCGGGGTGATCGGCAAGGCCGCGCTGATCTACGGGCAGATGAACGAGCCGCCGGGGGCGCGGGCGCGCGTCGCGCTCACCGCGCTGACGGTGGCGGAGCATTTCCGCGACGAGATGCACCAGGACGTGCTGCTGTTCATCGACAACATCTACCGCTTCACGCAGGCCGGTTCGGAGGTTTCCGCGCTGCTGGGGCGCATTCCGTCGGCCGTGGGCTACCAGCCGACGCTGAACACGGACATGGGCGAGCTGCAGGAGCGCATCACCTCGACGAAGAACGGCTCGATCACCTCCATCCAGGCCGTCTACGTGCCGGCGGACGACTACACCGACCCCGCGCCCGCCGCGACCTTTGTACACCTGGACGCGACGACGGAGCTGTCGCGCGCGATCGTCGAGCTGGGCATCTATCCGGCGGTGGATCCGCTGGCGTCGTCCTCGAGCCTGCTGAATCCCTACGCGGTGGGCGAGGAGCATTACCGCGTGGCGCAGGGGGTGAAGGAGATCCTGCAGCGCTACAAGGACCTGCAGGACATCATCGCGATCCTGGGCATGGAGGAGCTGTCGGACGAAGACCGCAAGACGGTGGCGCGCGCGCGGCGCGTGCAGCGCCTGCTCTCGCAGCCGTTCTTCGTGGCCGAGCAGTTCGTGAACATCCCCGGCTGCTTCGTGCCGCTGGAGAAGACGATCCGGTCCTTCAAGGAAGTGCTCGAAGGCAAGCACGACGACGTGCCGGAGCAGGCCTTCTACATGGTCGGCTCCATCGACGACGTGCTGGCGAAGGCGGCGACGATGAAGGAGCGGCCGTGACCGGATTTTCCCTGGCCATCCTGACGCCCGACCGCGAGGGCTACCGCGGTTCCGTCGAGTCGGTGACCGCTCCCGGCCAGGACGGCGAGTTCGGCGTGCTGGCGAACCACATGCCGCTCGTGGCGGGGTTGAAGAGCGGCGTGGCGCTGGTGCGCGAGGCCGGCGGCCGGCCGCTCTACTTCGCGATCGACGGGGGGGTTCTGGGCGTGGACAAAAGCGGGGCGCGCATCCTGGCGGGCCGCGTGGCGCCGTGTCCCACGCTGGAAAGCGCCCGCAAGGCCGCCGCCGATTTTGCGCGGAAGGCCTAAGACCGATTCCGATTTGCCGCCGTCGGCCGCGGCGGGGCCGCGGGGCGCCTACTTCTTGATCGTGATCTTGATCTTGCCGGGGGCGGGCTTCTCCTCCGCCGAAGGGGCGGGGGCATCAAGCTTGGCGTGGGCGGGGACCTTGATGGCGGGACGTCCGGCCGGCTTCTCCGCCGGCGGGGGCTGGGCGGGCTTGGAGGTGGCTTCGGTGGGGACGATGTCCTCGACGATTTCCTTGAGGATGGTGCTGTAGCCCTTGCCGTCGTCCATGGAGTTTTGCACGGCGCCGATGCCGCGGGCGGCGTCTTCCTGCGTGGAGGCGGATTCGAGGACGAAGATGGTGGAGCCGATCTGGATGCGGTCGCCGGCCTTGATCTTGACGGTGTCTTCGACGCGCACGCCGTTGACGAAGGTGCCGTTGCGGGCCTTGAGGTCCTTGAGGTAGAACTGGCCCTCGGAAAGGCGGATGCCGCAGTGGACGCGGGACACCTTGTCGTCAAGGAGGGGGATGTCGGCTTCCCGGGAGCGGCCGATGGAGAGGGGCTCGCCGGTAAGTTCGATGTCTTTCGGGATGCCGAGCTTGTTGATGTAGCGCAGATGCATGGCGGATCCTTTCGTTAGACGATGCCTTTTTTCACGAGACCGGCGAAATAATCGATGGTGAGCTTGAGGCCTTCCTCGAGGGGCATCCGGGGCTCCCAGCCGAGGAGTTTGCGGGCCTTGTCGATGTTGGGCTGGCGGACCTTGGGGTCGTCCACGGGGAGGGGCTTGTGGACGATGGGGGAGGCGCTGCCGGTGAGCTCCTTGATCTTGAGGGCGAAATCCATGACGGTGAGTTCGCGGGGGTTGCCGATGTTCACCGGATCGGAGTGGTCGCTCATCATGAGGCGGTAGATGCCGTCGACGAGGTCGGAGACGTAGCAGAAGGAGCGGGTCTGCTTGCCGTCGCCGAAGACGGTGATGGGCTCGCCCTTGAGGGCTTCGCAGCAGAAGGCGGGGACGATGCGGCCGTCCTTGGGGCGCATGCGGGGGCCGTAGGTGTTGAAGATGCGGACGATGCGGGTCTGGACGTTGTGGTAGCGGTGGTAGGCCATGACGATGGCCTCGGCGAAGCGCTTGGCCTCGTCGTAGACGCCGCGGGGGCCGATGGGGTTGACGTTGCCCCAGTAGGTTTCGACCTGGGGATGGACGAGGGGGTCGCCGTAGACCTCGGAGGTGGAGGCGAGGAGGAGGCGGGCCCCCTTGGCCTTGGCGAGGCCCAGCGCGTTGTGCGTGCCGAGGGCGCCGACCTTGAGGGTCTGGATGGGCAGTTCGAGGTAGTCGATGGGGCTGGCGGGGGAGGCGAAGTGGAAGATGAAATCGAGGGGGCCGGGGAAGTCGATGTGGGTGGTGACGTTGTGGTGGATGAATTCGAAATCGGTGCGGGAGCGCAGATGGGCGATGTTGTCGAGGTTGCCGGTGAGGAGGTTGTCCATGGCGATGACGCGGTGGCCTTCGGCCAGGAGGCGGTCGCAGAGGTGGGAGCCCAGGAAGCCGGCGCCGCCGGTGATCAGGGTGACGGGTTGTCGGGAGGTGGCGTTCATGGGAGGGAAGGATGCCACACTATTCGGGTTTGAGCAAGGCGGGATGAAGCTGGCTGGCGAAGTCTGCGATGGTCTGGAGGTGGGCGCCGGAGCCGGGGGAGCGGGTGCCGGCGATGGCGATGTAGGCCCAGCGGTGGGAGACGCCGTGGAAGATCCGGTCGTAGCCCATCCAGGCCATGCGGACGATGTGAGAGGCGGTTTCGCGGTCCTTGCCCACGAACCAGTAGGCGTAATAGGAATAGGCGGTGGCGGAGGTGCCGTCGGGGCGCTTGTAGGGGCGGGCCATGTCCAGGACCCTCACGTCGAGGGGGGCGTCGCGCCCGGCGAGGGGGATGCGGATGGTGCGTTCGTCGGCGATCTCGTTGCCGGCGGCGGTCATGCAGACCTGGGGACGGTGGATGCTGGAGCGGTCGTCGCCGCTGAGGACGATGGTGGCGTTGAGGGCGTCGCGGCCGCCGGGGCGGACATAGTATTTGCGGACGAGGCCCGTGTCGGCGGGGAGCATGGAGCGTTCGGCCCAGTTCATGTTGCCGAGGGGGGCGCCGCACCGGGGGCAGGCGGCCCGGCCCTCGACCTCGGTGGCGGCATATTGGGCGCCGCATTCGCGGTTGGGGCAGAAGAGGAGGTCCACGCCGCTCCAGTCGGCCACCTGTTCGGGCAGGTGCAGCACGATGCCGGCCTCGTCGGTGTTGGCCACGCCGGTCTTGAAGACGAGGGCCCAGGCGGCGGCCGCCAGGGCGGCGATCACGAAGAGGCGGGCGCCAAGAGCAGTTGTTTGAGTTTGGTCCATGCGGTTCGGTAGTCCATGTTGAGGAGGCGGTCGAGGGCGAGCATCAGGAAGACGCTGATGAGGAAGATGGGGTAGCCGGAGTAGTCGTGCCAAAGGCCCATGGCGGTTTCCTGCCCGAAGAAGGCGGCGACGGCCACGACGAGGATGATGCGGCAGATGTTGGCGACGACGGCCACGGGGATGCAGAAGAGAAAGAGGATCCATTTCCGGGCGGGGGTCTTCTGGCTGTACCAGGCGTAGAAGGCCATCAGCGCGGTCATGGCGAGGAGCGAGCGGAGGCCGCTGCATTCCGGCGCGACATTGAAGGCGAACGAGTTCTGGGCGGTGGAGAAGATGCCGGAGCCGATGCGCTGGACGTGCAGGCCGAAGCCGTTGAGGAGGGCGGCGGAGACGGACGTGGCGAAGAGGCGGAGGGGGGCGGTCATGCTGTCGATGAAATTGAGCGGGATGGCGAGGAAGAGGTAGCCGCAGGGGAACAGGAGCCAGCGGGCCAGCCCGAATCCGTACAGGAGGAAGGGAAGGCCCCAGAGCAGGAAGATCAAACCGGCCACGGAGATCCGGGGCTGCTGGGCCAGGACGCCCACCCAGTGCAGGGCGAGTCCGAGGACCACGACGGGGATGCCGCGGACATCCGTCCGGCGGGGTTCGGCGGCGATCTCCCGGCGGCGCATCCAGAGGGCCGCCAGGCTCGCCAGCGGCAGGAGCATGCCATAGGCGTAGTCGCCGACCCAGCGGCTGCGGAGCCAGAGGAACAGCGAATGGCGGCACGTGGCGACTTCCTGGTTGTTGCCGTGCAGGTGGAACAGGAAGAACAGGCCGCCCGCCACCACGGCCCAGAAGCCGATCTCCAGCTGCGCGGAGGCCGGAAGGGTCGACCAGCGGAATCCGCTCCACCAGCCTTTCAGTTTCTGGACAGGTTCGTGCATGGGATGCGGGAAAGATAGCCGATGGGACGGAGGGATGCAAAGGGCAAACTCCGGATTGAATCGGGCCGGGCGATGGCCTATCCTTGCTTCCCGACAACCCAAGGAGCACGGAACATGATGGCAAGGCGAGGATGGGTCTGGGCGGCGCTGGGCGCCGGTTTCGCGGTGGCGGCGCTGGCGGCCCCGGTGCAGGAGCGGATGGGGACGGACAGCGACTGGGTGCACGACATCTCCTTCGAATACGAGGAAGGGGCGGCGGACGGGACGCTGACGGTGCGGCTGGGGGACGATCCGGTGGCGGTTCGCTATTTCGAGGTGCCGCTGGAGGTCTGGGGCGAGTTCAAGGCGGCGGAATCGAAGGGGTCGTTCTACGGGACGAGGATCCGCCAGCGCTACGAGCGGCAGTACGGGAAGTCGCGGCAGGAGGTCTTCGATTCGCCCATTCCGGTCCAGACGCAGGTCAATGCCCTGTGCGCGTTCAACGAGGAATGCGAAGGGGTGGTGCTGGAGGGCATCGAGAAGAGCCGGGAGAGCATCTGGGTGGCAGCCTATGCGTTCACGCGGACGCGGATCGCGGCGGCGCTGGTGCGGGCGCACCGGCGCGGCGTGCGCGTCGAGGTGAAGATGGATGCGAACCAGGCCGAGTTCGCCGGCGCGCAGAAGCTCATCGGGTTTCTGCGCGAGGAAGGGGTCCCCGTGACGCTGATCCACACGGCGGGGGAATACTCGGCGATGCACAACAAGTTCATGGTTTTCGACATGCGCTGGGTGGTGGCGGGGAGCTACAACTTCACCACGGTGGCGCAGGTGTCGAACTGGGAGAACCTGCTCTGGGTGGAATCGGCGGACATGGCGGAGCAATACAAGCAGGCGTGGGACGCCATCGTGTCCGACGAGGTCGCGGAGCCGGCGGAAGAGCCGGCGAAAAAGAAGGGCCCGGAGAAGGACGAGACGTAGCGGGACGCGTTGACGGCGCGGCGCCGCCGGGCGTAGGATGCGGCTGGAATCGTCCGGACGGCGGACAAGGAACGGAACATCCATGAGTTTGATGAGCATGACAGGCCGGGGGACGGGAACGGCCGCGGGGCGCCTGGCGCGCGTCGAGGTGGAGCTGAGCAGCGTGAACCGCAAGCAGCTCGACGTGGATGTCGGATTGCCCCGTTTCCTGGCGTCGTTCGAGTCGCGCGTGCAGGAGCGCATCCAGGGGCGGCTTTCGCGGGGGCGGGTGACGGGGGAGATCCGCGTGACGTGGGCGGCGGCGGCGCAGGCGTCGGGCGCGCGGGTGGACATGGGGCTGGCGCAGGCGAACGTGTCGGCCCTGCGGGCCGCGGCGAAGAAGCTGGGCCTGCCGGACGACCTGAAGGCCTCGGCGCTGCTGGCGCTGCCGGGGGTGGTGGTGTTCGAGCATGGCGAAAAGGACCTCGAGGCGCTGTGGCCGCTGGTGGAGAAGGCGCTGGATGCGGCGCTGGCCCGGCTGGAGGCGATGCGGAGGAAGGAAGGGGCGGCGCTGGCCCGCGACCTGCAGGGGCGGCTGAAGACGCTGGGGCGGCTGGCGGGCGAGATCGGCGGCCGGGCGCCGGGCGTCGCCGCCGCCTACCGCGCGAACCTGCTGAAGCGCATCGGGGATGCGCTGCCGGGGACGGATTGGGCGGCGGACGAGCGGTTGCTGAAGGAGGTCGCGCTGTTCGCGGACAAGGCGGACATCACCGAGGAGCGGGTGCGGCTGGAGAGCCATCTGGCGCAGGCGGCCGGCCTGCTGAAGGCGGGCGGCGTGACCGGCCGCGCCCTGGATTTCCTGGTGCAGGAAATGGGGCGCGAAATCAACACGATCGGTTCGAAGGCGAACGACGGGGAGATCACGCGCCGGGTCGTCGCGGGCAAGGCGGAGCTGGAGCGCTTCCGGGAGCAGGTGCAGAACGTCGAATAGGAGAGGGAGGAGACATGAACGGAAGAAAGCCGAGCTGGAACAACATCGTTTTCGTGGTGTCGGCGCCGTCGGGCGCGGGCAAGACGACGCTGTGCGACAAACTGCAGAAGGAGTTCAAGGACATCCACTACGCCATCACGGCGACGACGCGTTCGCCGCGCGGGGACGAGGTGGACGGCAAGAGCTACTATTTCATGACGATGGCGGACTTCGAGGCGAAGCTGGCGAAGGGCGGGTTCATCGAGAGCGCGGTGGTGCACGGGAACCGCTACGGCTCGCCCAAGGGGCCGGTGGTGGCGGCGCTGGAGGACGGCTGCGACGTCCTGATGAACCTGGACGTGCAGGGGGCGGCGGCGGTGCGCCGATGCATCCGGGAGGCGCCGGCGGGCGATCCGCTGAAGCGGACGCTGGTGGACATCTTCGTGGTGCCGCCGTCGGCGGAGGTGCTGCGCAACCGGCTGGTGGCGCGCGGGACCGACGCCCTGGAGGTCATCGAGAAGCGCATGCGGCAGGCGCGCGAGGAGATCTCCCACTGGAAGGAGTACAAGTACATGGTGGTGAACGACGACCTGGCCGAGGCCTACGACAACATGCGGGCGATCATCCTGGCCGAACGGCACCGCAACGACAACCGGCGGGAGGAATACCATGCCTAAGGCGCCGCCGAAAGTGCTGCTGGGGGTGACGGGTTCCATCGCGGCCTACAAGGCGGCGGAACTGGCGCGGCTGATGCAGAAGAAGGGGTGGGACGTGTGGGTCGTGATGAGCGCCTGCGCGACGCAGTACATCGGCCCGCTGACGTTCCGCGCGCTGACGGGGCATCCGGTGGCGCACGGGAGCTTCGCGGAGATGGAGCAGGAGACCTACACGCACCTCGGGCTGTCGGAAGGCGCGGCGGCGATGGTCGTGGCTCCGTGCTCGGCGCAGACGCTGGCGCGGCTGGCGAACGGCTTCGCCGACGACGTGCTGAGCTGCGCGGCGCTTTCGCTGGAGGCCCCGCTGCTGGTGGCGCCGGCGATGAACACGCGGATGTGGAGGAATCCGGCGGTCCAGGAGAACGTGGCGGCGCTGAAGGGGCGCGGCGCGACGATCATCCCGCCCGGGAAGGGCGAGCTGGCGTGCGGCGACGTGGGCGAGGGGCGGCTGGGCGACCTCGAGGGGATCGTGCGCGCGGTCGAGCGCCGGATCGCGGCGGGCTGACGGCGTGAAGGTGCTGGTGACAGCGGGGCCGACGCGGGAAGCCATCGATCCCGTGCGGTTCGTCAGCAACCGGTCGAGCGGGAAGATGGGGTATGCGGTGGCCGCGGCGGCGACGCGCGCGGGCCACGAGGTGTGCCTCGTGTCGGGCCCCGTGGCGATCGAGCCGCCGCGCGGCGCGGGGGTCGTGCGCGTGACGACGGCGGACGAGATGCTGGCGGCGGTCCGGCGGCATGTGCGCGGCTGCGACGTGCTCGTGATGGCGGCGGCGGTGGCGGACTGGCGGCCGAAGCATCCCGCGAAGCGCAAGCTCAAGAAAAGCGGCGGCCCGCCGCGCATCGAGTGGGAAGCGACGCCGGACATCCTGAAGGCGATCGCGCCGCTGAAGCGGAAGACGCAGGTGTTCTGCGGCTTCGCGGCGGAGACGGACCGCCTCGCGCCGGAAGCGCGGCGCAAGCTGCGCGAGAAGAACCTCGACGCGATCGCGGCGAACGACGTGTCGAAGAAGGACCGCGGTTTCGAATCGGACCGCAACGCGCTGACGCTGTTCTTCGCGGACGGCCGCGCGCGTCGCCTCGCGCTCGCGACGAAAGCGAAGTGCGCGGAGCGGCTGCTGCGCGAGCTGGAAGAAATTTCCGCGCAGAAAAAAAAGTGAAAAATATTTTGGAAATCTATTGACGTTGTTAATAACTTCGCATTACTGTGTTAATCAACGAGATGAAGATTGTGGTTAAAACGATGCGCGGCCCTTCGGAATTTCGGCGCAGTTTTGAGACGGAAAGAATCTCGAAAAGCGATTTAAGCGAAAACGAAACACAGGACAATGTTTCCATGCACAACTTCAAGAATACCCTGACCGCCTTTGTGCGTCAGGTTGGAAGGGGGGGAAATACACAATGGCAGTGAAGAAGGCTAAGAAGGCCGCGAAGAAGCCCGCGAAGAAGGCGGTCAAGAAGGTCGCCAAGAAGGCGAAGAAGGCGAAGAAGTAAATTCTTTCGCAGTGCCGGGCCGTGCAATGCGGTCCGGTGAATGAACGGCGGTAAATCCCGAAACTGGTTTCGCCGTTGTTTTTTTTTGCCTCCCGGCGCCGGCGCCGCTTGAAAAAACGGGAGGGGTGGGGTAGGTTGCCCCGACATTTTCAACCGGAAGGAGAACGAAAGATGCAAGAGAAGGTCGTCCAGTTCATCGAGGAGATCCGCCCCCTGATCCAGGGGCACGGCGGAGACGTGGAATTCGTGTCGATGGAGGGGAATACGGTGAACCTGCGCCTCCACGGGGCGTGCCATGCGTGCCCGCACGCGATGATGACGCTGAAGAACGGCATCGAGGCGGAGATGCGCGAGCGCCTGGGCCCCGAGCTGACGGTCGAGCGCGTGATGGACTGATCCCCTCCTCCGCGACGGGAACAGCCGCCCTTTCCGGGGCGGCTTTTTTGCTTTGCGCCTCAGGCGGGCGGAACGGCGGGAGGCGGCGGAGGAGGCGCCGGGAATTTGCCGGCGACGGCGTCGCGGACGATCTGCTTGGTGTCGTCGGGGAAGTCGGAGCGGAGGAGCCAGGTGATGAAGTTGGGGTCGTGGACGACGGTGTCGCGGAGGGATTGGCCCTGGAACTTGCCGAAGTTGAAGACGACCTCCCCCTTGGACCACTTGAGGCGGCCGGTGCGGTCGACCCAG
The DNA here is from genome assembly GCA_937860055.1 of uncultured Verrucomicrobiota bacterium. Lineage (GTDB taxonomy): Bacteria > Verrucomicrobiota > Kiritimatiellia > CAIQIC01 > Lenti-01 > Lenti-01. The sequence goes on along the minus strand of CALMBO010000002.1, from coordinate 27,270 downwards.
GCGGGGTCGCGGGGGTCGCAATACTCGTTGAGGGCCTCCATGTCGGCGGGGAGTCCGGCGTATTTGCGGAACTGCCCGTCGAGCACGCGGATGGTGGCGATGACATCGCCGAGGGCGTCGTGGGAGTTGTCGTGGGAGTCTCCGCAGTAGTAGCGGAGGGCGGCGGTGAGGTCGCGGGGCTCGTTGCGGAAGAAGATGCGCTGGGCGTCGAGGACGCGGCGGCCCTCGAGGGAGAAGGGGCGGTTCGCGCGCGCGAATTCCTCCATGAGCATCTGGATGTCGAAGCCGAGGACGTTGTAGCCGGCGAGGTCCGCGCCGGCGAAGTGGTCGGCGATGGTCTCGGCCATTTCGGCGAAAGTGGGGGCGCCGGCGACATCGGCATCGGTGATGCCGTGGATCCGGGTGACTTCCTCGGGGATGGGGATGCCGGGGTTGAGGAGATAGCTGACCTGTTCGGAGGTGCCGATGGGTTCGAAGCGGACGAGGGCGAGGGCGACGATCCGGTCGGTGCGCTTGTTGAGGCCGGTGGCCTCGATGTCGAAGACGACCAGGGGCTTGTCGAGGCGGAGGCGGGGGGGGAGGGAGGGGATGGGATTTTCAGTCATGGCCGCAGGATGGCGCAACGGGTGGCGGAGGAAAAGCAGAATCGGAGGCGCGAAACCGCCGAAAATAGTTTGAAAATAGGCTTGCGGCGGCTCGGGCGGCTCGCATATCTTCCGCGTCATACCTTCCGCATGTCCATGGATCGCCGATTTGCGGGGGGCGGGTTAAAGAGCGGTCCATGGTACATGGAGTTGATAGATACGTGAAAATATACGTTGGGAATCTCTCGTTCAAGGCCACGGATGATGATCTGCGCGCGGCGTTCGAGCCGTATGGCGAAGTGGTCTCCGCACGGGTGATCAAAGACAAGGAAACCGGCCGCTCCCGCGGTTTCGGCTTCGTTGAAATGCCCAATCAGGAACAAGGCAACGATGCGATCGCGAAGGTGAACAACACCGACATCGTCGATCGTCCCGTTCGCGTGAATGAGGCGCAGGAACGCCCCCCTCGCCGCTAAGTCCGGATTCGAACAAACCCCGGCGGGTTTTCCCCCGCCGGGGTTTTTCTTTGGGCGGATGGGGGGGGCGGCGGTGTTTGCTCCGCGCGACCTGATTCACCCATGGCGCAAGGCCATGGGGGTCTTGGCCCAGCAGGGCGGACGTGTATTCAGGCGCAAGGCCATGGGGGTCTTGGCCCAGCAGGGCGGACGTGTATTCAGGCGCAAGGCCATGGGGGTCTTGGTCCAGCGGGGCAGATCAGTGCACAGGGCGGAGGGCGCGGAGGAGGGGGGGCCAGGCTTCGGGGGGGAGTTCCTCGGCCCGGGCGGAGGGCGCGATGCCGGCCTGTTCCAGCGCGGGGAGGGGATCGGGGACGAGATCGCGGAGGGAGCGGGCCATGGTTTTGCGCCGGCGGGAGAAGGCGTGGCGGAGCAGGTCGCGGAGGGCAGGTTCGTCGGCGGGGCCGCCCAGGGGTTCGGGGCGGAGGACGAGCTTCGAGATGGAGGATTGCACCTCGGGCGGCGGCCAGAAGCAGGAGGGGGAGATGCGCTTGACGGTGGAAATTCCGTAGTGCCGCTGCATGAGGATGGAGAGCAGGCCGTAGTCGTCGGTGGAGGGGGCGGCTTCGAGGCGGTCGGCGACTTCGCGCTGGATGGTGACAACGATGAGGGCGGGGGGGTGGGGGATGGCGGTGAGTTCGACGAGGAGGCGGGCGGCGATGGCGTAGGGGAGGTTGGCGACGAGCTTCAGGCCGGGCCGCGGGAAGAGGGCGGGGAAATCGCAGTCGAGGATGTCGGAGTGGAGGAGGTTCAGTTTGGGGTTTCCGGCGAAGCGTTCGCGGAGGTAGGGGGCGAGGCGGTTGTCCTTCTCGACGGCGGTGACGGAGGCGGCGCGGGAGAGGAGGGCGCCGGTCAGGACGCCGAGGCCGGGGCCGACCTCGACGACGGCATCGCCGGGCCGGAGGTCGGCGGCGTCGAGCAGGATGTCCAGGATGTTGCGGTCGATGAGGAAGTTCTGGCCGAGGATGCGCGAGGGATGGAAGTCGAGCTGCGTCAGCAGGGCGCGGACTTCGGAGGGGCGCGTCAGGATGGGATGTTCGGCCATTTTGGGGATGTCATTCGGATCGGGGTTTTGGTATCTGACGGGGAGGGTAGGAGCTGCCATGAGAGAAGCCGAGAAAAAAATTTGGGAACGGGGGGCGCTGGCGGGGGAGTGCGCGCGGCTGCGGGCGGCGGGGAAGAAGATCGTGTTCACCAACGGCTGCTTCGACCTGATGCACGCCGGGCACGCGACCTATCTCGAGTTCGCGCGCCGGCAGGGGGACGTGCTGGTGGTGGGGTTGAACACGGACGCGAGCGTGCGGCGCCACAAGGGGGAGAAGCGGCCGGTCGTGGACGAGAAGAACCGGGCGCGGATGATGGCGGCGCTGGAGTGCGTGGACTACGTGACGTGGTTCGGCGAGGACGAACCGAAGGCGCTGGTGGGCGAGCTGCAGCCGGATGTGCTGGTGAAGGCGGCGGATTGGGCGCACTACGTCAGCGGGCGGGAGATCGTCGAGGCGCGGGGCGGGAAGGTGGTCCTGGCGCCGATGGTGGAGGGCCTGTCGACGACGAAGCTGATCGAGAAGATCGTGAAGGCCTATGGGGCGGGGAACCAATGAAGAATTAAGAATGAAGAATTGGAAATTCAAAGACGGCACGGCCGCCCATTCTTAATTGTGAATTCCTAATTTTTGCTTTTCTCCTGTGAATACAGGAGGAACGTGGGGTAGCCCTGGATGGCGAAGGGAGCGAGGAGGTCGCGGGCGGGGGGCTGGTTGGGTTCGTCGGCCAGGACCTGGATGGGGAAGAAGCCCTTCAACTTTTCGACGACGGCGGGGTCGCGGAGCGTGGTGGCATCCATGAGCTTGCAGACCTTGCACCAGTGGGCGCCGAAGTCGAGGAGGACGGGTTTGCCGGAGGCGGCGGCTTCGCGGAGGAGGGCGTCGAAGGCATCGGGGGAGTCCGCGCCGAGATCGATGCGGCGGAAAACGGAGGGGGCGGCGGCATCCGCCGGTTCCGCGGCGCCGGGGGAACGGAGGGCGGAGACGGTGTTCCAGCCGTAGTAGAGGGCGAGGAGCAGGATCAGGACGCCGAAGGCCTTCTTCACTTTTTCCATCCACGCGCCGGGCTTGGGGAGGATGGCGAGGCCGGCGGCGACCAGGGGCCAGGGCAGGGCCATGCCGAGGCCGAGGAGGAAGGGGAGCGCGAGGGCGAGGGTCGCGCCTTTGGCGTAGAGGGAGCCGGAGAGGGCGAGGACGGCGACGAGGACCGGCGCGACGCAGGCGCCGGCGAGAAGGGCGGAGACTCCGCCCATGACGAGGATGGCCGGCAGGCGCGCGCGTCCGGAAAGGCCGCCGGCCTTGCGGAAGCGGCTGAAGTCGAGCTGCCAGACATCGAACATCGCGAGGGCGAGGAGGAAGAAGAGGATGGCGATGGCGCCGTTGAAGACGGGAGAGGAATTGATCGCGCCGAAGACGGAACCGGAGAGGACGACGACGAGGCCGAGGGCGCCATAGACGAGGGCCATGCCGAGGCCGTAGACGAGTCCGAGGCCGAAGCGGGCGCGGCGGGAAACATCGGCGGCGCTGGCGCCGATGATGGCGAGGTTGACCGGGATCATCGGCAGGACGCAGGGGGTGAGGTTGAGGAGGAATCCGCCGACAAGGATCAGGAGGAGGGAGGGGAGGACGCCGTGGCGGAGATAGAATTCGCCGGGATCCTGGATGAACAGCTTCCAGGCGGAGGGAGGCGCCGGCGGGGCGGCGGAGGGGTCGAGGAAGGCGAGGAACGCGGGGACATCGGCATAGCCGGCGAGCCGGAGGGGTTCGCCGCGCAGCGCGGCCGCGCCTGCGGAGGTTTCCGCGGCGGCGGGCGCCGCGGCAGGTTCGCCGCCGAGGGAAAGGGTGACGCTTTCCGGCATGTAGCAAAGGGAGCCGGCGCAGCCTTGGAAGCCGACGACGATGGAGCTGTCCGAGGCGGGCGGGGCGTAATAGGCGGCGAAGGGTTTGGAATAAGTGGGTTCGATGTCGTTGGGATCGCTCGTGTCGGGCGGCGGGACGGAAAGCGGCGAGAGGGCGCTGCCTTGGGAATCGGCGACGGAAAAGCTGGAGTAGAGGTGGTGGCCGGCGGGGAAATCGAAGGAAACGCGGACGGCGGGTTGGCCTTCGAAGGAATCACGGGCGGCCGCGGCCGTGAAAGGGGAGGCGAAGGCGGAAGAAACCAGGAATGAAGAATGAAGAACGAAGAATGAGAGGATGAATTTTCCACAGCATGGAAAACTTTTTTCCACAGTGTGGAAAAATTCCGTCACCTTTTTCCACAGCATGGAAAAACGTTTGTGGGGGGTCATGGGGCGGCTCCCGTGATCTTGCCGGTCTTGGGATCGCGCGGGGGGAGGGTTTGGCCGTCGAGGACGCGGGAGAGGTCATCGCGGAGGGCGGGGAAGGGTTCGTGGCCGGCGTAGGTGCGGGCGACGAGGCCGTCGCGGCCGAGGAGGAAGGCGGTGGGGATGGCGCGGATGGAAGAGGGGCCGCCGAAGACGTCGACGATGCGGGAGTCGGCCAAACCAATGGGGAAGGAGGCGCCGAGGCCGGCGACTTCGGCGGCGACCTTGGCGACGGGGCGGTCATCGACGACGGCGCCGACGAGGGCGAAGCCGCGGTCGGCGAAATCCTTCTGGAGCCGGTTCCAATCGGCGATGGATCCGCGGCAGGCGGGGTCGTCGGAGCGCAGGAAGAGGATGAGCTGGACCTTGCCGGCATCGTCGGCGGTGCGGATGACGCCGGGGAACTCGGAGGCGAGGTTCTTCATGGTGAGGCTGGAGATGGTGGGGGGCGGGCCGGACTCGACGGGAGGGGCTTCCTTTTTCCGGCCGCAGGCGGCAGAAAGAAGAATTAAGAATGCAGAATTAAGAATTAAGAATTTGAAGAAGGCTTTGTTCATGTGGCGTTTTCCTCGGCGTCCTGGAAAGCGGAAGGCGGAAGCTTCTTGGGCTTGATGATATTCTCTTTCCGGAATTTCTCCAGCTGGCGGACGAGATTTCCGTCGCCGGTGGAGAGTTTTTTGACGGCGGCCTGGTAGGCGGCCTGGGCCTTGCGGAGGTGGTCGTCGATTTCCTGGAGGTCCTCGGCGAAGTTGACGTATTTTTCGTAGATTTTGCGGACGGAATCGAAGACCTCGTTGAGGGAGGCGCGCTGGTTTTCCTGGCGCCAGAGGAGGGCGACGAGGCGGAGGGCGGCGAGGAGGCCGCCGGGGCCGGCGAGGACGACGTTGGCGCGGGCGGCGGTTTCGAAGAGGGCGGGCCGGGAGGAGAGGGCGAGGGAGAATGCGGGCTCGGAGGGGATGAACATGAGGACGAAATCGGGGGAGCGGTCCTTGAAGGCGGGGAGGTCCTGGTAGCGTTTTTCGGAGAGGCGCTTGATGTGGCCTTCGACGGAGGCGACGAGGCCGCGGAGGGCGGCGGCGCGTCCATCGGCGGTGGCGGCGGCGGCGTAGTCGGCGTGGTCCTTGAGGGACATCTTGGCGTCGACGATGACGCAGCGGTTTTCGGGGAGGCGGACGACGGCGTCGGGCTGGAAGCGGCCTTCGTCGGAGGCGGCGGAAACCTGGAGGTCGAAATCGCGCCCCTGCTGGAGGCCGGCGGATTCGAGGATGCGCTGGAGGACGAGTTCGCCCCAGTTGCCGACGGCCTTGTTGTCGCCCTTGAGGGCTTCGGCGAGCTGGTCGGCTTTCTGGCCGACGGCCTGGCTTTGGGTGGCGAGGAGCTCGACCTGGCGCTTGAGGGCGCTGCTCTGCTGGAGGTCCTCGGCATGGACGGCTTCGACCTTCTGCTTGAAGTCGGCGATTTTCTCGCCGAGGGGGGCGAGAAGGGCGGAGAGGGCTTCGCGGTGCTGGGAGGAGAACTTCTGCGACTGGGCGTCGAGGACTTGCGCGGCGAGGACCTGGAACTGGTTGGCGAGTTCTTCGCGGGCGGATTGGAGGGTTTCGAGCTGGGCCTGGAGGCGGATGGCGTCGGACCTGGCGCGTTCGATCTGCGCGGCGGCGCGGAAGGCGGCGATGGCGTAGCCGAAGGCGGCGCCGATGACGAGGGCAAGCAGGATGAAAGCGGCGGTGGTCATGGGAAAGAGTTAGCCGCGAAGGGGGCGGGAATGCAACCGAAAAGGGTTCAGGGGTCAGGGTTCAGGAAAAGCATGGGATCTCCGGCAGTCCATCCTGAACCCTGAACTCCGAACCCTGAGCCCGCGTCAGGTGCCGACGTAGCCGAATTTCTTGAGCATCCAGTAGTTGCGGGACCAGTTGGGTTCGACCTTGACCCAGAGCTCGAGTTTGTGGGGTTTGCCGTAGATGGCGGCGAGCTCCTTCTGGGCGGCGAGGCGGATATCGCGGATCATGCGGGCGTGGTTGCCGATGACGATGGGGCGCTGGGAGGGCTTTTCGACGTAGATGGTGGCGTGGATGGTGGCGGATTCGTCGGTTTCCTCGATCTGGTCGACGGCGACGGCGATGGCGTGGGGGAGTTCGGCCTTGAGGCGGACGTTGATCTGGCCGCGGATGACGTCGGCGATGAAGAAGGGGCCGGGGTCGTCGGTGAGCATGTCGTCGGGGAAGAGGGGCGGGGATTCGGGCATTTTTTCCCGGATGGCGGCGAGGAGTTCGGGGAGTCCCTGGCCGGTGGTGGCGGAGACCTCGAACCAGCGGACGGGGGGCGGAGCGAAGGAGGGATCGCGGGCGAGGTTTTTCTCGAGGACTTCGGCCCAGGCGGTTTCGTAGGCGGCGCGGCGGAGGCCGAGGTCGGTCTTGTTGAGGATGGCGAAGACGGGGGAGGCGTCGGCGGAGAGCTTCTGCATCCAGCCGCGGTCTTCGTCCTGCGGAGGGAGGGAGGCGTCGAGGAGGAGGAGGACGACATCGGAGCCGGTGACGAGGCCGCGGGCGGTGCGGTTGAGCATGGAGCTGAGGCTGTGCGTGGCCTGGCGGATGCCGGGGGTGTCGAGGAAGACGATCTGGAGGCCGGGCTCGTTGTGGATGCCGCGGACGGGGCGGCGGGTGGTCTGGGCGACGGGGGAGACGACGGAGATCTTTTCGCCGAGGAGGGCGTTGAGGAGGGAGGATTTGCCGGTGTTGGCGCGGCCGACGATGGCAGCGATCCCGGCGCGGGAGGCGGGGGATGCAGGACTGGAAGAAGATTCGGTGGTCATGAGGGGATTGGATTGGGATTACGATTAAGAATTACGATTGCGATTAAGATTAAGAATTACGATTACGATTGGGAGGAAGGCGGGGAGGGAGAGGGGGCGGGCGGAGGGGGGAGGAAAGCGGAGAGATCGACCTTGTCGCCGTTGGCGGGGAGTTCGACATCGAGGTGGAGCTGGTCGCGGAGGAGCTGGGCGAAGGAGGCGCGCTGGTCCTGTTCGCCGTGGACGAGGAAGACTTTTTTCGGCTTGGCGTCGCGGACGTAGCGGAAGAGCTCGAGGCGGTCGGCGTGGGCACTGAAGGAATGGAGGGTCTGGACCTCGGCCTTCAGGGCGAATTCGTCGCCGAAGATGCGGACCTTTTTTTCGCCGTTCTGGATCCGGCGGCCGAGGGTGTTCATGGCCTGGTAGCCGACGAGGAGGATGAGGTTCTTCTCGTCCTCGATGCCGTGCTTGAGATGGTGGAGGATGCGGCCGTGTTCGCACATGCCGGAGGCGGCGATGACGATGGAGGGGGTCTTGGAGGAGGTGATGGACTTGGATTCCTCGACGGATTCGGTGAAGGTGAGCCAGTCGGGCTTGACGACGGAGCCGGCGGAGCTGCGGAGGGCGTGGGATTCCTCGTCGAGATAGTCCGCATTCTTCTCGAAGACGCCGGCGATGGCATGGGCCATGGGGCTGTCGACGTAGACGGGGACGGAGGGGATTTCGCCGCGGTCGCGGAGGTGGACGAGGTGGTAGACGATTTCCTGGGCGCGGCCGAGGGCGAAGGTGGGGATGAGGACCTTGCCGCCGCGGCCGAGGGCGCGGATGATGGCTTCGCGGAGCTCCTCGCGGGCGTTGAGGGCGTTGTCGTGGAGGCGGTCGCCATAGGTGGATTCGGCGATGAGGATGTCGATGTCCTGGAGCTGGAAGGGGTCGTGGAGGAGGGGGAGGTTGCGGCGGCCGAGGTCGAAGACAAGGGCGATGCGGAGGAAGTCGCCGCCGTTGCAGGGGATTTCGACGAGGGCGAGCGCGGCGCCGAGGATGTGGCCGGCATCGACGTGGGTGACGACGACCCCGCCGGGGAGGGGGAGGGGTTCCTTGTAGTCGTGGGGGCGGATGAGCTTGAGGGAGGCTTCGGCGTCGGCAAGGGTGTAGAGGGGAACGACGGGGGGCTGTCCGCGGCGGTTGGTCTTCTGGTTGAGGTAGGCGGCGTCGGCTTCCTGGATATGGGCCGAATCGCGCAGCATGATGGGGAGGAGGTCGGCGGTGGCGGAGGTGGCGTGGATGGATTTGTGGTAGCCGTTCTTGACGAGGACGGGGATGTTGCCGCAGTGATCGATGTGCGCGTGGGAGAGGACCATGGCATCGATGGCGGCGGGATCGAAGCCGAGGGTCTTGTTGATTTCGTTGGATTCCTTGCGGCGGCCCTGGAACATGCCGCAATCGAAGAGGATGCGGGAGTCGTCGAATTCGAGGAGGTGCTTGGAACCGGTCACGGTGTCGGCGCCGCCGAGGAAATGCCACTTCATGCCGGGATTTCCTGGGATGGCGTCGGATTGCGGTTCACGGAATGACGATAGCATGGGGCGCTGCGGCACGCAATGGCCGGCGCGAAAAAATCAGGCGGGGAAGAGCCGCGAAAGTTCGGCGGGGGGGAGTTCGCGGAGGGGTTTTCCGCGCAGGTCGGATTCGGAGAGGGGGCCGATGCGGATGCGGCGGAGGCGCTTCACGCGCAGGCCGACGGTTTCGAGCATGCGCCGGATGTGGCGGTTGCGGCCTTCGCCGAGGACGATGCGGAGGGTGGGCGGGCGGCCGGGCCGGGCGGCTTCGGGGACGATGGCGAGGGCGCGGAGGGTTTCGCCGCCTTCCTCGACGCCGTCGAGCATGGCACCGATCTGTTCGCGGGTGGCGAGGCGGTCGATCCAGGCGCGGTATTCCTTTTCGACGTGGTGGCGGGGATGGGCGAAGGCCTGGGCGAGGGCGCCGTCGTTGGTGAGGAGGATGAGGCCTTCGCTGTCGTAGTCGAGGCGGCCGATGGTGTAGAGGCGCAGGCGGGGATCGGCGCCCATCCGGGCGGCCCATTCGACGATGGTGGGGCGGCCCTCGGGGTCGGAGGAGGTGCAGAGGATGCCGCGGGGCTTGTCGGCGAGGTAGGTGCGGTGCGGCTCGGCGCGGACGGGCCGGCCGTCGAGCTCGACGCGCTGCGTTTCCGGATCGACGCGCGCGCCGAGCTGCGCGACGACGGCGCCATCGATGCGGACGCGGCCGGCGACGATCAGCTCCTCGCAACGGCGCCGGGAACCGATGCCGGCGGCGGCGAGGAATTTCTGTAGGCGGATGAGGGAGGGGGTTTCGGAGGTCATCGGAGGATCCGGTAGGGGTAGCGGGAGAACAAGGCGTCCCAGAGCGCTTCCCGGAACGCCTCCTTGAACGGGTTGGGCGCGTCGGGCAGCCGGGCGACGGCTTCGTCGAAGGCGGCCTTGCGTTCGGGATCGGCGGAGAGGGCTTCGGCGCGGCGTTTCATCTCCTGCGTGTCGCGGAAGCCGGGGGTGGCCTGGTGGGCGAGCTGGGCCATGGCGAGTTCGCCGCCATCGAGCCAGACGAGGGAGCACCCTTCGCAGACATCCAGGTTCAGCGAGAAGCCGGGGACGGAGAGGGGGCGTTTGGACATGGAGGCATGGCAGCGGGGGCAGCGGAGGCTTTCGGCGGTGTCGCCCGCGAAGCCTTCCCTGGCCTCGGCTTCGAGTTCGGCGAGGGATTTTTGGGGGAGGCGCCGGATGGCCTTGTAGCGGGAGAGGTCGACGAGGTCTCCCCGGCACTGGGGGCAATGCCAGAGGCGATGGGTTTCGTAGATCACCGGCTCGAGCGGAACGTTGCAGACGGGGCAGTGGCGCATAATCACCTTATTTTCCACACAATGGAAAAACTTTCAGCGGATTTTCCATGCAATGGAAAAACTTTCCAATCGGACGGATGGGGCGGATGGATTTCATGTTTGCGGCAGGAGGACGTGTCGGGCGGCGAGGAAATCGGGGGGCGGGGGGGCGGTGAATTCGAGGGGGCGGCCGGTGCGGGGATGGGAGATGCGCAGGACGTGGGCGTGGAGCATCTGGCGGGGGATGGACAGGTTTTCGGGGAGGCCGTGGCGGGCGCGGCCGTAGGTGGCGTCGCCGACGACGGGATGGCCGAGGTGGGCCATGTGCACGCGGATCTGGTGCGTGCGGCCGGTTTCGATGCGGATGCGGAGGAGAGTGGCGAGGGGGCCGGCGGCGAGGGTGTCGTAGCGGGTGAGGGCGGGCCGGCCTTTTTCCGTGACGGCCATTTTCTGGCGGTGGACGGGGTGGCGGCCGATGGGCCCGGAGATTTCGCCGGAGGGTTTCCGGAGGGCGCCCCAGACGAGGGCGAGGTATTCCTTCTCGACGGTGTGGGCGGAGAATTGGGCGACGAGATTCGCGACGGCCTGTTCGTTCTTGGCGACGACGAGGACGCCGGAGGTATCCTTGTCGAGGCGGTGGACGATGCCGGGGCGGAGTTCGCCGCCGATGCCCTGGAGATCGGTGCAGTGGTGGAGGAGGGCGTTGACGAGGGTGTCGCCGGGGTGGCCGGGGGCGGGATGGACGACGAGGCCGGCGGGCTTGTCGAGGACAATGAGGTCGGGGTCTTCATAGAGGATGGAGAGAGGGATGTCGGCGGGGACGAGGCCGGCGGGTTCGGGGTCGGGGAGGGTGCAGACGAGGGAATCGCCGGGGGCGAGGGGGGTGTTGGGCTTGAGGGCGGGGGCGCCGTTGAGGGCGACGCGGCCGGATTCGATGAGTTGTTTCCAGCGGGAGCGGGAGAGGGCGGGGTGGGCGGCGGCGAGGTAGGCGTCGAGGCGCGGCGCGGGGCGGTCGGGTGTGAAGATGAGCGGCGGGGTGGCGGTCATGGGGCGGGGATGGGGTGGAGGTTTTGGGAAGAAATCCTCTGCATCCACGTCCTGCGGACAGCGGGCAACGTGTTCGCGTCCTGCTGCGGGCGGATTGACGGGTCCTGAACCCTGAACCCTGAACCCTGAATCCGGTTTCTCATGGCTGGTGGGCGCAGACCTGGAAGCCGAAGGCGGCAACGGTTTCGAGGAGGGAGGGGGAGGCGTGGGAGAGGTGGACGCGGATGGCGGAGAATTCGCGGCGGGCCTGGTAGTTCCTGCGGAAGCGGTCGAAGCGGCGGCGGAGCTCGGCGGGGTCGTCGATGGCCATGTCGGCGCGCCAGGCGCGGTCGTCGTCGGGGATGGGGCAGGCGGCGGCCAGGAGGTCGGCGAGCACGTCCTCGTCGGGGCGGCGGGCGGCTTCGATCTGGAGGAACGGGGCGGGGGGAAGCTGGCGGGGGTCGGGTGCCCAGGAGGGTTCGATTTCGAGGAAGTGGCACAGTTCGCGATGGCACTGGAGGGTGCCGTTGAGGAGGCCTTCGAGGGAATAGCCGGCGATGTGGGGGGTGAGGAAATCCACGGCGCGCCGGAGGGGGGCGGGAAGTTCGGGCTCCCTTTCCCAGACATCGAGGGCGCAGGCGGAGAGGAGATGGTGGTCGAGGGCGCACTGGAGGGAATCGGAATCCGCGACCTCGCCGCGGGACGAATTGATGAACCAGGCGCCGGGCTTGAGCTTGCCGAAGAGGCGGCAGTCGGCGAGATGGCGCGTGGGGAAGGGGCCGGAGGATTCGAGCGGGACGTGGAGGGTGAGGATGTCGGTGTCGGCGAGGAGGGCCTCGAGGGGGAGGAAGTCGCGGGATCCGGTCCGGAGGGCGAGGGGCGGATCGTTGCGAAGGGTGCGCAGGCCGAGGAGGGCGGCCTTCTGCGCGACGCGCGAACCGACCTGGCCCGTGCCGACGATGCCGAGGGTCCTGCCGTGAAGGAGGGCGGCGCGCTTCCGGGCGAGGAGGACGATGGCGGCGGCGACGTATTCCGCGACGGAATTGGCGTTGCAGCCGGGGGAGGCGCTCCAGGCGATGCCGGCATGGTTCAGCCAGGGGATGTCGAAATGGTCGGCGCCGGCGGTGGCGGTGGCGACGAAGCCGACGGAGGTGCCTTCGAGCAGCGCGGGACCGACGGAGGTCTTGGAGCGGACGATGAGGGCGTCGGCGTCGCGGAGATGTTCCCGCCGGATGTCGCGGTCGGGCAGGAGGAGGACTTCGCCGAGACCGGAAAAGGCCTCGCGGGCGTACAAGACGCTGGAGGCGCAAACGATCTTCATGGCGGAGTCCGGAGGCCGGTCCTCACGGCTTCTGGGCCGGTTCCCTGGCGATGTCTTCGATGGCGGCGACGGTGCCGCCCTGGAATTCCACGCGGGTGCGGACGGCTTCGCGTTCCTGGAGGACGCTGACCCATGCGGTGCCGCTGGCGGAGCGTGCGCCGCCCGGGCCGGAGATCACCAGCCCGTCGATGTCGGCGCGCTGGCGTTCATAGCGGCGGTCGCTGTCGAGGTAGAGCCAGATGTCGGTGTCGGCGCCGGGGGTGCGGCGGACGAGCTTGCGCTGGGGTTCGCCGAGGGCGATCCGGACCATGTCGGGGGTGAAGCCCAGGTCGATCTGGCCACCGCGGATGCGGGCCTGGGCCGCGACGGGGAAGGAATCGAAGAGATCCTGGTTCTGGCGGATGCGCTGTTCGGGGGTGGCGCATCCGGCCAGCAGGAAGGCGAGGGGCAGGGCGAGGCAGGCGGCGCGGGCGATGGTCATGGCGGTGTTTCCTTGCGGTTTCACAACAGGGAGGAAAGGGAGATGAACTGGGTGTCGTTGGGTTCGAGGCGGCGGATGTGGAGGGTGAGGCGGTTGAGGCGGCCGTCGCGTTCGTAGACCATTTTTTCGCAGATGCGCCGGACGAGCTCGATGCCCAGTCCGCCGCTTTTGCGGGCTTCGACGATGCTTTCCAGGTCGGGGGAGGGGTAGCGGGTGGGATCGAAGGGGTGGCCGTCGTCCTCGAAGACGATCTTGACGTGGTCTCGTTCCGCGACGATCAGGACGCGGATGAAATGTTCGTGGTCGTCGTCGTAGCCGTACTTGATGATGTTGGTGGACATTTCCTCGATGGAAAGTCCGGCGGAATACTTGGCGCGGGAGGAGAGGGGAAGGCCCGCCAGCCAGTCGAAGACCTCCTTGGCGACGGCGGCAAGGGCTTCCATCCGGTTTGGAAACTGCCAAATTCGTTCTGCGGGCGTCTGCATGGCTGAGGCTCCAACTTGCAATTGAGGGTCTTATGACATAAAAATACACCGTTTTGAATATAAAAAAGGGCATTTCTTCAAAAAACACCCCTTTTCCGAAAGGACCCCGATGATCAAGGCTTGCGATTTGACGAAGAACAGCGTGGTAGAGATCCATGGCGACCCGCATGTGGTGGAGCAGCTGCGGGTGCAGTCGCCTTCCGCGCGGGGGGCGGCCACGCTCTACAAGATCCGGTTCCGCAACGTGCGCACGCGCGCCAAGCTGGACCAGACCTTCAAGGGGGACGACCCGGTGAAGGAAACCGATTTCGACACGCGGCTGGTGGCGTTCAGCTTCCGGGAGGGCGACCGGTTCACGTTCATGGACATGGAGGACTACAGCCAGTTCGAGCTGATGGCCGACGAGATCGGGGACGCGGTTCCGTACCTGGTCGACGGCATGGAGGGCATCAAGGCCCTGATGCAGGGGAGCAAGGTGCTGTGCATCCAGCTGCCCGATTCGGTGGATCTGGCGATCGCGGAATGCGCGCCTTCGATGCGCGGGGCGAGCGTGACGGCGCGGACGAAGACGGCGAAGCTGGAGACCGGGCTGGAGCTGCAGGTGCCCGAATACATGGAACAGGGCGAACGGGTCCGCGTGGATACGCGCACGGGCGATTTCGTCCAGCGGGTCCAGTAGGCGCCGCCCTGCCGCCTTCCCGGGGGCTGTTTTGCTTTCCGCGGCCGCCTTCCCCGTGCTAGTCTTCCCGGCGATGGTTGCCGAAGGAGTGTTGTGAAGTTTTCCAAGATCGACTGGTCGGAATGGACGCCGCGCGAGACGGCGACGCTGATGTTCGTGCGCATGGACGGCATGGTGCTGCTGATCCGCAAGCTGATGGGGATGGGCGCGGGGCTCATCAACGCGCCGGGCGGCCGGGTGGATCCGGGGGAGACGCCGGAGCAGGGCGCGATCCGGGAGGCGCAGGAGGAATTGCACGTGACGCCCATCGGCGTCCGCGAGGCGGGGGTGCTGGCCTTCCAGTTCACCGACGGTTATTCGCTGCGGTGCCATGTCTTCACGGCGTCGTCCTACGAGGGCGTGCCCACGGAAACCGTCGAGGCGATCCCGCTGTGGGTGGACGAGCGCGAGATGCCCTATGGCCAGATGTGGGCCGACGACCGGCTGTGGTATCCCCTCCTGCTGCAAGGCCGCCGCTTCAGCGGGCGGTTCCTGTTCGACGAAGGGATCATGCTGGGCTGCGAGCTGGAGGCGGAGCCTCCCGCCGAAGGGGCGAAAGGCTAGGCGGGGAGGGAAGGAGAGGGCGCATGGACTGGACGATGTACAACTGGGTGGACGGGCTGTTCGCCGTCGTCCTGCTCTACGGCGCGGCGATGGGGCTGGTGCGCGGGCTTTCGCACGAGCTGGCCACGTTGATCGGCATGGTGGTGGCCGTGGTCGTGACGCGGCTGTTCTACGAGCCGGTTTCCCTCTGGATCTGCGGGCAATGGGGCTGGGATCCGGGGATGACGCGCCTGGTGGCGGTGGTGGCGCTGGCGCTGCTGTCGCTCTATGGCATGCGGCTGCTGCGGATCGCGCTCGGGGCGATGATGACGTTTTCCTTCAAGGGGCTGGTCGAGCGGATGGGCGGCCTGCTGGCGGGGGTCTGCCGGCTGGGCGTGATTTTCCTGGTCCTGCTGCTGGCGGCGAGCTTCCTGCCGTCGTCTTGGCTGCAGCGGGCGGTGATGATCGATTCGGCGACGGGGCGCGCCGTCCTGCCGGTGCTGGTGGAGGGCTACAACGCGCTGGCGGAGAAGGCCGCGATGATCCAGGCGGAAATCCCCGTCGGCCTCGCGGCGCCGCAGGCCGTGATGCCGCCGCTGCCCGAAGAGGGCGAAGGCATCCTCCAGGCGGAGCCGATGTTCGCTCCGGAGGAGTAGGGCGGCGATGGCGGGAATGGTCTCCAAGGAAACGATCGACCAGATCCGCAACTCGCTGGACATCGCGGACGTCATCGGTTCCTACATCCAGGTCAAGCGGGCGGGGCACGTGGCCAAGGCGCTGTGCCCGTTCCACAAGGAGAAGACGCCGTCGTTCCACGTCAATCCGGCGCGGCAGGCGTTCCATTGCTTCGGCTGCGGCGCGGGCGGGGACGTGTTCAAGTTCGTGATGATGTACGAGAACGTGGATTTCCCGACGGCGTTGCGGATGCTGGCGGGGCGCGCGGGCATCGCGCTCCAGTTCGACGAAGGCCGTACCGGCGGTCCGGCGGGCGGTCCGGCGAAGGACGAGATCTTCGCGGCGAACGAGGAGGCCTCCAAGCGCTACCAGAAGGAGCTGCTGGAGAGCCCCGAGGCGGCGGCGGCTCGGGCGTACCTGGCCAAGCGGTCGCTGGAGCCGGCGGTGTGGAAGGAATGGGGCATCGGCTATGCGCCGGAGGGGTGGGGATTCCTGTCCGATCCGGCCGGGCCGCGCAACGGGCCCAAGATGAAGGCGCTGGAGGCGGCGGGGCTCCTCTCCACCAACGAGAAGGGGAACCTCTACGACCGCTTCCGCGGACGAGTGATGTTCACCATCCGCGACGAGCTGGGGCGCGCGGTGGGTTTCAGCGGGCGCGTGCTGAAGACGGACGACAAGTCGGTGGGCAAATACGTCAACACGCCGGAGACGGCGGTGTTCCGCAAGAGCCGCATCCTGTTCGGGCTGGACAAGGCCAAGCGCGAGGTCCTCGATGCGCGGCAGGCGCTCCTGTGCGAGGGGCAGATCGACTGCATCCGGTGCCACCTGGGTGGTTTCAGGAACACGGTGGCCTCGCAGGGAACCGCCTTCACCGAGGAGCATGCGCGCCTGCTCAAGCGCTATGCGGACCATGTCGTCATCGTGCTCGACGCGGACGCGGCGGGGCAGAAGGCGGCGCTGCGCAGCGCGGAGCTGCTCGTGGCGGAAGGCCTGGCCGTCTCGCTTGCCGCGCTGCCCGCCGGCGAAGATCCCGATTCGCTCATCCTGAAGAAGGGCCCCGAAGCCTTCGCCGCCGTGCTGAAGAGCGTGAAGACGCCGATGGGATTCCTGCTCGGCGTCCTGGCGGAAAAGGAAGACCTGCGTTCGCAGGAGGGACTGCTGCGCGCCACGCGCGCGGCGGTCGACCTGGCCACGCACGCGCAGGGCGCGGTGCAGACCGAGCAGATGCTGCGCGAGGCGGCGGGCGGGCTGGGCATCGGCTACGACGCGCTGCGGCGCGACCTGAAGGCGGCTGTCCGCCAGAAATTCCGTTCCGCGCCGCCGGCCGGCGCGGCGGAACCAGCCCCCGTCCACGCGCCGTCGAAGCGGCCGGTGGAGGAAATGGAGCTGGCCACGCTGCTGGGCACGCACGGCGATCCCGAGCTGGCAGGCCTGGTGCGGCGCTGGCTGCCGTATCCCCTGATCGCCGATCCCGCCTGCCGCGCCGTCATCCATGCGCTGGCCGAGGAGGAGTCCGATCTCATGGCCGCGCTCGACGAGGAAAGCGAGGAGTGCAAGGCCCTCGCCGCGCAGATCGTCAATGCGCCCCAGAAGGTGCTGGGGACGGAGAAGGACATGGGGGCGGAGAAGGCGGCGCAGGACCTGATCCTCCGCATCTGGCAGCGCCACCTCGATGAGAGGCGGACCGAGCTGGGCCGGCACCTGAAGGAGCTGGAGGGGGCGGCGCGCCAGCAGGTGATGCAGGAATTCGCGCAGATGCTGCTCGACCAGGGCAAGATGAAGCTGGGCTGGGCGCAGGCGCACCCGATCATCGAGCTCTATCTGCAGAAGCTCGCGGAGGGCCAGGGTTGAGATTCGGGGTGTAGGCCCGGTCCCCTGACCGGGCGGGATTTCGCCGGGTGGGGGCACCCGGCCTACATCGGGATTCTGCGGCTACAACCAAAATGCCCTAGCGCCACTCGTGCTTGGGATATTTCCGGCGCAGTTCCTGCTTGATGCGCGGATAGTGGTCGCGCCAGAAGCCGGGGAGGTCCTTGGTGATCTGGACGGGGCGCTGGCTGGGGGCGAGGATGTGGATGACGAGGGGGATGCGGCCCGCGGCAAGGGCGGGAAGCGACTCGACGCCGAACAATTCCTGGATGCGGGCGGAAACGAAGGGTTCCGCGGCGCCGTCGTACTGGACCTTCACGCCGCGCCCGTTGGAAAGCACGATGCGTTCGGGCATGTGCTTCTCGACGAGCGCAAGCTGGGCGGGGGAGAGGAGGGATTTGACGGCGTGGAGGACGGGGCGGTCCTTGATGTCCTTGTAGGAGACGGCGCCGTGGCAGATCTGCTGGACGAGCAGTTCGCGCGCGGCGTCGTCATAGGCGGGCAGCTCCCAATCGGGACAGGCCTTGGCCAGCAGGTTCACGCGCGCGATCCACTGGTCCACGGCGCGGTCCCAGTCCTTGAGGACGCATTCGCCGGAGAGGACGGCGGCGGCCAGCAGGCGCGCGGCCTCCTCGGCCGGCGGCGGGTCGAGGGGGCGCGAATCGAGGGCAAGGTCGCGGAAGACGACCTCGCGGCGGGCGACGGCGCGCTTGGCGGAGGAATCCCATTCGACGGCCACGCGTTCCGAGAAATCGTTGGGGAACAGTTCGCGCAGCCATTCCTCGCGGATGGCGGTGGCCTGGGTGAGGAGGACATTGACCTCGCCGTCGCCGCGGCCGATCTCGTGGATCTCGTTGGCGACGAGCAGGGGGGCCTCGTCGGTGACGGATTCCCGGGCGAGTTCGCCGCGGCGCTTGTGGACGAGGTCGCAGCGGAGCGTGCCGCGATCGAGGCGGCGGCCGACCTGGTCGGAGAATCCGGCGAGGACGCATTTGGCGATCTCCTCGTCCTCGGGGGGCGAAGATTCGACGGGGAGGCCCTGCGATCCGGCAATGCGGAGGAAGTGGTCCCAGAGCGGGCCGACCTGGCGGGCGGCGGCGGCATGGATGCCGAGGCGGCGGCAGCGGTCGAGGTCGAAGCGGTTCTGGCGCGCGTAGTTGAATGCGCGCATGAGCACGAAGAGGTCGGAGCCGCCGCCGCCCAGCATGTCGCGGCGCTGTTCGGCGGCCTGTTTGCCGGCATTGCGGACGAGAAGGGGGCGGCCCTGCGCGATGGCGGCGATGAGCGAGACGGGGCGCACGGCGCCGCGTTCGCCGGCGGCGAGAAGCATGCGCGCGTAGCGCGGGTGGACGGGAAACGACAGCATGCGCAGGCCGAGGGGGGTGGGCGCGCCGCCGGCGTCGAGCGCGCCGAGGTCGCGCAGGAGCGTCAGCGCGCGTTCAAGCGCCTTGGGCTCGGGCGGCTCCAGCCAGGGATAGGCGACGACATCGCGCACGCCGAGGGCCTTGAGCGTGAGGAGGATTTCCGAAGGGTCGACGCGCTTGATTTCGGGGAGGTCGTGTCCGGCGCGGCCGGCATGCTCGTTTTCCGTCCAAAGGCGGATGGCATGGCCGGGGGCGGTGCGGCCGGCGCGGCCGGCGCGCTGGTCGGCGGAGGCGCGCGAGATGTTCTCGACCAGGAGCGTGTTGATGCCGCGCCAGGGATCGAAGCGGGCGACGCGGGCGAGGCCGGCGTCGATCACGAGGCGGATGCCGTCGATGGTGAGCGAGGTTTCGGCGACGTTGGTGGCGACGACGATCTTCCGGCGGTCGTAGCGGGCGACGGCGGCGTCCTGGTCCTGCGGCGGCAGTTCGCCGTGGAGGGGGAGGAGGAGGGCGCCCTTGGCGGCATCGGTCTGGCGCAGAGCATCGAGGGTGCGCTGGATCTCATAGGCGCCGGGCATGAAGATGAGCGTGTCGGCCGGATTGTGGCCCTCGCGCGTGGCCCTCTCGTAGGCGGCCGCGGCGGCGTCCCACGGCGTGTCGCGGTCGGGATGCAGCGGGCGGGGAATGTGCTCGATCCCGACGGGGAAGGCGCGGCCCTCGGAATGGACGAGTTCGCACGGTTCCAGGTAGGGCTGGAGCAGGCGCGTGTCGAGCGTGGCCGACATCACGATCAGGAGCAGGTCGGGGCGCGAGGTTTTCTGGAGCTGCAGGGCCTGGGCGAGGGTGACGTCGCCGTAGACGTGGCGCTCGTGGAATTCATCGAAGAGGATCGCGGAGACGCCGGGCAGGTCGGGCTGCGAAAGCATCTGGCGCAGGAGGATGCCCTCGGTCTCGAAATGGATGCGCGTTTCGGCGCCGCAGACGGATTCGAAGCGGATCTGGTAGCCGACTTCGCCGCCGAGCTTCACGCCGCGCTCCTCGGCGACGCGCTTGGCCAGCAGGCGCGTGGCGAGGCGCCGGGGCTGGAGGATGACGGCCTTGCCGTCGCCCAGCGCGCCCATGTCCAGCAGCATCTGCGGCACCTGCGTGGATTTACCCGAGCCGGTGGGCGCGGTCAGGATGATCCGGCGCGAGCGTTTCAACGCGGCGGCGAGATCGTTGCGGATGGCATGGATGGGCAACATGGATGAGGCCAAGATAGGAAAACCGGATGACCTTGGCCACTACGAAACGAAGGCCGCCGGCCGCCGTCGCCGGGCCTTGCCGTTCAAAGTTTTTCCATTGCTGCGGAAAAACCGCGGAAACTTTTTCCATTGCATGGAAAACCGGCGGTTGGCCGGGTCGCCTTGCGGGATTCACCGGCCCTAGTGCGCCGGGGAAAAGCGGGTCCGGAGGGCGGCGGCGAGGTCGAGGAAGGTCCTGGCCTCGGGGAAAAGGCCGGCGGCGGCGATTTCGTGTCCGGCGCCGGACCGGCCGTGGGTGCCGCGGATTTTTTCCGTCTTTTGCGAGGTGTGCGGCGGGGGGAAGCCGAAGAAGAGCTCGCAGGGATCGAAACCGGGCTTGTTGTGGATGTCCATCTGGTTCGCGTAGTCGGGCGCCTGGCGGGGATCGGTCCACCAGGGATAGGCGAACCAGCGGCCGGGCGCGGCGACGAGGAGGAGGTCGCCGGAGCGTTCGGCGCAGTAGAGGTCGCGCTCGGACTGGGCGGCGCGGTCGAGGATTTCGGCGATGCCGGGTTCGGCGGCGAGGCGTTCGCGGACGCGCGGAAGGTCGGCCGGATCGGGCACGTGGACGTGGGCGACCTGGTGATCGACGATGGCGAAGGCGCGCGACGTGAAGAAATCGGGATAGAGCATGCGGGCGGTTTCGCGCGTGTGGAAGAGGCCGGCGTCGCGAAGGAGGCGGTTGGGGAAGACAGCGCCGTCGCCGGGGACGACGGGTTCGATGGCGTAGTCGCCGGCGAGGAGCCACTCGCGGCCCTGCGCCTCGGAGGCGGCGACGAGGGGTTCGATTTGGGAGAGGGTTTCGGCGAGGGCGGCGGCGGCCTGGGGGGAATCGGGGCCGTGGCGCTGGAGGTCGTAGTCGAGGGAAGGGAGGTAGACGAAGAGGTGGTCGGGGGCATCGGGGCGGGCGAGGAGGCGGAGGGTGGCCTCGGAGATCCAGCGGCCGACCTTGGCGCGGGCGAGGGGACCCCAGTAGTGGTAGAGGTCGAAGCGGCGGCCGATGGAGTCGCAGAGGTCGGCGTAGAGGGGTTCGGGGCGCGAGTAGCAATCCATGACGATTCCGCCGTGGTGGCGGTGGATGGGCTTGGGGGAGATCACGAGGTCGAGCTGTTCGCCGAGGCTTTGCTGCCAGAAGGCCATGCCGACGGTCTGGCCGGCGGCGCGGGCGTCCTCCCAGATGCGGCTTCCCTGCACGAGCGCGGCGGACTGCTCCCAGAAAAAGGGGCGGGCGAGGTCGCGGTGGAATCCACCCGAGGCGACGACGCCGTGGCGCGACGGCGGGAGGGCGGTGCGCAGCGTGGCCTGCGCAGGGCAGGTGAGCGAGAGGGGGCCGGGGGCGACGGGGCGGAAGGTAATCTTCGTCGCGGGCTTGTGCTTTCGGACGAGATCCCAGCCGAGGGCGGCGGCGAGGATGACGAGGGTTTTGGATGCCGCTTCGCTCATGGCGCGACCTCCAGGATGCGGAGGGTGAAGGGGGGGATTTCGTTGCCGTCGGCGGCGACGGCGAGCAGGTGCCATTCCTGCAGGAGGTCGTCGGAGACCTTGGCGATCTCGGTGGCGTGGTCGACGCGGAAACCGGGGGGGGCGAAGGGGAGTTCGTCGGGGCGGAGGCGCTGGGCGGCGTAGAGGGACTGGATCAGCAGGGAGGCGACGCTGTCGCGCGAGGCGGCGCGTTCGGTGCGGGAGGCGAAGGCGACGGCGGAGGCGGCGGCGGTGGCCAGCAGGGCGCAGAGGCCGAGCGAGACCAGCACCTCGATGAGCGTGAAGCCGGCGGAACGGGGGATCTGGAAACTGTTTTTCATGCGCCTGACCGCGAGCCACTTTGGCACGGGGCCGGCGGAACGGCAACAAAGTTCCGCGGGGCGCTTTTTCGAGTCGCGCGGCGGCGTGGCGCGGGTGTAGGCTCCGGTTCCGATGCAAGACGGCATGGCAGGGAAAAACGCGCCGGAGAAGGCGAAGGCCATCCGCACGGCGGGGGGGCAGGTGGCGTTGGCCGTGCTGGTGCTGGTGCTGGGGGTGGGGACGACGGCGTGGCTGGCGCGGGCGCAGGGGCGGCAGGAGAGCGCGCGGATCGAGCGCGAATTCCAGCAGGCCTCGGACAAGCTGTTCGCGCGAACGCTGCGGGAGATCCAGTTGTTCATGGAGGTGCTCGATTCCATCCGGCAGCTCCACAGCCTTTCCGACCAGGTGACGCCGGCGGCGTTCGACGAGATCGTGCGCAAGGGCATGATCTACCAGCGGCGGATCCTCGGGGCGTACGGATTCGCCCAGCGCCTTCCGCACGGGATGCGGGCGACCTACGAGAAGGAAGGCGGCGCCGGGCATCCCATCGTGAGATCCGACGGCAAGGGCGGGTTCGAGGCGATGCCGGAGCAGGCGGAGTATTTCGTGCTGACCTACCAGACGCCGCCGGGGGGGCTGGGCGTTTCGCCGGGATACGACTTTGGCGCGCGCGCGGAGGACCGGGCGGCGATCGCGTCGATGGAGAAGGTGGGGGTGTTCGCGCTGGGAGGGGCGCCGGTGGGGTTGGAGGCGGGGGCGGCGGGTGCCGGGCTGTACATGTTCGCTCCGATCGTGTACGGGCCGGTGGATGGCGTGTTCGAACTGGTCGGTTTCGCGGCGGGGCTGTTCCAGCCGGAGCGCGTGCTGGAGACGGCGATGGGCGACGGGGCGCGCGGCCTCGTGGTCCGGCTGGAGCCGGCGGACGGCGCGGCGGACGCCGGCGGCCCGTTCCGCTTCGCGCGCGAATTCAGCCTGGCGAACCAGGAATGGCGGTTCGTGGCCGAGGCGGATCCGTCCTATTGGGCGGCGGCGCGGTCCCGCGCGCCCCGGACCATCGGCATGGCCGGGACGGCGGTTTCGCTCCTGCTGGCGGGCACGCTGCTGCTGATGGCGGGCCGCTCGCGGCGCATCGAGGCGCTGGTGAAGAAGCGGACGGCGGAGCTGGGCGAAACGAACCGCAAGCTGGAAGCGGTGATGGAGGAGCGGCGCAAGCTGGAAGACGAGGTGCTGCGGATCTCGGGCCACGAGAAGGCGCGGATCGGGCGCGACCTGCATGACTCGCTGGGGCAGAAGCTGACGGGGGCCATGTATCTCTTCGGCGCGTACCGCCAGCGGACGGGCGCGGCCGGCGCCGAGGCCGAAGCCGACGCGGCGCAGATCACCGCGACGCTGAAGGACGCGGTGAGCCAGGTGCGGCGCATCGCGAGGGGCTTGGCACCCGTGGCGCTGACCGAGGACGGGCTGGCCGATGCGCTGCGGCGGCTGGCGGAGGAATCCTCGGCGCTGTTCCAGAAAGACATCGAATTCTACGCCGAGCGGGAGGGCCGGCCCAAGGATACGGGCACGGCGGAGCATCTGTATTTGATCGCGCAGGAGGCGGTGAACAACGCGGCCAAGCACGGCGGCGGCTCGCGGATCGTGATCTCGCTCGACTACGACGAGCGGGGCGGGGAACTGGCCATCGAGGACGATGGCAAGGGGATCGAGGCGGCCTCCAAGCCCGACGGCGAAGGCGGCAGCGGCCTGCGCATCATGCGCCACCGCGCGGAAGTGTTCGGCGGCGAACTGGCCATCGAAGCCGCGCCCCTCGGCGGCGTCCGCGTGCGCTGCCGGTTCCCGAAGGCGTAAGGAGTCCCGCCTGAGAGTTCCCGGCGCGGCAAGACGCGCCATCCTTTCCGCCGGTGGATCCAGCGGTCAGGACTTGTCCCATCCGGGCAGGGCGGCCGCCTGCCGGATCCAGCTTGCCACGAGTTCCTCGTCGAACGGATCGTCTTCGTGAATGTCGAGGTAGCGCACGTGTTTGTCCTTGGATTCGCCAGGGGGGAGCGGATGCAGGGAGGCGCCGCGGAAGAAGGCCACCTTGACGTACGCCGCGAGGCAATGGAATCCGAGGAACCAGCCCCGGCCCTCGACGCCGTAGAAGGGCGAGTTCCACCTCATGGCTTTGTGCAAGCCGGGGACGTTGCGCACGATGAGGGCGTCGAGGCGGCGCCCGATGCCGCGTTTCCAGCCCGGCATGGCCGCGATGTAGGCCTGCACGGGGGCGTCGCCATCGGCCTTCGCGATCTGGGGGTTGCCGCCTGCCAGGAGGCGGGGCTTTGTCTTGTCCCGTCCGGCGGCGGATTTGGGGACGACCTTCGCTGGCTTTTGGGACTTCCTATTGGCCATGGCGTTACCTCCGACCGATCATCATTACCATTGGCCCGAGAGATGGGCTAGAGCGGATTTGGATATTCTGAAGCCGTTCATCCTGACGGTTGAATTCCGGGTGGCAGGCCCGGTCCCCTGACCGGGTGGGATTTCGCCGGGTGAGGGCACCCGGCCTACATCGGGATCCTGCGGTTACAATAAAAGTGAATATTCCCCGGCGTTGCGGAACCAAGGGCAGGCCCGCGGCGGAGGAGATGTCAATGGGCTCGACGCGGCGGCGGGGGATGATCAGTAGATCCACGGGACGAGGCGGTAGCGGGTGCGCCGGGCGTAATCCCGGTAGCCGGGCAGTTCCGCCTGCAGGGTCCGGTCTTCCAGTCCGGTCCGGACCACGACGAGGATCAGGGCGACGGCGACCGGAACGAGGGTCCATGCCGAGCCCAGGGCGAGGACGATACCGGGGAGGGCGAGGAGATTGCCTGCGTAGCCGGGATGACGGATGAGGCGGTAGGGGCCGGTGTCGCACACCACGTGTCCTCGGTCCGTCTGGATGCGGACCATGCTGGAAAAGAAGCGGTTCTCGACCAGGGCCCACACCGCGAAGGCATAGCCCAGCGCGGTCAGGACGAGGCCCAGGACGTTGAGCCAGGCCGGGAAGGCGGGGGACCAGCCGAAACGATGGTCAAGGCCCGCCACGATGAAGAGGGGAAAGGAGATGCCGAGCGCCATCAGCGGAGCGAGCACTTTGTCCCAGGACTTCACGCCGGGGGCATTGGCGAAATTCGCGCGTTCGGCCAGCAGGCCCGGATGCCGCCGTTCGGCCCAGAAGCGTCCGCCGATGCCGGCGACGAAGATCAGCACCGAAAAGACCCAGGCCTGCCACCAGCCGGCGTCGCGTCCGCAGATCCACAGGATCAGCGGCATGAGCAGATAGGCGGCGACCAGGCGAATCCAATGGCGGGTCATGGGGCGGCTTTGGGTTTCATGGGCCATTATTCCTTGATGAACCTGGAGCTTTCAGGGAATCCGGCATCCTCATAAATGCGATCCGCATCCTTGAGACCCTGCCGGAAGGCTAGAAACAGGCCGATCGCGCCCAGAATCACCAAAATGATGATTCATTTGAAGGCGCCGGATGTCGTCCTGTAGTCCGTTCTGCTGCGGGGGTAGCATCGGTTGGGTCGATTCCTGTGGGGCCAATGTCAGCATAATGGGATTGTGTGCCTGCCGGAATGGAATCGCCCCCCACCACAACCGTGTTGGAGTTTCGGTTTTGTGGACGAAACCCTCCAGGTAATGGCAGACCTGAACCAATTGATCGATGGAAAGTTCCTGTTTCTTGAACCATGATAGATAGCCGACGAGTTCTGTGATTTTCAATACCTTAACATGGGAGTTGCTTGGTGCAGGAGGGAGATGGCCAGCATGGGCAATCACACTACGGACGCGGATCTTTCCAAATCGCCTCCGAAGTTGATCGTAACACATGTAAGCCGACCGTTGTATTTGGTCAAAAGGGTTGTGATATCTGCCGGATTCAACAAAGTTCAGACTCCAGAACTTTGTTTCGATGATAAAAACTCCTGCGGGAGACAATACGATGTGGTCGATTTGTGCGCTTTGCAATGGAATGCCGTTAAAGCGAATGTGTCGATCGGCGATCAGCCTGACGTCGTTCAAGACGGTGTGGCCAGCAGGCAGATGGGCTAGGTGTTCTATAACGTCGAGTTCGGCTATTGCTCCCGCCAATTCACCGGATCCCTGCAAGGCCTCTATTCTCTGGATATTTCCTGATAGCACATCGATGGATCGGCGTTCCTCCATCTGTAACCGCGCAATGGTCCTTTTACAGTCTTGAATTCGGAACCAGTTTACAAATGAACGCCAGATTCCCTTCTCTGCGCGAAGAGTGGCAATGCTCCCATCCACGCCCGAAATTCTTTGTGCGCTTTTCCGCTTTATACGATCAACCGAAGGCTGATAAGTCGCACGAAGATGGGACAAAAGAGGCTCTATATCATTGGGGCGCTGCAATTCGATGCCGCGCAGGCGAAGATCTTCTGCGATCTCCCGCCATGCGCCGCTTTCGCCTATAACTGTGGCCATTTTCTCTTAGCTCAATGTCAGGTTTCTGGGGATGCTCCACTTAGCGGTATTGGCAGGCGACTATTCGGCATCTTTTCATTCTTCCGAAAAATAGTCCGAATCAATTTTCTTGATCTCGTAGGTTGCGATGGTGGAGACCCCAACACTGTGGTCGATCATGAGCTGCGCAAGCATTTCTCCATCAATCAGCACGATCTTAGTGTCGATTTGAAGGGCATAAGCTTTGGCCTCTGCGGAAAAATCCGCGGTGGTAATAAATAAGCCCTTCTTTGCGCGCTGGCCAGTCAGCGCACCAACGAATTTTTGAATTTCAGGTCGACCAACAGTATTGTCCCAACGCTTTGCCTGGATATAGATGGCGTCGAGGCCAAGCTTGTCTTCTTTGATCATGCCATCAATTCCGCCATCTCCTGATTTCCCAATGGCCTTACCCGCATCCTTGCGGGTGCCGCCGTAGCCCATTTTAACGATGACTTCAACTACTAGTCGCTCGAAAAATGTGGGGGAGCACTTTTTGAGGTGCTGTAGCAACTCGACGGCAAGATCCATGCGCAACTTCTGATATGCACCTTCGAGCGATTCTTCTGGCGTTTTGTTGTTTAGGTCGAGCTCTGGTGTTTCCTCTTCGTCTTTGGTGTGGCGAAGAGACCGAAAATCAATGAATTCTTGAAATTTCTCCAGATAGCTTGCATTGAGACGATCAGGCTTTTTCTTGAGGACATCCAGCCCCCTCTTGGTAATGCGGTGGACACCACGTTTTGTTGCCTCAATAAGACTGGCCTTCTTCATGTATGTGCGCGCCCAGTTTACGCGATTATCGAAGAGTCCCTGGGCGCCACTTGGCAGCATAGCTCGCTTCTCCTCATCGGTAAGCCGAAATACAGTAGCAAGTGCATCGATAGTTTCGCGGTTGGTGTGTTCCTTTGCGTCGCCATAGAAGCGCAAGAGAGGGAGCATGCAAGTTTGATAATCAGGTATAGCCATTTTCTTTAATCTCCGTCTCTTGCGATGAATGCTTAAGCTGGCAGCAATTACACACGCCGGATTTGGGAAACATCCCGGCTGTGCGGGAGGAAAAGTACGGCGAGGGCAGGGGCGGGGTCAACGGGAAACGGCAA
>CALMBO010000001.1 GCA_937860055.1 uncultured Verrucomicrobiota bacterium | reverse complement strand
CGCGCGTGTCCGTCAGGCTCGGAAGCAGAGCCGCCCGAGGGGCGGGAGAGTGCTCGGCGCGGCGGCTTCGCCCCACGCGCCGACGGGACCGATCCGACCGCCGCCGCCGTTCCCTGCCGTACCTCCAATCCCCTGTCCATCAACGGCGAATCGAATCCCGCCCGTTTCGCGCCGCCCGCCTGTGGCCTTGCCCGTTCCGAACCGCCGCCCACCTCGCAAGCCCCGTCTGTCCGCGCGGAGGTGCGCCCGTTGAAGTTTCTTGGAAAAGCCGTGCCGCGCGTCGTGGTGGAATTCGCCGAACCGTGGAAATCCGTCGCCGAATTTGGGCCGAAAAAAAAGTGGAGCGGGAGACGGGGATCGAACCCGCGACGTTCAGCTTGGGAAGCTGACATTCTACCGCTGAATTACTCCCGCAGCGAGAATGGCTTTGTTCTACCCCAGCGGCGCCACCCTTGTCGATAGCGATTTTGTTGAAACGGCGGTTTCCGCCACGTATAGTGCGGCCATGAGTTGTTCCGCCCGGAATGCCGCCATCGTTTTTCTTCTGCTTTTCCTGCCCGCCCCTCACCTGTTCGCACAAGGCGCCTCCACCCGCCTTTCCTTCGCCGATGGACAGATCGATTGTGAAATCTCCTCTCCGCAGGGGACCATTCCGGAACTGCTCCTGTCGACATTGCCCGTTGCCATGAATGCCGCGCTGGAGCATGTCGGCCCCCCCCCCGGGCCGGCCCGCCTTGTCCTTCGGATCCAGAAACCCCCTCCCTTCTACAAACGCGCACGGGCATTGTTTCGCGTCGAGGCCTTTGCCATCCAGAAAAACGATGAAATCCTGCTCCATGTCGGAGATGACCCGCTGAAGCTTGCCTTCCGGATTGCCCATGAGCTTTCCCATTGGCTGGTCTACAAGAAGCATCCCGCTCGCCCCCCCCTGTGGTTGGATGAAGGGCTGGCCAGCTTCGTCGGAGCGGAGACGGCCGATACCACTGCCCGGATCCATAAGCAGTCGCTGGAACGCCCTCCGCCATCCAAGCTCGAAAAGAATCTGTTCGACCTCGACGAACTGGCCTCCTTGCAAGCGTATCCGAAATCCGCGGCACGTTCCGCCGCCTTCTACTGGCAAGCCGAAGCACTGGTCCGGGCCATTCATCAGCGCCTAGGATCCACTGAATTCGGCCATTATCTTGGTCTCCTCTGCGCCTCCAATCCCCCTCCATGGCAAACCCCTCTTCGCGAACGCTGGTATTTCTCCGACTGGGATATGAACTGGCTTTCGGAACAGATCCGGCCATCAACTGCAATTCCTTCCGGCGGAGAGAAGTAAGGCCTCAGACACCCATATAAGCCCGATGCATCCGACCCAATCCGATACTCCTGAAAAAGCTTGGCTCGTCGCCACGACCCTCGGCGACCAGCCCCGCGCCGAGGTCGAGGATTCCCTTCGCGAACTGAAAGCATTGGCCGATACGGCCCGCGCCGAAGTCCTCGGAGAAACCCTTTGCCGCCTGCGCGCCATTCAACCTTCCACCTATATTGGCCATGGCAAAGCCCTCCAGATCGCCGAAAACGTCAAAACTTCCGGCGCCAGCCTCGTCATCTTCGACGATGACCTGTCTCCGGCCCAGGGCCGCGCCCTAGAAGAGATCCTCGGTGTGCGCGTCGTGGACCGCACCCAGCTCATCCTCGACATCTTCGCCCAGCGGGCCCTCACGCTGGAAGGCAGCCTCCAGATCGAGTTGGCCCAGCTCCAATATCTGATTCCCCGCCTGCGCGGCCTTTGGACCCATTTGGAGCGGCAAAAAGGCGGCATCGGCCTCAAAGGGCCTGGCGAAAAGCAGCTGGAACTGGACCGCCGCCGCATCGAACAACGCGTCGGCCGCATCCGCAGCCAGCTGCAGATCGTCCGCCAGCGCCGCGCCGAATTGCGGCGCGGACGCCGCCGCCACGGCTGGGCCCTGCTCACCCTCGTCGGCTATACCAACGCCGGCAAATCCACCCTCCTGAACCGCCTGACCAATGCCGGCGTGCTGGCCGACGATCAGCTGTTCGCCACCCTCGACCCCACCACCCGCCAGCTCCAGCTTCCCAACCACCAGCTCTGTCTGCTGACCGATACCGTTGGTTTCATCCGCAAGCTTCCCCACCATCTCGTGGAAGCATTCAAGGCCACGCTGGAGGAGGTGAACGAAGCCGACCTGCTCCTCCACGTCATCGACGCCTCCCAGCCCCGCGTGGATGAACAGATCGCCGCCGTCGAGGCCGTCCTGCGGGAGCTGGGAGCACAGGGCAAGCCTGTCCTGGCCGTCTTCAACAAGACCGATCTCGAGCGGGGCCGCAACCAATCCATCCGCCTCGCCGACCGGTTCCGCCATTCCGTGGCCATTTCCGCCGCCACCGGCGAGGGCACCCAGACCCTCTGCCAGGCCATTGCCGACCTGCTGCGCGACCGCGTCGCCCATCTGCGGCTGAAGATTCCCGCCTCGGAAGGCCGCTGGCTCGCCGCCCTCCATGCCAACGGCAAGGTCCTCGAACAGAAGGTCAGCGGAAAGCACCTGCTCGTCGAGGCCATTGTTTCCTCTTCGTTCGCGGCCACTCTCGATCCCAAGTGGATTTGCCGCTGACGCCCCCCTCCATCCCCTCTCTCGGACCAAGGAAAAGGGCTTCCGGCGCTTGCGCGCCGGAAGCCCCGCGAATGAAACGCAAACCGGGCTAGAAGCCCATCCACCGGGTCGGCAGGGCGTAGAACTGGCCGGGATGGTAGGTCCAGGTCCAGCTGCCGCCCGCAACCGAGTTGCGCGATACGATCACGATCACGTCGTTGGGCTTGAAGTAGCCCGCCGGCACCAGGGCATCGGTCGTGACGAACCGCCACACCCCGCTGATGTCGCAGTAGATGGTGCTGCCGCTCAGCACGCTCTTGGTCGCGGTGTTCATGGTGTAGATTTCGTCGCTGGCTCCCCGGGCGCCGTTGACGAACCCGCACTCGAGCAGCTTCATCTGGCTGGGATGGGCGGCGATCGGCAGCCGCAGCGCCGCCACGTTGTACACCAGCGTCGAGACGCGGCCGCTCCGGTTGCCGGTATAGATCGTCTGGCTGAAGGCATTCGTCGGCACCTGCGCGATGGGCGACCAGATCATGGCGGGCACCTGGACCGGCGAACCGTTCGTGTCCAGCTGCGAATAATCGTAGGCCACCGTGGTCGCGTAGTTCGTCGGCAAGGGCTTCGGCAGGTTGATCGAGAAGCCGCGGTTGAAGAAGTTCGAACCCATCAGGTTCGTGGTCACATCTCCGCCGCCGACCTGGACCCACTGGCCGCTGAGGTTCAGGTAATATTGCTCCACCGTCGGCGCGTTCGTCCCCGCGGCGTAGAATTCCACCAGCGTCGCGCCGGAGGCCGGCAAGGCGCTCGAGCCGCCGGGGAAGTTCTCCAGCCCGCCGAACACGCCGAAGAAGGTGTTCGTGAAGGGCCTGCCATGCAGCGCGATGAAGTTCTGCCCGCCCGACAGCACCACGTTGTGCAGGGCGTACACTTCTTCGCTCGCCAGCGGCCGCTGCGCCACGCCCAGCTCGTTGGTCGTCTTCCAGCGGTCCTTGTACGACGCGCGGTAGAAGCGGAGCATCCCGCGTCCCCGGAACTGTCCGCCATCGTCCACGAACCAGTTGGTCCGGACCGTGCCGATCAGGTTCCAGATGTTGTTGGTGCTCTCGCTGAATCCCGGCGCATCGTGGAAGATCAGGTCGTAGTCCTTGGTCACCGTATCATATCCGCCTTGGCTGTTCGTCTGGCCGGCCGCGATCCAGTACATTGCCGCCGCCGTGTCCACGTTCGTGTTCGCCAATGTGGCCGACGGGAACGCCGCCGCCGCCGTGTCCTTCGGCAACATCTTGCCGCGGATCAGCGCGAACCGGATGGTGTTGTTCGTCGCCCAGCTGGAGGGCATTGCCGGACCTTCGTTGCCCGCCTTGTCCACGCCCACGATCACGATCGCATAGTCCTGGTCGAAGTCCAGGTCGTACAGGCGGATGCTGGGCTGGGTCAGATTGGTCAGCGCAAGGTAGTTGGTGCCCGTCGCCGAGGGATCGGCGATCGTCGAATCCGACGCCTTGTAGGTCCAGTTGGTATAGACGCCCGTCTCGATGAAGTTCGTGTAGATGTACGCCGACGCAAAACCGGGGCCCGGATCGCCCACGGGGACATCCAGCGGATTGAACGTGCCGTAGTAGATCTTGTAGCTCTGCCACGGCGAGAGCAGATCCCGGTCCGTCGCCAATCCGGTCGGGTGGTTGACATGGGTTTCGTCGTCCGGCCCGACGCCCGTCGTGCTCCATTGCAGGTCGAACTGCGTGGTCGGATCGTCCACCGACTCCGTCGTGGTATCCAGTCCGGTCACATCCGTCGGCGGCGTGATGTCGTAGGCGATGTAGAACGGCATGGACGTGCCCGCCAGCTTGTCGCCGGCGCGGTTGTTGTCGGCATCCACCGCGAACAGGTACTGCGGAAGCAGGCCCTGGTTCTCCACGCCCGCCACGAACCGCATCGAAGGCAGGTTGGTGCCGATGTCCACGGAGAGGCGCAGGTCGTCCCAATAGGTCGTGTTGCCGCCGTTGTCCTTCAGGCTGATCTTCAGCACTTCCACGGTTCCATTGCCCACGGCAACCGGAGCGAAGCTGAAGGAGGTCCAGGAAGCCGCCGAAGCCAGGGCCTGGGAGTTGGTGGCCACCGGATTGACCAGGTCGTTGGTGGAGAAGGCCTCCACCAGGAAGGTGGCGCCGAGGGTGCTCATGTAGCGGCCCGACACCCCCACCAGCGGTGCAGTTGCGGCCAGGTTGCGGAACTCGATGGTCTGGTAGGCCACGCCGCCGTTGCTTTGCTTGAGGCAGTTGGTGCCCTCGTAGGCCGCGTTCGTATCGCCTGACAATCCCGCATAATGGAACGTGCAGTTGGCGTCATAGGTCCAGCCAACCTGCCACATTTCAAACCCGTAGTTCGCCAAGGCGCCGTTCGTGGTCGCCACGGGGTACGGCGTTCCATAGGCGGCCCGGTTGCTCGCCGTCATCGCGGAAACGTTCGTCGCCGCCACGCGGTATTCGCCGATGCCGGAAACCACGCGCTGCTTGTCCGGATAGCTGGCGCCCGGATCCACATCCGCCGCCACCGTATCGAAGGTGACCAGGAATTCCGGCGTGTTGCCCCACGACACGTTGTACCGGTCCGGCGTATTGGTCGTGGCCGCGATGCCGTTCACGCGGATGGTGCCCACGGCGCTCGGAGGCTGGATGTCGTTGTCCACCACGTACATCGCCAGGTTGGCATTGAGCGCCGTCTGGTCGTTCGTCCGGTCGGTGTCGTAATCCCACAGCGTCGCCAGCCCCGTGTAGGCGCCCATCATCAGGTTTGCATAGTTGGGCCTCGGCAGGCTGTTGCTGAAGGCGCCGGATCCTTCCGTCCGCGCGCCGCCGTTGGTGCCGGCCGCCATGCCCAGGGCCGCGTTCGACACGGCCACCGAACCATTGGGCGCATAAAGGGAGATCACCGGCCACTTGGTGGTGTCGGCCGCGTTGGTGGTGGTGAGGCCGCTGCCTTCATCCCATGCGTTGCCGGTCACCTGGTAGGATCCGCTCGCGAATTCCGCGTCCGTAACCATCGTCACGCTGTTGGTGTCGGTCGACTGGTAATACAAGGTGAGGTTGTGGATGGCCAGGGTCGCCGAATTCGAAGCGGCCCCGTAGGCGCGCAGGCGGAGCTGGTACACCGCGTTCGACTCCATGTCGAAGCCGGAGAGGCTCGAACTGGCCGAGGACCACGAACCCGCCGCCCCCAGGGAGATGTCGCCGGTTTCCGCCATCAGGGTGCCATTGCTCGAGTACTGCTGGAAGCGGACCGCAGTCGGCCCGCTGGCATCGCTCACCATGGCCTGGAAGGCGATTCCGGTCAGGGACAGGACATAGACGGGCTCCACATCCACGGCGAAGAACTGGTCGTCGGCAGCCCAACCGCTCGCCGACGCCGCATAGGTCCCGCCCGTGGGGCCGGTCACGAAGGTCGGGGTTCCGAACGAACCGTTCGTCATTTCGATCCCGAGCGTGCCAACTTCGGCGTTCGCGGCATCCACCAGGGTGGGCGCGGTGGACGCGGTGCTGGTGAACAGCCACCGCGCAAGCACGCCGTTTGTCGGCCGCAGCTCCGCCAGCGAGACCCGCGGCATCGCCTCGTCGTCGTCGATCACCGTGAAGGTGATGTAGCCGCCCATGCCCACCAGCCGGTCGTAGGCGCCGGCCGTGGCAATGAAGTTCGTGAAGGCCGCTCCGTCGGAAGTGGTCTTTTCCCAATCGCGGTAGTCCCACTGGTTGGTATCCACCTGCAATGGATAGGACCGCGGCACTTCCGCATCCTCCAGGCGGCTCATGATGTAGCGTTCGCCCGTACCTCCATCGGGGGCTATGCCGCACGTGTCGATCCAGTTGGTCTTCTCCCCGTACGCGAACAGGCCCACCGGGTCGTCACCGCTGATGGACAGGATGTTGTTGGTCGTGATGAGGTACGGCCGGCCGGCCGCAATCAGCGCATTGGTCATGGCCGCCAGGTTCGTGGAAGGCAGGCCTCCGGGATAGTTCGCCGTTTCGCCGTTGAGGATGACCATCGTCTGGCCATGTTCCAGCCACGTGGCCGTGGGCGCGAGGCGGCACCAATACTGCCAAGTGACCCATTTGTTGGCAGGCGTCGTCTGGCTGGCGATCCAGTATTGGCTCAGGTCGCGGGCCGAGCCGGAGCCATTGTAGATTTCCACGTACTTGTTGTACCACTGGCCTTCGCCGAACTCGCCGAAGAACAGGTCGCTGGCGCCGGCCATGCCCTCCAGGAACAGGGTGTTGGTCTCCTTGCCGCTGGTGGATTCCATCCACACGCGCGAGGTGTAGACCCCCAGCACGACGTCGTATGGATCGAGCCGGTTGGTCACCATGTTCGTGAAGGTGCGGTACCGGTCGAGCGGATCCGCATCGGTCGGATCGAGGCTCAGGATGACATTCGTCGGATACAGGCCGGTGAGATTGTCGAGGTTGGTCACGATCTGGAACGTCGCGTTGGTCACGCCGGAACGGTGGTAGGTTTCGAAGCTTACCTCGTAGCCCTTGCCCGTCTCGGACAGCTCGCCGTCGGTGACGTAGTTCGTGCCGTTGATGACCGTCCCGGCGGTGTAGTAGGTCGCGTCCGGGAAGTTGAAGTTCAGCACTTCGTCCCACGTCCCGCCCACGCGCACTTCGTCGAAGACCAGGTGGCCCAGCTCCTTCCCGCTGGTGGCGCTGCTGCCCGCCGACAGCCGGATGCCCGTGATCGGGTTGAAGGCCGTGCTGGCGTTGCTGTAGGTCGCGATCGGCGTCGCGTTCGCATACACCTGCGGAATGACGGAGTTCGTGTAGTACGCATACATCTTCACCGTCTTGGCGGACGGATCCAGTTCGCCAACGATGATGTAGTCGTTTCCGTGGCCCGGTTCCATGCTGAAGCTCGACGCCGTGGCCGTGGTCATCGCCTCGTCGTTGATGCCCGCGGT
Organism: uncultured Verrucomicrobiota bacterium; assembly: GCA_937860055.1. Lineage (GTDB taxonomy): Bacteria > Verrucomicrobiota > Kiritimatiellia > CAIQIC01 > Lenti-01 > Lenti-01. The sequence goes on along the minus strand of CALMBO010000001.1, from coordinate 18,797 downwards.
CTTGTCATAACCATACAGCTTGCCGAAGAAGATCTCCTCGGTGTCGGCGTTGTCCCCGCTCATCAGCGAGAGACCCATCCACTTCTCCGTTCCGTCGTACTGGTAGTTCATGATGAACGCGATGAACACCGTGGCGTTGCGGGGGGTCGCCAGCTTGCGGGTGACCGTGGCCGAATCCGCGGATTCGGTGCTGGTGTCGATCCACTTCAGCTTGTTGGCATAGGGCTCGGGGTAGCCCGACACCCCGCCGGCCAGGCTGTCGTCCTCGAGGAAGTACTTGTTCGTGTCGCCGGCCCACGGGCCGTCCCACCCCTGGCCTGTCGCGGCCTGGCCGCCCACATAGACGAAGTTGGTCGCGGTGGCATAGTACAGGCTGTTGGTATAGGCGAACTGGTCCACGACTTCGCCTTCTTCGTACTCGAAGGTCGTGGCCGGGTTGTTCGTGGGCTCGGCATAGGTGGCCGAATAGGAGCTGCCGGCCGCGCCAAACACGCGGAAGTAGCTCGCCGCGCCCTCCGGCACCACCAGGTCCGCCCCGCTCGCGTTGGTGCCGCGATAGGCCACCAGCGATCCGTCCGGCGTCGTCATGTTCGCCGTGTAGTTGATCGCGGGGGAGAGCGAACCCGCGGTGATGGGATTGGTGTTCCACAGCACGATCACGTCGGACGCGCCGTTCTTGTTCCACCCCATCTCCACCATTTCCATGCCGTCCGGCGTCGCCGTCACGCTCGTCGGGCACGGCGGGGCCACCGCGATGACGTAGAATTGATACTGGTTGGTCGTGCTGGCGGAGTCGCCCGGACGGTCCGTGTCGTAGTCCGTGCTCACCACCTGGAACACGAAGCCGGTGAAGCTCGGCGCGTTCAGGAGGCTGAAGGCGATCCAGTTCGTCAGCGCCGCCGGCGAATTCGTTGTGCCGGAGCCGTTCGCGGACGGATTCATCACCATCGAACCCGTGGCGATCTCGGTGCCGTTGCTGAAGAGCGTCCAGACGTTGCTCGTCCCGCCGTACACGCCGTTGATGTCGCTCACCAGGCCGGTCACCGCCAGTCCGCCCGCCGTCTGGAGGGTATTGGTCTCGAAGGTCTTGTCGTTGATGCTGAAGCTGCTGTGGACCGGCCCGTCCTCGTCTTCGTCCACCACCGTGAAGTTCGCCTGGATGGTGACCGGCTGGAGGTAAGGCACATAAACGTCGTCGAACACTCCCCGGTAACCGGTGCCCGGGAGCGCCGTGCCGTGGTTCCACTGGCAGCCCACGTACATCAGGTCGTTCGTCCCGAGGTAGGTGGTGTCCGCCGCCGTGGTGATCAGCGTCATGTCGTCCATGACCGGCGAGGAGAACAGATCGGGGCTCGTCCCGCCCCATTCCTTCACGTAGAGCGACCAGACGCCGGTCGAGGGCTCCAGTTCCACCTTCACCGCGACCGCGTTGGTCTCCTCGATGGTCTTCGCCGTCCCAATGGTGGTGAAATCGCCGTTGCCGTTCAGGCCGCTATTGAAGTGCACGAGGGCGATCTCGTTGCTGGAAATGCGCACCGCGTAGCCGTTGCCCGTGCCGTTGATCCAGTTGGTCGAGTCGCAGCCCAGCACGAACGCCGCGCCGTACTGGCCCAAAAGGAAGCCTTTGCAGTCGTTCTGGCCCGAAACGAAGTTGAAGCCCCAACGCAGGGTGTCCGAATTGTTCGTCAGCACCGTGTTGTAGCGGCCGGAGGCGCTCAGGTCCTGCACGACCGACAGGCGCCCCGCCACGTCCTGCAGGCCGCCGGCGCCGTAGAACTGCAGGTAGTTGTTCGTCACCTGGATGTTGCCGGCCAGCGGGCCGCTGTAAACCTCCATCCAATCGGTGATGTCATCCGCCTCGTAGGCCTGGCTGAAACCGTCCAGGACCGTGTCCACGGCCTGGCCGGAAGTGAAGGGCGTCACCGTGGTCTCGTCCGTCAGGCTGTAGTCGTTCGAGCTGGCGGCCGTCACCCGGCCCGTGTACACGCCCAGGTTGGCCGGCAGGAAGCCCGGCACCACGTCCGTATAGAGGTAGCAGGTCTTGGCGCCGATGTTCGTCGCCGTCATCGAATCGAAGGTGCCGTTGGTCCACACCACCGTCCCGTCCGGGGCGATCAGGTCGTAGCTCGCGCCCGCCGCCTTCATGCCTTCGACGTGCCAGAGCGTGAAGTTGACCGTCACGCCGCCGGTGGCCACCGACTGGTCCGTCACCTCGTTGGTGACCGCCTGCGAATCGATCGCGGTGAAGTCGTAGAACCGCGGATTTTCCGTGGCCGGATCGTTGCAATCCCCCACGATGGAGACGGTGGGCGCCGGGTTGTTCGGCGTGTTGTTGTTGATCGTCATGGTCACGCTGGCGGCGCCGCCCGCCGTCGGCGCGAAGATCACCGTCAGGTTGGTCGCTCCGCCGGCCGGCACCGATCCCGACGACGGCAGGACCGTGAAGTAGCCGCTCCCCGTTCCCGAGAAGCCGATCGAGCTGATCGACAGGGCGGCGTTGCCGGTGTTCTGCACCGTCACGGTCAGGTTCGACGACTCGTTCCGGGTCACCGACCCGAAGTCCAGGGAAATCGGCGCCACAACGATGTTCGGCGCGGCGATGACGAAGTAGTAGGCGTTCGAGGCGCGGGCCGGATCCCCGTCCCACTCCACGTCGTAGTCATGGCCAAGCAGGCTCAGCGTGTATTCGCCCCAGGTCAGGTTGGTCTTGGCGATCGACGTGGAGACCGACACCGCGGCCGCCTTGCCGCCGCCGTTCGTGCTGGCCGTGGCCGTCGCCGTCGCCACCACCACGTTGCTGCGGACCAGCGAATAGGCGTTGCTCGCCGCGTAGATGCCGCTGGCCGTGTCCTGGATGTCCCAGGACAGGGAGCAATTGGCGCCGGCGATGTCGTCGATGCTGATGCTCGGCCCGCTCGCCGAACCGGACGGCGTGGTCGTGCCGTTCAGGAACGGGTTCGCGATGGCCGGCGCGTTCGTGTCGTCGTCCACCACCTGGAAGATCATCGTCTGGCCGGCGACGGCCGACATCGTATGCGAGCCGAGATAATCGACCGTGTCAGAGGCGTAGGAGGTCCACTGCCAGGTCTCGTAGGTGGTCGTGCCTTCGCTGACCGTGTTGGTGCGGACCAGCGTGACATTCGCGCCGAAGGCGGCGGGGTCGCCGATGGTGCCCACCACGTCGAGGTTCACGGAGTTCTTGGCCAGCGACACCGCGTCGTCGCCGTTGTGCGTCAGGCTGCCGGAAACCATGTCCGCCACCCCCAGGATTCCCGTGACAGAACCTGAGTTCGCGACAACGAACACCTCGGCGTTGGCGACCGTGCCGGTCAGGTAGATCGTCGTGGACGGGGTCACCGACCCGTTGGCATAGATCCGCAGGGCATAGTTGCCCGCGCCGAGGTCCACGGAGGCGCCCGTGCCGTTGAAGATTTCGATGGCCTTGTTGTTGCCGCCGCCCTCGATGTACTCGGAGATGAACAGGTCGGGCGCCACGGCCGCTTCGCCGCTGCCGTGCGTCGTGTTGGTCGAGGTTACGCCATTGGAGGAAGCCAGGTACACCCGCACCGAATAGTTGTCCGCGGGCGTGCCGGGCCAGTAGCCGGCGTGGGTGGCGTTGGAGAGGACGTAGTCCCGCCCGTTGACGCTCGTGAACGACTCGAAGGACTGGTTCGTCAGGATCACGGTCGAGCTGGCGTTGAGCAGGTCGTAGGTGGCGTTGTTGGAGAGGCCGCGGGAATGGTAGGCCTCCACCACCACCGAGAACACGCCGGAGGTCACCATGGCGTCCGTCACCTGGTTGGTCACGCCCACCACGTAGTCATCCACCACCGGCGGATTCGTCGCGGAACTGGCGATGCCGGCGCCGCTCAGCGCCACGGTCGTGGGATTGACTCCGGAGTTGTTGGTCAGGTAGAGCGTCGCGCTGAACGAGGCGATCGCGTTCGGCAGGAAGGTCACGGTGAACGAATTGCTCTGGCCGTACTCGATCGTGCCCAATCCGTTCGTCGAAAGCGAGAAGTTGGTCGGGTTCGTCCCGCCCAGCGTGATCGAACTGACGACCAGCGGCACGTTGTCGCCGCCGGTGTTCTGCACCCAGAAGGTCGCCACTTCCGTGCGGTCCGTCTCCACGTTCCCGTAGTTCATGGAGGCGGGCGTGATCACCAGGTCCGGCTCGCCGATCATGCCGGGCCACACGCTGGACACTCGCACCTCGTCGAGGAGGCCGCCGCCCAGCCAGTTCGAATCATTGCCCGCCTTGAGGCGGATGGCCGTGAACTGCGCAACGCCCATGCTCCCCCACGTCGCGTCCCACGTCGAAGGCTCGGTGGTCGGGATGCCCTGGCCGCGGGTGAAGCACTTGGCATAGGCCGTGCCGCCGCCGGTGGCGAAGTCGTACTTCAGCACGATCCAGTACCAGTTGTTCGTGCTGTCGTTGTACGGCTCCATCGTGGCGCTGCTCGTGGCGTTGCCGCCGCTGCGGCGGATGCTGAACGTCTTGTCCGCGCCCCAGACCTTGCCGACTTCGAACTCCTCGGTGGCGCCGTTCATCATCGCGAGGGTCAGCCACTTGTCCGTGCCGTTGTAGCGGTACGCCGCGAGGGCGCACACGTAGATCGCGCCGCTGTTGGTCGTGTTGATGCTGCGCGTGGCGTCGCCGTAGCGCGTCGACCCCATCGCATCCAGGAAGATCCGGTTGCCGGTCAGGTCCGGCATGTTGGACGCCGCCGTGAAGAACATCGGCCGCCCGTCCGCCGTGTCGTTGGTGATCACCAGCCACGACGTGCTGTTGGTGGAGTGCACCCACGACGAGGTCGAGGCCCAGGCGGCGCCGCCGCTCTTGAGGGCGAAGCCCGCCGTGTTCAGCGCCACGTTCGTGTAGGAGAAGGTTTCGACCGCCACCCCGGCCTGGTAGAGGCGGGTGGCCAGCGGCGAGCCCGTCGGATCCATGCCCGCCGAGTAGTAGATGTTCGTCCCGACCGTGTCCACGCTGAAGATCTTGTAGCGGTTCGTCGAGGCCGGCAATACCACATGCTCGCGGAAGTTCGTCGCCGCGCCCTTGTAGATGACCCGCGCGTTGCCGACGGAATCGCCCTCATTGTAGGTCGAGTTCATCACCGGATCGGCGCTGATGATCACATTCGTCCACAGCACCATGATGTTGTGGTTGCTGGCGTTCGCGGTAACCGCCGCCCGCACCATTTCCCGGCCGTCCTCCGTCAGCGTGGCCGTCGGATCGACCACCAGGCGCCGCATGCCGGCGTCCGAAGTGCTCCAGGAACCGGCGACGAGGAGGGTGCCGTTCGTGGCCGCCACCCAGTAGTAGTAGGTGACGCCCGGAACCGTGTCCCCGTCGTCGTAGCTCGTCGCATCCGCCGCCGCGGCGCTCAGGAAGCTGGCGGTGTTCGTGTCGTCCGTCTCGCTGCGCCAGATGCCGTAGGCCGTCTCGCCGCCGATGTCGTTCCATTGCACCACGATCTTGCCCGTGTCCGTGCTGTCGGAGGCGGTCACCGTCGGCGCCGCCAGGCCGCGGTAGCCGGGTTCGCCGTTGGGATCCAGGTAGCCTTGGATTCCGGCGGAGCTGTTCGTCGCCCGCACCCAGTAGTAGTAGTTCGTGAGGGGCTCCGCCGTCGTGTCGTCGTAGCTGGTGGCATCCGCCGCCGCGCTGGCCAGGAAGGTCATGGTGTTGGTGTCTTCCACCGTGTTCCGCCAGATGCCGTAGCCCGTCTCGTAGGCCACGTCATCCCAGGTCAGCACCACCTTGTCCCCGTACGTGCCGTCGGAGGCCGCCACCGTCACCGCCGCCAGGCCGCGGTAGCCGGAGTCGGACAGGCTTTCCGAACTCGAACCAATCGCGTTCGTCGCCGTGATCCAGTAGTAGTAGGTGGTGCCGAACGCCGCCGACGTGTCGTTGTAGCTCGCCGCGTTCGCCGCGTTGGTGTAGATGGCCTCCGACGTGGCGAAGGTGTTTTCCGTGTTGCGCCAGATCACAAAGCCCGTTTCCTTGGTGCTGGCATCCGTCCAGCTCAGGCCCACGTAGGATGCATACGTTCCGTCCGACGCTTCGAGGCCCGTCGGCGTGGGCGGCGGCCCCACCACCGTCGTCACCGAAGCCGTCACCGAGTATCCGCTGGAGCAGCCGGCCGCCGCCACCGCCTTCACCCGGTAGTAGTACGTCACCTGGTCCAGCAGCCCCGTCACCGACACGCTCGTGGCCCCCACCGTCCGGTTCGAGTAGCCCGCCACGTAGGCCAGGCTCTCGGCCATGAGGTTGGTGATGATGACGTCGTCGATGCCCGCGCCGGACGCCGTCGTGGCGCCCAGCGCCGCGAACTTCACCTTCACCTGGGCGTGGTTGTACGAGCTCAGGTCGAACGGCGTCATCGCCGTCAGCGTGCTGCTGGCCGGCACCCGCGTGCCCAGCACGTCCCATGTGCTGCCGTTGTTGGTCGAGATCGACACCGTGATGGTGTTGTAGGTCGCGTTGACCGTGCCGTAGGTGCGCGCCTTGAAGTTCAGGGTCTCCGACGTGGAATCCGTGAAATCCATCTGCGGCGTGATCAGTTCGTCCGCCTGCAGGAAGACCAGGTAGCCGCTCGACTCGGTCAGCCCTGTTTCCGTCCACGTCCCGCCCGTGCCGCCGCCCAGCGTGCCGGGATGCGTGCAGTTCGTCCCGGCGCCGCCCACGCTGCCCGTGAAGTCCGAATTCGTGCTGACGTCGATGAGGTAGCTGGCGGCGCCGGCCGAAGCCGCCCAGTTCGCCGTGAAGTCGTAGGTGTTCGTCGGATTGGCATACAGCCCCGTCGGCACGTCCGGCGTGACGCAGGCGATCGTCGTCACGCTGCCCGTCGGCGAGTTCCCGCTCGTGCAGCTGCCGCCTTCCGATCGCACGCGGAAGTAGTACGTCACCTCGCTCACCAGCCCCGTCACGTCCAGGCTCGTCCCCGACGACACCAGCCGGTTCGAGTAGCCCGCCACGTAGGTCGGCGTGGTCTGGGTGCCCGTCACGACGATGTCGTCCAGCGAGGAGTTGACGACCTTCACCTCCATGACGAACAGGAGTTGGGTCGGGCTGGAACTCAGCGGGATGTTGTAGTTCGCCCCCGTGGCGGCGTTCGTCACGGCGCCCATCCGCGTCCAGACGCCGCTCACCAGGCCGGAAACGGAAATGACGGAGGCCGATCCGCCGTTGCCGGCGGTATAGAGCTGGACATTCGTCGCCCCCGCGGCAAAGACAGGGCTCTTCAGCCACTGGTCGACCGCCTGCAGCTTGTAGGAGGGGCAATCCACGCCGCACAGGATGGCGTAATCGAGATCCGAGCTCCGGCTGCCGGTCCAGCCGGAGGGATGGCTGGTGTCCGTCAACGTGTCGAATCCTTCGTTCAGGATCGTGCCGCTGCCCGTCGTGCCGAACGCGCTGTTCGTGCTGACGTCGAGGCGGTAGGTGCTGGCGCCGGTGGAGGCCGACCAGTTCGCCGTAAAACTGGTGGAATTGGTCGGATTGGCCCAGACGCTGGCCGGGGCGTCCGCGCAGGTCGTCATCTGGCTGCCGGTCAGCGGGGTACCGCCGGTGTAGTAGTTCACGTAGGTGCCCGTGCCGTTGTATTCAAACACCGTCACGTAGTAGGTCGTTCCGGCGCTCAGGCCCGTCAGCGTGAAGCTCGAACCCGACCCGTCGTAGCAGATCTTGTTGCCGCTGCCCTGATCCGTCGCGCTCGAGAAGTTCGTGTTCACGCCCGAAGGCGCCGTCCCGTCCGTCGGCGTCCAGCTCGTCGCGGTGCCCTCGTGCACCACGACGATGCGGCTCGAACCGTTGCCGCTCGTCCAGCTGATCGTCATCTGGGTCATCCCCACCGCCGAGAACGACAGGCTCGAGGCGTGCGTCGTCGGCTCCGACACGACAATGGTCTGCGTTCCGCCGGCCGTCGTCGATCCCGACTTGTTGCCCGACGAGAAGGTCAGGTCGCCCGTCGCGACCGCACTGACGTTGATTCCGTTCCCCGCCGTCGCTCCGGCCGCGATGTCCGCGGTGATGAATACATAGCCCGTGCTGTCCGAACTGATCACCTGAGTCAGCGAAGACAGTGAATGGGCCCCGGCGCCGAGGCTGCTCGAGATCGTGCCCAGCAAGGTGTCGGACCCGGTCTCCAGCGTGTTGTTCGCCGAGTACCAGACCTTGAAGTTCGAGAGGTCCGCCGCCGCGTAGGTCCCGGCCGAGGTGAAGCCGACGCCCGTCAATATCGTGGCGGCGTTGGTCACCGTCAACTGGAACTGGTGCAGGATGTTCGCCGTGGAACCGGCCGTCACGGATCCGGCGGCCACCTGCGTCCCGTTGTCCGCCAGCGCGATGTACGGCGTCCCCGCCACCGTGATCACCGACGCCGTCGTCGAATTGCCGCTCACGCAGCTGCCCGAGCTTTCCGCGCGCACCCGGTAGTAGTACGTAACGCCGCTCGTCAATCCCGTCACCGACTGGCTTGTCGCCGCCACCGCCAGGTTCGAATAGCCGGGGACATAGGAGGAAACCGTGCCGCTGGTCAGGTTGGTGATCAGGATGTCGTCGATGCCGGCGCCAATGCCGGCAGTGGCCAGGAGCGCCTCGAATTTCACCTTCACCTGCGCGTGGTTGTAGGAGCTCAGGTCGAACGGCGACATCGAGGTCAGGGTCGTGGTGGTCGGCGTGCGCGTCCCGATGCTCGTCCATGTGCTGCCGTTGTTGGTCGAGACCGACACCGTGATGGTGTTGTTGTTCGAAACCGCGCCGCCATAGGTGCGCGCCTTGAAGTTCAGCGTCTCCGACGTGCTGCCGGTGAAGTCCATCGCGGGCGTGACGATCACGTCCGTCGTGTACAGGACCATGTAGCCCGACGCCTGGTACGGCGTGGAGTCTTCCCACGTTCCGCCGGTTCCGTTCCCGATGGTGCCGTCATGGTAGCAGTTTGTCGCCGCGCTCTCGCCGCCGGTGGTCCCGAACGTGGCGTTGGTGCTGACGTCGAGGCGGTAGCCGGTCGCCCCGGTGGAGGCGGACCAGTTCGCGGTGAAGCTGGTGGTGTTCGTCGGGTCGGCCCAGAGGGTCGCCGGCGCGGCCGGCGCCAGCGTCGTCGCGCTGGCCGTCAGGCCCGTGGAGAACAGCGGCGTGGCGGTGTAGGACCAGGCCTTGTAGTAATAAGGAGTGCAGGCGGTCAGGCCCGTGTGGCTGGTGCTTGTTCCCGTGCCCTTGTAAACAATGGTGCCGCCCGCGAAGGCATCGCCCACGTTCCCCGGCGCGCCCGACGGCGTCGTGAACGTATTATCCAAATCGTACACGATCACGATGCTGTTGCCCGAAGCGTTCGTCTTGAACGCCAGGTCGAGCTGCGTCATGTTCGTCGCCGAGACGTAGAAGAACGCCGGATCGGGAGGGCCCGAAGGCGTCGGGATGCACAGGTAGCCCACCTGCTGGTTGCTCCGCCACGTGCTGTCGTCGGTCCGGTCGCAGTCGCCGTCCGGAATGTTCAGGGTGACCGCGTTGGTGCCCACCATGGAGTCCAGGATGCCGGCGTTGAAGTTCACGAACTTCCACACGCTGGTGGCCGAGCTGTTGGTGCAGATCGCGCTGCTCAGCGACAGCACGAAGTTCGTCACGTTGTCCGTGCACAGGTTCTCCACCGTCACGTTCAGGTTGGTGGCCGCCGTGTCCGTCCCCCGGTTGATCCCGTCCGGATAGTCGTACACGCTGAAGACCAGCGAAAGCGTGTTCGTCAGCAGGTTGTTGTAGTCCACCGTCCAGATGGTGTTGGTGGTCGATCCGCTCTGGTACGTGGCGGATTCCGTGCCCGCATAGACTGTCATCGCCGCGCCGCTGGCCACGGTCTGCACCCGGTCCGTGAACACCCCCGTCATGATGGTCCACTGCTCGAACATCTGCGAGGCGATGCCCCCGTGCCGCAGGAACAGCACGCTCTCATCGTTGACGTCGGTGGTAACAAGCCCGCTGGCCGACCAGTTGGCGGAACCGTGGATCGCCCGCGGCTCGGCGCCGAACGGATCGATCACCATCCACTTGCCATGGATCAGGTCCCAGACCGTCCCGCTGTCCGGCGTGGTGCGGGCCGCATCTTCGTAGATGGCATGGAAATGCACCCGGTTGGTGCCGCTGTAGTTGGCCGAGTTGGTCAGGAACGCATACATCAGATCCCAGTCGGTGGTGGTGTAGGCGTCCTCCGCGATGGCCCCGTGGATCTGGATGCTCGGGTTCGCATCGCACAATGCGACCAGCCGGTCCGCCACGTCCTGGCGCGTCACCGAATTCAGCGCGAAGTAGATCTCGCTGTCCGCCTGGGCGATTTCATTGGTGATGTCCCGCAGCGGGTTGTTGCCGCCATAGGTGCCGTCCGGCGGCGGCGAGAAGCGCACCCAGTTGGTGCTCCACGAACCCTGCAGGGAGAACGTGGTGTTGTCATGCGCGTGCGACTTGTCGACATGGTCGTGGAAGCGACCGGCCAGCAGTTCCACCGCCTCGGCGAGATAAGCCGCGTAGAGATCGTCGCTGCGGATGTCCACCCCCATGTTCCACTGGTCCGAGCAAGCTGCCTCCGTGTAGTTCGCCGAGGGCACGAACACCCACCGGTCGCCCGGCCCGTAGTCGAAGATCGCAAACTTGTGGTGCATGATGCCCGTGGCGTCATCGTCCGCCGACACGACCAGCGCGTTGCCCGGCCGAGCCTCCAGGCTGTCGATCGAGTTGGCGCCGAACACCAGCGACTGGTCCACGCCGTCGTCCACGATGAAGCGGACGGAGGCGCCGCGCGCCAGCGCGTTGCTGACCGCGTTCAGGATCGGCTCCGGACACCCCATCGGGTCGCCCGTGCCCGACCACGTGTAGGTCGAGAGCGTGCCGGTGTCCCCGTTGCTCAACAGGTCCAAGTGATCGATGATCCGGTCGCGGATGTCGAACTCGCCGGGATATTCGGTCGTATACTCGCCATCCGGCAGGTTGTAATAGACCCCGTAGTCGCTGCTGGCCCCGCCCAGGGATGGTGCATTCGTGTCGTCGTCCACCGCCGTGAACGAGAAGGCCTGGCCGCTGGCGTTCCCCATCGCGTCCTGCGCCCAAACGCCAACCTTCCACGTTCCCGCCGCGAAGGTTACGCCGGAAACCGTGTCGGTGGCCGTCGTGCTGGCTTCGCCCGTCGTGTGGCCGGTGGTGACAAATGCATTGGCCGCAACGGCTTCCGCATTGGCCGGGTTCGTCAGCGCCCAGGTCGGCGCCGGATCCCAGTCGAGGCCAATGCCGGCATCCGCCAGATTCACATATATATTGAAAGAGGACCAGTCCTTGTCATAGACGGTCGTCCCCGTCGCGTTTGTCACCCCGAAGTTGCTGATCGTCGGCCCCGTCACGTCCGCCACCGCCGTGACCACCGTCTGCGTCGTCGAGTTCCCGCTGATGCAGCTCGCCCCCGCCCCTTCCGCGCGCACCCGGTAATAATAGGTCGAACTCGCCGTCAGCCCCGTCACCGTCATGCTCGCCGTCCCCCCCACCAGCCGGTTCGAATAGCCGGGGATGTAGGCGGGAACCGACGTGGGGGTGTGCCCTTCCTTGACGTACACATCGTCGAGTTCGTAATACTCGCCGTTCGCGCTGAGCAGGGCGGAATAGACCCGCACCACCACCTGGGTGGAGCTCGCTGCAACCGTCAGGTTGCTGGTGAAATAGCCCGCCGTGCCGCCCGTTCCGGTGTACAGCGTCGAGGAATTCGTGGCTCCGACCCCCGATCCGTTCCAGGTGCGCAATTCGATCCCGAGGTCTTCTCCGGCATCCGCCAGTGTGACGGCGAAGGAAACGGTCACCGTGGCCGAGGCGCCGGACGGGATCGATACGGGGTCGAACGTCACTTCCGGAACATCGTTCTTGGCCCCGCCCATCTTCAGGGCGGTGGTCCCGGTGTTGGGATTCGCCGTGGACAGGGAGCAATCCGCATTCGCCGTGTAATTCGAGGCATCGCCGGTCTCGAAACCTTCGAAGAACAACGTCGAATAGCCGCTGTCCGTGATCTGGAAGGCCGAATTGGTGGCGACATCGATGTAGTAGTTCGTGGCGCCGGCGGAGGCGGTCCAGCTCGCGGTGAACTCGGTGGTGTTCGTCACGACGGAGAAGCCCGTCGGGGCCGAAGGCGTGGCCGTCGTGTCGTCGTCCGTCAACCCGCTCGAGGAGTAGGTCGTGCCGGAATAGGACCAGATCTTGTAGTAGTAGTGCGTGCAGCCCGCCAGGTTCGCGTGGGTCTGCGGCGACGTGCCGCCCTTGTAGACGACGGTGCCGCCCGCGAACGAATCGCCCACGTCCGGCGCCGCGCCTGACGGGGCCGAGAAGGAGCCGTCCAGGTCGTAGACGATGATCACGTCGTTGTTCGCCGCGTTGCGCGTGAAGGTCAGCTCCATGGATCCCGCGCTGGGCGCTACCGAGAACGCCGCCGGCACATCGACCGACGACGCCGAAATCGTCACCGTGAACGCGCTGCCCGAGCTTTCGCAGGTCGTCGTCGAGTTCGACACGTAGATCGTGCCGTTGTAGACCGCCGGGGCCGCCGCGCCCGGAACCGTCAGCGCGATCGGGCTCGCGCCAAGCGCCGTCCAGGAGACGTCGGAGAATCCCTCCCCTTGCGCCGTCGCGTCGTAGTCGATCCGGTAGTGGGTCGGGCTGCCGCTGGTCCCGGTATAGGGCAGGTTCGCGCTCGTCGTCCCCTCGGTCACGCTCGGGCTCGCGCCCAGCGTGATCGTCGGCAGGGCGGTGACCGTCACCGTGATGTTGTAGTTCCCGCTGGTGCAGCCCGTGCCATCGTCCTTCACCGTCAATACGCCGTTGTACGTGCCCGCCGCCGCACCGCCCGGCACCGTGATCGCGATCGGACTGCCCGAAAGGGTGGCCAGCGAAACATCCGAGAAGCCTTGGCCTTCCGCCGTTGCGTCGAAGTTGATGCTGTACTTGTCCGGCAACCCCGTCGTTCCCGAATACGTCAGGTTTGCCGTCGTCGTCCCCGCGCACACGCTCGGGTTGGACCCCAGCGTGATCGTCGGCAGGGCGTTGGCCGTCAGCGTGGCCGCCGTGGAAGTTTCGCCGCCGCAGGAGTTGTAGACCACCACGTCGTAGTCGCCGGCATCGGCGCTCGCGAAATTGCTGATCGTGAACGAAGCCGTCGACACCCCGGAATTCGTCGAGCCGTTGCCCGTCGCGCCGTTGGCCAGCGGGCCCTGCCCGAGGTTGCCGCTCCAGGAGGAATAGGCCGCCGCCGTGTCGTCGTAGAGGGCTGCGGTGGAGGAGGTTCCTCCCGCCTTCATACTGTTGAAGAACTGGTTCGCCCCGCCGCCGGAACCCTGCGCAAAGAGGCGGATCCGGCTGATGCTGCCGCTGTTGATGAAGCTGCCCGTGAACGGCCCGTAGGTCGTCGTGTTCGCAAAGCGGTAGACGCTGACCGAATAGGTCGTGGCCGAGGTGATGGTCACCGTGATCCGCAGGCCGGCGTCGGTCCATCCCGCCCCCGTGTCGGTCTCGCCGCCGCTGCCGTTGATGTTGTAGTTCGATTCGCCGCCCTGGAAGTAGAACTCGACCATGTTCTGGTCGCTCGAGTTCCGCAGGCTGAAGCCCACGATGCCGCCCGAGTTGATGCTGCCGTTGTCCATCTCGATCTGGAAGATGTCGTTGACCGCCAGCGCGGTGAAATCGCGCTTCATCTCCGTGGCCGTGGCACCGTCGTTCCACATGGCCCAGGCCTTGCTGCTGGTATCGATCTCCGAACTGCTGCCGACAAAGGTTCCGCCGTTGCCCGCCGTGTAGGACCACGAACCGCTGGTGCCCCACCCCGCGCCGCGCTTGCGCCACGCGTAGGTCAGGGAGCCGCCCGTCGCCGTCACCGTCAGGTTCGCGCTCGATCCGATGCAGACGCTGGCCGAGCTCGGCTGCCCCGTGATGTCGCCGGTGGGGCTCACCGTCACCGTGAACGCCGTCGCCGAGCTTTCGCAACCCGTCGCGTTCTTCACCGTGATCGTCGCGTTGTACGTCGCCGCCGAGGCGCCGCCCGGCACCGTCAGCGTGACCGGGCTCGACCCCGGCATGGCCGTGTAGGCCACGTCGCTGAATCCCGCCGCTTCCGCCGTCGCGTCGTAGTCGATCTTGTACTGGGTCGGCGTTCCGGTCGTCCCGCTGTACGGCAGGCTCGCGCTCGTCGTCCCCGCGCACACCGTCGGGCTCGTCCCCAGCGTGATCGTCGGGGCCGCGGACACCGTCACGGAGATCGAATAGCCGGAACTCTCACACCCCGTTCCATCGTCCTTCACCGTGAGAGTCCCGTTGTACGTCCCCGCCGCCGCGCCTGCCGGTACCGTGATCGCGATCGGACTGCCCGAAAGGGTGGCCAGCGAAACGTCCGCAAAGCCCTGGCCTTCCGCCGTCGCGTCGAAGTTGATGCTGTACTTGTCCGGATCTCCCGTTGTGCCGGAATAGGTCAGGTTCGCCGTCGTCGTGCCTCCGCACACGCTCGGGTTCGATCCCAGTGTGATCGTCGGCAGGGCGTTCACCGTCAGCACGCCGTTGGCCGAGCTAGACGTCGCCCCGCCGAACGGGTTATAGACCACCACGTCGTAGGTCCCGTTGTCTGCCGTCTCCAGGTTGCTGATCGTCAGCGTGGCGCTCGTCGCCCCCGAAATGTCGCCGCCGTTCGAGAGCGGCCCGTTGCCCAGGTCGCCGCTCCACGAGGAATACGCCGCCGCCGTGTCGTCGTACAACGGACACGTCACGAATGGCCCGATCTTCAGGTTGTTGACGAAGAAGTCACCCCCGGAGTTGGCGTTGTAGTTGAACACCCGGACCCGGCTGATGGAGGACACGCTGTTCATGTACGTGCCCGTGAAGTTGTAGGTGGAACCGCCCTTGACCGTGATTGCCATCGAATAGGTCGTCGTCGTCACGTTCGTGATGGTGATCAGCAGCCCGGCCGTGGTGTAGCCGATCCCCGAATCCTGCTCGCCGCCGTTGCGGTTGATCGTGTAGTTGCTGTCGCCGCCTTGGAAATAGACCTCCAGCCCGCTGGTCCCGCTGCTGTTCTGCAGGCTGAACCCGACGGACCCGCCGGAAGCGACGCTGGCGTTGTCCATCTCGATGTAGAACACGTGGCCCGTGGGCATGGCCGTGAAGTTGCGGGTCGCCTCCGTCGTGGTGCCGCCGTTGTTCCACATGCCCCACGCCTTGCTGCTGGTGTCGATGCTCGACTGGTTGTTGCCGATGAACACCCCGCCGCCGCCGGCCGTGATGGACCAGCTACTGCCCCACCCCGCGCCGCGCTTCCGCCACGCGTAGCTGGGCGAGGTCCCCGCCGCCGTCACCGTCAGGTTCACGGCCGACCCCGCGCAACCCGAATACGTCGCCGCCGGCTGCGCCGAAATGGACGCCGCCACCAGGATCGTCTGCGACCCGCCCGCCGTCGTCGAACCGCTCTTGTCGCCGGCCGAGAAGGTCACGTCGCTGGTCGTGATCGCGCTCACGTTGATCGTGTTCCCCGCCGTCGGCGAGGCCGCGATGTCCGTCGTAATGAAGATGTACCCCGTGCTCCCCGAATTGATCGCCTGGCTCAGCGACGACAGCGAATGGGATCCCGTTCCGAGGGAGGAGGAGATCGTCCCCAGCAGCGTGTCGCTGCCCGTGCTCAGCGAGTTGTCCGTCGAATACCACACCTTGAAGTTCGAGATGTCCGCCGCCGCGTACGTCCCCGCCGACGTGAAGCTCACCCCCGTCAGCGTCGCGTTCGCCGTCGCCACCGCCAGGCTGAACTTGTGCAGGATGTGCGCCGTCGTCCCCGCCACCACCCCCGCCGCCGCCACCTGCGTCCCGTTGTCCGCCAAGGTGATCGAAGGCGTCGAAGCGGCCGCAATGTTCAGGTAAAGTTCGCCCCCATAGATTTCAAGCGAGGCCGTACCTGAGGCTCCGTCTCCGTTGACCACCACCGTGGAGGGTGCTGTGCCCGCCACTGCGGTTGTATTGCCATTTCCAATGGCGATCAGCTTGTAGGTTCTCGTCGCCGAGGCCAGCGGAGTCCCCGAATTGGAAACCGTCACCGTAACACAATTGCCGGCAGCCAAAGTCACCGAGCTGGCGCCGTTGACATAGAGCGGAGGCTTGCTCCCGTTATAGGCCGTGAAAGTGATCGGGGTGGCGGACGCCGTGGTCAATCCTTTGCTGGTTGTCGTTTGCACCGTTCCAGTGGCGCCAGATGCCCCGGTAAGTCTGAGGCCCTGCCCGCTCGCCATCGTCAAGGCCGTGGTCAATGTCGAGACGTCGCACGTGGCGCCCCCGCCGATGACGATGTTGGCCGCGGCAGCGACCGAACCGTTGGTGGCCAGCTTCACGCTGCCGCCATTGATGGTGAGGTCGCCCGTGAAGGTGTTGGTGCCGGTGAGGATGAATGTCCCTCCGCTCCCCGTGAAGGTGAGGCCGGAGCCCGCGGAACCGCTAATGGTGCCCGCCCAGACAATGGGAGCTGAGCAGGTATTGGTGATGACCCGCGTACTGGCGCCCAACGAAACATTGTTGTTGAACTGCAGCACCCCGGATCCGGCAAATCCAAAATTGCCGCCGATGACAATCCCGGTGTCGTACTTGGCAACCAAAAGACGGGTCGCCGTGGATTGAATCACGCCGCCGTTGATCGTTAAGGTGCCGCCGTCGCCCATGGCATTGACACCACCTACCGTGATGGTACCGGCATTCAAGGTGAATCCACCCGGGTAAGCATTTCCATTTGCGAGAGCCAAAGTTCCATCACCCGACTTGCTCAACCCCGTACCGACTGCGGTAGAGATGGATTGGCCTGCCAGGTTGAGAGTCATTCCACTCGCAACAGTTATGGGCGCCATTGTTCCACCAGTGGCAAGGGTTCCACCCGCCGTGAAGGTAACATTTTGATTAGCCGTAATTGCGGAAAAAGCCACAGTGCCGCCAGTTATAGTGCTGGCGGCCACGTCGAAAACAGCCGCGTCGTTCGCAACAAATAACGACGTATAGGGTCCTCCCGACGCGGTACCCCAATTTGCCGTTGTATAATCCCATGTCCCTGCGCCATCCCAATACTTTGTTGCGGCCTCCGCCCGCGGCGCGCCGCCGCACAAAACCAGCCCCAGCCCGATGGACGCGAACAACAGGCGTCCCGTGAAAATTCCGGAAGTTCTCATCGCATCATTCCTCCGTCACCAGCTTGACGCGGAACGCGCCGGTGAGCGCGTCTGCGGGCACATCCACAATCATTTCGATCTCAAATTCGCCCTCGCCGGCCGTCACGACGCCGTCGACCGGGATGAACAGGTTGGGCTCGCCGGTCGCCGCATCGGGCACCAGCTGGAGCACGTACTCGAGCTGGTAGCTCTTGCCCGGCACGGACTGCCAGCGCACGCGCACCGGGCGCACCGGCTCCTCGCCCGCCATGGCCGGCGCCACCCCCTCTTCCCGGCGGATCAGCCGGAACCCGAGCTTCGAGCCCGGATCGTCCGGCGCCGTCCCCGCCAGCATTTCGTTCAGGTCGCTCATCCCGTCCCCGTCGTAGTCCGGCGTGGCCCGGTCGTCGATCCCCAGCAGCTCTTCCCACGCATTCGACAAGCCGTCGCCGTCATCATCCCCCGAATCGATCGGCTGCGCCGACTTGAATGTCACCACCAGCGACACTTCGCTTACCGGCACGGTCACCACCGCCGAATCCGCGTAGAACGTGGCCTCTTCGGCTGTCGGCGCGTTGTACGTCCGGACGAAGACCTTCGTCCCCGCCGCCGGACGGTCCGGAAACACCATGCAGAACAGGCCGGAATTCTCCAGCGCCGCGTTCAGCCCCATGCCTCCCGCGCTCTGCGCCGTCAGCAGGGGGTTCAGCGGATGAGCAACACCGTTCGAACCCGGAGGGAACACCCCGTTGGCGGCGGTGCGGATTTCCACCAGGGGACGGCTCGCCGTGTTGGCCGGGAGAGGAGATCCCTTCATCGGGCGGCCCAGTTCATCCTTGGCCGGCACCACGTTGCCGACATACAGCGGGGGCGCCAAATCCGCCCGCGCCGAATGCGCAACCAACAGGCACAGTGCCAACAGGCACGCCATCGGCCACCGCCATCTTGAACATGTTCGAATTGTATTCATCGGATTTTTCTCTCCTTGGCCTCCGCTCCGATCGATCCTGCGGAGTCCAAAAATCGCTGCCCTTTTCCCAGCTGGAAAATGCTCCTCTTTCCTACACTTCTGCCTATTTCACACTCATAACTTATTACGATGGAATTAAGGGTGCAAGAGATTATATACATATAATGCCATTTTTTACCCCCCCCCTTTTTCGGCGCTTTTTCCCCCATCCATGACCCGAAATCTTTTCCAAATCCGACCCCGGATCCGGCTCCATCCCGTTTCCTCAAAAATCCGGCGCCGGAAATGTAAAACGTTTTTTATTGAAAAATATTTAACCACGCGGGAAATCCAGGCTGTGCACAGAACCTAAAATATGATGCAGGCCGGGTCCGCTCACCCGGCGCGCTGTTCCGGCTGTCGTTTAGCCGGCCGCGCTGAGGCCGGGGCTGTTCGCTTTCCCCGCCCGGTCGGTGACCGGGCCTACAACAAATCCATTCCGCACCCTCGGGCCGGATGGCCCGTTGTAGGCCGGGTGCCCTCACCCGGCGCGCTGTTCCGGCTGTCGTTTAGCCGGCCGCGCTGAGGCCGGCGGCTGTTCGCTTTCCCCGCCCGGTCGGTGACCGGGCCTACAACAAATCCATTCCGCACCCTCGGGCCGGATGGCCCG